>NZ_LQXR01000006.1 GCF_001590725.1 Snodgrassella sp. CFCC 13594 | reverse complement strand
CACCGGCTGCAAGGCAGCAATCTAAGGTTATTTCTTATCCAGTAGCGCCATCATGTCCGCCAAACGACTTTTACCTTCAGCTTGGCTCACAATTGGCTCACTATTTTTTCGACCCAAGATGCGCACATCTTCATTTGGCATTTCCTCAATAAAACGACTGGGCTCCAAAAACTGCCAAGCGCCGGCACGTTTGCGCTTGAGACAATGCGTTAGTGTTAGTGTTTTTTGTGCCCGAGTGATGCCCACATACATCAGCCGCCGTTCTTCCTCAACATTGCCTTCTTCTACACTGTCTGCATGAGGAAACAACCCTTCTTCACAACCCACCAAAAATACATGGGGATACTCCAACCCCTTAGAGGCATGCAATGTCGACATGCTAACTGCATCTATTTCCTCATCGCCTTTACCTTCTAATAAAGTCATGAGCGCGATCGTTTGAGCAACGTCTATGAGGGTTTTCGCATCTTCTTTGCCTTTTTTGGCAATCCATCGCGCCAAGTCTTGCACATTACGCCATTTGATTTCACCCGCCTTTCCTTCTTCCGAAGTGAGCAAATGGTTTTCATAGTTGATGTCTGTGAGCAGGCTTTGTAATACATGACCCGCATCTTCATTTTCTGCCTTCTGACGATAATCTGACAACAACGCCATAAACAACATCACTTGAGCTCGACTTTGAGTCGACAACAATGCCAGCGCCGCTGCATTTTGGGCTGCCTGAAACAAACTACATTGGTGCATTTTGGCAAAATCATTGAGCTTAGCCAAAGTGGTCTGTCCAATGCCGCGGCGGGGTGTAGTGATGGCGCGCAAAAAAGCGGGGTCGTCATCTCCATTGGCCAATAAGCGCACATACGCCAACACATCTTTAATTTCAGCTTTATCAAAAAAACTTTGACCGCCCGATAATTTATATGGAATCCGCCGGCTTCGAAGCGCTTCCTCAAAAACGCGCGCCTGATGATTACCTCGATACAAAACAGCAAAATCGCGATAATGCACCGCATCACCACCGATAAGCTTATGGTGTGCAATACGACCCACCACCACATCAGCCTCATGCTGCTCATCTTTGCACGCAATGGCATCGATCATCTCACCCAAGCCATATTCGCTCCACAGCGTTTTTTGAAACAACTTGGGATTGTGCGCAATAACCTGATTAGCCACCCGCAAAATACGCGCACTAGAGCGGTAGTTTTGCTCAAGCTTAATGATTTTTAGCTGGGGATAGTCCTGTTGCAACAAGCGTAGATTTTCCATGTTGGCACCCCGCCACGCATAAATGCTCTGGTCATCATCCCCCACAGCCGTAAACAGCCCTTCCGCACCCGTCAATAAACGCATCAACGCATATTGGCAAGTATTGGTATCTTGGCACTCATCCACCAGTAGGTAGCGCAAACGCAGCTGCCACTTATGCCTGAGCGCAGTATTCTGACGCAGAAGCTCAGTCGGAATGCGAATCAAATCATCAAAATCCACCGCCTGATAGCTTATCAACGTTTCTTGATAGTTGGTATAGAGCACTGCTATTTGGCGCTCCCACTCATTTTCGGCTATCTGAAACGCTGTTTCTGGCGAAATTAAATCATTTTTCCACAATGAAATGCGGTGTTGGGCTTTGAATACTGCATCCCGACCACTGCTGCCCAAAAGCTCTGCCACAATCTTGTTCGCGTCGGCGGCATCCAAAATGGAAAACTGCCTTTTGTAACCAGCGGCGTCTGCTTCCTCTCGCAAAATGCGCATGCCTAAAGCATGAAAGGTGCACACCGTCAAACCACGCAATTGTTGCTTATTCAACAATTGCGCTACCCGCTCCTGCATTTCTTTAGCAGCCTTATTGGTGAAGGTGATGGCCGCGATGTGGTGCGACGGATAGCCTGCTTCGGTGATCAAATAAGCGATTTTCTCGGTAATCACTCGGGTTTTACCACTTCCGGCACCAGCCAATACCAAAAGTGGGCCGCCCAAATAATGAATGGCTTCACGTTGCGGTGGGTTGAGTTTCATACTGGTTCTATTCCTTTACCCCAATCCCTAAAATAGCTATTCAATCCACGATCATCAAGGCTGCCTGAAAAGATTGAGTAAACCATGACGTCATGACAGGATTTAAGGCTGGGGATGGTCTTCTGCCTGCGCCCAACGCGCCAATGGCAAAGGCAATTGATTCGACCACATGCGTTGCCAAATCAGCTGCAGGCCTGTCACTGTGTTTAAATGTTGAGGCTGCACATAGCGTTGCGGCAATATATTGCGCCACGCTCCGTGTTGCTGCTGAGCCAATACAAAACGAAAATTATGATACCCAGGCACGCCCATGCGCAAATCAGTGACCACCAAAGCGTGGCCTATTTTATCCACCCGCAGCCAGCCATCGGCAAACCAGTTGAGTTGCTGGTAATCGGCGTTATCCGCCAAAATGGCAGCCCATTGCTGGCCTAAAGGCTCCATAATGTATTCAGGTGGCGCAGTATCCAGCCACCCACTGACTGCATCAATGTATTCATTCTGACTGGTCTGCGCTACCACTCGGAAAACCAGTGTATTGAGCGGCATAGGCACTGCCATGATGCGGGTAACGTGAATACCTTGCTGGGTTAAATAAGCCCGCACACGCTGTTCGTGATGATATTGTCCATATGTACCCCACGCCAAATACACCGTACTCCAAACCAACGCCATGCTCAGCCAACGAATGGCCTTTTTATTCAGGCCAACCCATAAAGCCAAAGACAGCGCCATTAGCAAAGGAACAGTATAAAGAGGATCAACGATAAACACCCCTGACCACTGTTGTGGCGAAAAGCCAATCATTTTCTCCAGCGGCCAAAATAGCTGTGTGCCATATACAGTAAACGCATCCAGCAAAGGATGGGTAATCAAGGTAAAGCAGAGCGTCCAATACAGCCGCGCAAACGAATAATGCGTATTCGGCCACTTCTTTTTGATGGCCCATGCCAACACCAGCGCCAGCAAGGGCAACACCAGCAATGAATGACTGAATCCACGGTGTAACGTCATTTGCGATACTGGATCAGTGTATCGAATAAACACATCCAAATCAGGCAATGTGGCCAAAATTGCGCCATAGGCCAGTGATTTTCTGCCCTGATAGCGACCCAAGCCGATGCCTTGCACCGTGGCACCCAAGGCAATCTGCGTTAGTGAATCCATATTTGTCTCGTTGATTAAAATTAGTCACCCGGGCTCAAGCCACTTTGGGCAGCGAATGACTTTGGTATTGGAATTTTCATCAGCAACCTGCCGTGTGGCGGCATAAGCCTGATCATCAATGTTGCTGTTGCAGGTTGCCTGAAACAACAGAACATGGACGCCCATTAAACAACCACCAGACCGACGAATGAACACCAATCATCACACCTGCCAGTCAATCGGTGTCTTACCATGGGCCACCAAATAAGCATTGGCTTGGGAAAAATGCTTGCAACCAAAAAAACCCCGATACGCCGACAAGGGCGAAGGATGTGGCGCGGTCAATACCAAGTGTTTGCACCGATCGATCATCGCCCCTTTTTTCTGTGCGTGGCTACCCCAAAGCATAAACACAATATGCTCGCGCTCTTGATTCAGCGCTGCAATCACACGATCAGTAAAGGTTTCCCAGCCCAGTTCTGCATGTGAGTGCGCCACACCAGCGCGCACAGTCAACACCGTGTTCAGCAGCAATACGCCTTGTTCAGCCCAGTGCTGTAAATAACCCTGTTGGGGCATCTGAAAGCCGGGAATATCATCGGCCAATTCCTTGTAAATATTCACCAATGAAGGCGGGATAGCCACTCCTTCTCGCACTGAGAATGACAACCCGTGCGCCTGATTGGGACCGTGATATGGATCTTGGCCCAAAATCACCACATTAACATGGTCAAATTCGGTGGCCTTAAATGCATTAAATACATCGTGCGCGGGAGGATAAACAGATATACCTGCCTCGCGCTCTGTGCGTACACTATTCAAAATATGCTGGAAATAAGGCTGCTGCTTTTCACTACCGATGGCGTCATGCCAGGTGCTCATCGTCTACTCCTATTCAACCGCTTCAATTAAGCTGACTGAAAATCCACCACCGATATTATGCGTGACCGGTACTACCAAAACCACCTTCACCCCGTTCGCTCTGCACAAATTCATCTACCACGCAAAAAGCTGCCTGAACCACTGGCACAATCACCATTTGTGCCACACGGGCGAATGGTTCAATCACAAAAGGTTCAACACCTCGATTCCACAGAGACACTTTCAACTCCCCCTGGTAATCCGAATCAATCAACCCCACCAAATTACCCAGCACAATGCCGTTTTTGTGGCCCAAGCCCGAGCGCGGCAAAATCATCGCCGCCAAGGCAGGATTAGCCAAATACATAGCCAGCCCTGTCGGCACCAAATACACCGACCCTGGCGCCAGGGTCACCGCTTCATCCAAACAGGCGCGCAAATCCAACCCTGCGGAACCGGCGGTGGCATACTGCGGCAAATAATCGGCCACTTTGGGGTTAAGGATGCGCAATTGCACTTCAGGATGCGAAACAGATGAAGTCATGATTGAATATTATCCAATGGAAAAGAAAGAAATTATTAAATGAGCAGGCGGAACCCACTTCCAGTATTCAGGAAGCCTACCGTAAAGTTTAGACTGTTTGAATCAACCCAGCATATCAGCCAACTGCGCCACAATGGCCATGGCCGTTTCGTCTTTACTCAATTCAGGCAACACGATTTCAGCATCAGCGGTAATCAGCACCACCTGATTAGTGGGTTTTCCCATGGCTTGCGCCACCGAATTGGCCACCAGCAAAGGCACCTTTTTTTTCACACGCTTGACCCGTGCATACGCCAGCACATCATGACTTTCAGCAGCAAAACCCACACAAAACGGCGGTTTTGGTAGCGCAGTCACTGAGGCCAAAATATCTGGATTCTCCACCAATTCAATCACAGGCACCGATGCCGAGTCCTCTTTTTTGATCTTGTGTTCGCTAACATTGTGCACTTTATAGTCAGCCACCGCAGCCACAGCGATAAACACATCCTGATCAGCCACCAACCGATGCACCGCTGCATACATGGCTTCAGCGCTTTCCGCCTGCTCCACATGTGCCAAATGAGGTGGAATACTTGCCTGCACCTGCCCATAAATTAAGTTCACGCGCGCCCCAGCAGCGCGACAAGCTCGCGCCAGTGCCAAGCCCATACGCCCACTGGAAATATTGGTGATGCCGCGCACTGGATCAATGGCTTCAAACGTGGCACCAGCCGTAATCAATACCCGCTTACCAGCCAAGCGCTTGGGCGTCCACAAATCTGGCACTAAATCAGCCAGATCGGCTGCTTCAAGCATCCGCCCAGCACCGACTTCACCACAGGCTTGGGCTCCATAGCCTGGACCCAACACAGCCACACCGTCCTGCTGTAATTGCGTTATATTGCGTTGATTCGCCGGATTGGCCCACATCTGCACATTCATGGCAGGCGCTACCGCCAATGGGCACGCACGCGCTGCCGCCAAGTTGGTGAGTAGGTTGTCGGCGAAGCCATAAGCAAGCTTAGCCAAGGTGTTAGCGGTTGCAGGTGCAATCAGCATCACATCCGCTGCCCGTGTCAAATTGATGTGGGCCATGCCATTACCCTGCACACCATCATGTGTGTCCAACAACACAGGATGTCCACTCAATGCTTGAAATGTAGTGGGCGATACAAATTCAGTGGCTGCCGCCGTCATCACGACACTGACGTCATGACCGGCTTTCACCAGCAAACGAACCAGCTCGCAGCTTTTATAGGCCGCGATGCCACCACTCACGCCCAGTAGTATGTGTTTACTCATATCAAGCTGCCTGAAAGTACGACTGAAATTGACCATCAATGCTCATGATGATGACAACCACCATCACCACAAGCACAACCGTGTTCACCACCAGCAGCGGCATCAGCCAAAGCATCATGCCAAGCCTCATCATCGCCATCAAATTCTTCAACCTCGGCATAAGCACCGCTCTCAATCAACTCAACCAATTCGGCCAAATCATGAGCACCTTCTACCCAGTCGCACGGCACATCCGGCGGTGTATCGTCGGCCAATACAGCAGCCATGCCATTGTGCCACGCCACCCAATAGCCGTTGGTGGTGTGGTAAAACCGTGCGCCTTCATCGATAGCTTCATGGCTATTGGCCTGCATGCGCATTGCCACTTCAGGCTGATACGGCAAAGTTTGCATGACATTTATCCTTAATCACAAACCCCAAATACTACACCAAGGCATGGCTTTTCAGCCAGCCACAGATACTGCCACCTCCCTATGCATGAACCACAGCAGGACCTCCTCATTCAAATTAATGCATCATAAACATATTTTTGTTCAGATAAGAATAATCAAAAATAAGTTAGGGATTTTGTTAATTTGTGTTGACAGCCCATTGCCCTAGGTCATACGCTTGCTTAAAATGCCCACTGCACAAGGATTAGCCTCGATTAACCCTTGTTATTGGCAACATCAGATTGAATTCTCTGGAGCGTGGAACCATGAGCGACAATGCAACGCCAAAAGCAACCGACAGCACCACTCCTTATTTACAAATCAAAGACATCGTCAAAACCTATGGCGATAACTATGCCGTAGACCATGTCAACCTCACCATCAAGCAACATGAAATTTTTGCTTTATTGGGTAGCTCAGGCAGCGGTAAATCAACTTTACTGCGCATGTTGGCCGGTATGGAAACGCCTACGCAAGGACACATCATCTTAGATGGCGAAGACATCACCCACCTGCAACCTTATGACCGCCCCATCAACATGATGTTTCAAAGCTATGCCTTGTTTCCCCATATGACGGTGGAACAAAATATTGCTTTTGGCCTAAAACAAGACAAGCTGAATAAAGACGAAATTGGCGCTCGCGTTGAAGAAATGCTGCGTTTGGTTCAAATGACCAAATACGCCAAACGCAAACCTCACCAACTCTCTGGCGGACAACAGCAACGGGTGGCATTGGCACGCAGCTTGGCCAAGCGCCCTAAATTGCTGTTGTTGGATGAACCTTTAGGGGCGTTGGATAAAAAACTGCGCCAGCAAACTCAACTTGAATTGGTCAATACCTTAGAACAAGTAGGTGCTACTTGCATCATGGTAACCCATGACCAAGAAGAAGCCATGACCATGGCCACCCGTATAGCCATTATGTCAGAAGGCCAACTCAAACAAGTGGGCACACCCAGCGACATCTATGACTATCCGAATAGCCGCTTTACTGCTGAGTTCATGGGTGAAACCAACATCATTCCCGGCAAAGTGGTGGAAGACGACCCCGATCACGTGGTAATCCAATGCCCTGACTTGCAGCAGCCTGTGTATTTGGGCCATGGCATAACTGGACCGGACGATCAGCAAATTTGGCTCTCAATCCGCCCTGAAGACATCAATATCCACCAAGACAAACCGGTCAATTTAGGCGAATACAATTGGGCACAAGGCGTGGTTAAAGAAATTGCCTACTTAGGCAGTTTTGGTATTTTCCATATCCGTCTACCCTCAGGCAGAATCATCAAAAGCCAAGTACTGTCTTCCTACTGGGAACTCAATAACATTGCCCAGCCTACTTGGGATGAATCCGTGTACATCAGCTGGCCCGAAAATCAGGCCTCACCCCTCACCCGCTAATAGGGAGCTGTGTTATGAATTGGCTCAACCGCCTGAAAAATATCCGGCCAACGCAAGGACTGGTCATTGGCATACCTTATGTGTGGCTGCTCGTACTTTTTTTGGTGCCGTTTATTATCGTCCTCAAAATCAGTTTTGCAGAACAAGATGTTTCTATCCCGCCTTTTTCCCCACTCTACACAGTAGATGGCGATATGGGCCGCCTAAACATATTACTGAGCTATCAAAACTATGCCGACATTGCCAATGATTTTTGGCATTCTCTCGGGCAAATGCTCACAGGTAACCGCGGTGACAATATCTATTTGCTCACTTATTGGTTGTCGATTAAAACAGCATTCACCACCACAGTCATTTGTTTGTTGCTCGGATACCCCATTGCTTATGCCATTTCTCGCGCACCAGAAAGCATGCGTAATGGTTTGCTTTTGGCCATTATGCTGCCCTTCTGGACCTCATTTCTGCTGCGTGTCTATGCGTGGATGAGCTTGCTGGGAAAAAACGGCATCATCAACAATTACTTGCTCAAATGGGGTGTCATTAATCAGCCATTAGACATGTTTTACAATACGTTTTCGCTGAATTTGGTAATGGTTTATGCCTATCTCCCGTTTATGATTTTGCCGTTGTACACGCAACTGGTCAAAATGGATGGGCGCTTGCTTGAAGCAGCGGCAGATTTGGGCGCAGGTCCGATTAAAGCATTTTTAACCATCACTTTACCGCTCTCCAAAGCAGGCATTATTGCTGGTTCTATGCTGGTCTTCATTCCCGCAGTGGGTGAATTTGTGATTCCAGAGTTAGTGGGTGGGCCTGAAAACCTGATGATTGGTAAAGTCTTGTGGCAAGCATTCTTTGACCAGAATAACTGGCCACTGGCATCGGCAGTCGCCGTTATCATGGTGCTGTTGCTGGTGATTCCCATCGCCTTTTTCCACCGCTACGAAAACCGCGAAATTGGAGGCAGCAACCATGCATAAACAAAAAATGTCTTGGTTCTTAAGAACCATGCTGTTTTTGGGACTGGCTTTCCTGTATATCCCGCTGGTGATTTTGGTGGTGTATTCATTCAATGATTCTCGGCTGGTCACTGTATGGGGTGGTTTCTCTACCAAATGGTATGGTCAACTGATGCAAAATGAGGTGATTTTGGAAGCCGCCTGGCTATCCATCCGTATCGCATTATGCTCAGCCGCCGCCGCAGTTGTTTTGGGGGTTATGGCAGGGTATGCGCTGGCCCGCATCAAACGCTTCAAAGGCAGCTCATTGTTTGCTGGCATGGTATCCGCGCCCATGGTAATGCCGGATGTGATTACCGGCCTGTCCATGCTATTATTGATTATCCAAGTACAAATGTTGTTGCAAAATAGCGTGCTTCATTTTTTGTATTTTGACCGAGGCTTCTTCACCATTTGGTTGGGCCACACCACACTGTGCATGGCTTATGTTACGGTGGTAATTCGCTCTCGACTCTCAGAATTGGATCAATCGTTGGAAGAGGCTGCCAAAGACTTAGGCGCCAAACCACTGAAGATATTTTTCCTGATCACATTGCCGCTTATCGCACCGGCCATAGCGTCTGGCTTTTTGTTGTCGATTACCTTGTCACTAGATGATTTGGTCATCACGTCATTCTTATCTGGCCCCGGCTCCTCTACCTTACCGATGGTGATTTTCTCAAAAATCAAACTGGGCTTGGATCCTCAAATGAATGTATTGGCCACCATCATCATTGCTTTGGTAGGCTCGTTGGTGATTGCCATCAACTACCTAATGATGCGACAAACCACCAAACGCGAACGCGAAATGGCTGAAGCCTATCGCAGTAATAGCACCACAACCAACAGCCCACGCGCCTAATCTGCACCGGTAGCAGGCAACTTTCCTGCTTACCGGTGTTGACCACCCCTCTTGGCGTGCCGCACACCAGCTATTAATGCAACAGCCATTACGTGCGGCTGCCTGAAAAACCAAAGGCCTGCCCATGTTACCTAACCCTGATTTTCAAGAGCACGTAGCGTCTTACTATTCAGCCACCCGTAATGACACCACCACCTATCCCGCCCTCAGCGGCAACACCAAAGTAGACACTTGCGTCATTGGTGGTGGCTTAGCTGGCGTAGGCACCGCACTACCACTGGCAAAGGCAGGAAAAAGTGTCGCGCTGATTGAGGCAGCACGCATCGGCTATGGTGCATCTGGACGTAATGGCGGCCAAGTTATCTATGGCTGGGCCGCAGAAATGAGTGCCATTGCTCATGATATCGGCATTCAGGCAGCCCAATCCTTGTGGAATTGGAGTGTAGAAGCTGTTGAGCTAATTGACGCGCAAGTGCATCAATATGGCATTAACTGCGACTGGCAACGTGGCTATGCCCATGCGGCTGTTAGACCCCGCCACCTAAAAGAGCTGCAAGAATGGCAACAAGAAGCACGGGCTATTTATGGTTATGACGGCTACCAGCTGTGGGACCAAGCACAATTACAACAAGCGTTGTCCAGTGATCGTTATGTAGGCGCACTGTTTGATCATGACTCTGGGCATATCCACCCACTCAACTATTTGCTGGGCTTAAGTCGAGCAGCACAAGCTGCTGGCGCCACCTTATACGAGCACACCCCCATGCACGATATCCTGCCACACCAAGGCGGTTACCGCGTGTTCACGCCTCAAGGCTATATTGATGCGCAAAATGTGGTGGTGGCCGTCAATGCATTTACCCAAAGTCTGAAACCTGCGCTGTTGCGGCCATTACAGGCCAAAATTTTGCCGGTAGGCACCTACATCATTGCCACTGAGCCGTTGGGTGAGCAGGCGCAAGCACTGATACGCAATAATATGGCAGTATGCGATACCCGCTTTGTTCTGGATTACTACCGCTTAAGCGGTGATGGCCGGCTTCTTTTTGGTGGTAAGGTCAACTATGCGGGACGCGAGCCCACCCAAGAACAATTGATTGCCGGCATGCGCCGAGACATGCTTAAAGTTTTTCCACAACTGACTGAGGCCAAAATAGATTTTGCTTGGGGCGGTGATGTGGACATTACCATGAACCGAGCACCCCACTTTGGTCGATTGGCACCCAATTTATATTTTATGCAGGGCTTTTCTGGCCACGGCGTTGCTGCCACTGGACTGGGTGGCCTGGTCACGGCAGAGGCCATTTTGGGAGACGATAGCCGCTTACGCGTTTTTGAGCTGCTCCATCACCGCAATTTCCCAGGCGGGCCTTATCTGCGTTTGCCTAGCCAGTGGTTGGGCGTGGGTTATTATCGGCTTAAAGATTTATTGCCTTAGATCGCCATAAACCTCATTTGCCGTTTATACTCCACTTTTTGAGCAGCAAGCCCATGACGCGCTGGCTTTGCTCGATTATCGTTACTCCGTTATTCATGCCCATGTCACTCACACCAGAAGAATACCAGCAACAGTTAAGCTTCCTCGCTGCACAACAACAGCAAACCATTGCCTCACATATTCTACCGAATCAAGAAAAAATATGGATACGCAAGGCTGGGCCGACCAATGCCTTGTGGCGCTATCGGCTGATGCATTTGGTATCCGAAATGTCGGGCTTAAAGCCACTTACGCCCATACCCAACCCTGGCGGCGTGGCCATGATTGCCACAGAGATCAAACGCATTCGCGAACTACATAACGCCGGCGTTTTGGTCCCCACAATTTTAGCTGAGCAGAATAATGCTTTAATGACTCGTTCTTTGGGGAAACGAAATTTACTCAAACACTGGCGCAAAGTGGGCCAAACCCCGTCGGAGTTATTACAGGCATGGCAATTGGGTTTGAATGCCATCGCTGACGTACACGCCAAAAAACAATACTTGAGCCAAGCCTTTGCCCGTAACATGATGTATGTCAATGACACCACAATTGGCTTTATTGACTTTGAAGATGACCCAGGAACCTTGCTGTCGTTACCGTTGTGCCATGCTCGTGACTGGCTCAGTTACCTGCAATCGGGCGCCAATATCATGGAAAGTGCCGGCGTCAAAACCGAAGCACATGCGCTGTGGATGCAAACCTTGGATAAGGTTCCTGCTGACGTCCGCCTAGCAGTACAACAAGTGATGCGCAAATTACGCTTACTCAAGCATTTCAATGCCCCCTGGATGGGGAAAGATACGTTGCGCCTGAGTGCCATGGCGAGATTTGGTTAAAATAGAAAATAGCGATAACCCAGTCATGCGCATCGCTATTTTTTGCTTGAATAATCACAAAGCCTGAGAACAATTGGCAATCAAGGTTTTGAGAGCCTCGGGATCCAAAAGCTGAATGTGTTTATGGTCAACCTTAATCCAACCTTCTTGCTGGAATTTTGATAAAGTTCGACTCACTGTTTCCAGTTTAAGGCCTAAATAACTGCCTATTTCTTCACGCGACATGCGTAGAATAAAATCATTGGCTGCGAATCCTCGCTGATTCAATCGTTGAGATAAATTGATCAAAAAAGCAGCCAATCGTTCCTCAGCACGCATATTGCCCAACATCAGCATAATGCCTTGATCACGTACGATCTCTTGGCTCATTAATTTATAAAAATGGGTTTGTAATGAGGGAAAGCGCTCTCCCGCTTCTTCCAAATTACCAAATGGCAATTCACACACCTCACTGTCTTCTAGGGCAATGCCATGACAGCTGTGGGTATGGCTGCAAATGCCATCCATGCCCAGTAATTCACCAGACATGAAAAAACCCGTCACCTGATCACGGCCATCTTGGCTCATTACAGTGGTTTTAAAAAAACCAGTGCGTACGGCGAATAAAGACGTAAACGCTTCACCTGCGCGGAACAAATATTCCCCTTTTTTCAAACGGCGGCTTTGACGGATAACCGCATCCAATTGCGCCATTTCATTGCCATTGAGGCCCACTGGCATACACAAAGCCTGTAGTGAGCAATTACTGCACAACTTTTGCACAGTCTCACCTTGTTTGAAAAGTTTAATCATGGTGTGCTTACACGTTATCTGTTATTAAATGCATCATGTGCCGTGTCATTGATACACATCAACACCAATTTCGCGCATAAGCGCCATACTGATGCTATAAAACCAATTGAAAACCCCTTGACCATAAATGGCATGGTCGAATCGTTGTTGTTTTCATTTTTTGATTATAATCAAAGAAAGCCAAGTTTAACATAGTTTGGCGGCTGAACAGATGATTACAATAGCCATTTGGCCGACCTTGGGTCTACACACACGGTCACACCATGAATCATCCTCATTTTAATATCGATTTCGACCGCCAACTCATTGCTTCGCTTCCTGCATTCGGCCCACGCTACACCTCTTATCCGACAGCTGACCGTTTTTACTCCGAATTTGGCCCGGCCAATTTTCAGGCAGCCATACAACATCATGGCGGGCAAACGCCTTTGTCTTTGTATGTACATGTTCCTTTTTGTAACACCATTTGCTATTACTGCGGCTGCAATAAGGTCATCACCAAAGACCATAGCCGCGCCGACCGCTATCTAGACTACTTAGACAAAGAACTGGATTTGGTGGCCGCCAACTGGACAGGGAAACCCCTGTTGGCTCAGTTACACTTTGGTGGTGGCACCCCAACATTTCTTAGTGATGCACAATTAACACGGGTGTTCGACAGTATCCGTGCTCATTTCACCTTATCCGAGGATGGGGAATATTCGATCGAAATTGACCCCCGCAAGGTTAGCCGTGAACGCATCCTAACCTTAGGCAAACTCGGCTTGAACCGCATGAGTGTTGGCATACAAGATTTTGATGCTAAAGTACAAAAAGCAGTCAACCGTGTGCAAAGTGAAGCAGAAACAAGCATAGTCATCGACGCAGCCCGTGAAGCTGGTTTCAAGTCGGTTAGTGTGGACTTAATCTACGGCCTTCCTCATCAAACGATGGCGAGCATGCACACTACCTTGAACAAAGTTTTGGCACTCCACCCAGATCGTCTCGCCGTCTACCACTATGCGCACCTGCCCCATTTATTCAAACCGCAGCGCCGCATTGATACTGAGGCTGTGCCCGACAGCGTGACCAAGCTGGATATTTTACAAGACACGGTTCAACATTTATTGGATCAAGGCTATGTGTTTATTGGCATGGACCATTTTGCCAAGCCTCAAGATGAACTGGCACAAGCATTACAACAAGGACGGCTACAACGCAATTTTCAGGGTTATTCAACCCATGCCGACTGCGACCTGGTTGCCATTGGGGTTTCCAGTATCAGCAAGATTGGACGTGTGTACAGCCAAAATGAAAAGAATTTAGATGCCTACTATGAGGCCTTGGACAACAATCATTTGCCTGTCATGCGCGGCTATGAGTTGAATGAAGATGACCTTCTCAGACGTGACATCATCCAAGATTTAATGTGTCGATTTGCCGTCAATCTGGATGATTATCAACACCGCATCAATATTGCAACGGCCGATTATTTTGCCGCGGAGTTAGCGGATTTACAACAGATGGCAAGCCGAGGTTTACTGACGTTGCAAGGACATAAGCTGGTTGTTAGCCCCAAAGGCCGTTTCCTGATTCGCAATATTGCCATGGCTTTCGATGCCCACTTACGCCATCAGCACACTCAAGCTAAATACTCGCAAACCGTTTAATTATCGGGTTATTATCAGATGATTCAGGCAACCTCAAGGCTGCCTGAATATTTTGCATCTCTACTGAATGGGATCACAACATGCGCTGTTTTTATCTAGGCGCAGATGCAGCGTCATCCGCAGCGGGCGTTGAAGCCTCTGGCGTCGCCGTAGGTACGCGGCTGATTACTTCACTTTGAATCGCATCACCGCTGCCTTCTGAGGTTACGGTGGCAGCAGGCACTGCATTTTCTAGAGCATCTGATGCAGTTTGAACTTCAGGAGTTGATTGTGCTTGTGCCGCTTTGTGTTTGTGCTGATGTGCACTCCCAGGTGCCGCCATTGCTGTACCCATCACAGCCACAATCAAACCGATACCCAATAGTTTATGGTTCATTCATCACTCCTAAGCATTCACTTTTTAAAAGAATTAGTTTTGACAACAGCTAGGGCTTAGGTTCATCGGTTTACTTGTTTTAATCCAAAAAAACAAAAACCGAGCAAAATGCTCGGTTCTTATATGGGCGTTCAAAAACACCTAGATTCTTACACCCGTTCGACTGCCAATGCCACCCCCATGCCGCCCCCCACACACAAAGTAGCCAGGCCTTTTTGTTTGCCGCTTCGCTGCATCTCATGCAGCAAAGTCACCAAAATACGGCACCCAGAAGCACCAATAGGATGGCCAAGCGCAATAGCACCACCATTGATGTTTACTTTATTCATATCCAATTTAAGCGCGCCAGCCACCCCCAAAGCTTGAGCCGCAAAAGCCTCATTGGCTTCAATGACATCCACTTCTTCCAAGTGCCAGCCTGCTTTTTCTAAGGTTTTTTGAACCGCACTCACCGGACCCATACCCATTATTGCCGGCTCCACCCCTGTGCTGGCATACCCACGCACCACTGCCATGGGCGTCAAACCCAAAGACTTGGCTTTTTCCGCCGACATCACCAACACCACCGCAGCACCATCATTGATGCCGGAAGCATTGGCCGCTGTTACCGTACCGTCTTTTTTAAAGGCTGGGCGTGGCTTACCCACGCTCTCCATCGTAGCCCCTTTTTTAATGAATTCATCGGTATCAAACACGACAGGATCACCTTTGCGCTGTGGGATGGCGACACCAATAATTTCTTCCTTAAAGTAACCCGCTGCCTGCGCGGCCTCGGCACGTTGTTGCGAGCGCAAAGCCAGCTGATCTTGCTGTGCCCGTGAAATTTGATATTGATCGGCAATGTTTTCGGCCGTGATGCCCATATGATAAGCATGATAAGCATCAGTGAGGCCGTCAAAAATCATGCTGTCAATCACTTTTCCATCGCCCATGCGCAAACCAGTACGGGCTCCTGGCAACAAATACGGAGCATTAGACATGGACTCTTGCCCACCAGCCACCACCACTTCAGCATCGCCACATTGAATTGCCTGCGCAGCCAAATGCACTGCTTTCAAGCCAGAGCCACACACCACATTGATGGTTGAACATGGTACAGAAACGGGTAATCCCGCTTTTAGTGCCGCCTGCCGAGCTGGATTTTGCCCTACCCCCGCTGTTAATACTTGGCCCAGAATCACTTCGCTAATTTCGCTGGGGTGAACACCAGTTTCATTGAGCACCGCTTCAATCACAACTTTGCCCAAATCAGGCGCTGCTACCTGAGACAGACCACCACCAAAATTACCGATAGCAGTGCGCTTCGCCGCTACAATCACCACTTCTGTCATGTTGTTCTCCTTTGTATTGTGTTGGTTGACATTGTTTGCGATGGCCAGATTAGGCAACGACTACGCCATTGCATTAGTCGATTAGAGTGTAACCGATTTGTTCTTTTTTGGCTGTTTCAACCGCCATTGAAACCAATGTGAAGATTCAGGCAACAAAAGACCATAATTGGTTTATTCTTATGGCTTGTTTGTGTTATTGACCTTGAGCTCATGCCACTATTTACAGACCAAAATCACTTTCGAGATTTTTTGTTGTATGCCTGCCGGCATGTTGATGGTGATTTACCAGAACGCGCTCGATTGGTACAAACCCTTCCACTACGCTTTCAGGCAGCCGCAGTGTTGTTGCCGTTTGATTGGCACCACGGCCAACCACAAATATGGTTAACTACGCGCAGCCAGCACTTGCGCCACCATACGGGCCAAGTGGCCTTCCCTGGTGGCAAAGCCGATGCTCAGGATGCATCTTCCGTGGCCACTGCTTTGCGTGAAACCGAAGAAGAATTGGGCGCTTCAGTCCATCAATGGGATATTATTGGCCAATTGCCTGATTGCTATGTGCCTTCTGGTTTTGTGGTGAGCCCCGTGGTGGCGATTCAAAAAGAAGGCTTGGTTTGGCAGCCTAATCCTGCCGAGGTGGATAATGTTTTTGCTGTCCCTTTGGCCTGTGCATTGAACCACCAAGCTACCGAGCTCAAACCATGTCATATCACAATCAAGCCATGACCGTATATGAATTACCCTTTGCTCAACATCATATCTGGGGTGCCACAGCCAGCATGCTGCGGCACATGGCACTCAGTTACGCGGCCTGGTCTCGATAGCCATTCAATGTGCACTCGCAACCTCGCCAAACATCATTTCACCCATTTTTTATAAGCACCATACCCCGCTTCATCCATTTCTGCATAAGGGATAAAGCGCAAGCTTGCGCCATTAATGCAATAACGCAAGCCACCACGCTCACGCGGTCCATCTGAAAATACATGCCCCAAATGCGAATCAGCATAGCGGCTGCGCACCTCGGTTCGCTGCATACCATGACTGCTGTCACGATGTGCGCGGACGACATCGACAGCCACAGGCTGACTGAAGCTGGGCCAACCACAACCAGAGTCAAACTTGTCTCGCGAACTAAATAACGGCTCGCCGCTGACCACATCGACATAGAGCCAGGTGCAAAAAGATGATCATAATCATGGCTGAATGGATATTCGGTGCCAGCCTGTTGGGTAATGCGGTATTGTTCCTCGCTGAGTTGTTGGCGCAACTGCGCGTCGGCAGGCTTGTGAAATTGCTGCACATCAAAGCCCGATGACGCTTCAGAAACTTCATGCTCTACTGGCAACGGTACATCAGCCTGTCGCAAACCGATGTGACAATAACCCTCAGGGTGCTTGATTAAATAATCCTGGTGCTCCGTTTCTGCCGGATAAAACTGCTGCAAAGGCTGGTTTTCCACGGCAATAGGCAGTTTGTGGTGCTTTTGTTCCGCTGTTAAAATCGCTCGGATCAGCATCTCATCAGCGATATCCGTGTAATACACACCACTGCGATATTGCGTACCCACATCATTGCCTTGACGGTTTACGCTAACTGGATCAACTACACGCAAAAAATAACGCAATATTTCTGTTAGGCCAATGACATCAGCGTCATAGACAACCTTCACGGTTTCAGCATGCCCCGTATGGTGATGGCACACATCCTCATACCGAGGATGCGTCGTATGCCCATTGGCATACCCACATTCGGTGGTCAATACGCCGCGAATTCGCTGAAAATAAGCCTGCAAACCCCAAAAACAGCCACCGGCCAAATAAATTACTTTTTCTTGCATGATATGATTCCTGTGCATGGTTGGCGCTCATGCTATCACCCACTGCGCCGATGGCGCAAAACACATACGCATGACGCCGGCAAAGCAGCCGATTATAATGACACAAAGATCAGGCTTGATCGTTACGCAAAAATCATCAAGCATTTCATGAATAGGGAATGGCATGAGTATTTTAACCTTGCTGCGACCGGCTCGGCCCGACGACTGCGAGCACATTTATAATGCGCATCGCTATGCCGTGCAATACACCTGTGCGCGCAAGTACAGCGGCGAAGTGCTTCAAGCTTGGCTGGCTCTGCTCAGTCCACAAAGTTACTTAGACACCATGATGGATCCACACAAAGCCTTATGGATTGTCGATTACAAAGGCCATATTCAAGGTTTTTTTCAACTTGATTTACATGAGGCCCAGCTCGATGCCTTATATGTGCACCCATTTGTGCACAATCAAGGCCTAGGTACCGCACTCTTACAACGAGCAGAAGAATTGGCCCGTGAAGCGGGTTTAGGCATGATCAAGCTCTACGCATCTGTGAATTCGGTACCTTTTTATGAAATCAATGGTTTCAGCTCCTTAGGTGAATGTGCATTACCATTGAATCAACAAATCACCGTCAATTGCCAACTCATGCGCAAATACCTCACCGACTAAGCCCATTCTCTTTACATCAAGCTGCTTGTTTCAGGCAGCCTGATGGCGTTGACACCAGAAAGAAACCACCATGCAATTTGGATTGATGATTATCGGCGATGAAATCGTTCACGGCTCCCGTGCAGACAAACATTTTTCATTCTTTAAAACCTTGCTACAAAGCAAAGGGCTGCAACTAGCTTGGGTACAATATTTACCTGACGATCGTGCGCTGCTCGTGCGTCAACTCAAGCGCAGCTTTGTCGATGGCGGGCCTGTCTTGGTGACTGGCGGTATTGGCGCCACGCCAGATGACCATACCCGCCAAGCCGCTGCCGCAGCATTGGACCGCCCTTTAGTTCGTCATCCAGACGCAATAAAAATTTTAGAAGACATCACCTTAAAACGAGGAGACACCTTAGATAGCGCGGGACATCAGCAACGTGCCAAAATGGCGGATTTCGTTGCAGGGGCAACATTGATACCCAATCCGTTTAATCACATTGCCGGATTTTCCATTCAGGAACATTATTTTTTCCCAGGCTTTCCCCAAATGGCACACCCTATGGCTGAATGGGTATTGGATCATTATTATCAGCAGACCTTCTTCCAAACCAAATACGCCCATCGCGCAGCCATTGTTGATGGATTGCCTGAATCGGCAGTTGGCCCGGTGATGGACAACATTGAAGCCAACTGGGACGGCATCAAAACATTCAGTTTGCCCACCATCCATCAGGACAACCCAGGAGAGGCACATCAACGCCACTATCGTTTGGAATTTGGCCTCAAGGCCACCGATGCAGCCTGCGCCCACATTCAAGCCGCATGGGAAGATGCACTGGCACAATTGCGCGCGCTTGGTGCTACCAGCATCCACATTCTGGAAAAAAGCAGCGAAGAATAGAGGAAAAGCCTTTTAAAATGGATGTCCGAAGCACAAATGCAGGCAATATTCAATTTTTAAAGATTCCAAACAAGATTTTTACCTGTCAACCATGCTATTCATGGCGTTATTTCATATCTTTATCGACGCTTTAGGCAAAACCACCATACTTGTCCTCCAATACATGCAAAGCGGCAAACGGTTTGCCTTTCGTGCTGCGACGCACTAAAATCGGTAACACCTTGTTTCAGGCAGCCTTCGAAATTGACTAGGCATGCTGGTACAAATAGGCCTCACTATGATGATCATAGGGGGCTGTTATTTTATCGACCCCAAAACTAAACCCAACCGCCCCGCTGACCCTGCCATTGCGTAGTGCACGCTCCGGTTACCTGGTTACACAAAGGCCACAAGTTCATCATGACAGTGCAAACCCCGACCATTTATAATTTCTCTGCTGGCCCCGCCATTCTGCCCGAATCCGTATTACGCACCGCACAAGCGGAAATGTTTGATTACAACGGCACTGGCTTTTCGGTAATGACCATGAGTCACCGCTCTGATGTATTCATGAGTATTCTCTATCATGCTGAACAAGATTTGCGCCAATTGATGGGGATTCCCGATAATTACAAGGTCCTATTTTTACAAGGTGGTGCCAGCGCCCAATTCAACATGGTGGTGATGAATTTGGCCAATGGCTTTAAACGAGTCGATTCTGTGGTGACCGGCAATTGGAGCCGCATTGCCCACAGCCAGATGGGCAAATTGTCAGATGTTGATGTCCACTTAGCGGCCCACGGCGGAGACCTGTTTAACTATACCGATTTACCTGCACCAGAAACTTGGGATGTCGACCCCAAGTCAGCTTTTGTCCATTACTGCATCAATGAAACCGTGCATGGTCTACAATACCGCGATATTCCCAAGCCCAATGACAACATGCCGCCAATCGTGTGCGACATGTCCAGCGAAATTCTATCACGCCCCATCAATGTGTCCGATTTTGGTGTGATTTATGCTGGGGCCCAAAAAAATATCGGGCCTTCGGGTGCCACTATTGTCATCATCCGTGAAGATTTATTGGATCGCTGTTCTGATCGGATACCGGATGTATGGAATTACAAAAGCCATGTAAACAAACAAGGCATGTATAACACCCCAGCTACCTACCCAATCTACATTTCTGGCTTGGTATTCCGCTGGCTGCAATCGCAAGGCGGTGTTACTCCCATGCAAACCATCAATGCCTTAAAAGCCAAGATTCTTTATGATGCCATCGACCACAGTGGTGGCTTTTACATCAATAATGTCCAACCACAAGCACGATCACAAATGAATGTGGTCTTCCACACAGCCACCCCCGAACTGGATGAATTGTTTGCCCAAGAATCCACCACGCGCGGTCTGCGCATGTTGCGTGGTTACAAAACCATGGGTGGTATGCGTGCCAGCATCTACAACGCCATGCCGTTGCAAGGCGTGGAAGCCCTGATTGATTTCATGCAAGAATTCCAACGCCGATACGGTTAAACGGTAATCCTTTTTGATTTGATGTACCACTACGTTTCAGGCAGCCCAATGGGCTGCCTGAATTTTTTAGATTCATGATGTGCTGATAACAAAACACCGCATGACAACTCACTTTTAACAACGACCATTCTTACTCAACTGAACTCGTCTTTTTATTGGCTGTATGCAATTGGATTGCCGTAACATACCGAATATCACTAATGATCCTATAAACCAAACCATAGAGTTCATCATGTCAAATGTATAGGAACATTCCTTAATTAAACGATAAGGGATCAGCCAGGTAAAACAAAAGGCTGCCTGAAAAACATCAGGCAGCCTCATTTTATTGGCTTAACACTTATTGTTGCTGGTTATCCAATTCCTTGCGGTCTTGTTCGTATTCACCCCACAAGGCATTCACGATGGCCAGCAAAATCGCAAAGCCAATACCCAAACACCAGGCAAAATACCACATGATTTAACTCCTTATTCGATGGCAGGCAGCCATTTCAGGCAGCCTGCCTAGCCTATTAGTATGCGCTGTGATCGTTTTTCTTAACAAAGTCAGTGGTGACTTTGCCGCGCATCACATGGTAACACCAGCTGGTGTACACCAAGATAATGGGCACGAAAATGATGGCAGCAACCAACATCACAGTCAGCGTCAACTGGCTGGAAGAGGCATCCCATACGGTGAGACTGGATTTCAAATCGCTGGAAGACGGCATCAAGAACGGGAACAAAGCCACGCCTGCAGTCCCAATCACGCCAGCCAAACCCACAGCTGAGGACCAGAAAGCCACAAAAGTTTTACCGGCTTTGGCCAGCAACCATGCACCAATCAAGCCCAAATAAGCCAAAACAGGGATAATGATGGTCAACGGATAGTTTTTGTAGTTTTGCAGCCAAGCGCCCGTGCCTTCAATCACTTCCTTCTTCAAAGGATCAGGATAGCCAGCCATATCATAGCTGCCAGGTACCAAAGCATAGCCGTGTATACCCAAAGCAATCCAAATACCTGCTAAAGAGAAGGTAATCAAGAACACCAACAACGCAATGCTCATGGCAGTGAATGTGCGTTTTTGAATGGCACCTTCGGTACGGTGAGCCAAATACACCCCACCGTGGAAGATAATCATCGCAGCAGAAACCACACCACACAACAAGCCAAACGGATTGAGCAAGCCCCAGAAAGAGCCGGTGTAGAAAGAGCGCAATGAATCATCAAAGTGGAATGGCACACCCAACAGCAGGTTACCAAAAGCCACACCGAAAATCACAGGCGGGATGAAGCCACCGATAAACAGCGCCCAATCCCAAGTTTTGCGCCAAGTGGGATTATTGATTTTACTGCGATAATCAAAGCCCACCGGACGGAAAAACAAGGCCCACAACACCGCCAGCATAGCCCAGTAGAATCCGGAAAATGCTGTGGCATAAACATAAGGCCATGCCGCGAAGATGGCACCACCACCCGTAATAAACCAAACTTGGTTACCATCCCAGTGCGGGCCTACGGTATTGATGACGGCGCGGCGTTCTTCGTCAGTTTTGCCCACGAATGGCAGCAAGCTACCAACGCCCATGTCGTGACCATCCATGATGGCAAAGCCAATCAAAAGGATGCCCAACAATAGCCACCAAATCAATTTCAGGAAAACATATAAATCCATGGTTCGTCCTCCTAATGTTTCGCTTCATTGGCGTAACGGCCAGTACCCATAGAACCCGGGCCCTGACGTGAGAAACGCACCATCAAGTACACTTCTACGACCAATAAAATTGTGTATAAGCCAACAAACCCGAAGATAGAACCCCACAAATCACCCACGCTCAAACTAGAGGTTGATAAATTTGTCGGCAATACCCCATAAATGGTCCAAGGCTGACGACCATATTCCGCCACAAACCAGCCTGCTTCACAAGCGATCCAAGGCAACGGCAAGCTCCAGAACGCCCATTTCAGCAACCACGGTTTATCTGCAAAATTGCCTTTCACAGAGCCCCACAAGGCGCAAACAAATAAGGCCAGCATCAAGAACCCACACAAGACCATGATGCGGAAGCTCCAGAACATCGGTGCCACACGAGGAATGGTGTCACGAGCAGCTTTGGCAATATCCAAATCAGTGGCTTTAGCAACATCAGGCACATAAGATTTCAATAACAAACCAAAACCCAAGTCTTTGCCATATTTCTGCAACGCAGCACGTGCATCAGCATTGGTACGGTCTTTGCGCAATTTTTCCAAGGCCAGCACTGCTTCTTTACCATTGGTAATGCGTACAGTGTTTTCAGCAATAATTTGGTTGATGCCCGTAATCTGTTTATCCACAGAACGCGTACCAATCAAGCCCATTACCCAAGGAATTTCAATGGCAAAGTCATTTTTACGTGCTTCTTCATTGGGGAATGCAATCAGGTTAAATGAGGCAGGCGCAGGTTTTGTATCCCACATGGCTTCCATCGTCGCCAATTTGGTTTTTTGTGCTTCACCAATGGTGTAGCCCGCTTCGTCGCCCAAAACAATCACAGACAACACAGAGGCCATACCAAAAGCCGCAGCAATGCGGAAGCTTTTCTTGGCAAAGTCCAAATCCTGTTTCTTCAGGATGTACCAAGCAGAAATCGCCATCACAAAGATAGAGCCTGTCACATAGCCAGCAGATACGGTGTGCACAAATTTCTCTTGTGCCACAGGATTAAAGATCAGTTCAGAGAAACTGGTCATTTCCATGCGCATGGTTTCGAAATTAAATTCAGAACCCACCGGATGCTGCATCCAGCCATTGGCCACCAAAATCCACAAAGCAGATAAATTGGTACCCAGCGCCATCAGAATGGTCACCACCAAATGGCCTTTGCGGGACAAACGATCCCAACCAAAGAAGAACAAACCAATAAAGGTTGATTCCAAGAAAAAGGCCATCAAACCTTCAATGGCCAACGGGGCACCAAAAATATCGCCCACATAGTGTGAGTAATACGCCCAGTTGGTACCAAACTGGAACTCCATAGTTATGCCTGTGGTCACACCCAGCGCAAAGTTAATCCCAAACAACTTGCCCCAAAAACGGGTCATGTCTTTATAGATTTGATTGCCTGTGAGCACATAAACTGACTCCATGATGACCAAAAGCCAAGTCATCCCGATAGTCAGAGGCACAAAAAGAAAGTGATAAAGCGCGGTTAGAGCAAACTGCAATCGCGACAGTTCCACTAGATCCATGGCTTCGACTCCTATTGTGTTAAATAAACTCCGCTTGCGCGGCCCACAATCAACAAACGCATACTCAAAACCAAAATGCCCTGCTGATTGACGCGCCAACCTCGGCGCTTTCCCCACGGCCTTAAGACCGCTGCCCTCACACCCAAAACATCCAACATGAGCACAACAGATTGTCAGGCCATTGTTTTGTTTTCATTGATGAGCTTGAAAGCGAGCAAGATATCAGCCAAACAGCAGTGATATCTTGCATGACAGAATGATACGCTGCCCCCTCACGAATGAATAGTTTCGTTGAAGTTTACATGAGCTAAATCAATATTTACCTGCTTTGACTTTTGCCAAGGTGAAACTTGGTGGCTAACCACCACCAAAATACCGTGCTGCTGATGGCTCTCCAATGCACTCGCCACCAACCCTATGGTAGCGGCATCCAAACCTGCGAAAGGCTCATCCAGCAGCATTAATGGGTAGGGTTTCAGCAGTAACCGAGCTAACGCAATGCGGCGCGCCTGTCCACCGGAAACCGCTGATCCATATTCCCCTAAAGGCGTTTCTAAGCCAAGAGGCTGAGCCTGAGCCCAATCGGCCAAGCCCACTTGAACCAGCACTGACCACAACTCTTCCTCAGTGGCATCATGCTTCCCCAAACGCAAATTCTGCGATAAGGTCAAATCAAAAATATCCAGCTGTTGCGCCAAATAAGCAATTTTGCCTTGCCAATCCCAGTGCGCATAAGGTTGCTGATTAACCATTAGGCTGCCTGAAAGCGGTTCCAACTCACCAGCCAAAACCGACAGCAAGGTCGATTTACCCGCACCAGAAGGACCTGTAACCACCAATATATCGCCGTTTTCCAAATCAAAATCAACCTGTTCAACACCGTTTAGCGCACCGGGCAAGCGCGCACTCAAATGATGTGCTTGCAAATGCAACGCCTGTGGCAACTGCATTGGAACTGTGTTTGCAATCTCTGTCTCATGAGGAACCAACGCATTGAGCCGTGTACAGGCAGCCTTACTCAACCCATACGCCGTCATTTGCATGCCCAACACCAACACCAATTCACTAAAACCAAATAAAGCCAACAATAAAGCCAACAGCATGGCCACAGACATATTGTGGGCCGATACCGCCAACCCACCCTGCCACAACAAAATCCCCCACGCCACCACCAAGCACAACTGCTGAGCCAGCACCACCGCACCACTCATTTGCTGCTGCTGCAATAAGCCTGATACATAACGCGCGTCTTGTCGCCGAAAATCGGCTTCAAACCGCCCCCATTGACGCCATTGCAGCAAAGCTGTGAGCGCGGAAAGCGGACGCAATAAAGCCAAACGCCGCTGTTCTGCTTCCTCGGTCTGATGATTGGCCCACGCTTGACCATGACGGCCGGCCCAACTAGGCAGCACCGCTGTGGCCAACAATAAAGGCAGCAATATCCACAAAGCTAAACCCACGCCACCAGCCAAGGCCGCCACCAACACAATGACCAACAGCATAACCACAGCCCATAACCAAGGCAAAACCACGCTCAACGGCCAAGCATTCAGCAAATCAATGTCGCTGGTTAGCCGATGCATTTGCCGCATGGATGCAGTCTGTGCAGAAGGGGTTGCGGCAAGCCGCGCAAACAGGCTACTGCGCAAATCCGCCAGCAGCGCCAATACTGCATTATGAGAAGCCAACCGCTCACCATAGCGCCCAGCAGTTCGCACAATGGCAAATAACCGAATGATGGCCGCAGGGCCAAAATAATTGAATGTAAAGGCGCTGCCCAAACTCACCATTCCGGCCAAACCGGCAGCGGTGATAAACCAGCCCGACAAAGCCAGCAAGCCTATTGTGGCAATAGCAGTAGCCATACCCAACAACCACGCCAGCACCCAAGCTTCACGGCGACTGTCCAGTAAGTGGCGTAAACTTAAACGCCCGTTTTGCCACAGAGCGTCGGCTAATCTCGTTTTCATGCTGAGGCTCCCTGAAAAGATGCTAAGGCAGGTAAATGAATGACGCGATCGAGCCACGTAACATACTGGGTATCATGGCTCACCATCAAGACCGTTTTACCCACACTCAAGCGCGCCAATAGTTGCTGAATGTCGGCAGCGGTTTGCCCATCCAAATGCGCCGTGGGTTCATCCAGCAACCACAATGGCGATTGGCGCAGCAACAGTTGCGCCACAGCCAAACGCTGTAATTGACCGCCCGACAATCCTTGCCCACGCTCACCCAAATGCGTATGGATGCCTTCAGGCAACCGAGACACCAAATGCCATAATTCCACTTGCTGCAACACCGCAATCAACTCAGCATCGGAGGCTTCTGGCTTAGGCAAACGTAGATTTTCGGCAATACTGCCCGGCAACAATGGGGGTGTTTGCGCCAAATAGCCAACGTGTTCCCGCAATTGCGTCAAATTTAAATCCGCATAATCCAGGTCATTAAGACGAATGCACCCCCCATAGGGCGTAAAGCCCAGCAAAGCCTGTAATAAACTGGACTTACCACTGCCACTTTCACCTGCCAACAACAATTTCTCCCCCGCTGCCACGGTAAAACTGGTTTCAGGCAAGCGGATGCGCCCCCCTTCTCCATCAATACAGACGTGTTCCAGTCGCAGTGTCGGCGCTTGTGTCAATGCCAGCACTTGCCCGCCCTCGGTGACTTGAGTACCAGCATCCAGAAGCGGCATCAGTGCCGTTATGGCCGCTTCAGCTTTGGCTTTATCATGGTAATCGGCACCCAGCTGGCGCAAAGGCGCATAAAATTCTGGGGCCAACAACAAAATAAATAAAGCCCCTGATAAGGCACGGGCACGCGCCCAAGCGCCCACGGCAACACCCCCAACAAACCCAATCCTAAATACACCGCCACCAAGGCGATTGCCAATGAAGCAAACAATTCCAGCACGGCCGTCGACAAAAAAGCCAAACCCAATACTTTCATCGTACGCTGGCGATAA
Organism: Snodgrassella sp. CFCC 13594; assembly: GCF_001590725.1. Classification (GTDB taxonomy): domain Bacteria; phylum Pseudomonadota; class Gammaproteobacteria; order Burkholderiales; family Neisseriaceae; genus Snodgrassella. Next base: position 93,793 of record NZ_LQXR01000006.1, on the reverse strand, counting down.
TCCAACGCAGCCATGTCTACCGCTTGTTGTGCTTGATCCACAGCACCCAAACGACGCAATGTTGGCAAGCCACGTAGCAAATCCAAAAAGCGCCCGCTCAATTGGGCCAGAGCCGATAATTGTGCGCGATTTTTTCGCGCTGCAGCATCACCCAAAAAAATCATAAAAATCGGCACCAACGGAGCTGTACACAGCAATAAAGCCGCAGCCAAAGGGCTGTAATAAAAAGCAGCCACAGCCACCAACATTGGCATCAGTGCCGCCAATTTTTGCTGGACCACATAGCGGCTAATGTAACCATCAATCGCATCCACTTGGTCCAATACTTGGCTGGATAAAGCGCCATCACTGCCGAAATAACGTCGTGCGGGGCCAAGCTTGGCCAGCGCCGCTAACAGTCGTTGGCGTAAATCTGTGCGTACTTGCACGCTCACGCGCAACAAACGGCGCTCTTTGAAATAATTCAATAATGGCCGCAACAACCAGCACACGGCCAACCACGGTAGCCATTGCCACAATAGCGGCAATATGGGGGCCCCCTGTAACCATGCAGCAAAGAGTTTGGCCAGCAATGCACTTTGCACGATAATCAACACCGCCCCAGCAAGCGCCAAATACCATGCCCCGCCCAAAGCACGGCGATAAGGATGCAGTAGGGTGCGCAAAGATTGCTTGAGTGATTGATTGGCGTTCATACAGGCTCGCAGATAAATAATAAAGAAACCAGCTTAATGGGTGGCAATGGCAGCTGCTGGTATGCGCGTCAAATGCCAATGAATCTGGGCCCACATGAGCAAGTCAGTTGGGTGGTTAACTTCAGGGGCTGGAGGCAAACCCAAATAATGCAATACCTGTCGTAACAAAGCCTCTTGCTGATGCAAATCCAGTGCTGGTGCATGCGTTTGCTTCGACCATTTTTGTCCTTGATCGTTGGTGAGCAGGGGCAAATGGGCATAATGCGCGCTAGCATAGCCCAAACACTGCTGTAAATAAATCTGTCGAGGGGTCGAAACGAGCAAATCTTGACCCCGAACAATATGATTCACGCCCTGTGCCGCATCATCCACCACCACTGCCAATTGATAGGCCCAATACCCATCAGCGCGCAGCAACACAAAATCGCCCACATCATGGTCTAAATTTTGTTGGTAATGACCCACAATGCCATCATCAAACCCCACTGTTTGGTTGGCCACGCGCAGGCGCCAGGCTGGTGATTTTTGGTTTTTATCTGTGCTTCTCAACGCAATAGCAGCGCAACGCCCACTGTATACTGGGCCATCCACCCCCATACATTTGGCTTCACTAAAGACAGTTTTACGGCTGCAAAAACAGGGATACACCAAATCTCGCCTACGCAATTGATTCAACGCATCACGATATAAATGGTGGCGCTGGCTTTGATAAACCACCTCACCATCCCAATGCAAACCAAATGCCGTCAAGGTGCGCAAAATATCATCGGCCATACCAGGCACTTCACGCGGCGGATCCAAGTCTTCCATGCGCACCAACCAGCGCCCACCATGTGCCCGCGCATCCACAAATGAAGCCACCGCGGTCAACAAAGAGCCCAAATGTAAATGGCCGGTGGGGCTGGGTGCAAAGCGCCCCACATAAAACGAATTCATAAATGACATAAGCAGCAAAAGGCATTCAGGCAGCCTGAATGCAACATGAATCGAGTATAATATGCGTCATTTTACGTCAAAGCCGCCTGCCATGAACAACCCATCACCCTGTTTGCTCGCCATCGACACCAGTACTGCGTTTTTGTCGCTGGGTGTACACATGCATGGCCAGCAGCATCTGATTTACGAAGAAGCGGGCACGCAGCAATCCGCCTTGATTCTGCCCACCATTCAACGCCTATTGAATGAATGCAGCATCACACTGTCCGACATAGATGCCATTGTCTATGCGCAAGGACCTGGAGCCTTTACTGGCTTGCGCATTGGCATAGGTGTGGCTGCCGGCTTGGCTGCACCACTAAATATTCCCATGATGGGTATTCCTTGCTTAGCCGCAGTGGCCACATTGGTACCCGATGAGCCTTGCGTACTGGCCGCTACCGATGCCCGTATGCACGAACTATTTTACGCATGGTTTGATACCCAAACACACACGCGCTTAAGCGATGATTGCGTCGGCGCTGCCGACTCCATTAGGTTGCCTGAAAACCAATCACACGGCGTAGGCGTGGGCAATGCATTTGGGCTGGGCTTGTCTCTGCCCGTTACGGGACTGGCGCAGATGCCGCACGCCGATACCTATTTAAAACTAGCATTATCCGGCCATTACCCAACCACGCCCCCGGCACAGGCGCATCTGCGCTATGTGCGCAATAAAATTGCACTCACCGCTGTGGAACAAGCACAGCATCGGGGGCTGCATTCCTGATGCGTAACGCGACTTTGGCCGACATTGATGCGCTGGCAGAGCTCGAATTGCGGTGTAATCCATCACCTTGGCACGCCAATCAACTGCAGCATGCCTTGATGCCGCCCAATCAAATTTGGATTTGCACAACAGACAATGCGCGCATCAGCGCCATGCTGGTTTGGCAACAGATTGTGGATGAGGCCGAAATTCATTTAATGGATACGCATCCCGACAACCGCAGACAAGGCCTAGCCAGCCAGCTATTGCAAGCCTTATACCATCATGCACAGGCTCATGGCCTCAGTCGCATTTTATTAGAAGTCCGAGCGGGCAATGACGCCGCACTCGCGTTGTATCAGCATCAGGGTTTTGTTGAATGTGGGCGCCGCCGTGGCTATTATACCAATGGTGAAGACGCCATATTGATGGAAAAAACATGCTGAGCACCCGCTACCTCTATTTACATGAAGCACTGGAATTGGGTCCTATGTGGCTGCAACAATCTGCCCACATTCAGGCAACCAATGCAGCCACAGGGCACTCAGCAAAACACGCGAACCAAGCTGCAAGTACACCAGCCAAGACAACAACAGAAGCGATGGGGAGTGATGCTGCGGCATCGCCATCGGTATCATCCACTCGTATCGAAGCACAACCAGCCCGCCATCACGTACAGCAGATTTTGCAGCAACTGGGCCAATCTGCACGCAACCCAGCGACGGTGCATACTGCCACCAGCACCCCTACCCCAGCCGAGTTGCAACGCCAAAGCACCAACGCCGCCACCCAACCAGCACAGGCAAACCATTTACCAGCCGCCATTGCCACCTGTACTGCTTGTGCCTTGCACGCAGAGCGACGCCAGCCAATCTGGGGACAAGGGACATCACAGGCAACATTAATGGTCATCAGCCCCAATCCTGCTCCAGCAGATGATGATGCACAACAATTATTCAGTGGTGACGTGGGACGCTTGCTGCACAATATGCTGGCAGCCATAGGCGTGGATGAAAGTCAGGTTTTTTACACCAGCGAAGTCAAATGCACACCCAACGTCAGCTTGCATATAGCGCCTGCATCCATTGAAGCCTGTCGGCCTTACCTACAACAGCAGCTTGCCACCGTGCAACCTCGCGCCATTCTGTTACTGGGTCAGGCATTTACACGCATTCCGGCAGAGCAGTTGGCCATTCAGTGTAACCACTTGCCCTATGTGATAATGCCACACCCTGCGCGCCTACTGCGACAAAGCCACCTCAAAGCACAAGCATGGGATGCTTTGCGTCAATTGGCTTCCTACCTAAATCAAGCATAATTATTTTGCTTCATTTAATGCGTCAAGCATCATAGAATCACCTTTTAACCCATAAAAATACAATCCGCCATACCAATTGTGTTAATGTTTTATCATTCTTCTGCCACGATGACTGTTCAGGCAGCCTAAATACTGATTCGTTATGCATATTTCACTCGGCCCCGTCGTAATGGTATTGCTGGTGGCGGTTTTGGCCGTCATTATCTGCCGTCGTATCCACATTCCACCCATGCTGGGTTATCTCGTTGTTGGTTTTATTGCAGGGCCAGGCGCCTTAAGCCTTATTCCCCAAACACAAGACACCGAATTTTTGGGTGAAATTGGTATTGTTTTTTTGATGTTCAGCATCGGTCTTGAATTTTCATTGGGCAAACTCAAAGCCATGCGAAGTTTGGTATTGGGGCTTGGCGGTTTACAGGTTTTGCTCACCATCATCTCAATGTGGATCATTCTGATGCTACTGGGCGTGGCACTCACTTGGGCATTTACGTTGGCGGCAGCCTTGACCATGTCATCCACGGCCATTGTGAGCCGCATCATGGCTGAAAAAAATGAGCTGGGTCAGCATCATGGACACATGGTGATGGGTGTCTTGCTGATGCAAGACATTGCTGTGGTCCCACTCATGATTTTGTTACCAGCCATGGCCGAAAGCAGTGAACATCTGTGGATCACCATAGACTTGGCGTTATTAAAAATGGTGCTCACCTTGGCACTACTGTTGGTAATGGGCAATAAATTTATGACGCCTTGGTTCCGCGTGATTGCCAAAGCCAAATCCAGCGAACTGTTTATGATTAACGTTTTACTGGTTACGCTCGGGGTTGCCTATCTCACTGAGCTCGCTGGGCTATCACTGGCTTTGGGTGCGTTTGTGGCAGGCATGCTCATTTCCGAAACCGAATATCGGTTTCAAGTGGAAGATGACATCCGCCCTTTTCGGGACATTTTGCTGGGTTTTTTCTTCATCACCATCGGCATGAAGATGGATATCCAGGTGTTACAACAAAGCTGGCAAATGATTTTGGTGTTGTTAACCATGCTGCTGATACTCAAGGCAGCCTTGATTTTTGGCATTGGCAAAAGCATGCGCACAGTGATAGCGACAGCCTAAAAACAGCTTTATATTTGGCGCAGGGCGGTGAATTTGGGTTTGTGATGCTGGCGGTGGCTGGCAGCATGCACCTGGTGACCTCAGAACTGCAACAGGCTGCGATTGCAGCAATATTGTTGTCCATGATGATAGCCCCCATTTTGCTGAATAGCAGTGATGCCATTGTCAATCGATTAATTAAGCGCAGCTGGGATGAGCAGTCGGTCAACTTGCAAAATATTTTGGTCGAAACCATGAGCAAATCCGACCATGTACTCATCATCGGATTCGGCCGTGGCGGTCAAGGCGTGGCTCGGATTTTGCAGCAAGAAAACACGCCGTATTACGCCTTAGACTTGGATGCAGATCGCGTCGCTTCGGCCAGGGCTGCAGGAGAATCGGTGACATTTGGTGACGCCAAACGTCGAGAAGTGCTTCAGGCAGCCGGCTTAAAACGAGCGCGCATGGTGTTAATCACCATCAACAACATGACTGAGAGTCAACACATCCTGAATAATATTATGATGCTCTCCCCCACCATGCCGGTCATTGTTCGCGTAACTGATGATGACTACATCCAACCATTCACTGATATGGGCGCAGATGACATCGTCTCCGATACCAAAGAATCTAGCCTGATGCTGGCCAGCCAAGCCTTGGTCAACATGGGCAAACCTTTTGCCGAAGTGTATCAAACCATGCGTCAAGTGCGTCAAAATCGTTATCAGGTTTTACAAGGACTGTTTGTCGGCCAAGATGACGACACACACGGCGAGCAAAGCACTCATTACAACCGCCATGCGTTTACTTTACCCCCTGACGCATATTTGATTGGCAAAAGTGTGCATGACCTGCCTTTAGACAAGCTGCACTTAAAACTCCTGTCCGTACGGCGCAATGCCCACCAACTGCGCCATTTTGATGATGACTTTGTGTTTGCCAAACAAGACACCCTTGTGGTACTCGGCATGCGTGACAAAATTATTTCTTTTGAAAACTGGTGTCTACAAGGCGCTCAATGATTTTTTTACAAACGACGCTTGCCAACCCAAGTCGCTTCTGGTTTAATAGCGCCTTCTTCGACGCAGGGTGATTAGCTCAGTTGGTAGAGCGTCTGCCTTACAAGCAGAATGTCGGCGGTTCGACTCCGTCATCACCCACCAAGTTTTTTTGTTTTTGTGCCGCGCACAGAAACACGCGCGGTGGTAGCTCAGTTGGTTAGAGTACCGGCCTGTCACGCCGGGGGTCGCGGGTTCGAGCCCCGTCCGCCGCGCCAACAACATCTTATTTAAAAAAGCACCTGTTTAAGGTGCTTTTTTGTTGCCCATCTCAAACACACTACAATAATCTGGCCATGTGCATACAAACCAGCTCATCCTCATTCAACCGGCTTTTCTGGCTCCAATGTTTGCTCATCCCCGGTCTATTGAGCCCAACTCTAGCCCGTTTGCATTTGAGCCCATCTTTACTCGACTGGCCTCTTGATTTACTTGGCCATTGGCAATGGCAATATGGCTTAATCTTATTTTTCTGCATCATGATCCAAGCTGCATGGAACTGTAAGCACAAAAGGCACTTATCCAGCGTAAACTCAGCCACTGCTAATCGTCTAATATCAAGCTTGAGCCTCTCTCTACTGATCTGCAACTTTTGGATCTGGCCACCTCAAACTGCACCAGCACTTATCCCAGCTCCGGCTCATCCTGTACGCATTGCCAGCTTTAATGCCAATTTACACAACACTCAAACCAACAACATCCACCACTGGATAAGCCAACAGCACATTGACATTATTGCATTATTGGAGGTAACCCCAGCTTGGCAACCGGCACTCTACCGTCTGCAACAAGAATACCCATATCAGTATCAATATTTATCTGAAGACCCATTCGGTATGGTGATTTTATCGAAATACGCACTCCGTACACCTCAATTCATACTCACAAATACAGGTATACCTTACTTCACTGCCCAAATACCACCCTTACCTGGCATGCCACAGACCACAGCACCCATCCAATTAACCGTGATTCACCCCATGCCACCCATCAGCCAAAGCGACTTTGATCAACGAAACGATCTATTTAGCAAATTGGCCAACGAAAATACCCAGCACCCTGCCATCATTATGGGCGATTTCAATGCCACGGTTTGGTCAGCAGGGTTTGGCGCATTCTCCCATCAAGGTTTTGCTCCCACCCACGGATTGAAGCCTACATGGACACCACTGGGCGGGTTACCCATTGACCACATTTTAATCAATTCATCCAAACTAATCGTTACGAACAGCGGCTCAGGACCTGCTTTGGGATCTGACCACCTGCCCATCTGGGCCGATGTTAATTGGAAATAGATTGCTCAAAACCATTCGTCACTGGCTGGTTTTTTTCTGGGCAACTGCCCAGTCATAGAGCGCTTTTTTATTAGCACCCGTAATCTCTGCAGCCAAAGCAGCAGCCTGCTTGGTCGGTAAATCGGCAACCAAAATCGCCATGACTTTTTGCGCGCTCTCTGGTAATCCATCTGTTTTTTCTAAAGGCGCTGGATGCAACACCAAAACCATTTCACCGCGACTCTGATTGGCATCCGCCAGCACGGCTGCCTGAATTTCACTGACTGTGCCTGCCAAATAGGTTTCGTGCGTTTTGCTGATTTCTCGAGCCAAAAGCAATGTACGTGAATCCATCATCGCTGCCATCTGCGCCAAGGTATCGTGGATACGGTGTGGGGTCTCAAACATCACCACGGGATAAGTCGCTTTCAGCCAATCCGCCAAACGCTTTTGTCTGTCACCACTTTTGGGCGGCAGAAAGCCCGCAAAATAAAAATCAGATTGAGTGACACCAGCCACACTCAGCGCCGCCATCACGGCACTGGCCCCCACCACCGGCACCACAGCATAACCCGCCTCACGCACCCGTACTGCCAATCGCGCACCCGGATCACACACGGCTGGCGTTCCCGCATCAGAAACCTGAGCCACCACCAAACCGTCAGCCAAGGCGGCAATCACCTTACCTGCCATGGCTTGTTCGTTTTGCTCGCGCACGCTGAGTAGCCGCGCTTGCAGGCCATATGCACTGAGCAGCTGTTGTGTTACCCGCGTGTCTTCGGCGCAAATCAAATCAGCGCGCCCCAATACCGCCAACGCATGTAAAGAGATGTCGGCCAGATTGCCAATGGGCGTCGCCACCACATATAAGGTTTGCGGTACAATGCTGGTCAATGCTTTCTGGTAATGCGTCTGCACAATGGCGTCCTTATTTGGTTTCAGGCAGCATGACGCTGCGTGCCGCCACTATACCACGACCGCACTCCATGATTGGACAGCAACCATGCGTTTGAACCATCCCACAGGCCAAGCCGCCGAAGACGCTGCTTGGGCCTATTTGCAACGCCACGGCTGCCGTTTGGTGGCGCGCAACTGGCATTGCCGTTTTGGCGAACTTGATTTGATCGTATGGGATGGTTCCGTATTGGTATTCGTTGAAGTGCGCTTGCGGCGTGGAACCCAATTTGGGGGCGCTGCCGGCAGCCTGAATGCGGGCAAACTGGCCAAGGTGCAACGCAGCGCTGAGTATTATTTACAGACCCATCCCACACCCGCACCTTGTCGCATTGACGCCCTATTGTTTGACAACGACCCCCAGCCCACTTGGCTGCGCAACATCACAGGTTAACCATGCCCGCCCACACCACATCCGAACGTTTTCTCCACACCGCCAAACTCTTACAAGACTGTGCCGATCTATTTGCCGAGCCGGTACACGGTGCGGCCGAGGTGATCTTGCAAGCACTCATGGCCGATGGCAAATTATTGGTCGCAGGCAATGGTGCGTGTGCGTCTTTGGCCAACACTATGAGTGCTTACATGATGACGCAACTTGATTGTGAGCGCATGGGCTTGGCCGCGATTGCGTTGTGCAACAATGCCGCCCTGTTGAGTAGCCTCGCACGCCAACAGCACGCTGACGATTTATTTGCCCAACAAATTCACGCATTGGGGAAACCCCACGATGTTTTGTGCGTCTTATCGACTGATGGTCAATGCACCAATCTACAAGCCGCGATTCAGGCAGCCCACGAACGAGACATTCGCGTATTGGCACTCACTGGCGCCGATGGCGGCGCACTGGCCGGCATGCTGAGTGATCATGACATTTTACTGAATGTACCCAGCGCTCAGGCCAGCGAAGTCATCGAAGTGCACTTGGCGACTATCCATGCATTGAGTTGGGAAATTGACCAATTGCTCCTGGGCGGTTTATAAAGTCGCCTGTGTTTCCGATTTGTTCACAAAGGATCGTTATGAAAAAACCATTGTCTATGCTGATTTTAGCCACCGTGCTTACTTGTGGGCTGGGCGGCTGTGCTGCTGCGGTTGTGGGTGGTGCTGGTGCCGCAGCATTGTCTGCCACAGACCGGCGCACCACTGGCGCGCAAGCCGATGACCAAGTAATGGAAGTACGCATCCGCGAAAATGCCTTGTCTTATCTGAATACGCAAACACAGCCGGAAAACTTCAGCCCCAAGCTTTCTGTGGTCAGCTATAACCGCCAAATCTTACTGCTGGGCTTGGTTGCCAATGCCAACGACAAAGCCACAGTAGAACGCATCGCTCGCGCCCAATCGGCAGCGCAAAAAGTGTACAACTACATTGATGTAGCTACTCAAGCCCGTGGTTTGGGTAACGTTACCGATGACACTTGGGTTACATCCAAAGTCCGCACCACCTTACTGAATGCGCCGGGGCTATCACCCAACCACCTGAAAGTGGTGACCTACAATGGTGTGACCTACGTGATGGGCGTATTAACCCCGGCGGAGCAGCAAGTCGCCACACAAACTGTCAGCACCACCTCAGGGGTAAAAAAAGTGGTGACTTTATATCAAAGCTTTGAACCCGCCACCAGCGGCACCGCAGAAGCCACACCGTAAACAAGTGCCAATTGATTTTTTCAGTCTTTCAGGCAGCCTTTAGGCTGCCTGAAAGCACGGTGCAGGCTGATTTCCCGCTGATTGCCTTTGCTCCTGCATCGGCACCACAGTCCAGCAAATGGCAAATAACGCCGCACACTGCTGATTTTGCGTATAATACGCCGTTGATTTTTTTCCGCTCGTGGTTACGAAGGATGCAATTATGCGTGAGCAACAACCCAAAAATTCCGCCCAGCCCAACGCACCCAAACGCAGTGTGGTCAAAAAGGGACTGAGCAGCTTCACCAAAATCATGCTGGCTTTATTGCTGCTATTGGCTGTGGCCATGGCGGCTTTTGTGTTCAATGCTTGGCAGCAACTCAACCGCATCAACCTAATTGACGGCCAAGCGGCCAGTGGCGCCAGTATAGAAGTATTAACACCTTCTGGCGAAGCACCCACCCAAAATGCCAATGGCAGCATTTTTGTACCACAAACCAACCCTGAAGCTGCCTCCGCTACGGTCACCGCGGCCTCAGCCGAGCAGCCAACCAACACCGTAACCACAGCCAAGCCAAGCAAACCGGCAAAAGCAGAACAGCAACCAAACACAGAAACACCGATCTTGCCCACCAATACTGGCGACAACAGTGCGCAATCGACTGCACCACAACCAACGCAACACAAGCCCAAAAGCAATTTAGATGACTTATTTTGATGTTTTGTCCATAAAAAAGCCCGGTGACAATGCCGGGCTTTTTTATGGTGTATCCAAGACTAACTTAACAAATCAGCGCCGATAAGGGTTGGTTAAACCGGCCACCAAATCCGCAAAATAATGACGTAACTGGGTTTCACTGCACCCCATCAGTAAGCCATCCTCAAATGCATCTTGGGCCAACTGATGCAATTCTTCCATGTTTTGCTGCATGACTTTGATTTTCTCTGTGCACGACACTACTTCACCTTGGTCATCGACCCATTTGGGCATATTCGGCATACTCACATCTCACCATCCTTTGTTTCAGGCAGCCTCAATGCTTCACGCGGCGGGCAGTCACATAAGCGCGAGCCCAATAGCCCTGCTCAATGCTGGTTATTTCAATGTTTTTACCCGTCCGCGGCGCATGTATCATGCGGCCATTGCCAATATACATGCCCACATGCGAGATACCACCGCCACCAGGGCTGAAAAACACCATATCACCGGGCTGCAAACTGCCTTTGCTCACCGATTCGCCCACTGTTGCCATCTGCCGTGACTGACGGGGCAAATTAACGTTCATACTGCGGCGGAAAATATATTGCATGAAACCACTGCAATCCAAACCACTGGTAGGTGAGCTACCACCAAATCGGTAAGCCACGCCCAAAAGGCCCATCGCATTCATGATTAAATCGCTGGCATCATTACCACTACTGCGCAGCTGCGGACCAGTTTTATCGCGAATCAATCGCTCCAGCGCAGCATTATCCAAACCTTCAGCAGGGGCCGCCCATACCGGCGCAATTTGCAATACCCCGCCACACAGGCAAACAGTGGCCCAAGCCACCAGCTTATGCGTCCATTTCATTCAAACTTTATCCATTCATAGCGCCCGTTAATCTGCTATGCTGTCTTAACACACAAGACCAGTCACATAGGGCATTTAGCTTATGCTGAACCCAGCCACTTCTCATTTAAGTGATTTGGCGCGCATGCGCGAAATCGTCACCATATTGGCCAAATACGGTTTGGGCGAGTTTATGGTTCGCCTAAAATTGTCGGTACGTCCGCGGGCCAAGCAGCAACATCAAGACTCAGCCACGCAACGTTATTTATCGACACCACAGCGCGTGCGCATGGCCTTTGAAGAGTTGGGTCCTACTTTTATCAAACTTGGGCAAGTATTGTCTACCCGCGTTGATGTATTTGGTTCGGAATGGACAGAAGAATTTGCCAAGCTGCAAAGCAATGTCCGCCCCATCCCGGGGAACGATATTTTCGGCCTCATCGAAACACAGTTGGGTCAGCCGCTGGCGCAGGTATTTCAACACATTAGCCTGACCCGATTGGCAGCGCCTCTATTGCCCAGGTGCATCAAGCAGAGCTTATTACCGGAGAAGCCGTGGCCGTAAAAGTCAAACGCCCCGGTATTGATGCAGTGATTGCTGCGGATTTGCGCATTCTCAACCACATCGCTCAACTGATTGAATCGGAAATCCCCGAATCGCGCCGTTATCATCCCGTGCAAATGGTGCAGTATTTTGCCCGTTCATTGGCCAAAGAAACCGATTTATCGCATGAATTGCGCTATATGCAACGTTTTGCTCGCCTCTACGATGGACACGGTTTTCTGCACATTCCCAAAGTTTTTCCCGCGTATTCTAACCGCCAAATTCTGGTTCAAGCATATATTGACGATACTTTACTTAAAAATATCGCCATTGATGCCCTCCCACCCGATACTGGCCGCGCACTCGCCACACACCTTACCGATGCATTATTGAGCATGATTCTACAACAAGGTTTTTTCCATGCAGACCCGCATCCAGGCAATATTTTCATTGGGCATGAAGGCCGTATCACCCTCATTGACTTTGGCTTGGTAGGGCAATTAAGCCCCAGCCGCCGCCAAGAAATCATCACCCTCATCAACGCTCTGATTGAGCGCGATCAGTTTGCCATGCAATTTGTCTTAAGCAATTGGGCTCAAGACCAATTGCCGGATGAAGACATGCTTGGTGCGGATGTGCTGGAAATGATGATGAATTATGAAAACATGAGCATGAAAGACCTGCGCATCAGCCAAGTCATTAATGACATCACCCAAATTACCCGCACCCACGGCCTCACTTTGCCGCCGGATTTGGTGATGCTGTTTAAATGCTTGATTACCTTGGATGGCGTAGTCAAACGACTCGATGGTAATTTTGAGCTGGTGGGACACGCTAAACCCATTGTCCAAAACATTCTGCAACAACGCTTAAAGCCACGCACTCTATGGCGCCATGGCAAAATTCAAGCACAATTGTTGGCCCAAGTAGCCGATCAATTTCCACAAAATTTATTGCGTCTCAGTCGGCGTTTACAAAAAGGGCAGCTGGGCATCAATTTGGACATCGCCAGACTTGAGCAGCTCAATAACCAACTCGATAAAATCACCAATCGCCTTACTATGGGCATTGTCACGGCCGCACTTATCATTGGCTCATCCATCGTCATGAACATCAATGCGGGTCCCAAAATGTTTGGCCTACCCTTTTTCGGCCTCATCGGCTACTTATTGGCATTTGCCAATAGCCTATGGGTAATCTGGTCAATTTGGCGTTCCGGCAAGCATTAATCCTTCTTGCCTAGCAAAAAGAGGTTGCCTGAAAAGCTGAGTCATTTTTACAAACCCCAACATTGAAACCGCTAAAGGCTGCTACAATATTGTTGCAGACAGAAATAATTTTCTCAAACAAGCAAACTACCCCTTATTGGAGACAAACCAGATGCAACCCCAACGAGATGCTTACGACTACACCCAGCTGGGCCAACAAGTCGACAGCCACAATGCCGTCTTGCGTAAAACCTACGGCTTGCTTGGCCTGTCTTTCATCCCTTGTGTGGCCGGTGCCATGGTAGGCATGCAAACCAATTTTATGAACCTGTTTGGCAATTCTTGGTTATCCATTATTGCTTTTTTCGCTTTTTTCTACGGTATGTGTTTTGCCATAGAGAAAAATCGTTATAGCAATATTGGCATAGCACTTCTGATGGTGTTCACATTTGGCTTGGGCTTCATGCTCGGCCCGATTTTGCAATTTGCTTTGTCCAGCGCCAATGGCGGTAAAATCGTGGCTATGGCTGCTGGCATGACCGCTGCTTTATTCTTGGTCATGGCCACCATGGCTGGCCGCAGCAAAATCGACATGAGTGGGTTGGGTCGTTTTTTGATGGTAGGCGGTATTGTGCTGATGGTGGGGGTCGTGTTGAATCTGTTCCTCAAGATTCCAGTCGTGGCATTGGCCATCTCTACGGGCTTTGTGATTTTCAGTTCGCTGCTCATCATGTGGCAAATCCGCGCAGTTATTGATGGTGGCGAAAACAGTCCCATCAGTGCGGCATTAACCATTTTTGTATCGATCTATAATATTTTCAGCAGTTTATTGCACATTTTGCTTTCGCTAACTGGCGATGACCGCTAAAAACTGAAAATTGATTCAAAAGAGGCTGCCTGAAATACACGGGCAGCCTCTTTTTAAATCGCTTTGTCATGCATGATTTTATGATACCGCTATTGCGGATAGTATGAGCGGTGGTGGTGGGTATAGACGCAGGCAGGCATCGTTGGTTCACATAATATTGTCGGGCTTCACTCGTTTTCATATCATTGGAACAAAGCCGTCTTCTGGATTGGTTACGACGGCGATACAGACCAAACCATTAAGTTTTAAATAGCCGAATACAGCGACTCCGCATGCTGATTCTTGTTCACGTTTACCTTGTTATTGCGCCAGAATAACGTTCACTTCATTCAATTTCACCGCCCATATTTAGCGTCACACAACGCCAATCATGGCAATCATGGACAACCATATTTTTGCTTACACCAATGGGTGTTGCACTCGCGTGAAAATATTGATTCAGATATCTAACTGGACACACAAAGCTGGCTTTGACACAGAATCGGCACATCACTTGCAGCCATGGTCACTACAGCACAACCTCAGCGCAGCCCCATGGCTTGTTGAATCAGACGTGACTTAACCAAAGGCAAGGCATTAACAGCACTCATGCCCCAATTGCGCCACTGGCTTATACCAGGCAACTGCTCCTTGCTAAAAAGCTGAAATAAGGCATTACACCCTTCTTGCATGGTGCGCACAGGCAACAGCCGTGCTCGCCGATAATGCTTGAGCAATGACCACGCCCCCACATCAGCCGCATCAAGCATGAGTGTCGCCAAACATTGCACATCGCCAAACCCTAAATTAACACCTTGCCCCGCTAACGGATGAATGGTGTGCGCTGCATCACCCACAAGGGCTACGCGTTGCGCCACTGCGCTTTGAGGCTTACGCAACACCAAATCAAACGCAAAGGCTGGTGTTTGCGCGGTGAGTTCGCCCAAGGCAAAACCGCCCTGTGCCGCAACTGTTGCACTGAGCTCCTCAGGCGATAAAGCCAGCAACTGCTCAGGCTCTGGTGTCGACCAAACAATAGAAATCTGGTTGTTGGGCAAAGGCAAATAAGCCAATACTTGCCCCTGTTTAAACCATTGCCGTGCACAATTTTGATGTGCTTTTTCAGCCATGAAATTGGCCACCACGCCATGGTGGTGATATGGCGTGGAAGCCACCTCAATATTCAGCTGCTGGCGCAGCATGAGTGAGCGCCATCGGCACCAATCAATACACGGCTGCGCACAATTTGAGCATTAGCCAAAGTCACTTCGACATGCATGACATCGGAGACGACACCAACAACCGCCTCCGTTTTAACGCATACACCCGCCTCGCCTAACGCTTGCCAGATTTTAGCCAACAGATAGCGGTTCTCCACCATCTGTGTGAGCCAAGGTTCATTTAAATCAGCCGCATCAAACACAATGCGCCCGCCAGCATCACCACATACATCCATGCGCGTAACTGGCTGAGCCCGCTCGCTCGGCCAAACACCCAATGTGGCCAAAAAACGTTGATTGGCCGGGCTGATGGCATAAATGCGTGCATCCCAACTGCGCTCCAGCACTGTCAAATCCGTTTCAGGCAGCCTCTTTTCCAGCAGCAATACTTGTTTGCCTTGGCGTTGCAAGACCAAAGCCAAGCTGGCCCCAACCAAACCGCCGCCCAAAATCACCACGTCAAAATCAACATCGCCCATATCAATGGATACCTTTATGTAACAAATCAGGCTGCCTGAATCTAAACACCAAACACCAACTGCTTGGTAAAAGCACGCCGCCATGCTGGTACACTGCCCAGCAATGCCATTCCCGCACTTTGCCCCCATTGCAACCAAGGCAAAGGATGATCAAACAACATCACCAATCCGTGCGTAAAGCCCACAATAGCATGCGCATCTACTTGCCGAGCTGCCGCATAGCGCGCGGCCAACGCAGGCTCATCTAAGCGCACCGACGCGCCCAACAATGCAGCCAAACATTCAGCATCGCGCACGCCCAAATTCAAGCCTTGAGCCGCCACCGGGTGCATGGTTTGTGCCGCGTTACCAATGCAAATGACTCGACCGCTGTAAACCCGATTGAGCTGCTGCAAACGCAATGGGAACGTGGCGGGCTCGCCCATGTGGGTTAGATTGCCCAGCCGCTCACCCATGATGGTTTGCAATTGATCCGCAAAAGTGGCGCAATCCATGTTTATGCGTGCAGTAGCCTCCGCTTTCGAGCAGGTCCACACCAGTTTGAAGTCATCGCCATAAGGCAGCAGCGCCAATGGGCCTGCATCGGTAAACCGTTCATAGGCCGCGCCCGCACTGGGCTTGGAAAACTGCAATTGATTCACCAACGCCATCTGCTGATAATCATGGCTGCGTCGCGTCAGTCCTGGCAATTGCGTGGCCAATTGACCGCCTTCGGCCAATACCACCCATTCTGCCGTCACGGCTGATCATCGCCGTTGGTTTTTTGTATAGTGACTTCTGCCCAGTGTGACAACGTAGCCAGCTTGTGCACCGGCGATTCCCACGCCACCGGCACCTGCTGTTCAACCAAAGCGGCTTCGCATTGGCGCAGCAAGGCTGTGTAATCCACGGTTGCACCCAAATAGGGCAAATCCACATCGGTCGCGGTAAGCAAAGTACGGCCAAAATGATGCTGACGCGAGACGTGTACAGTGGTGATGGGGGTGAGCATGGCATCTTCAAGTACCACACCGGCTGCCTGAAACGCCTTCACACTGTGATAAGACAAAGCAATGGTACGCTGATCAGCTACTGCCGCTGCGGCAGCACGTGCCTCCACCAGCAACACCGACTTACCCTGCTGATGCAATGACAAAGCACACAACATGCCCACAGGACCGGCACCAATAACAATGATTTGATGATGAGACAGCGGCTTCATTGGCACAACTTTAATAGGCATAGAAAATGCCCCAATTTTACCCGAAATCAGCCCGACTGCACCGCTTATTGTAATACCCGCACTTGAATGGGGGTACAACCATATTGCTGTTTGAATGCTTTGCTGAAACTTTCTAAATGCTGGTAGCCAGCGCAATCGGCAGCCTGTGTGACGGTAGAACCGGCTTGTAATGACTGATAAGCCCGCTCAAGCTTCAGACGTCGGAGATAATGCCAGATACTCACCCCATGGCATTGTTGAAAATGGCGCTGCAAAGTAGTCACATTGGTGCGGCTGAACGCCGCCATTTGCGCCAAAGTCCAATCATCTGCCTCGCCACTGTGCAGCAAAACGGTTAGTGCATTGATGCGTTTTTGTGCTTCTCTACGTAAAAGTGAATTTTCACTTTCTTCTAATACCATTTGACGGATGACCGCCAGCCAAAGCTGCATGACCAAACCAGTGCGATGAGCATGCTGCAAAACCGGGGACATGCCTTCGAGCGCAAAAAATTGCGCAGCCAATTGTTGCATCACTGGTGTCACCACAAAAGAAACGGCATTCAGTGATTTCATTTGATGACACCAATTCGGCACTGCAGGCAAATGCGCGCACCAGTCCGCTAGCCAGTCATGCGAAATAAACAACACCAATTCCCGGTATGCACTATCCGCATAAAAGCGTTTACTGCCCGCTGCAGGATGCACCACGTTTAACCACAATCCCGCTTTGGCTGCCTGTCCATTGCAGTTCAGGCTGTGTGACCCGATGCATAAGTCCATGCGTCCTTCCAAAGGCAGCACCACGCGAACACCAGTATCAAAACGCAGATCATCCCGCTCATGATCTTCAGGCAACCATACTGTATTTTGGCGTGCCATCATCCCGTTTTGAATACGATACCAGTGCACATCATGCTCTACAGCTGACAAACGCGACGCTGAAGGCATTACACCCAACACAGGTGAAGCCACTTTCTTTGCGGTCATTAAAATTGAATTTGATTTTTTCACAGGGTACAGAATTATGGATTAGTCAAAACAAAGGAGACGTTGCATGTTACCATTAATGAGATTGATTATCATATTTTTTATCATGTATATGATTTGTTTCATCAAAGGGAAAATTTAACTATGCCGTCTTCATCACCTACGTATTTTCGTTTGGCGCTCTTGCCTCTACTTTTAGCCAGCGGTTTTGCCCAAGCCGCAGACCAAAACAGCACCCAACTGGATACGGTTTATGTCACCGCAGAACGCCAGCTACAGCAATCGCTAGGTGTATCCAAAATCACCGAAGAGGATTTGGAAAAACGCCCAGCCGTTAACGACATATCAGAAATCATTCGCACCATGCCCGGCGTAAACCTTACTGCCAACTCACCCACAGGTCAGCACGGCAACAAACGCCAAATAGACATTCGCGGCATGGGCCCAGAAAATACCTTAATCATGGTTGATGGCCGCCCGGTATCTTCGCGCAACAGCGCCCGCATGACTTGGCGGGGTGAACGTGATACCACAGGCGACAGTAACTGGGTACCGGTAGAAGACATTCAGTCGATCGAGGTGATCCGTGGCCCTGCTGCGGCGCGCTATGGCTCTGGAGCTGCAGGCGGCGTAGTCAACATCGTCACCAAGAAAGTGAGCAATGAGTTTCATGGCTCCTTGAATTATTTCACCAACCAACCTGCTGACAGTAAAGAAGGGGCCACCAATCGCGTTGGCTTCAACTTGAGTGGTCCCATTGTGAAAGACGTGTTGTCATTCCGTTTGTATGGCAATTACAGTAAATTCGACGGTGATTCTTTAGACATCAATGCCAATGCTAATAACAGCGGCAGCCAATATGCGGGCAATGAGGGCTTTACCAACAAGGATGTAGGTGGTCGACTGGCGTGGAAAATCAGCCCAAACCAAACACTTTACTATGATGGTAGCTACGGCCGTCATGGCAGCATATTTAATGGTGATAGCCAAAACAACTCGGCTTTGGATGCCTATAATAAATCCATCATTGGTCAAGAGCACCGCATTATCTATCGTCAAAGTCATGCGCTAACCCATGAAGGCGTATGGGACTGGGGCGACACCAAAGTCGTGGCTCAATATGACAAAACCCGTAATGCCCACTGTGTAACCGGCTTGGCTGGCTCCACTGAAGGGAAATGCCAACAAGGCACCAGCGCGCTGGGGACAGTTAACCTCTCAGACAGCACCTACGTGACCAAGCGTTTATCCGCAGAAGCCAACATTCCCTTTACCTGGGGAGTGGGTCATGTATTAACCGTGGGTGCCGAACTGAATCATGACTCTCTGGATGACCCAGATTCATTGAAACAAACCGGCTCCATATTGGGCAGTCAATATGCAGGCACCCGTACCAGCAAGATGAGCATGTCCAGCTGGGCTGCTTATGTTGAAGACAACATCAGCATCTCCCCCGCCTTTTCGCTTGTTCCCACTTTACGGTTTGACCACAACAACTATACCGGCAGCAACCTCAGCCCGGGCCTAAATGCCTCGTATCAACTCAGCCCATCTTGGAAAATCAAAGGGGGTATTGCCCGAGCCTACAAAGCTCCCAACTTATACCAATTGAATGAGAATTACCTGCTAACGACCCGTGGAAATGGCTGCCCCATCACCATAATCAACGGCAACTACACCAAGGGTGTAGCGGGAAATTGTTATTTATTGGGCAACAAAAACTTAAAACCGGAAACCAGCTGGAATAAGGAAATTGGTTTTGAATTCAGCCAAAACGGTTATCTTGGCTCCTTGGCTTATTTCCGCAATGATTACAAAAACAAAATCACGGCAGGTGATGAAAACCTAGGCAATATTGCTGGCTACAATGTTCTGCAATGGGATAATGCGCGCAAAGCTGTCGTGGAAGGCTTTGAAGGCAATGTTACCATTCCATTTAGTGATCGACTCAAATGGGTAAATAACTTCACCTATATGAAGCAATCGATCAATAAAGACACCGGCAATCCTCTCTCGATTATTCCCAAATTCACCATCAACTCCACCTTGTCTTGGCAAGCCACCGACAAGTTGGATGCTCAGCTGACCTTTACCCAGTATGGCAAACAAAAGGCGCGCTCTGTCGATGAAACCAATATTGAAAAAGGGGCATTGACCTATGAAAACTTAGGTAGCTACGGTATCTGGGGCGTTTCAGCCGGTTATGATTTCAACAAAAATGTGAATATGCGCATGGGCATCAATAATATTTTTGATAAACAACTGTACCGCTCGTCATCCAGAGGCAGTGCACAAACCTACAACCAAACAGGCCGTGCAATCTGGGGCTCAATGAAAGTGTCATTCTAATCCACTGCCAGTCTCTTTCGGTTGCCTGAAAAATAGATATTGCTTCACCAGGCAATCGAATGAGCTGACATGAACACCGATTGATTATGATTTCGACTTAAACAAGGTTCAAGCAAAGGAAAACACATGAAAATTTTCAACACTGCATTATTGATCAGCGCAGCATTAGGCCTGTCTACACCCGTATTGGCCGCAGGCTTCGCTCACCAACAAAGCCTTA
The DNA here is from genome assembly GCF_001590725.1 of Snodgrassella sp. CFCC 13594. Taxonomy (GTDB): domain Bacteria; phylum Pseudomonadota; class Gammaproteobacteria; order Burkholderiales; family Neisseriaceae; genus Snodgrassella. The sequence goes on along the minus strand of NZ_LQXR01000006.1, from coordinate 73,476 downwards.
CCGTATCCGGACAAAATTTAGCGGTCAATGAAACGTCTGCCCGTGTTTTGGGCAATGAACAAGGCCAAGTGGCCTTATTAGATGATGTCACTGATGGCTTAGGCAAAACCAAGGTGCCCGGCTTTAAAATGATGATTATGAGCCGAGCTTCATCCGTTAATTACCAGGCACGTCCAAATAAAGACGGTACATGGCGTGATGATCGCGCCATCCATCGCGGTAGCAAAGTGACCTTTGGGATACCTGTGATTAATGGTAAACCAGACATCAGCAAAGCCATTTTATTAGACATGGCCGTGATTGCTGACAAACCAGAAGCGGCCGGCTTCAAGGCTGAAGATAAAGTACGCCCACGCGGCCAACAATTACTGAAAAAAGACACCAAGGTAGGTAAATCCAGCTTGAAAATCAGTGATTTGCAATTACCGGATATCGCCAGCGGTGAACGCAGCGGTGGTGGCGTTAAATTGACCGCCAGTACCGTACTGGATGGGAAACCCGTCAGCACCACCGTCAATAGCACTTTTCAGATTGTCGATATTGCCAAACCAGAATTGGGCCGTTTGTTTGAAGCGGACTCTCGTTTTGTGAAAAAGTAAGTACTGTAAGTCCATCATCGGGCAGCTTCGGCTGCCCGCAACTTTTGCTAAAGGAATCACGCCATGCGTAGACTGTGGCTGTGTTTTTTATGTTTGCTGAGCTCTTTGGTTATGGCACAACCTGATTTAACCCGAAAAGCCGATTTATCGGTATTACAACAAACCAACAGTGGTTATCAATTTCACACTCTGCCTTTTCATTCGGCAGATGGCCTACGCCATTACCGTGTCTTTGTGGGCGTGCCTCAAAAAAAGGCACCCACTCGGGGGTTTGCCACATTCTATGCATTGGATGGCAACGCCATGCTGGAAATGCTAACGCCACAGCGCCTCAAAACCTTGGCAGCCACACCAAATGCGCCGGTGATTGTGATGTTGGGTTATGCCACTGATTTGCGTTTGGACGCAGCTTCTCGTGCGTATGACTACACCATCAGCCACCCTGAAACGCCTGTTGCAGTAGATGCGCTGCATCCAGAGCGCCGCAACGGCGGCGCCGATATTTTTCTACAATTATTGCGCACCCAAATCATGCCCAGCGTCGATAAGCTGGCACCCATTAATCGCGCACAACAAACACTGTGGGGTCACTCCTACGGCGGGCTATTCGTGATACACACGCTGTTTACCCAACCACAGCTATTCCAACGCTATATTGCAGCAGATCCCGCTATTTGGGTGCACGAAGGTGCTATTTTGGCAGAGCAACAACGCTTTATGCAGCCAGGGATGATAGAGTCAAACACACAATTATGGCTCATGAAAAGCGGCACACCCAATTCAGGCACACAACACGCCCGCTCACCCAACCAAACACGCCAGCGTGCGCGACAAGCCATCCCTCGTGACGCATTGATGACCTTAGGACAACAGCTGAGTCAGGCCCACAGCGCATTGCATGTCTACTATCAAACCTACCCGGAAGACACCCACGGCAGCTTATTTCCTAAAAGTTTTCAGGCAGCCTTATTTGGTGCGGATCCATTTGCCTACCCGTCATCCCCTACCGACTCATTGAAAGGGCCTCAACTATGACCGTCAGACCACAGCGCCAAGCGCGCCACATTACCGTTTGCCGCTGGCTGGATCTCAGCCCCAATCTTAGACGCATCGTATTTCATGCACCCACCTTGGCCGATTACCCATTCCATTGCAATGGTGCTCACATCAAATTATTTTTTCCACATGAAGGCGAGAATCAGCCACAGCTGCCTACTTTTTCATCGCGTGGCCCGGTGTGGGCAGACCCCAACAACAAACCCATTGCCCGCACCTATACCCTGCGTGAATTTGATGCTACTGCATGCACCTTGAGTGTGGATTTTGTCAAACACGGCGACAATGGTCCTGCTTCTTATTTTGCTGAACACGTACAGATAGGCCAAATCATCGGCATCTCCGAACCGGCTGGCCCTATACCCATGTTAAAACCGGCAAAACGGTACTTTATGGCCGGAGACCTCACTGCATTGCCTGCCATCAGCGCCATGCTGGCCGAAATGGACAGCCAAGCTGAAGGGGATGTTTTATTGTGGTTGCCTGAACAAGCCGATTGGCCCAATGACTTAACCATTCCCACAGCCATTCACATCCATCCATTTGTGGGTGGCCTTGACCAAATCAAACAGTTGGTTGCATTCGCGCACACCTGCACCCCACCCACGATTGAAGATTTCGTGTGGGTGGCTGGCGAAGCCAGCATGGTGGCGCCTTTACGCGTCTTGGCTCGGCAGCAGTGGCAAATACCTTTGGCGCGTTGCTATGCCGTACCCTACTGGCGATCTGGTGAAAGTGAAGAAGCCTACCACCAAAAACGTCATGATTTTATGGATAATTAATCCTAAAAAAGTTGAAGCAGCCTATTGAGCATATCCCCGTAAAGGCTGCCTGAACATCATGAAGCTGATATAATCATCAAAGATGATAATGATAGGAAATTTTATTCAATGCTTAAGCAACTTTCCCTAACCGCGATGGCCTTGGCCACCTTGGTCGCTTGTAACCCAAGCAACCTGTCATCAACACCTGCTTCAGCTCCCGCAGCAGCAAGCGCGGCACATGCGGCGGAAGTCACCATCCAAACGGCACGAGGTGAGGTTAAGCTGGCGCAAAGCCCAAGCAAAGTGGCTGTATTTGATTTGGCCTCTCTCGATACCTTGGAAGCGTTGGGCGTGCCCGTGGCGGGCTCCCCCAAAAAAGTCTATGTGCCTTATTTGCAACCCATGGTAGAAACGGCCAACGACATTGGTACCTTATTCGAACCCAATTTGGAAGCACTCAATGCGTTGAAACCGCAGCTCATCATCGTTTCCGCCCGCACCGCAGCCAAATACAATGAATTGGCCGCGCTGGCACCGACCATCGACATGAGCGACAGTGGTCAGGATTTAATTGGCGATGGCATGAAGCTGTTAGATGGTTATGGCGTATTGTTCAACAAGAAAGCCGAGGCACAACGCCTGCACACCGAAGTGCAAAACCTGCTCACAGACACCCAAGCCGCAGCCAAAGATAAAGGCACAGGCTTAATCTTGATGGTAAATGCAGGCAAATTATCGGCCTTCGGTGCGCAATCTCGATTTGGCTGGATACACAAAGACATCGGCATTCCCGCTGCGGATAGCAATATTCAGGTTTCGCCACACGGCCAGCCAGTGTCTTTTGAATACATCCAAAAAACCAATCCAGATTGGCTCTTTGTACTCGACCGTAGCGCCGCGATTGGCGAAGAAGGCAAGGCTGCTCAGAATGTATTAGACAATGATTTGGTGCGCCAAACCAAAGCATGGCAACAAGGACATGTGGTGTATTTAAGTGCGGCATCATACGTCGCTGCCGGTGGCGTGCAGCAAATGAAAACCGATTTGAGCAATATCAAAGCCGCGCTCAATAGCAAAAATAAATAAACAATGGTATTCAGGCAGCCTGTACCCTCCCTCAGGTTGCCTGAAACGCATGGACGATGCCTGCTTCTTTTACTTTAAATACTGCCAATCTATTGTTGCTGCTGGTGCTGGTGGCCGTCAGCCTGACCACGGGTGTGGCTGATTTCCATTGGGCACAGCTGTTGCATGTACCAGAACAAATGCAGCTGCTACTGGTGAGCCGTATTCCACGAACCTTAGCCGTGATACTCACAGGCGCCACCCTAGCCGTCGCTGGCATGGTGTTACAAATCGTCCTCAAAAACCGATTTATTGAGCCCAACATGGTGGGGGCGACCCAAAGCGCTGCCGTTGGCGTGTTGTTGGTCAGCCTAGCATGGCCAGATGTGACACCACTGGCCAAAATGTCTGCAGCCACTCTCTCTGCACTACTGGGCATGAGCGTTTTTTTTATTGCTGCTGCGCCGTTTGCCACCACAACAAATGCTGCTGGTACCACTCATCGGCATCGTATATGGCAACCTCATAGAAGCCATGGCCACCTTTATTGCCATAGACACCGATACCCTACAACTTTTATCGGTGTGGTTTAGCGGTGATTTTTCGGGTGTATTGACTGGGCGCTATGAGCTATTGTGGTTAACCGGCGTGATGGGGATTTTGGTGTACCTGGTGGCCGATCGCTTATCCATTGCCGGACTCGGGCGCAGCATCAGCACCAACTTAGGCGTATCGTATGAACACATGCTGTGGCTGGCACTCATGGTGGTGGCCATGATCACTGCTATCGTGGTGGTCACCATAGGTCAAATCCCGTTTATCGGCTTGGTGGTACCCAATATTGTGTCCCGGTTAGCCGGTGATCGCCTACGGCGCAATTTACCCAGCGTCGCTTTATTGGGCGCCAATGCATTGCTGGCCTGCGACATCGGTAGTCGCGTCATCAATCCGCCTTATGAAATTCCAGTGTCTTTGATTTTTGGTTTAATCGGCACGGCGTTGTTTCTATATTTATTGCTGCGAAAGGGCCCAACACATGCTGCCTGACGCACTTCGCCGCCCGGCTGTTTTTTTGGGACTATTGGGGTTGCTTTTGGCGGCTTCATGCTTGTGCTTCATGACATTCAATGCACAAGGCCAGTGGGATTTTGTATTGGCTTTGCGTGGCAAAAAATTGTTGATGCTCCTGACTGTGGCTTATGCGGTGGGCGTATCCACCCTATTGTTTCAGACACTTACCCACAACCCGGTACTCACACCCAGCCTGCTGGGTTATGATGCCTTGTATCTCCTGATGCAGACAGCGATGGTGTGGCTGGTGGGCGCTGCTGGCGTACAAGTCCTCGGCGTGGCCGGAAAATTCAGCGTTGAAGCGCCACTCATGATGGCGGCTTCGTGGTTATTATTTCAAACCCTAATGCGCCATAGCAATGGCGATCTGGCGCGGCTGATTTTGGTCGGTGTTATCTTCGGGGTATTGTTTCGCAGTTTAAACAGCTTATTGCAACGCCTCATCGATCCAGCTCAATTTGCCACCGCCCAAATCAGCTATTTTGCGCAGTTCACCAGCGTCGAACCCACATTATTGCTCATGGGTATGGTCATCATGGCGATTAGCGCAATATGGATTTGGCGCATGCGCTATGCCTTAGATGTCTTACAGCTAGGGCGCAATGCCGCCATTTCATTGGGGGTAAATTATGCCCGCTTGAGCCGAGCAGTGTTGCTGTGGGTGGCCTTATTGGTCTCGGTCGCCACGGCCTTGGTGGGACCTGTCAGTTTCTTTGGTTTGCTGGTGTGTGCTTTGGTCAACGCGTTATCACCTACCCAAAAACACAGCATTCGCCTGCCAGCCGCCGGCCTCATGGCGGCCATCATCTTGATAATAGGCCAGACCTTATTCGAACACGTATTGGGGCTCAGCGGTGCGTTGAGTGTGGTCATTGAATTCACCGGTGGTTTGGTGTTTTTATGGCTGGTATTGCGCCGACCACGTCGTTAACCCAATTTCAGGCTGCCTGAATGGATAATTCTAAACATGATTACTGTTGAACACGTGAACCATCAATTGAATGGCATACCCATTCTCAGCGACATCAATCTATCTATTGAAGGCCCAGGCATCACCGCACTCATTGGCCCCAATGGTGCGGGCAAATCTACCCTGCTCTCATTGATGGCACGCCTGCAACCGCTGCAAAGCGGGCATATCTTGATTGACGACCAAGACATTACCCGCGCCAAATCCAGCGACATGGCCAAACGCTTGGCAATACTGACCCAAGACAACCCCATTCAAAGCCGCATCACCGTGCGCGACCTACTCATGTTTGGGCGCTACCCATTTAACCAAGGCAGGATCACTGAACAAGATCAAACCATTGTTGACTCAGCCCTACAACGCTTTGAGCTTTCAGACTTAGACAATCGTTATTTGTCTGCGCTCTCCGGCGGACAGCGCCAGCGCGCTTTGATTGCCATGGTTTTTTGCCAACAAACCAGCCACGTTTTATTGGACGAACCACTCAATAATTTGGACATGTTCCATGCCCGCGAGCTGATGCGCCGTTTGCGCGAGCTAACAGACACCCAGGGGCTCACCACCGTCATGGTGGTACACGACATCAATGTCGCTGCCGCTTACGCAGACCATATTGTGGCCATGAAAGACGGCCGTATCGTGCACCAAGGTGCACCCAGTGCTATCATCACCGCCGATAATCTGAAAACCATCTTTCACCTGGATGCAGAGGTACTCACCCACCATGGTTTGCCCCTCGTTATCCACCACATCTGACCCAACACTGAGTGACTCATGAACCCATCTTCATCAACACCGACCCCGCAGCAACGAAAAACCATATTGACGGCCGTGGCCGTGGCTTTATTCGTGACCTTGGCCATGTGGTTTGTGTGGCTGTTTATGGGCGATGATGTGGTGCTGCGCATGTCCATAGCGCGCATAATGCTGATTTTTGTGGGTCTGGTGTGTCTATTCCTATTTGGCTGCATGGTATTTGTGGCCATCAGTATTGCCCGCCGCCGACGCTAAGCTTTTACGCAAGACTCCGCCAACAAGGGATTGTTTGAGTCTATCCCATTACAATTCAAGCTGATGGTCGAAATGCCTTTAAGATTCAAACGGCACGACGAAAACTCAGGTATCAGGCTGCCTGAAACACCTAACAGCCTCAATCAGGATACCCGCATCACAAGGCTTGTTTTTAGGGGCGATGGCAGCATGTACTGATTTGTTATAATCCTTTTTTTGCCTGCTGTTTTCCTATGCCCGACTTCGACCTAAACCAAGTTCTCACTAAAGATCGCCATTTTTTACAGCGTGCCCATCGGAATCCGGCCCGTTTTGGCGGTTCGGATCAGGTTCTCGAAAAATACCAACGCTCCCACGCCGCCTACTTGGCGCGACGCACCAGTGCACCCACACCGCACTACGATGGCTCACTCCCTGTACACGACAAACGTGCCGAAATCAAACAGGCCATCGCCAACCACCCCGTGGTGATTGTGTGCGGCGAAACTGGGTCGGGCAAAACCACGCAATTACCAAAAATTTGTTTGGAATTGGGACGTGGCGTCGCTGGTTTGATTGGTCATACTCAACCCCGGCGTCTGGCCGCCCGTTCTGTAGCCGAACGCATCGCAGAAGAATTAGACAGCACCATTGGCGCCGCCGTGGGTTATAAGGTGCGTTTCACCGATCACAGTGCACCGACTGGCCACATCAAATTGATGACCGATGGCATTTTATTGGCAGAAACACAAACCGACCGCTATCTAAGTGCCTATGACACACTCATCATTGACGAAGCACATGAACGCAGCCTCAACATCGATTTCTTACTGGGCTACTTGCGACAATTACTGCCAAAACGGCCAGATTTAAAAATCATCATCACGTCAGCTACCATTGATGCCGAGCGGTTTGCACAGCATTTCACTCATAACGGTCAGCCAGCCCCAGTCATTGAAGTATCGGGGCGTACTTATCCAGTGGAAATGCGCTATCGGCCCCTACACAGCACCGATGCCGATGAAGCCGAAATGGAAATCAGCGAAGCCATTGTGGATGCAGCGGATGAGCTCACACGTGAAGGCAATGGCGATATTTTGGTATTTCTGCCGGGTGAACGCGAAATCCGTGATGCCGCCCAAGCCTTGCGCCAGTCACCGCTGCGCCGAAACGACGACATTTTGCCACTGTTCTCGCGCTTATCTGCCGCAGAACAGCACCGCATTTTCCACCCTTCAGGCAACCAACGGCGCATTATTTTGGCCACCAACGTGGCAGAAACTTCACTCACCGTGCCACGCATCCGTTATGTCATCGACACTGGTTTGGCACGGGTAAAACGTTATTCGGCAAGAGCCAAAGTAGAACAGTTACAAATAGAAAAAATCAGCCAAGCCGCTGCACGCCAGCGCGCCGGACGTTGTGGTCGTATTGCCGCAGGCATATGCATTCGTTTATACGATGAGGCCGATTTCAATGCGCGCCCAGCTTTTACCGATCCGGAAATTTTGCGCAGCAATCTGGCAGCAGTGATTTTGCGCATGGCCAGCCTGCATTTAGGTGAAGTCCAAGATTTCCCGTTTTTGGAGGCGCCCGAGCAGCGCTACATCAACGATGGTTACCAAGTATTACTGGAATTGGGTGCTGTGGATGAACGCAACCGCTTAACCACCATGGGGGAACAAATGGCGCGGTTGCCAGTGGACCCCAAAATCAGCCGCATGCTCCTTGCGGCCAAGCGATTGCAGTGCGTGGCGGAAATGTTGGTGATTGTGTCGGCATTGTCCATCCAAGACCCGCGCGAACGTCCACTGGAAGCACGCGATGCTGCCAACAAAGCACACGAACGCTTTCACGATAAAAAATCGGATTTTCTCGCCTATTTGAATATTTGGGATTCGTTTCAGCGCGAACGCGACAAAGGGCTTTCCAACCGCCAATTGATTCAATGGTGTCATCAGTACTTTCTGTCGCATATCCGCATGCGTGAATGGCGCGAACTGCATCACCAACTGGCGCAAATTGCCATCGACATGAAGCTAACCAGTAAACAATCGGCTTTCAGGCTGCCTGAACAACAAACCCAAGCACAACAACACAACCTGGGTGACCAAGATTTGGCGGCCAAGCTCAAGCAACAGCAATTGGCCAAAAAACAGCATCGACAAACATTGCGGGCAGCCAAAGAAGCAGGCTATGAGCAAATTCACCGTGCTTTGCTTACTGGCTTAATTGCCAACGTTGGTCTAAAAACCCCGGAAGGACATGACTACTTAGGTGCGCGCGGCAATCATTTCCATGTATTTCCAGCGTCGTCTTTATTCAAAACCAAGCCCAAATGGATCATGGCTGCTGAACTCACAGAAACCACCCGTTTGTATGCGCGCGACGTAGCCAAAATTGAACCAGAATGGATTGAAGCAGAAGCGCCGCATTTGGTGCGCCAGCATTATTTTGAACCTCATTGGTCACAAAAGCGTGGCGAAGTGGTCGCCAGCGAACGCGTCACCCTATATGGCTTAACGGTATTGCCCAGACGCCCCGTGGCCTATGGCCGTATTGCCCCAGAAGAAGCGCGCGAGCTCTTTATCCGCGGTGCATTGGTGGCGCAAGAATGCGATCTTCAGGCGGCCTTTTTCGTCCACAACCGCAAGCTGATTCATGAAGTAGCACAGTTGGAACACAAATCACGCCGCCAAGATGTATTGGTCGATGAAGAAGCCCTATATGCTTTTTATGACCAAAAACTACCATCCACTGTGGCCGTTGGTCAAAAAGAAACGGCGCTCGCCGATATCCGCTCCTTTGAAAGTTGGCGACAAAAAGCGGAAGCGGATCATCCCCAATTGCTGTTTTTACAGCGTGATGATTTGATGCAACACGCCGCGGCCAACATTACCGAAACTCAGTTTCCAAAATATTTACGCAACAGCGATGGCAAACTCAAGCTCAGTTATCGCTTTGAACCCAATCATCCTTTGGATGGGGTCACCATCAATGTGCCATTGCCTGTGCTCAATCGACTTCAGGCAGCCCAACTGGAATGGTTGGTGCCTGGCATGGTCAGGGAAAAACTCCAACTTGCCATCAAAGCCCTACCCAAACAGATCCGTCGCGTGTGCGTGCCCGTACCAGAATTCATCACACAATTCCTAGCGGCACAGCCCGATATCAACGCACCGATGTTGCCGCAACTGGCCCATGCCATTGCCAAGCAAGCTGGCGACATGCGCCTATTGGCGGCCATCAATATGGATGAGTGGGCAGCCAGCAAACTGCCTGAATATTGCTATTTCAACATACGAGTCATTGATGATGGTGGCCAAGAATTGGGCATGGGTCGAGACTTGGCGACATTACAACATCAATTGGGGCAGGCAGCTGCGGTCACTTTTCGTGACAACAGCCACGAATTTGAGCGCGACAACCTTAAAGCATGGGATTTTGGCAGCTTGCCGGAACACATCAAATTTGCGCGCGGGAAACAGCAGCTCACTGGCTTTTTGGGGTTGCAGCAACAAAAAGACGGCAGCACTTCACTGCGCCTATTTGACACCAATGAAGCAGCACAACAAGCCCACCGTCACGGCACTGTGGCCTTAATGGCCTTGCAATTGAAAGAACAAGTCAAAGACCTCAATAAAGGGCTACCTGATTTTACTCAAACCGCATTGCTGTTGAAGCACATTGGCGCCGATTCATTACGTGAAGATATGGCTTTAGCCGTAGAAGACCGTGCTTTTGTGGGCGAAGATGCCTTACCGCGCAATGAAAAAGCATTTAAAGAACAAATAAAGCGCGCGCGCAGCCGCTTACCCGCAGTCAAAGAAGGCCTAAACCGCAGCGTTTTGCAAACCGCCCAAGCCTATGCCGACATCAACCGCGCACTGGGTCGACACCCACTCAGCACCCAACTACACCGCCAATTAGAGAATTTAGTGTACCCTGGATTTATACAACGTACCCCATGGGCACAATGGCCACGGCTGCCAGTATACCTACAGGCCATGCAAAAACGCTTAGAAAAATATGGCAGCAATCCTGCTCGCGATGCAGCGCGTGAAACCGAAATACAAGCATTAACGGATTCATGGCAAGAAAAAATTCATCAGCTACACCAGCAAAACCAACCTATACCTAATGAATTGGCGACATTTCGGTGGATGCTGGAAGAACTGCGCGTGTCACTATTTGCACAAGAACTGAAAACACCTTACCCAGTTTCGGTAAAACGATTGCAAAAACACTGGCAAATGCTGATGAATCAATTAAGCTGATTCAGAACAGCATTAACGCATTGATCTATTAAAAATTTTTAACATTCCATTTATCAAGTGTGTCACGAGCTATCAGTCCGTAATCACTGGCATTAACAATCTATCCAAACAACATGCAGACAAAAAAAGGGCTGCCTGAAATTTTTCAGGCAGCCCTTCAATACCCGCAATATTGATTAGTACAAACCAGTCAATTTTTCAGACATACTGATGAAGATATTTTTCTTCTCAGTGTAAGCTTCCAAAATAATTTTATGGGTTTCACGACCGATACCGGATTTCTTGTAACCACCAAACGGAGCATGGGCTGGCAATTGGTTATAGCAGTTCACCCACATACGGCCAGTACGCACTGCTTTGGCTACGCGCAAAGCGCGGTTGATGTCGCGAGTCCACACCGCACCACCCAAGCCATATTCACTGTCATTGGCAATGGCAATGGCTTCTTCTTCTGTGTCAAACGGAATGGCAGCCAATACCGGGCCAAATACTTCTTCTGTCGCAATGCGCATATCTGGATTCACATCACACAGCACGGTTGGCTTCATAAAGTAACCGGTTTCTGCTTCACGAGCACCACCCGTTAATAAACGAGCGCCTTCACCTTTGGCAATGTCAACATAACCCAAAATTTTCTTCAATTGGTTTTCATCAACTTGGGCGCCCATTTGTGTGGTTGGATCCAGGGGATCGCCCACTTTCACTTTTTCAAATTCTTCTTTTACTTTGGCCAAGAATTTGTCGTAGATGCTGCGTTGAACCAGCAATCGCGAACCCGCACAGCACACTTGACCTTGGTTGAACAAAATACCCAAGGCAGTGCCTTCCACGGCTTTATCGATTTGCGCATCTTCAAAAATAATATTGGCTGATTTGCCACCCAATTCCAAAGTAGCTGGAATCAATTTTTCGGCAGCGGCCCGGGCTACGTTGTAACCAATTTCGGTGGAACCGGTAAACGCCAATTTGCTGAAACCTTCATGATCCAGCATATATTGACCAGTACGAGAGCCAGAGCCAGTCAATACATTGACCACACCCGCTGGGAATACTTGACCCAAAATACGGGCAAATTCAATCAACGAAATAGAAGTTTCTTTGGATGGTTTAATGACCACGCAGTTACCAGCAGCCAATGCTGGTGCGATTTTCCATGCACCCATCAAGAATGGGAAATTCCAAGGAATAATTTGACCGACCACACCAATCGGCTCGCTCAACACAATACTCAATGTGTCTTTATCAATCACATCCGCTTCATCGCTGTGGGCGCGGATAACACCCGCAAAATAGCGGAAATGGTCTACAGCAGCAGGAATATCGATATTGGTGGTTTCACGAATTGGCTTGCCGTTGTCCAAGGTTTCTAAAGTCGCGAAACGTTCTGTTTCAGCTTCCAATAAATCGGCTACTTTCAACAACAAAGCCGAACGTTCGGCCGGAGAAGTCTGGCTCCATGCAGGGAAGGCAGCCCAAGCACTTTTCACCGCCAAATCCACATCGGCTTTAGACGCTTCAGCCAGTGTAGCCAGCTTTTCACCCGTAGCTGGGTTATGGCTTTCAAAAGTTTTGCCTTCAGAACCAGCCTGGAATTTACCATTAATGAACAGTTGATATTCTGCGTTTGGACGCAGTTTTTCGGATAAGTCTTTCAGCAGTTTCATTACAACACTCCTGTGTTTATGATGCAGTTATTTTATGCTTCCCAAGTCACAGCACTTTCCAGTTGGACACACGTAGGCGTACCAACATCAAGTGCTTGTGCTTAGTGAAATACTACGCTTTCTCTGAATCATTGCCCAGACAGAATGGTTAATTTAATGTTAATTCAAGGTTGTATTTGTAATCTTACAATAACATTATTGATTATTATTCGTATTTATAATAACTAAATTTTATCAACCGTAGCGGCTACCTGAACCCCAAAAAAATTGAGAAGGTATTTTCGCTCAAATAATCCTCAATACTTTGCCAATCCCTGCTGCCGCAGGAATGGCAATACATCAGGGCGCACCGGATGGTTGAAATTATTGATGATGGTTTGACCCCAATTTAATTTCAGCCCACTCCGCATCCAGTAATAATTCGCCAGTTTCGTATCATAGGCAGCCAGTGTTTCTGAATCCAAAGCGTGGTAACCATTTTCACTAACCAAAGCGTGTAACGGCAATCGGGGGCGCTGTAATGGCTGCTGCGCAGGATGGCCCAAGCACAGTCCAAACAAAGGCGCTGTGTTATCAGGCAAGTTTAACAGCGTCGCGGTGCGGGCAATGTTGTTACGTAATGAGCCAATATAGACCCCGCCCAAACCCAACGATTCGGCCGCCAGCAAACAATTTTGCGCCATGATGCCCGCATCCACGGCGCCAGCAATGACCGACTCCGTCCATCCCAATTGAGCTTCTGGATAGGCTAGCTTGTGCTTGGCATAATCCAAGCAAAACACCCAGAATTCGGGCGCATCAACCACATACTGCTGATGGGCCGCCACTTCACACAAAGCCTGGCGCAATGCCTGATCGGTAATGCGGATGATGTGCACGACTTGCATGAAACTGGATGACGAAGCAGCACGGCCAGCTTCGAATATGGCCTGCCGTTGATCATCGTTTAACGGCTCAGGTGTAAAACGCCGAATAGACCGATGTTGATAAATGGTTGCCAAAGTAGAAGCGCTATGCACAGACGTGATTTCACTCATGTCCATTCCTCATGAAATCGATAAACATGCTTAACGATTGAGCTTCAGTGCACTTTTAGCCAGCCGCTGACCTTGTGCAAATGCCAAGGCCGCTTCATCGCGGCTCAACTTGGCCTGATTATCAGCGCCCGCCACGTGACTGGCGCCATACGGCGTACCACCGCTTTGGGTATGCGCCAATCCAGCCTCGCTAAACGGAATACCACACAACAGCATGCCATGATGCAACAGTGGCAACATCATGCTCAATAAGGTACTTTCTTGACCACCATGCTGCGTGTTGCTGCTGGTAAACACACACGCTGGCTTACCAATTAGGCTGCCTGAAAGCCATAAGCTGCTGGTCCCATCAAGAAAATATTTTACTGGCGCCGCCATGTTTCCAAAACGCGTAGGACTGCCCAAAGCCAATGCGCCACAACATTGCAATTCATCTAGCGTGACATAGGGCGCGCCTTGTGGCGGAATTTGCGGTGCGGTTGCTTCGCTCACGGCTGATACTTTGGGCACGGTACGCAACCATGCCTCGCAGCCGTCAATGCTGTCTATGCCACGGGCAATCTCGTCTGCCAAATGACGCGTACCACCACCCAAACTGTAATACACCACCAAAATCGGTAAGCTCATGATTGCCTCTTTGTTTTGAGAATTCACTGCTATTGTGCCGTCACCAATGCAGCCTGTCACGCCCACATTCTCAGACTGAAACGCCACCTCCACCCCATTCATACTGACCTGTTTATTGCCCGCATTGGTGCTCACCCCCATATCCGTTACAATAGATGTCAGTTTTCCCGTGAGAATTTCTATGCCCATTCCTTTTGTCCGCTGCCGCTGGCTACAGGCACGCCCCGTGCAATTTGCTCGGTTTTTGTGGCACCGCTTCAATGAAATCAATATCCCATTGGTTTCAGGCAGCCTCACGTTCACCACTTTACTGGCTCTGGTGCCTTTATTTACAGTTACCGTAGTGGTGATTGCGGCTTTCCCCATGTTTGCCGACATTGCCAACCGTTTTAATGATTTTTTAACCGGCATCATCATTCCCAATGCAGGGGCAGACTCAGTGGGTAGTTATTTGCTGCAGTTTCGCCAAAAAGCCAGCAACCTTACCGCCATCGGCATTCTCATCATGATGCTGACCTCGGTGCTGTTGATCCAAACCATAGAACGTACTTTCAATCAAATCTGGCGAGTAAAACAGACGCGCTCCTTACTCACACGCATGCTGGTGTATTGGGCGCTGCTGACGCTGGGACCGCTGGTATTGGGCTTGGGTTTATCAGTATTGGGTTATGTCTTGAGCCGCAGCGTTTTGGCGATTCATTTTCCCTTTTTGGCCGCACTGACTAAAATCGTTTCCTCCATTGGCGTGATTACATTACTGTTGTTTTTGATGTACAAAATTGTGCCGTATCGCTATGTGCCTACTCGCCATGCGTTACTGGGTGCCTTATTGACTGCTGTGCTCTTAGAAGTCACCCGACGCGGGTTTGGCATTTACATTGCCCACTTCAACAGCTATCAATTGGTTTATGGTGCTTTTGCCGCCATCCCCGTATTTTTGCTTTGGCTCAATCTTTTATGGATGATTTTACTCAGCGGCGCTTTGTTGACTGCTTCGCTCTCTTATTGGCAAGACGACGCCTATGCGCGGCAATTGTCGCGAAATGGGCGCTTTGATGATGTTTTAAAAATCTTGTTATTGTTGCATCAAGCACAAAATCAACATCAAGTTTTGAGCATCCGTGATTTTCGCCAACACATCAGCATGGGCTATGACGAATTGGGCGATTTACTGGCCCAGCTGGCGCAACACCAGTTGGTTATCTGCAACGGCGATGGCTGGGCACTCAAAACCAATGCGGAACACATCGCCTTGAAAAAATTGTTTCATTGGTTTGTGTATCAGCCGGACAACCAAGACAACAGCGCCGTCACTCAAACCATCAATGCTATGCTGGCACCCGGCATGGCCGCGATGGACTTGAGTTTGGCCGACTTCATCGCCCATCATCAGCAGCAAACGCCGATTCAGCCCACAGACACGACTACGGTTTAACCGCCGCTACCCAGTAAAAATGCGCAACCAATCAGGCGATGCGCATCACAATGATTTATAATGTAATACAATAACAATGCTGAAATATTGATGCATCCATGATTCATGCCCAGCAGTCTCAGGCTGCCTGAATATATCTGCATCCATTCAGCTCAGATAATTGGAATAATCGGCTTTATGTTGGATATAAAGGCACATTGGCGTCGTATTGATCAAAAACTGCGCCCGCCCATGATCAAATTGGCAGAACATTGGCATCGACGTCCTTGGCGCTGGTCGCTGCTGGTTATCGGCGTACCTGTGTGCAGCGTCATGACCGCTTATGCCGTCACTACACCCACACCGCAAAACGACGCTTATCAAGCCCGCAAAATGGTGCAAAATCTATCCCCTATTAACCTGGCAAAACAACAAATTGAAACCAGCTATTGGCAAGATGAAATGGTTCAGCCCGGCGACAGTTTGGCCAGCGTATTGGCACGCATGAATATAGACCCGAAACAAGTGCAAGCCGTGCTGCAAAACAACACCATCAGCCAACGCAACATGCAACTTAAAGCCAATCAAAATTTAAGCATCCGCGTCGACAGCGCTGGTCGCCTGAGTGACATCCAATTTTTCCGTGACGATGACAATGGCGAGCAAAATTTAGTGGCCTTCAAAAAAAATGGCGATCATTGGCGTGCCGATGTAGGCGCAGTAGACACGCAAACATGGCCCACATTTAAGGCTGTGGTCATCAAAACATCAGCCCGAGGTGCCATGGCTCAAGCAGGCATCCCCGTTGAAATTCGAGAATCACTGAATGAGATTTTCAAAGACAAATTGGATTTGGAAACCCTATCCTCGGGTGACAGCATCCGCTTAATTTACGATAGTCTCTATTATCGCGGTCAAGAGATCGCCACAGGCAATATTCAGGGAGCCGAGATCAGCCACAATGGCGTGCTCTATCAAGCCTATTATTATGATGACGATAATGAAGGCAATGGCCAATATTATGATGCTCAGGGCAAGCCTTTACGCAAAGGTTTTGCCGCTGTACCTGTGGACAATGCACGTATTTCCTCGCCATTTGGCATGCGCTATCATCCTGTCTTACACACCTTGCGCATGCACAGCGGCATCGATTATGCGGCGCCATCGGGCACGCCCATTCACGCACCTTCCGATGGCGTTGTCGAATTCATTGGTGTGAAGGGCGGTTATGGCAATGCGATCATGCTGCGCCATTCTGACAGCAAAGAAACCTTATATGGCCACATGAGTGCCTTTGCACCTTTACAAAACGGTGGCAATGTACGTGCTGGGGACATCATTGGCTATGTAGGGTCAACCGGCCGCTCTACCGGCCCTCATTTGCATTATGAAGTACGCATCAATGGGCAAGCCGTTAACCCCGCCAGTGTGGCCTTGCCCAACAAAACACTTAATGCTACTGAGTTGGCCAGTTTTAAGAAAAAACAACAACACTGGAATCATCTGCTGGCCGGCATACGCAATATCTCGGTCAACATTGCCCAAATGGATTAGGACACCACAACTCACCTGATTAACACGATGTCATGGCCGATACCTGTGTTATTGGTCACACCATTCAGGCAACCCATGAGCATAACAATGCTCTGCAAGCACGTTATACAAAGCGAGGAGCATGGCTTGGCTATGTTCAAATCCATCAACTAGATGACCTGAAAGCTGCATTTAAAACCAACCTAAGGAGTGTGTGATGCAATTATCTTCCTATCAAAGTCCATCACCTTTGGCGGGTGGCGACAATACCGCCATCATGCGTGTTCGCGACTGGGTATTGACGCTGATTGTGCTGGCCATCCCATTGGTCAACATCGTGATGCTATTTGTATGGGGTTTTGGCAGCGGCAACCCCAATCGCGCCAATTTCTGTAAGGCCTATCTGCTGCTGATATTGGTCATACTCGTCATTTATGGGGTCATTTTTGCACTGGTGGGTACGGCAGGCATGATGTCTCTGGCACCCCAAAACGGCTAAGCACTCTGTTTGCTTTGCCTGCAGCCGCCTTTGTGCGGCTGTATTTATATCACCCACGCTAACCATGCTTTACACTTGAAAGCATGAGCTGACGCCCTTATTTAATCAACAATTCGCTGTAACCACACAGCCAACCCTAAGGAATCTAGCATGCAACAATTCGACGGCACCACCATAGTGTCGGTGCGCCGCGGTGAAGCCGTTGCCATTGGTGGCGACGGCCAGGTCACTCTGGGCAATACCATCATCAAAGGTACAGCGCGCAAAGTACGCAAACTCTATAACAATCAAGTTCTGGCTGGTTTTGCCGGTGGCACCGCAGATGCATTCACCTTGATTGAGCTATTTGAAAGCAAACTGCAAAAGCACCAAGGCAAGCTGATGGTATCGGCCATTGAACTGGCCAAGGAATGGCGTACCGACCGGGCCTTACGCCGATTGGAAGCCATGCTGATTGTGGCTGACAAACACCACACGTTAGTGATCACCGGCAACGGCGATGTTTTAGAGCCGGAACACAGCATTGCGGCTATTGGTTCTGGCGGCCCTTATGCCCAATCGGCTGCGCGCGCCTTAATTGAAAACACCGAATTACCTTCAAGTGAAGTCGTCAAAAAAGCATTGGAAATTGCCGGTGACATCTGCATTTACACCAATCAAAACCACATCATTGAAACCTTATAATCTTTTCAGGCAGCCCATTGGGTTGTATTGGGCTGCCTGAAGCCCTTTGGGACATTATTTTTATGAGCACATCGGTCATGACCCCGCACGAAATCGTGCATGAATTAGACAAACACATTATTGGGCAACAACAAGCCAAGCGCGCCGTGCAGTGGCCTTGCGCAATCGCCACCGTCGCAATCGTGTCAACGAGCCACTGCAAAGCGAAATTGTCCCCAAAAACATTTTGATGATAGGCCCCACTGGCGTAGGTAAAACCGAAATTGCCCGTCGTTTGGCTCGCCTCGCCAATGCGCCATTTATCAAAATTGAAGCCACCAAGTTTACCGAAGTTGGCTATGTTGGGCGCGATGTAGACAGCATTGTGCGTGACCTGATTGAAATCGCGTTGAAAAATATCCGCCAGGAGTCCATTGGTAAAAACCGCGACCGTGCACAAGACGCAGCGGAAAACCGCATTTTAGATGCCCTATTACCTCCTCCGCGCCATGTGGGCTTTGCCGATGAACCCAGTGAAGCCCAACCGGAAAGCACCACTCGACAAAAATTTCGCCAAATGCTGCGCAAAGGCGAATTGGATGACAAAGAAATTGACATTGAAGTCAGCGCCGCCCCCAGCCCTACCATGTCCATCATGGGGCCGCCGGGCATGGAGGATTTCACCAACCAATTACAAGACATGTTTGCTGGCATGGGTAAAGGCAAAACCAAGCCCCAGAAACTGAAAGTGAGCGCGGCCATGAAGCTGCTTTTAGATGAGGAGGCTGCTAAATTGGTCAACGATGAAGAATTGCGCGAACAGGCCATCCATGCTGTAGAACAAAACGGCATCGTGTTTTTGGATGAAATCGACAAAATCGCCACCGACAGCAACCGCAGTGGTGGCGATGTATCACGCCAAGGCGTGCAGCGTGATTTACTGCCTTTGGTAGAAGGCACTACGGTACAAACCAAATACGGCATGATTAAAACTGACCATATTTTGTTTATTGCTTCTGGTGCATTCCATTTGAGCAAACCCAGCGATTTGATTCCGGAATTGCAAGGCCGCTTCCCCATCCGCGTCGAATTGGATAATTTGAGTGTAGATGACTTCAAAGCCATTCTGACCCGCACTAAGGCCAATCTCACTGAACAATACACCGCACTATTGGCCACAGATGAGGTTAACTTACATTTCACCGAAGATGGCATAGCCCGTATTGCCGAAATCGCATTTCAGGTGAATGAAAAAACCGAAAATATTGGGGCGCGGCGCTTGCACACAGTGATGGAAAAATTGCTGGAAGAAGTGTCGTTTGAAACCCCTGTAGGCGAAACCTTAATTGATGCAACCTATGTTAATCATCGCTTGGCTGACATTGCCGACAGTGAGGATTTGGCACGTTACGTCTTATAAAATGTACAAAAAAATCCGCTCAACAAAGTGAGCGGATTTTTTTAGTTTCTTAAAACTTAAAGCCCCAACTGATGCGGCCACCCTGTTTAGCATGCCCGCTTAACCCCGTACTGAGGGCTGCGCCAAATTTATATTTGCCTGAAGCAGATAAATAATGAGCACCCAAGGCCATTGCTGATTCACCATCATAAGTCCCCATGCCCACTCCGCCAGCCCAGCCATTGGGATCGGCTTCAGGCATGTCAATCTGCATAGCCATAGCTGCGGCGATCCCTTGAGAAGAAATTTTACGATTATCATCCACTTCATCAGCCAATCGATTGATGCGTTCATTATTGACAGCATTCACATTGCTGACTGCATCCTTCAATTGGCTAACATTCACAGCATCGGTATCTGCCTCGCCCGCAGCCACATTGGTAATTTTGCGCTCATTGCCCACGCTGCCCACAGATACCGTATTGTCTTCGGTGGCTACCGACCCGGCACCCAAAGCCACCGCATTGGCCGCTTTCACTTTAGCTCCGCTACCCAAAACCACGCCATTGTCTTGATAGCTATCAGCATCATTGCCAATCACCACCACATTATTGGCCTGAACACCAGCACTACTGCTCGTACCACCGTCCAAATGATCTGGATCAAAGGAGGTCACATCGGTTTGTGCAAAATTGCCCAACACCACATTGTTATTGCCTGAAGATTGGGCAGCGGCGGCCTTGCCAATGGAAATATTGCCATCACCCGTCATCTGGTTTGCCGAACCTAAACCTTGGCTAATGTTGTCATTTCCAGTCACCCCAATGCCAGATTTGCTACCTAAAGAAGTATTGTAGTTACCACTGGAAAAAGCACCGGCCCAATTACCGGTACCCACATTAGAATCGCCAGAGCTCCTATTTAATGCACTGGGCCCAATGGCCAAGCTATTATCACCCTGATACCATTGGCCCGCATAAGTACCAATAAACGCATTGCCATTGCCTACAGACTGATAGCCAGCCTGAACACCAAATGCGGCATTAGCAGTCCCATTCATTTCATAGCCAGTTTGAAAGCCATATAGACTATTGACATCACCCACCAGGCCACTGCCCGCTTGAGCGCCTGATGCGGTATTTAGATCCCCAGAAGCAATGGGACCCGCATTAAGTCCCAGTTCATTGGCCGCCCAAGCCAAGCTAGGCGCAAAAGCCAAACTGAGAAGAGAGGTCATCAAAAATAAATGCTGTTTTTTTGTTTTTACCAACATGAAAACTCCTTTTAAGTATCCGAGCTGTCTTCGCTCATCACTTCAAACATCATGAATCATGATGTTTTGAAAGGGGGCCATCATATCGAATGACGTTATCTTATACAAATTAAATTACCTCAAGTCTGGTAATAAGACCTGATTTTATGTAAAAATTTGATTTAATTTAGGTTTATTCAAAACAATGGTCATTATCATTTAAAGTCTTATCTGTCTTAAACATGCTATTTCAGCCCAATGGTCAGTTTTCCAAAGGATATCCCACATGCAACGTTTCTCTCACTTATTCAGCCCGTTAACCATGGGCAATGCCCACCTCAATAACCGCATTATTATGGCGCCATTAACGCGCTTGCGCGCCATCGAACCGGGCGACGTACCAGGCCCTTTTGCTGCTGAATACTATGCTCAAAGGGCCGAAGCAGGACTCATCATCACCGAAGCCACACAAATTTCATTCCAAGCCAAAGGCTATGCAGGCGCGCCCGGTTTGCATACCGACGAACAGCAAGCCGCATGGGCCAAGATCGTGGCGGCGGTTCATGCCAAAGGCGGCAAGATTGCGGTACAACTGTGGCATACGGGATTGGTGTCTCACTCCAGCCTGCAACCCGAAGAGCGAGCACCTATCTCGGCCTCCGCTGTCACTGGCTTACATGTACGTACCTCATTGCGTAATGCACAAGGCCAGACATACCGAGCAGAAACCACGCCGCCGCGCGAGGCCACTATCCAAGACATCAACAATGTGGTTGCTGATTATGCCGCCGCCACCCGCCGTGCTCGAGAGGCCGGTTTTGATTTTATTGAAATCCATGCGGCACACGGCTATTTACTCAGTCAATTTTGGGCTGAAGTCATCAATCATCGCACTGACGGCTATGGTGGCAATCGGGAAAAACGAGCAAAACTCATGCTGGAAGTCATTGATGCCTGCGTGGCCGCATGGGATAAAAATCACATTGGTATTCGAATCTCGCCTTTAGGCGCATTCAATGGTGTCGATTTTGGCTACCATGAAGACGATACCGTGTGGTTGGCGGCACAAATTAACCTACGAGGCATTGCGTATTTACATTTATCCGAACCGGACTGGGCAGGTGGCAAACCATTGACCCCAGCTTTTCGCCAACGCTTACGCGAGACATTTCAGCAAGCAATCATCACAGCGGGCGGCTATACCGCAGAAAAAGCCGAACAAGTGATTGAAGCAGGTTATGCTGATGCCGTGGCGTTTGGCCGCGCGTTTATTGGTAATCCGGATTTGGTTAACCGTTTCGCCATAGGAGCTCCGCTTCAACATTTCAACGAAGCTACCTGTTATGGAGGTGGCGCTGAAGGCTATACCGATTACCCTACATGGCCATCCAAGCAAACTGACCAATAAAGCCATACTGTATCGCCATGGCTGAGGCAACCTTTCATGCTGAATATTGCGGTTCCTGCCTAGATGGCATCTGCATGAAAGGTTCCTAAACAGCACGACCTTGATCATGGCTCTGTAAAGCCGCTGGCTGAAAAATAGGTGGGTGTTTAAGATGGAACCCATAAGAACCCATCAGGATAAAAGCCATGCACACACTACCACTGCAGCCGCCTCGTTTAACTACGCTGCCCGATGCCTATTATCATCCCGTTTTACCAACGCCACTCAACCACCCTTTTGTGATGGCGTACAACAGCGAATTGGCGCAACAACTGGGCTTGCCCGAACATTTTCTACAACAAGCCGATAATCTATTGGCGCTTTCAGGCAGCCTGACCCAATGGCCACACCCGCCATTAGCCACCGTATACAGTGGTCACCAATTTGGTGTGTATGTTCCCCAGTTGGGCGATGGTCGCGCGCTGATACTGGGTGAATCTACAGATACACAAGGTCACACTTGGGAATGGCAGCTTAAAGGCGCTGGACCCACACCATTTTCGCGGTTTGCAGATGGGCGTGCAGTGATGCGCTCCTCCATACGCGAATACCTTTGCTCTGAAGCCATGCAAGGCTTAGGCATTCCCACCACTCGCGCTTTGACACTCATTGGTAGCCCTGATCAAGCAAGACGCAAAGGGCTAGAACCCACCGCCATAGTCACCCGATTGGCACCAAGTTTTCTGCGCTTTGGTCATTTTGAGTATTTTTATCATCGGGGCGAGCATGCTTTGATACGGCCATTGGCCGATTACCTTATTGAGCATTATTTTGCCGATTGCGCCGAGGCGGATGAACCTTATTTGGCCTTATTTCAGGCCATCACTCAGCGCAGCGCAGCTCTGGTCGCATCGTGGCAAAGTGTGGGTTTTGTACATGGCGTCCTCAATACCGACAATATGTCGCTACTGGGTCTGACCATTGATTATGGCCCATTTGGCTTTATGGATCGCTACCAACCACGCTTTGAACCCAATAGTTCTGATGAGAATCGACGTTATGCTTATGACCAGCAACCTTATATTGTCCAGTGGAACTTATCCATGCTGGCTTCGGCCATGCAACCATTGGTGGCCACTGATGATTTACTCAGCACCCTCCAAGCTTATGTTGATTGGTATCTGGATGCATACCAACAGCGCATGCGCGCGAAGCTGGGCTTGACCACCACCCAAGCTGATGATGGTGCGTTCATTGAGGATTTATTGGATGAGATGCACACCAACCGCGTTGATTTCACCCTATTTTTCCGCTATCTCAGCGATTTCGACCCCACCCACCCCCATGTGATCCCGGCCCGTCTAGCACAATTGTGGCGCGACACTGCGACCTGCAAGCATGGTTACAACGCTATGTGCTGCGGTGGCAAGCAGAAAATTGCATACAGGCTGAGCGCAAGTGTGCAATGGACAGCGTCAACCCCTTATACGTACTGCGCAATTATTTGCTCGAGCAAGCAATTATCCAAGCACAGGAGCAACATGATTTTCGTGAAATTGAACGCTTACAAGCCTGCATGCGTACGCCGTTTACTGAGCAGCAACAATTTGCTGATTTTGCGGTTCCAGCTCCAGAATGGGCCCAACACCTGTGCCTGAGTTGCTCTAGTTGATGTTCGTGGCATGGTGCCATGCCCTCTTTATGATTGATGGTTGATGTTTTCAGGCAACTTAATTTGATGGTTGCCTGAAAACAGCTGGCTATCATTTCAACCAGCGTGCATCAATCCATCAGCAATGATGGCAACAAATACCCGGCAACAACATCAAAACCGCATACGGAAAAGCCGCTTTGGGTGATTTTAATCAAAATGAAATAGTCACACGCATTACTGATTACGATATGCGCTAAAATAGCCACTTCACCCAACGCAGCGTCAACCCTGGCGCCCACAGACATCGGAATTCGCATGAATGTACTGCAAAAATTACGCATCGATCCGTTTTTATTGATGATGTTGGCGGTAGTGGCTGTGGCCACTATTCTGCCCTGTGAAGGTGCCGCCAAAACCTTTTTTACCAACCTCACCACTGTGGCCATTGCCCTGCTCTTTTTCATGCACGGTGCTAAACTTTCGCGCGAAAACATCCGCGCCGGTATGGGCCACTGGCGCCTGCATTTACTGGTGTTTGCCAGTACCTTTGTGTTGTTCCCACTGATTGGTCTGTCCTTGCATTGGTTGGTACCACACTATTTGTCACCCACGCTGTATTTGGGCTTCTTGTACCTGTGTGCACTGCCTGCCACAGTCCAATCGGCCATAGCCTTTACTTCAGTGGCTGGCGGCAATGTGGCAGCCGCCGTTTGTAGCGCATCCGCATCCAGTATTTTAGGGGTATTTTTATCGCCCATTTTAGTCGGCATGATGATGCCCACCAGTGGCCAACACGTGGACACCGTGGCTGCCATTGAATCCATTTTATTGAAGCTGATGCTGCCCTTTGTCTTGGGCCATTTGGCGCGCCCTTTGCTGGCTAAGTGGATCAACCGACATAAAAATTTGGTCAATCGAACCGACCGTTCCTCAATTTTATTGGTGGTTTATGTGGCATTCAGCGATGCCGTCGTTGAAGGGTTGTGGCACAAAATTAATGGTACGGCCATCGCCACCATCGTGGCGTTGAGTTTGGTCATTTTGATGGTGGTACTCTTGATTAATATTTATGCAGCACGGTGGTTGGGATTTAGCAAAGAAGACGAAATCACCATTGTCTTTTGCGGCTCCAAAAAGAGCCTCGCCAATGGCGTACCCATGGCCAATGTGTTATTTGCACCTGCCATGGTCGGCGTCATGCTGTTGCCATTAATGATTTTTCATCAACTGCAATTGATGGTGTGTGCCATACTGGCGCAGCGATATGCGCGACGATTAACGCAATAAAATGTCCCCTAAAACACATTCAGGCAGCCCAAGGGCTGCCTGAAACGCATACAGGAGCTTATAAACTACTCAATGCCTTATCGTAAACAGCCAATGCCTCTTTAATTTCTTCTTCGCGCACAATACAAGGTGGCACCACATGGATGCGGTTTTCCGCCACAAAAGGCAGTAAGCCTTGCGACAACATACTGGCCTTTAATTGACCCATGGCAGCCGCCGACAACGGCGTTTTTTTACTGCGATCAGACACCAATTCCAGCGCCCAAAATACACCCAATCCACGCACGTCACCGATCACATCATGTTTGGCTGCCAAAGCACGCAACCCTTCTGCCAATACGCCATTACCCACATGTGCGGCGTTTTCAACGATTTTTTCTTCTCTCATCGCATCAATCGTAGCCACAATCGCCGCCATGGCCAGCGGGTGCCCAGAATACGTTAAGCCACCAGGGAACATTTTGTCGTCGAAGTAATCACAAAATTTTTCAGACACGATCACGCCACCGGCCGGTACATAGCCCGAATTCACCCCTTTAGCAAAGGTAATTAAATCCGGTATCACATCAAAATTTTGTAGTGCAAACCATTTGCCCGTGCGGCCAAAGCCAGCCATGACCTCATCCATAATCATGACAATCCCAAACTCATCACACAGCGCTCGCACGCCTTTCATATAGCCAGGAGGCGGCACCATAACACCTGCGGTACCGGGAATACTTTCGAGCAATACGGCTGCAATGGAGGCTGGCCCCTCGCTTTCAATCACTCGGCGTAAATGCTGCAATGCACGTTCACACTCTTCTTGCTCATTTTCAGCCCAAAACTCAGTTCGATACAAATAAGGGCTGAAAAAATGCACATGTCCGCGCGCATATTCATTCGGCCAGCGCCGCCAGTCACCCGTAGCCACCACTGCGGCGCCGGTATTGCCATGGTAAGAACGGTAAGAAGACAGAATTTTATCGCGACCAGTGTATAAACGCGCCATACGCATGGCGTTTTCGTCTGCATCGGCACCAGCATTGGTGAAAAAGACTTTTTTAAACCCAGCAGGTGCGAGCTCAACAATGCGTTTGGCCGCCTGATCGCGCGTCCAGTTGGCGGTTGCCGGCGCAATGGTGGTCAATACATCAGCCTGTGCTTTGATCGCCGCCACCACTTTAGGATGTTGGTGACCAATATTGGTATTGACCAGCTGGCTACTGAAATCCAAGTAACTTTTGCCATCATAATCCCACAAGCGACAGCCCTCGCCAGATTGAATCACCAGCGGCTTAACCTGGCCTTGCACTGACCAAGAATGAAAAACATATTCCCTGTCCATCAAAAACACATCACTGTTGTCGACTGTCTGCTGCTGAGCCATAAAACCACCTTTGCCTTGTCTAAGTTATCAATGAAAGTGCCCACGTTTCGTACAAGCTGTTTCAGACAGCCTGCATAAACAAAACATTAAGGTCTAAGCAATGGCTCTGTCAATGCGCATCGCTACCAGCAAAACGCTCAATGACGGCAATTGTGTCTTCAACCAAAGCCACACAATTTTGCCAAGCAGGCGCTGTAATAGGTGTTAAAGCCGCCAAGTGTTGCTGTATCTGCGCTATATCTGGCTGTTTCGAGGTATACAGCAACACCATGGCATTTTCACACACATCAGCCACATCACTAATGAGCTGAGGCATAGCGGCTGGCATGGGGGCGATTTCGTGATCCCATGATTTTCGGGTGGCATCGCTGATGGCTTCGGCCAACAATAATGTAGATGCATACAAACGAATACCTCGCCGATCAAATCGAGCGATTTTCTCATGCACGCTTTGTGCTTCCCACCGACCACGTATTGACCACTGCGCGGCCCGTCGAGCACTCACAATGGCTGTATCCAAGGCTTCTACCTGAACATGTGCGCCAGATATGCGTTGCACGCCTCGATGTAAAAGTGGGCTTTGCATCTCATTCATACCCGCGCAAATACTGCGCAATCCACCCGCCAATTGTGATAACAGACCTGTGGCTGCCTGATCCAATTGCCTCTTGGGGCTGGGCGTGAATACGATTTGGCTAAACAACAAACCCACTGCAGATCCCACCAACACATCCAGCAAACGGGCAAATCCAGCTGTTTCTGGCCCAAAAGCAATAATTAAAACGGCTGAAACGCCGGCTTGTATTGGCACCACGGCTGCAAAGCCCAAGCTGGCCGCCAAGATCATTGACACCACCGTGGCCAAACTAACCTTAATCAGCATCGGCTCAATCGGCAAGCGCAATACTACCTCACCCACCACCATGCCAATGGCCACCCCCACCACCACACTGATGCTCTGCAGACCATGGCTCGGCAAACCAGGCGCCAAACAAATAATGGCCGTAATGGCTGCAAACAAAGGCTTAGGTTGATCAAACCAGTATTGGGCCAATAACCACGCCACCGCTGCCGCCAGCGCAGAAACCAGTGCATCGGTACCGGCACTGCGTGCTCGCACCAACAATTGATCCAACCTAATGGCCTGTATCAGCATAATGCTCATCCTTATTCAATTCTGCGCTTCACATGAACATAAACCACCAATGTAACATGAACAGACCACCTTGTTTAACAACCAATAATGTGCATAAAAAAACCAAGCCTTAAGGCTTGGTTTTTAACAGAACCATTCATTCAATAATTGGTATTAAAAATTATTTATTTTCTGGTGCTGGTTTGGCACCATGTTTCATTGGTTGGTGTTTGCGATTGGCTTGCTCTTTAATCACTTGTTCTTGCTGTGCAGGTGTCAAAACCTGAAATACAGCATGTTCGCGTTCCAAATTTTTCAATTCGAATGCTTCGCGCTGTTGCTGTTGCTGCTGAATCAGAGCGCGAGCTTTGTTGGCATCAAATGTTTTATTTTTCAATAAAGCAGTACGGTCAGCTTGGAAATTTTTCCATGATTTTTCCATATCGGCATGATCTGGACGCTGTGCTGGACGATAAGACTCATTGATTTTTTTGATTTGTGCTTTTTGGGCATCGGTCAATTTCAATGATGCAAAAGCAGGATTAGGACCACGTGGGCCATCTTTCGGCTGTGCCATTGCGCTCATGGAAGCCATAGACAATGCAGCGGCAGTGGCTGCAACCAAAGTATGCTTCATCAATTTCATGATTTTGTTCCTCGCGTTGTGAAATTGCGCAGCTTTATTTATTTGTCTGCGCGATGAACGAATGTTAAGACGAAAAGCCGTTAATCATGGTCTATTATTCGTAAAAAATCCCGCCACAAATGTAAAGCGCATTAAAAACCGCGATTACACTCGCGGTTTCAGGCAACCTGCAACGCAGAAATTAATTTAAGCAGCGCACGCACACTGTGTTAATACTGCCACTGCAGGCAATGATTTGCCTTCTAAAAATTCCAAGAAAGCGCCACCACCAGTACTGATGTAACCCATTTTGTCGCCTACACCAAATTTAGCAATGGCAGCCAATGTATCCCCACCGCCGGCGATCGAAAATGCTTTACTATTAGCAATGGCCTGGGCTAAAACCTCAGTACCATGTGCGAAAGCATCAAATTCAAATACCCCAACTGGCCCATTCCACACAACGGTGCCTGCAGCCATAATCAGACCAGCCAAGGCCTGAGCAGATTGTGGACCAATATCCAAAATCAAATCGTCAGGGGCCACTTCATCAATACGTTTAATGGTCGCAGGTGCATCGGCAGCGAAGGTTTTGGCCACCACCACATCCACGGGCAAGGGTACTTGCCCACCTTTAGCCACAATTTTGGCCATGATTTTTTGCGACTCTTCCTGTAAAGCAGGCTCTGCTAAGGACAGGCCGATCGGGTGACCAGCGGCCAATAAGAAGGTATTGGCAATCCCGCCACCGACGATGAGCAAATCCACTTTATCCGCTAGGCTGTCTAGAATCGTCAATTTGGTGGATACTTTACTGCCCGCCACAATGGCAACTAAAGGGCGGCCTGGGTTTTTCAAAGCAGCACCCAAAGCATCCAATTCGGCCGACAATAAAATACCTGCACACGCTAACGGCGCGGATTTGGCCACGGCCACAGTAGAAGCCTCTGCGCGATGCGCGGTACCAAATGCATCATTTACATAGAGGTCACACACCGATGCATAAGCCTCGCCCAACTGCGCATTATTTTTCTTTTCACCTGGATTCAATCGTACATTGGGCAACATAGCGACTTGACCCGGTTGCACAATAGGCTTGCGCTCCCGCCAGTCATCCAAAACGGGCACATTCTGTTGCAACAATGCGCCCAATCTGGCGGCTATGGGCGCCACACTGTCTTGTGGCTTGGCTTCGCCTTCGGTAGGACGGCCCAGATGTGTCATGACAATCACTGCCGCACCATTGTCCAGACAAAATCGAATGGACGCCAAAGAAGCGCGAATGCGTGTATCGTCGGTAATCACCCCATCATTCATGGGCACGTTCATATCAGCACGAATCAATACTGTTTTTCCGGCAACTTGCTGGTCTGCCAGTTTATTAAAAGACATGGTAGGTATTCCTAATCAAACAGAGATAGCGCTTTTCAGGCAACCTCACTATCGGCATAAAATTGTTTTTATACTGCCTCGGCTGCCTGAAAAATTGTTACATTATCTTATAGTTGAAAGCCTCGGTAAAGCTGTCCGCAATGGCAAGTTCTATTCTCGCTTACAGAGAATTAAACCCACCGCTCTATTTTTGACTTCAGAGCCTGCTCAAGATGTGGTACTTTGTGCCACATCTTATGGTTTATATCAGGAGAAACTGACATGACTTTGGCTTACTGGTGTGTTTTGATTGCCATCTTCCTACCTTGGGGCTGTGCAGCCTATGCCAAAAAATCCGGCGGCTTTTCTTCCAATGACAATCATGATCCACGCGCTTTTTTGGCACACACTCAAGGTTCGGCCGCCCGTGCGAACGCTGCCCAACAAAACAGTTTTGAAATTTTTGCGCCTTTTGCAGCGGCCGTGATTATTGCCCACGCGACTGGACATGCAGCACAATTCACCATCAATCTCTGGGCGGTGTTATTCGTTATTAGCCGCATTATTTATTGCGTGTTGTACATCAAAGATTACTCATCTGCCCGTTCTCTGACCTGGATGGCAAGTGTGGTCTGCATCATTGCGCTGTTTATAGCCGCCATTTAACACCGATACGCCATTCCACACCCGATATCTCTAACTGGATCGTGCTTGCTGGTGGGTGACATGCAGAAATAACATTTTACTTTTGTTTGATTTGCGTCTGTTTGATGGCAACACACTTGTAGCCGCCACCCACAAAAACCGGCGTGGATATTCGCACGCCGGTTTCTTTGTACGCCTGCTGCCTATATTAAGGCGTAGCCGGTTTGGCTGCCTTAGGCTTTGGCGCGGCTTTGGCCGCCGAACCGCCCACCACAATCTCATTTTTCAATTTCTCATACGTGGCTTTGCCAATGCCTTTGACTTTGGTGATGTCTTCCGGTGTTTTAAATTGGCCGTTCTGTTTGCGATAATCTTCAATCGCCTTCGCTTTAGTCGGGCCAATGTGGGGCAGCGTTTGTAATTCCTGCACCGTAGCCGTATTGATATTTACCGCAGCAAAAGCCCAAGCCATGCTTAAGAAAGCCACCAGACTCAATAAAATCTTTTTCATCCCATGCGCCCTTTCTTCGTTAATCAAACTCATGAAAAAATGAATACCCATATAAATGCCATATGGGTATTAAATACTAGAGTGATCAACCTAAAAAATCAAACTATTTTTATTAACGCGCTAAGCTTCGCTTTCTGTTGACTACAAAATATCAATAGCGTAATCAGCCAGCCGGGACCGCTCTCCTTGCTGCATGGTGATATGCCCAAAATGTGGCCACCCTTTAAAGCGGTCAACCAAATACGTTAACCCACTGCTGCCTTCGGTAAGATAGGGCGAATCTATCTGAGCCAAGTTGCCCAAACACACTACTTTAGTGCCATTGCCTGCGCGGGTGACCAAAGTTTTCATTTGCTTGGGTGTCAGATTTTGCGCTTCGTCAATAATCAAAAATTTATTTTGAAATGTCCTTCCTCGCATAAAATTCAAAGACTTCACTTTTATTTTACTGTTAACCAACTCAAGTGTCGCTTTCCTTGCCCACTCGGTACTGCCAGCATCTTGACCCGTCAGCACATCCAAATTATCTTCCAATGCACCCATCCAAGGCGCCATTTTTTCTTCCTCGGTGCCAGGTAAAAAACCAATATCATCCCCAACGGGGATGGTGATGCGGGTCATGATGATTTCGTTGTAGCGTTTATGGTCAAATGTTTGTGCCAAGGCAGCGGCCAAGGTCAGCAAGGTTTTGCCGGTTCCTGCTTGGCCCAATAGCGTCACCAAATCCACATTGGGGTCCATCAAGAGATTGATGGCGTAGTTTTGTCCCCAATTGCGTGCTGTGATGCCCCAAATATTGTTTTTAACATGAGCATAATCTTTAACTGTTTGTAGTACGGCTTCCTGTCCATCAATTGATACCACCCGCGCGAAAAATTCGTCTTCCTGGCTGCGGTCACACAACAATTCATTGACCGTCCAATTGCGCACATCATCACCGCGAATGCGGTAAAACACATTGCCGCCTTCTTGCCATGAGTGCAAATCATGACCATTTCGCAACCAAAATTGACTGTCCAACGCTCGCCATCCGCCATACAGCACGTCAGAATCTTCCAAAACTTTATCAGTGGTGTAGTCTTCGGCATACAAACCCAAGGCACGAGCTTTGATGCGGATATTGATGTCTTTGGACACCAGCGCCACATGATCATAATCAGATATTTGGTTGGAAAGGGCCAATAAGATGCCCAGAATTTGGTTATCGGCTTTTTCGCCAGGCAAGCTATCAGGTAAATGGCTACCGGTTATTTCTGTTTGCAAGAAAAGCTTACCGCGGGCATCACTGTGTCCAGTGCTACTCAATAAAATTCCATTTTTCAAAGCAGAATCACCCGACGAAGTCAGTAATTCATCCAAAAAACGGCTGGTCTGGCGGGCATTGCGGGCTACTTCAGTGAGCCCTTTTTTATGTGCATCCATTTCTTCCAATGTAATGATGGGGATATAGATGTCATGCTCTTTAAACCGAAACAAACACATGGGGTCATGCAGCAACACATTGGTGTCAAGGACAAATAATTTGCGGCCATATTGATTGGATACATTGGGTGTCATACGCTTATCTCCGATGTGCCGCTGGCAGCGGCTTGATTCACAGATGCTGCCCCAGTGTGACTTGGGCAGGTGACGAAAAGATGACACGTGTGTCGGTATTCATGACACGCTGCTGGTATATTAGCCCACACAAGCCCCGCAAATGCGGCTTGAATCAAGAACACAAAGCAAGGATAATTTCGGCTTAACTTTACGTGTACTTATTGCTGTGCACAATTCTTTTTTCGCTGCTTTTTTCAGGCAGCCACACCAACCTTCCCAAAGGCACACCCAATGGCATCCCAGCTTGCAAATGCAATCCGCTTTCTATCTATCGATGCGGTGCAAAAGGCCAATTCAGGCCATCCCGGCGCCCCCATGGGCATGGCAGAAATGGCCACTGTATTATGGCGTGAGTTCTTACACCACAATCCAGCCAACCCCCATTTTTACAATCGTGACCGTTTTGTGTTATCCAACGGTCACGCATCCATGCTGCTCTACAGCCTGTTGCATCTCACTGGCTATCGGCTGAGCATAGACGACCTTAAAAATTTTCGGCAATGGCACAGCAAGACACCGGGGCACCCCGAATATGGTTACACCGATGGTGTTGAAACCACCACAGGGCCACTGGGCCAAGGCATTGCCAATGCGGTAGGCATGGCGTTGGCGGAAAAAATACTCGCCACTCAGTTCAACAAACCTGGTTTCAATATTGTTGATCACCACACCTATGTTTTCCTGGGTGACGGCTGCCTGATGGAAGGTATCTCACATGAAGTATGCTCTTTAGCAGGCACCTTAGGCTTGGGTAAGCTGGTTGTGCTTTATGATGATAATCATATTTCCATTGATGGCGACGTTCACGGCTGGTTCACGGAAAACATTCCCGAACGTTTTGCCAGCTATGGTTGGCATGTGGTTCCCCAAGTTGACGGCAACGATGAAGACGCCGTACGTGCCGCCATCAGTGCCGCCAAAGCAGAAACCAACAAGCCTTCGCTGATTTGCTGCCAAACCAAAATCGGCAAAGGCGCTGCACACAAGGAAGGCAGTCACAAAACCCACGGTTCGCCGCTTGGAGACGAGGAAATTGCCGCCACCCGCGAACACTTGAACTGGCCTTATGCTGCTTTTGAAATTCCACAAGCAATATACGATGACTGGAACGCCAAAACCGCAGGCGCCGAATTGGAAGCACAATGGGATGCCTTGTTTGACCAATACCGCAACCAGTATCCAGTGGAAGCGGCGGAATTTGAGCGTCGCATGAAAGGCCAATTGCCGCAACAATTTACAGCACACGTTCAGGCAGCCTTAGCCGATGTGTGCGCCAAAGGTGAAAAAATAGCCACGCGCAAAGCCAGCCAAAACAGCATTGAGGCTTTGGCTGCGGTGTTGCCTGAATTGGTGGGTGGCTCTGCCGATTTGACACCATCCAACCTCACCGATTGGTCCAACAGTCAAGCCATGACGGCACAACAGAGCGGTAATTACGTGCATTATGGTGTCCGTGAATTTGGCATGAGTGCCATCATCAATGGCATGACATTGCATGGCGGCGTCAAGCCATTTGGTGCCACCTTCTTGATGTTCAGCGAATATGCCCGCAATGCGTTGCGCATGGCGGCTCTGATGAAAATCAATTCCATTTTCGTGTACACCCATGACTCCATCGGCTTGGGAGAAGACGGCCCCACGCATCAGCCCATTGAGCAAATCGCTACGCTGCGCTTGATTCCCAATATGAGCGTATGGCGGCCTTGCGATTCTGCCGAATCGTTGGTAGCTTGGGCCGATGCAGCAGCGGCTACCGACCACCCAAGTTGCCTAATTTTCAGCCGCCAAGGGCTCCCCTTTATGACGCGAACCGCAGCACAACTGGCCAACATCAGCCGTGGCGGCTATGTACTCAGCGAAGCAAAAGGCAAGGCACAAGCTGTTTTGATTGCCACTGGTTCGGAAGTGGCTTTAGCCATGGCTGCGCAACAACAACTGGCTGCAGACGGGATTGATGTATGCGTGGTGTCTATGCCCAATACCTTCTTGTTTGACCAACAAGATGAGGCATATCGCAACAGCGTATTGGGTGAATCGCTACCCCGCGTCGCCATTGAAGCTGGGGTACGAGCAGGCTGGTATCAATACGTGGGCAATCAAGGGGCCGTGGTGGGCATCGACCACTTTGGTGAATCGGCGCCAGCAGAGCTATTGTTCAAAGAGTTCGGCTTCACCACAGAGCATGTGGTGGAAGTAGTTAAAAACGTGCTTTAATTGCCCATCCTAGGGTCAAAGCAGGCTGCCTGAACATTCAGGCAGCCTGCTTTATGTTGTGTTGCCTCGCCTATATTTCACACTGCCATTGGTACCTCCATCAACAATATTTCTGCAGCAACATCGACCTTCAGTCGGAATGAATCGGTTTCCCACACGCCCAAACCATCCCGCTTAGCCAAGGGAATATCGTTGACGCGGGCCTGTCCGTCAATCACAAACACATACACTCCATTTCCAGGCCGATGAAGCGTGTAGGTTTTTTCTACCCTACCTTGCCAGCGCGCCAGTGAGAACCATGCTTGCTGATGCAACCACACGCCAGCATCATCCTCTCTGGGGGACACGATTTGCTGAAAATCATTGGCTTGAGCCACGTCTGCCCAGCGTTGCTGTGCGTATCGTGGTTCAACATCCTGTTGATTGGGCAGTACCCATATCTGCAAAAACTGCACCGGTATATTCGCATTGGCATTCATCTCGCTGTGTACCACACCCGTTCCAGCCGACATGATCTGGACGTCGCCGGATCGAATCACACCAGCATGCCCCATACTGTCACGATGCGCTAAGTCGCCAGAAATGGGTAGCGAAATAATTTCCATGTTGTGGTGTGGATGCGCTTCAAACCCCTTGCCACCAGCCACTTCATCGTCATTGATCACCCGCAACGCCCCAAAATGCACTCGATTGGGATCATGATAGCCCGCAAAACTAAACGTATGATGGCTTCTCAACCAGCCATGATCAGCGACCCCACGGCTCTGGGCCACATGAAAAACCGTTTTCATGGTGCCTCCTTTCCAGAGTGGATGTGACCAAAACGCCCTTGATTGTAGTCTGCCAACGCAGTGCGAATTTCCGCAGCCGTATTCATGACAAAAGGCCCATAACCCACCACGGGCTCATCAATGGGCACGCCAGAGAGCAACAACAATTTAACGTCTTGATCACCAGCGGTAATAGACACAGAGCCGCCATCCTGCTCAAAGCCCACTAAATCACCAGCCACCGCCGTTTGTTTTTGATTAAAAGTCGCCTCGCCCCGCAACACCACCATGCTTAATTGGTGTGTCTCGGGCACAGCCAATGTGGCGGCAGCGCCTCCTTTTAACAAAATATCCCACACATTCAATTCAGTGAAGGTCTTAGCAGCCCCAGCCATCTCACCATATTGTCCTGCGATGACCCGCACCCAGCCTGCCTGATTGGACAAATCAACCCATGGAATGAGCGATTTAGGCAAATGCTGATATCGTGCTGGGGTGATTTTATGTTGGGCGGGCAAATTTACCCACAACTGCACCATTTCCAGCGTTCCGCCAGTTTGGCTAAACCCCACAGAGTGGAATTCTTCATGGACAATACCACTGCCTGCCGTCATCCATTGCACATCTCCTTCGTGAATCACGCCACCGCCGCCACTGGAATCGCGATGCGCCACTTCCCCTTGATAAGCAATGGTTACCGTTTCAAAGCCTTTATGCGGGTGCGCACCCACACCGCGTGGGTGACCTGAATGGGGCGCGAAGTAATGGGGCGCTCCATAGTCCAACAGCAAAAAAGGATTGGTGCCTTTGTCTTCACCCATGTGGGAAAACAAAGACTGAACCCAAAACCCATCTCCTACCCAATGGCGTTGATGATTTTGATAAATGGCACGAACAGCACGCATGTGATTCTCCTTATTCGAGACAGCAATTCTTCATCGGTTTCAGGCAACCTCTAAGCTACATTCAGATTACCCATTGAGACACTGTCATACTCTATGGGTTTATTATATAATCTACCCATAAAAATAAAAGTACACACATTTTTTATACTGTCAATTACCCATGAACCCAATAGAGAAAAACAAAATCGAAGGTATCACACCCACAAGCTGCCCTGTTAATCGTACTTTGCAAGTCATTGGCGGCAAATGGAAAGCCTTGATTGTGTACCACTTAATGGACACCACTCAGCGCTTCAATGAGCTGCGCCGCCTCATGCCAGACATCACGCAACGCATGTTGACTTTGCAATTGCGGGAGATGGAAACAGACGGCATTGTGCATCGAGAAGTGTATGCGCAAGTGCCGCCCAAAGTGGAATACTCACTAACACGGCAAGGCCAAAGTCTAATAACAGTGATCATGGCCATGCACGAATGGGGTATCCATCATGCCCCACCTTCGGCGACCACCGAGTCTAATGGCCACCCAACATCAGACCTGCCAAAAACATACCTTTAAGCAATGCTACCCGCGTATCTGGAGTGGTGGGAGGCTGCGCCCAAAAAATACGCCGCACGGTTGATTGAATCCAATGCGGCGCGCAAATACAGTCCGTTTTAGATCACGTATTCCACCATTTCAGGCAACTTAAACACCGTGAGCTGGCGCGGCAATAACCACACGGTTTGACCTTGGCGCGCATTCAGCTGGCGCCATTCCGCAGGCGAAAGCAATGCGTGTACGTGCTTGCGACCATCGTCATAATGCAAACCCACTCGAACTTGCGGTCCAATGGCTTGTACATCATCAATCACGGCTGCCGCAATGGCTTGGTGGGTTGGTTCAGCCAATAAGGCCAATTCCTGAGGACGCACATAAACCGTAACATTTTGCCGCTCAGCAGTCCCATTGCCTACCGGCTCATGATAACCACCAATATGCAGTTCACCCTGCTCAATACGCGCATCTTCAAACACATTGACTTCGCCCAAAAACTCGGTAACAAACACATTGCTTGGGCGCTGATACAGGGTGTCGGGGCTGCCGACTTGTTCGATTTGGCCATGATTCATCACCACCAGTTGATCCGCCATTTCCAACGCTTCTTCTTGGTCATGGGTCACCAAAATACTGGTGATGCCCAAGGTGTGATGGATTTCACGCAGCCATTGGCGCAATTCTTTGCGCACCTTGGCATCCAGCGCCCCAAATGGCTCATCGAGCAACAATAGCTTAGGCTCTGTCGCCAACGCCCGCGCCAACGCAATACGCTGTCGCTGGCCACCCGAAAGTTGTTGCGGATAGCTTTAGCCAACCAATCCAATTGCACCAACTTGAGTAATTCTTGAACCCGTTCTGCAATCTGGGCTTTACTGGGCCGCTGGCTGCGGGGCAGTACTTGCAAACCAAAGGCCACATTATCAAACACATTCATGTGCCGAAATAAGGCGTAATGCTGAAACATAAACCCCACTTTGCGATCACGCACATGTTCGTGGGTCACATTTTTACCGTCAAATAAAATATGACCGCTGTCGGCCTGATCCAACCCCGCGATAATGCGCAGCAGGGTTGTTTTTCCGCAACCAGATGGGCCCAACAACGCTGTCAACGAACCGGTAGGTACCGTTAAATTAATGTCTTTGAGCGCCGCAAAATCGCCAAAGTGTTTTTCCAAATGCTCGATTTGAATACTCATCGCAGTCTCATTTCTTTTCAGGCAGCCTTAAGCCGCACGCACATCACGTTTGGCAGCAGCAAGCAAGCGCTGCTGGCGCCAATTCAATAGGTTTTGCAACAACAGCGTCAACAATGCCAGCAACGCCAGCAGGCTGGACACGGCAAAAGCGCCCACAAAGTTGTACTCGTTATACAAAATTTCCACCAATAGCGGCATGGTATTGGTTTCGCCCCGAATGTGGCCCGACACCATACTCACCGCACCAAATTCACCCATGGCCCGCGCATTGGTCAGAATGATGCCATAGAGCAAAGCCCATTTGATATTGGGCAAGGTCACGCGCCAAAACATCTGCCACCCGCTGGCGCCCAAAATCAAAGCTGCCTGCTCTTCGCTGTCACCTTGGCTTTGCATGAGGGGAATCAGCTCACGAGCCACGAATGGAAACGTCACAAATAAAGTTGCCAACACCATGCCAGGGATGGCAAAAATCACTTGTACACCATGTGCTTCCAGCCAACCGCCAACAAGGCTGTGCGCGCCAAACAACAACACAAACATCAACCCCGCCACCACCGGTGATACCGAAAACGGCAAATCCAACAATGTGGTCAAAAATTGTTTGCCACGAAAATCAAAACGCGTCAGCAACCATGCAATGGCGATCCCCATTGCCGCATTCACAGGCACGACAATCGCTGCAATAATCAAGGTCAGCTGAATCGCCGACTGCGCTTCTGGGTCGGTGAGTGCTGCCACATACAATTGCCACCCTTTTTCCAAAGCGAACCAGAACACCGATACCAAGGGCACTACCAACATCAGCCCTAAAAATAACAAGGCCACCGCAATCAGAATAAAGCGAACCCAGCGCGGCTCCACAATCAATTCATTGGTTTTGGCATTCATCAATAGCGTCCCTGTGCACGGCGACTCAAGCGCCATTGCCATATATTCAAAGCAAACAAGATGGCAAACGAAATCATCAACATAAACAAAGCCACTGCAGAAGCGCCTTGAATATCAAAAAGCTCAAATTTGCTTGCGATAATCAAAGGCAAAATTTCCGATTTGAAAGGAATATTCCCCGCAATGAAAATCACCGAACCGTATTCTCCAGTAGCACGGGCAAAAGCCATGCCAGCTCCGGTTACCAACGCCGGTAGAATTTCGGGCAGCACCACCCGCCGCACCACGGTCAACCGCGAGGCACCTAATGTGGCTGCGGCTTCTTCATATTCGCTCGACAATTCCTCTAACACAGGCTGCACAGCGCGCACAATAAAAGGCAGGCTCACCACCACCAGTGCCACCCAAATACCAATGGGCGTAAACGCCACTTTGATGTTCAGTGGCGCCAATAGATGACCCAGCCAGCCATTGGGCGCATACAGTGTAGCCAAGGCCACACCGGTCACCGCAGTGGGTAAAGCAAAAGGCAAATCCACCAACGCATTCACCACCCCTTTGCCCCAAAATTGATAACGCACCAAAATCCACGCCACCAACGTACCAAACACCACATTCGCCAGCATGGCATAAAAGGAAATACGCAAAGTCAACCAGATGGCTGAGAGCGTTCGCGGCTCGGTAATTACTTTGAGCCAGCCTTGCCAGCCCAATCCGGATACCGTAATTACCAACATCACAAACGGCAACAATACCAGCAGTGATAAAGTCAGCACGCTGATGCCCAAGCTCAGCTTGAATCCCGGCAATACA
The DNA here is from genome assembly GCF_001590725.1 of Snodgrassella sp. CFCC 13594. Lineage (GTDB taxonomy): Bacteria > Pseudomonadota > Gammaproteobacteria > Burkholderiales > Neisseriaceae > Snodgrassella. Next base: position 33,681 of record NZ_LQXR01000006.1, on the reverse strand, counting down.
GTTCGGCTTTTCAATAACAACATAACAGTCTTTCAGGCAGCCTTGGTTTCATGAACAGGCACGGGAATCCGTGCCTGTCGTTATACGCGCTCAATTGGCTGATTTACTTTTGGTAAATCTGATCAAACAAGCCACCATCCGCAAAGAAATTCTTCATAATTTCCGGCCAAGTACCGAATACATCATTGGGGCGGAATGTTTCCACTTTAGGGAAACGGTCAGCGTATTTCGCCAACACTTGCGGATTGCTTGGACGCAGATACAAATCTGCAGCTAAATTTTGACCCTCATCGCTCCACAAATAACCCAAATAAGCCTTAGCCACATCAGTGGTGCCTTTTTTATCGGTCACGGTCGTCACCACTGCTACAGGATTCTCAGCAGCCACCGAATATTTCGGATACACAATTTCAAACTGACCATCACCAAATTGCTTGGACACCACATTGGCTTCATTTTCAAAAGTAATCAGCACATCACCAATCTGACGTTGCACAAAGGTATTGGTGGCCGCGCGACCACCAGATTCCAAGGCTGTCGCATTGCCGAAGAATTGTTTCAAATAGGTTTTGGCCGCATCTTGATTACCGTTATTGGCTTTTAGCGCATAGCCATAAGCCGCCAAGAAAGTATAACGACCATTGCCACCGGTTTTGGGGTTGGTCATCACAATCTGTACCCCAGGTTTGGCCAAATCCGCCCAATCGTGAATGCCTTTGGGGTTGCCTTTGCGCACCAAAAATACCGTAGTACTGGTAAACGGTACGGCATTATCTGGAAAGGCCTTTTGCCAATCTTTGGCCACCAACCCTTTTTGTTCCAACAATTCGATATCGGATGTCTGATTCATGGTCGCAACATCTGCCTGCAATCCATTCGCCACTGCCAAGCTTGTTTGCTGGAGCCACCGTGTGACTGTTGCACACCAATCTGTGCGCCCGGATGTTCCGCTTGGTAATGCTTAATAAAGAGTGGATTAAACTCCTTATAAAAATCGCGCATCACATCATATGAGGCATTTAATAACTCAATTTTTTTACCACCGTCTGCCTGGTTGCCTGAAGCTGACGCCGTCGCTTGTTTTTCACCACCGCACGCACCCAGCATCAATACTGCGGCGGCGGCCAACCCCCAAGTCACCTGCTTCCATGACCCTAATTTTTGTACACGCAACATAACCATTCCTTGGTTTATTTTGATTGAATAATGGAGGCATACTAAAGCGCGGGCCGGTATTTGAGAAAGAATCAAATTTTTTATGCAAAGAAGCCAAAGTTATATACCAACCACACCTTGATTCGCGCACGTCATTCGCCAATCCACGCCATGAGGCCTGTTGCTCAACTCTGTTCAAATAATGCTATAGTTTGCTTACCTTATTGCAAAGCAACATCATCATTCAAATACCTTATCCATAGGACACACACCATGGCCACACCTCATCTGGATCAACACAAAGATGCCCCGCTTTCTGCCGATGTGGCCTTTTTGTCGCAGGCATTACTCAGCATGCTGGCCGACCAATGCGCACCGAAAGTGCAAACGATATTGGCCGAGCTACTCGATGGCGTGGATGCGCAAATCGTGATGGGCGAAGCCATTCCCCAGCTGAATGACGAACAACTAGAAGACCTCATTCGCGCCTGCAGTTTGTTTGCTCAAGTTTTAAACATCGCCGAAGACACCCACCATGAGCGCCGTCGGCGTATTCATGAGATCAGCGATGACGCCCCCAGTCGAGCCAGTTTCGCTCATGTACTCTCCTTATTGCGCACCCAAAACATCAGCGCCCCAGCTATACAAAAAGAGCTCGATCATACCGAAGTGGCCGCCGTTTTAACGGCCCACCCAACCGAAGTACAACGCCAATCCATTCTGCGCTTTCAACGCGAAATTCGCACCATTTTGGAAAAACGCAATCATCTTTCAGGCAGCCGCCATTTAGCAGATATCAAACAACAAACCGAAGCCGTTTTGTTGGCGCTATGGCAAACCAATGAAACTCGACCATTCAAACTGCATGTTGCCGATGAAATCAGTAACGGTGTGGCGTATTTTGATTTGAGCTTTTTTTGCGCGGTACCGGCACTGTATCGCAAACTGCAAAACGAGCTTCGTCAAACATACCCCGATGTTGTATTGCCGGACCTGCTGCACATTGGCGGTTGGATAGGCGGTGATCGCGATGGCAATCCGTTTGTGAGTGCGGATACTTTACATGAAGCATTCAAACAGCAGGCCGATGCCGTGTTTCATTATTATGATCACATGCTCGATGATTTGTATCAGGATTTGCCCTTGTCCACACGCCGCGTCGCCGTCAGCCAAGCGGTCTTGGCACTATCAGCACAATCGCCAGATACCGAGCGTGCTCGTGCCGAAGAGCCTTATCGCCGCGCTATTGCCTACATCATGGCCCGCATGAGCAGTACCGCACAATCGTTCGGAATTACCCTCAATAGCCGCTTTGGCACGTCAACGCCTTACGCCAACGCATCGGCCTTTATGAGCGATCTGCATACCTTACAAGATTCTTTACGCCATCACGGCAGTACCTTACTGGCAGAAGGCTTACTGGCAGATTTGCTGCGGGCCGTTTCCGTTTTTGGATTTTATTTAATGCCTTTGGATTTGCGCCAACATGCAGGCACCCACGCAGCCACGGTGGCCGATTTATTTGCGCATGCCGACTTGGAAGACTATTTGACACTAAGCGAATCGGCCAGACAGCGTGTGCTGCTGCGTGAGCTGGCAACCCAGCGGCCACTATTTAGTCCTTATGTCACTTACACCGAAGACACCCAAAAAGAACTGGCTATTTTTCAGGCAGCCGCCGACATCAAAAATCGTTTTGGTGAAACGGCCATCCGGCAAAGTATTATCTCCAATGCCGAGCAAGTCAGCGATGTTCTGGCGGTGGCGCTACTCTTGAAAGAAACAGGATTATTGTCCGTGCAGCATGGGCAGCCAGCAAGCCGACTCAATATCGTTCCACTGTTTGAGACCATCGAAGCTTTGCAAAACTGCATCGGCGTCATGGATGCCTTGTTTAACTTGCCTTGGTACCGCACACTACTACAAAGCCGCGACCACCTGCAGGAAATCATGCTGGGCTATTCAGACAGCAACAAAGATGGCGGCTATGTAACCAGCCAATGGTCGCTCTATCAAGCTGAAGCGGCACTGGTGGATTTGTATCAGCGACATGGCCTGCGCCTGCGCCTCTTCCATGGTCGTGGTGGCAGCGTAGGACGAGGAGGTGGGCCTTCATTTGATGCCATTCTGGCACAACCTGCGGGCAGTGTGGCTGGCCAAATCCGCATCACTGAACAAGGCGAAGTGATCACCGCCAAATACGCCGACGCCGCCAATGCGGAGCGCAATTTAGAAACTTTAGTCGCTGCCACGCTGGAAGCCAGTTTATTGCCACACAATACCGACGAGCCGGACATGGCCTTAATGCAGCAGCTTTCAGACAAGGCGTTTACACATTATCGTAAGCTCATTACCCATTCAGGCTTTATCGATTATTTTCTACAAACCAGTCCAATTCAGGAAATCGCCAGCCTCAATATAGGCAGCCGCCCAGCCAGTCGCAAGACCTTGGCACGTATTCAAGATTTACGTGCTATCCCTTGGGTGTTTTCATGGACACAAAACCGATTAATGTTGCCCGCTTGGTATGGCTTTGGCAGTGCCGTGGCCGCGCTTTTGCAATCGGATGCCCACAATTTGGCCAAATTGCGTCACATGGCCACCCACAGTGCTTTTTTTAATGCCATGTTGTCCAATATGGAGCAAGTCATGGCCAAAGCCGATTTATCGATTGCCCAAGCTTATGTGGGTTTGGCCTGCGATGACAAAGCTGCTGCCAATATTTTCGTCCTTATTACCGAAGAATTCACTCGCAGCCGCAACGCCTTGCTGGATCTGCTGCAACGCGATACGTTATTGACTGATAACCGTAGTTTGGCGCGCTCACTGGCTTTACGTATGCCGTATTTGAATGCCTTGAATTGGTTACAAGTGCATCTACTGGCCCAACTGCGCGCCCGTCCCCAAGATCAGCACTTACTGCAATTAATTCACCAAACGATTAATGGTGTAGCTCAAGGGTTGCGCAATACTGGCTAAGGGTAGACCACCACCTAGGCTGCCTGAATACCTTCAGGCAGCCTAGAGTATCCATGTTTGCAGAAGGGTTTAAATTTCAACCGGCTACCGAGTGATAAACCCATCAGCGTTCATCCACTTGACTGATTTAAGCCTTTGCCTAGTAGGTTCCATTATACTGGCGTGGCTGTCGTCACCGTTCATGGCAAAGCTGCAATGGATTTGGAGACATAGACGCCAACTGCTATGGCCAGTGTGATGCTTTTCATTTTTACCTGCGTGGCTTCCAGGATTGATGATTTCGAATTACACCACCGCAGTCGACATGGGCTTATTGGTCTAAGTTACATTTAGACCCCATTCAGGCGTCTGTGGCATCAACCAAACCATCTGGCAGTGCCTGCTGGCGAAAACGCACCGATTGAGGATAGGGGAAAAAATCTTCCAGAATGCCGGCTTGTAGGCGTTGCTTTTTCTGCTGCCAAAAAAGAGGCGTAAGCAAATCCCGGTGGTGTTGCAAAAACACTTGGCGCACATCGGGCTCACCCAACAAAAAAGGCCCAAATTCCTCTGGAAATACATCACCCTTGTGCACCGGGTACCATACCTCACCCGACATTTCCATTTCTGGATTGGGGGCTTCGGGAATCTCACGGAAATTACAATCGGTCATGTATTCTATTTCATCGTAATCATAGAAAATCACGCGACCAAAACGAGTCATGCCAAAATTTTTATACAGCATGTCGCCTGGAAAAATATTGGCGGAGGCCAATTCTTTCAGAGCATAACCATAATCAATGACCGCAGCGGCTTTGGCTTCTGCCGCGGCCGATTGCATAAATAAATTGAGCGGTTTCAGCCGATATTCCACATACACGTGTTTAATCACCACCCGCTCATCGCTTTCTTCAATCTGCGATGGGGCCAAAGTGCGCCACTCTGCCAATAAGGCATCATCAATGCGCGCTTTGGGCAAGGCCACATTGGTGTATTCCAAAGTGTCGGCCATGCGCCCCACCCGGTCATGCCGTTTCACCAAGAGGTATTTTTGGCGCACATATTCGCGGTCAAAATCCTTATTCGGACCAAATGTGTCTTTAATCAGCTTAAATACATAGGGAAATGACGGCAAAGTAAACACCGACATCACCAATCCTTTAACGCCCGGTGCCAAAATAAATTGATCGTGCGAATACGCTAAATGCTGGATAAATTCACGGTAAAAAATATTTTTACTCTGTTTTTGCAAACCCAGCATAGTGTATAAATCGGCAGCCGAACGCATCGGCAACATTGACTGCAAAAAGCGCACATATCCAGATGGCACCGGCATATCCACCAAAAAATAGGCGCGCGCAAAAGAAAACATGACGCCAATCTGTTTGGCATCAAACAATGCAGCATCCACCACCAAACCGGCGCTACCATCATCATGCTCCTCATGTACGATGGCAAAGGCAAAAGGATAGCGCATATTGCCATTGATGATTTGTCCAAAAATATAAGCACTCTTGTTGCGATAAAAAGCGCTATTGAGTACCTGCAAATGCAGATTCAAATCAGCCAAAGGCCAATCACCATGCAAATGCGCTCGAGCCGAACGCAGAATATTAACTATGTCGCGACGAAGATTGACAAAAGGAATTTGCCAATTGAAATGCTCTAAAATCCGTTTCAGGCAGCCACGCAAGCCTTGGTTATTGGGGTAAAAAGCTTCAAAAGTATGGGGTTCAGAATCAATGTATTCAGTGGAAATGGCTGGCTTCACAAAAATAAACTGATTGTTGTAATACTGTTTGTCGAGAATTTTGGTAGACACCGAATTAAAGAAAGTCTCTGCCAACTCCGGCTGTTTGTGATTAACCAACATGGCAATGTATTCTGTTTTGGCCAGCGACCACACTTCGTCATTGAGCAAATTGGCCATCACTTCTTGACGCAATACCTGCACTGCCTCTGCAACGCGATCATCATACATTTGGATGCGGTCGGCTACCAATTGCTGTATGCCATGCCAATCAGCAGCTTCAAAGAGCGCTTTCGCCAAACCACTGGCGGCACGAAACATGGTGTAATGCTTATTGAACCCCGCCAAAATAGTGTCGGCTACCAAGCTCGCCTGCTCTGCTTTTAAGCGTGAACTCATGATTTCTCCCCTAAACCACACTGCTTTATTAATTTTGTATTAAGGGGCGATTCGCCTACCCTTCGTATTACCATATCTTTTTTTAACCGTTTGAGCAATCAATGTGATCCAGTTTCAGGCAACCTCTTGTTGAACCCACTGCCATGCTAAGATATCCATGACCACCTTGAAAAAAAAAAACCTTAGCCCCACTTTGAAACGTGAATATTATGTGAAGGACAACACCATGCAACAACCCAACCAACCTGATACACCCCATACTGAAGCTACCCAAGATACCACCACCCAAACCACAGCCGAGATCAATACTGAAAGCCCTTCGTTAGAAAATCTAGAAGGACGCATTGAAGAATTGGAAGGCCAAATTAAAGACGAACAATTGCGTGCTTTGGCGGCAGAACAAAATCTGCGTCGGCGACATCAAGATGAGCTGGAACATGCACACAAATTTGCCGGGCAGAAATTTGCCACGGAAATGCTGCCAGTAAAAGACTATCTGGAAATGGCCTTGCAAGATCAGAGCGGCAACTTTGACGCATTGAAAATGGGTGTGCAAATGACCCTCAACGAGCTACAAAAGGCCTTCGACAATACACATATCAGCGAAATCAACCCGCAACCAGGCGATAAATTGGATCCACATCAGCACCAAGCCTTACAATCCGTAGCCAGCGACCAGGCGCCCAACACCATCGTCAATGTGATGAAAAAAGGATATGCTTTGTCTGACCGCATTCTTCGCCCTGCGATGGTCACTGTCGCCAAACAACCAGACGCCGAATAAGTAATAGTCTATTCAATACAGCCCAACAAAAAACCGTTGCTCAAAGCAACGGTTTTTTGTTGGTTATGATTCATAAGCACAGATGGCCACCCAAGGTATATGCACATTAGGCCTGCTTTTCCTGCTTCAACCACGATGCCAAAATCGACAACAACAAGGCACTGAATACCACCAATAATGAAATATGGGTAGGAATATGGTACCAACCAGCGATCAGCATTTTCACACCGATGAACGTCAGCACAAACGCCAAGCCAAATTTTAGATATGTGAATTTTTCCACCACATTGGCCAACAGGAAATACATAGCCCGCAAACCCAACACAGCAAAAATATTAGATGTCAGCACAATAAACGGATCAGTGGTCACCGCAAATACCGCCGGAATACTGTCGACCGCAAACACCACATCACTTAATTCCACCACGATCAACACCAACAGCAAAGGTGTACCCACGCGTTTGCCGTTTTCAATAGTGAAGAATTTTTCTTTATCAAAATTCTTGCTGATGTGGATGTGCCGAGTAAGCCACTTCACTGCGGGGTTTTCACCAAAATCGGCAGGCTCGCCTTTTTCAGGCAACATCATCTTGATGCCGCTGTATACCAAGAACACTCCAAATAGATACAAAACCCATTCAAACTCACTCACCAGTACCGCGCCCAACCACACCATAATCGCGCGCAATACAATGGCACCCAATACGCCATACAATAAAACTCTATGCTGATAAGCAGCGGGCACTTTGAAATAGCTGAAAATTAATACAAATACAAAAATATTGTCGACCGCCAGTGATTTTTCCAATACATAGCCAGTCAAATATGCCAATACCTTATCCTTAGCCACCACAGGGCCAACCTGCGGATTGCCCGCCAATTCGAAATACAGCCACACGGCAAAAGCCAATGAAACCGTGACCCAAACGATGCTCCACAGTAAGGCTTCTTTGGTACTCACCTTGTGCACGCCTTCTTTTTTCAAAGTAAGCATGTCTATGACAATCATCAATAAAACCACTGCGAAAAACACAGCGTAAAACAAAGGCGTCCCAACTGACGTGATATGGGGGTGTGGCATTTTGTATTCCAAACCTTCCTAAATATGAAAATCGACAATAAAAAAGACTGCATCTTAGCAGTCTTTTCATTGCGGAAATATCGCCATTTACAATAATTAGCGTTTAAACATATTGCCGTATTTTTGATTGAATTTATCCACACGACCAGCTGAATCGACGATTTTCTGTTTGCCTGTGTAAAACGGATGGCAAGCAGAACACACTTCAACGCTGAAAGTGTCTTTGTCCATGGCAGATTTGGTCACAAATGTGTTGCCGCATGAGCAAGTCACGGTCACATCATGATAGTTTGGTTGAATGTCTTTTTTCATGTCTTTGTCCTTTAGTCAGCGGGCACAGGGGTTTTGCCTATGCTTCTTAAACGGTTTAACCGAATCTGTGAATTATACGCTTTAATTTTGGGAAAGCAAGCAATTACATACACACTCGAATTAGGCTCGACGCCATGTGGTGCCTTGCGGCCCATCTTCCAAAACCACGCCGCTCTGGGTTAACTCATCCCGAATGCGGTCAGATTCCGCCCAGTTTTTCTCCGCGCGAGCTTGTCGCCGTGCAATAATTAAATCTTCAATTGCCTCATTGCTCAGCCCTGTCGCAGACGTAGCGGTGCCGCCTTGTAAAAAATCTTCGGCATCGCGCTGCAACAGACCCAGTAAACCACCCAAGGCGTTCAGGCAGCCTGCCAATTGTGCATCATGATTTTTGTTGACTTCATTAGCCAATTCAAACAATACGGCCACAGCCTCTACTGTATTGAAATCATCGTTCATGGCAGCAAAAAAGCGCTGGGTATAGGCATTGGTATCCGCAGAAACCACAACTGGATCAGCTGGTGTGTTTTTTAAAGCGGTGTAGAGGCGTGTCAACGCGCCTTTGGCATCGGTCAAATGGGCGTCAGAATAATTTAACGGGCTACGGTAATGCGCCCTCAAGATGAAAAAGCGCACGACTTCTGCATCATATTGTGTCAACACGTCGCGTATGGTGAAAAAATTGCCCAACGATTTTGACATTTTTTCATTATCAACGCGTATAAAACCATTGTGTAGCCAATATTTAACATGACTTTCAATGTGTTTTTTGGGATCGCAGCAAGCATGGCCATGACCTTCTGCACCACAACTTTGGGCAATTTCATTTTCATGGTGGGGAAACTGCAAATCTGCACCACCACCATGGATGTCAAATTCGGCCCCCAATAACTCTCGGCTCATGGCAGAGCATTCGATGTGCCAGCCCGGCCGCCCTAGTCCCCAAGGACTTTCCCAAGAAGGTTCACCTGGTTTAGCGGCTTTCCACAACACAAAATCGAGCGGGTCACGCTTGAACTTATCCACGCCAACACGCTCACCCGCACGCAAATCATCCAAACTTTTGCCACTGAGTTGGCCATATGCCGAAAACTCTCGAACCGCATAATACACATCACCATTTTCTGCCGCATAAGCCTTACCGTTGGCAATAATGCTTTCAATCAATGCAATCATCTGTGGGATATAATGGGTTGCTCGCGGCTCTTCGTCAGGACGGATGACGCCCAATGCATCGGCATCTTCGTGCATGGCTTGGATGAAAAAATCGGTCAATTCGCCAATACTGATGCCACGTTCATGCGCTCGTGCGATGATCTTATCGTCGATGTCAGTGATGTTGCGAACATAGTTCAGTGGATAACCCAATGCACGCAGCCACCTGGCAACCATATCAAACACCACCATCACACGTGCATGCCCTAAGTGACAGTAATCATAGACCGTCATCCCACACACATACATGCGCACCCGAGTAGGATCAATGGGCACAAATGGCTGTTTGTCACGGGTCAACGTGTTGTATAGGTGAAGCATGGTGTTCTCGCAAGTGGTGTTGATTCAAAATACCGTTTTAGAAATTCAGCATTGCCTAGGTATTCAATATTTAAGGTTGAAACTGCGTGTTTCATCCCCATTAAAATAAACGAATAGTTAAATGGTTAAGCTGGCATGTCATACTCATTTCATCAATGCCATTCATCATTTTAATATACCGTGTGCGACTGCCGCAAAACTAATTATGGTTGATCCCAAAGCTGCTACAGCAAGCTAATGGCCAACATAGCGAAAATCAATCAGCTTGGCGGTGGTTTTAAACTAGAATACACACATTGATTCAGTGGCAGCCGCCTCGGTTGTCGTTATTTTTAAACATGTTTTAGGAGACTATCATGGCTGTATTGGTAAATAAACCCGCTCCGTTTTTCCACGACACTGACAAAAAATTCGGTGCTGTATTGCCCACTGGCGAAGTGGTAGATAACTTTAACTTTGCGACTGCTGCCAAGGGCAAATACGCAGTATTGTTCTTCTATCCAATGGATTTCACTTTTGTGTGTCCGTCTGAAATTATTGCGCATGATCACCGTATCGAAGAATTCAAAAAACGCAATGTAGAAGTATTCTCTGTATCCATCGATAACCAATTCACTCATGCTGCATGGCGCAATACCCCCGTAAATGAAGGTGGTATTGGTCAAGTTAAATTTACCATGGTGGCTGACGTAAACCATGACATCGTGAAAGCCTATGATGTTGAAAGTTCTGAGGGCCCTGCTTTCCGTGGCTCATTCTTGATCGATAAAGATGGCGTGGTACAACACGAAGTAGTCAACAACATGCCTTTGGGTCGTAATGTTGATGAAATGCTGCGCATGGTGGATGCTTTGCAATTTACCGAACAATACGGTGAAGTATGTCCTGCCGGCTGGAAACACGGTGATAAAGGCATGAAACCGAGCACTGAAGGCGTAGCCTCTTACTTGGCTGCCGATGGCGACAAACTGTGATTAATATTGCTTAATGTTGCACAGACAAAACCGCAGTGGACGCTGCGGTTTTTTTTGCATTGCGTCTTTTCAAGCGCAATGTCCTGCCCTATAGTATGCACGCATAGGACAACACCGATCATCATGATGCATGATGATGCCTTGTTCGTATAATTATCTCCTAATGAAAGGAATGATCATGAAACTGATGAAACCGCTGGCTATTCTGTCTGCTTCGGCAGCATTGGTACTCACAGGCTGCGTTACCGACCCCACTACAGGTCAACAACACGTCAGTAAAACTGCCATGTATGCCTGGGTGCTGCTGCAACATGCGGCATCGTAGGCGCACTTACGCATGGCAGTAAAGGTGCGCGTAATTCTGCCTTGGCTTGTGGTGCCGTGGGTGCTGGCGTGGGTGGTTATATGGACTACCAAGAAAAATTATTACGGGATAAATTGGCCAATACTCAGGTACAAGTGAACCGTGTTGGTGATCAAATTAAATTGGTAATGCCTGAAAACATCACTTTCGCTACCAACAGTGCCCAACTCAGCGGCGCTGCCTCATCTTCATTGACTTCGGTAGCTGAAGTCTTGTCTACTTACACCGACACGACCATTACTGTTGGTGGCTATACCGACAACACCGGCAATGACAGCATCAATATTCCGTTGTCACAACGCCGCGCTCAATCCGTGGCTGGCTTCCTGACAGCTCGCGGCGTGGCCAGCAACCGCATGAATGCAGTCGGCTATGGCGCTGCCAATCCAGTAGCCACCAATGCGAATGCCGAAGGCCGCGCGAAAAATCGCCGCGTGGAAATCACCATCAATCCGGTACAGAATGCTTCATAAAACTAAGTGCGTTAAAAGGCTGCCTGAAACATTTCAGGCAGCCTTTTTTATGATCATATTACCTTGTTTTACAGCATAGCCATCAAATCAATATGTCCAATCAAGCAACAAAACAGCCCACTCATATCCACCTTTGTTTCACTGGAATGAGCCTTAAAAAAAGACGCTCCACAATGAAGCGCCTTTTTGATTTTAAGCCTCTAATCGATGATGCAATTTTTGTTGCTTCTCAATCCGTTTATTGATGTACCACTGCTGCGCGATGGTCAAAATATTGTTGGTCAACCAATATAAAACCAAGCCTGCCGGGAAGAAGAAGAACATCACCGAAAAAGCCACGGGCATGATTTTCATCATTTTGGCCTGCATCGGATCGGGTGGCGGTGGATTCAGGTGCGTTTGGATGTACATGGTGACCGCCATCAAAATCGGCAATACATAATAAGGATCTTGACGGCCCAAGTCGGTAATCCAACCAATCCAAGGTGCTTGGCGCAACTCTACTGAGGCAAACAAAGCCCAATACAAACCAATAAACACGGGAATTTGCAGCAACATGGGTAAACAGCCACCCAAAGGATTGATTTTTTCCTTTTTATACATGGCCATCATTTCTTGCTGCAACTTCATGCGGTCATCGCCAAATTGCTCTTTTAAAGCCTGCAAGCGCGGCGCTACCGCACGCATCTTAGCCATGGATTTATAAGATGCATTGGTCAGGGGGAACAGTACCGCTTTCACAGTTAACGTCAGCAAAACAATGGCCCAACCCCAGTTACCCACCAATTCATGCCATTTATTCAACAGCCAAAACAGTGGGGTGGCAAATAACGACGTCTTGCCATAATCCTTAATCAACTGCAAATGATCCGCAACTTGCGTCACCACAGAATACTCTTGAGGACCGGCATACAATTCCACTGGGAAATTGAGCGTGGCATTGGGTGCAATGGTGGGCAAAGGCACGCGCATACCTGCAGAATAGAGACCATCTGTGCGTTTGCGTACATCCAACTGGCAAGCACCATCACGACAAATACTCTGAGCACCTTTCGGCTGGATAATCCAAGTTGCCATAAAGTAGTGCTGAGTCATCCCAATCCAACCAGAGTCGGTTTTGCGCACATAGTCGGCTTGGTCACGCCCAGACGTATAATCCCCATCCAAATCGCCAAAACTAACTTTTTGAAATTTGCCTTCAGGGGTATAAACCACCGGACCTGTGTATGTATGATCGAAATAACCACTACCATCCGGCTCTTTACCATCGCGTAACACGCGATACGCCGCGTCCAACTGTAAAGGTTGGCTGGTCTTATTGGCCACATCATAGCGCACATCAATCAAATAGCTGCCTTTGGTAAAGGTGTATATTTTGCTGACTTCAATGCCATTGGTCGGCGGTGCAGTGAGACGGACTTCAACCTTGTCACCATTAAGCGTGTACTGTTTCTGAGGTGCAGTAAACGCCACATCTTTAAACAAATAATCACCTTGGCGGTTGAGAAGTGCCGTTTGCGCCATGTATTTGTAATTTTGACTGTTATCAAACAGAACAAAAGGTTTGCTGGCATCACTGGTGGCATTGAATTTCAACAGCACCAATTGGCGTAAATCACCCGTTTTCTCGTCAATAGTGGCCTTCAAGGTATCGGTGGTCACAACAATAGGCTGCTGCGAACCGCCCACGGCAGTTTCAGCTGTGGGGGTAACGGCAGTAGTGGCTCCGCTCTGTGGCTGACTGGCTTGTTGCGTTTGTGCGGCAGTCTGAGCATCAGGCTTGGGCGTAGGGAAAAAATATTCCCAACCCAGCAAAATCGCCATTGCCAGCGCAAAAAACATCAATAGTTTTTTCGATTCCATGGTGTTTTCCGAGTATCGATTAAGGAACAGGATCGTGCCCACTGCCGCCAAATGGATGACAGCGACAAATCCGTTTTAATGCTAGCCAACCGCCTTTAATGGCACCATATTTCTGTAGGGCTTCCACCGCATACTGGGAGCATGTTGGCGTATAGCGGCAGCGTGGTGGCAACATTGGACTGATGACATATTGGTAAAAACGCACCAGCATCAATAATATATTTCGCAGCATGCAAGTAGCTTCAGCGCAGTAAATCGCTCATGATTCGCCGCACCGCCTCCGCATCTTTGGCGGTAAAAGGCTGGCGCACACGAACCACGTAATCCCGTGGCAACAATGCCTGCTTGTGACAACGAAACCACTCCCGTACTACACGTTTCATGTAATTGCGGCGATTGGCTCGTTTGGCGGTTTTTTTGCCAACCACTACACCTAAGCGAGGATAATCCAAACCCTTATCTGCTTGTAACACATGCAAGCAGCCTCGGCTTCTCTGCTGGCGCAAAGCAAAAACGGATGAAAAATCATCCGTTTTTAAAAGACGATAGCGTTTACCAAAACGACAATCTGCCATTACACAGCTAAACGCTTGCGGCCTTTAGCGCGGCGAGCAGCCAAAACGGCGCGGCCACCACGGGTTTTGCTGCGAACCAAAAAGCCATGGGTGCGTTTGCGACGGGTAACAGACGGTTGATAAGTGCGTTTCATGGTGATTCCTAAAATTCTACTTTAAATAAACGCGGCATTACACCGCAAACAGGCTGTTTTGTCAATAAATATAATCCACTTGCGTAGACATTCGTGCACATTATCACCCTGACAGATACCATTATATTTGCGTATAATCGCACCCTTGCCATTGGCGTTGATGGGTCTTACTGTATATTGAACCATCGCCTAATAAATACCACCTTATTCTCCAGTTCAGGTAAAGCCTAATCAGTATGACCGTTGCAGAATTTTGGCCACAGTGCCTGTTAATACTCAAACAACGCTTATCTTCACAGCAGTTCCAAATGTGGATTGCTCCTTTGACCATCGTCGAAAATACGCAAGATGGGCAATGGGTGGTGTTGGCGCGCAACGCCTTTACCTTTAACTATGTACGTGACCGCTTTTGGTCTCTCATAGTCGAAACCGCTACAAAATTGGCCGGTGAAAATACAGCAGCACAGCTGGTTTTGCGCATAGGCCAAGGGCAATCCATTCAGGCAACCCATTCAAACAAAACAGCGGCGACACCATCGACAGCAGCAATACAACCAGCTCCACCACAGCCACAGCTTGGTAATGACGCCGAGGTCGGCCCATCGGTGAAACCCACTGATCCATTAATAACAGAACAGCCATCCCGATCCAAAAAAGAATCGGCTCAAGACATCATTGCCAAGCGATTACACGACCATAACCATCCCGCAGCCAATAACACAATTGCAGCAACTGCAACCGCGCAGACTACCAACGAAGCGGCCAAGCAATCTATGCATAACCCTGCATTGCCGGATGGTGAAATCAAGCAACAACAACGCTACAAAGACACCAATCTCAATCCTGAACACACCTTTGCCACTTTAGTACAAGGCAAAGGCAATCGAATGGCCCATGCGGCTGCGCTCTCGATTGCCGAAACGCCTGGCAACAGCATGTATAACCCTTTTTTCGTTTATGGCAGCACTGGACTGGGTAAAACCCATTTGGTGCAAGCCATCGGCAACCAGCTATTTCAAAGCAACAAGAAAGCACGCATCCGTTACATTCATGCAGATGAATTTATCCGCGGCATCATGAATGCGTTCCGCGCCAAATCATTTGATGCCATGCGGCAGCAATACCAACAGGTCGATTTATTGATATTGGACGATGTTCAGTTTATTGCCGACAAAGAGCGAACGATGGAAGAGTTCTTCTATGTCTACAACCACCTGATTGATGGCAAAAAACAGGTTATTTTGACGTGTGACCGCCTGCCCAGCCACATTGATGGCATGGACGACCGCCTAAAATCACGCTTTTCTTGGGGGCTTACCTTAGAGCTGGAACCGCCAGAATTGGAAATGCGCGTTGCTATTTTGCAGAAAAAAGC
Source organism: Snodgrassella sp. CFCC 13594 (assembly GCF_001590725.1). GTDB lineage: Bacteria > Pseudomonadota > Gammaproteobacteria > Burkholderiales > Neisseriaceae > Snodgrassella. The sequence goes on along the minus strand of NZ_LQXR01000006.1, from coordinate 17,948 downwards.
CGAATTAGCCCATGTGGAATTAGAAGAGGATGCCGCTTTTTTCATTGCCAAACACATTCGCAGCAATGTGCGTGAGCTAGAGGGTGCCTTCAAACGCGTAGCCGCTCAAAGCAAATTTGCCAAACGTCGCATTGATGTCGGCTTAGCCACTGAAGCTTTACAGGATATTTTAGCCGTCAATCACAAACCCATGACGTTGGAACACATTCAAAATACCGTGTCCAAATTCTACGGCATCACCATCAGTGATATGATGAGCAAAAAGCGCACGCGTAATTTGGCCCGCCCGCGACAAATGGCCATGACGTTAGCCAAAGAACTCACCAACCTGAGTCTGCCCGCCATTGGCAGCGGCTTTGGCGGACGCGATCACACCACGGTGATGCACGCCGTGAAAAGCATTGGTAAACTGCGCAAAGATGACGCGGAAACCGCTAAAGCATATGACACTTTGATAATGATATTGCGTGATTAACGTATTGCCCGAGGGATATAACATGCTGATTTTACAAGCCGAACGAGACAGTCTGCTCAAACCTTTGCAAGCCGTCACCGGCATTGTTGAACGCCGACATACTCTGCCCATATTGTCTAATGTGTTGTTGGAAAACCAGCATGGGCAAACCAATATTTTGGCTACCGACTTGGAAATTCAAATCAATACCGTTGGACCACAAAGTGATGCCAATGATTTTCGCATCACCACCAATGCCAAAAAACTTCAAGATATTTTACGGGCACTACCTGAAGGCGCCTTGGTTTCACTCGACTGGGACAAAGCCCGCCTTACCTTGAAAGCAGGCAAAAGCCGTTTCAATCTCCAAACCTTGCCTGCAGAAGACTTCCCATTAATGAGCGTAGGTGAAGAAGTGAGTGCTGCGTTTACTTTACCTCAAGAAGCCTTTAAAGAGATGTTGTCTGAAGTGCAATACAGTATGGCCGTGCAAGACATTCGTTATTATCTGAATGGTTTATTGATGCAAACCGAAGGCGATCAGTTGCGACTGGTGGCCACCGATGGTCACCGCCTTGCGTTTGCCGCAACCACCATTGACGCGGATTTGCCCAAAGCTGAGGTTATCTTACCGCGCAAAACCGTGCTGGAATTATTCAAGCTATTAAACCAACCCAGCGAACCAGTTACCATTGAATTACTCAATAACCAAGTCCGCTTCCGCTGCAACGATACGGTGATCGTATCCAAAGTGGTGGATGGTAAGTTCCCAGATTACAACCGCGTCATTCCAATGGACAATGATAAAATTTTCTTGGTTGGCCGCACGCAATTACTCGCTGCATTAGAACGTGCCGCTATTTTAGCCAATGAGAAATTCAGAGGCGCCCGTTTGCAAATCCAACCTGGCCTTTTGAGCGTGACTTGCAACAACAATGAGCAAGAAGAAGCCCGGGAAGAGTTGGAAATTGCCTATCAGGGAGAAGCACTAGAGGTGGGTTTCAACATCAATTATTTAATGGATGTGTTACGCAATGTACATGCTGATGATTTGCAACTGGCCTTCGGCGATGTCAATCGTTCCACCTTATTCACCATTCCCAATAACCCCAATTTCAAATACATTGTCATGCCCATGCGAATATAGTCGCATGAACTGATGTAAACAGGCTGCCTGAAAAAATTCAGGCAGCCTGTTTTGTTTCTGGCGTCAAAAATATGAAAAACAAAATAAAACATTGGTTTAAAGTGAATTTAAAACAGAAAAAGTGGGCTAAATCTGCTATAATTTTGCCTTTGGCAATTTGCTCATTTACAGCAACTTGCCGTGCTTTCACATAAGACAAAAGTATACTTATGACAGAACACAATTCAGAACAATACGGCGCCGACAGCATTAAAGTTTTAAAAGGTTTGGACGCCGTACGTAAGCGCCCAGGCATGTATATTGGTGACACTCAAGATGGTACTGGGTTGCACCATATGGTATTTGAAGTGTTAGACAATGCCATTGATGAGGCATTGGGCGGCTATTGCAACCGCATTACCGTCGCCATTAATGCAGACAATTCGATAACCGTCGAAGACAATGGCCGCGGCATTCCTACCGACATGCACCCCGAAGAACACCGCTCCGCGGCTGAAGTCATCATGACCATTCTGCATGCCGGTGGTAAGTTCGACAACAACAGCTATAAAATATCCGGTGGTTTACATGGCGTGGGTGTATCCGTGGTGAATGCTTTGTCAGACTGGCTAAAACTCACCATTTATCGAGATGGCAAAGAACATTTTGTGGAGTTTCACCAAGGCGACGTAGTGGCTCCTTTGAAAGTGATTGGTGCCACCGATAAGCAGGGTACACGCGTTCAATTTTTGGCCAGTACAGAAACGTTCGGCACCATTGAATACAGCTTTGATATTTTAGCCAAGCGCATTCGCGAATTATCATTCCTCAACAATGGCGTGGGCATTGAGCTTTTTGATAAGCGTGATGGCAAACACGAAAATTTTGCATTCAGTGGTGGCGTGGCAGGTTTTGTGCAATACATGAACCGCAATAAAACGGCACTGCACCCCAAGGTATTTTACTGCTTGGGTGAAAAAGACGGCATGAGCGTGGAGTGCGCCATGCAATGGAACGACAGTTACCAAGAAAATGTTCAATGTTTTACCAATAATATTCCTCAGCGCGATGGCGGTAGCATCTGACGGCATTGCGCCAAGCCATGACGCGCACCATTAATAATTATATCGAAGCCAATGAAGTGGCTAAGAAAGCCAAGGTAGATACCAGTGGTGATGACATGCGTGAAGGTTTGACCTGCGTGCTATCTGTCAAATTACCCGACCCGAAATTCTCCTCTCAAACCAAAGACAAATTGGTCTCCAGTGAAATCGGCCCTGTCATTAATGAAGTATTGGGCAAATCTTTGGCCGAATTTTTAGAAGAAAATCCGAGTGAAGCCAAAATCATCACCAGCAAAATTGTGGATGCCGCGCGCGCGCGCGAAGCTGCACGTAAAGCCCGTGAAATCACCCGTCGCAAAGGCGTGATGGACGGCTTGGGCTTGCCTGGTAAACTGGCTGATTGCCAGGAAAAAAATCCTGCCTTGTCTGAACTTTACCTAGTCGAAGGGGATTCGGCTGGCGGTTCAGCCAAGCAAGGACGCGACCGCAAATTCCAAGCTATTTTGCCTTTAAAGGGCAAAATTCTGAATGTGGAAAAAGCGCGTTTCGAAAAAATGTTGGCCAGCCAAGAAGTGGCAACACTCATCACCGCACTAGGGGCGGGTATTGGCAAAGAAGAATTCAACCCGGAAAAATTACGCTATCATCGCGTCATCATCATGACGGATGCCGATGTGGATGGCGCTCATATCCGCACGCTGCTGCTGACATTCTTTTATCGCCAAATGCCGGAATTGGTTGAACGCGGCTATATTTATATTGCTCAACCGCCGTTGTATAAAGCCAAATATGGCAAACAAGAGCGTTATCTGAAAGATGAATTTGAAAAAGACCAGTTCTTACTGAGTTTGGCCTTAGACAAGGCAAAAATTGAATCCGGCACCACGGTTTTGGAAGGCAATGCACTGGCCGAGATTGCCAAACAATTCTTGTTGGCTCAGGCGATGATACAGCGTGAGAGTCGTGTGATTGACCCAACCGTGTTGAAGCTATTGGTGGATATTAATCAAAATTTGGATTTATCCACACCTCAGCAGGCAGAAGCCACACTGACTGCTATTACGTCTCGATTACATGATGCTGAAGTGTCTTTAAGCGTGATCGGCGCTGCTGATGAAATCCAGATGATTAGAATCACCCGCAAATTACATGGCAATACAGCGGTCAGCTATTTGGATCAAAAATTTGTCGACAGCAAAGCCTACCAAGTGATCCGGCAAACAGCTGCCATGCTGGATGGATTGATTGGCACAGAAGCCGTTTTGGTTAAAGGTGAAAACCGCACCCCTATCAGCCGCTTTGATGAAGCTCTGGATATGCTCATGACTGCTGCCCAGAAAGGCTTAGCTATTCAGCGCTACAAAGGCTTGGGTGAAATGAATCCAGAACAACTGTGGGAAACCACCATGGATCCGAATGTACGACGCTTGCTCAAAGTGCGTATTGAAGATGCGATGGCGGCCGATGATGTATTTGTGACACTCATGGGTGATGAAGTTGAGCCTCGCCGCGCGTTCATTGAAAATAACGCGCTCAATGCTCAAGTAGACATTTAAGAAAAAAGCATCAACCTTCAATAAAAAGGATGGCATTGCCATCCTTTTTATTTGCGTCCAATCCATCTGTGCTGCGAATTTTATGCAGCATTGCTTCCATGACCACCTCCTCAATATCCAATCCCTTTCAGGCAGCCTTAGGGTCTACTCAACCCTCATTTTTTCCAACAGCAAAGCAAATTTTTCTCCCACTTCTGGGTGTCTCAATCCATAAGCCACCGTGGCTTTCAGATAACCTAATTTACTACCGCAATCATAACGGGATCCCTGAAATGGCAAAGCAATCATGGATTGTTCGCGCAATAGCCTAGACAAGGCATCGGTAAGCTGAATTTCACCACTGATGCCACGGGGTAAATCAGTCAGCAAATCAAAAATGCGTGCGGGTAATATATAGCGCCCCACTACCCCCATATCCGATGGTGCATCATCGGGATGCGGCTTTTCCACGATACTGCGTATGTATTCCCAGCCCTCACGGGTTTCAGTTTCCACAATGCCGTAAGAACCCGTATCGCGGTAATCGATGGTCTCAACCCCCAAAATTGCATGACCCGTTTGCTGATAAACAGCCATCATTTGCGCCAACGCACCTGGTTGGGCATCAATCAAATCGTCGGCCAAAATCACGGCAAAAGGGTCGTTACCCACTGCTGCCCGCGCACACAATACTGCATGACCCAAACCAAGCGCTTGTGGTTGCCGAATGTACAAGCAAGTGACGTTTTTGGGCAAAATATCTTGTATCAGATCGAGTAATTTCAGTTTGTTTCGATAGGCCAGCTCAGTCTCAAGCTCATATGCTTTATCAAAATGATCTTCAATACTGCGCTTGTTCCGCCCTGTAATGAAAATGAGCTCGGTACAGCCCGCTTCCACAGCCTCCTCTACCGCATATTGAATCAGTGGTTTATCCACGATGGGCAGCATCTCTTTAGGGCTGGCTTTGGTCGCCGGCAAAAAACTGGTTCCCAGCCCGGCCACCGGAAACACACATTTGCGTATGGGCTGAATCATGCTGTCTGCTCCAATAAAACCTGTAATTGTTGTTGATCAATAATGGCCACACCCAATGATTGGGCCTTTGTCAGTTTGCTGCCGGCCTCGGCGCCCGCGACCACATAATCGGTTTTCTTCGAAACACCACTGCTCACTTTACCGCCTGCCGCTTCAATCCGTTGCTGCGCTTCTTCGCGCGTCCAATCAGGCAATGTACCGGTCAACACAAATGTTTTGCCCACCAAGCTCGATGTACCAACGGGTGCCGATTCTGTATGTTCAAGGCGTGTATCAGCAAACTGGTGAATCAAGGCAAATGTTTGTTGAAGCAGCGCTTGGTTCTCAGGTTTACAACGCCAAATCTGCCAAGTTTCAGGCAAGGCCTGATCCGTCAACAAGCCAGCCAAAGTTTGCCCTGCCATTTGCCACAACTGCTGCGCACGCACGTCCGTCAATGAGATGCCAGGTAAATGGCTGAGGCACGCCACCGGATTAACATAAGCCGATACGTCCATGCGGCGCGTTTCCGCCTCCGGCACCACGCCCGCGCTCAATAACTCATCTACCTGCGCTTCCTGATCGGGTTGCCTGAAAAAATACGCCACCGAATGAGCCACCACGGGACCAATGTCAGGCAAACACGCCAAAACAGGCTCTGTCGCTTGACGCAGCAAGGCCAAGTCCCCGAATACCTGCGCCAATGATTTCGCGGTACGCTCGCCGACATGGCGAATACCCAAAGCAAAAACCAAACGCGACAATGGGCGCTGCCGACTCTGTTCAATTCCAGCCAAAATATTTTGTGCCCATTTGGTGGGCTGATGGCTGCTGCCTATGGCCGTTTTCACATCCACAGATTCGCCGCTAGACATTCCTTCAGCTTGGGCTTTCATGGCCAATAAATCAGCCAGAGTAAGTCGATAGACATCCGCAAAATGATGCACTCGGCCTTGCATAACCAACAATTCAATTTGTCGATCCCCCAGGCCTTCAATGTCCATGGCCTTGCGTGAGGCGAAATGAATCAGTGCTTGCACTCTTTGTGCTTTGCATAACATACCACCTGTGCAGCGCGATACAGCCTCTTCTCCTTCGCGTTCAATTTCATGACCGCACACAGGGCACGATGAAGGCATGCGAAAGGGCGGGAATTGCGGCGTCATCACAGGCTCTGCATCACCAAATAAATCGGTTGCCAGCGAAGTGGTTGCCCGCATTGGCCGCCGAGCCAATACCACGGAAACCACTTCCGGAATCACATCGCCGGCTCTGCGGACCACCACCGTATCACCTACCCGCACATCTTTACGCCTCACTTCACTTTCATTATGCAAGGTGGCGCTCGATACAGTAACGCCGCCCACAGAAACTGGTTGCAACTTGGCCACCGGCGTTACAGCACCCGTACGCCCCACTTGCACTTCAATTGATTCAATCGTAGTCAATACTTCCTCAGCGGGAAATTTATGGGCAATGGCAAAACGCGGAGCGCGTGCCACATAACCCAAAGCTTGCTGTTGCGACAGACTGTCTACCTTGACCACTACTCCGTCAATTTCAAAGGGCAAATCTGCTCGAACGTGGTGTATGTGCTCATAAAAGGCCAGAACCTGATGGATGTCTGCATGGGCACACAAAGTATTTTTTGGTGGAATAGGCAACCCCAGTTGCGCCAATAAGGCCAATTCCTGTGTATGCGTTGGTACCGCAAAATGCGCATCCAATTGAGCAATAGCATAAGAGAAAAAATGCAATCGGCGTTGTGCCGTTACATGCGAATCCAACTGGCGCAAGCTGCCTGCTGCTGCATTCCGAGGATTGGCAAAAACTTTTTGCCCTTGTTTCAATTGTTGCTGGTTCAAGCGCTCAAAATCTGCCTTGAGCATCAAGACTTCACCCCGAACTTCCAATACTTTGGGGACATTTTGACCGCGTAGCCGCAAAGGAATATTTTGCACAGTACGCACATTTTGCGTAACGTCTTCTCCTGTGTATCCATCTCCTCGGGTAGAACCTTGTACCAACACCCCATCTTGATACAGCAAACTGGTCGCCAACCCATCAAACTTAGGTTCAGCTATGTATTCCACAGCAGAGCCCAAGGATTCACGCACCCGCGCATCAAAAGCCAGCATTTCATGATGGTCAAAATGCCCCTGCTCATCTATAGGGGAAAAAGCATTATTGAGCGACAACATGGGGATGCGGTGGGCAACCGATTTAAATGATTTCTGTGCTTCCCCGCCCACACGTTGCGTAGGGCTGTCGGGTTGCCTGAATTGAGGATGGCTGTGCTCTAGAGCCTGCAATGCACGAAACAACCGATCGTATTCGGCATCGGGTACCGTTGGGGCATCCAAGTCATAATATTCATAAGCATAATGATTCAATTCAGCCGTTAATGCTTTCACTTGGCTTCAATGGATTGCGCCATGGTGCTTCCTTTAATCAGGCTGCCTGAAAACAAACTGGCAAACCCATCAATGGCTTGCCAGTTGTGTCAACACGACAATGTTAAAACTTAGAATACAGCGGGCATGGGCCGTATTAACTTCTCATCATGAAAATAGTCGATGTGCCAAATCACTGCCAGGCTCGATGTCAACCTGCTTCATTTCATGCTGCCGGTCCACCACATAGCGACGCACTTCCTTAAGCCACTGGGTCGACAGTTCTTCCACTTTATCGTTCACCAAGTCCAATCCAAGTTGGCTGGATAATTTAACCGCCATATCCATAAATTGATTGAAGGTTTTCTCCCCGTTGGGCACATGAACCACATCAAACAACATGCTGAAACCACGGTAATTCTGATTCGATAATAGCGTTGAAGTAAACGGCGTATTGTCGAGGGTTACGATGCTAAATAAAGGATCGCCTTTGTCATTATTGAAATAAAAGGCGCCATCATGCGCCAGCTCAAAACCCTGCCGCTCCACTGCTGCACGGAGCTCGGTGCCACTAATATTGCTACGCGACACCAAATGAATGGCAATGGTTTGATCTACCCGAGCGCACAACTCATCCAGTGGACGTGCCACATCCAAGAACATATCAACATCGGTAAGGAGCAATTCGCCATCCATTTGCTCAGCAAATTTATTCGCCTGCTCACCAAAATGCTCTAACTCTTCCTGAGAGGCCAACCCAGTCCGGCTAATGGCCTGCAAACCCACCACAAAACCTTGGTAATACACACTGGGTATGGGTTCTGCAACCTGAAAGCGGTCATCCATGGTGCAGCCCACAATACGAAATCGATGCCGACTACTCAAGCGCGGCATCGCATGCAGTTCCTTAGGCTCATACAAAGACACGTAAGCCAAGTAATCAAAGCGGTTGTCAAACCAGGGCAACGGTTGTTTGGCCATATCACGCACATTTAATAATGGCCGACGATCGCCGCAAGGAACCGACTGACTAGGTAATTTGGCTTTTAGTTTATTAAACTGGAACAGGCTACCCGCGCGTTCTGGCTCCACTTCTGGTTGCAGAATGGCCGCAGTCATCTCAGCAACGGGCTCAATCTCTTCTTGGGTATTCTGCCTTTCCCGCAATATGTCTACCGACTCACGCTCTACGACGGGTTCGATGGCATCGCCTACCTCCACAACGCCTTCATCCTTCAGAGCAACAGGCGGCTTTAAATCTGCCAAGTTGGTTTCCCGAAAAGGTTTGATGGGGACCGCCGACGCTTGCTGATCGGCAATGCCATTGTCACGCACCGAATCCACATCGCTATCCAGCAAAGCGTCTTTATTGGCGTGACCAAATTGATCGCGCAATTGCTTACGATATTGGTTTTCTTGATACATATTGTAGGCAATGACCGCCAAGATTACCAAGGCGCCCACCACCAACACAATCAAAACTGAGTCATTCATGGCGTATTCCAATGGCTGTTGTATCGCCCAACAACCCTAAAGGCAAATAGAAGTATGAAATTATAACCAAAAACCACCTTTCAGGCAGCCTTGATCCGCTTTAATCATATTGATACAAACAATTCACAGGCATATTTGCCTGCACCAGTCGATGCCAATTAAAGAAATGCCCAGGGTCACTCTTTCGTCCAGGGGCTATATGCTGATGGCCAGCCACCGCTTCAATCGGATATTCAGAGCATATTTGCTTCAACAAGTTCAATAATGCTTGATATTGTGCTTCCTCAAATGGCTCAAAATCACAACCTTCCAGTTCAATCCCTATCGAAAAAGCATTACAACCCGTGCGTCCCCTAAATCGAGATACACCCGCATGATAGGCTGCATTTTCACAAGAAACAAACTGATAGACAGCACCTGTGCGCTCAATGAAAAAATGACTGGACACATGTAAATCAGATAATGCGCGCATAAACACATCAGGTTCATCAGCGGTGATTCGATTGGCAAATAACCGTTGAACAGCGCCAGAACCAAATTCAAAAGGTGGCAAAGAAATATTATGAATCACCACCAAATAAGGTAATTCTGCACGGTTTCGCACATCAAAATTTGGTGAAGGCAACCATTGGCAACCTATTTCTTGCAGCCAACCTTTTTCCCAAGCCATGCTTGTGCATCCAATCTAAAAATTGTGCCTATTGTGTTCTATCCATTTCGATAATTCAATACAACATTCATGGCATATCAGAAAGTACCGGCCAAGTCGCATTGAGTCATATCCACACCAGATCAATACAGCAGCCAAATTTTGTTATAGAGCCTTTATCACTTGGATAAACAAAAACATAGACGAGGTCTTATTTCTACCACTTAAATAAATATTGATTTCCTCTTGCCAAACCGAACCAACTCTGATTAAATACGCATCTTTCCGAGTGGCCAGATAGCTCAGTCGGTAGAGCAACGGATTGAAAATCCGTGTGTCGGCGGTTCGATCCCGCCTCTGGCCACCACTAACCGCTTTTTTGCGGTTATTTTTTTACCTACCTAAAGTTCATCTCGGATCTACCGATATCCTAACTCTAAATCTTAGCGCACCGTGTTAGCACAGCGTCAATCAGCATCAAACATGAAACCACGTTAGCGTTGGTATTTCCCCAATCTATTTTATTATTGATATAGCAAGACAAATGGCAGCAATCCAATATCGGGTCAAAACGCCATGCAATCACCAGTTAGCTTTTCAAATTCGACTGAGTAACCAGTGTAGCTTAGCCAATTAACACAAGCGAATTGGCTAGACCAAAATGCAAAAATAAAATACTGAAAAGTATTGTATTTAACTCATCACATGGACTGTGGTCTTCACATTCAGCCAGATTCTAACTGCATCCGTCCTAAAAACCAAACAAACATCAATCAAATACTATTTCCAAATAAGAAATATTATATTTCTATTTTATGTATTTTATATCCAATTAGGAAATATTATTATACACACATCGAGCGACACATCGTCGCCGCAAACGCAAGTAAAGGAAGAAAAATGAAATCAATTAAATTGGCTGCTTTGGTATCTGTAATGGGTTTGGCTTCTGGTATCGTCTTGGCTTCTCCAGAACACGCAGTCACGGTGAATTACCAAAGCTATCAGGAAGGGGCTAACGCTCAATCGAACCAACAACAAAATAACGACGATCAAAATTTATACCGCACTATTAATTCACACTATGGTAAATAATTAGGTTTGGAATCGGATTATTGCAACCGCCCATTTGGGCGGTTTTATATTGAAACTATGACTGAAAAGGGGGAACAGATTCTAGGTTATTAGGCCAAATTTTTTTACGCATTTTCGCAGGATGAGAATTCGACCTTTTGCTGTATGGCGGTTGAACTATATCTCTATTCCATAAATACAGTTAAATCGCACTTTCGGTATACCTTTAAGCAAGCGTACGCTCATTTTATCGATTCAAAAATACTTAATTCATTGATGTGCTACTTTTTGCAAAAGAGGCAGAAATATATATGATTAATGGGAAATTCACTGATCTTCCTCTGGCCTTCAATAGATCATAGGTATTCTGATGTTTATATAAAAATACGATCTATATCATCTATTCATCACTAGAAGACAGCTGAAAGGGTTGGACATCGAGCACTATCACTGCATTTAAGACATTACTTATTGGCAACTTCGATACAGTAAGTACTCTCACACGCACGCATCCACATTTTCCTTTCCTGCATCATACAAAATAGCTTACATTCATTTCTGCACCAAATTTTTTCAGCTGACAACTATACTAAAGCACCATTCAAAATCAGTAATTAAGAATATAGGCAGTTATTTTTTACTTAGCCAAATCAATTCGGAATCCTTTTGCACTACCATTGCCATAAGCAGGACGATTTATCTCCTTAATTTAATCTACCTCGATAACTGCCGCCCATTGAGCCCTTCTAACTTGATGGTAAATAATGCTAGCCATCTGGACCCGCTTCTGAAATTAATAATGCCAAAACTGTGTACGTCACCTCAAATGTACCTATAAAGAATAGTCATAATCGACAACCAAAGGCGCATGGTCGGAAAATTTAATTTCTTTATACACTGCAGCCCGCATCACCTTAGTGCTCAAGCCGGGTGTTACCATTTGATAGTCAATGCGCCAGCCTACATCTTTTGCATAGGCTTGCCCACGGTTGCTCCACCACGTATAGCCAGGTACATCGGGATAAACCTTACGCCAGACATCGATCCACCCCAATTCCATAATCACTCTCGTCAACCAAGCACGTTCTTCTGGCAGAAATCCAGAATTTTTTTGATTCCCGCGCCAATTTTTCAAATCAATATTTTGGTGTGCGATATTCCAATCACCACAAATGACAACATCACGCCCCAAAGCATAAAGCTCATCCAGCACTGGCAAAAATAAATCTAGAAACTGATATTTGGCCACCTGCCGTTCTTCTGAATTGCTACCAGAAGGCAAGTAAACAGATACCACGCTTAAATTATCAAAATCAGCACGCACATAGCGCCCTTCATGATCAAATTCAGGCCAGCCCAAACCCACTTGAACGTGATCAGGCTCACGTTTGCTGTAAATTGCTACCCCGCTATAGCCCCGTCGTTCAGCCGTATGCCATACGCCATACATGCCATTCGGCCGCTGCATTTCCGCAGACATATCACTTCCCTGCGCTTTTAATTCTTGCACACATACTACATCGGCATTTGTACTCGCTAAGTAGTCAATGAAACCCTTTTTAGTGGCCGAACGAATACCATTCACATTGGCTGAGATAATCCGCACACACTGCCCTTTCGCTTGGTGTAAAATTTGGTCGTTTTGCCACGATAAGTGGCCTTTTGCCTATTCTAACCATTCAAGGAATACCATGTCAGACTTCCGACAGGATTTTTTGCAATTCTCGCTTGATCAACAAGTCTTAAAATTCGGCGAATTCGTTACCAAAGCTGGTCGAGTATCGCCCTATTTTTTTAATGCGGGCTTATTCAACAATGGCCAAAGTATATTGCAACTGGCCCGCTTCTATGCGCAGTCCATTCTGGATAGCCGAATTGAATTTGACATGCTGTTTGGGCCTGCTTATAAAGGCATTATTCTGGCTGCGGCCACTGCCATGATGTTGGCAGAAAAAGGATGTAACGTCCCTTTTGCGTACAACCGCAAAGAGGCAAAAGATCATGGGGAAGGCGGCACACTGGTTGGCGCCCCTGTTAAAGGTCGCGTTTTAATTATTGATGACGTCATTTCTGCTGGTACTTCTGTTCGTGAATCCGTTCGCCTTATACAGGCGGAAGGTGCCACACCAGCAGGCGTTGCCATTGCACTAGACCGTATGGAAAAAGGCACAGGAGCGTTATCTGCGGTTCAGGAAGTAGAACAACAATATGGCTTACCCGTCATTGCCATTGCAACATTGAAGGACTTACTCAGCTTACTGGCTAATGACAGTCGCCTTGCTTCACACCAACTCGCGGTGCAACACTATCGCCAGGAATATGGTATTTAAATACTTCTCTCAGCTCTTCTTAGAAAATGTACTGGGACTTCCTATACACTTCACCAGTGCATTTCATTGAGGGCATCACTATAAAAGGTTGCCTGAACTATCCAAGCAACCTTTTTATTCACATAACCTCAATACGTCTATCATGCCACGATAACTCAATCGAAATCCTTATTATTTATATAACACAATAAAAAAGCCCGCCGAAGCGAGCTTTTTCTAAATCAGCTTAAGCCAATATTAGAATACGTGTTTCAAGCCTACACCGAATGAAGTGGTTTTAGTTTTACCCAGATCAACATCACCAACTCGACCATTACCTTCGCTCAACCAACCTGCTTGTACGTTAGCAGTAGTGCGTTTTGAGAAGCTGTAGTCAGCACCCAAAATTACTTGGTCATATTTGGTGTTATCAAATTTTTCACCATTTGCTTTAACATTCCAGCCATGAGCGTAAGTCAATTTCGGGAATACATTACCGAAATGGTAGCCAACAGTCAAAGCAGCTTCTTTACCACTGTTATCAATACCAACTGTATGCGAACCAACAGTAGCTGATTCACCATTAACAGTAACGCTATCACTTACTGCATTTACAGCACGGTTGTAAGAAGAAGTATTCTTGGTAAATTGGAAACCAGCGCCAACAAATAGATTATTGGCATCATAACCACCTTCTAAACGATGAACTTGACCATCTTTCAATTCAGCAGAACCATCTTCATAGATTCGGGCAGCTGAATTTTTCAGATAATCAAAGCCATATTTAGCATAAAAACCTGAGTTTTGGTAAGTCAAACCAGCGCTGTATTTAGCACCATCACCAGTACCAACATCATATTCCGCATTGCGATCGCCACCATTTACATTATCCCGGGGTGAGAATAACAAACCGAAGCTGAAACCTGCCCATTCTGGAGATTCGTAACCAACACCAGCATAACGAGCATCTGTACGAGTAAATTTACCCAGACCCAAAGCATCGTTGCCATATTCCCAAGCATCAACATCATCCATATTTGCATTGATGTAGTTGCTCAAGTAACCAGCTTTAACAGTACCAAAATTTCCCTGCAAACCGATGAATGAATCACGAGTAGCAAAAGTATTACCAGAAGTACCGCCACCTGCCAAATTGGTTTTAGATTCAACCTGCCAAATAGCTTTCAAGCCATTGCCCAAGTCTTCATTTCCTTTAAAACCGATACGTGAACCATAATCAGCAATACCATTGGTATACGGAGAACGATCAAAATTAAATTCTTGGCCACCAACATTAACGTCGGAAACTTTTGAAGAAGTAGCTTCGTAACCAGCTTTGATTTGGCCGTACAAAACGACTTCAGCCATAGCGGCAACCGGCAAAGTGGTCAAAGCCAAAGCAATCAGGGTTTTTTTCATTGCTGTATTCCTTTTCTGTGTCGAAAAAACAAACTTTAAAAATGATAAAAATACTTTTAAAGTTTTTTGCGTTAATCGCCGCATTAGCGATTTCATGGAGGTCAATATAATGCCATCGTTGCAAAAAAACAAATCTATTTGCATTCACACAACACTCGCCCTCATGCAGTTTAGATCAATCCACATCCATTATCTAAATAATTTTATTTAAAACAAACAGTTGATAAAAATTTCCCTTGCATTCAGACTTCTTCATCCTCTACTTCATTACTGTTGTATTTTATTCACAACCTTCTTTTCTACTAAACAAGCTGAGCAGTCTGTCTCTCCGTTTCAAGCTGCATTTCCTTAGTTCTCTCAATCCATGTACTGCAAAGGCAGCGCAGCAAGGGTTTCCGGAATTTCAATTAATCTAACCACTCTTCAACTCATCCACTTAGAAAATAATTCAACCGAATACAAAACAGCCTGCAAATGCAGGCTGTTGCTCAGACAACATTATCAATTTAAGCCAGCTTACCGTGGCATTGTTTGTACTTCTTACCACTACCACAAGGACAAGGATCATTGCGGTGCACGACGATGCCGCGGGCTTCCAAAGCAGCGGGGCTGTAATCTTCCGCATCAGGAGAAAAAGCTGCCTGAACCATGATGTCATCGGCTTGAACGAGGTCAGTCATATCCGCAGGTTTTGCTTGTTGAGTTTGAATATTATCAGGCTCGGCTACGTTGATGTCTGCAGACATTTCTTCATTTTTTTCTATTTGCACCGAAATCAACAAAGAGGCCACCGTATAGTTAATGTTTTGCCACATACTTTGGAACATCTCAAAAGCTTCGCGCTTGTATTCCTGTTTCGGGTTTTTCTGGGCATAACCACGCAGATGAATGCCTTGGCGCAAATAATCCATATCCGCCAAATGCTCACGCCATCGTGCATCAATGATATTCAACATCACGTTTTTCTCAAACTGGCGCATGCCTTCTTCACCCACCAGTTCAATTTTCTCAGCATATTCTTGTTCAACACGAGCCAGCAAACGCTCACGTATATCCTGATTATCCAAAGTGCTGTCTTCTTTCAACCAATCCGCAATAGATAGGTGGATATTAAAATCAGTTGCTAATTTTTGCTCAAGCGCAGAAATATTCCATTCTTCTTCCATGCTTTCTGGTGGAATATACGTATCCACCAGATCATGAATCACTTCCTCGCGCACCTCTTTCAACATTGCACTGATGTTGTCACTATTAAGTATTTCAGCTCGTTGATGGTAAATGACTTTACGCTGGTCATTGGCCACATCATCATATTCCAATACTTGTTTGCGCATATCAAAATTACGATTCTCTACTTTCCGCTGCGCACCCTCAATTTGACGAGTCAACATCCCTGCTTCAATGGCCACTCCGCGCTCCGGCGCCAACCGATTCAGAATCGCAGCAGCGCGATCCAACGCAAATAAACGCAACAATGGATCTTCAAAAGATAGATAAAAGCGGCTCGAACCCGCATCTCCCTGCCGGCCGGAACGCCCACGCAATTGATTGTCAATACGACGACTTTCATGGCGCTCTGTACCGATAATATGCAAACCACCTGCCGCCAAAACGGCATCATGATCTTGTTGCCATTGCGCTTGCAGAGCGTTTATTTTTTCTTGCTTCTCGCTTTCAGGCAGCCTTTCGTCGGATAAAATAGCATCAATCTGTGGCTTAATATTACCGCCCAAAACAATATCAGTTCCGCGGCCAGCCATATTGGTGGCGACGGTAACCATCCCAGGACGACCTGCTTGAGCCACAATATCAGCTTCGCGCGCATGTTCCTTGGCATTGAGTACATTGTGCGCCAAACCCTGTTTTTTCAGCAGGTCAGACACCAGTTCTGAATTTTCAATGCTGGTGGTCCCCACCAAAACAGGCTGACCGTGCTCGTGGCGTGCTTTTATATCCGCCACCACTGCTTCGTATTTCTCTTCGGCCGTTCGATAAATTTGATCATTCAGATCCTTACGCACCATGGGGCGATTGGTCGGGATAATAACGGTTTCCAAACCATAAATACTTTGGAATTCAAAGGCTTCAGTATCGGCTGTGCCGGTCATACCTGCTAACTTGTCATACAACCGGAAGAAATTTTGGAATGTAATGGACGCCAGCGTTTGATTTTCCTTGTTGATCTGCACACCTTCTTTGGCTTCCACGGCTTGATGTAGGCCATCAGACCAGCGTCGCCCAGCCATCAAGCGCCCAGTAAACTCATCCACAATCACAATTTCGCCATTTTGCACCACATAATGCTGATCTTTTTGGTACAGCGTGTGCGCCCGCAGTGCTGCCATTAGATGATGCATCAACATAATATTGGCGGTGGAATACAAAGATTCCCCATCTTTCAACAAACCCATTTGCGTCAAAATTTCTTCCGCGTGTTCATGCCCTTCTTCACTCAACATGACTTGGCGATTTTTCTCATCCACCCAATAATCACCCTCACCTTCTTCTGTGGCTTGCGGCGTTAGCAATGGAGGAATTTTATTCATGACTTCATACAAGCTGACATTGTCGTCTGCCTGGCCTGAGATAATCAGCGGCGTACGCGCCTCATCAATCAAGATGGAATCAACTTCATCCACCACAGCATAAGACAATACACGTTGGACTTTATCTGCCACATCATTGACCATATTGTCGCGCAGATAGTCAAAACCGAATTCATTATTGGTACCATAGGTAATATCTGCATTGTAAGCCGCTTTTTTATCCTCACCGTCCATATTGCTGACGATCACGCCCACACTCATGCCCAAAAACTCATAAAGAGGCCGCATAATGCCCGCATCACGGGTGGCTAAGTAATCATTCACGGTCACCACGTGCACCCCGTTGCCCCCCAGTGCATTCAAATACACTGCCGTAGTGGCTACCAAGGTCTTCCCTTCACCAGTACGCATTTCGGCAATTTTGCCTTGATACAACACCATACCGCCAATCAGTTGCACGTCGAAATGACGCATATTTAAGACACGGCGGCTGGCTTCACGGCATACAGCGAACACTTCTTCCAAAATGCTGTCTAAAGTAGCACCGTCAGCTAACCGTTGTTTGAATTCAGCGGTTTTGGCACGCAACTCATCGTCATTAAGCGCCTGTATTTCCGGTTCGCGTGCATTGATTTTGGTGACCACTTTGCGGTATTGTTTGAGCAAGCGGTCATTACGGCTACCTAAGATTTTTTTGGCAATTTTGGTCAGCATAATTCAATAGTCCTGCCTCGTCGGGCACAAAAAGACAATAAACAGAGTATTTTAACACAGGCTTACCAGTCGCAGTGCGACTTTCCCCGAGCATCTCAAGTATTGACAGCCAATATCGTTGTTCTTCCATGACCTAGGCGTGTATATAATGCCG
>NZ_LQXR01000005.1 GCF_001590725.1 Snodgrassella sp. CFCC 13594 | reverse complement strand
CAGAGAAAGCGAAAATTTTGGCCCAATGCCGGCAGCGTGGTGTCAGCATTACCGCTCTGCGCGAGCAGGTATTGGACATCGTTTTGGCAATGAGTGGGGTGGTCAAAGCATATCAGGTACTGGCATGTATGCAGCAGGCCAGCGGTGCGGCGGTCGCCCCGCCTACTGCTTATCGCGCTTTGGATTTTTGGGCAGAACAAGGCGTGTTGCATAAAGTGAGTGCTGTAAATGGCTATATTTTGTGTCGCCACGTGCAGCATGAATGCTCGGTGCATTGCCATGAGGAAGCGGCGCATCACCATAGTGCATTTGTGCTGGTGTGTACGGAGTGTGGTGCCGTAGATGAGCAAAGTTTGAGTCTGCAATGGGCAGCTTTGCAGCAAGGATTGGCGCAAACGGGCTTTGCTTTAAATGATGAACACATCGTGTTAACAGGGATTTGCCAGAAATGTCAGCAACACAAGCAGTCAATAAGCCAGTAGTACATCTATTTTCGGGTTTTCTTGGTGTGGGCAAGACCACCGCATTGAAAAGCTTGATGGCCCAAAAATCACCCCATGAAAAATGGGTGATTTTGGTGAATGAGTTTGGTGAAATCGGTATCGATGGGGCCGTGTTGGCAGATAATGGCATTCCCGTGGCGGAAATTGCGGGTGGCTGTTTGTGTTGTGTGGCCGGGCCGCAAATGGCGGCACAAGTGCAGCGCTTGTTGCGCGAGAATGCCCCCGACCGTATTTTGATTGAAGCCAGCGGTTTGGCGCATGCCGCCAGCGTAATTGATGAATTGAAAGACCCACCGTTGGGGGATTTGCTGCGCATTGGTGCGGTGTTTACGGTGGTCGATCCACGCCAATTTGTTGATGACAGTTTTGCTCAGCAGATGTTGTATCGGGATCAGGTGAGTGTGGCGGATGTGTTGGTGGCGAGTAAAACCGATTTGTGTGATGAAGCTACTTTGGTTGCATTCCGTCAGCGTGCCGCGGCTTTATTTCCGCCTAAGGCTCGGGTGGTTGAGGTGCACAATGCGCAACTGGAGATTGCATGGTTGGATTTGCCTGTGGTGGCGCAACGGCGATATCGCCTGCCCAATTTACCCAGTTTAGATTTAGGCTATCAATCTCAAGGCTATACGTTTGATGCGGGCCGCAATTTTGACGGCGAAAAACTGACTCAATTTTTCAATGAACTGCCCCAGCTCACGGAAGGATTGGTGCGCGCTAAAGGTGTATTTCAGGTGTTGGGTACGTGGGTGTGGCTTAATTGGGTAGATGGTCAATGGGGTGCCAACCAAATTGCATGGCGGCGAGACAGCCGTTTTGAATTGATTGCTCATGCTTTCGATGTCGATGCCATTGCCGAGCGGCTTCAGGCAGCCTTAGAAAAGTAAAATTGGTTTTATCAGTCTTGAATGGCATCAAAATTTGAGCGTTTGGCTTGTCCGAACGCTTTTTTTGTTGTTGACGCTGCAGTACACTCGTGAATGTATATTGGCTTGATGTGCGTGGCGAGGAGTGAATGATGAATAACATCACGGTGGGTGTGGTGCAGATGGTATCCGGCATGGACGTGAATAGGAATGTATTGACCATGCAGCGTTTGGTGCGCGAAGCCGTAGCACAAGGGGCGGAGTGGGTCGTGTTGCCAGAATATTGGCCGATTATGGGAAAACAGGATACGGATAAAGTGGTGTTGGCTGAGCCTTTTGGTCAAGGTGCTTTGCAACAAGCAATGCAGGATTTAGCGCGTGAATTGAATATTGTGTTGTTGGGGGGGACCATTCCTTTGCAAAGTCCAGAGGCGGGTAAAGTACTCAACACCATGTTGACTTATGGCCGTAACGGTGAGCTTTTGGGTCGATACGACAAAATGCATTTATTTGGTTTTACGGGTATTGGAGAGCGTTATGCGGAAGCGGATACCATCAGCCATGGCGAAGTGGTGCCGAATTTGATAATAGAAGGCATACCGGTAGCGCAAGGTGTTTGCTATGACCTGCGCTTTCCTGAATTTTTCCGCGCTCAGTTGCCATTTGATGTTTTGGTGTTGCCTGCGGCCTTTACGCATACCACGGGTAAAGCGCATTGGCAAACGCTGTTAACGGCTCGTGCCATTGAAAATCAATGTTTTGTGTTGGCATCGGCGCAAGGCGGGATACATGAAAATGGTCGGCACACATTTGGTCACAGTATGATGATTGATCCATGGGGTGACGTGGTGATCTCTTTGCCTGAAGGGGAAGGTGTGATTGTGGCTGAGTTGAATGGGGCACTATTGGACAGTGTGCGCAATAAATTACCGGCCTTAAAACATCGCCGTGTATAAAAAAACCTGGTGAGGTTTCAGGCAGCCTGAGTGTACATTCAAAAAGCCTTGATGGGTGCATCAAGGCTTTTGATTGATGTAATTTTGGTTTTATTGGTCATGCAATTTTGAATGGTGGCGGCTGTAACCAAAATAAATGAATAGGCCGATGATCAGCCATACGGCAAAACGCAACCAAGTATCCCAGTTTAAGCCTGCAATCAACACCAGGCAAAATACAATCGCAATCAATGGCGTGATGGGTACCAGCGGGGTACGGAAGCCACGACGTAAGTTAGGCTGTGTTTTCCGCATCCAGATGATGCCGGCTGAAACCATCACAAATGCGGCTAGCGTGCCAATATTCACCATCTCGGCCAGGATATTGATATTCACAAAGCCCGCCAGCAAGGCACAAACTACGCCGAAAAACCACGTTCCTTTAAAAGGCGTTTGGTATTTGGGGTGCACTTCGCCCAAAAACTTGGGGAAAAGACCATCGCGGCTCATGGCATAGCTGACGCGGGTTTGACCATAAAGCATCACCAGCATCACCGTGGTAATGCCCATGATGGCGCCTAAGCTCACAATCCAGCCCAACCATGTTTGTTGGGTTGCCTGAATCACTGCCATGACCGGCGCTTTCAAAAATGATTCTTGCGCATAAACGGTGTAGTTCACAACGCCGGTCATGATTAGCGTCATGATGATGTACAAGATGGTGCACACAATCAATGAGCCCATGATGCCTCGTGGTAACGCTTTACTGGGGTTGATGGTTTCTTCTGCACTGGAAGAAACAGCATCAAAACCAATAAAGGCAAAAAACACAATGGAGGCGGCGGGGATGATGCCGGCGGCTAAGGTGTGGCCTGTGGCCAAATCTTGGTGGAAAGAATACCAACCAAATGGGGCATAAGGATGCCAGTTGTCGGGTTTGATGTACCAAATGGTGGCCACAATGAACAAAATCACCACCACCAATTTAATGATCACCATGGTGTCATTCAAGCGTTTGGTTTGATTGATGCCAATGGCAATGAAATAAGTCAGAATCAACACAATCACGAAGGCGGGCAGGTCAAAAATACCGACTCCGTTTTCAGTGGTGCCGGCTGCAGAAGAAAGGGTGGCTGGCAAATGGATGCCAATATTGGCCAATAAACTTTGGAAATAGCCCGACCAGCCTACGGCCACCGTGGATACCGCCAAACCATACTCCAGCAGCAAATCCCAGCCCATGATGAAGGCGATTAACTCACCAAACGAAATATAGGCATAGGAGTAGGCGGAGCCAGACACGGGCGCCATTGATGCAAATTCAGCATAGCATAAGCCTGCGAACCCGCAACATATGGCGGCAATTAAAAAGGACAGAGACAAAGCTGGGCCCGCAGTTAAAGCGCCTTTGCCTGTTAATACAAAAATCCCGGTACCGATAATGGCGCCAATGCCCAAAAATACCAAATCATGGGTTTTGAGGCTGCGCTTGAGCGGAGAAACTTGCTCCGATAGCGCGGCCACATCTTTTTTACGTAATAAGCTCATAATGATTTCCAGCTATTTCAATGAAAGTAAACGATATTAATATTAATATATTTGCAGGTTAAAATTACATTTGTAAAAATTAGACAACCAAATGTATGTTTATACCCGGTTGTGATTTTGCACTTAAGGCCAAGAATATTCAATCGCTAAGTGCGTTGGAGTAGGTTGAAGGCATTGGTACTGGTGGCTTGCGCAATGGTGTGCCAATTCGTTTGTTTTAGTTCGGCCAACACTTTAGCCACAGATTGTGTGTTGCGCGGATGGTTGGGATGGTTGGGCTCAGGGGACATATAAGGCGCATCGGTTTCCAAGACCATGCTGCTTAATGGTAGCTCGGTTGCAATGCGGCGAATCTTACGGGCATTGGGCTTAAGCAAAAGCGAGCCCATGCCGATTTTGAAGCCACACTTGACCCATTCTTGTGCTTCTTCCAGGCTGCCTGAAAAAGCATGCGCGAAGCCGCCTTGTGTGAAATGGCAGCGCTTGATGCTGCTTAAACAAGCACTGCTTGCATGAACGTTATGAATGACCACGCAGCGCTGATGTGCTTGTGCTAATTGCAGCTGTGCTTCAAAAGCATCAATTTGCTGTTGTTGTGCTTCGGAAGAGGTGGCTCGCATAAAATCCAAACCGATTTCCCCAACCCATAGTTGAGGATGCGCAATTAGCCGTTGATTCAAGGTGGTCAATGCCTGGGCCAAATGGTGTTCACACACGAACCAAGGATGGAGGCCCAGTGCGGCATAAATGGCGTCGTATTGTTGCGCTAGCTTGAGAATGCTGTCCCAGTCATTTGGGGTTGTGCCCGGCACAAGAAAATGCGTTACCTCGGCCGCAGCTGCTTCAGCCAAAATCCTTGGCAATTGTTGCATCAGCGGTGCATGAGTCAAGTGGCAATGGGTATCAAACAACATTGGGCGGTGTGAATGAGGCAGAATTGCTCAATAAAAAACGGGCGCTCAGGCCCGTTGGTGGTATTAGGCAGAAGGCTCCGTTGA
Source organism: Snodgrassella sp. CFCC 13594 (assembly GCF_001590725.1). GTDB lineage: Bacteria > Pseudomonadota > Gammaproteobacteria > Burkholderiales > Neisseriaceae > Snodgrassella. Next base: position 123,971 of record NZ_LQXR01000005.1, on the reverse strand, counting down.
GGGTGCTGCTTCTGTTATCGCAGGTGTTGTTTGCACGGGCTCGACAGCAGCGTCTGATGATGGTGTGGCTGGTTTTGCTGCTGGTTGCATTGCCGGGTGTTGCTGGGCAATGGCTTGCTCTTCTGCGGTGACTTCACCTTTAAATCGATTGTTTAGGTCAAAGCGCTTACCACCGCGTGCCAGCGATTTGATGTAGCGGGGACGGCGGCAATGATTGGCCAGCACGCGTGCAATTAACGTAGAATCGAATTGCGGCAAAGCGGCCATTAAATCTTGATCAATGCCTACAGCCAATGGCTTAAAGCGCTTGAATACATCGTATTTTCCATAGATGTACTCAGCAATCATATCGGTTTGTTTTTTCTTGCTCATGGTTTGCACAGCGGTTTTTAATGCTGCGCCCAAGGCGGTTTCCTGACTCATGTTACTGCATCCTCGCGTGGTTGCTGAAACCATTCAGGCTGCTTTTTTTACGTATTTTCGCATAACTACGTTATCTTGGCGAACAAATAAACTTAATGGCCGATTTTTGGGGTGTGTACCACCACATCGGCATTTTGGGCACGATGGCGTAAAGCGTGGTCCATTAGTACCAGAGCCAGCATGGCTTCTGCAATGGGTGCGGCACGCAAGCCCACACAAGGGTCATGGCGCCCATGTGTGGCCAATGCCACTGGGTGGCCATCGACGTCAATGGAATGACGTGGCGTGGCAATGCTGCTGGTGGGTTTGATGGCGATGTCTACGTCAATACTTTGGCCTGTACTGATGCCGCCCAGTATCCCGCCTGCGTTGTTTGATAAAAAGCCATCGGGCGTGAGTTCATCACCATGCTCACTGCCGTGCTGCGTCACGCAGCCAAAACCTGCACCAATGGCTACGCCTTTTACGGCATTGATACTCATCATGGCATGGGCAATATCGGCATCCAGACGGTCAAATACGGGTTCGCCCAGCCCCACTGGAATGCAGCGTGCCTGAATGTGTAATGCAGCGCCGACAGAATCAAGTGCTTTGCGGGTACTGTCCATGTAGGCTTCTAATTCATCGATTTGGCTGTGATTGGCCGCAAAAAACGGGTTTTGGCTGATGAATTCCTCGCCTTCAAAAGCGATGGCGTGGTCACCCACTTGGGTAACGTACGCCACAATATGGGTGCCAAAATGTTCGCAAAGCCATTTTTTTGCAATCGCGCCTGCTGCTACGCGTGCGGCGGTCTCTCTCGCCGAGCTGCGCCCGCCTCCGCGATAGTCGCGGATGCCATACTTGTGCCAATAGGTGTAGTCGGCATGGCCTGGCCGAAAGCTCTGAGCAATGTTGCCGTAATCTTTGCTGCGCTGGTCGGTGTTGCGAATCAATAAAGCAATGGGCGTACCTGTGGTTTGGCCTTCAAATACGCCCGATAGGATTTCCACTTCATCGGCTTCTCGGCGCTGGGTGACATGGCGGCTGGTTCCTGGTTTACGGCGATCGAGATCACTTTGGATGTCGGCAGTGGAAAGCGCTAATCCTGGTGGGCAGCCATCAATCACACAACCCAACGCTGGGCCGTGGCTTTCTCCAAAAGTGGTCACGGTAAATATTTGTCCGAAGGTGTTGCCCGCCATGGTGTGCTCGTTATATCTAAGATTTTGAAAATAAATTGGATTCAATCGTGGTGTGCTGATTGTTGTTGGCTCAAAAGGCACTGAATCCGACGATGAAAATGGCCACAAAGTGTAGCATGAAATGATCATTCAGGCAGCCTAAGGTAGCTGAATCGGCTGCCTGAAACCCAAAACATAATGAAATGGAAAACCTCAGCGATCAGGCCATGATTGGCTTCGAATGGCACGACCCTGTTGATATTGTGTTTGGGTCTGGACATTGCCGCTAGGGTAGTACAAGGTTTGACTACCGCTTTGCGGATAAGCAAAAGCATTTTTGAGCTGGCTTTGTTCAATCAACATGGGATCGGTGCGCTTTTGGCCATTGTCATGATAAAAATCTTGTACCAGATAGAGATCACCACTTTGTTGGCTCAGTATTTTGCGGAAGAAACCACCAGCCACGGGTTGACTTTTTTCCTGTCCATCTGCGGCGAAATAGCTGGCTACCGTTTGTTCTGAAACATGAATGCCACCATTTGAGTGACTCCCAAGGGGAATGGTTAATGCGGTACCAATGCCCACATGGTGACTACCGCCGCCAATGCCAATCGATAATCCGGCTGGGCTGATGCCACCACTGCATGCGGTCACGGTCAGTAAGATGGTCAATATGCCACAATATTTGTAAGGGATATTCATGTTCTGGCTCCAATGCCAATGGATAGAGAAGAGTATAACAATGAATTTATGTTGATGCTGGTGGGTTTGATTCGGAGGTGGTTTTTTTAGGCAACCATGCCCATGTCATGGTCACGATAATCGGCTCTTCATCGCTCTCATCGAATACTTGGCAAGGCACCACTAAGTGACCACGTTCGGTTTGCTGCATCAAACATGCTTGCCCTTCATCGATGCGCGCAAGCGCTCTCATGTTGCCCACAGATCGACGTACATAATCGATGTGCATAGACTTGAGTAAAATCAATTTGTCATCGGGGGTATTCATATTGGTCACAAAGCCGGTGGCGGTCTCAGCCAGTAATGCCATCACACATGCATGTATGCCGTGAATGTGGTTTTGTACTTTGCGCTGGTTGCGTATGCTGACGTGCACCTCTTCTGTGCTGATGTGCTCGAAACGCAGGCCTGTGGTTTTAATAAAAGGCACAAACCGACTCATTAGCCAGGTTTGTAAAGGAATTTGCCAAGCAGCAGGAAAACGGTGTAGTTGCTTGAGCTGTTTTGCCATTTTGTTTTCAATGCGCATATTTTCTCCTTAGTATGGTCTGAATGCTGGTGGTGGCTGCCTGAATGCAGGCCTAGGCTTTCAATTTAATGATTGAATTATGGTGCCGAGGGCTTATCGGATAAGCATTGATTGGGTATGATAACTGCCTGAGCAAGGCTGCCCATAGGAAATGATTAGTATGAACACTTTAAAATTTACCAAGATGCATGGACTGGGCAATGATTTCATGGTGGTAGACGGTATTCGGCAAGCGTTTGATACGACTGCTGCACCGATCTCATCATGGGCAAACCGCCATACTGGCATTGGCTTCGATCAGCTATTGTTGATTGAACCTGCGCAAACGCCTGCTGGAGACTTTCGTTATCGTATTTTTAATGCGGATGGTTCTGAAGTGGAACAATGTGGCAATGGTGCTCGTTGTTTTGTGCGCTTTGTCACTGAAAAAGGCCTGACTGCCAAGCATGAAATTGTGGTGGAAACCGCAGGTGGCATCATTGTGCCGCGTTTAAATGACAATGGTAGCATTACGGTAGACATGGGCAAGCCTGCATTGGCTGCAGAGAAAATTCCGTTTAAGCCCGTATCGGATGTGGATGCGCATGCGTTGATGCATACGATTGTGGTGGGATTGGAATCTATTCCTGTAAGCTGTGTGAATATGGGGAACCCCCATGCGGTGATTGTGGTGGACGATGTGGATTTGGCGCCCGTGGCGACTTTGGGAGAGGCCATTGAATCTCATCCGCAATTTCCACAAAAGGTGAACGTGGGCTTTATGCAGGTATTGTCACCCAATCACATTAAATTACGGGTATTCGAACGGGGTGTTGGTGAAACACAAGCATGTGGCACTGGTGCCTGTGCCGCTGTGGTGGCAGGTATCCGCTTGGGTGTGCTGGATGATGTAGCTCCTGTTGAGGTGGATTTGCGGGGCGGTCGTTTAACCATCACCTGGCAAAATGATGACAGCAGCCATGTATTGATGACGGGCCCTGCAGCCACGGTATTCGAAGGAGAGGTGGCATATTAATGGCCATAAGTGAACAAACCATTCTGCATTATCTGCAGGCGCATCCTGATTTTTTGCCTAAGCATGCCGAGGCGCTGGGAATCAGGTTGCCTGAAAGCAAAATTCTGTCTTTCCAACAAGGTAGCTTGCAAGCGCTGAAGCTGAAAACTGAAAAGATGGCGCAGCAATTGTCTGTGATGTTGGCCAATGCGGAAGAAAATCAAGCTACTACGGCAAAATTGTTGTCCTTTAATCGACATTTGCTGGCAGTAAATACCGTGAATCAATGTATTGATACGGTGATGCTGAGTTTGGCGGAGGATTTTCATTTGCCCCATGCTGGGTTGTTTATTAGCATGGCAGTGGAGAAAGTACGCGTTAAGGCTGCTTATGATGTCCACAGCCAGAAAGCGGTCATGCAGGCTGTGAACAAACTTAAAGAACCCCTCTGTGGTACCCACATCGCGCCTGCGTTATTGGCCTTGCTGCCTCAACAAGCTGCGTTAGAAAGCTTTTTGCAACTGCCCGTGGTTTGGATGGATCATACTATTGCCGTTTTGTTGATCGGTCATGAGGACGCCACTTATTTCCACGAAGCATTGGCTACGGATTTTGTGGAGTCGATGGCTGACAGTTTGTCGGTGGTGTTGGCAAGATTGTTGAGGTTGCCTGCAGCATGATGAATCTCAGCTGGGTGGTTTTGGGTGTCTATGTGGCTATTTTTGTGTGGCGTACATGGGTAGCACAACAAAGCTGGTGGCTGGCAATCAGCGTGGTGTCGTGGGTAATGCTGGGGTTGCTGGGTGCTTATTTTGTACCAGGTGTATTGGGAATTGCGCATGAGCAAAGTGCGTTTATGGTTCCTTTATATGTGTTGATCGGTTCCGTCACCCAGTGGCGCTTATTGCGGCCTGAAGCCAAATCGAGCGATGTGTATTTGTCTTTATTGGCCGCATCGGGTTGGATCATGCAATTGGCTTGGTTGGTTTTGCTGTTGATGGTTTTATGGCAATATCCCCGAGGTTTCAGTATTTTTTCATTGACTAGCTTGTTGCAGCTGTATGTTTGGCAGCCCGTGTTTTGGATATTGAGTCAGTGGATATTGATGTTGCTAATCTGGATGAATCAAGGGCAATGGCGCGATTATTGGAAGGCCAGTTTTCTGGTGGTATTGCTTTGGTTTGTGGGTTATGTGGTCGCAGATTTATTGAATTGGATTTAGATATACGTGGATAAGTGATGCACTGGTGTTTGAATGAATCGATGAATAGCGAGATAAATATAAAAAAAGCCAAACTTAATGTTTGGCTTTTTATTACATGCTTTTCTCTTATTGAGCAGAAGCAGCAGAAGCAGCTTCAGTAGCAGCAGAGGCAGCTTCAGTAGCAGCAGAAGCAGCTTCAGTAGCAGCAGAAGCAGCTGAAGAAGCGGCTTCAGTAGCAGCAGAGGCAGCTTCAGAAGCAGCAGAGGCGGCAGAAGCAGCAGGAGCAGATTCTTGACCACAAGCAGCCAACAACAAAGACATCAGGCAGCAGCCAACAGAGATTTTTTCATGATTTTATAACCTTAAATTTATATCAAAACTATCATTTAAATGATTGAAATCCAGTTCACACACCACCGAAATAGTGTTTTTGCATGATGTGCAAAACTTGTGCAAGTCGAATTATGCGCTGAGTAGTTAACAATTGCAACGCAACAATGTGCTCTCGTGGGGGGGCTGAAAATAACAGCAATCAATAATTTCATCGGCGGCTGAGATTCTGGGTGATGAGGAAGGCCAATAAAGTAAGCTATTTCAGATTTGTATTTAATAAAGTATTTGATTATAAATACTTTATTTTTGGTAATGTCTCTAGTTGTGTAGAGCAAAATAAAATGAATGCGATTCACATATAAATTTTTATTTGTTGTTTTGTTGCAACAAAATTGTCACATTGGCATTTCATTAGTTTTTAAGATTGTGTCGAAATCTGATGGGCCAATACTTGTAGCTTGGGTGCGACGTCGCGAATAAAGTCATCCATGTGCCAGCGTGTGGAAGGTGCACTGGCGTTAATGGAGTGTGTGAACCGCTCTTCTGCACGGTTATAAACGCCAACGGCAACCGCCAAAATATCTGAAGAAAACTCCCCATTAGATAGGGCGTAACCATGTTGTTCAAAATAGATTTTGTGATCTTGTAACCGTTGCCAATCGGCGGTAAATGTTTGTGGATTTTGTGCTTGCATATTGAATGCCAATAATTGCGTTTGTTGTTCATCGGCCACTGCGAAATACGCGCGGCCAATGGCTGTGCGTGCAATAGGGACTTTGGAGCCAACCATCAACTGAACTGCGAGTCTGGCCGGACTGCGTACGCTCGCCAAATAAAGCATTTCTCCCATTTCTTCTTTTGCTAGGCTTACCGATACTTGGTTTTCACTGGCAAAACGGCTCATCAGCGGTTGGGCTAAACGGGTAATGTTGTACTGAGCCCAAGCACTTGCGCTGAGCTGAATGCTGGCCATCCCTAAGCGATAACCCCCAGCTGGATCTGCGACTAAATATTGGCTTTTGAGCAAGGTATAAATCAGGCGTGAAACCGTGGCTTTGGGTAGTGATGTTAAATCACAAATGGCTTGATGGGTGAGGGCTGTATCACTGTTACCAAAAGAACTGAGGATGCTTAAACCGCGTGCGAGCGCGGTCACAAACTGACGATCGTTGTGTTCTTCAGCCAAGGCAATTTGCTTGAGAATTTGATCGGCCACTTTACATTCCTTCTGGGTCACGTTAAATTGTTTCGTATAGTAAAACATAATTCCGTATAGCGAAACAATTTTTATTTTATTCGGATGAAATAGAGAGGATGAATCATGGGTAAAGTGGATAAGCGACCATCGTTTATTTGGGATGATGCATTGTTGTTGCGCCAGCAGCTCACAGAAGAGGAACGCTTAGTGGCAGAAACGGCGGAATCCTTTTGCCAAGAACAATTGATGCCAGGCATTGTTTTGGCTAATCGCAGCGAATATTTTGATCGCAATATTTTACGTCAGATGGGTGAGTTGGGTTTGCTGGGCGCAACCATTGATGGGTATGGTTGCGCAGGGCTATCTCATGTGGCTTATGGGTTAATTGCCCGCGCTGTTGAGCGAGTGGATTCTGGCTATCGCTCGGCCATGAGTGTTCAATCCAGTTTGGTGATGCACCCAATCTGGGCGTATGGCACTGAGGCACAGCGGGACAAATACCTGCCAAAACTGGCCAGTGGTGAATGGGTAGGGTGTTTTGGCCTCACTGAGCCCAATGCTGGCTCCGACCCTGCATCGATGCAAACGCGCGCGCGTACTGTCGATGGAGGTTATGTGCTGACCGGCAGTAAGATGTGGATTACCAATAGCCCGATCGCGGATGTTTTTGTGGTCTGGGCAAAAGACGATGCTGGCGACATTCGTGGCTTTATTTTGGATAAAGGCATGAAAGGTTTGAGTGCCCCAAAAATTGAGGGTAAATTTTCTTTGCGTGCATCAATTACAGGCGAGATTGTGTTGGATGAGGTGTTTGTGCCGAATGACAATGTGTTCCCTGAGATTCGTGGCTTAAAAGGGCCGTTTGGTTGCCTGAATAAAGCGCGCTATGGTATTGCATGGGGGGCGATGGGTGCGGCTGAATTTTGTTGGCATGCTGCGCGCCAATACACGCTAGATCGGCAACAATTTGGTCGTCCGTTGGCCGCAACACAATTGGTGCAGCTGAAACTGGCAAACATGCAAACGGAAATTACATTGGGTTTGCAGGCGGCGTTGCGGGTAGGACGATTAATGGATGAGCATCAAGCGGCACCAGAAATGATTTCGCTCATTAAGCGCAATCACTGTGGTAAAGCTTTAGACATTGCCCGCGCGGCGCGGGATATGCATGGCGGCAATGGGATTGCCGATGAATTCCATGTGATTCGCCATGTCATGAATTTGGAGGCTGTTAATACTTATGAGGGAACGCATGATGTGCATGCATTGATTCTCGGCCGAGCACAAACGGGCATCGCTGCGTTTGCTTAAGCAAACTTAGCCTGCTGATGGTTTTTCAGGCAGCCTAATGAAGGTGCGGTAGTAGTTGCCTGAAAAGCCATCATAGCTTCAGCGGCTATATGTGGACCATGAGGCAATGGTGTTGCCGCAAGTATGGCTTGGTTTGCGATGGCCTAAATCATAATGGAGATAAGCTGATGAGTGTTCAAGCACTGGCCGGCATTAAGGTTTTGGATTTGTCGCGGGTGTTGGCGGCGCAGGGTGCACGCAAATTCTGGCAGACTTGGGGGCCGAAGTCATTAAAATAGAGCGTCCAAAGATGGGGGATGAGACCCGGCAGTGGACACCCCCCACTTTTGCCGATGGCACGTCTGCTTATTTCGCCACGGTGAACCGCAATAAAAAATCGGTTACGGTGGACATGGCTTCTGAGCAAGGCCAGTCCATTTTGCGGCGCCTGGCACAAGATGCAGACATCGTGGTGGAAAATTTTAAAGTGGGTGGTTTGGCTAAATATGGTTTGGATTACGATAGTCTTAAAGCCATCAATCCCGGGCTAATTTATGCGTCGCTCACAGGTTTTGGGCAAACGGGGCCTGATGCGCATAAGCCTGGTTACGATTATATTATTCAAGGTCTGAGTGGTTTGATGAGTATCACGGGCCCAGAGGCGGGCTTGCCGCATAAAGTAGGCGTGGCTGTGGTGGATTTGTTTGCGGGACTACAGTTAACCATTGGTATTCAGGCAGCTTTGCTGGTGCGCGCGCAAACGGGTTTGGGTCAGCATGTGGATGTAGCGCTTCTGGACAGTGCTTTGGCGCTCACGGCCAATGTGGGGATGAATTGCTTGGCGAGTGATCAGGTGCCGCCGCGCTTAGGCAATGCCCATCCTAATATCGTGCCTTATCAAGTGTTTGAAACAGCTGGTAGCCAACATTTGATTTTGGCGTGTGGCAATGATCAGCAATTTGCTGCGGTGAGCCAATTAATGGGAGCAGAGTGGCATCTGGATGAGCGGTTTGCCACCAATCCTGCGCGAGTGGTTCATCGTGAGCAGTTGATTGCGCGAATGCAGCCATTGATGTTGAGCCAAAATCGGAATGAGTGGATTGCGCTCTTTGAATCGGCACGGATACCCTGTGGACCGATTAACAATATTGCAGAAGCCTTGTCTATGCCACAAACGAAAGCGCGTGAAATGGTGGTGGATTTTGCTTTTTCAGGCAGCCCAGTTAAGGTGTTGGGTAACCCAATCCGATTGTCTGGCTCACCCATACAATATCGGTTGGCCCCGCCCATGCTGGGTGCCGATACCCAATCCGTGCTTTTGAGTTTGGGTTATGACCCATCAGCCTTGGCGCAATGGCATCGCCAAGGTGTGATTTAGCGGTGTTGGTATGAAAAAGCATTGCCCGCTAACGGCGTATGCTGCAGTGCATGCAATTGCGGCCACAAACAGGTGGACTTGGCTATAATAGGCCCTTCTATTGTGGGGCGTTGGCCTCATTTATTTGTGCTGCTTAAAAAATAATAAGAAAACAATGATAAAGGAAAAGGAACCTTGATGACCGAAACCATCGAACGCGATAGTATGCAATACGATGTGGTGATTGTGGGTGCTGGCCCATCTGGTTTGAGTGCGGCCATTCGCTTGAAACAACTTGCCGAACAACACAATCGCGACATCAGCGTGTGTGTGGTCGAAAAAGGCTCTGAAGTCGGCGCACATAGCCTCTCCGGTGCTGTATTGGATCCTAGGGCACTCACTGAATTAGTGCCTGATTGGCAAGAAAAAGGCGCCCCGCTGACGCGGCCGGTAACTGAAGATTGTTTTCTGTTTTTAACAGCACAAAAAAGTTATCGCCTACCCACCCCGCGCTCATTTCACAATGAAGGCAACTATATCATTAGCTTGGGGTTGTTGTGTCGCTGGTTGGCACAGCAGGCTGAAGCAATGGGCGTGGAAATTTATCCTGGGTTTGCTGCAACGCAAGTGTTGTTGCATGAGGATGGATCGGTGAAGGGTATCCGCACAGGTGACATGGGCGTGGGCAAAGACGGCCTACCCACCGAGAACTTTCAACCGGGCATGGATTTATGGGCACAGCAAACCATCTTTTCCGAAGGGTGCCGTGGCTCGCTCACCAAATCGCTGCTGGCTCGATTTGGATTAGATCAAGTGGCGCAAGCACCAACATATGGCTTGGGTATTAAAGAATTGTGGGAAATTGATCCCGCACAATCGAGACCAGGAACGGTGATGCACAGTGTGGGCTGGCCCATGGACACCAAAACCTATGGTGGGGCATTTTTATACCATTTGGATGACAATAAAGTGGCAGTGGGTTTTGTGGTGGGTTTGGATTATCAAAATCCATATTTATCGCCATTTGAAGAGTTTCAACGGTATAAAACACACCCTGAGATACGCAAAATTTTTGTTGGAGGGCGTCGGATTGCCTATGGTGCAAGAGCGTTGAGTGAAGGTGGATTGCAGAGTTTGCCCAAGCTGACTTTTCCTGGTGGAGTGTTGGTGGGTGATGCGGCTGGTACGCTGAATGTGCCGCGAATCAAAGGCAACCACACCGCAATGAAATCAGGTATGTTGGCGGCAGAAGCGATTATGTCAGTATTGCAAGCATCGCAAGAATCCTATGAATATAGTGTAGAAGCGACGGCATATACCGATTTATTTAAGCAAAGCTGGCTTTATGAAGAGCTGCATGGTGTACGGAATGTGCGTCCTGCATTTAAATGGGGCTTGTTCCCAGCAATGGCTTATGCGGCATTGGATGAATATGTGTTCAAGGGTAAAGCGCCGTGGACTTTAAAACATCATGGTACCGATCATGGCTCCCTGAAAAAAGCACAAGATTGCCTACCCATTGTTTATCCCAAACCCGATGGTGAAATCACATTTGATCGTTTGAGTAGTGTGTTTTTGTCGGGCACCAATCATGAAGAAAACCAACCTTGTCATTTGCAGTTGAAAGACCCGACAGCGGCCATTCAAACCAACTACACCGAATATGCCAGCCCAGAAACCCGATATTGTCCGGCTGGGGTGTATGAAATTGTGACGGAAGAAGGCCAACCCCGCTTGCAAATCAATGCACAAAATTGTGTGCATTGTAAAACTTGTGATATTAAAGACCCCACACAAAACATCAATTGGGTTTGCCCTGAAGGCAGTGGCGGGCCAAATTATGCTGAAATGTGATTGGTAGTTTTGGCTGAATATTGATGGAATCAGCCTCATTAGATTGCCATAGAAAAATCGATCACCCCATGGTGGTCGATTTTTCTATGGCGATGCTTGGATACGCATATCCTTATTAATGTTCACGCTCGGCAAAAAAAGCATAAGTGGCGTCGTGAAATAAATCTGCTTGGGCCTCATTATCATATTGTAATTGCGCTAATTCATCCTCAAATGCAGCACGGATGTCGGTAATCGCAGTTTCCGCCACATCGGGTGGCAAAGCGTGCAATAAGCCTTTCAGTGCAGTGGCTAGTACGCGATTTTGCATACGCAATGCCTCACCCGCTTCTTCCAAGTAAGTGACACGCTCATCGATATTGCTCATAACCATTCCTCAATAATTAGGTTGTGACAACAAAAAAACGCGATCAGTTTAGCATTGCTATGGGCCAAAATTGCTATAATCTGCAAGGATTTCAATTTAGACCGCCACTTGACGTGGGTAACGGTAAGCGCTTTATGGAGTAGATTGTGAACAACAGCACCGGTGAAACCCCGCAATTTGTCTTTACCTTGAGTGATGATGTGCCGACGACGACGTCGAATAAATCAACCACATCAGCCACTACATTGCCGCTGAGGAGCGCCAATCAGAAAGCATCCAATTTGGCAGCATTGGAAACCGATGATGAGGCTGATTGGGAGCGTAGTTTAGAGCGTTTGCGCCAGCATAAGCAGCAGGAAGCAGTGCCATCATTGCCCATTGATGATATTTTTGCTCACCATGAATCTGCAGCACCACTAGTGCAAGAGCCTCAACCGGCTCGTGCCGCGCCATTGTCGCCTCATCAACCAGACAAGCCGATTACGCGAGCTGACGCCTCCATCGGGATCAGTACCAGCGAAGAGGTCATATTGGATCCGATACAGCGCGAACGGGTTTATCGGGCTTATCTGCAAGAATGGCAACATAAAACCACATTAGAACAGGAAAAAACACAATCAGCACTGAATGATGATGCGGTGTTGTTTCAAGAAGATTGGCTGGCGGCACAAAATTGCCTAACTCGAGCAGATGCGGATGCGCCTGAAGCGTGTACGGTGCGGTTGAGTCGGCACAATCAAGCAGAAGTGGTGACCTCAATGCAATCGGACAGCATGGTTCCGGCTGAAGCAGAAATGGATGACGGTGACTTCAGGCAACCTGAAGCCAGTATTGAACAAGGCATCACAACCCCGGAGGCGCCTGCTCAGATTACGCATGTTCATTTGCATGTGATTGAGCCGCAAGGCGCGCAAGGGCGTTCCGTGCGTTGTGTGTCTGAAGCTGCATTGTTAGCGCAAATAGCAGAAAAGTTGCGGCCGCATCTGGCTGATGCCATGGCCGGCATGATGCGCGTGGCCATTCAGAAGCATATGGCACATGTCATTGCCAACATACAAAAGCAGCTACTGGCAGATATTCCGAATGTGGTGGATGAAGTGCTGGATCACAATTTGGAGCGTGCTTTGCAGCAGGTTAAAAAAACAGCGCGGCGGTAACGTTGTCAAGTTACTGTCACAATGTGCTTTTATAATGACGGCTATTGCAACTAAAAAGCAGCGTGGAAAACTTTATGGCAGAGCATATTTCAAGCCAGTTCAACAGCGAATTGGAAAGCGTGCGCACCTTGGTGATGCAAATGGGCGGGTTGGTGGAAAAGCAGTTAACCGATACTTTGTCGGCGCTGTTGTCCATGAATGCTGCTGATTTAAAGCCAGTCATTGAATCCGATAGTGAAATCAATGCCATGGAGGTGCAAATTGATGATGAGTGTCAGCTCATTATTGCGCGCAGGCAGCCCGCTGCGGGCGATTTGCGTTTGGTGTTGACCGTGACACGAATCATCGTTGACTTGGAACGTATTGGTGATGAAATCAAAAAAGCAGCGTTAACTGCTTATGAATTGATGGATCATGATCGCGTGGTGGCCAGCGATTTTTATGAATTCAATCGCATGTGCAATCAAACCAACGTCATGTTGCGCACAGCCTTAGATGCCTTTGCACGCATTGATACAGATGCGTTGCTGAATTTGGTTCAAGCCGATCGGCAGGTGGATTACGACTACCGCAATCAAACCCGAAGTTTGATCACTTACATGATGGAAGATCCGCGCACCATCAGTACGTCAATTGATTTGATGTTTATGAGTAAGGCAGTGGAACGCATCGGTGATCATGCGGTGAATATAGCGGAACATGTGGTGTATTTGGCCAAGGGCATTGATGTTCGGCACTCTCCATTGGAAACGGTTAAGGCTGTGTTGGATCAGTCCTGATCGATGGATAAACGCACAACAGCCAACCTTAAAAGGTTGGCTGTTGTGCGTTTATAGAATGGATTTGTCCAGTAGGTTGATTGTTTCAGGCAGCCTAAACGCCTTAATGAGATTGTGATTTGTTTTGAGGTTGTTTGATTATTTTGCGCTCCGGTTGTACTTTGACCAGCAAGGGCAGATGATCGGATAGACTTTGCCAAGGGAGGCCCCGCATCGATTTTGCCGCTAAAACATCCAAGTGCCGCGTGTATACGCGATCTAAGCTCAGAATGGGCAAGCGCGCTGGAAAGGTTTTGGGCATATTGCCTTGGCAGGCAAAAGCTTCCTGTAAACCCAGGTTTTCCCCCAAGTTTTCGCATGAACGCCGCCGCCAATCATTGAAATCCCCAGCTAAAATCAATGGACTATCGGGATTGATGTGGGTGTTGATGTATTCGTAAATGGCTTGGTATTGTTTTTCGCGATCGGGTTCGCGCAGGTTTAAATGAGCACACAAACACACCAGTGGCAATGACCAACTTTCCGGCTGAATTTCGCAATGTAATACGCCGCGTTGCTCCATCTGGTTGACTGTAATGTTGAGATTGTTGCGGGTGATGATAGGCAAATTACTGAGAATAGCATTGCCATGGTCGCGTAACTTATATTGAGCATTTTTGCCGTAACTGGCTTCGCAGTCCAGAGCCTCACTGAGAATTTGGTAATGAGGCTGGCGGGGAAAGTTCGGTAATTGTTGCGCCCGTTTCAAGTTTTGGCCTTGCACTTCTTGTAAAAACAAGACATCTGGCGAAAGGCCTTTGAGCGCCGCAGCCATTTGGTCTAATTTGACTTGTTGGTTGAGTGGCGACATACCTTTGTGCATGTTATAGGTTGCAATGGTTAAGGCACTACTCATAGGGTTTCCTTAAGCGGCGGAAAATTTCGCCGGTATGTGCCAATGTTGCGGTAACTGGCGAATGGCATCCGCATTTGAAGGGGAGAATACTTTTTCTGCGGCTTCTTGCCTATCATACCAGCCCCAGCGTAAGTGTTCGCGTGTGGATAGGGAGATTTGGCTATCAGCGGGAATGCAGGCAGAAAAAAAGTGTTCGGTATTGTGGGTGACACCAGGGGCATAGCGATGGCGCCAATGCGCATAAATTTCATAGCAACAGGACGCATGCCAGTTTTGCAGTGCATGCGGTGCCAATCTGATGCTTGTTTCCTCATGCACTTCTCGCCGGGCAGTTTGAATTGGCTGTTCACCCGTTTCAAAGCTGCCTGTCACTGATTGCCAGAAACCAGGTTTATCGGCCCGCTCAAGCAATAAAATTTGCCCTAATGGGTTGTAAATGACCACCAATACTGATTGCGGTTGTTTGTACGCCTGGGTGCGTGCTGGATCCAATTTGGTCATGTTTTTGGCTCATCATGACTTGTTTGGGTATCAACAGTCATCTTTTGTTGTTCATTAAGAGGTTCAGCTGATGGCGTATTTGGAAGACTATGCAAGTCAGCACGGATAGGATCGTTATCGGTATTTAAAATGCGTACTTCGCGCTGGGGAAAAGGCAAATCAATACCTGCTTCTTTAAATCGATTCCAAATTTCTAGGAAAATAGCGGAATTTAATGCAAGAAATCCATTTTCGGGATCGGTTACCCAGTAACCGACACGCAAATTAATACCGGAATCCGCGAAGGCAACCACAAAACTACTGGGCGGTGGGTCTGTACTCACCCGCTCTTGCTTGGCTGCCGCCTGTTGCAAAATCGCTAAAGCTTGCGGGAGCGCCGTATTATAAGCCACCTGAATGTCCACACTGGTCCATAATGCCTTGCTGGTGTAAGACTCATTGACGACAGTGGAAGAAATAAAATTGTCATTGGGAACCAATGCTTCGGCGCCATTAGCATTGCGTAAAACCACGAACCGAGACGTAATTTTGGTGACATAGCCGGTAAAGTTGTTGATCGTTAGACGGTCACCCAAACGAATGGAGCGATCGGCCAAAATAATAAAACCAGAAACATAAGTACTGGCGATTTTTTGTAAGCCGAAGCCAAGACCCACGCCTAATGCGCCACCAAATACCGACAATACAGTCAAGTCAATGCCTACCATAGGTAAAGCCAGCAAGACCGCAATGGTCACCAGTAGGCTTTTGACGATTTTGCTCAGTACAAAGCGTAAATTCAAATCCAATTTTGACGCTTGCATGATTTGGTTGTTAATCATTTGCGACAGCCATAAGGCGCCTACCACCACCATGCACACGGTAATCACTGCGGTAATCACGGTCCACATATTCAAGCTGGTGCTGCCCAAGGGTATTTTCAGACTTTTCAGCACCTTGATGATATTGTCGTCCATGCCAGAAAGCCAAAAGACAAAAATAACCCATAAAGTAGCTGCTAGCGTGCGTTCCAGTGTTTCCGTGAAGCGTCCATTGGGTACGGCACCATGCAGAATGGCCAAACACAAACGAATTAAAATCATCCACCGCGCCGCCATGGCTAACAATTGTAGCCACACTGTGCGGTGGCCCGTGAGTTGCCAGACATAAATACCAATGATGGCAAACACCAACAGCAAAATGGGCCACGTGATGCGCTGAATGATGTGGCGGATAAATAGCTTACTATTGGTGATGGTGGTGGCTGCGCGTGCCGGCATCCATTTACGGCTTAACCAGAAACTGATGCCCATCAAGCTGCACAGATGGCCAATTCAAACCAACCCCATGGGGTATTAAAGCTGCGGTCAGCCAGATGAGAGAAAAATTGCTGGCGGGTAAACAAACTGGTAAAAAAACCAGTAACATCAATTTGGGAGTGATCAATAATGGCCTGGCTGTGGTCAGCAATGTTGGCAATGGCAGGTTGGGCCATAAGGTAAGCAGTCCTTTAATAGGTTTTTAGTACATGGGTAAAAGTGCAGTGGATTCTTACTGTAATCCTTGCAGGGCAAGGAGTATATATCGACATTCCATGTTAAGAAAAATCACCTTACTCCACAAGACAAAACAGTTAAATAAGCGTTAAACGACGTAGGCTGGGGCTTGTTTTTCTTGATTTCGTTAATAATAACTGGATTTGTTGTTAAACATATAGAAGAGGTTGCCTGAAAACAGAATAACGACAGCCATTGGCTATCGTTATTATTCATATCTTGTGACTAAACTATTTAGGTATCTGGATATTTAAGCAAATACTTTGAAGCGTTGGGCGTCATCCATAAAGGTTTTTTCACTAAATGGCGCTTCATTGGCCCCAAAAGGCATTTGGGCACGCAATTTCCATGAAGTAGGAATTCCCCATTCAGCAGCGGCAGCGGCATCAGGTAGCGGATTGTAGTGTTGTAGGCTGGCGCCAATGTTGGCGTTGGCCAAGGCTGTCCATACGGCGTATTGGGCCATCCCGCTGGCTTGCTCTGACCAAATAGGGAAATTATCAGCGTAAGATTTGAACTGTTGCTGAAGTGATTTTATTGTGTCTTGATCTTCATAAAATAGCACGGTACCTGCACCAGCAGCAAAGCTGGTGATTTTTGCATCCGTGGGCGCAAAGGCATCAGCGGGTACAATTTTGCGCAATTCATCTTTTACGATTTGCCAGAATTTTTCACTGTGTTGCCCGAATAAAATCACTGCGCGAGAACTCTGAGAATTGAATGAAGAAGGCGATAATTTAATCGCAGTCTCAATCAGCGCGGTGACTTCTGTTTGGCTAGCGGGTAATGTTTTTCCTAAAGCGTATTGAGTACGGCGTTTTTCAATAGCGGTAATTAAAGTGTTGGTCATGATAATGCCTCTGTAAGAGTGTGCAGTTGAATTAAAGTAAACTGGGTTTGAGTATAGCGCGAATGATTCTCGGATTTAATGTCTTAAATAGCAACAAATGATTAACCAATAATAAAGCATGAAACAAAAACGGGTTTGTGCGTGTGAGTGTTACCAATTTTTAATTGAGTCTATATCAATTTGCAGAGCGGCGAGGGCGATTGATATTTTCTTTTGGTCTGTTACAATAGCTTCCATGAATTCGCGCAAGCCGCCTGATTGGCGGCTTGCCTTTTTATTATTGTTTTGTTGCACCATGCCTGAAATTGTTTAGGCAGGCGTATGGAGAAGGTGATGCAGAAAGTTCCGTTAACAGTGGTGGGTGCCGATTTGCTCAAGCAAGAGTTGCAGCAGCTCAAAAGCGTTGCGCGACCGGCTGTGATTGAGGCTATTGCAGAAGCTCGCTCGCATGGCGATTTGTCGGAAAATGCTGAATACGATGCGGCAAAGGAAAAACAGGGCTTTATTGAAGGGCGGATTGCTGAAATTGAGCACAAATTATCATTGGCCCATGTCATTGACCCCAAAGAGATACATGCAGAAGGAAAAGTGGTTTTTGGTGCTACCGTGACTTTGGAAGATTTGGAAACGGAAGAAGTGGTGACTTACCAAATTGTTGGTGAGGATGAGGCTGACATCAAAGAGCGTAAGATTTTTGTGGGTTCTCCCATTGCCCGTGCCTTGATCGGCAAAGAAGAAGGGGATGTAGCGGAAGTGCAAGCCCCGGGCGGTGTGCGCGAATATGAGGTTATGACCGTTCAATACATCTAATGTTGCTGGATAACTGCTTTGATGGCGGCTGGTGTTCTTAAGTTAAGTCATATCCAATTCTCATACATAGACTGCGCCAGATTAATCTATCCAAATACATGTTTTGGTTGACAAAAATAGCCGATTTGGCGAAGATATGCTTGTTTTTGTGAAAGAAAGAGGCAATTATGCAACGATGTGTCGCCATATTGATTGGGTTGTGGTTGGGTATGCAACTGACAGTGGGCTATGTGGTGGCACCGGTGCTCTTTGCTGCTTTGCCGAAAATGGTTGCAGGCAATATTGCGGGTAGCCTATTTGGAATAGTGGGTTACGCTGGTTTGATTGTGTGGTTTATGGCGATTTTGCTGGGTCGCCGTTTACAGGAACGCAGTTTCTTGCCCAGCCGCACGATAGCGTGGATGGTGGTGTTGTGGTGTTTGCTGGCGGTCAGCCAATGGTTGGTGACGCCAGTGATTGTGGCTTTAAAAACCGGCAGTCAACAATGGCTGTTGTCTTTGTTGGGAGGCAGTTTCGGGTTATGGCACGGTCTATCCAGCAGTATTTATTTGGCGACGAGCTAATTGGCCTGTATTTGGTCTTTAAATTGGTACGCTTTGAGTGGCATTAGATGGTCTTATTGCACACATAGTTGCTTATTCATGACTCAATAAAGCTTTTCAGGCTGCCTGAAAAGCTTTATTGGTTTTTATGCCGACATTTTGTTATTGATCTTCAGGCTTGCGGCGATACAAGACCAATTGTTTGCCGATGTGTTGAATTAATTGCGCGCCAGTGGCTTCGCATAAGGCTTCGGCAATGGCTAGGCGAGCGCTGCGCTCATCACCGGCTACTTGAACTTTAATCAATTCATGTGCATTTAGATTGCGTTCAGTTTCTTGGATAACCGAATCGCTTAAGCCGTTCTGGCCGATCAAAACCACGGCATGCAGGTGGTGGGCTTGTGCTTTGAGTGCCAAGATGTCTTTGGTGCTGAGGGTGGTTTGGCTCATGATGTGGTGTCTAACTCGTTAGAAGCAAATAAAAGTTGTATTGTACTGTTAAATTGACCTTCAGGCAGCCTGAAGAGCAGATTATTCTTTGTGGCTGTTGGCGGTTTCGGGCTACAATGTGCCGCTCTTTTCAAGAAATAATATTATGGCGGTTCGATCCAAATCATCTAGTGCGTGGCTGCATGAGCATGTCAATGATCCTTATGTGCATTTGGCACAAAAAGCTGGATACCGTGCTCGCGCGGCGTTTAAATTATTAGAAATTGATGAAAAAGACCACCTGTTCAAACAGGGTATGGTGGTGGCGGATTTAGGCAGTGCTCCTGGTAGTTGGTCGCAGGTTGCGGTTAAACGACTGGGCAATGGCGGACGTGTTTTTGCTCTGGATATACTGCCGATGGAATCAATTGACGGAGTGGATTTTATCCAAGGTGATTTCCGTGAAGAAACCGTATTGAATCAATTTGAAAATTTATTGGGCGGTAGCGTGGTCGACCTTGTAATTTGCGATATGGCCCCCAATATGTCTGGCAATAATGTGACCGATCAGGCAAAAAGTTTTTATCTGTCTGAGCTGGCGTTGGATTTTGCCAAGGTTCATTTGCGCCCAGATGGCGACTTTTTGGTTAAGGTGTTTCAAGGCGTAGGACTGACTGAATTTCAGGCAGCCATGAAAACGGTGTTTAAGCAGGTTGTGGTGCGCAAGCCCAAAGCTTCGCGTAATCGCTCCAATGAAATTTATCTATTGGGTCGCCATAAGCACTGACAAGGCTTATGCCCTCTATTACAATGTGCTGCTTTTGCAGCAATATGAATTTAACCTTAGGAGTTTGTGACAGTGCGGAACACCGTAAAAAATCTTTTGGTTTGGTTGGTGCTCGGTGTGGTGTTGATCGCCGCGTATGATGCTTTGACTGAGAAAAAAGACAGTAAGCAGCAAGTCGAATATTCACAGTTCATGCAGCAAGTGAATAATGGTGAAGTAGAGAATGTGAATATCGAAGGTTCTGTGGTTAACGGATACCAAATCAAAGGTGTGCGCACAGATAAAACCCAATTCATCACCAATGCGCCGCTGGATGATAATTTAATCAGTACTTTGCTGGATAAAAAAGTGCGCGTGAATGTGATTCCAGAAGAAAAACCCAGCATACTTAGCAGCATCTTGATTAGCTTGCTCCCTGTGTTGCTGTTAATTGGGGTATGGTTTTATTTTATGCGCTCCATGCAAGGTGGGGCAGGCGGCAAAGGCGGTGCCTTTTCCTTTGGTAAGAGCCGAGCACGCTTGTTGGATAAAGACACCAATACTGTGACCTTTGCTGATGTCGCAGGCTGTGATGAAGCGAAAGAAGAAGTTCAGGAAATTGTGGATTACCTGAAGGCACCGCAGCGTTACCAGACCCTGGGTGGTCGTGTACCACGCGGTATTTTATTGGCAGGCAGCCCCGGTACTGGTAAAACATTATTGGCCAAAGCCATCGCTGGTGAAGCTAAAGTGCCGTTTTTCAGTATTTCCGGTTCTGACTTCGTAGAAATGTTTGTGGGTGTGGGTGCTTCCCGTGTTCGTGACATGTTTGAACAGGCCAAGAAAAACGCGCCTTGTATTATCTTTATTGATGAAATTGATGCGGTTGGTCGTCAGCGCGGTGCCGGCCTAGGTGGTGGCAACGATGAACGCGAGCAAACTTTGAATCAATTGTTGGTAGAAATGGATGGCTTTGAGAGCAATGCCACGGTCATCGTTATTGCCGCTACCAATCGCCCTGATGTACTGGATCCAGCTTTGCAGCGCCCAGGTCGATTTGACCGTCAAGTAGTGGTGCCGTTGCCAGATATTCGCGGGCGTGAGCAGATTTTGAAGGTGCATGCTCAAAAAGTACCTTTGGATGTATCGGTGGATTTGGCGGTATTGGCACGTGGTACACCAGGGTTTTCAGGTGCAGACTTGGCCAATTTGGTGAATGAAGCCGCTTTATTTGCAGGCCGACGCAATAAAACCAAAGTTGATATGGGCGATTTTGAAGATGCCAAAGACAAAATCTACATGGGTCCAGAGCGCCGCTCTATGGTGATGCATGAGGATGAGAAAAAAGCCACGGCCTATCATGAATCTGGTCATGCTGTGGTGGCCGAAAGCTTGGAAGGCACTGATCCGGTGCATAAAGTCACCATTATGCCGCGTGGTCGGGCATTGGGTTTGACTTGGCAGCTGCCTGAGCGTGACCGTATCAGTATGTACAAAGATCAAATGCTGAATCAAATTTCAATTTTATTTGGTGGCCGCATTGCTGAGCAAATTTATATTGGTCGCGTTTCTACAGGGGCTTCCAACGATTTTGAACGGGCCACACAAATTGCCCGTGACATGGTGACGCGCTATGGGATGTCAGACAAAATGGGTCCAATGGTGTATGGCGAGAATGAAAGTGAAGTATTTTTAGGTCGTTCCGTTACCCACTCCCAGAATATTTCAGAAAAAACCATGCAAGATGTAGATGCTGAGGTTCGCCGAATCATTGATGAGCAATATGCGACAGCATATAAAATTTTAGATGAAAACCGGGATAAAATGCACACGATGGCTCGGTCGTTGATTGAGTGGGAAACCATCGATCGAGATCAAGTATTGGAGATTATGGCTGGTCAACAGCCGAGTCCGCCTAAAGACTATAGCCATAATATTCGCCCTGATGAGCCAGTGCCTGAAGCTGTGCAGACGGTGACTCCAGCCACACCAACAGAAGGTGCTTCTGCTGGTACCAACCCAGATGAAGCCGCCATCGATTCCAAAACGGTGCAGGATGGAGTCAAATCTGATGGTGATGGCACGAAACCACCGCAGGTATAATGACATCATGAAGCGGCAGCGTAGGCTGCCGCTTTTTTTCAGGCAACCTCAACCCAATGAATGGTGGGTGCCAAGCCGCTTGTGTGAAACGGAATTTGCATTATTTGACTCACCTCATGGTTCATTAAGCTGAAATCAAATAGGGTTTTATGATGGAAAATACTGCCATTCAGCGCATCAATCAAATTTGGCAATGTGGCCGCTTTGTTGTGGATGTCCAGACTCCAAAAATCATGGGTATTGTGAATATTACGCCAGATTCTTTTTCCGATGGTGGGCGGTATAGTCAATCGGTTGCTGCGGCCTTGGCACATGCGGAAAATTTGTTGCATGAAGGCGCAGATATCCTTGATGTGGGCGGCGAATCGTCACGCCCCGGCGCGGATTATGTATCGCCGCAACAAGAGTGGCAGCGTGTGGCACCCGTATTGGAAGCGTTGCATGATTGGGGTGTGCCCATTACCTTAGATACGCGCCGCATTTGGGTCATGCAACGCGCATTGGAGCAAGGATGGGTAGATGGTATTAACGATATTCAGGCTTTGCAAGATGATGGGGCTTTGGCGTTACTGTCGACCGCTGGAAATGTGGGTGTGTGCCTGATGCATATGCAAGGACTGCCTGAAAACATGCAAAATCAACCGTACTATGAAGATGTTGTGGCGGAAGTGGGGACATTTTTGTGCGCACGAGTTCAGGCTTGTCTGGCCGCTGGGATAGCGCAAACACGCATCACGGTCGACCCTGGTTTTGGGTTTGGTAAAACCCTAGAACATAATGTGCTGTTGATGCGCTACTTCGATGAATGGCTAGTGCGTGCAGGCTGTCCTGCTTTGATCGGTGTGTCGCGAAAGCGCATGATTGGCGAATTGACGCAAACCATTGAACCCAATCAACGTATTGTGGGCAGCGCCATGGCTGCGGTGGCTGCTATGGCGCGCGGGGCTGCTATTGTGCGGGTACATGATGTTGCGGCAACCAAACAAGCTTGGGCAGTGTGGCAGGCCCTGGGTACGATTTGAATCGTGCATGGTGACTATCATAAGACGATATTGCCACATGATATTTTCTGGCTGAAACACAGTGCCTGTTCTACAATAAGCACTTATTGAAACGAATAAAGGAGCCTGGCATGGCGAAACAGTATTTCGGCACTGATGGTGTGCGCGGCGAAGTGGGGCAATTCCCGATTACACCTGAGTTTGTGTTGAAATTGGCTTATGCCGCAGGCCATGTGTTGGTTAAACACGGAACGGATCATCAACCCACTGTGTTAATTGGTAAAGATACTCGAATTTCGGGCTATATGTTGGAAGCCGCGATGGAGGCTGGGTTTACAGCCGCCGGCGTTAATGTGCTGCTGACGGGTCCTCTGCCCACCCCGGGCGTGGCATACCTCACGAGGGCATTGCGCTTGGATTGTGGTGTCATGATTTCTGCATCACACAATGTTTATTCTGATAATGGCATCAAGTTTTTTGCCGAAGGTGGCGTGAAATTAAATGATGATGTCGAATTGGAAATTGAAGCGCAGTTAGAAAAGCCCATGCAAACGGTGGCTTCGGATCAATTGGGTCGGGCTCGACGCATCAATGGTGCCGTTGACCGCTACATTGAATTTTGTAAGTCTACCTTCCCCAATCATTATCATTTGCGCGGCCTGAAGCTGGTGGTGGATACCGCCAATGGCGCCGCTTATCACGTGGCGCCCAAGGTGTTTCATGAGTTGGGTGCAGAAGTGGTGTGCATCGGCGATGAGCCTGATGGGTATAACATTAACCGTAAAGTAGGCGCTACTTACACCAAAACCCTTCAGGCAGCCGTGTTGCAAAACGAGGCTGACTATGGTGTTGCACTGGACGGCGATGGTGACCGCTTGATGATGGTGGATAAGGTAGGCAAGGTTTATGATGCGATGCCCTAATTTATGTGATTGCCAAGGCCAGAGCCGCTGCAGATTGTCTGAAAGGCGGGGTGGTTGGTACAGTCATGACCAATCTGGCAATGGAATTGGCGCTGCAAGAGCGGGGGATCGACTTTGTGCGCGCCAAGGTGGGTGATCGCTATGTGTTGGAACAATTGTATGCCCATGATTGGGAATTGGGTGGCGAGGCATCAGGGCACATTGTGTGCTTGGATAAGCACAATACGGGCGATGGCATTATTTCTGCATTGCAGGTATTTGCCAGTTTGCAAGTGCTCAATCAAGACTTGGCTGCCGCGCTGGCGGATTGGCGTCCTTTTCCTCAAACCATGATTAATGTGCGCATTAAAAAAGGTCAGGATTGGCAAAGTGTCGCCACGCCGGTGGCCAGTGTGGTAGAAAAAGAATTGGGGCAACAAGGCCGAGTGGTATTGCGCCCATCTGGTACCGAGCCAGTGGTTCGGGTTATGGTAGAGGCCAAGCATGCCGATGTTGCTAAAGCGGCTGCCGAAAAAATTGCTCGGGCAATTGATGCTCAGGTTGCCTGAAAGCCCATCTGATTCAATGCGAAGGTTTGGCTGTTTATGTTTAGCCTGTTAGAAGCGTTTTTTACACAGTATGGATATTTGGCGGTGTTCGTGGTATTGGTCGCCTGCGGTTTTGGTGTGCCCATTCCGGAAGATGTGACGCTGGTCACCGGCGGGGTGATTGCAGGCTTGGGTCACGCCAATGTGCATACCATGTTTTTGGTGGGCATGGCTGGTGTACTGGTGGGTGACGGCCTGATGTTTACTGCTGGGCGCATTTATGGTCATAAAATTTTGAATTACCGTTTTGTGCAGCGGGTAATGACGCCGCAGCGCTATGCTCAGGTACAAGATAAATTTGATAAATATGGTAACCGAGTACTTTTTGTAGCGCGGTTCTTGCCTGGTTTGCGCACACCCATCTACATTACTGCTGGCATCAGCGGCAAAGTGTCTTATTGGCAATTTTTGTTGATGGATGGTTTGGCGGCAATGATCTCGGTGCCCATTTGGGTGTATTTGGGTTCATATGGTGCTGAAAACATCGACTGGCTCATGCATAAGGTGCATCAGTTTCAAACTGGGGTGTATGTGGTTATTGGTGTGGGCGCGGCGGTATTGCTGTATTACTGGTGGAAAAAACGGCAACGTGTTTTGTTTTTCCGCCGAAAAATCGCCGAAATTCGAGCGCGTCGAGCTGCACGCAAGCAACAGAAAACCACTCATTTATAGCAGTATCAGCTCTTTCTCTGTGCCAATTCTTTGCTTCATGCTTGGATAAGGAGACTTCATGTCAGAAAAAATTTATGGCGATGGTGCATTCCGACGGCCAGGGTTGATGGGTTCAACCATAGAAAATACTTACTCCGGTGCTTTGTCTTTTATGCGTCGGCAATACACCCGCAATTTAGATGGCGTGGATGTGGTGGTTTCTGGTGTACCGCTGGACTTGGCCACTACATTTCGGCCTGGTGCGCGTTTGGGGCCCGCTGCGATTCGTGCAGCCAGCGTGCAATTGGCGGAGCTCAATCTCTTTCCTTGGGGTTTTGATCCTTTTGATGACTTGGCTGTGGTTGATTATGGTGACTGCTGGTTTGATGCACATCAGCCATGGACCATACGCGAGTCTATAAAACAGCATGCTTTGGACATCATCACCAATAGTCATGCCAAGATGCTGACTTTCGGCGGCGATCATTACATTACTTACCCACTGCTGCAGGCACATGTTGAAAAATACGGGAAGCCTTTAAGTTTGCTGCATTTTGATGCACATTGCGATACTTGGCCTGACGATGCGCCTGATTCCTTAAATCATGGCACCATGTTTTATAAAGCCATTCATGATGGGTTGATTGACCCAAATGCATCAGCCCAGGTGGGTATTCGTACGTGGAATACTGATTTCATGGGTATGAACATGTTGTTTGCGCCTTGGGTGCATGAACATGGGGTAGAGGCTACGGTGGCTCGAATAGAAGACATTATTGGCGATAATCCTGTTTATCTTACTTTTGATATTGATTGTTTGGATCCCGCTTTTGCGCCCGGAACGGGGACCCCGGTAGCCGGTGGTTTGAGCTCACACCAAGCATTAAGTATCGTACGCGCACTGGGTAATTTGGATATCGTGGGTATGGACGTAGTAGAAGTAGCGCCTGCCTACGACAATGCTGAAATCACTGCCATTGCGGCTGCTCATGTGGCTGCGGATATGCTCTGTTTGATGCGCAACAAAAAAGTAGCCGGGCAGCGGTAGTGATCTGAGGTTGCCTGAAATTAAAGACGCCATCTAGGGCGTCTTTGTTATTCGTAATGTTGGTTTGGCGATTGGATCATTACCGAGGTTTGCCGATTTTGCTCTCTGTTCCCTGTAATAAGTTTTGGATGTTTTTCTTGTGGCGCAGTAGGACCAATACGGCAATAGCTACCACCGCTAATATCCACGATAAATGGGGCATGAAGAAATAAGCAACAATCGGACTGATAAGGGTGGCGATCAGTGCGGCTAAAGAAGATACTTTAAAGCCGAAGGCCATAATCAACCACACTGCCGCACAAATGAGCGCGGTTGGCCAGGATAGGGCAAACAATACGCCAATTGCCGTGGCCACACCTTTTCCGCCTTTGAACCCAAAAAAAACTGGCCACATGTGTCCCACCAACACGGCGACGGCAACCAAAGCAATGGTGATGGTGTCTAGGCCCAAGGCTGCCTGAAAATGTTGTGCCAGCCAGACGGCCAGCCAGCCTTTGAGTGCATCCCCCAGCAAGGTGAGTGCGGCCGCGGATTTTTTGCCACTGCGCAAAACATTGGTGGCGCCTGGGTTGCCTGAGCCGTAGTTGCGTGGGTCAGCCATGCCATAGGCTTTGGAAACAATGACCGCGAAGGACAGTGATCCGAGTAAATAGGCACAAGCTGTGGCGAAGAAGTTAACCATCATGGTGAGTCTTTAGACTACAATATTGAGACACGCATTTTAGCTTAGGCCAGCGGTGATGGATACAGTCTTTTTACATGGTTTGGAAGCCGAAACCTTAATTGGTGTTTATGACTGGGAGCGGCAGCAGCGGCAAACCCTAGTTCTGGATTTGGATATGGGCGTAGACCTTCAGGCAGCCGCTCGGAATGATGATATTGATGAAACCATTCATTATGCGGAGGTGGCGCAGATATTGCGCCAGACATTATCTGAACAGCAATTTCTATTGCTGGAAGCGTTGGCAGAGTTCGTGGCTCAGTTAGTGTTGCGCGAGTTTGGTGCGTTGTGGGTGCGTGTGAAAGTGGTGAAACCGGGTATTTTGCCGCATGTACGCAGCGTGGGCGTGCAAATTGAGCGTGGTATAGATAACGATTAATGCGGTGCTCCAACGGCTCGGGAACTCCCTCCCACACGCCACACGCATTAGGAGAATATATGTCAGAGCAACCGATTTACAGCATTGCACAAATGAAGGCTTGGGAGGATCAGCAGGCGGCAGCGGGATTGAGCTATGCGGAAATGATGCGTCGTGCGGGTCAGCGTGCGGCTGCTGATTTGTTATTGCGTTTCTCTGAGCCTCAAAATACCGTCGTTCTGTGTGGTAAAGGTAACAATGCCGGCGATGGTTTGGTGATGGCTAAGGCATTGGCTGAGGCTGGGTGGGCCGTATTTGTTTTATTATTGCAAGGTAGTGATTTATCGCCCTTGGCCTTGATTAATTTGGCTAAATTACCGCAGTCGGTGAAAATGATTGATGGCGATCAATTGGCGCCTGTATTGGAAACCAGTCAAGTGGTTATTGATGCGGTTTATGGCACAGGCTTTCATGGTGTGTTGCCGGTAAACGTGGCAGCGTGTTTTGATGTGGTTAATCAGCACCATCGGTCTTTTAAGGTGGCTTTGGATATACCCAGTGGCATTCATGGTGACAGCGCGGCAGTGGCAGCGCATGCTTTTGAGGCCAATCTAACTTATGCTTTCCAAGCTTTGAAGCATGCCCATGTGGGCAAAGAGGCGCAGAACGCTTGCGGGGAGATCGTGTGCATTGATTTGTGTTAGGCATTAGGGTTCATGCATACGGGTCTAAACAACAGGCTGCCTGAATATTCGGGCAGCCTGTTGTTTAGACCCGTATGCAATCATCTTTATGCGGCGAAGCGTTTTTCTACTTCAGCCCAGTTGATGATTTCCCAAAAATTTTTCAAATAGTTTGGGCGGCTATTGCGATAGTCGATGTAATACGCGTGTTCCCATACGTCACAAGTCAGCAGCGGGGTATTGTCAGTGGTCAATGGTGTGGCTGCATTACTGGTGGACACCAAATCCAATTCACCGGCAGGGGTTTTAACCAGCCAAGCCCAGCCTGAACCAAACGTACCTGCGGCAACTTTGTCAAAGGCCGCCTGAAATTCTGCAAAAGAGCCCCATTTCGCATCGATTGCTTGTGCTAATGAGCCGCCTTCTGCTAAAGCCACACCATTAGGCGCGAAACCAAACCAATAAAAGGTGTGGTTCCAATCTTGAGCAGCGTTATTAAACATGCCACCCGTGGCTTTTTTGACCACTTCTTCTAAAGGTAGATTTTCAAACTCAGTGCCTTTAATTTGGTTGTTAAGATTGGTGATGTAGGTTTGGTGGTGCTTACCGTAGTGGTATTCCATGGTTTCTTTGGAAATGTGCGGTGCCAAAGCATCCAATGCATAAGGCAGTTCTGGTAATTTGTGTTCCATCATGCTTCCTTTTCTTGGTTGGTGTTTGTATGTGTTATGGTTTTTAATTCAGGCCGCTAAGGGTGAATCAAAACGTTGTTTTCAGTAATAAGGTCGATTAAGCCCTATATTTGAATCGAATTCATTGTAATACAAGGAATGAATAGGCCGCAAATCAGACCGAAGCAATGGTAAAATCTATTCTGAAACACTTAAACTCATGTAAGCAAAAGTAAATGGATGAAATCAATTTGGCCAATGAGGCATCTGATGCCGGTATGCTGTCCGTGCCGCCTCATTCGATGGAAGCGGAGCAGTCAGTGCTGGGTGGACTGCTACTGGAAAACAGTGCTTGGGATCGCATTGCTGATGTCATCAATGAACACGATTTTTATCGACATGAGCATCGGCTGATATTTAAGGCCATCGCTCAGTTGATTGAGTTGTCGCGGCCGGCCGATGTGATTACGGTGCAAGAGGAATTGCAACGGCGAGAAGAGCTTGATGCGGCTGGTGGTTTTGAGTACCTGATCAATTTGGCTCAAAATACGCCTTCTGCCGCGAATATTCGTCGCTATGCCGAGATTGTGCGCGAGCGTTCCATTATGCGGCAGCTTGCGCAAGTAGGCACGGAAATTGCTAGGACGGCTTATAACCCTCAAGGTAAAGAGGCGGCACAAATGTTGGATGAGGCTGAAAACAGTGTTTTTCAGATTGCCGAATCTACGGCGCGCTCAAAGCAAGGCTTTTTGGCCATGCCAGAGCTGCTCAAAGAAGTAGTCAGCCGTATTGATACCTTGTATTCAAGAGACAATAAAAACGATGTTACCGGTGTGGCGACTGGGTTTATTGATTTAGACCGCATGACTTCTGGCTTGCAGCCTGGTGATTTGGTGATTGTTGCGGGACGGCCATCTATGGGGAAAACCGCATTTTCTTTGAATATTGCTGAGCACGTGGCAATAGAAGGGCATTTACCCGTGGCGGTGTTTTCTATGGAAATGGGTGGGGCGCAGTTGGTTTTGCGTATGCTCGGTTCAGTGGGTCGGGTAGATCAAAGTGTTTTGAAAACCGGCCAACTGCAAGACGAACATTGGGGCAGATTGAATGATGCTGTGGTTAAGCTTTCTGATGCCCCTATGTATATTGATGAAACTGCAGGCCTTACTGCCTTGGAGATACGAGCTCGAGCTCGGCGCTTGGCCCGTCAAAAGGGCGGTAAGCTGGGATTGATCGTCATTGATTACTTGCAGTTGATGTCTGGGTCTGGCCGGTCTGACAATCGGGCATCGGAACTGGGTGAAATTTCGCGCTCATTGAAGGCATTGGCCAAAGAATTGCAGGTGCCCATTATTGCTTTATCACAGCTTTCGCGATCGGTTGAGCAACGAACCGATAAACGCCCCATGATGTCTGACTTGCGTGAGTCGGGCGCAATTGAGCAAGATGCTGATTTGATTATGTTTATGTATCGGGATGAATATTATAATCCTGACAGCCAGTTTAAAGGGTTGGCCGAATGCATTATCGGCAAACACCGTAATGGCCCAACAGGCAAGGTGAATTTGACTTTCCAAGGCCAGTACACCAAATTTGATAATGCATTGATACCAGACGGGTATGAGTATGAGTAGTTGGTTAAAGTTTGATTCATCAAAATTGTCCAACTGAATTGCTTTGATGATTTGGAATAGGCGAAACATAAGAACGCTAGCGTTGCAAATGGCATATTTACTATATTTATTATAGAATTTACGGATAAAACAAATTAATGACAAAAGTGATGCGGGTTATGAGAAAAACATCAATGCGGCATCAAGCAGCCAGTGGTTTTACGCTGGTTGAACTCATGGTGGTGATTGCCATTATGGCCATCATGCCGCTATTGCGTTGCCCAATATGAGTCGTTGGATTGCCAGTCAGCGGGTCCAAAGCAAAGCCGATCAAGTTGTTTCTCTGTTTCAGTTTGCGCGCTCTGAAGCCATTCGATTAAATTTGCCCATCGTTGCTTGCGCGACAACCATAAAAACCGGTACTGGAACCGGTACTGGGGCATCCAATACTTGTAGTGATTTTGAGGCCAGCAGCTCCATGCAAGGTATGATTATCTGGAAAGACACACAATTAAACAATAATTTTGTGGCTGACCAAACAATACGCACTGTGGCAGTCAACCAAAATGGCACAGACAGTAAAATTACCAGTAAATTTGCTGTTTTCGACAATACTGGTGCGAGTGTGACGGGTGTTACTCGCATTGGTTTTATGCCTAGCGGCATGATGGGCTGGTACAAGGATAATAGTTGGTCAACTGGGGCGGGTTATGTGGTGTTTACCTTAACCGATACAAAAGACAATACGTTGGTGCGCAAGGTTTTGATTGATCCAAGTGGTAAAAGTGTTGTGTGCAATGTCAATACGCCCCAATCAGATTATTGTCTCGATAAATAGCAGTGGGAATGGAAAAGGTGGCGCCATTGGAAACCAAATTTAAGGGACGTAATAAGATGGTGGAATCAATGCAAAAACAGCATCGGCAGCGCGGATCTACGTTAATAGAAGCCATGATTTCAATCTTTGTGTTGTCGTTTGGGGTTTTGGTATTGATGATTACCCAGCTCAAATCTGTTGACGCAGCAGTGAATGCACAAAACCAAAGTGAAGTGGCGCGCCAAGTTGATGACTTAGCTGAATCAGCCATGGCAGACCCCATTATGCAGGTTAAAACGGTTTCGATGACCAATGGCACGCAGTTGGTGCTAGACCAAAGCTATGATTCACCAGATTGTTCGAAAGATATTGCGGTGACCAATGCGCAAGTGAAGTCATGCACAATTGATGGCAGTAAAGGGACCATCTCGGTGGCATGGACAGACCAAAGTAAGGGCAGTGACTTTACTTATACGTTACCCATAGGCGATGCACAATGAAGCACATTCACAATAAACTGAACCATCAGGCAGCCTTAATTCATTTGAATCGTCCTGCTTTCAATATTCGTCAACAAGGTTTTAGTCTAATAGAATTTATGGTGGCCAGCGCGATTGGTGTCATTGTTTTAATGGCAGCAGGCGCGACTTATTTTACAACGGTAAAGTTGAAGCAAGACGTTGAAAGTAAAGTGGCCTATCAGCAGAATATGAGAAATACAGCCGATTTATTGCGTCGCGACATTAGACAGGCTGGTAATTTTGGCTGTATGACGGAACCCACCACTGCTGTTTTGGGTGGCTCGATTAGTACGGATAACAAATTTCTATCTCAGGCAGCATTGCCCTCTGCCATTGCGCCATCCGATACGATAGGGTCACCTTTGGTCACCATCTATGGACACAATACCAACAATCAGAACGCCAATGACTGTGGGCAAACCGTAGATAATCAGAATATGATCGATGGGGCTGCTTATGTGGTGGCTAAAATGGGTCGGGATGCACATTATAATTTGTATCGATTTGTGTATTCTCAAGGGGCTTGGGTGACAACCCCGCAAATGGTGGCAGAAAACGTATCGAATTTGGCGCTGAACTTACAATATCAAGACTCCACTAAATGCCCAACATCAACGACTGATACAGCCAAACGCATGGGGATGACCACGAGCCCAGTTAGCGGACAGTTGCCTATTTTGGTGGCCACCACGTTAACAACGTGCCCATCTGGCAAATACAGTGGTGGCAGCTGCAGTGAGGGAGCGCAATCCTATGTGGTACAGGCGATGCTGAGACAAGGTAATTTGTGCTTAAAGAAAATCAATGAATTAACCACGGGCTAAATAAATTGATTTTCAAATACCGATTCAAAATAGAAGAAAGCAAAAAATTTATGCAACGATGGGAAAACAAGCAATCTGGATTTTCGTTGTTTATTGTGATTATTGCTATGCTGGTGATTGCGTTTTTGGTGATTTCAACTTTACAAAGCACCAATATGGAATCCAGAAGCAGTGCCAATGATGCTGATCGCAAAGTGGCTCTGGCTCAGGCTCAGTCGGCATTAAACGCCTCAGAAACCAAAATTGCCGAACTGGTGAATGAGAGTGGGACGATCACATTTACAGATAGCTGTACATCGGGATTTTGTGCCGCCAAAGATACGCCCGCTACTGTGGTGTCAAATGGGCCTTATCCTATCAGCTCATCCGCAAAATTAGCGATTAATTGTGGCAGTGGGCTCTGTGCTGATTTAGGTGATGTCTGGCGTCGCAATAATGTGCTGACGGTCAACAGTGATTCGCAGAGTGTGGATCCTTCTATTCCGGTCAAATCGGGTGGTACTTACCAAAATGCTCGCTATGTGATTGAGTTTATTGGTACGCAAACAAACAACAGCACCTTATATTATTTATTTCGGGTGACAGCAAAAGGCTGGGGGCAAAATGCCAATACACAAGTTGTACTCCAATCTTATGAAAAGGCAGTATTTTCGAATTGATGGTGGATGAATATGGTTCAGCCTATTATGGGTAAGACAAACCCTTCGGGGTTTACATTGATAGAAATGATGATCGTGATTGCCATTCTCGGTATTTTGGCGGCCATTGCCTTGCCTGCTTATGGAAGGTATGTGGAAAAAGCGGATTTGGCTGATGCCAAAGGGACTTTGGTGGCAGTTAACCAAAATATAGGCCGCAATAAATTGGCTTTACCCGTTGGCAGTAATTTGACCAGTGCAACGGTATCGACGTTGGTGGGCGAAGCAGATGGAGCGCCAGTGGCCAAAAAATACAGCTTATCTGCTGCATGTGTTAAAGATAATGACTGCAGCACCTATTACTTATATGCACAACCTAATAGCAGCATGAACAGAACCAAGTCTTTGTGGATGGATAACCAAGGGAACACATATGTGTGTGATGGAGTCAATGTCACAACGATTACAGATGCCAGCGCCAATAGCAAATGTGAAGCCAGTTAACATGAGTGTGTCAATTCAGTCGTAGGGAATGGTGTGATTGAAACAAAACGCATTCAGGCAGCCTTTGGGCTGCCTGAATGCGTAAGTAAAAGCAATTTTAGCGCAAGCAATTGCGCAACCACTCTTGTCGTTGCTGATGGTTGAGTACCTGTAGGAACGCATGTTGTACCCGTAGCTCATTGACATCGTTTTGCATGCGTGGTGCATAGCGATCAATCACAAAGCGCTTGGCTTGTCCTTCATCAAAATCAGGCTGGTTAAGTAGTTGTGCTTGTGAGAGTGTATTGCGTGTTGTGCTGCGCTGCGGATTTTCTAAGGCCATTTTATGCTGCATACGAATAAAGCGTAGCTTGGCTTTTTGAATTGGGGTTAAGTCCAATTGGCGGATATCGCAGGTGGGTGCACCATGGGCCAAGCCCGAAGGCAAGGAAAATAAAGACAGTGCCAAGCCTGTGCACAGAAGTGTGGCGGTTTGGTGGTAGATTCGGGTAGACACAATTTTCCCCATAACTTTTATTCTGGGCACAGTATACAAGAGCGGTTGTGAAGCACGTATAATGGCCGTTAACTTGCGTAAATATCTATTTTATCTGCACCTATTGGTGCTATTTTCGATGATGCATTATGACTGATTTTTGTATTGCTCCCAGTATTTTATCGGCCGATTTTGCCCGATTGGGTGAAGAGGTGGCTCAAGTTATTTCGGCCGGTGCCGACTGGATCCATTTTGATGTTATGGACAATCATTATGTGCCGAATTTGACTTTCGGGCCAATGGTATTAAAGGCATTAAAACCCTATGCCAGCGTGCCTTTGGATGTCCATCTGATGGTTGAGCCTGTGGATGAATTAATCGTTGCATTTGCTCAAGCGGGTGCGGACATCATTACTTTTCATCCAGAAGCCAGCCGTCATATTGATCGAAGCTTGAGCCTGATTCAAGACGCTGATTGTAGAGCAGGCTTGGTGCTTAATCCGGCAACGCCGTATATGTATTGGAGCATGCTTTGGATCGACTGGATGTGGTGTTGCTGATGTCGGTTAATCCTGGTTTTGGTGGGCAGAAATTTATTCCTCAAACGCTGAAAAAGATCAACCAAGTGCGTTCTCTATTGGATATGTATGAAGGAGAAACAGGCCGGCGTGTGCGTTTAGAGGTTGATGGCGGCATTAAAATTGATAATATCGCTGCGGTTGCGGCGGCTGGTGCGGATACATTTGTGGCCGGTTCTGCAATTTTTGGCCATGATGATTACGCTGCACAGATTGCGGCCATGCGAGCACAATTGCGCACCGCCTAATCCATTAATTTCAAATAAAGGCTGCCTGAAAATATTCAGGCAGCCTTTATTGTGATGAGATTAAAGGAAAAGTTATTTTTATAAAAAAATAGTTATTTTCGTTATCTTGAGCGTGACTGTATCTGCCAATCATTCATTGGATTGACGCAATCAAACACAGCCCAGTGGCGGCTATTAGACGGCATCACCGATGGAATGCCATTGCCTTGATCTTATTGCTGGGCAGCCCTAGTTTCCAGAGAGCCACCCCGCCAAGTGTCGCCAAGTTAAATCGGTTAACGCCGTTACCCATATTGCATCATCATTTAGGCAGGGAATGTAAGTGAATGCCTTGCCGCCCGCAGCATAAAAATCTTCACGTCCACGCAAGGCGATTTCTTCTAGCGTTTCCAAACAGTCACACGCGAACCCTGGGCAGACGATATCCAATTTTCGCACGCCGTCTTTGGGTAAAGAAACCAGCAAATCTTGAGTGCTGGGCCCAACCCATTTGGCTCGACCAAAACGGCTTTGGAAAGCCACTACATATTCTTGCTCCGACAAGGACAATGCTTCTGCCAACAAGGTTGCCGTAACACGGCATTCTTGAGGATACGGGTCGCCTTGATCGTGGTGTGCTTGAGGAATGCCGTGAAAACTCATCAATAGTTTATCGCCACGTCCTTGTGTTTGCCAGTGGTGTTCTATGCTGGCAGCCAGAGCCCGAATATAGCCTGGGTCGTCATAGTAGCTTTTGATACTGCGTATGGCCATCTGATTGCGTTGTTGCAGCAGCGCTTGCCAGACCTTGTCTAAGGCAGCGGCACTACTGGACGCAGCATATTGTGGATACAGCGGGATGACCAATAAACGGTTCACCCCTTGGCGTTTTAAATCGGCCAAAACATGATCTACTGATGGCGAGCATAGGTCATGGCATAGGCGCACAGTATCCGAGTGTGCTGCTGGCGCGGTAAAGCCAAAGCCAGCTTATCTGTCAATTGCTGCGTGTGGTATTGAAGCGGAGAGCCTTCGGGGCGCCAAATTTTTTCGTAAGCATGGGCGCTTTTGCGCCCGCGCAATGGCAGAATGATGCCGCGCAGAATCAGTTGCCACAGCCAGCGTGGCAGTTCCACTACCCTTTGATCGGATAGAAATTCGGCCAGATACGGGCGCACGGCAGCGGCTGTGGGCGCGGATGGAGTGCCTAAATTAAGTAGTAAAACGCCAATGGCAGGTTCTGTATGAGGCGGTTCGGCTTGGAATAATGAAGTCATGGTGGGCTTTTGTGTGGTGGGTGCCTGTATGGTTTCAGGCAGCCTGCATAATGATGTTGATATTATCAATAATTAACCCAGAAGGCATGGTTAATTGTGAAGGGGTATGTTCAAAGGTTATTAATGCTGATTTTTGATGGTGCAAATAGAAAGAGCAATGCCATCAATGGTAGCTGAATCTCGCCTGTATCTATTTTGTAAATCATCAGGATTATCCTGATACGCACAGAATCTGCTGACTGCGATAACCACACAACCTAGCGGCACCAAGCTTGGTGCTTTGGGCGGAAATGTGCATTGCGTTCGAAATGGGAATCAGTATTTGGAACAAAGGCCTCAAAAATAGGAGCGCTCTAACGTAGCTAAAAATTATGCATATTATAAAAGCCATGGCTGCCTAATTGAGCCTACAACCTACAACAACTCAGACGCACGGGCGGTGGTAGTGGCTCAACCCAATTCATCTTTGCGGGCTAGGATACGGCGGCTGCCACCCAATTCTGCAGGAGACACGATCCCCGCCGCTTCGAGGGCTTCCATTAGGTTGGCGGCCCGGTTATAGCCGATGCGTAAGTGTCGTTGTAATGACGAAATGGAAGTTTTTCGGGTTTCCAACACAAAGGATACGGCTTGATCAAATAATTCATCGCTGTTGGCATTGGGATTCACTCGGTTTTCTGTGTCTTGTGCCGCTTCGCCTGACAATAAACCATCCACGTAATTGGCGGGTGCTTGACGCTTGATGTAGCTCACGATGGCATGAACCTCTTCATCCGACACAAACGCACCATGCAAACGCGTGGGTTCGGCCTGGCCTGGTGGCAAAAACAGCATATCGCCTTTGCCCAAGAGGTTTTCGGCACCCATTTGATCAAGAATGGTGCGGCTATCAATTTTGCTGGAGACTTGGAATGAGATTCGGGTTGGGATGTTGGCTTTAATCAAGCCAGTGATCACATCCACACTGGGGCGTTGGGTGGCCAAAATCAGATGGATACCAGCAGCACGTGCTTTTTGTGCCAAACGGGCAATTTGTTGTTCGACTTTTTTGCCTTCCACCATCATTAAGTCGGCCAGTTCGTCAATCACCACCACAATAAACGGCAATTTATCCAAAGGCTCAGGTTCGTCTGGATTGAGGCTGAATGGGTTGACCAAAGGTTCACTCCGGGTTTTGGCGTCAGCCACTTTATCGTTGTAACCCGCCAGATTGCGCACGCCCACATGCGCGAGTAAGCGATAACGTTTTTCCATTTCGGCAACACACCAATTGAGTGCTTGCGCGGCCTCGCGCATGTCAGTGACTACCGGCGCGAGTAAATGAGGAATGCCTTCATAAACCGATAATTCAAGCATTTTAGGGTCGACCATGATGAAACGCACTTCATCCGGCTGGGCTTTGTATAGTATGGAGGCAATCATGCCATTGACGCCTACTGATTTACCTGAGCCGGTGGTACCTGCAACCAGCAGGTGTGGCATTTTTGCTAAATTTGCCACCACGGGGATGCCTGCAATGTCTTTACCCATGGCCACAGTAAGCTTATCGGAGGCTTGTTGAAATACATTGGCGGTTAGAATTTCTGAAAGCAGCACGTTTTGGCGGTGTTCGTTTGGCAGCTCAATGCCCATGGTAGATTTACCCGCAATGGTCTCTACCACGCGCACGCTCTGCACAGACAAGGCGCGGGCCAAGTCCTTAGCCAGATTAACAATTTGGCTGCCTTTAACACCCTGTGCTGGCTCAATTTCATAGCGAGTGATAACAGGGCCCGCCGTGGCGCTGGTGACTTCCACTTCAACACCAAATTCCTTGAGTTTGGCCTCAATACGTTCGGCGGTGATTTGCAATTGCTCTGGATTAATCACCGGCATTTCTTGTGCCGGTGGCGTCAATAATGACAATTCAGGCAGCCTGATTAACCCAGGCT
This sequence comes from Snodgrassella sp. CFCC 13594, assembly GCF_001590725.1. Taxonomy (GTDB): domain Bacteria; phylum Pseudomonadota; class Gammaproteobacteria; order Burkholderiales; family Neisseriaceae; genus Snodgrassella. Next base: position 86,103 of record NZ_LQXR01000005.1, on the reverse strand, counting down.
CTGCGGCCCCAGTACCATCAGGTTTGGTGGTCTTGCGCTGAGTAGGCTCGTCAAACAAATCGCGCTGTACTTCGGGAGCGGTGCGCACTGGCACCGCTTTGCGGTTGCTACTGGCGGCGGGTAGGGGATCAGCTTTTTCAGAAGTGATGGCTTTGGCTTGTTTCACCATGCGTCGGACGGTGCGGGCATTGGGTAAATCGGTGAGAAAACGCTGGGGTTTGCGGATCAGTTTGTACCACAGCCATTCCAGTTGGGCGCCCGCCTGCTCAATCAAGGTGAGCCAAGAAACCTGAATCAGCAGCGATAGACCCACCAACATCACCACCAAAATCAACAATAGGCTGCCTGAAAGCCCTAATAAACTGCTTAAACCATGACCGGCAAAGTGGCCCACCATACCACCTGCACCTGTGGGCAGACTGTTGACCAGCTGTGTTGGCCAGATGTAGGTTTCTAAAACTGGGCTGAATGCCAATAGCAATAACAAGCCAACGGTACCCAAGACCATGTTGTAAGGCTTGGCGTCATCGTTTTTGCTTTGTAAAGGGCGAAAGCTTTTATACAGGCACACCACTGTCGCGATTACCAACCACCAAGCCGATAACCCAAAAACATAATAAGCAATGTCGGCTACATAAGAGCCGAATATACCGCCCAGATTGTGGGGTTTTTCGTCACTGACAATGCCGCGAGACCAAGCGGGGTCATCCATGGTGAAGCTGGCCAATGATAAGGTCACATACACGGTGAGCATCAATGCCAGCAACCAGAATGCATCATTGAGTAAATTCATCACTTGAGGCGCATGGCTGCGTTCACTGCGTTTGACATTTGCCGCAGGTTTGCTGTTTTTGCGGATAGGGGCTTTTTTATTCGTTGACTTCATGGCATTCAGACTGAGAGATGGGGCGCATAGGCAGCCATTGGCCGCCTGTGAGTATGGCTAGGTTGGCTGGGTGGATGCCAAACACAGCAAAAGGGGAACCAGCTGCGGCCCATATGGTATCGAAAGATTGTAAGCTGGCATCCAGGTAGGTGGGTAAAGGGTGGTGGTGGGCTAAGGGCGGGACACCACCGATGGCAAACCCTGTGTGTTTTTTGATGTCGCGACCACGCGCCATACGCAAGGGTTGATTCAGCTGGGTTGAAACGTAATGCACATCCACGCGCTGTCCACCTGAGGCCACAATCAGCACAAATTGGCCATTGTCCGTGTTTTCAAAGATTAGAGAGCTGGCAATTTCGGCTGGCTGGCAGCCCAAAACATCAGCAGCCATTTGCGCTGTGCGGGTGCTGTCATGGAGTATTTTTAAAGTGAATGGCAAGCCACTTCGTTGCAACTGGGCCAATACTTTTTGGGTGCCAGCACTTAATTCAGGGTCAGTGGTGGTGTGCATATCATTCCAATCCAGCAATTGCCCAATAGCCGCAGCCCAGTATGCGCGCGCCGCGCGCGCCAGTAGCAGTGTGTATGGGTACTGGCTTGCGGTGTAGCCAGCATGCGGCCAGCCAAGCAAAGGCAGCGGCTTCAACTTGCTGGGCAGGTAAATCCAGTTCATCTGTCGTGGTCAATTCGATGTGGTGTTTGGCCAGCAAAGTATGCAAAGTGTGCATCAATAGCGGGTTGCACACGCCTCCGCCACAGGCATAGACCTTTGGGGTTTGCGGTGCCGCCAAAATAATGGCGTCAACAGCAGTTTGTGCAGTCAGTTGCAGTAAAGTACGTAAAACGTCAGCGGGTGCTTCGTGACCATGCAAGTAGGTGTTGAGCCAAGACAAAGCAAAAAGTTCACGGCCAGTGCTTTTGGGGAAAGGCTGCCTGAAGTATGGATGCGCCAGTAGTTGAGCCAGTAGGTCAGGTAGAACATGGCCTTGGGCGGCCAATTGGCCATCAATATCATAAGCGGATTGCCAATTGGCCATGACCCAAGCATCCATCAGCATGTTGGCCGGCCCTGTATCAAAGCCGAAAGCGGGTGTGCTTGGTGGCAGAATGCTGATGTTGGCAATGCCACCCAAGTTTAGTAGCACTCGTGTGGTGGCGGCGTCGGCAAAGATGGCTTGATGGAAAGCTGGAACCAAAGGGGCGCCTTGTCCTCCAGCAGCCAAATCACGCTACGGAAGTCGCCAATGGTGGTGATGCCCGTGAGTTCTGCCAGCAATGCCCAGTCCATGAGTTGGATGCTGTAATGATGCTCGGGGGCATGACGTATGGTTTGTCCATGGCAGCCCAAAGCAAGCACTTGGGTTGCCGCGTCGGGTTGTTTGGCCAATACATCGGCTACGGCACGGGCATTGATCTTGGCCAAATCTTGGCTCAAGAGCGCTGCGCGTGCCAATTCATCGGTATCCGGGTTTTGCAAAGCCAGTAGGGATTGTTTTAACGCATCTTCATAGGCCACGAAAGCATGGGCGTGCGCGCCCAGCCAATGGGTACCATCAAAACTGGCTAATACCGCGTCGACGCCATCCATGCTGGTGCCTGACATCAAACCGATAAAATAAGCGGGCTGCATGGTCATGCTTGATGACAATCAAATTCAGCCCACACTGGCGCATGATCACTGGGGCGCTCCCAAGCGCGTGCGTGGGTATCGACGTGCGCTTGCTGTAAACACGCAACCAAGGCTTCGCTCACCAGTATATGGTCGATGCGCAAGCCCAATTTGCGTTTGAACATATTCATGCGGTAGTCCCACCAAGTGTAATGTGCGGTATTGGGATCCAAGTGGTGTAGGCTATCTGTCAAGCCGGCGGCGAGTAATCGGCCAAACCATTCGCGCTCTGGCACGGAACACAGTATTTTGTCACGCCACTTTTCAGGGTCATAGACATCGATATTGCTAGGGGCAACATTGAAGTCACCCAACAGCACTACTTTGCTGTGCTGTTGCAAAATGGTTTGCATATACTCGTGTAAAGCAGAAAACCAGCGCTCTTTGTAGGCATATTTTTCACTGCCAACGGCTTCGCCATTTACGCAATACACACACACAATACGCACATCACCAACGTCGGCAGCCAATACGCGTTTTTGCGGGTCATCGAAAGCAGGCAAATCGGGGATGGTGTTATGGGCGGGTAACTTACTCAAAATGGCCACGCCGTTGTAGGTTTTTTGGCCGTTCCACACAGCGTGATAGCCCGCTGCTTGGATCGCTGCTAGCGGAAATCTGTCTTGTTCCAGTTTGAGTTCCTGCAAGGCCAGTACATCGGGTTGCTGTTCATCTAACCAACGCAATACTTGGGGGAGACGCACGTTCAGCGAGTTGACATTCCAAGTGGCGATTTTCATGGGGTGGCCTGCGTAACAAAGGGGTTATTGTACTGTGTCTGGCCTTTTGATTAAAGCATGCTTGGTGTCTTCAGGCAGCCTATGTTGGGGCTGCCTGAAGAAAGAAATCATTAAAAAATACTGTTTAAACCCAAGAAAACCACTACAGACAAGATGGCCACAGAGGGTAAAGTAACCACCCAAGCCAAAGCAATGGGTTTCATTAACGCCCAATTGGCATTGCGGTTCACTAAACCAATGCCCAATACCGAGCCCACCAAAATGTGTGTGCTCGATACGGGCAAACCCATGAGTGTTGCCAGCATCACAATCGAAGCGGCGGATAATTCTGCGGTGAACCCCGATGCAGGATGCATTTTTGCCAAATTGGTGCCCACCGTTTGAATCACTTCTTTACCGATAAACCACAAGCCCACAATCAGTGCCACACCAAAGGTAATCATCACTGGTGTGGGGATTTGCGCTTGTGCATCGGTACCGATGCTGTTGGTGCGGATAACATCCATGATGGCGGCGAAAGGGCCCACAGCATTGGAAATATCATTGGCGCCATGGCTGAATGCAAAACCAGCCGCGGTGAATACCTGCATCCAGCTGAACATCAAAAAAGTTGATTTACTCAAATCCTTGCGTTTGAGGGTTTTGGCATAAATAAATGTAGCCATCCACACCAATGCACCGATCATGCCGATGATTAAAAAATTATTCAACGCAGACAGCCCCAAATGCAGATTGGTTAATCCTTTAAATAGCAACATGGCAGCGATCATGATGCTGCCAGCAGCAGAAATAAGGGGTACCCAATGGTGTAGTGCTTTATATGTATCGATTTCACCCTTGCGCTTTTCCAATGCCACCAAACCACGGTAATAATCGGATTCAAGCTCATCCTCATTGAAATCGGATTCGGAATAAATTTGCGCATCGCGCGCCATAGCCGATGCAACCTCGATTTTTTGTGATTCGGTTAAGCGTTCAAATTGTTCGCGGTGCTGTTCTTTGTATGCTTTTTTTTGCTGTTTGAGGGTTTTGAGTTGTGCTTCAATGCTGACGTTATAATCCAGAACGTGTTTTTTGATTTGGCTGAACAGCAAAAATGACATGGCGCCACCCAAAAGGGGAGACAAAACCCAAGACAGGGCAATTTCGCCCATTTTATGCCATTGAATCAAATGTAAGGCGGTGCTGTCGCCGGACACCATCCAGCCCAAACACAGCGCACTGCCCACGATCCCGCCAATGATGGAATGGGTCGTGGAAACGGGCAGCCCTTTTTTAGACGCAAACAACAGCCATAAGGCCGCAGCCAATAGCGCAGACAGCATAATGTTGATTAGTTGGCCGGGTGTTAATTGCATGGCGCCAAGATCAATAATGCCGTGCCGTATGGTTTTGGTGACCTCACCACCCGCTATGACCGCGCCGGATACTTCGAATACAGCAGCAATGGCCAGTGCTTGCGGAATGCTGAGTGTGCCCGCGCCGACGCTGGTGCCAAATGAATTGGCGACATCGTTGCCGCCAATGTTAAATGCCATGAATACACCAAACAACGTGGCCACCACAAACACCATAGGCATGTTGTGGTTGGTGTAACCCCACCCCCATGCAATAAAATACGCGACGGTGCCAACCAGTAAGGCTGCAAATGCATAATTGACGCGGGTGAGCGCAGAAGGAGAAGAGCTGGCTGTGGCCATAAATGCTTCCGGGTAAAGGGATAAACGGGTCACGCTCAGGCGGAGAGGCCGCCAAGCTGCCATGAGCGGGGTAAAAGGGCTATTATACAAATTATTTTATTGAGAAGAGACATTATATGACGCCTCCTTTTGCTCGTTTGGCAGCCCCTTTGCGTTTTTATGCCGTGGTCCCTTCGGCAGATTGGGTGGGCCGCATGGTGGATGCGGGTGCCAGCACAATACAGTTGCGTAACAAACAATTAATTGGTTCGGCATTGCATCATGAAATTGAACGCAGCATTGCCTATGCGCGCGATAGCCGTAGTCATCTGTTTATCAATGATTATTGGGTGGAGGCGGTGGAATGCGGTGCTTATGGGGTGCATTTGGGCCAAGAGGATTTGGCGAGTGCTGATTTGGTGGCCATCAAAAAAGCGGGTTTGCGCTTGGGCGTGAGTACGCATTCTATTGATGAACTGGCCCATGCGTTGTCGGTACAGCCCAGTTATGTGGCAAGTGGTGCCATTTTCCCTACGACCACCAAAACCATGCCTACCGAGCCGCAGGGGCTGGTTAAACTGCGAGAGTATGTGCGCCAAGCCGGAGATACTCCCACGGTGGCCATTGGTGGGATTACTTTGGAGAATGCACCTGAGGTATTGGCCACTGGGGTATCGTCTTTAGCGGTAGTGCGCGCCATTACAGAAGCATCCGATCCCGCTGCAGTGGTGGCAGCATTTGAAGCATTGTGGACGGAATCTGCATGAGCAGGCGTATGCTATTCAACTGCCGACAGTAGATTCAGGCAGCCTGAAAAGGATGGGTTCATTAAATACGGATCAAACTCATTGCCTGAACAACAAAAGCGCAAGGTGGTTCTTGCGCTTTTGTTGTGTCCAAAGACATCAGCATTGGTTGATGTCTTTGGGACTCGGATCGATTTGTGCCTCTTCAGTAAGGGCTTTTTTGCGGATGATGTCATCGCTCAATGGTTGGTTAGTGTAGGTGAGCACATCATCCACAGAATCTTTGATAACTAAATCCCGCTCCTCAGCCTCCATTTCATCGGCGGTAGTGGGCTCGTGGCATTCGGATATTTCGTCCGTATGTAAGGCTACCTGTGGTTGGATGGGCGGCTGGGGTGCCATGTTTGGCTTGTCAGCGGCTTTGGCTATGTCATGTTCTTGGGTGGCTGCCGCTCGTTCTCGCTTGTTTTCGGTGCGCTCATCTTTGACTAAGGCTTTTTCTTCGGCTTCCATGGTATCCGCCGGAGTGATGCTGGTGGAATGGTTGGTGTGGGTCATGGTGTTTGCTCCTCACATCGGGTTGGAAAACGGTTGGCTTTGAAACTAACGCCGAGCCAATACCGCATTGGATAAATAGCCTTTTACGCCGCCAGCAATAGATGATGCTGCTTTTTTGCGAAAGGCGCCAGTGGACAACAATTGCTCTTCGGTGGGGTTGGAAATGAAGGCGGTTTCCACCAAGATAGATGGAATGTCCGGTGCTTTCAAGACCGCAAAATTGGCTTGATCTACAGAACCTTTGTGAAGTTTGTTGATTTTAGCCAACTGATCCAGTACACCTTTACCCAGTTTTAAACTGTCATTGATGGTTGCGGTTTGGGCCAGATCAAATAAAGTATTGTTGACGGTGGTGTCTTTTGAATAATTTACCCCACCTATGCTGTCGGCTTCATTTTGGGTTTTGGCCAAATATTTCGCTGCAGCGCTGGTGGCGCCTTTGGGACTCAGCGCGTAGACACCGGTGCCTTTGGCAGAAGGGTTGGTAAAGGCATCTGCATGGATGGACACGAAAACATCGGCCTTGAGCTTCCGTGCTTTGGCTACGCGTACACCCAATGGAATAAAAATGTCTTCGTTGCGGGTCATGTATGTTTTGTAGCCCAATGCATCTAGTTGTTTCTTGGTTTCGCGGGCGATGGCTAAAACCACATCCTTTTCACGCAAGCCCGATGGCCCGATGGCGCCGGGGTCTTCGCCGCCATGACCTGGATCAATCATCACTATAGGCTGCCGATTGAGGCGGTTGGGCTTGGAGGGCACTGGGGTGTTATCGATGAGGGTATTGCTGGCTTGCTGTGTTGGCTTTTGAACTGGTGGTGTGGGGGCGGCCGCTTGCGCGGTACTGGTACCATCGCTGTTGATCTTGCCGCGATTGTAATCTTGCAATAGAGCCATCAAGGGGTCATTTTGTTCTTGTGCCAGTGCTACGGCCGTACTTGGGTATAAATCCACCACCAGGCGGTTGCGGAAGTTGGCTACCGGTTTGAGGGTAAATACTTGTGGATTAACGGCGGTTTTTAAGTCCATTACGATACGCACGGTATCGTTACCAAACTGGCCAATGCGGACGCTTTTGATATAAGGGTCCATGGGCAGGACTTTTTGGCTGAGGCTGTGCAAGACTTGATTGGTGGCAAAGCCTTTGATGTCCACCACCAGTCGCGTTGGATTACTCAGCATAAATTGTTTGTATTCAATCGGTGTGGTGGATTCCAGTGTCAGGCGGGTGTATGCCGTGGCTGGCCAGATGCGCGACGCCACAATATCGGCGCCAGCTTTAGCCCAAGATGCAGGCGCTAGGCTCAGCAATAGGCTACCTGAACAAAATTGCAGTAATGTGCGACGGGTTAAATTTGCCATGATGATTCAGATAATGCGTTGATTGCGGTTTGACCGGCAGCAGTGTGCGCATGCAGTATTGCTTCGCGGCCTGCGTCAACAGAGGTTAGTGTAATGGTTAAATCTGGCATGGGAAGAAATCCTTCGGCTTGTTTGGGCCACTCAATCAGTGCCACAACTTGGTCGTCAATTAATTCGTCAAAACCTGCATCCAACCACTCTTCAGGAGCGTGGAAGCGATACAAGTCAAAATGCTGCCAAACTTGGTTGCCAATGTCATAACGCTCCACCAATGTATAGGTGGGGCTTTTTACCGAACCAGTGTAACCTTGGCTGCGCAGAAGACCGCGCACCAGCGTGGTTTTGCCTGCACCCAAATCGCCCATCAGCCATACCACCAAAGGCGCCTTCAAACAGGCAGCCAATGCGGCGCCAAAATGCAATGTGGCGGCTTCATCATGAAGCACAATGGGTTGAGATAACAATTCAGCCATGGGGTAAACCAGCAGGTTTAAATATCATTTATTATGCGGTAATCGATGGTAAAGAGGAACCCTTAATACCCGCAGACACAGTGTATTTGCTGGCTTTTTGCGATTTTTAACATTAATATTGTTGCCATTCCAATGCCCCAATAATGCTACAATGAGGCCCTATCTTAGGCAGGCTGTCTGTGTTTTCAGGCAGCCTCGATTTGTCTGTAAGCAGGTATTCATATGACTTCAGTACAACAAAGGCCGATTGGCGTATTTGATTCAGGCGTAGGTGGTTTAACCAATGTGCGGGCGCTGATGGAGCGCCTGCCCAATGAAAATATTGTGTATTTTGGTGATACCGCCCGCGTGCCTTATGGCGTCAAATCCAGACATACCATTGAAACCTACACCGAGCAAATTGTTTCTTTTTTGCTGGAACATGATGTGAAGGCACTGGTGATCGCATGCAACACCATCGCAGCGGTCGCTGGACAGAAAGTACGTCAGTTAGCAGGTGGCATGCCAGTATTGGATGTGATTACCGCTGGTTCGGAAGCCGCTCTGTCCACCACGCACAATAACCATATTGGCATCATAGCCACCAGCACCACCGTCAACAGCAATGCTTATGCACGTGCTATCCACAGCCAAAATCCACAGGCACGGGTTTTGTCGCAAGCTTGCCCATTGTTGGTGCCCTTGGTGGAAGAGGGTTGGTTAGATCATGAAGTGACCCGCCTGACGGTACGCGAATACCTGAAGCCATTGCTGGCGGAAGACATTGATACGCTGGTTTTGGGTTGCACCCATTTTCCCTTGCTGAAACCTTTATTGAAAGAAGAAGCACCGCATATTGCGTTGGTGGATTCTGCCATTACCACTGCAGAAGCCACGGCTCAAGCTCTGGCGCGTATGGGTTTGGAAAACCCCAATCACAGTGGTGCTGATTATCGTTTCTATGTGAGTGACATCCCTTTGCGTTTCCAAACCATAGGCGAACGGTTCTTGGGGCGCAGTTTGGATCAACTGGAAATGGTATCCTTGGGTTAGTTTGGCGGCGAATAACATGAAAAATATTGTGATTTTGATTTCTGGTCGAGGCAGCAATATGCGCGCTTTGGTCGAGTCGCCGATACCCGGTGCGCAGATTGCTGCTGTAGTGAGCAACAAAGCCGATGCCGAAGGCATCATTTGGGCGGCACAACATGGTTTGAGTACGCAGGTAGTTTTGCCCAAACAATACGCCCAGCGCGATGACTTTGATGAGGCGCTGATGAATACCATTGACCAATACCAGCCCGATTTGGTGGTGTTGGCCGGATACATGCGTATTTTGAGTTCGACTTTTTGCCTGCATTATGCGGGTAGGTTGATCAATATTCACCCTTCTTTGTTGCCCGCATTTACAGGGCTGGATACCCATCAGCGGGCATTGGACGCAGGCTGTCGCGTGGCCGGTTGCACGGTGCATTTTGTCACACCGGAATTGGATGCGGGGCCCATCATTAGCCAAGGCGTGGTGCCGATTCAAGAAAATGATACGGCCGCTGCTTTAGCAGCGCGCGTGTTGATGGTAGAGCACCAATTATTGGTGCGCGCGGTGGCTGATTTTGTTTCAGGCAGCCTGACGACGGTGGGCAATCGTGTGAAACACACGCCGCCTGCGATCAGCACTACGGCTGTGTTACTGGCGTGAGGCGGCAACCTATCGCGCGAGCGATATTGATGGCTTGCTTGGGGTGTTGGGGTTTGGTGTCTACCTCTGTGGCCGCTACACCCGTTAATGAAGGTGATTGGCCACATCAAATCACTGTGGTGTATGACACATCTTTGCATATACCGGCGACCTTGTCGTTCCAGCGTCAGCAATCGCACTATCAGGTTTCGGCCAAAATGGATGCATGGTTGTGGTCATGGCATTTTGTGTCATCAGGTGTGTTGATCCAACACACCTTACAACTGCGCGATTATCAAGATATCCGGCAAGGAAAGCAGTACGCGCGCGCGCAATGGCAACCGGGAATGTTGAACTATGGCAGAACGGCACAACCTACCCAAAACATGCCAGTTGATGGACCTGTGTACGATGTTTTTTCTCTGGCGTGGCAATTGGCATGGCAACCGCAGGCCATGCCCACAAAGGCCTACTTAACCAATGGCAAAAAAGTCTATGCTTTGCCTAACATAACGGATGCAGGTGAGCGCTTCATGCAGGTAGGAAATCAGCGTGAGCGAGTGCGGGAATATCGTATCGATAACAAGGGCAGCCTTATTTCTTATATCATTCGCACGACACCGCCGCGAGTGCCTGTGCGCATTCGCTATGAAGATGATGGTCGTATTTACTCGCTTGAACTACAAAGTTATTTGTGGGACGGGCATAAAATTTGATGAACACCATGAACGCAACGCAATTACAAGCCAGTGCCGATATTTTGGCGCAAATTTTAACGTTTAGACAACCTGCTGATGTGGTGTTGTCGTCTGCTTTTCGGCGCCAGCGCAAGCTTGGCAGGCAAGATCGGCACGAAATTGCCGAAACCGTTTTTGCCGCTGTGCGCCATTTGGAGAAAATTACCACGGCTTTGCCCAAACCCAGTCGCGAGCCCAGACGAACCGCATTGGCTGCATTGGTTTTGGGGCGTGGGCTGAGCGTGGCGGCGGTGGCTCATTTGTGTAGCGAAGAAGATCGGGTTTGGTTAGAGGCATTAAAGGCAAATAAAGCAACATGGGCATCTAGGCTTGCTACGGCTGCTGAATTGCCGCAATGGCTCATAGAGTGCTTACGGCTCAATCGGTATGACGATGCGCAGATTATGCAGTTTGGTCGCAGTTTGACTGCAGGCGCTTCACTGGACGTGCGGGTGAATACGCTCAAAGCCAAACGCGATAAAGTTTTGGCACAATTACAGGCAGAAGGGTTGGCATGCACGGCTACGCCATACTCTCCGTGGGGCATTCGTTTTGCCGATAAGCCAGCCTTAAACCAACACCCTTTGTTTTTGAACGGTAGCTTAGAAGTTCAAGACGAAGGCAGCCAATTATTGGCGTTGCTTACAGGTGTAAAGCGAGGGCAGATGGCAGTGGATTTCTGTGCTGGTGCTGGTGGTAAAACCTTGGCCATGGGGGCGATGATGGCAGGCAGTGGTCGACTATATGCCTTTGATGTAGCTGAAAAACGCCTAGCAAACCTGAAACCGCGTATGGTGCGCGCGGGCCTTACCAATATCCATCCACAACGCATTGAAAGCGAAACAGATGCCCGAGTAGAGCGCTTGCGCGGCAAAGCCGATTGTGTGCTGGTGGATGCACCTTGTTCTGGTTTGGGTACACTGCGACGCAATCCTGATTTAAAATATCGGCAAAGCCAAGCGCACATTCATGCTTTATGTGTGCAGCAGCAGGCAATTTTGCAGGCGGCAGCGCCTTTGGTTCGGCCGGGCGGGCGATTGGTGTATGCAACTTGCAGCGTGTTGCCTGAAGAAAACCAAGCGCAAGTTGCAGCATTTTTACAAACCCATCCACAATGGCAGCTAGTACCAGTATCAACTTTGCTGGCTGAGGCCAAGATTGGATTGGATACGGGTGAATTTTTGCAACTCAGCACAGCAGAACACCACACCGATGGCTTTTTTGCAGCGGTATTGGCACGCACTGATCAATAAATCAACAGAAGATAAAGGACAACACATGGACGTTCAGGCTCAGATTAAAACGCTGGTGGATAGCCACCCGGTGGTGCTGTTTATGAAAGGCACCAAACAATTTCCGCAGTGCGGGTTTTCTTCTCGCGCGGTGCAGATTCTGCAGGCAGCTGGTTGCGCAGATTTTTACACGGTGAATGTGTTGGAAGATGATGATATTCGCCAAGGCATCAAAACCTATGCCGATTGGCCGACGATTCCGCAATTGTATGTGAATGGTGAGTTTGTGGGTGGTTCCGACATTATGATGGAAATGTTTGAAGCTGGCGAACTGCAAGATCTTTTGGGCAAACTATAAATGAATATGTGAAAAAGGTGTCTGTCGATATGGTGACAGGCGCTTTTTTTGTGGCTGCCTGAATGGTTCAGGCAACCTAAATTTGATGACGAAAGCAAATAATGAACTTAACCGTAATCAATCACCCTTTGGTGAAGCATAAATTGTCACTGATGCGCGAGGCTGACTGCAGCACCTATCGCTTCCGCACGCTGACCAAAGAATTAGCGCGCTTAATGGCTTATGAAGCCAGCCGTGATTTTGAGTTGGAAACGATGAAAATGCCGGGCTGGTGTGGGGAAATTGACGGATATCGGATTAAAGGCAAAACCGTCACTATCGTGCCGATTTTGCGTGCCGGATTGGGCATGCTGGATGGCGTATTGGATTTGATTCCTACTGCCAAAATCAGCGTGGTGGGTTTGCAGCGGGACGAAGAAACTTTGGAACCTGTGCCATATTTCGATAAATTTGTCGATCAAATGGATAAGCGTCCAGCATTGATTATTGATCCGATGTTGGCTACTGGTGGCTCTATGAATGCCACTATTGCGCTACTGAAGAAGAAAGGTTGTAAAAATATCAAAGCCTTGGTGCTGGTGGCTGCGCCAGAAGGGGTCGCGACCGTGAATGCAGCTCATCCCGATGTAACCATTTATGCAGCTGCATTGGATGACCACTTGAATGAAAATGGATACATCATTCCTGGGTTGGGCGATGCCGGGGATAAAATTTTCGGCACCAAACACGCTTAATTGCTTATACTTGAATAATAGGGGAACAAATCAAATAGATGACATTATGATAATAACATATTGAATCATATTTGATTTGTATCAATTTCAATAGGCCATTCTGCTTTAGAATGTTAGGTTAATGTGAATTGGGTGTGAACTTATGGCTTACGAATTAATCAAAGACGCGCTGCGGCAATTGAATACAACACCAGATGTGACTTCTTCTGCGGTGCTTTCTGTTGATGGCTTGCCCATCATGACATCATTGGCACATGGGGTGAATGAAGACCGTCTCAGCGCCATGGTTGCGGCCATGATTTCAGTGGGAAACCGCGCTGCCCAAGAAATATTCAGTAGCCAACAAGACCACATCATTATTCATACTGACAATGGTTATTTGGTGATGTTTGAAATCAATAAAATGGCGCTGTTGGCTGTTTTAACTAGCCAAAATGCCCGATTAGGGATGGTGCTATTTGAAGCCAAAAATGCCATTAAAAGTATCAATTCCGTATTTGATTTGGAATAGATTATTCCAAATCACGGATGAGTGGCGGTGTATTGTGTGGGTTCAAAAACCAAACCGATTGCCAACCCTTGTGTGGCCGATTTGATTTCAGACTGCCCCAATAATACGGTTATTGCCCATCGCCGGCACAAGGTTTGTACAATAGCCAGTCCCAATCCGCTGCCGGTTTCTGCGTTGCCCATTACTCGGTAAAAAGGCTCGAATACACGCTGTTGCTCATCCATCGGAATGCCACATCCGCTGTCTTCTACCCAAATGATCAATTTATGTTGATCGGTGATTTCATCACGCACATTGATGTGCCCCTGAGGGGGCGTGTAACGAATGGCGTTTTCCAGTAAGTTTTTCAAAATCGTGTGCAAATCGGCTGCCTGAATCTGTATCTGATACTGTTGTGTTAATCCTACGCCACAATCTTGATTTTTGGTTTCGGCCAGCGGCCACAATTCGGCATACAAATCACGTAGCAAAGGCAGTAATTCAGTTCTGGGACCGCTTTCTGTGTCAGTGCGCGTTTCCTGGTGCTGTGCCCGGGCCATACTCAATAGTTGGCTAAGCAATTGATGGGTTCGATGAATGCCTGCTTTAATGTCGGTTAATAATTTTTCTTGTTCTTGAGGCGATAAATGCGGTTCTTCAAAACGGGCAATTTGCAGTGTCAGCGCTGTGATGGGGGTGCGCAATTCATGGGCTGCCATGCCAATGAATTGTTTGTCGTGTTCAATCGCTGCCTGAAGCTGTATGAATAAACGGTTCATGGATGATACGAATGGACGTATTTCAATCGGCACCTGAGACTCATCCATGGGAGACAAGTCATATTCATTGCGACTGGCCAGTTCGATACTGAGTTTTTGGGTGGCCTTGAATAAAGTGCGGATGAATAGAGCCGTCAATAGCCAAAGTAGCGGCAATAAAATTAAAAAAGGCCAAATGGTGCTTTTGGCACTGTCGGCGGCCAATCGATTACGATAGGCTGTACGTTGGGCAACCACTACACGTTTGTGATGGTGTGTATGGATATACAAGCGCCAGTGGCGTGTAGCCGTGACAAAATTGTGAAAACCGTCACCCAAGGCATGCAGGCGCAAATGCGCTTGATTGTCTTCAAACATCAAATTTAAATAAGGCGAATCGAGAGATTGTGCCAAAACCCTAGGTTTGGGCAGTTGGCTGGCCGATTCGGGGAAATTAATGTCTTCGCGATTGTCTTGTTTCAGGGCAGGGCTGTTGGGGTCAAGTAAACGCGCAATTTGCTGCAATTGTGCATCTTGCAAATCTTGCGCTTCCGCAAACGTGGTTTGAAAAGCAATAGCGCCACCCAATACGGCCATGATGGTCACCAATATCGACATTAGAATAATCAAACGCCATTGTAGTGAGTATTTTATGCGCTCTTGGAAACCAGCCATCCCAATCCCCGTACATTTTTAATAGCATCAGCGCCCAGTTTTTTGCGGATGCCGTGGATGACGACTTCAACGGCGTTGCTTTCCACCTCTTCATTCCATCCGTATAGCCGCTCTTCCAAGTCTTGTCGAGACAAAATAGTGCCGGGGTGGAGTAATAAGCTATACAACAAAGCATATTCTCGTGCCGATAAGCGCTGGCTGAACCCATTGATACAGGCTTCGCGCGTCGCAGGATCGAGACTAATATGGCCATTCGACAGTACGGGATTTGCATGCCCACTTTGACGGCGAATAACGGCACGGATCCGCGCCAGCAATTCTGAAGGTTCAAAGGGCTTGACCATGTAGTCATCGGCGCCGCTGTCTAAGCCCAGAATGCGTTCCTCGACGGTATCTCGGGCGGTAATCACAATGGCAGGGGTGGCCGTTGTTTGTGCACGTAAATGACGCAATACCGTTAACCCATCTTGTTTGGGCACACCAATATCCAATAAGGCCAGATTATATTGGTGGCTATTGAGTGCAGTTTCCGCTTGCAAACCATCTGCCACCCAATCCACGGCATAGCCCGCTGCTTTTAAAGTATCACCAAGTACTTCGGCAATCATGATGTCGTCTTCAAGTAATAGTATGCGCATGGTAGTAAACCATTCAATGGCAGTAAGCAATCCCAACTAATTTTTAAAACCGAGCACGTGCCACAAGATTCAGTCGAGATAAACGCAGTGTAGCAAAAAACCGCTTCAGACACAGGTTGCCTGAAACGGTTTTGGTATGTGACTGGATTTGAGTTAAATGCTTAGGCAGCGGGTTTGTCTGCAGCAGGTTTAACGGCTTTTTTGGCTGCTTTTTGGTGTTTTACTGCATGGGCTTTTTTGGCCACTTTTTTGTGGTGTTTGGCAGCAGGTTTGGTTGTTTTGGCAACTGGTTTAGCGGCCTTAACAGCAGGTTTGGCAGCAGCAGTTACAGCAGGTTTTGCATCGGCTTTGGCTGGTGCTGTGGCAGCGAAAGAGCTTACAGCAGTTAAACCAAATACGGCAGTCAATACGGCAGCAGCTAATTTTTTCATGATCAATCTCCTAGAAGGTTATGGACAAAAACCAATTCGGTTGTTGTTGGGGCTCAGTTTAGGCAGTGAAACTTATGCGAAACTTAGCCTCATGTTTTTTTAGGTAAATGGCCGGTTAATATTCATTAATGAGGGTTGCGCCTACCGTTGCCATAGAAAAACCGCCGACCAGCGGCGGTTTGATAAATCAGGACTTATTACTTAGTTGCTGCAGCCGGTTGCGTGGCAGCTTTAGCCAGTGCGGCTGTGGCTTTTTTGTCGATCTTGCAGGCGTTGGCCAAAACTTGTGGCTTGCCGTCTTGGCCCATTTGTGCCAAGCCGCCAGCATTTACTTGGGTGATGGTGGCAGGTGTGGCTTTGTTGGCTGACCACATGATGCCTTCACCCGTAAACGTGGTGTGCTGAGCGTCGGTGGTGTCGCGTTTCAGCAAAGGAGAGTTTTGGTTGCGGAAGTTGACGATGGCCACCACAATGTCATTGCCTTTGATGCCATATTGCACATTGATTTTTTCTTTACCTTGTGGGCCGCAAGCGTAGGCCACGGCTTTGGCGCTGTCTACTGTAATGCTTTCACGCTGAGGTTGGCTGGCTTGAGTAGGGGCGGAAGCACTGGCTGCCGTATTGGGGGCTTGATCGCCTTTGGCGGCGCAACCAGTTAAGGCCAACATCAATGCAGCAGCGGGAATCAATACTTTTTTCATGACATGCTCCTAGTAAATAAAACAAATTGATTGAACGAGTTGAATATCGGCGGTTTTGGCGCGTATTCAAGACTATTTATGAGCCTATTGTCGCGTTTTGGTTCCAATGGGTAAAGCCGTGTTCGCGGTTTTCCCTATTTGGAATTGGTATCTTAATACTGGGCTATTGTGTATTATTTTTTGAAAACATGATAAATTTCAATTGGCTGCGAGCCAATTTCAAAAATTTGCCTAAAACACATTTGGCTTATCTGTAGATACAGGATTAGCTTATCTTTTCCCAGCTTAACGTGGTTTGACTGGGTACTTGAATGATTTCTTGTGTGTTCAGGTCAAGAGCGGTGAGTGGCCCACCCCAAAGTGCACCCGTATCCAAACACACCACGTGTTCTCCTCGGTACAACCCCAATGCCGACCAATGGCCAAATAAAATGGTGATTTCGGTATTGCGCCGATCTGGGCTTTTAAACCAAGGACGTAAATCGTTGGGCATATCGGCAAGTGATGATTTGAAATCAAAATCCAATTTGCCATCTAGCGTGAGGGCGCGCATGCGGGTCATGACATTCACGGCAAAACGCAAACGGTCTTCACCGATTAGGTCAGGGGCCCAGCGCTTGGGTTTGTTGCCATACATGTGCGCGAAAAAATCAGCTGGGTCGTGTTGTAATGCGTGGGTGACTTCGTTGGCCAGAGAAACCGCCGTTTCCAGTGTCCATTCGGGCCATAAGCCAGCGTGTACCATGACGTGTTTGGGCTCTTGTACCAGCAGTGGTTGTTCACGCAGCCAACCCAACAACGCACCACGGTCTGGTGCGGTGAGTATCTCCGCAATGGTGTCGCCACGCTTGATTTTGCCGTGGCCAAAATCCAATGCCAATAAGTGTAAATCGTGATTGCCCAAAACGGTTTGCATACACCCATCATTTGCGCGTACAAAGCGCAGCGTGGCCAAGGATTTGGGGCCGCGGTTGACCAAGTCGCCTGTCAACCAAAGTGTGTCCACGCCAGGATTGAAACCAAGTTTGGCCAGAAGTGCTTGATATTCCGCGAAACAGCCTTGTAAATCGCCGATGACATAATGAGCCATGAGGATCTTTCAGATGATTCAGGCAGCCTTGTGGCTGCCTGAACATGATTGACGTTTAATTAATCATTCAAAACCAACACGCCTTCCGCTTCCACTAACGCACCTTTCGGTAAACTAGCTACGCCCACGGCTGCGCGCGCTGGATAGGGAGAATCAATGTATTGAGCCATGATTTCGTTGAATGTGGCGAAATTGGCTAAGTCGGTTAAATAAGCGTTGATCTTGACGATGTCGTTTAAGCTGCCACCAGCTGCCTCAACCACGGCTTTTAGGTTTTTGAAGACTTGGTGGGTTTGCTCAGCAAAGCCGCCTGCGACCACTTCCATGGTTTCTGGCACCAAGGGAATTTGGCCAGATAAATATACGGTATTGCCTGCACGAACGGCTTGAGAATAAGCGCCGATGGCGGCCGGTGCTTTGTCGGTATGAATGATGTTTTTGCTCATGGGTTAATCCTTTTTGTGGTGTTTAAGGTTGCCTGAAAGTGTTTCGGGCAAGAATAAAGTTAATAAATCATTTAAAAAGCGCTGCCCCAACGGGGTTGCTTTCAAACAACGGGGATCGGCGTGTAATAATCCGCGGGCCACAGCTTCGGCTAAAGGATGTTGAATGGCGGCCAAATCCAAACCAGTGCGCTCGGCAAACCAATTGCTGGGCACGCCTTCTTGCAGCCGAAGTGCATTCATCATGAATTCAAAAGGCAATTCCTTAGCCGTCACGGTATGGCGCTGCACGGAATGTTCTGGCTGATGGCCCATGGCGGCCAAATAATCTTTAGGGTGTCGGCTGCGGGTGGTGCGAACAATGCCGGTTGCCGAAGAGATTTTACCATGAGCACCTGCACCGATGCCGACATAGTCGCCAAATTGCCAATAATTGAGGTTGTGCTGACAGGATTGCTGTGCTCGCGCAAAAGCTGAGGTTTCATAATGAATAAAACCGGCTTCCGCCAGCCGTGAGTGGACCGCATCTTCAATGTCCATGCTACGCTCATCATCGGGTAAGTTGGGCGGCGGCGTGTGACCAAATGCGGTATTGGGTTCCATGGTGAGCTGATAGGCGCTGATGTGTGATACGCCGCAGGCTATGGCCATATTCATATCGCTTAAAGCTGCCTCAACATTTTGGCTGGGCAGGGCATACATTAAATCAACATTCACTTTGTCGAAGAGGGATAAAGCGGCAGCGATGGCGGATTCTGCTTCGTGGCCATTATGGATTCGGCCCAATGCGCGCAGTTTGTCATCGCTAAAGCTTTGTACGCCGATGGATAGACGATTGACGCCAGCTTGGGCAAAATCATGGAATTTGTGGCGCTCAAAGGTGCCTGGATTGGCTTCCAAGGTGATTTCGGCGCCCGGCAACAATTGGGTGCGGGCGCGAATGCCGCTGAGCAAGGCATCAATGGCGCGTGCTGAAAACAAGCTGGGTGTGCCACCGCCAATGAATACCGTATGGATGGGACGCCCCCAAAAGTGAGGTAGTTCATATTCCAAATCAGCCAGCAATGCCGCGACATAAGTCATGTCATCCAGCTCAGTTTTGGCCTGATGCGAGTTGAAATCACAATAAGGGCATTTGCGCACACACCAAGGAATGTGCACATACAATGACAACGGCGGTAATGATGACAATGAGACCGATTGCGCTATTTGTGGGCTGCCTGAAAACAGCAACACTTGCTCAGTTATGGCGTTCATTTTGCGCGTTGAAAATAGCATGCTGTGCCAGTTTGGCCAGCAATAAATCGAGGGCTTGAGCACGGTGGCTGAAGCGGTTTTTGTCGGCAGGTGAGAGCTGAGCAGCGGTTTTTTGGTGTTCGGGTAAGTAGAAATGGGGATCATAGCCAAAACCATGTTCACCAGCGGCTTGTGCTTGCCACAGACCATGCCAAGTGGCCTCGGCAATAATGGGCTGAGGATCATCCGCATGGCGCACCAAGACCAAAACACACACGTAATACACGATTTGATTTGACTGTTGAGCCAGTTCGCCACTCAATTTGTCATTATTGGCCGCATCGGATTTAGGATGGTCACCCGCATAGCGAGCTGAGTGTACGCCAGGGGCGCCATGAAGGGCCACGGCACAAATACCAGAATCATCGGCCAACGCAGGCAAGCCACTGATGCGGCTGGCATGACGTGCTTTAGCGAGTGCATTTTCCACGAAGGTGGCGTAGGGCTCAGGGCATTCAGGGACGTTAAAGATCGATTGGGGTAATAATTCAATGTTGAGTGGTGAAAATAGGCGCTGAAATTCAGCCAATTTTCCAGGGTTGTTGCTGGCCAAAATAAGTTTAGTCATGGGTGGTATCCAAAGAGGAGTCAGAGGCATTGGTCTGTTGTTGGCGCAGCCATTGGACTCGGGTACGCTCGCGCAAAAACAGGGCCAAGGCTGCAAATTGTCCCAATGCACTGATGAATCCCAAAACCAAGCATATTACGGCCACAGCCATATGGTTCAGAGACCAATAATATGCGCCCAGTGTCAATAGGCCGATGAACATCACCGTTAGTGAAATGAGCAGTAACAAAAATAATTGCGAGCGGGTCATGTGTGGCATCTCTAAGTCGTCATTGTTCTATTCTGTTCTGTTGTATCCAGAAAAAAAAGCCTGCCGATGGCAGGCTTTTGACAATGGCCATTAACGCAGCTGATTGTATAGCTGATTGAGCCAAGTTTGTGCATCTTTGTTTTGGTAAGCACTGCCATCTGCATTGGCCAAATGCACACGGGTACCGTTGTTGGTGGGTTCGGCCAATACCACCAAGCGTTGCTGTGGTGTGGTGTCTTTGGTTTTCTTGGTGCGTCCAAACCAGCGGCTAAACAAGCCAGGTTTCTGCTCGGTGACTGCTTGGCCTTCGGCGGGCGCTACTTCAACCAAGAATGCATGGCGTTCGGCATTTTCGCCTACCACGCTCAAACCAATACGGTCCAGTGCCAATGCCACTCGGCGCCAATTACGCTCTTGCGGCCCTGACAGCAAAACAGAGTTGCCATCCAATTTGGCTAAATCAGCACCTTTATTTTGTTGCTGGGTAACCTCGCGGCGAATTTGTTGCTCATCAGCACCCAAATACTGCATAAAGCGCGCCAAGAATGCCGCTTCAAGATTGGGGTCATTGGGACGTTGCTGCCATGCAGTGGTGTCCTCAGCTTTGTTGGTGTAAACCTCTCTCAAACCTTTTTGGGAAAAGAAGACGTCGGTACCACCTTTGCCATTGCGCTCCAAACGAATGGTAAACATGTCACGTTCACCCGTAGAGTACACGCCGCCCAGTCCTACTTTTTCAAACAAGCTACGAATGGTATCGCTGGGTAGTTTGGCGCGATTTTCTGCCCAGTCTGTTTCCATCAGCCCAATGCCCGGTTCTTCACGGTTGATGGTGAACCCTTGCTCTTGCCAAAAGGCCTTTAATAGCGGCCACAATTCGGCTGGTTGTTTGTTGTTGATATTTAACCAGCGTACGCTGCCGTCACGCTCTAAATGGACATTAGCCACATCTGCCAACACTTTGCCACTGTTGGCTTGTGCCGTGTTGGCGCGCTGCACCTTATTCAGGTCGCTGGCTCGCACTGCGCCGCTTCCAGCGGGCAATTGATAGCGGTCACCTTGGTTGGGATCGGTCAAATCTGGCGGCACGTCCAATTGCACCAATTTTTTATTGGCAGATTGGTAATCCAATTCTGGTAATTTCTCTTTTTTGCTGGCGCAAGCCGCTAAGCTTAATGCAAGCACGGTCAGCGTCAGGGGTTTTAAAACATTCATATACCGCATCCTTGTGTGGCTTTAATTAAATTAGTTCGGCTGCTTGCATGGCGGCGAGGGTTTTCGCTTGGCCTGCTGCGCTCAGTTCGATAATCGGTAAGCGTGAGATTGGGCGGATTTTGCCCAACTGCGCCAAGGCCCATTTAACGGCGGCAGGGCTGGGTTCGCAGAATAAATCGGTGTGTAATCCCTGCAATTTATCGTTAATGGCGCGCGCTGTGGCTATGTCACCCTTAATGGCTGCATGGCACATGTCGGCAAATGATTGTGGGGCTACATTGGCCGTTACACTAATGACACCGTGCCCTCCGCACAGCAAAAAGCCCAAAGCCGAAGGGTCGTCGCCAGAGTAAATAGCAAAATTTTTGGGAGCATGTTTGATTAAATAGCAGGCGCGTCCCAAATTACCTGTGGCTTCTTTAACACCAATAATATTGTCGATTTCAGCCAATCGAAGAACGGTGTCGGGTTGCATGTCGGCCACGGTGCGGCCAGGAACATTGTATAAAATCATTGGAATGGCTGTGGCATTGGCGATGGTTTTGAAATGACGGTAAATACCTTCTTGAGACGGTTTGTTGTAGTAAGGTACTACCGACAAGGTCATGTCTGCGCCCGCCTGCTCGGCTTCTTGCGATAAATGCACAGCTTCTCGAGTGTTGTTGGCACCTGTGCCGGCGATGATTTTAATGCGCCCGGCCGCATGCTGAACGGCGGTTTCAATCACTTTTAAGTGTTCATCCACCCCTAAAGTAGCCGATTCGCCCGTAGTGCCTACGGCAACAATGCCATCGGTACCTGATGCAATATGCCAGTCAATCAACTGTTTAAATTGTTCATAATCCACGCTGCCATCTTCGTGTAATGGAGTCACAATGGCAACCAGGCTGCCTGTAAGCATATTCAAACCTTTTAACGGTTAGACTGAAAAATGCGTTGATTGTAGCGTATTTTTTATACTTGTGGAAAATGAGGCCAAGGCTGGCTGTCGCTTGGCTGAGGCAATCAAAAGCCATAAAGAGAGTGGCATACAGCCTATTGATGGCGATAAAATATCATCGTTTTACGCTTTTTAACTTGGTTTTAAAGGAAGACCCATGTCTCAGACCCCTCCCATCCAGTCTGTTAGCGAAAAGACAGATTTGGTCTATGGTTTACACGACAACCCCCCTTTTTTCAGCGCCTTGATTAGCGCCATGACACATCTGTTGGCGATTTTTGTACCCATGGTGACGCCAGCATTGATTGTTGGTGGTGCTTTGCAGTTGCCGGTGGAAATGACGGCTTATCTGGTGTCGATGGCAATGGTGGCATCTGGCGTGGGTACTTATTTGCAAGTGTCGCGCTTTGGGGCAGTGGGTTCAGGCATGTTGTCAATTCAATCGGTAAATTTTTCGTTTGTGACCGTGATGATTGCCTTAGGAACGGGTATGAAAGCTGGAGGTATGGATGAAAATGCCATGATTTCTACGCTGCTGGGTGTGTCTTTTGTGGGTGCATTTTTGGTGGTGGGTGCTGCTTGGGTTTTGCCGTATTTGAAAAAAGTGATAACGCCGACAGTGAGTGGGGTGGTGGTACTGATGATTGGGCTCAGCTTGATTCATGTGGGTATCACGGATTTTGGTGGTGGCTTTGCCGCTAAAGCCAATCAAACGTTTGGTTCGCCCACCAATTTGGGTTTGGCCTCATTGGTATTGGTGATTGTGTTGTTATTTAACTGCCTCAAAAACCCGTTTTGGCGCATGGGCGGCATTGCCATTGGTTTGATTGTGGGCTATGTGGTGGCGCTGTTTTTGGGTTTGGTGGATTTTTCCCCGTTGACTCATTTGCCATTCATGACGATTCCTGTGCCATTTAAATACGGCTTTGCTTTTGACTGGCATGCATTTTTGGTGGCAGGCACCATTTATTTGTTGTCGGTATTTGAGGCAGTGGGTGATTTAACCGCCACTGCGATGGTATCGAATCAACCAATTGATGGCCCTGAATACACGCGTCGCCTGCGTGGCGGTGTTATGGCAGATGGCTTGGTGTCGGTGATTGCCACGGCGCTGGGTTCATTACCATTAACCACCTTTGCGCAAAATAATGGTGTGATCCAAATGACGGGCGTTGCGTCGCGCCATATTGGTAAGTACATTGCCGCCATTTTGGTGCTGCTGGGTTTATTTCCGGTGGTGGGGCGCTTTTTTACCACCATTCCCAGCCCGGTATTGGGTGGCGCTATGGTATTGATGTTTGGTTTGATTGCCACTGCAGGCATTCGCATCATTATTACCGCCGGGATCCGGCGGCGTGAAGCGATTATTTGTGCCACTGCAGTGGGTTTGGGTCTGGGTGTGGCTTTTGAGCCAGATGTATTTTCTCAACTGCCCATTTTGTTTCAAAATCCGATTTGCATGGGTGGGATTGTGGCAGTGGTGTTGAATTTGATATTGCCACAAGATCACAGTGATCAGGCTGTGTATTTAAGCGATGATCTGCCACACTAATATTGTTTCTCTGGTAATAATTCAGGCTGCCTGAATGCCTTTCAGGCAGCCTTTTTGATGGATATCGGGTTAGAATAAGGCGTCTGCATGAAGGGACAGGAACAGCATGGCGGAAACCAATAGCAAAACACCGGTCAACTACATTACCCCAAGTGGGCATCAGGCCTTGCAGGATGAACTTTATCAATTGGTGCACAAAGAACGGCCAGAAGTGGTGCAAGTGGTGAATTGGGCGGCGGGCAACGGTGATCGCAGCGAAAATGGTGATTATCTATATGGCAAACGTCGTTTGCGTGAAATTGATCGACGCATTCGTTTTTTGACCAAGCGGCTGGAAGCCGCGCAGGTGATTGACCCTGAAGCACGCGAGTGCACTGATCAAGTATTTTTCAGTGCGACAGTCACGGTGTTGCGCAGCAATGGATTGGAGCAAACGGTGCGCATTGTGGGCACCGATGAAATTGATACCGAGCGCAATAAGATTTCTTGGATTTCTCCTCTCGCGCGGTGTTTGATGAAGGCGCATGAAGGCGATGAAGTGGTTTTGAAAGGACCCGATGGGCCTGAGACCATTGAAATTCTCGCGGTGCAATACCTTAAAATTGATTGATTTCACAAGCGCCCTGAAGCTTTTGGCTGTTTTTTGCGCGCGTATGAAGGACTTTTATGCAGGCACTCAATCCATTGGCCGCATGGCAAATTTATGTGGAACAGTTGTATCAGCAAAATCAATTATTTGATGCCAACCAGTCAGATCGGCTACATCGCTGGCGGAGTGTAGAGCCCGAGTCTGCTGCGTTTTTGTCGTGGTTGCTGGTGGCGAAAAGGGCCAAGGCGATATTGGAAATTGGTACGTCTAATGGCTATTCCACTTTATGGCTTGCGGCAGCGGCCAAGCAAACAGGTGGCCAGGTGCGCTCGTGGGAAGTGTCGCTTGAACGCAGCCGTTTGGCACAACAGCATGCGCAAGCAGCAGGTATGGCCGATGCGGTGTGTTTCGAGGTGGGTGATGCCGGCATTCTGCTGCAGACACACCAACAGCCTTATGATTTGGTTTTTTTAGATGCAGAGCGGCCAGCCTATGTGGATTATTGGCCGTATTTACAGCGTTTGCTGGTGGATAAAGGCAGTGTTTTGGTGGTCGATAATGTGTGTTCGCATGCGGCAGAGCTTGCTGAGTTTGTGTCCTTGGTGCAATCAGATGATGGGTTTGGCAGCCTGACGTTGCCACTGGGTGCAGGATTGTTGCTGGTGACGCGAATGTGAATGGGCCGGCAGGTTTTCCTACGCGAAGGGCTGGTGATGTTGCTTCTGTTTGAACTGTTCAATTGTGTATCGATGAAGCAAAAGCCCCAGCTTTCAGGCAGCCTAGAATAGGATAAAGTATCCATTCAATGATGGAAGAATGATGACCATAATTTAATCTGACGTGATTGTTTGCCTTCGTTGATGCGACATGCACGCAGGTTTGATTCAATGATTAAGAAAGAAAAACAAATACCATGAATGTCCAATTGACGCCTGTGTTCAAACAGCTGAATGCCCTCATTTTGGGTAAAGAAACGGTGATGCTGCGCTTGCTCTCTTGTGTGATTGCACGTGGCCATGTGCTGTTGGAAGATGTACCAGGTGTGGGCAAAACCACCTTGGCACACGCGCTGGCGGTTGTCTTGGGTTTGCCTTATCGGCGGGTACAATTTACCAATGATATGTTGCCTGCCGATTTATTGGGGGTGAGTGTGTTTCAACCGACAAAGGGCGCATTTGTGTTTCATCCGGGCCCAGTTTTTCATTCTTTTTTATTGGCCGACGAAATCAATCGGGCTTCACCCAAATTACAATCGGCACTGCTGGAGGCGATGGAAGAAAAACAAGTTTCCATTGATGGCAAAACCTATGCATTGCCCAAACCATTTTTAGTAGTGGCGACCCAAAACCCAGTGGAACAACTGGGGACTTATGCCTTGCCAGAGTCGCAGCTGGATCGATTTATGATGCGCCTGAGTATGGGCTACCCCACGCCTGCAGCCGAAAAAATATTGTATGGTCAAGGTGATCGTCGCCGCTATTTACCCAAGCTCAAAGCCGTTGCCAGTGCCGAACAGGTATTGCAATGGCAGCAAGAGGCTGCGGCGGTGTTGGTATCGGAGGCCGCTGTGGATTATGTGTATCGTTTGGTTGAAGCCACAAGGGTGCCGGGCCGTTTTGTGACTGGTTTGAGCCCACGTGCAGGTTTGGCGGTGGTGTCGGCGGCCAAAGCATGGGCGTGGGTACATGGGCGAAATCATGTGTTGCCTGAAGACATTAAAGCGGTGTGGGTGGCGGTGGCAGCCCATCGTTTGCAAACCATCCAAACACAAGCCTCTGCCGCCCAATTGCTGACGGAAATGTTGGATTATGTGGCTGTTGTCTGAACCGCAAACACAGGTGCTGATGGCCATGCGCGGCTGCGCTGGTCAAATCTACATTTGCGCCCAACGCGTTTGGGTTGGGGCATGGTTTTGGCTTGCGTGCTGCTGTGGATTATGGCGGTTAATTACCAGCTCAATGTGGCATATATCTTGCTGTTTTGGCTGGTGGGTGTGTTGTTTTTTGGCATGGTGATGGGTGCACGCCAATTATTGGGCTGGCGTGTGCGCATTGATTTGCCGACGGAATGTTTTGCGGGCCAAGCGCCTCAACTACGCTTGAACTCAGTACAGGATACTCGACAGACGAGGTGGCTGTGGTGTCGGCTGGGCGCTGAGGAGACAGGAGATGATGAGCGTGAAGCGGCTTGGCAAACCTGGGCTGTGGGCCTTATGAGTGGCCTAACCCATACTTGGGTGTTGCCACCTCAGCCACGTGGCTGGTTGAGAGTGCCACCTTTGGTTTGCGCAGCTCATGCCCCTTTGGGTTTATTGGTGATCGAAGCCAGTTGGCATTATGCGGGTGAGGCTGTGGTTTATCCTGCACCCATTGAGCATACATTGTCACAGCGTCAAAAAACGGGCGATGCCGAAAGCCACTTGGTGGCATTGGATGGTGAAGATATAGCCTATCTATTAGCACACAATCACGCCGTATCTCCTCGGCAGATTGCATGGAAACAATATGCTAAAAGCGGTGAGTTGCTGGATAAATGGTTTGATGTGGGTGCAGAGGTTTTGGATGCTGAAGTGATTTCTTACCGGGATTATCCGGTCCACACAGGTAAAGAGCGTTTGGTGGGTTTGTTGTGCTTTCGGGTGCTGCAAGCGGAACAGCAGCATCAGCGTTATGCTTTGGAATTGCCGCATGTCACTATTGGGCAAGGCGTGGGTCAGCGTGAACGGTGTTTGACTGCATTGGGGTTATGGTGATGAAGTGGTTGGCTGATCCTGTATATATGCGCCAAGCGCCGCCTCGCCAAGCGCAATGGGTATTGTTGGGTACGTTATTGTGGGTGGCGCTGCCTTTGCTGTTGGCGTTACCGGTGGGCGTTGGGGCGCTGTTTGTTGGCCTGTGGTGCGTGCGTGCCGGTTTGTTGTGGTGGCATGCTCGGCCTTTGCCGTGGTGGGGTGCCGTGCTACTCACGGTGTTGGCTGGGGTCGTGGTGTTTTTACAGTTGGGCACAGTCATTGGTCGGGAAGGCGGGGTGGCGTGGCTATTGTTGCTGGTGTTGCTCAAGGCTTATGAAACACAAGGGTTGCGTGACTGGCAAGTCATGCTGCTGGCGATGCTGGTGTTAATGGGTGGGGCCATGTTGTTTAATCAAAGCTTATGGATGGCTCCTTGGCTGTTGCTGTCTTTATGGTTGCTGACCAGCAGTATGGGATTGATTAGCGCCATGAGTGCGCGCGCGGCGGTCAAGCAAGGTGCATT
The DNA here is from genome assembly GCF_001590725.1 of Snodgrassella sp. CFCC 13594. GTDB lineage: Bacteria > Pseudomonadota > Gammaproteobacteria > Burkholderiales > Neisseriaceae > Snodgrassella. Next base: position 58,382 of record NZ_LQXR01000005.1, on the reverse strand, counting down.
GGCGTTGGCATTGGCGGCACCGATGGCCGCAGTGTTGTTTGTGCTGATGCCGCGCAAATCAGAACCATTGTGGCGTATTCCACAGATGCAGTCGCAAGTGGCCAAAACCGGTCTCTCCGATACCCTGCGACCAGGCAGCATCAGTCATTTAATTCAAACCAATGAATTGGCCTTTAATGCAACTTTTGATTCGGCATTTCGACCTCAGCCGCAACAGCTTTATTGGCGGGTGATGGTGATGGCGCAAAACGATGGGGCGCAATGGCTCGCCATGGATGAGCGCTACACGGACGAAGACAGTATTACCCTTGATAGCGCCACCAAACGCGTGAACTATCAGCTGATTTTACGGGATGAAGAAGGCCGTATTCCTGCCTTGGACTACCCCATCGTAGCTGACCGTAATGGATTGAGTACACGCGTGGGCGATGTGGTGCGGGTTAACCGTAGTCGAGATGGTTGGCGCCGTATTCGTTTGCAGGCAGCCTTATCGCCTTATTTGGGTCAAGCGCTCTCACGTGGTGAGCAGGCGTTTTATACGGCTTTACCCAAGCAGTACAACCGGCGTACTCAGGATTTGGCCCAACAACTCAATGCTGGAGTCGGCAATACCGAAGCGTATGTGGCGCGGGTGCTGCGTTATTTTAAAGAAGAATCTTTTCGATATACCCTGCAACCGCAACGAGGCAGTGGCAGCAACAGCACCGATTATTTTTTGTTTGATGGGCGTGAAGGCTTTTGTGAGGATTATGCCGACGCTTTTGTCTGGTTGATGCGTTCGGTGGGAGTGCCCGCGCGCATCATGACGGGATATCAGGGTGGCCAATATCATGCTGAAGGCGGATTTTGGCAGGTACGCAGCAAAGATGCCCATGCTTGGGCTGAAGTGTGGCTGCCTGAAAAGCAGGCATGGTGGCGCGTTGACCCCACTGCTGCGGTATCCATTTCCCGTATCGATAGCGGGATTACTCAGTCATTACCTGAAGCCGAGCAATCGACGTTGACACCGCGTTACCCGTGGTTAGACAACACCTTGCAGAGTAGCCAATTTTATTGGCAGCAATGGGTGGTGAATTTTGATGCCAACCGCCAGCAAAATTTGTTTGCCAAGCTGGGCTTGGCCCAGCGCTCATGGCCTGTATTGGCGCTTTTGGCAGGTGTGGTGATGTTGCTGGCCGCATTGCCATTGTTGTTGTGGTGCGCTCGTGCATGGCGTGGCAGCAACACACCCATGAATGATGGGTTGATGTTGCTGAAGCAAGCGGTTTTGGATGGCAATGAGCATGAATTGGCCGCCATTGGCCCGGATCAGCTGAAAATCATTTTAATGCAACAGCAATGGCTTACTCCTGCCCTGGCTCAGCTATTGACTGAATACAGTGATGCACTGTATGCCCAAGTCAAACCACCAGAAAAGCGCGTACAGCGGCGTTGGTATCGGCGCATGAAAACTGCCGTTAAGCGCCTCCATCAAGCTCATTTGAAGTAATTGCATTGAGTATAGGACGATTTATGGTTGCCTGAAACACTGCAAAGCGGCGTATCAAACTGCTATACTGCTTTGCATTGTTTTTATTGTGGTTACACATCATGATCAGTTTGGCTGAGTATCAGCAGCAGGCGCAGGCAGGGTATACCCATGTGCCTTTGGTGCAGGAATTGTTGGCGGATTTGGATACGCCGCTGTCACTGTATTTGAAACTGGCCAATCAGCCATTTAGCTATTTGCTTGAATCGGTGGTTGGGGGTGAGCGCTTTGGCCGTTATTCATTTATTGGCTTGCCATGCCGCACCTACCTGAAAGTATCAGGCGACACCACTGAGGTTTATCATGATCAGCGCTTGCATGAAACCCATCATGGCAACCCGCTTCGTTTTATAGAATCTTTTCAGGCAGCCTTCAAAACCCCAGAAATTCCAAACTTACCGCGCTTTACTGGCGGCTTAGTGGGCTATTTCGGCTATGAAACCATTTATCATTTTGATCACATAGCACACCGTTTGAAAGAACGCGACAAGCCCAATACCGTGGGTGTGCCAGACATGCTGCTGATGCTGTCGCTGGAGTTGGCAGTGGTGGATAATTTGTCGGGTAAAATTTATCTGATTGTGTATGCCGATACGCAGGTCGAAAATGGCTATCAGCAAGCGCGAGAACGATTGGAAGAATTGCGTACCGCATTGCGCCAAAGTGTGCGGATTCCATTGTCGTTGGGGAGCGAGCGCACCGAGCCGATAGCGGAAACTGGCGAGGCACAATATAAATCGTATGTGCGCCGTGTGCGCGACTATATTTTGGCTGGTGATTGTATGCAGGTGGTACCGAGCCAGCGGTTGACCATGCCTTTTCACGACAACCCATTAAGTTTGTATCGCGCTTTACGCACACTGAATCCGTCGCCTTATATGTTTTATTACAATTTTGGTGATTTTTATGTGGTGGGTTCATCGCCAGAAATTTTGGTGCGACGCGAACGCAACCACATTACCGTGCGCCCCATTGCCGGAACACGGTTGCGAGGCCAAACGCCAGAGCAAGATCAGGCGATGGCAGACGAGTTGTTGCATGATGAAAAAGAAATTGCCGAACATGTCATGCTGATTGATTTGGGCCGCAATGATGTGGGGCGAGTCAGCAAAGTAGGGCAGGTTAATGTCACCGATAAGATGGTGATCGAACGCTATTCACATGTGATGCATTTGGTATCGAATGTAGAAGGTGAATTGAAAGACGGTACATCCAATATGGCGGTATTGGCGGCCACGTTCCCTGCTGGCACCTTATCGGGTGCCCCAAAAGTGCGTGCCATGGAAATCATTGAGGAATTAGAACCCAGCAGGCGTGGGGTTTATGGTGGCGCTGCGGGTTATCTGAGCTTTTCTGGTGACATGGATTTGTGCATTGTGATTCGTACTGCCGTTATTAAAGAAGAAACCGTGTACATACAAAGCGGTGGTGGTATCGTCGCCGATTCTCAGGAAGAGGCGGAATGGCAGGAAACCCAAAATAAAGCACGGGCAGTGGTGCGCGCTGTGCAAATGGTGCAAGCTGGATTAGATAAGTAATCTCGTGGATGGTTTATAAAACACCCTGCTAAGTTGGCAGGGTGTTTTGTTTTCAGGCAGCCTTTATGGGTTTAATTCCAGAATTTCCACCAAGGCAAATCATTGACTTGCCAAACCTTGGTCAAATATGGGCTGTTGGGGAAATTTTGTGCCAAAACACGTTGTGCATCGCGACTCAGTTGCGGTTGGTTGAGTTTATCATAGGCTGTAACCATGATCGCCAACGCTTCTTCTACATTGGGTGTATTTTGGTATTGCGCAACAATCTCTTGGGCTCGATTGGCCGCCGCCAAGTAAGCGCCGCGTTTCATATAGTAGCGCGCAATGGCCATCTGATTGCCGCTCAATGCATTGACCAATGTCTGCATTTTTTCAGTGGCATCGGCTGCATATTTACTATTGGGGTAAGTTTTGACCAGCTCGGCAAACGTGGCATAGGCTTCACGATTGGCTTTGGGGTCACGGTCGGCCCAGTCTTGTTTCACCATGCGGTTGACAAAGGATTTGTCTTCGTTCAATTGAACCAATGCTTTTAAATATAAGGCATAGTCCATATTGGGGTGTTGTGGGTAAGTTTGTTGGAATTGAGCGATGGCGGCCAGTGCTTTTTCTGGCTCATCGTCTTTATAATAAGCATAAGCCGTATCCAACTGAGCTTGTTCCGCATAAGGGCCAAAAGGGAAGCGTGATTGCAAAATTTCGTATAATTTCTCGGCGCGGTTATAATTGCCGCTGTTGAGTTCATCATGTGCTTCATTGTACAAGCGCTGCACAGACCAATCTTGCGTGATTTGTGTGTCTTTGTCGACGGTACCGGTGCTGGAGCATGCACTCAAAGCCAAACCCAACCCCACGATCAAAAGTACTTTTTCATGAAAAACACTTCTTCCTTAGATAACGAAGCCGATTATAGCGATGATTTTGCCTTTGCGGCAGATGATGCAGCACAAAGTTTGGAAAAATTAACGATTTCAAACGATTTTGCTGGTCAGCGCTTGGACGCTGTCTTGGCTAAATTATTACCAGCCTACTCGCGCAGTCGGTTATCGACGTGGATTAAAGAAGGCTGGGTGACAGTTAATGGCGAAGTAGCCACGCCAAAACTGAAATTGGTGGGTGGAGAGCACATTCAGGTAGCCATACAGCAAACCGATGAGGTGCTGGCGTTTACACCCGAAGCCATGGATTTGGATGTTGTGTACGAAGACGATGCGGTGTTGGTCATCAATAAACCAGCTGGGCTGGTGGTGCACCCAGCCGCCGGCAACTGGCAAGGCACATTGTTAAATGGATTGCTGGCGTATTGCCCGTCTTTAGTACAGGTGCCTCGTGCTGGTATTGTGCATCGTTTGGACAAAGAAACCAGCGGTTTAATGGTGGTGGCCAAAACAGTGGCAGCACAAACCCATTTGGTGCAACAGCTGCAAGCGCGCACGGTGAAACGCACTTATCGCGCAGTGGCCGACGGAGTGGTGCCGTTTGACGGCAAAATTGAAACCTTAATCGGCAGAGATCCGCATAATCGTTTGCGTATGGCAGTGGTGCCGTTTGGTGGGAAAGAAGCCATCACCCATATTCAGGTTTTAGAGCGTTACGCCGATTTCAGCTACATTGAATGCCAATTAGAAACTGGCCGCACTCACCAAATCCGTGTACACATGAAGGCCGCCAAACACCCGTTGGCCGGCGATCCCGTTTATGGTAACCCGCGCCATCCTGCCTCTGATGCTGTTAAAGCCGCTGTTAAGGCATTGGGTCGCCAAGCACTGCATGCCTATCGTTTGTGTTTGGTACACCCCATCAATGGTGATCATATGCAGTTCGAAGCACCCATGCCAAATGATATGTATCATTTGCTGTCGGTGTTGCGGTTGGAGGCGGGTATGGATTCACCCTTGTCGCATGCAGCAGAATGGCAGCAACATCTGGGTGTCGAAGACGATGATGACTGGGATGAAGATGATTATGATGTGGATGTGGTGTATGTGCGTGAATAAGCGTGAGGCTGCCTGAAATGGAATCATGGAACAATATAAACCAGGTTTTGGGTTTGTCGGCGGATTCAGCCCCTTTTTTTCAGGCAGATTGGCCAGCGCCTTCACGGGTAAAAACCTTAATCACCACACGCCGAGGTGGCGTGAGCCAAGGTGTCTTTGCCAGCTTGAATGTGGGTATGCATGTGGGCGATGATCCTGATGCTGTTACGCGAAATCGGGCCATTGTCCAGCAGCATGTGGATTTACCTGTGGGCTATTTGGATCAGGTGCATGGCATCGAAGTGGTGAACGCCATTGATGCCGTTCATGCCATGGGCTTGGGGCGACCCTTGCAGGCCGATGCCAGTGTGGCTCGTATTCAGGATGGTGCGGCTTGTGCCGTGATGACGGCCGATTGCTTGCCCGTTTTGTTGTGTGATCGGAAGGGCTCGGTGGTGGCTGCTGCACATGCGGGTTGGCGCGGGTTGGCGGCGGGTGTTTTGGCCAATACGATACAACAAATGAAAGTGGCTCCAGATGAAGTGATGGCATATTTGGGGCCGGCCATTGGGCCTGAGGCATTCGAGGTGGGACAGGATGTTTGGGACACGTTTTGTCTAAAGAATATGCACGCTCAGGATGCTTTTCACTCTATTGGACAAGGTAAGTATTTGGCTGATATCTATCAATTGGCGCGGTTGTCTTTGCTTTCCTTAGGGGTTCATGCCGTATATGGTGGGGAATGGTGTACGGTTTTGGACCGAGATCGCTTTTACTCCTATCGGCGCGATGGACAAACTGGGCGTATGGTGAGTTTGATTTGGTTGGATGAATAGAGTGCGTTTTTATTGAGGCCAATAGCGACAGAAGCAACAATTGGTTTTCTTGTTATGGACACCGGTGATCCTTGTCATCGGTTTTATTTTGTCTAAAAAATATACTAGGGTTACTGGCTAAAAATCTATCTTTTTATACTAAATTATTTAAAATAAATCAATATAGTATAGAAATATTTGTGTATATGCGGAAGTGGATTGAAAGCCATTTGTCATATAAGTTAGACATGAATGAAGTGATTTTGGCGTATTCCTTAGAGAAAATTCAACTATTACTTGATAAAATGTCCAATTTGGTTTATATTTCGTCCACTTCTACTGCAAGTAAGATAACAATTTAAATTTTGGACAAAAGGTACTGGCATGCAACTTAATATTGATCGCTTGATTGCGTACTTCGGTGGCGTCAACGCCTTAGCCGATGCCATGAAAACGCACTATCCCGACGACGCCACTACCACCGCCGCCATTTACAAGTGGCGAGCACGTGGGTCTCTGCCATTGAATCAGTTACAAAAAATCACTTCATTGGCTGAGGCATTGGGTAAACCTTTAGACCTGAATGCCTTTATGCAGAAAAACACTGCGGTTGAAAAGCCACAAATGGCAGAAAATAATAATCGGGTGGTGATCTTTGACACCACTTTGCGAGATGGCGAGCAATCTCCTGGTGCTGCTATGACTAAGGAAGAAAAAATTCGTATTGCGCGCCAATTGGAAAAATTGGGTGTGGATGTGATTGAAGCAGGTTTTGCTGCAGCCAGTCCAGGCGATTTTGATGCCGTGCACAGCATCGCCGAAGTCATACAGAATGCCACGGTGTGTTCTTTAGCGCGGGCCAACGAGCGCGATGTGCGCGCAGCTGGGGAGGCTGTTTCACCAGCACAACATAAACGCATTCACACGTTTATTGCCACCAGCCCATTGCACATGGAACACAAATTGAAAATGAAGCCGCAGCAGGTAAAAGAAGCTGCTGTAAAAGCGGTTAAAATCGCCAGCGAATATACCGATGATGTTGAGTTTTCGTGTGAAGATGCCTTGCGCAGTGATATTGATTTTCTGGCCGATGTTTGTGGCGCGGTGATTGCTGCTGGTGCCACCACCATCAACATTCCAGATACGGTGGGCTATTCTGTACCGTTCAAAACCGAAGATTTCTTTCGTGACCTAATTCAAAAAACACAAGGTGGCGATAAAGTCGTGTGGTCAGCTCATTGTCACAATGATCTGGGCTTGGCTGTGGGCAATTCTTTGGCTGCTGTGCGCGGCGGTGCGCGCCAAATTGAATGCACCATTAATGGTTTGGGTGAGCGTGCAGGGAATGCCAGTTTGGAAGAAGTAGTCATGGCACTGAAAACCCGTCACGATATTTTTGGATTAGAAACCGGCATTGATACGACACAAATTGTGCCGACCTCCAAACTGGTGTCTACCATAACGGGTTATCCAGTACAGCCCAATAAGGCAATCGTGGGTGCCAATGCTTTTGCGCATGAGTCTGGGATTCACCAAGATGGCGTGCTCAAATGCCGCGAAACCTATGAAATCATGTCAGCAGAATCCGTGGGTTGGAGCCATAATCGCATCACCTTGGGCAAGCTCTCTGGGCGCAATGCTTTTCGCACTAAATTGCATGAGCTCGGAATTGAGCTAGACAGCGAAGAAGCCCTGAATGCGGCTTTTGCCCGATTTAAAGAGTTGGCCGATAAAAAGCGTGAAATTTTTGATGAAGATTTGCATGCATTGGTGTCGGATGAGCTGATTAGTCGTGCGCCAGATCGTTATAAATATGTGTCTTTGTGCATTCAGACTGAAACGGGCGAATCGCCAAAAGCAGAAATTGTGTGCAGCATTGATGGCCATGAAAAACGTGCACAGAGTGAAGGTTCGGGTCCGATTGATGCTGTCTTCAAAGCCATTGAATCGCAAATCAACAGTGATGCCATCTTGCAGCTGTATTCTGTGAATGCGATCACAGCGGGCACGGAAAGCCAAGGTGAGGTGACGGTGCGTTTGGCCAAAGATGGCCATTTGGTTAGTGGCCAAGGTGCCGACACCGATATTCTGGTGGCCAGTGCTAAGGCATATTTGTCTGCGTTGAATAAACTGGCTACCGGGCCGCGGATGAAAGCACAAGGCACAATTTAATTCAGGTAGAGATTGATTTTAAATTTTATATCGCGTTAAAACCGTTTCAGGCTGCCTGAAACGGTTTTTTATTGCTGGTTGGTGGTGGCTGGGTGTGCTTGGATTCAGAGATAATAACGAAACGTCAGATTAATGCGTGGCTGATCTACTTTGGCCATTTTGGGCAGACTGTGCAACCAATGGTTTTGTGTTTGCCCTCGCATGACCAATAATTGACCATGGTGCAAGGTGAGTTCATATTTTTGCTGGGTAATTTTGTGTTTAAACACAAAGCGCCTACTGGCACCTAAGCTGAGTGAGGCAATGGTAGGCTGCTTGCCCCATATTGGTTCATTGTCACTGTGCCAAGCGAGTCCCTCTTGTCCATCATGATATAGGTTGAGCAAACAGGCATTGAAGTGAGTATGCAGTTGATCTTGAATGGCCGTTTTGATGTCCAATAATAATGCTGTCCAAGGCAAAGATGCATGAGAAACACCAGAATAGACATAATTTTGGCTGGCATCGGCATACCAAGCGATTTGACGTTGCGTTTGTATGCGTTGACCAGCCATAACCACTTCATCGTGTTGCCATGGGGTATGGCAATAAAGCGATTGAAAGTAAACATCAGCCTGATCTTCTGGGAAAATGAAGCCGTAATCTTGCACAATGCCGTCAACAGGTAAAAGATTCTGTTCTGGCTGCCTGAAGTCGGCGAATAAGTCAGTGTGCATCTTAAGCTTTACGGATAGCTGCTGTTGATGCTCAGTCCATCATAGGCCACGGCACACTTTGGTGGGCAGCGTGCATTTAATGCTTCGTATTCGAGCATATGCGTCATGTGGATGAAATAAGTGTGCTGCGCACCGATGCGTTCTGCATATTCAAAGGCTTGATCGGTACTCAAATGGCTGGGATAAGCCTTGTCCATGAGACAGTCTAGAAACAAATAATCCAGTCCTTGTAGTCGTTCAATCATGGCATCATCAATGTGGTTTAAATCAGTAAACCAAGCCACATTGCCGATGCGGAAGGCGCTGGTTGTCCAATGTCCATGGGGTACGCCAAAGTGCCAAACGGGTACACCATCAATGTCAAACACGGGTGATTGGCCTTGATTCAGCGGCCAGACATGGCTTTGCAAAACAGGGCGATTCCAATGTTGGCTGATGGGTAAAAAGGCATAGCCAAAACGATCTTCGATATTGGCCATGGTGAAGTGGTTGCCGTAAATGGGGATGGCCGTTTGTTGTTGATAGCAAAATGCACGTAAATCATCAATGCCGTTTAGGTGGTCGGCATGAGGGTGGGTGTAGAGCACACCATCAATATGGTTTAGGTGATGGGTCAGTGCTTGGCTTCGAAAGTCAGTTCCGGTGTCAATTTGCCAGTGTTGGGTACCAATGGTGAGGTGTGCACTGCATCGGCTACGGGTGTTTTGGGGCTTGAGGCTCATGCAGGTATTGCAGCCGCAACCGATAACTGGGCTGCCTGAAGAGCTGCCACAGCCCAAAACGGTGAGGGTGATGTCGGTGGCCATGACTATCCTTGCGTAGATGGCCGCGTCATTTTGCCAAACAATCGGTAGGTGTTGGCACAAGTGGCTTCTGCCAGAGTAGATAAAGACTCGCCGCGAAGCTGCGCAATGAATTCGGCCGTGTAGTGTACAAAAGCAGGCTCATTTATTTTGCCGCGTTTGGGTACCGGAGCCAAATATGGGGCATCGGTTTCGACCAATAATCGATCCAAAGGCACATATTGGCAGGCTGCCTGAATGCTTTGTGCATTTTTAAAAGTTACGATGCCTGAAAAGGAAACATAAAAACCCAAATCCAATACGGCTTTGGCAAAAGCCACATCTTCAGTGAAGCAATGAATCACACCGGCATGGGCTTGGCCTGCTTTCAGTAAACTCAATGTATCGGCTGCGGCGTCTCGGGTATGTACAATGAGGGGCAACCTGCTGTCATTGGCAGCTTGAATGTGGGTGGCGAAGCGGTTTTGCTGCCAGCGCAAATCGCCACTACACCAATGGTAGTCTAAGCCCGTTTCGCCTATGCCCACCACTTTGGGATGTGCCGCAGCGGCAACCAAGTCGGCCACGCTCATCTCTTCGGAATCCATGTCTTCTGGGTGAACGCCAACGCTGGCAAATAATTGTGGATATTGTTCTGCCAATGCTAAGACTGCGGTGGCGCTGGGTTTGTCCACGCTGATGGCGATGGCTTGCACCACATCATCGGCGCTCATATTGGCCAGTATTTCAGGCAACCTGTTAGCCAGCTCAGGCATATTTAGGTGGCAGTGGGAATCAATGAACATAGCATTTATTGGCTGTTGGCCGTTATAAAGTGTAGGTGGCACGCTCGTTAAGCAGCATACCCGGTAACAAATCTTCGATGGCCTGCTTGGTTTCTACCGCGGTTTCGTCATCGCCAAAGGCCAAGCCGATGCCTTTGGGTTGTCCGGATGAAGTGGGCGTGGGGTTAATCCAAGCCACGTGTGTGCGCAGATAACGGGGCTCATTGAATTCAGGCAAGTTAACCACCAGCAAAACTTCTTCATTCATGGCAAATGAATCGGTGGTTGGGGCAAATAAACCGCCGTGTTTCAAAAACGACATATAGCTGCGATACAGCTCTGGCTTATCCGGTATCGTTAGGTTCAGCATTTTTCCAGGTAAATCAACAGGAGGCGTGGCCATGGTTATCCTTTTCGTGCTTAAGCTTTGTTTTGCCAAAATTGGACATAGGCAATGAATAAGTCTTCCAGTTGCATTTTAACATTGAGCGTGTGGTAGCCGTAAGGGGCTATGGTGGCAAGTTTCTGCACCAAGGCAAACAAGGCCAAGGATGTCGTGCGCTCGGCTACCGTATCGATGGCCGTATGCCAAGCTGGATAATACACCGTTGGCATGCTTCTTTGCGCCAAGGCCACATCCAATAGCCATTTGTGCAGCCAATTGAGGAACAGTGCCAAGGGTTTTTTCTGGCGATCAAATTGAGCGGCATAGTCCATGCAGGCGATGAGTCCAGGTTTAGCCAGAATGGTCAGCAAGTTTTCGCGCAAGGCGGCATCGTCTGCTGATTCGTCAAATAGCGGCGCCCCACCGTGAAACGCCAATTGATTATCTGCATCTGGGACTGCCTGCTGTTGCAAATAAGCCATGGCCTGCTCATGGCTGGGCATCGGTAACGCTAATTGGCGGCAACGGCTTTTGATGGTAGGGAGCAGCCGGTCTTTGTTGTGGCTCACCAGAATAAACATTACATCAGCGGGTGGTTCTTCTAGTATTTTCAATAAGGCATTGGCTGCCTGAGTATTCATGCTTTCAGCTGGATAAATCAGTATGACGCGCCGACCGCCACGATGCGAGCTTAGATGAGCAAAGGCCAAAGCAGCGCGTACGGATTCCACTTTGATTTGTTGGCGTGCCCGCGGATTGGCTTCATCTTCAGCCAAGGGCGGCGTGAGCATCAAAAAATCGGGATGGCTCTGTTGGGTAAATAAATGACAGGATGGGCACTGTCCACAGGGTTGATGTTCCGCCAATGAATGTTCACACAATAAAGCTTGGGCCAGATGCTCGGCAAAAGCGCGTTTGCCAATGCCGCTGTGCCCATGAATTAGCCATGCATGCGGCTGTTGCTGCCAATGCTGGTCAATGTGTTGCCAAATGGATTGTAGCCACGGATAAATCATGCGTCCTGCCCAAATAAGTGTGCCAAGGCTGCCTGAATGGTGCGGGCAACGGTATTCATAGGCTGGCTGCTGTCGATGATACGATATTGCGAGGGGTAGGCTTGTGCTCTGCTCAGGTAGATTTGTCGCGTGCGCTCAAAGAAGGCTCTATCCTCTTGCTCGAAGCGGTCTTGGCTGCCATTTTGAGCCAAACGCTGCATAGAAACAGCCAAGGGAATGTCTAAGAGCAAGGTTAAATCTGGTTGAAAACTGTGTTGAACCCACTTTTCCAATATTTCAATGTCGGCCAAAGGCAAGCAGCGCCCGCCACCTTGATAGGCAAATGTGGCATCGGTGAATCGGTCGGATACCACATTTACCCCACTGGCTAAAGCGGGGCGTATCACTTCATCTAGATGTTGTTGGCGGGCTGCAAACATCAATAGTGTTTCAGTACGGACATTGGCTTCGGTAGCTGGGTCGAGCAGTAGTTGGCGTATGGCTTCTCCAATGGGGGTGCCGCCAGGTTCGCGGGTAAACAATACCGGCAGCGCATGCGCTTCAAACCAGGCACGCATGGTCGCCAAGTTGGTGGATTTACCGGCACCGTCAATGCCATCTAAAGTAATAAAAAATGGTTTCATAAGCGAAGAGGCTATGCTCTAAAAAAAATAAAAAAATCTATTATGGGCCTTTTTTAAGGATGTATTGACGCACGGCCGCATTGTGTTCATCCAAATTATGGCTGAATTGGCTTTGTCCACTGCCATCGTTTTTGGATACAAAATACAAATATTGGGCACTGGACGGGTGAGCCGCTGCTTCTAGTGCTGCTTTGCCTGGTAACGCGATGGGCGTAGGCGGCAAGCCGTTACGAGTATACGTATTGTAAGGCGTATCACGGCGTAAATCTGCTTTGCCAATTTTACCTCTATATGCGCTGCCCATGCCGTAAATAACGGTGGGGTCGGTTTGTAAGCGCATGCCTTGGTTGAGTCGATTGACAAATACCGCCGCCACATGCGCACGGTCTTTGGGGTTGCCAGTTTCTTTTTCTACTAAGCTTGCCATGATCAGTAGGTCGTAGGGCTGCGTATAAGGTAGGCCACTGCGCCGCTCGTCCCAGGCTGCCTGAAGGTGCTTTTGCATGGTTTGGTAGGCCAGCCGATACACGGCTAGATCGCTGCTGTCGGTATCGACTTCATAACTGGCGGGAAAGAATAGTCCTTCAGCTTGTTTGGCTGTTATGTTGGAATCAATTTTGTGCACAATAGCCATATCTGACCATGTTGCCGTGTCATGGTGCAGATCAGGATTTTGATTGATGATGCGGCGCATTTGCTTGAATGTATTGCCTTCGATGATTGAGATGGTGACTGTATCTGGTTTACCATCCCGCAGGCGCTGTAAGATTTGCCATGTGGAAATGGAGCGAGGGAGCCGGTAATTGCCTGGATGTAACTTATCGCTCATGCCCATTGCATATGCAGCACCCAGTAGAGCATAACGGCTGTATACCACACCGTCATGAGCCAAATCTCGGCTCACTGATGCCATGCCATAACCTGCTTGCACCTTGAGCCGATAGCCTGAATTGGTTTTGGGGGCAAACAGCAAAAATGCCAATCCAGCCACCACCAATATGAAGCCTGAGATTAGCCAACGCATTGTGTTTCGAGGCATTGAATCCATCCTTTAGGCTGTTGCCAACACCTTTGTGCCGCATAACAGCGCTGATTAATAGGCGCAAAGTATAAAATCAAATGCGAACCAAAGCCACTGTGGTTTATCCTGATGAAAACCAAGTCAAATCATTCAGATTAAATTTACTTGAAAATCATTAAACTGAACGATTTTTCTGGGTAGAGGGTAATTAAAGTATGGGCAAAAAAAGAAAGAGCTGGTAATATGCGCAGCCTAGTCATCATCATTGTGGCTGCAACGGGGGTATAGCTCAGTTGGTAGAGCGCTTGCATGGCATGCAAGAGGTCAGCGGTTCGATCCCGCTTACCTCCACCAGATTTAAAAGACCGCACACGCGGTCTTTATTCATTGGTTTGTTGCGGCTATATTTGATCAGGTGTTCCCAGTCCAACAATCGGTATAGAATGGACGCATTCTTCATTAGCCGGCATAGCTCAGTTGGTAGAGCAGCGCACTCGTAACGCGAAGGTCGTAGGTTCGATTCCTATTGCCGGCACCAATTAATCTCTTATTTTTAGTAACTTAAATTTATTTTTCGATAAATTTGCGACGAATGATTTCGAAAAGCCATTTTATTGATGTATTTTATGCATCAATAAAAGGTAAAAACATTATGGCAACTTTCGCAAAACGCGGTAATCGCATCATGGTTCAAAAGCATGATCTTCATTTATCTTATTGCAGTTGATTTCCTTAGACTAGGGTTGAGCTAAACACAGACCTTCAGCTGCGTGCGGGAGCAAGACGGCGTTGTTAAATGAGTAGGGGACGCTGATGTATTGTTCAATGGGTTGCCTGAAATTAATGACCCTATTGACGATCAATCAAGATGAAAATCTGATCGCGGTTTCTGTTTGGGTGAGCTGAAGTCATATGATTTAAGGGTTTTAAACCAACCTCATGATTGTTTGCCATATTCTCATTGGTAAGGTGATGAATAATCGATGTGTATACTCAGCATGGAACAATGAACATTTTAAAATCCCTCTGGTTTTTAAACCAGAAGGATTTGGGTTGATGCTACTGACCATGGGCATGATGCTGCTGGAGGCGATGAGGTATGCGTTAACCCACAACCACCAATTTTTGGTTCACAAATTCTTTGATGCCCAAATCACTTAATTCACGGCCAAAGCCAGAGCGTTTCACGCCGCCAAAAGGCAGTTCGGCCACGGAATCACCGCTTCGGTTGATGAAAACCATGCCGGTTTCAATGCGTGAGGCCATGTTTTTGGCGCGTTCCACGTTGCCTGAATAAATGGTGCCACCCAAGCCGTAATGTGAATCGTTGGCTAATGCCACAGCTTCATCGTCATCGGCTACTACATACAATTGCGCCACTGGGCCGAAAAATTCCTCGAAATAAGCAGGGTTGTTGCGCGAGATGTCGGTGAGAATGGTGGGGGTAAAAAAATTGCCTTCGGCAGGGGTATTACCACATAAAACACGAGCGCCGTGGGTGATGGCTCGATCCAGTTGCTGCTGCAAATCACTTTTTGCTTTGGCGGAAGACAAGGGTGCCAACGTGGTATGCTCATCCAACGGATCGCCCATAATCACAGATTGAAAGGCAGAAATGATGAGGCTTTTAAATTTTTCTGCCACAGCTTGGTGTACGATATAACGTTTGGAAGCCGTGCACACTTGGCCTGCATTGTATAAACGACCACCCACTGCAGCGGCAGCGGCATTAGGCAGGTCTGCATCATCCAATACCACAAAAACGTCATTGCCACCCAGTTCCATGGTCGCTTTTTTCAGTTTGGATCCGGCCTCTCCAGCCACGATGCTGCCTGCATGCTCTGATCCCGTTAATGCGACACCGCGCACGCGATCATCGCCAATAATGGTGGCGATTTGTGCGGGTG
Organism: Snodgrassella sp. CFCC 13594; assembly: GCF_001590725.1. GTDB lineage: Bacteria > Pseudomonadota > Gammaproteobacteria > Burkholderiales > Neisseriaceae > Snodgrassella. The sequence goes on along the minus strand of NZ_LQXR01000005.1, from coordinate 43,118 downwards.
TGACATACAAATTTGCATAAGCGCCCACGGGTGCGCCAGTTTCACCTAGCATGTCTTCCATCATTTGGGCGCATTGAGGAACATTACTGGCGTGTTTTGCCAATACAGGATTGCCAATGGCAATAGCGGGTGCGACCACGCGGATCAATTGGTATAGGGGAAAATTCCAGGGTTCCACAGCCAAGATAACCCCGATGGGGTGATGTTCCACCCATGCTTTGCCCAGCACGTCAGGATAAGGAACGGGTTTCAGAAAATGGGCAGCATGTTCGGCATAATAGCGCGCGATATCGACGCAACATGCCACTTCACCCACGGCCTCAGATAATAATTTACCCATTTCAATGCTGATGGTGCGCGCCACTTCTGCTTTGCGTTGGTGCATGATGTCTGCCAAACGATTTAAGCAGGCCAGTCGTTCTGGCATATTGGCGGGGTCGCGCCACAAGGATTGATACAGTGCATCGGCTTCGCTGATTTTTTGTGCTACTTCATCATCGCTGTGATTGGCAAAGGTGTGCAGGGTTTCTTGCGTATAGGGGTTGATGGTTTGATAGGCCATGTATGTCTCCTGATGAAGTGTTTTATATTTGTCGTTGATTGTAGGGATAAAATAAGGCTTTGACTAGCATCTACTCAACTTAGGCTGCCTGAAAAAAGCGCTGCTTTGATGACCAAAGCAGCGCCTAATCTTGTATTTCAATGATTCAATGGATTGAGTTGATGTGATGCTGGCTATAACCAGACCACCAATTTCACAATCCATGGCCCAACCAAAACCATAAATAAACCTGCCAACACCATGGTTAAGCTTGCCACCACCCCTTCGTCGTCATGGCGCTGCGTGGCGCGTGAAGTACCAAACCCATGAGCGGCATTACCGAAAGCAGCACCATTGGCTAAGTGGAATTTGCAACGGCTCAAGGTCAAAACCAAATCGCCTAGCAACATACCTGCTAAGCCTGTGAGAATGGTGAATAAAGACACCAACGTGGAGGAACCATGAATTTCGTCTGAGAGTTCGATAGCAAAAGGCGTTGAAATAGAGCGCGCCATCAGGCTATTGGTCACTTCTGAATTGAAATGGAATAATTGCGCTAAAATATAAGCGCTCCCAACCCCACAAACATGCCCACTACAATGGCCAGACCCAAAATCACGATCTGGCGCTTGATCACTTCGCGGTATTCGTAGATAGGGATGGCGAATGCCACCGTGGCGGGCCCCAGTAAAGCCACAATCCAACGCGTATATTCATGGTATTGCTGGTAGCTGATGCCCAGAATCAACATCAGTGCGATGGTGACCACGGGTACCGTAATGGCTGGTGAGAGCAACATAATGGGCTTGGCACGATATAATTTTTTAGCGGCTAGATAGGCCACCAAAGTCCAAATCAAGCAAACCAATGCAACCGTGTTCATGATACGTTCTTTCTTTATTATCTCTTGATGTGTGTGGTTTAGGCGTGTCGACGTTTAATCATCATGCGCCGGATTCGGTAACAATATTTCAAGGTCAGCGCCGTACTCATCATGACCAATATGGTGCCGATAACAATACTCAACACCAATTGCCAACCCTGAGTCATGAATAAATCCTTGTATTGCACCACGGCCACAATAATGGGCAGGAAAAAAAACAACAATTCACCCAAGATGAAATGCGCACCAGCTTCGACTTGTGGCAATTTCAAAAGGCCGGTTCCCAATAAAATCAGCATCAAAAATAAGCCAATTACCCCAGATGATAAAGGAATGTGGGTGAGATTAACGATACCAATGGAAACCAACCAAACCACAGCAATGACTGCAATTTGCTGACATATGCGCATCCATTTTTGGGTACGGCTAACCAAAGATGCAGACATCTCATAAACCTCAAATGGAATAGGGAATTAAGTATTCTAGATAAAAAAATTAGGCATAATATGAATTATTTGATTATTATTATTCCTAAATTAAATAATTTGGATGTGCATGGACTTCAAAGCACTACACCTGTGGGTTGAATTAGTCGATTGCGGCAGTTTTTCAGCCGCCGCCGAAAAATTGTCGGTATCACAATCCACGGTAAGCAAAATCATTCAGGCCTTAGAAGATGAATTGGGTGTGGCGTTGCTACAAAAAGGTCAGGCTGGGCGTAAGCGATTGGTGCTGCCTACAGAAATTGGTCAAATGGTTTATGAGCGTGCGCGTCATATTGTGCAGCAGGTGGGTTTGTTGCAAGAAGACGTGGTCGATTATCAGAACCATAAAATCGGTACCTTGCGCATAGGCATTTCGTTGCTGGGGAGCCGATTGTTGACGCCTGCTTTTTTTGAATTCCATCAGCGTTGGCCTGGCATTGAGCTGGCATTTTTAGAAGAAGGGGCGCACACCATTGAAAAAGCCTTATTGGCCAATCAATTGGATGCGGGCAGATACTGGAGCCAGTCAGTACTGATTTTGACAGCATTAGTTTGTGTAGCTATCCCTTGATGGTGTTGATGCGCCGAGAAAATTTACCCGCTACCACTACAGCATTGAGTATGCGCAGTTTGCGCGACGAGTCTTTTATTCTGTTTACGGAAAATTTTGTGCTGTATGACTGGATCATGGATGCGTGTCATATCCATGGTTTTACGCCTAATGTGGTGTGCCGAACCAGCCAGTGGGATTTATTGCGTGATATGGTGGCACAGCAGTTGGGTATTGCGCTTTTGCCAAAATACTATACCGATGAATTTGATCCGTCGGTTTTTGTGGCCGTACCGTTAGTGGAGCCTGAAATCCATTGGCGGTTGGCATTGGCTTGGCCAAAGCACAAGCGCCTGACGCCAGCGCTGAAAGCATGGCTAACGGTAGTGAGGCAGAAATTTCCCGTTGGATAAATAAGTTAAGATGCTGGGGTGACGGGCTGTTCGCTAAATTGTTTGTTTCAATCAATCGACAAAAAAAGTCGCCCCACGAGGGGGCGCAAAAAGGAACACAAACCACTACCAAAACTTTATTTACCTGCTTGCTTGTGACTTTAGGCAGCCACAGGCAAGTGCAAAATCTCTGTTAAATCTTGTGCCGTTAACGGCACATCGTTTTCTCCATTGCGACTGATGCGACCAAACTGGGGTTGTAACTGCAACAAACAACGTGGTACGCAATCTGGGTCGCCGCTGAATACCTGCCGCAATGCCGCCCATGCTTGTTTGTATATGCATTCTTGCTGGCCCACTGCTTGTAAACAACCTATCCAGCTTAAGTGACAATTTTGTGCGCAGTCAGGATGGCTTAATAGCAAAATTCCCGTGTTATGGTCAGACAAACTTTCACTGATGGGTACCAAGTTGTCTGTCCATAAGCAATAAGTGTTGCCTACATGTACACAATGCACCGGGACTACTTCGGGAGGTGCTTCTCCATCTTGGGTGGCAATCCAAGCCAAGCTGCGTTGATGTAGTGACAGCACAGCTTGAGCCAGTTGCTGTAATAGCGGCATCGGCATGGTGTCTCTCCCGTGTTTTCAAGCGTTGGATGTATCATAAGGGCAAATGCACTTATTTGCAAATGATAACCATTATTATTTATATTAAATTAATTAATTTATTGAATTTAAAAATAATTTATTTTATTGATGGCGCGGAGTATTGCTCAATAAGAGTCGAGCAGCGCATATATGGCGCTGACCTATGCCGTGCGTAGGGCGCCAATATTTAGTATCATGAACATTTATTGTTCAGGCAGCCTTTTGCCACACATGATTGAGCCATGAAACGCCAAATTATTCTTGATACTGAAACCACCGGATTGTACCCCGATCAAGGTGACCGTCTAATTGAATTTGCTGGAGTGGAGATGATTGATCGCCGCTTTACTGGCAATAATTTGCACTTATACGTCAATCCGGAGCGTGATATCGCTGAAGAGGCTGTAGCGGTACATGGAATTACTTTAGATAAATTAACCGAAATGAATGCACCATTGTTTGCCCGTGTGGGTGGACAGATTGCTGATTTTTTACGTGATGCCGAATTGGTTATCCACAATGCCCCATTTGATGTGGGTTTTCTGAACATGGAATTTGGGCGCATGGGTTTGCCTTCAATTACCAATGTGGCGGCGAATGTGGTAGATACGCTGAAAATGGCGCGCGAAATGTACCCGGGCCAGAAAAATTCGCTTGATGCATTGTGTACTCGGTTGGATGTGGATCGCAGTAAACGGGTATTGCACGGCGCATTGATTGACTGTGAATTGCTGGGTGAAGTGTATCTGGCGATGACACGTAATCAATTCAGTTTGGTGGATGAATTGATGGGGACATCCGATTCGAGCATTTTGTCTGCGGATGGCCAGCGCAGTGCGCCTTTGGTTGGTCATCCGCCATTGCTTGTGGTAGCCCCCTCTGCCGATGATATGGCAGCACATGAGGCCTATCTAACTGATTTGGATAAGATAGTGGAAGGCGCCTGTGTTTGGCGAGGTACTGGGCGCCATGAAGGAGCGGAGCACACTTCGTGAGTAAACGATTTGTGGTGCTGATTCCTGCCGGGGGCGTGGGCGCTAGGTTTGGCGGTACGCAGCCCAAACAATACACAATGCTATGTGGGCAAACGGTTTTACAGCACACGGTTGCGCGATTTTTGGCGGTTCCTGAAGTCGCCCACATTGGGGTGGTGGTTGCGCCATCTGACCACTGTATCGATCAAGTTTATGCGCCGCATGGGCTGCCTGAAAAAGTGAGGATATGGCGTTGTGGTGGGGAAACGCGTGCAGAGAGCGTACGCAATGGCTTGGCCCAAATAATGAATGAGGATATTGCGTGCGCTTCAGACTGGGTGCTTGTACACGATGCGGCACGGTGTTGTGTTCCCCTTGACGCGATTCAGCGTTTATTGGCTGAGGCTGGCCACCATCCTGTGGGTGGTTTGTTGGCCGTGCCGATGGCCGATACTGTCAAGAAAGCTGATATCAGTGGACAAGTCTGTGCCACTATAGACCGTAGTGGATTGTGGCAGGCACAAACGCCACAAATGTTTCGAGCGGGATTGTTGCAACAAGCGCTTAATAGAGTGGATATATCGATGGTGACGGATGAGTCGTCAGCCATAGAGGCGCTGGGTAAATGGCCTTTGTTGGTGGAGGGTGATGTACGCAACATCAAATTGACGCGGCCATCCGATGCAGTTTTGGCTGAATTACTGTTAATGCAAGAGCAAAAAATATGAATATACGCATAGGACAAGGCTATGATGTACATGCCTTGGTGGCAGGACGGCCGCTGATTCTAGGGGGAGTACACATCCCGTTTGAAAAAGGGCTCTTGGGCCACTCGGATGCTGATGCGTTGCTGCATGCCATTACCGATGCCTTATTGGGTGCGGCGGCGTTGGGCGATATTGGCACATGGTATCCCGATACTGCTGAAATCAATAAAGATGCCAATAGCCGCGTGCTGTTGCGTGATGCTTATCAAAGAGTTCAGGCAGCCGGTTGGCAGGTCATTAATGTCGACAGCACATTGGTTGCCCAGCGCCCTAAATTGCGTCCCTATATTGATGACATGCGCCGCCACATCGCTGCTGATTTGGGGTTGGCGCTGGAAGTGGTGAATATTAAAGGCAAAACCAATGAAAAGCTGGGCTATTTGGGCCGAGAAGAAGCCATAGAAGCACAAGCAGTGGTGTTGTTACAGGCGATTGATGATGCTATTCCATAACCGCTGCGAGTATCCATGTAACGGCCACATCCATTCTAGAGCAAACACATTAAAAGGTAGATTATGGCAACGCAAAATGAATTGAAGCGCTTGGCGGCGCAAAAGGCGACCCAATGGGTGCCCGAGGGTGAATATATTGGTGTGGGCACAGGCTCTACAGTGCAGTTTTTCATCGAGGCATTGGCCCAAAGCGGCAAGCAGATTAAAGGCGCGGTATCCACTTCACATGGCACCAGTGAAGCGCTCAAGCGGTTTGGTATCCCTGAAATACTTTTGAGTGAAGTGCACGGATTATCGGTGTATGTGGATGGCGCTGATGAAGTGAATCATTTATTGCAAATGATTAAAGGTGGTGGTGGGGCCTTATTGAATGAAAAAATTGTCGCTTCTGCGGCCGAACAATTTATTTGCATTGCTGATGAAAGCAAATATGTGGCGCGCCTGGGACGGTTCCCTTTACCAGTGGAAGTGATCCCCAATGCCCGCTCACTGGTGGCTCGTCAGATGGTTAAATTGGGTGGCCAACCTGATTTGCGTCTCAACTTTACTTCTGATAATGGTCACCAAATCTTGGATGTGAGCGGTTTGTTGATTGATGAACCCATTAAAATGGAAGACACCATTAATGCCATTCCCGGTGTGGTTGATAATGGTTTGTTTGCTCACCGGCCTGCTGATTTGTTGGTATTGGCTCGACAAGGTGGCGTTGAAATATTGCGTGCCCAAGTGTGATGCTATTTCAGGCTGCCTGAACCTAAATAATGTAGGTGATTGATGATTCAATTGGCCGTGCGCTGCGCGGCCAATTGCTTTAATTGAAGTGAACAAATGAATGCAATCCTGAAAGTGACGCTGTATTGTGTGGTGATATGGGCAGTGGGGTGGAATGCCCCATTGACCCGTGTGCTGGCGACACCAATACTGCCCGATGCAGCAGTTTGGGGGCGGCAGATAAACGGCGTTGAACAGTCAGTTTTGATTGCTGAGCCACCAACATGGGCTCATCGCCGCATGGCTTATGATGCTGTGGTGCTGTCCGTACACGATGGCGACACGGTGCGCGTCCGAGATGCGCATGGCGGCATCCACAAAATTCGATTGGCCAATATTGATGCGCCAGAATTAACCCAGCAAAATGGTCAGGCCAGTGCTCATGCATTGCGACAGTGGCTGTTGGGCAAAACCGTGGTGGTGAATTTGCTTGGGCATGATCGCTATCGGCGTGAAGTGGCACAGTTGACTTATAAGCATCAAGACGTCAATGCTTGGCTGGTCGCGCAAGGATGGGCTTGGCATTATGTTTCTTTGGCCAAAAAACAGCAAAACCAGATTGAATTTGCTCATTACCAAAAGGCCGAAGGCCAAGCCCGGCAGCAGCGATTGGGCGTGTGGAATGCGCGCAATCCTTTGCCCCCATGGCAATTTCGTCGGCTCAATAACCCTAATAATCGTTAACTATAACCATGAACGCACAAAAACGCGCTGAGATTTTTGCTCGCTTTCAGGCAGCCAATCCCCACCCAACTACCGAGTTGGTGTATCACAATCCATTTGAGCTGCTGATTGCTGTGTTGCTTTCCGCGCAAGCAACCGATGTGTCTGTAAATAAATGCACGCGGTTATTGTTTGCTGCTGCGCCGACACCTCAAGCCATGTTGGATTTGGGTTTGGATGAGGTGATGGGCTACATCAAAACCATTGGTTTATACAAAACCAAAGCCAAACATGTGTTGGCTACCTGCCATATTCTGGTGACTCAATATGATGGGCTTGTGCCACGTACGCGCGAGGCTTTGGAGTCGCTACCGGGTGTGGGTCGAAAAACCGCCAATGTGGTACTCAATACGGCATTTGGTGAGCCTACGATTGCCGTCGACACACATATTTTTCGAGTGTGCAATCGTACTGGTTTGGCACCAGGAAAAACTGTGCGTGACGTCGAAGATAAACTGGTGAAAGTGGTGCCCAAGCCCTATTTGCTCAACGCGCACCATTGGTTGATTTTGCATGGGCGTTATGTGTGCAAGGCAAGAAAGCCATTGTGTGACGAGTGTTTGATACGTGATTTGTGTGACTATCCCGCAAAAAATTGGCAATCGTGATCTATTTTTCATGATTAGGAACAATGGCTTTTTTGTGGTCGTGACTTGGTTTTAATCTGTACCAGCTTGAATGATTTGTTTAGAATGACGGACACTTATGTCCGAGATAAACTTGGACAAACGCGTCAATGGAGTAGAGAGTTCTATGCGCATCAATCAGAAATTTATGGTGACAGGCTTGCTGGCGGCTGCGTTGGTTTTGGGCGGTTGTGACAAAATTCACCAATGGTTTGGCAAAGATAAAGAAGACCAGGGGTTTGTGCAAAAGATGGAAGGTACCAAAGATGGCAAAGTGGCCATGTTGCTGCCTGACTTTACGCAACTGGTCGAGCAAGAAGGCCCTGCAGTGGTGAATATTCAAGCTTCACGCAGTGAAGTGAATGAAAATAGTACACCAGACACCGGTGCTGATCAAAACCAAGGTGCCAATACTGACCCGTTTTATGAATATTTCAAACGATTATTGCCGAATGTGCCTTCCACACCGCAAGATCCGGAAGATGAATACAATTTCGGTTCTGGTTTTCTTATCAGCAAAGATGGTTACATTTTGACCAACACCCACGTGGTGGGGGGCATGAATAACATCAAGGTGCTGCTCAACGATAAGCGCGAATTCAAGGCCAAATTGATTGGCTCTGATGCTCAGTCGGACGTAGCCCTGTTAAAAATCGATGCAGATAATTTGCCCGTGGTTCATGTTGGTAGTCCGAAAGAGCTGAAGGTGGGTGAGTGGGTGGCGGCTATAGGCGCACCATTTGGTTTTGATAACAGTGTAACTGCTGGGATTGTTTCGGCAAAAGGCCGCAGCCTCCCTAATGAAAATTACACCCCATTTATTCAGACTGATGTTGCCATCAACCCCGGTAATTCCGGCGGGCCTTTGTTTAATTTAAAAGGCCAGGTAGTGGGTATCAATTCGCAAATATACAGCCGTAGCGGCGGCTTTATGGGTATCTCTTTCGCGATTCCGATTGATGTGGCCATGAGCGTGGCCGAGCAGTTGAAAACCACTGGTAAAGTGCAACGTGGGCGTTTGGGTGTGGTGATTCAGGAAGTGAATTATGATTTGGCCAAGTCTTTTGGTTTGAGCAAAGCCAATGGTGCGTTGGTATCGCAAGTGATTCCAGGTGGTCCTGCCGCCAAGGCGGGCTTGCAGCCAGGGGATATTGTGCAAAGTGTGAATGGCGAAGAGGTGGATAATTCCAGTGATTTGCCGGTTATGGTGGGCTTACTGCCCCCAGGTAAAGAGATTACCTTGGGCATTTGGCGCAAAGGCAAGCAAGAAAGCATTAAGGTATTGCTCGATACCATGAACAATGACACTGCTGCCGATACCAATAAAAGTGAAGGTGGCAATGAGATTCAAGGCAGCAGCTTCAATGTGGGTAATTTAGGCTTGGGATTGCAACCCAGCCAAGAAGGCTTGCTGGTGGTACAGGCGGAAGGCCTTTCTGCCCAAGCTGGGGTGCGCCGTGGTGATGTCATTATGGCATTGGGGCAACAGAATGTGCGTGATGAGTCTAGTTTCTCACAAGCATTGACTTCTTCAGGGAAGAATATTCCGTTGCTGGTTAAACGCGGTAGCAGTACCTTATTCTTGGCGCTGGCGCTGCCTTAAATGTGCTGTTGGGGCTTGATTTGGTTGCCTGTACAAGCAGGGTACATCGATTTTAATGGGAAACAGACATAAAAATGGACGCAATTGGTTTGCCGCGTGGTCCAGTCATGGCGGACGTGGCTGGTTTTGAATTGACAGAAGAAGAGCGGGTGCGTTTGTGTGATCCCGCGGTGGGTGGGGTGATTTTATTTCGCCGTAATTACCAATCGCGTGACCAAATTTCGCGATTAGTAGCCGACATTAAAGCATTAAGGCAGCCTACGCTGGTGGTGGCCGTGGATCATGAGGCGGGCGGGTGCAGCGCTTTATTCAGGAATTTACGCGCTTGCCGGCCATGCATGTATTGGGTGAAATCTGGGATATGGATGGTGAAGATCGCGCCAAAGCATTGGCGCGACAGGCAGGCTGGGTACTGGCCACAGAATTGCGTGCGTGTGGTATTGATTTGTCATTTACGCCAGTATTGGATTTGGACTGGGGGGATTGTGCGGTGATTGGCAATCGCAGCTTTCATCGGCAACCTGCCATTGTGGCTGCATTGGCTTTGGCCGTGCAACAAGGCCTGCACCGTGGCGGTATGAAAGCTTGTGGCAAACATTTTCCCGGTCATGGTCATGTATCGGGAGACAGTCATATGACCTTACCCGAAGATAACCGTAGTTGGGATGAGTTGTGGGATAACGATCTTCAGCCGTTTAAGGATTTGATTGATGCTGGTATGGCGGCGGTGATGCCAGCACATGTTATTTACCCACAAATTGATGCACACGAACCTGCAGGGTATTCCAAAATTTGGTTAAAAGACGTACTGCGTGAGCGATTGGGTTTTGACGGTGTGATTTTCTCTGATGACTTGACCATGGAAGGTGCCAGCATGGCGGGCGACATTCTGGCACGAGCAGAGCGGTCATTCACGGCGGGTTGTGATATCGTGCTGGTGTGCAACAAACCCGATTGGGTAGACGCGTTGGTAGCTGATTTGGCTTGGCATCCCACTGCATTATTGGCGCAGCGTTGGCAAATGATTGCGGGGCAAGGAGAGCCCAACGATTTTGTGCGCATGATGGAGACGCCTGAATTTCAAGCTGCCCAGCAGGTGGTATCGCAATTGGCCACACCCAAGGATGTTTGTGGCGGAGTTAAAGTCGGAGAAGCATTTTGAGTCCATGGTTTTTTCAGGCAGCCTAAGTCTGCCTAAACTGCATTCAACCGCCGAATGGTTATTATCATCGGCGGTTTTTTGTGGCTTGATCAATGGATTGGCTTGTGTGATGATTGTCATTGCGGACAGTATAAAAAGAGAGATGAGATGCACCGCTTGATGGTTTTCGGTATGGTGTGATTGTGCTTGCGTGGGATTGCGACTGTGCAGAAACGCAGTAGATACAGTTTTCACGCGTGACGCAATACATGCAACAACAGCAGCCAATCAATAACTCGTTACTGAATGGTATTTCGGTGCAGGTCACCCCGTATCCAATGCCATAATGGTTAAGGATATCTGAGATGAACGCAAGTCCTTTAATGGTGGCCATTGCGCACGAACCAACCACGATATTGGTTCGATTGCGGTGAATTCGACCATCCAGCGGTGGTTGCCGCTGCTTTGTGAAAAGCTTTGCAGCAGGCACATGCCACAAAGACAGTAACGGTGTATTCATTGACCCCACAAGATGAGGATTGGATTCAGGCAGCGGTGGATAAGAACATAGCCGTCGTGTTTGCGCCGTATTTTTAATTGGGTTTTCGATTTCCATAACGGGATAGGCAATAACCATTTTCCTATTTTCTAAATCGAATATTTATTTTTTGCATACACAAATTAAAGAAAATAAACGAACAATATAGGAATATTTATTTTTCTAAAGTGAAAATTTTAAAAAGAAGGCGTATTATAGTGTTTATATAAACACATAAAACAACATCAAGAGGAAACCAATATGGCTAGGACAATCGCGGATTTACTGGTGGATACGTTGGTTAATGCTGGCGTGCAGCGGATATGGGGCATTACCGGTGATAGCTTAAATGGCATTAACGATAGTTTGCGGCGCAACGGTAAAATTGAATGGATGCACGTGCGCCATGAGGAAACTGCCGCTTTTGCCGCTGGTGCAGAAGCCGCGGTCACGGGTAAGATGGCAGTCTGTGCTGGTAGTTGTGGGCCTGGTAATTTGCATTTAATCAATGGGTTATTTGATTGCCAGCGTAACCATGTACCGGTATTGGCGATTGCGTCACACATTCCTTCATCTGAAATTGGTTTGGGCTATTTCCAAGAAACCCATCCACAAGAATTGTTTCGCGAATGTAGCGATTTTGTGGAGTTGGTGTCTAATCCACAGCAAATGCCGGAAATTTTATTCCGAGCCATGAATGTGGCTGTGGGCCAGCGTGGTGTAGCGGTTTTGGTGATCCCAGGGGATGTATCATTGTCCGAAATACCTGCGGATACGGCGGATCAATGGACAGCACCCGTATTACCTCACGTGCTGCCTAATGCTGAAGAAATCAACAAACTGGCCTCTGCTTTGAATGAATCGAAGGCCATTACTATTTTAGCTGGTTCTGGCTGTGCAGGTGCGCACGATGAAGTTGTGGCTTTGGCACAAAAACTCAAAGCCCCTGTGGTGCATGCTTTGCGTGGGAAGGAATGGGTAGAGTGGGATAATCCAAATGATGTGGGGATGACAGGGTTGATTGGTTTTTCTTCCGGCTACCATGCCATGCTCAACAGCGATACTCTGTTGATGCTGGGCACCGATTTCCCATATCGCCCGTTTTATCCTGAAAAAGCCAAAGTATTCCAAGTGGACATCAATGCCGCCAATTTAGGCAAACGTGTGCCATTGACGCAAGGCATTATTGGCGGTGTAAAAGAAACTGCCGCAGCCTTGTTGCCATTGTTGGCCGATAATAAAGATGGTACGTTTTTGGACAATGCCAAAGCGCACTATCAGAAAACCCGCGCCGAATTGGATGATTTGGCCGTGAGTACGCCTGCGGGTAAACCCATTCATCCACAATATGTGGCCAGCCGAATCAGCGCATTGGCTGCTGATGATGCTGTATTCACCGCCGATGTGGGTACGCCAACGGTGTGGGCTGCACGTTATTTGCATATGAATGGAAAACGCCGCTTAATCGGTTCGTTTAACCACGGTTCTATGGCCAATGCATGATGCAAGCTTTGGGTGCGCAAGGCGCGGATACCAAACGGCAAGTGGTGTCATTGTCTGGTGATGGCGGTTTTGCGATGATGATGGGTGAAATCCTGACTGTTAAACAGCTTAATCTGCCAGTGAAGATCGTGATTTTTAATAACAGCACATTGGGGTTTGTGGCGATGGAAATGAAAGCGTCTGGCTATTTGGATCATGCCACCGATTTGCAAAATCCGAATTTTGCAGCGATGGCAGACGCTATCGGTATTAAATCTTTTCGCGTAGAAAAAGCCGAAGACTTGGATGCCGCCTTAACCGAAGCATTGGCGTTTGATGGCCCGGCATTGGTGGATGTGGTTACCGCCAAACAAGAACTGGCGATGCCACCCAAAATCAAATTGGCTCAAGCTAAAGGATTCAGTCTGTTTATGATTAAAGCGATCATGAATGGTCGTGGCGATGAAATCAAAGAATTACTTAAAACCAATCTGCGACGTTGATTTAAGTGGAAAACCAAAGGCTGCCTGAATGCACAGGCAGCCTTTTTTGTGCTCTAAGTGTTTTTTTACATGCCCAATCGATCGCGCAAGCCATACCACCATGAGCCAATCATGGAATAGGGAACGCGCAAAGCTCGGCCGCCGGGGAAGGGTAGCCAAGGGATGGCTTTGAAGCGCTCATATTCGGTGGTATTGCCATGAATGGCATTGGCCAAAATTTGGCCAAACAGATGAGAACCGGTGACGCCATGTCCACTATAGCCGTGGGCAAATTTAATGCGCGGGTGAATTTCCCCCATTTGCGGGACGCGCGAAAAGGAGATGGCGAAATTGCCACTCCACGCATAATCAATGTTGACACCTTGAGTTTGTGGGAACACTTTTTCCATATTGGGGCGGATTTTGGCTTCAATATCAGCAGGATCCGTACCGCCATATACGGTGCCGCCTCCAAAGAGAAGGCGGCCATCTGCGCTGATGCGGTAATAATCTAAAATGTAGCGCACATCTTCCACGCAAGCACCGCCAGGCATCAATTCGTTTGCCAAATCACCCAATGGCTCGGTGGCCACAATTTGGGTTGAGGCTGGCATAACGCGGTCGCGCAGCGTTGGTACTGCTTTGTCTAAGTAAGCATTGCCGCACAACACCACTTGCTGGGCGCGCACGCTGCCTTGGTCGGTGAGCACCAACACATGATCCTGGGCCGGGGTCACTTCAGTGACCAAGGTGTGTTCAAATATTTTTCCGCCGAGTTGAGTGAGGGCACGTGCTTCACCCAACGCGAGATTCAGTGGATGCATGTGTCCGCCTGAATGGTCAATCATGCCACCTAAATAGGCATTGCTATTGATGTATTGTTTGAGCGCAGTGCGGTCAAGTATTTCATGGCTGTCCATGCCGTATTGTGCCCATAATGCTTTTTTATTGCGTAAGCCTTGCATGTGTGCTTCGGTGTGGCCAACATAGATATTGCCATTTTTTAGATCACATTCAATGTGGTAATCGGCAATCACGCGGCGGATGATGTCGTTACCTCGGGTAATCAGGCCGCCTACGAAGGCTGCGGTGTCGGCGCCATATGCTTTCTGAATTTTGTCTAAGCCAGCATTGAGACCATTGACGATTTGACCCCCATTGCGTCCAGATGCGCCCCAGCCTATGCGCGCGCCTTCCAAGAGCACCACTTCATGCCCCAGTTCCAGTAGGTGAATGGCGGTGGATAAGCCGCTGTAGCCGCCGCCGACTACGCAAATTTCAGCAGTCATGTCATTTTGCAACGTGGGGTATTCAGTGTGGTCGTTGCGGCTGGCAGCATAGTAGCTATCGGGATATTGGCCGTTGGAATAAATCGGAATGTGGCGTGGATTGTGATTCATAGCGGCTCCTGAAACGGGAACAAAACAACGCAATGTGCATGCTTTAGCCTATCATTGCTGCTTGAAAACAGAAACAGGCTGCCTGAATATTTCAGGCAGCCTGTTGATTTTTTTAAAAATTAAAAGATTATTGGCTCATGGTGAGCAATAGATGGTTCATGCGTTTAACAAACGCTGCGGGGTTGTCGAGTTTCCCACCTTCTGCCAAAAGTGCCTGCTCATACACCAATTCAGATAAATCGCGGCGTTGTGCTGAATCTTGGGCTTCGGCGATTTTTTGAACCAATAAGTGTTCCGGATTGATTTCCAATGTGGGCTTGCTGTGCGGGATTTGCCCACCGGCGCCAGCGGCTTCCAGCATGCGTGCCAAATGTTGGCTCATGTCGTTTTCACCGACCACCAAACACGCGGGGCTATCGGTAAGACGAGTGGTGGCGCGCACTGCTTCCACTTTGTCGCCCAAATCGGCTTTGATCGCTTCCACCACGGCTTTGCTGGCTTCTTCTATTTTGGTTTGTTCTGCTTTGTCTGCCTCATCAGCCAAATCACCCAAATCCAAATCACCCTTAGCCACGCTGATCAGTTTTTTGCCACCAAATTCAAACAAGCTGCCTACTACCCATTCGTCTACGCGATCGGTTAACAGCAATACTTCCACCCCTTTTTTGGCGAAAATTTCCAAGTGTGGGCTGTTTTTGGCAGCAGCATAACTGTCGCCAGTGATGTAATAAATTTTGTCTTGGCCTGCCTTCATACGAGCGATGTAATCAGCGAGCGATACATTTTGTGCATCCGTGTCATTGTGGGTAGAGGCAAATAGGCACAGCCCTGCAATTTTATCTTTATTGGCCACATCCTCCCCGATGCCTTCTTTCAAGCATTGCCAAAGGTTGACCAGAATTCGGTGTATTTTTCCGGTTCGTTTTTCTTGATGTCTTCCAGTAAAGACAAAACTTTTTTGACACTCCCCGCACGAATGGCATCTAAATCTTTGCTTTGTTGCAAAATTTCGCGCGATACATTCAAAGGCAAGTCACTGCTGTCAATAACCCCGCGCACAAAGCGCAAATACAAAGGCATCAGTTTTTTGGCGTCATCCATGATGAACACACGTTTCACAAACAGTTGTACACCATGTTTGGGATCGCGCTCATACAAATCATAAGGTGCGCGTTTGGGAATATAGAGTAAACCGGTATATTCATGGCGGCCTTCTACGCGAAAATGAGTCCACGCCAAGGCATCGTCAAAGTCGTGTGAAACGTGTTTATAAAAGGCCTGATACTGCTCGTCAGTAATTTCATTTTTAGGCCGCAACCACAAGGCTTGAGCTTGGTTGACGATTTCCAATTCATCCACCGGTTTGGGATTGCCTTCGTCGTCGTATTCAGGCGCCTTTTTCATGTAAATGGGCACGGCGATATGGTCACTGTAGGTGGTCACGATGCGGCGCAGTGTCCAATCGGAAAGCAAATCGTGCTCATCTTCTTTGAGGTGCAAAATCACGTTGGTGCCACGCGTACTTTTGCTGATGGGTTCTACTGTGTATTCGCCATCGCCGGCACTCACCCAGCGGACAGCTTCATGTTCAGGCAGCCCAGCTTTGCGGCTCTCTACAGTCACGCTGTCCGCCACCATGAACGCCGAGTAGAAACCCACGCCAAATTGGCCAATTAAATGGGCATCTTTTTGCGCATCACCCGTGAGCTTTTCAAAAAAGGCCTTGGTGCCTGATTTGGCGATGGTACCCAAATGCTCAATGATCTCGGCTTCATTCATGCCGATGCCGTTATCGGACACGGTAATGGTTTTGGCGTCTTGGTTGGCGGTGACGGTGATTTTGAATTCAGTATCGTCGCCCAGCAGTGCTGCGTTATTGAGTGCCTCAAAGCGCAGTTTGTCGCAGGCATCAGCCGCATTGGAAATCAGCTCTCGCAAAAAAATCTCTTTGTTGCTATACAAAGAGTGAATCATCAGTTGCAGTAATTGTTTAACTTCAGTTTGAAATGCATGGGTTTGTTTCATCATGTACCTCTAAAACGGTTTTCAATCAGGGGACAAAATCATTAATTGCTAAACCAGATAAGGGTGGAATGAAGAGTTTCAAGACAAAGTGGCATAAAATTCAGGCAGCTTGGTCATTCAGGCTGCCTGAAACGCCCATGTCGCATGATTTTGGGTTGGTGGGAGAATGCTTGCCAGATTGAACAACAATGCAATAATGTGCGTGGTTTAGACCCAGTTCACCACGCTGAAAATCATGATCAAGGCTTGATATTTCAATGTTTTGGCTTAGGCCTAGTTCACCACGCCGTAAGCGACACCGGCATCTCTATTGCTGAAAAATTCTGGGCTAACGGCATCATTGTCGTCACCAGTTTTTAAAGCCTCGTTGGGTTTACCACCGCTAACAACATCGGGTTTGCAAGCAAGGATGTTCGTGAGCCAAGCAGCCTTGCTTGCTCGGGCTGAGTTTCGATACATGAGGTTGGCGGCTTTGGCTGATCCAGCCTATTTGGGCGCCAATGTCTGTGCGCTCCCTGCATGGATGGATATGGGTTTTGCTTGTTCTTCGATGAGTGGCGGCGCAGGCGCTGAGTGTTGAAAATGCTGGCCTAAACCACCATAAAAAGAAGGCTGAGTAATGCTCTCGAACGGGGCTTTTTTACGTGACAATAAAAAATCAACTAAAGATTGGTTAGGCATCAGGATTGTTGTTGCTGGTTTTTGTAGCAGTGGCGATCAGCATTGGCCTGTCGCTCATGGGTCCAGAATTGGGCGTGTGCTTTTGGTTGGCAGTCTTGCATTCGAGTGCGTGGCATGTGCCACCGAAGTGTGTGAATTTTGCTAGAATGGCATTCTTTATATTGCCTGTATTCCATCACGATGAACCCCACTCATTATCGCTTGCCTGATACGCGCGCGTATCCGACAGACCCTGTTAAAAATGAATTGCTGTTGCACGCGGCACAGTTGGCGGCGCCTACTTCTAAAGCACAAGCGACTTTGGCACGAGAAACGTTGGCCGTTGAAATTGCGCAAATGTTGGCGCAAAACCACTATTTGAATTTGTCGGTGGCGCTGGCTCTGGCGCCCAATGCTGCGGTTTACAGTGCTTTGTGGCAAAGCTTGGCGGATGTATTGGCGGCGCATGGTGATGACGAAGTGCAATGGTTGGCTTTGCCGGTGGTGGTGGTGGCGGTGCCAAACAAACGATCCATTTACCCAACAATGTGCCAGTGGCTGAGATCGAAACCCTTTTTCAAGGGCAGCCTTGGCTATCCGATTGGGCCACCATACACTGGGCACCTCATTTGCTCAGTGCAGCTGAACTGGGGGCAATTAAAGCGCATCAATGGTTTGCGGCGAAAAAAAAATGCCGCTGCCGCTGAGTCTTTACTGAGCACATTATCCGATCAAGGCTTTGCCCTTGAAGCGGGCCAATCAGTGCAAGTACGCTATGCGGTGGGTTTTGCGGGCAAAGGCATTCAGGCAGCCTTATCCACGCCTTTGGGTAGTGTGGCGTTACCACTGATGCAAGCGTGGCAAACCCATTTTCACACGCCTGGCGCAACGTTATTTACCAATCCCATGATGCCCATGACGCCGATGACCGCTATGCGAGAGGGCAATGCCTTGCGTTTGCGTATGGCATGTGATGTATTTACCACCAATGCCGTGCGTGCCATTCGGTTGCAAAGTCCGCGGGTGGGTGTGGTCATCGCAGCGCAGGCAGGAGGGCGGCTGTTGTTTGGTTTTAACGCCACCGATGCGGTTTTTGAATTGGCACCACAGGTCTTTGCTTGGCCGCTCACCCCAGCCGACAACATGGATACGGTGGTACAGCAATTCATCGATTTGCTGGCCGAATGCCAAGTGGAAAACATTCGTTTGCTGCATGAGCCACTGGCTGAGGCCGATGCGTTGCCCAATTATGCTCAGGCGATACACATGCTGGGTCATAATCCATTGTTTACCGAGCATCACTGATGTTGAAAACCAAGGTATTGTTTGTGTGTTTGGGTAATATTTGCCGCTCGCCGATGGCTGAATTTGTGTTGCGGGACTTGGCCCAGCAAGCTGGATGTGCGCAAATGGTTGAGACCGCCAGTGCTGGAACTTCGGGTTGGCACAATGGTGAAGACATGCATGCTGGCACCCGTGCGGAGTTGGTGGCGCATCATATCTTGCCCAATGGCTTTGTCAGCAGTCAAGTGCGCGCCAGTGATGCCGATGACTATGACTACATTGTGGCGATGGACGACCATAATATGGCCGAATTGGCGCGCTTGTTTGGGCCATCTCGGTTGCATCGTGTGCATAAATTAACGGATTGGCTGGGCAATTGCCAATATGACCATGTGCCGGATCCTTATTTCACCGGTGATTTTCGCGAGACATGGCATATTGTTTCTGGTGCTTGTTCTGCTCTTTTGGCCGACATTCAAACACGTTGCCAGTCACGTTAATCTTGCTTGAGGTTCGGGCTGCCTGAATGCCGGCCTACTCAAGCCACCCCCAGCATGGTAAAATGCCGCCATATCAAATACCTGAATGCCAAAGCTACGTGCTTTGGCTTCTCTTTTCACATTCGCTGTGAAACGGGTCACCAATCGAAGGAGTGTATATGTCTGGACACAGTAAGTGGGCCAATATCCAACACCGCAAAGGGCGCCAAGATGCCAAGCGCGGTAAAATTTTTACCCGATTAATCAAAGAAATCACCATTGCAGCTCGTTTGGGTGGTGGTGAAGTGGGTTCGAATCCGCGTTTGCGTTTGGCAGTGGACAAAGCCACTGCGGCCAATATGCCCAAAGACAATATTCAGCGGGCGATTGATAAAGGGGCGGGCAATCTAGAAGGTGTGGAATACGTAGAGTTGCGTTATGAAGGCTATGGTATTGGCGGTGCGGCTGTGATGGTGGATTGCCTTACTGACAATAAAACCCGAACCGTGGCCGATGTGCGCCATGCGTTCAGTAAAAATGGCGGCAATCTGGGCACCGATGGTTCGGTGGCGTTTCAATTTGTGCATCAGGGGTATTTGTTGTTTGCGCCTGGCGTGGATGAAGATGCATTGATGGAAGCCGCGTTGGAGGCGGGTGCCGAAGACGTGGTGACGCAGGATGATGGCTCGGTGGAGGTGATTACTGGTCCGAATGAATATTCTGATGTCAAAGCTACGTTGGCCGCAGCGGGCTTCCAGGCTGATGATGGTGAAGTCACCATGCGTGCCCAAAACGAAACCGAACTGAGTGGCGAAGACGCCGAAAAAATGCAAAAACTTTTGGACGCGTTGGAGGATTTAGATGATGTTCAAGATGTGTATACGACTGCCGCTTTGGACTTAGACTAATACCTAGGCCGACACATCGGCTTTTTTTCAGGCAGCCTTTTATGCAAGCCATCACCGATCTTTTGCAAACTGAGTCCATTGGTATTTGTGCCGAAACACTGGATTTTTGGCTGTATGAGTGTGCCATTGATGAGGCTCCCGACATCCCTACTGTATGTGTTTGGCAAGCTTCGTTGGCCTCTCGCGGCGGTGCTTTTACGCGATTAGCCGATGTGTGCCAGACCTGGCTGGATGAAGAGGCGGCTAATTGATGGCCGCTGGGCGCGTGAATCAATGGTTTGGCTTAGCAGCTGTGTGGTTTTGGGCGGGCATTTATGCTTTATTTTTCAAGGATGGCGGTGGCCCAGCGCCATTTCCTCATTTTGATAAAGCGAGTCACTTCGCGCTTTTTTTTGTGCAAATGTGGTTATTGGCTAAAGGTTTTTTTAGCCAAGGGCGACCCATACCTTGGCGCACGTTGATGAGTTGCGCGTTGGTTTGGGCGGTCGGCAGCGAAATGCTACAAGGGCTCTTCACGACCACACGACAAGCTGAGGTTTTAGATGGCGTAGCGGATGTGTGCGGTGCCGCGCTGGCGCTATGGCTGGCACAGCAAGTGGCGCAGGCGCGCCAAAGAAAAGGATAGAGACAAATGGATGTGGCGATTGCAGTTTATCAAGCCCGGCGTGAGCAGGTATTGGCACAATTGGGTGAAACCGGCGTGGCCGTGGTATTTGCAGCACCCGAACGGGTGCGCAGCAATGACACCGAATATCCCTATCGTCCTGATAGCTACCTACACTATCTTACCGGGTTTCCTGAGCCAGGCGCTATGTTGTTGCTGGATGGCCGTACCCGTAGCAGCACGCTTTTTTGCCGTAATAAAGATGAATTACACGAAATCTGGAACGGTTTCCGCTATGGTCCGGCTGCGGCCAAAGAGGCATTTGGCGTGGATGCGGCAGGCAGTATGGATGACTGGCAAAGTAGTTTTCAGGCAGCCTTGCCCGGACACACGCAGCTTTATGCATTGTGGGGCCGCTATCCGCAACACGATACCGAAATCATGGCTATCTGGCATGAGGTACGCAATATGGCGGCTTACCGAGCCGCTCATGGTAGCACCATCGCGCCCACGGGCTTAATTGATTTCAGCGCTATTTTGGATGGCATGCGCTTGGTGAAAGATGCCAGTGAGCAAGCATTGATGCGCGCAGCGGCTGAAATTTCGGCACAAGCGCACATTCGCGCCATGCAAACGACGCGCGTCGGACAGTTTGAATATCAGGTGGAAGGGGAAATTTTGCATGCATTCATGCAGCGCGGCGCCCGATCACCTTCTTACAACAGCATTGTGGCGGGTGGTAAAAATGCCTGTTGCTTACATTATGTGGCCAATGGGTCGGCATTACGCGATGGCGATTTATTGTTGATTGATGCCGGTGCTGAATACCAAATGTATGCGGGCGACATTACCCGTACTTTCCCTGTTAATGGGCGCTTTAGCGCGGCACAAAAAGCAGTATACGATGTGGTTTTAGCGGTGAATGAGCAAAGCATTGCTGCCATTCGGCCAGGGGCAGACTGGCAGTTGATTAGCCAAGCGGCTGTGCGCCTGTTAACCGAAGGTTTGGTGGATTTGGGGCTATTACACGGCCGTGTGGACGACAACATTGAGACGCAAACTTATCGGCGTTTTTACATGCATGGCTTGGGCCATTGGTTAGGCTTGGATGTGCATGACGTGGGTGGTCGCTTTGATGCACAAGGCCAAGCCATCATGTTGGCGCCAGGTATGGTGACAACGGTTGAGCCTGGGTTATACATCGCTGCTGCCGCCGACATCCCCACGGATTTTCATAATATAGGCATTCGCATTGAAGACAATGTATTGGTGACCTCAACCGGCCATGAGGTATTGACTCGTTCTGTGCCGAAATCGACAGCGGAAATCGAAGCGCTGATGTTGGCACGATAAATTTAAGCACCCATTGGGGGTATGTATTTAAATGTAGCGTGATCCCTGCGTTTAATCGAGTACGGTGTGGTGGTGTTGCCTGAAAAAAGCATCATCATTAAAAGATATCAGCGAATCCATATTTTTAGGGAACCTGCATGCAAAAATCACTGATAGTACTGTCGTGTGTATGGTTGTCTGCCTGTAGTGCAATGGAGCGCTATACCATCAGCGCGCGTCAACCGGCAGACTTTCAATTAACCGATGCCACTGCCACAATCAGATTGACCACAGATGCTGCGCGTGTATTTGCCACACCAAATGCCAATTGTGTGGATTTATCGCGCTCTGGACTGATTAATGATCAGCGACCAGAAAGCTTGCGCAGCGATCTCTCATTCTGGTCGTTTAAGTCGCCCCAAACCAAGGAATTTATTACCCATGATTTGGGTGTCAAAGGCTTATCCGTTGAGCAGATGCAGCAAATGGGTTTGTCTGCATATGGATATTCCTATATTTCTAAGGACATGGTGGTTAATGCCGATAAGCCGTTGACCATTTTTATTCCAAAGATGGGCAGTGGTTTAGGCGCACTGCTTAGCAGTGCTGTTGAAGAATTTGGGTTTGGTTTAAGTTTCACGCCCCAGAAAAACCGACAATACCAATTGATTATCGAAAATAAATCCAATAGCAGTTGGGGTGGTCCCGGTACACAATCCAAAACGACTTATGCGTATCGCGCAAGTCTTCTGGATGTGACAGATGGCGACCCAGTTAATATCACCCGCTCGGCCGGGCGCATCAAACCTTGCGACCATTGATGACCCATCCATGCAAGCACCACCATGAAGATTAGGCTGCTTGCTGGCATGGAGTATTATCGAATTA
This sequence comes from Snodgrassella sp. CFCC 13594, assembly GCF_001590725.1. GTDB lineage: Bacteria > Pseudomonadota > Gammaproteobacteria > Burkholderiales > Neisseriaceae > Snodgrassella. The sequence continues at coordinate 20,478 of NZ_LQXR01000005.1, read as the reverse complement.
CCCAATATGAAGCGGATTTTTACGCTGATGATGACACTGCTCGGTTCCGTTTTGGTTGGTTATTTTGACTCAAGGTAAGAAAAGATCAATTGATTATTGAGGATAAATACGGGCCAATCGGATTGCTTGTCGTGTGCGCTTATTGGATGAATGGATGACTCGCTAGTAAAGTATCATCGCATCCAGATGCGATTGAATACCTTGCGATCCAACCAGCGTGAATTTGGGCCATTCTTTGGTCAAGTGTGTTAATTATTAGGTTGATGAACCAGCGTTTATTGCAACAAAAATTGCGATGCGCCATAAATCACCAAGCCAATCAAACCGCCCACAAGGGTGCCGTTGATGCGGATAAATTGCAAATCACGCCCTACACTGAGCTCCAATTTATCCACCATTTGGCGACTATCCCAGCTTTTCACCTTATCGGCCACAAATTGGCCAGCCTGATGTTTGTATTGCTCGACGGCGGCTTTGACCGCCAAAGCCAAGCGTGCGTCAACACGGCGCATGAACTGCGGGTAATGGCTTGCCTGAAGTTGCATGTGGGTCAATAATCGTTCTATTTGGGTCTGCCACCAAGAATTTGATTGACCCACATCGTCTTCGCTCCACTCAATGAAACTGGACCACATGTGCGCCAGGCTGGTTTGTAGCGCCGGTGATTGTGCTAATTGGTGACGGCCAGCTGCCAAACGTTGATGCCACAACGGGTTGCGGCGTAATTGCCGAATGCTGTGCACAATTTGTTTGCGATAACCGCGCCATAAGGTGTGCTGGTCATCGACCAGCGCTGCTGCGAGGTAGGAGTCAGCCCAATCCAAGGCTTTGCCCGCTACCCAATCGTCCACGCGCTCAGCCAAGGTGGTTTTCAAGGATGACTTGAATTTGTCCCAGGCATTGGGGGCTTCTTTTTCTATTTTACCTGCCCATGTCAATAAACTGGTTTCCAGCATTTGTCGAGTGGCATCGTCTTGCAGCCACCGGCGTATTTGCTTCATTAGGGCGCGCAGCAATACCGTGTCTATGCCTTGTTTATTCAGTAGTTGCAGCACATTGGCTAAGGTTTGACCCAGTTTTTCTCCACTGTATTGACTGTCGATGAGTTGGCCCACAAAGCGGGATACGTCTTGTGGTTTGGCGGCTCGAAGTAGTGCTGGAATTTGCGCGCTCAACAAGGGCAGCCAACTTTGCTGATGGATTTGATTGGTGAGCCAATCCAGCATTTTCTGGGTTGGATGCAATTGGTAGACGCGTACAGCAATGGATTTGCCTTGCAGAAAATTATGCGCAATAAAACGGCCAATTTCATCGCCGATTTTGCTTTGCTTTCGCGGCAAAATGGCGGTGTGGGGAATGGGTAGGCCCAAAGGGTGCCGAAATAGGGCGGTAACGGCAAACCAGTCGGCCAAAGCACCCACCATGGCGGCTTCACTAAAGGCTTTTAGGTAGCCTAGGGCAGGATATCGATGCAGCAACAAGCAGGACACCACAAACAGCGCACAGGCCAGCAGCAGTAAACCCAAAGCCCAAATTCGGCTGCGACGCAATCGTTGGCGGGATAAAGCAGTGGTATCTAAAGGAGGCATAGACATAGGGGATCGTTTGGCTGATGTCAAAACGGCCAAACAACAAGCTTGGCCGCCAAGATGAGGTGCGTCAGGCTGCCTGAATCAAGGTTGTGCTGGTGTTTGACGACGTTGGTGCCAGCGCCATTTGATGATATAGCCCACCACCACCGGGATGAAGGCGTATATGAATTTAGCTGTCCACGTGGCATACCAAGGCAGGCTCAAGATGATGGTACTCATATCGGTGCCAGGCAGGATCACATCTTTGTAGGCAAACCATGTGATGGCCGGCCACCAGCACGCCACCAGCAGCCCCAGAAAAATGGGCCAAATAAAGCGGGTTTGGCTGCGCTGCCACATTAAGAAAAACACAATAGCCCAAATTAGAGTGAATAGGGTGATCAACAAAGCGGTGTGTGTGGGCATGCCGGCGTAGCTGCTGAGAAAATAGGTGAGTATCACCCATAAGCCCGCTAATACGGCCATGATGACTTCTTCAGGTTTACTGAACATGATGAGTTCCTTGGTTGTTTGCGCCAAATATACCGCAGGGCTTAGTCTTTGTCATGTGGCAACCACGCTTGTAAATCGCGGGTGGCGATGTCCCAGCGCCAAATACCGTTATCGTTTTCGTGATTGAGGCCACGCAAGAATAAATAACGCACGGAAAGCGTTTCAGGCAACCTGCCTTGTGTGGCCATAAAGCGCGCCACAGCGATGCTGTAAATCAGTGCTTGCAGGTAATAGTGGTGTTCGGCCATGGCTGCATCCATATTGGCGGCATGATAATCGGCCAGTCGGTTGCCCAAGTGATTGGATTTGTAATCAATCACGCATACACGGCCCCATGGGTCTTCACACACCAAATCAATGGCGCCGTTAAGAAAACCATTCACAGTGGCAAAATCAAGGCTTTGAGCCGCTTGCACACATATCTCAGGTAGCCCTAAATGCGGCTGCGCCAGCCAGTTTTGTAGTACCGGCAAAGCAAAATCGCAAACATGAAGCATAAAATCCATCTCGGCAACGCGCTGGTGTGCATTTATGTTAGCCAGGGTGCTGTCAGCAAACAGGGGGGCCTCGCGCACGGCATCAACCATATCATGCATGAATGGCGCAAGCTGCGCATCGAAACCGAAGCGGCTCAATAAAGGGGGATAGGCGTCGGCTTGGGCGGCCGCAGTATGGGTAAACTCAGTATTTTCCAATAAAGCATGCAGGCATAAACCTGCATTCATGCCACGGGCAAAACCCAGTAGCGGTGTTTCCGGCGTGGCAGCGCTTGCCACAATGTCGGGCGATGACTGTGCATCGGCTTCGGCTGCATCAATGACGGGTATCAGCTCTTCATCATCGTCTGCGGTGGGTATGGTGGTGTGGCGGCTCAAAGCTGTGAAGCTGGTGTAGCGCACGAAATCAAAAGATCGTGCTGGGATAGACAAGGCCTGATAAGGCTCGACGGGTACGGCTGCCGGCAATAGCTGTGCTGTGTCGGGCGCCCTGTGAACCAATGGATGTCGGTGTCGCCGGCCGCCGTGTTGAGGCAATGCTGCCAAGCGGCATACAAGCTTGAAATCCGCTGATCTTTATGTGCTTCCCAATACGCGCGGCTTTGCGCCAAGCTGCCTTCGGCGTGACCATCCAGCAGATAAGAAAACGGATTATCCACCAGATTGCTGCCGGCGCCCGCATACAATATCAATTGCTCGCGCGCCCGTGTGAAGGCCACATAATACAAGCGCAGCATTTCGCCCATGGCATCATTTAGCATGGCGTCTTTGTCTGCTTCACTCAACCCATCTTTGTGCACCAGCTCAGCTTGGCCATCGCGGTGGATAATGACCCAAGTGCCCTGGGTGGCATCCTTGCCATCCCACACAAATGGACAAAACACAATCGGGTATTCCAAACCTTTGGCGGCATGCATGGTGACGATTTTCACCAAGTGTTCATCGCTCTCCAAGCGCAATAGGGCTTCTTCTCCTTGACGCTGATCTGGTTGGCTTTGTGTGTGCAGCCATTGTGCCAAGGCCGTGGGCGAGGGCAATTGTACTTCGGCATCGGCCAGTAATTCGGCCAGTTGCCAAAAATTGGTGAGGCTGCGCTCGGCACGGCGCATCAATAGTTGACTTTCCATTTGGGTGATATTGGCAAACCACACCAATGCGCTGTATATCCCTTTTTGCTGCCAGTATTCACGGGCCTGTTGCGCCCAAGACAACCATTGATCCAATGTCGTTTCATCGGCATTTAATTGGGTCAATTGACCGGCTGTCCACCCATAGAGCACGCCACCGAGCACATAGCGCAGTGTTTCGGTGCGTTGGGGGTGCAGCCAAAACTGCAATAATGCATTTAATGCCGCTGCTTCAAGACTGGCAAATACCGATTGGTTGTCCAATGATACGCTAACTACCCCACGCATTTTCAGGGCCGAAGCCACCAATTTGCCTTCATTGTGTGTGCGTACCAGTACGGCGATATCGCCCGCTTGGATGGGTTGATGATTCAGCTTGAGCTTGCCTGAAAATCCGCTTTGGAGGGTGTTGGCCACTTCATCAGCGCACCAGTTGGCAGCGCGCTGGCGCAGCATTTCCTTGCTGGGAAGCGTTTCTTTGCCTTTGTCGTTAACGTCTATCACCTCATGTAGCCAGCGCACGCTTAATGCAGGTACGGCTGGCGTCAGCTTGGTGTGTTCGCGATGGGCTTGTACGGCGGTATAGCGGATGCCTTCAAGCACAAATGGCCACGCCTTGCCACCAAATAAGTGGCTTATGGACTGTACCAATGGCTGGTGGCTGCGATAGTTGGTGGACAAGGTATAACGCTGGCTTGGCGGGGTATCGGCGGCTGCTTGAAGGTAGGCATGAATGTCGGCACCGCGAAAGCTGTAAATGGCTTGCTTGGGATCACCTACCATGATGAGTGGGCGCCCTTGCTCGGCAAAAGCGGTTTTAAACAATCGGTATTGCAGTGGATCGGTGTCTTGGCATTCGTCGATAAGGGCTATGTGCCAGTCGCGGGATAAAGCGGCCGCCAATGCATTCGCTTGGGGGTTTTGCGGGGATAGGGCATTGGCCACGTCGGCCAGTAAATCATCAAAGCTGCGTCGATGACTGTTGCGTTTGTGTTCAACCATGGCTTGGCGCATGTAGTCAAAACAGGCCAACTGTAATTGCAATAACGCCGCCTGTTGCGCCGTTTTTAATGTCAAATAAGCAGTGCCGAAAGCGGCCAATGGGGCCAGCAGGGCTACGTCTTGTTCATCCAGTATCTGCCCTTTTTTGGTTTTTTCGTGTAGTGTGGGTGCCTCAAAAAGAACAAATTTGTCGTGTTTGGTGAATGCATAAAGGGGTTGCTGTGTGGCCACGGCGACCTGCAACTCCGTAAAAAAAGCATTGAAGGTTGCTTGGCGATAGCTGTTGCCGTTGAGCTTGGGGTGCAAGCGCCAAAAGGCTGCCTGAATGTCATCGTATGTTTGGGCCACGCGTTGCCAGCAATCTTGCAATGTGCGTTCGCGTTCTGCCAAGTCGGCGACGCCGGCAGGGCGCAGTTGCAAATCAGCGCGATTGACCCAAGCGCCGAGGGTTTTTACCAAATGGTGTGGTGTTAGCCCTTGCTCGGCGACCAGAGGGGCAAGTGTGGCGTCATGGCTGACATGACGGCGCCAAAAATCTTCAGCAAAAGTGCGCAATAGTTTGGGGTCGGCTTCGGCGGTCTCGGTGTCAAAGGGGCATTGGCACAAAAAAGCATAATCCGTGAGGACCCGTTGGCAAAAACCATGAATGGTATAGATGGCAGCCCCGTCAAATTGGTTGATGGCTGCCTGAAGCCGCAAAATCAGTTGGTCATCACTTTCTTGCTGTCTTGCTGCTGCAATGAGTTGCAGCAATACCTCATCGGGCGGATTGTCTTCATCCAGCCGATTTTGCAATAACGACAGTGCGTCATTCAAGCGTGCACGCAGGCGGGTTTTGAGTTCGGCTGTGGCGGCTTTGGTGAAAGTCACCACCAAGATGCGTTCCACTGCCTTGTGTTCCAATAACACCAAACGGGCAAATAAGGCCGCAATATTGTAGGTTTTACCGGTACCCGCAGATGCTTCAATCAAGCTGATGCCATGGAGCGGTAGGGTGATGGGGTTAAAAGGTTGGGGCATGTCATACTTCCGTGTGCGTGGCGCGCAGCAAAGGCAGCAGTAGATCGCGCAGCAGTTGCCAAAAAAGCGGAGTCTCTATGGGCCGTTCGTTGTCGTGCCCAAATACCTGGCGTACTTCGTCGTAATCTGCCTGACCGCTGTTGAATTGGCTGCCTAAGTATTCGTGGCGGGCTTTGGTCACCTCCGCTTCCCCGTAATCTTGCTCAGTGGCATTTTGCTGCTGTGTTTTGAGCCACTGCTGGGCAGTAGCCAGGCTGGTTTTAGGGAAAAAAGGCAGTGGCCGTGTTTGTCCCAGTTTGTAGTAGTCTATCCACGGTCGCAGCCAGGCATGTGCTTGGTCCACATCAATGGTGTTCAATACAGTGGGCGCAGGTGGGTAAAGATGGTGGCTTTCATGGGGCAGGCCTTTGATATTGGCCGCGCACAGCAATAAGTGGCGCAGTAACAACACGATGGTATCGGGCGCATTGAGCGGGCTGCCAGAAAACAGCAATTGGCCATCTTCATACAAATGGTTGAGTGAACCGCATAATTGGGTGTGGCCAAAAGCCAAGTCAATGGGGGCATCGGGCATTGGCATGCTGGTAAACCATTGGGTGGGCAGGGACAACACTGCGGCGCGGTAGGCCTTGGTAGCGGCATCACCCAAATTGCCTTCAGGCAGACTACCCGCTTGTGCCAGCTCGGTTTCGACCAGTGCAAAATCTGTGCCGTTGCGTCGTGCCGACAGATAGGCCGAATACACGTCGGCGCTGTCGATAATGGAAAATGGTTCGTCGGCTTCTTCTGATGCCTCCGTGAACGGTGCCTGCCATTGTAGTTGATGACGCAGCCAATGCTTGACGGGATTACGCCAAAAACTCAGCCAATCTTGTATGTCAATGGTGTTGGGTGCCATTTCCTCATCAACAGGATTTAGGCTGGCGGGTATAGACGGGTTGTAAAAGGGTGCTACCTCCTCAGGTGGTGCGCTCAATGCCGTTGCATAATCGGCGCGGGTGCTGTTGAGGTAGCCATTAAAATAGCGCCGTGAAAACGGTTGTAGAGGATGTTGAATGATGTGGCGCTGGTTAAATTGAGTGGGTGTAAGCCCCAATACAGTAGCCACCACATCGGTGAGTTCAAACACCAGTGCCGAGGGCGCCAATGCTTCATTTTTGCGGATGTCTTTGCCCACGTACGATAAATACAATTTATCGCGGGCGCTGAGTATCGATTCCAAAAATAAATAACGGTCATCATCACGGCGCGCCCGATCGCCCGCGCGTGGGTGTTGCGCAATCAAATCAAAAGCAGCAGCTTTGGTGGTGCGGGGGAATTCGCCATCATTCAAACCCAGTAAGCACACACAACGAAAAGGCAAGGTACGCATGGGGACCATGCTGCAAAAAGTGATGCCACCGCGCAAAAAACCCGCTTGGCGCGTGCCCTCGAGGAAGCGCTGCACATGTTCTATGACCACATCAGGCGAAAGCGTGTCTTGGAAATGGGCTAGGGTAGTTTGCGCTTGCCAATCAGCCAAGGCGCTTTCCAATTGCTGCATGGCACTGCCGGTGAGGTTGTCTTCGTCAGCCAAATCATGCAATAAAGCGCGAATGCGGTGTAACCACGTGGGGACGTCTGCTTCCGTCTGCCATGTCTGGTGGTGCTGTATTAAGGTGTCGATGAGGGTTTGGCCGCGCATCAACAGCGGGTTTTGACTCAGCTCGCCAAACCAAGGCAGTATGCCTTGCCAAGATGTTGGCGCGTTGGTTTGTGGCAGCAGCCAGCCCAATACCGTACGGTCACGTGCTTGCTGCCAAGTAAATTGGGCACTGTTGCCACCAAATTGAGCACGCATAGCGGCATCACTGCCCCAATGCACACCGATATCGGTCCATGCTGCGGTTAAGGTGTCCACATCAGCATCGCTCAAATCGAAGCGGGCGCGCAGCGCTGGCTCATCCAAGAGCGCGAACACTTCATCAATGACAAAACGCCCACGCATCAATGGCAACGTTTTGGCCAATAATTGTAGCAGCGCTTGCTGATGGCTGATTTTGACGTCGGCAATAGAGAATGGCAGACTTTGCTGGCCGTCTTGAGATTGTCCAAAAACGGCATCAATGAATGGCAAATAGTGTTCGATGTGGGGGGTGAGCACCACGATGTCGCTTGGCTGCCATTTTGGATGTCTGGCCAAGTCTTGCAACAACTGATCTTTTAAAATTTGCAATTCACGCAAACGGGAATGTGCGCTCACCAGCTGGATACTGCCATCCATGAAGCTGTCAGGCTCGTGCTGAGGCATGCGTAAAGTTTGGATATGGTGCTGCAAACGGGCCAATAGGCTGCCTGAACGGGGATGCTGGTCATAGATGCTTTGCTCCAGTTGTACATGCGGCATGTCGTTTAAGGCATCAAAAAAATCACGGCCCTGCTTGCCCAAACTGGCCAGAAGAGGGTGCCCGACATTGTCGTCAATCGGGCCATCATAGTGGTGCTGGAGTAGGTGCTCAGCTGGCAAAATGTGTCCCCAGTATTGATCGCTGGGGTTAACGGCAAAAATGTGCACTTCAGTGTGTTGTGCGATGGCTTGTAGCAGTTGCAAGTATAAGGGGGCTAACGTGGTGATGCCAAAAACCACAATGCGTTCAGGCAAAACGCGCGCAGATAAGGCGCTTAACAGTGCTTTTTGTTGTTGTGCTCGGTGGGCCGCGGGTGTCTCTTGTACCAAATATCGCCACAATTGCGCCTGCCAGCTTTCGTCTTGGCCTAGATTGAGCAGCTGGCCACGTTGCCATGCATCTATCCAATCACTGCGATAAATCAAATATTGGTCAAACACATCTGCGAGTTTGCCTGCTAAGTGGTAGGGTGCTTGCTCGCTGCTGTTGAGGTATTCGCTTAAGGCAGCATGTGCCAGTGCCAAGTCAGGTTGCCTGAAATCAGAATGATTGAATAAAGCCAACAAGCGCCAGCGCAACACATCGGTTTGGAATGGGTTAACAGCTGGGGTGTCTGGTAATACTTGGCGCGTCAGCTGCCAAGCAAAACCAGCGGGCAAGCCAAACTGTAGATTGGCGGCAATGCCGTGTTGTTGTGCTAAAAACTGATTCAGGTAACGGCGCATACCTTGGCTTTGCACCATAATTTGCATGGGTTGCCAAGCCGCGACGGTGGCCGCAGCCGGTATACTTGGGCAAAGGTGGCAGCTAAATATTCCAAGCAGTTGGATTGATACAAATACAGCATGACCATGACCAGAAGCAACAAAGTCGTTATTATGCGGGAGCAGTATGGCGTTTGCCAAACGCAGGCAATGATTTTTTCGCGATAAAAAGCGCTGATTGTGCTGGTCAAATTAAGTAAAAAAATGGAAAATAAGTACTAATTGACATCGGATAGGTGATTTCTGGTCCTGTCCAAATCATTAAGGATACGAACGTGAGATTTGAAGGCGTAATCAATGAATTGGCTCAGACCAAAGGCGTGATGGCGTGTGCCGTGGTGGATTATGGTAGCGGCATGATTTTGGATGGACAAAGTCCATCTGGCATGGATTTGGATATTTTGGCGGCTGGGAATACCGAAATTGTGCGCTCAGAAGTCAAAGCCATTGACCGCCTGTATGAAGGTGAAGGGGTAGAAGATAAAATCGAGGATATCCTGATTACACTGGGTAAACAGTATTATTTGTTGCGACCGATGAAAAGCTCCCCTGGGTTGTTTTTGTTTTTGGTGTTGGATCGAAACAAAGGCAATTTGGCGCTGTCTCGCCGTGCCATGAAGGATGCTGATCGGCATTATAAAAATTGATGCCTGTGTCACTCAAAACACCGCCTTGGGCGGTGTTTTTTTATGGACTGCCCCAGTTTCTATTCGCTGAAGTGGGCGATCAGGGTTGAGCCTGTTGCTGATACCAGTGCAAAAATGCTTCTGCGGGTACATAACCCAGCAACGGCGCACTGCGCCAGCCATCGGCTTTCAACACAAATAAACCGGGTGGGCCATATAGTCCATATTGCTTGAGAAAGGCTTGTTGTGCTGGTGTGTTGGCGGTGACATCCAGTTGCAAAAAACGGTGTGGATTGAGGCGGCGTTGAACATGGCTATTAGACAGTGTATAGGCAGCCATTTCCTTGCACGACACGCACCAATCAGCATAGAAATCAACAATCACAGGCTCATTGGGATGGGCGGCAAAAGCGGCTTCTATGGCAGCGTTTAAATCATCAGGATGATTAAAAACTCGGCCAAAATGTATTTGATTGGGGGGGGTTAGTGTGAGCGCTCTGTGCAGAAAGGTACTGTGTTGTTGCACACTGGCCAGCGCAAAATACACCCCGAATCCCAGTAAAAACGACCCTAGAATAGCGCTGAAGTATTTTAGCTTGCCTGAAAAATGACGCAGATTGACCAACAACAAACCTGCGGGGATGACCAGCAGTAGGGTATACAGCGAGACGACCAGCGGATAAGGCAAAAATGGCGTGGCCAAATAGATTGCGGCGGCTATGAGTAGCAATCCGAATGCTTGTTTGACACCCACCATCCATACGCCTGCACGAGGCAAAATGTGGCTACCCAGAGTGGCCACCATCATCAACGGTAAGCCTGTGCCCAATGCCAATACATACAAAGCCAGAGCACCCAATAGCGCATCACCAGTCTGACTAATATAGCCCAAAGCGAATGCCAATGGTGGTGCTACACAAGGCCCGACAATCAAGGCGGACAACATGCCCATCCCTCCTGCCGACAACAAGTGGCCACCACGGAGTCGATGGCTGCGTGTATGTATGTAGCTTTGCCAGCGGCTGGGTAATTGCAAGGTATAGCACCCAAACATTGATAGAGCCAATACCACTAATATGGTGGCGGCACTGAGCACAACCCAAGATTGTTGCAACCATACTGTGAGCAAAGCACCCGATAAGGCAGCAGCCACCCCCACTAAGGCATAAGTTAGTGCCAAACCTTGTACATACACAAAAGAAAGCACCAAGGCGCGGCGTTTGGTGTGGGTATTATTACCCACAATGATGCCCGATACGATGGGCAGCAATGGGTACATACAGGCCGTGAGGCTCAAGCCGATGCCGGCAATAAAAAACGCCAATAAATTGGCGCTCAATGTTTGCCAAGATAATTGAAAACGGTGGCTATCGGGTTTTGCGGGTGGCACAGATTGGCGGGGTTGTTCATGCGGTTGTTGTAAAAAGGGATTGCTTTTTGCAGGTTCAGTGGCTGATAGCGGCCATCGCCATTAATGTTTAAGAGCGTGTCGACAGGGGGGTAACATATGCCCGCATCGGCGCAGCCTTGATAGCTCAAATGCAACGAAAATGGTTGGCCCGAAGCGGGTTTTAGGAAAGGCAGCGAGAGAACCGCACGTTGGTAGTAAACCTGTTGCCGACCAAAAAAAGCATCACTTTTGGTCTTGCCCTCAATCGTAAATTGCGGTTGACCCAAAAATTTCTTGGGCTGGGTGTCTGCAATGATTTTGTCGCGGTAAAGATAGTAGCCATCGGCAATGGCAAATTCAACCGTTACCTGATTGTTGCTCACCGTGACGGTGGGCACAAAGGCTTTTTCAGCAGGCAATAACTGGCTGGCATCAAGCCCATGGCTTGCCTGAAATAAACCCAGCCACATGAGCAGCAACCAACACAGTTTTTTGAATATATTCATGATCACAAGGATGGGCGCGGTGCCACGATTTTCTCACTAACCCGCTTCTGCGCTTGATGTTGCCCAAACCATATTGGCGTCATCATGGGTATTGAATCAAGGCGTAAGCGGAGTGATTGTGGATGGATTCAAAGTTTTCGCTTTCCACGGTAAATTGGCCAATGCGCGCGTCTGCTTTTAACGCAGTGGCAATATCGCGCACCATGTCTTCCACAAATTTAGGGTTGTCATAAGCCTGCTCGGTAACGAATTTTTCATCTGGGCGCTTGAGCAAACCATAGAGTTGGCAGGAGGCTTGCGCTTCAATTAAGTCAATGACTTCTTCTATGCTTACTTTTTCGGTGCAACACAAGGAAACGGTGACATGGGAACGCTGATTATGTGCGCCATATTGAGAAATTTCCTTACTGCAAGGACACAGGCTGGTTACCGGCGCCATCACCTGTAAACGGTGGCGGTATTGACCATTTAATATCTCGCCGCTAAGTGTGACTTCGTAATCTAAGGTGCTACTGATACCAGATACCGGCGCTTGTTTACGACGGAAAAAAGGAAAACTCAAGCTCAACTTACCAGAATCTGAATGCAAACGAGCCACCATCGCTTCAGTCAGCGTTTGCAAACCTTGAAAGTCAATGGCTTCATGGTGTGTTTCCATCAATTCAACAAAGCGCGACATATGTGTGCCTTTTTGCTCAGCTGGCAAAAAGACGGTCATGGTCAGACGCGCCACTGTATTTTGCGTGCCGGCATCGGAAGTGATGGCAATGGGTAGGCGTAAGTCTTTGATGCCCACTTGATTAATGGGCATGTTGCGTTTGTCTAAGCTGCTTTGCACGTCGGCAATGGCATTCATGCTGTTGCATATCCTTCAGTATAAAGAAAGCGGTTGGGCTCTGGGCCTGCGCATGATGAGATGCGTGGCTGGCGATTATACTGGACTGCTTAAATCCGAGCAAATTAGTCGGATTAAATCGCTGTGAATGCGATTGTTGTGCAATGGGCTGCCTGAAAGTAGGGCCAACGTGCTAAAATTCACCCACTTTTAAACTTGCCAAACGGGCTTAAGCGGCATGCCAAGCATGGGTGCCGATATCAGGAGTTTTGCATGAAATTTGCCACGGAAGCCATTCATTCTAGTTACGATCCAGACGAACATAACCGCGCATTGATGCCACCCATTTATCAAAACAGCATGTTTGCTTTGCGTGAAATCGGGGAGGGCATTCCGTTTCGTTATTCGCGTGTGAGCAACCCCACGCGCAAAGTATTGGAAGACACTGTGGCGGCATTGGAACATGGCGTAGAGGGCTTTGCGTTTGCCAGCGGGATGGCAGGTATTGACGCTATTTGGCGCACTTTTTTGCGACCCGGCGACACCATCGTGGCGGTAGCTGATATTTATGGCGGTGCCTATGATTTGCTCACTGAAGTGTATGCGCAATGGGGCGTAAACGTGGTGTTCGCCGATTTAACCGATCCGGCCAACTTGGATACTATTTTGGCTGAAACACCAGTGAAAATGGTGTGGTTGGAGTCCCCCAGTAATCCCTTGCTGCGTTTGGTGGATATCGGGTTGTTGACCGCTAAAGCAAAAGCAGCCGGTGCTTTGGTGGGTATGGACAACACCTTTGCCACGCCTTATTTGCAGAATCCATTGGATTTGGGCGTTGATGTGGTGTTTCATTCAGCCACCAAATATTTATGTGGGCATTCTGATGTGTTGATGGGCATTGTGGTGACCAAATCGGCCAAACACGCCAAATTATTGAAAAGCATCTCCATCAACAGTGGTGGCGTAGCTGGCCCTATGGATTGCGCGCTGGTGTTGCGCGGTATCAAGACCTTGGCCGTGCGTATGGACAGACATGTGCAAAATGCGACTGAATTGGCCTTGCGCCTGAAAAAACATGCGGCCGTAGAAAAGGTATTTTTCCCCGGGCTGCCTGAACACGAGCATCATGATATTGCGGCCAAACAAATGCGTGGTTTTGGTGGTGTGGTGTCAATTTATTTAAAAAACAACAGTCGCGAAGCTGCCAATACCGTTATTAAGAACCTCAAATTGGTGCAAATGGCACCCAGTTTGGGTGGTGTAGAAAGCCTTGTGAATCACAGTGCCAGCCAATCGCACAGTGGCATGAGCCATGAAGTGAAAGAGGCATTGGGTATCCGTGAAGGCTTATTGCGGTTTTCGGCAGGGATTGAGGACATAGACGACATTTGGGATGACATCAATCACGCTTTAAACCAACTGATGTGAACTTGTTTTGAGGAAGGGCCGCAGGGCCATGAGTGTGTTTCGTACTTTTTATGATGTTTTGGGGGTAGCGCCTACTGCCTCAGAGGATGTGATTCGCGCGGCTTATCGCGTGTTGTCACAAAAATACCATCCTGATCGCAATCCGCATAACCCTCAAGCCCATCAGATGATGACGCAGATTAATGAGGCTTATGCAGTATTGTCAGACCCAGAGCAGCGGCATCAACATGATGTGTGGATCGCGCGGCAGCAGCTGCAATCTAATGTGGCACCCACACGCCTGAACCGCCAGCACGAGGTAACTCAAGGCGGTCAGGCCGTGGCAACGGTGCCTGCCTTGGGTGAGGATACCAATACTTTGGCCACGCAAGGGCATGGTTGGCTGTGGCTACTGGCTGCGGCGTTGGTGGTGGTGATGGGCGGAGTATGGTGGAAAATGACATGGCATAAGCCCGCCGCCTTATCGGCATCGATACCTGGCGTGGTGATGACAGCACCCAATGGGCAGTCTTTTCCGGTGAAACCGGCATATGTGTCTGGTTACCCAGTTTTGCGTGAGCGTGGTCGTAATGTGATTCATGTGGATGCCAGTGGCTTAAATACGGCGGTGTTTGCCCAATTGTATGAGTTGCGCGCGGGTAAGTTCACGGCCATTCGGTCATTTTATGTGCCAGCAGGTGATGTCTTTGATGTGAAAAAATTGGGTGATGGTGATTTTAGCCTGCAGTATCAGCGTTTGGATAATGGGGCTTGGCAAGTCAGCGACGCCATTCAAATTCAGCACACCGAGTCCAGTGGCCAATTCCGAGAAATTGATATTCGTTTGTGATGATAGGCGGCGTTGTGGTTGCCTGAACAGAAGTGAGGTTGTATGAGTGCACCAGCAGAAGCCAAATTCACTGAGGAAACCGTGTTGTGGGTAAAGCGGCATACGTCCAAATTGATGACTTTTGCCATAACCAGACCTGAATCTTACCGTTTTACGGCTGGTCAATTTTCACGTTTGGGTTTTCGCGATGGCAGCGGTTTTTTGTGGCGCGCCTATTCGGTGGTGTCGGCTGAATATGCCGACACGCTGGAATATTTTGCGGTGTTGATTGAGGGTGGACCGATGAGCGCGCGGTTTGAAGCCATGTGCGCAGGGGATTCGATACTGTTGGACAAAACCGCCACGGGTTTTTTGCTGCCTGATCGGTTTGCCGACGGGCGTGATTTGGTGATGCTCAGTACGGGTAGCGGCATTGCCCCATTTCTGTCTATGTTGCAGCAGCCAGAAGTGTGGCAACGGTTTGCGCATTTGGTGTTGGTGCATTCCGTGTCTTATGCCGATGAACTGATTTTCAACCAGCACATAGCGGCATTGGCTGACCATCCCTTGGTGGGTGCATTTGTGCATCAATTGTGCTTTGTTCCCGTGGTGACGCGTGAGCAGGTAGCGGGTGCTTTGGGTAAACGATTGCCTGAATTGTTGCAGGATGGCAGTTTGGCACAATACGCGGGGAAACTTTTTTCCCCAGCCGATACCCGGTTTATGCTGTGCGGCAACCCTGCCATGGTGCAAGATACGTTCAAAGCTTTAATCAACTTGGGCTATGCCATGCACCGCAATAAAATACCGGGGCAAATCATTATGGAAAACGGGTTTTGATGGCGCATCAACATGGCGGTTAATCATTACGAAAATTTTCCCGTGGGGTCATGGGTGTTGCCTAAGTCGCTGCGGGCGCCTGTGCATGCCTTATATGCGTTTTGCCGCACTGCAGATGATATCGCGGATGAGGGTGATGACGATCCCGCCTTGCGTTTGCAACAGCTGGCTGCCTTAACCGCCGAATTGGATCGAATTGGCCGCAATGAAATGCCGCAAACGGGTTTAATGCAACGCCTAAACCAAGTCGCGATACGCCCGTTTTCGCTGCCATTGCCTCCTTTTTACAATTTACTTTCCGCATTTACCCAAGATGTCACCACCACGCGTTTCTCTGATGAGACTATGTTGCTGGATTACTGCGCACGCAGCGCCAATCCAGTGGGTAGGCTCATGTTGGGACTATTTGGCATACACGATGCAACTGCACAGACTCAGAGCGACGCCATTTGTACCGCCTTGCAGCTCATCAATTTTTGCCAAGATGTGGCCATAGATTGCAAAAAGGGCGCGTGTATTTGCCGGAACACGAATGCCAGCGCTATGGTATTACGGTGCATGAAATCAATGCTGCGGTGCTGACGCCCGATATGCAGGCGCTCATCGCCCATCAAGTGATGCGCGCACAGCATTTTTTAGATGTAGGCGTACCGTTGGGCCGCACGCTGCCGGGTCGAGTTGGCTTGGAATTGCGCCTGATTGTAGCGGGTGGACAGCGTATTTTAGATAAGCTTCGGGCCGCGAAGTTTGATGTGTTTACGGAACGGCCTAAATTGCATGCTTGGGATGCACCACTTTTGCTCTGGCGCGCATTGCTTAAGTAGATGATGAAATCTTAAACCACTCAGTGGCTATCTCGGATTGGTTCTGGTGGTGAACCGCCTACTCATTTTGATGACACTTCCGCCTCTGAGTATCGCTGATACTCGTAGCCATCCAAATTGCCCAGAAGTGAAAAATATACTGCTGCACATCCCTTGGCGTTATCGCTCAGGCCGCTTCAATGCACCTCCATTCATGGACCATAATCTTTTACTTGAATGGTGGCTGGGATTCGATGGCTGTGTTGATATTCGGGTGTAATGACAAAACAGGCTGCCTGAAACATTCAGGCAGCCTGTTGATGTTGATAATGGGTTATTTTTTTATCGCGCGGTAAGTGATCGCGCCAATGATGCCACCCACAATGGGTGCCAGCCAAAACAGCCATAACTGATGCAAAGCCCAACCGCCTTGGAATAAGGCCACACCGGTAGAGCGGGCAGGATTCACCGAGGTGTTGGTTACTGGGATGCTGATCAAGTGAATCAGGGTCAACGTCAAACCAATGGCCAAGGGTGCAAAGCCCGCAGGGGCATTGGCATGGGTAACGCCCATGATGATAAACAGGAAGAAAGCCGTTAACACCACTTCAATCACCAATGCCGACATCAGGCTAAACCCACCTGGCGAGTGCGCACCATAACCGTTGCTGGCGAAGCCGCTGGCGGCAGCATCAAATCCTGCTTTGCCTGAAGCCACGACATACAATACCGCTGCTGCGGCAATGGCGCCCAATACTTGAGAGACTACATACGGCAACAAGTATTTTGCTTCCATACGGCCGCCCACTACGAGGCCCACAGACACTGCTGGATTGAAATGGGCGCCGGAAATATGGCCCACGGCATAAGCCATGGTAACCACCGTTAAACCAAAAGCCAGTGCCACGCCCGCAAAGCCAATGCCCAGTTCAGGAAAAGCCGCCGCCAACACGGCGCTGCCGCAACCGCCGAAAACCAACCAAAATGTACCAAAAAACTCAGCCAAATATTTATCCATAATTTTTCTCGTGTGAAAGCAGATGGGAGCGTCATTGTAGCCCATTGCATCGGTTGCCTGAAACGAATCTGAACCCAGAAATGGTTTCCTAGGCTTGTTATTCATCTGAGTTGGCACCATCATAAGAGCATGGACATCATCGAATACCCCAATAGCCCGTTTAAATTGCATCGACCATTTCCGCCTGCCGGCGATCAGCCAACGGCGATTGCTGGTTTGCTGGAAGGCTTGGAAGATGGTTTGGCCTATCAGACCCTGCTGGGGGTAACTGGTTCAGGTAAAACCTACACCATGGCCAATGTGATTGCGCAAAGCGGCCGCCCAGCCATCATCATGGCACACAACAAAACCTTGGCGGCGCAGTTGTATGCGGAAATGCGTGAATTTTTCCCAGAAAATGCGGTTGAGTATTTTGTGTCTTATTATGACTATTACCAACCCGAGGCTTATGTGCCCAGCCGCGATCTGTTTATTGAGAAAGATTCCAGCATTAATGAACACATCGAGCAAATGCGCTTAAGCGCCACCAAAAGGGTATTGGAGCAGCGCGACGTGGTGATTGTGGCCACCGTTTCTGCCATTTATGGCATTGGTGCCCCCGAAGATTACACGCAGATGCGTTTGATTATCCGCGAGGGGGATCATATGGATCAGCGTGACATCATTGCACGACTGGTGGCCATGCAATATGAGCGTGGCGACATGGATTTTTCTCGCGGTACTTTTCGCGTGCGCGGTGATGTTATTGACATCTTCCCAGCGGAAAGCTCAGAACTGGCTTTGCGCGTGAGCCTGTTTGATGACGAGATTGACCGCATGCAGTTTTTTGACCCGCTAACAGGCAGCCTGCATCAGCGTTTGGCCCGTTACACTGTATATCCGGCCAGCCATTATGTGACCCCACGCGATACCGTATTGCGCGCGTGTGAAGGCATCAAGCAAGAATTGGCCGATCGCATTAGCTGGTTCAGCCAAGAAGGGCGCATGGTTGAGGCTCAACGCATTGAACAGCGCACCCGTTTTGATTTGGAAATGCTCTATGAAATGGGCTTTTGTAAAGGCATTGAAAACTACTCACGCCATTTTTCTGGGAAAGCCGAAGGCGAGCCGCCACCCACTTTAATGGATTACTTGCCCGATAATGCCTTGATGTTTATTGATGAAAGCCATGTCACCGTCACCCAAGTAGGTGGCATGTATAAAGGCGATGCGTCACGCAAACAAAATTTGGTGGACTATGGTTTCCGTTTGCCCAGTGCTCGTGACAATCGCCCACTCAAATTTCCGGAATTTGAGCAGCTGATGCCGCAAACCATCTTTGTGTCGGCTACGCCTGCCAAATATGAAGCCGAGCATGCCGGGCAAGTAGTTGAGCAAGTGGTGCGGCCAACTGGCTTGGTGGATCCCACCATTATTATTCGTCCAGTGGCCACCCAAGTGGATGACTTACTCTCCGAAATCAATATCCGCAAAGAACGCGGCGAGCGCGTATTAGTCACCACCTTAACCAAACGCATGGCCGAGCAACTCACCGATTACTACACCGAGCTGGGCGTGAAAGTCCGTTATTTGCATAGCGACATTGATACAGTCGAACGCGTGGAAATCATCCGTGATTTGCGTTTGGGTTTGTTTGACGTATTGGTGGGCATTAATTTGTTGCGTGAAGGCTTGGATATTCCCGAAGTATCCTTGGTGGCCATTTTGGATGCCGACAAAGAAGGCTTTTTGCGCAGTCATCGCAGCTTGATTCAAACCATTGGTAGAGCAGCCCGCAACATCAATGGTGAGGCCATTTTATACGCCGATAAAATCACTGACTCGATGAAATCGGCCATTGATGAAACCGATCGGCGGCGCGAGAAGCAAATTGCCTTTAATGAAGCAAATGGTATTGTCCCCACGCCAATTCACAAACAAGTGAAAGACATCATTGATGGCGTTTACCACGATGATAATGGCAAAGGCCGCGGCAAACATAAAATCAAAATAAAGGAAATCCGCAGCGAAGAAGACGCCTTAAAAGAAATCGCTAAGCTGGAAAAAGCCATGCAAACGGCGGCACGCGATTTGCAGTTTGAGGAGGCCGCCGTGATTCGCGACAAAATTCGCGCGATTAAAGAAGGGTTGTTGTTTGGTGCTGTTGATGTATGACAGATAACCGAGTTTATTCATGAATTTATTGAATAATAAATAAAATTATTAGGCTGCCTGAACGGCAGTGAACGCGGTGAAAGCGGTGTTGGGCCGCGAATTTGATTTCTAAGCTGCCTGAACGGCAGTGAACCGTTGCGTAAAGTGTTTACGCGCATGATGAATTTTCTAAGCTGCCTGAACGGCAGTGAACCATATCGTCACCTCATGAAAAAGCCGCCCATATTTCTAAGCTGCCTGAACGGCAGTGAACTTCGTTACATATTCAATTAAGTGAGAAATCATTTTCTAAGCTGCCTGAACGGCAGTGAACTCGGGTTAACTGCGCACATGTCCGGCGTATCATTTCTAAGCTGCCTGAACGGCAGTGAACTTTTCCTGACTCATTTTTTGCTGAACTGGATATTTCCAAGCTGCCTGAACGGCAGTGAACGCGCGTTATAACACACTGCAGCAGCTTTGCTCTTTCTAAGCTGCCTGAACGGCAGTGAACACATGCGTTGTCATAACTAAAAGCGTAATCATTTTCTAAGCTGCCTGAACGGCAGTGAACTATTTGCCCGCCGCCGAGCAGCCGGGGTTGAATTTCTAAGCTGCCTGAACGGCAGTGAACGGATACCAGGTTATTATCTTTGGTTGCCTGCTTTTCTAAGCTGCCTGAACGGCAGTGAACTTTAAAAACGCCCATTTTGGAGAGACCCCAGCTTTCTAAGCTCCTGAACGGCAGTGAACATACCCCAGATATTTGGCAAGCTGACGGCGAGTTTTCTAAGCTGCCTGAACGGCAGTGAACACCTCGTGTTCTTGTATCTCAAGAATCTGAGCTTTCTAAGCTGCCTGAACGGCAGTGAACAATGTGCTCCTTGTTTAAAAACGCCCACTTTGTTTCTAAGCTGCCTGAACGGCAGTGAACGTGCTGATTTACTCAAATATAAATACGTTAAATTTCTAAGCTGCCTGAACGGCAGTGAACCCTTATACGGGACTGTTTGAGCAGAAGTATCTTTTCTAAGCTGCCTGAACGGCAGTGAACGGCGGGTTACATAATCATATTCTTGATATTCGTTTCTAAGCTGCCTGAACGGCAGTGAACTTCGTAAAATCCATTTCATCGCTAACCTTTCATTTCTAAGCTGCCTGAACGGCAGTGAACGCTCAAAGACAATGATATGACGATGAGCAGCTTTTC
>NZ_LQXR01000004.1 GCF_001590725.1 Snodgrassella sp. CFCC 13594 | reverse complement strand
TAAATTAATAAACTGAGAAATGCAGATGAATCCTATTTTAGTTGCTAAAAATATTATTTCAAAAAGCCTATTTATCCCTGTTGAAAAAATTCCCGACAACGGCAGCTTGAATGATATCCAACCTATGGATAGTTTAAGCTTTGAAGGTTTGGTTATCGGGATTGAGCAGGCGGTAGGGCACGAAGTCGATATTATGGAACTGCTTGAACTGCGCTCTGTGGAAGATGTCGTCAATGTTTTAAAAAGAAACGGATTATGATTCTTGAGAGTCAGAATTTATGTCATTTTTTATATGATTTAATCAGGAAGCATAACCAGCAGAACGTATGGACTGAAGTTGATGGTGAAAGATTATTCATTGTTCAAAATGCAAAAGATGCTGATTATGTCTTGAGAGTTAATCATAAAAATTATCATAAAAATATGCTGTGGTTTCGCCATACCCTGGGACAAACCAGGTTGTCCGAAGATGGCGAGGCTTGGAAAAATCGTCAACAATTAACTCAGCCATTCTTTACTCATTTTGATAAAGAAAAATTGGCGTTAATTTCAAAAAAATTCACAGGCCAAATGATTAATGAGGTCATCAATAAACAAGGCTTAACACTGGATGATTCAGTTCTGCGTAAATTATCTATTTGTATTTTAACTAAATATTATTTTGGTATTACTGTTGAAGAATTGGGTATCAATATCGATAATTTAACTCGATTAATGGATTACGGTTCCGAATTTAGCATTGCTGCACCGGGTTCTGCTAATAAACACTCTATTAAATCTATCATGGCAGATTTAATGGAATTGCGTGTGCAAGTATTACAAGATTTAGCCATATTTCGGTATGGCCATTTTTCTGATAGCCCAATATTACAAGCCTTGATTCAGGCTGATTCTGCTCAAACTGGTATTATATTAGAGCATGAGTTATTGGCGTTATTTACGGCGGGTGCAGAAACAACCGCATCTGCGATTGGATGGGCATGTTATCTCTTGGGTCGATACCCTGAAATTCAGCATGTACTTGAAGAAGAAAGCGCACATGCTGGGCATTTTGATGGGTATTGGGAAAAATTGGATCATGCTGTTAAGTTGGAGTCATTTATTTCTGAAAGTCTGAGACTTTATCCACCGGTGCCCGTGATTTCTCGTTGCGCAGTTCAAAACGATAGAATTGGTGATGAAGTGATCGATGCTGGAAGTAAGATAGCAGTTTCATTGGTGGGTATTGCATATGATATGCAGACTCATAAAAATCCATGGGTGCCCAATTTAGAGGAAGCCCTAAACAATAAATTAGATAAAACCCAAGGTCGCTATTCGGCATTCAGTTTTGGGCCTAGAGTTTGCGGCGGAAAGGGCTTTGCAATGGTAGAGCTGCTGTCGGTAATGGATACGGTTTGCAATAAGGTTCATGTTGAAACTCTCGATTCGGGCGTACCTAATTTTCATTGGAAATCCAAAATGCTGTATCGAGGCGGTTTTCCTGTGAGTTTTCATTTGAGATAAATATACTGTCACAATATATTATGTTGGTTTATTTATCTGGAAATTCCCTCTAGATGAGTGAAGCATTAAGTAGAGTTTTCTCGTAATGGATACGCAGGATATTTTGCATGCAACAATCGCCATATACCGATGGTTAGACCATTACTATCTTGAAACAAACCGAGTCAGGCATCTCAGTGTCTAATCTATGAGGAAGGTGCAATATCAGTTCAGTAACCATTTATCGCTTACTCCCTGCTCTGATGGTTGCGGCTTTCGGCTTGATAGCTTGCCATCTCACTCCCGGCAAGGTCGACACCAGCATGATTGCACCCACTATCGACTGGAACCGCTTTGAATTCACCTGCGCGCGCGAAGACCTCAATGTTCCCATGCCTTCACCCGAAGCTGAGGCCATCTTCCAGCGCTCCCGCGAGTACAATCGTCTGGCATTTCGCAAAGACAGCACCAATTTACTGCGCGAATCGACCATCCTTACCTTGCAGGCTGCTGAAATGGGGCACGTCAAGGCCATGAGTAATCTGGTGTTGGTCTACACCAGGCCAATGGCTCTCCAAGTGACCACGTCAAGGCTGTCGAATGGGCGGGGAAACTCATGGCACTGGATAAAGGGGTGGGCTATTACCACATGGGCGTGATGCTCCAGCGAGGCATTGGTGTTAGGCAAAATCAGGAGCTGCGCTTGCCTATATCCGCCGATCTGCAGATCTGGGCAACTCTTATGGACAGTTTGAAATTGGTGAGAAAATGCTGGAGGCCTTCGCTCAATCACCCGATAAAGTCACTGGGCAGGCTATTGGCGCGGCATTGTTGCAATGCGCACTGGATCAAGGCTTGGCAAAAGCTGGTTATGAACTTGGGTTTCACTATGGCGTTACTGTTAAGGATGGTATGCAAGCTCTGAAAATTTTTCAGCAAACAGCCAAATTGGGCCACAAGGAAAGCCTTTTTAAATTGCATCGTCTATTTAATGAGGGAGACTATGGCATAGCAAAGGATCCACAACGCGCCAATTGTTATTACGAAAAATATAAAATAGCTTCCAGAAATAGCCCTGATCCTATTCCCGATCTGGATACAACCTGTCCACTTCCTCCAAAACCCATGCCAGCGCAAACTTGACGGATTATTGAATTCGACTGGCTTTAAAATATTCATGATTATTTTATTTAGATATAAAAATATCCTTGAATCAAGGTGATTCTATTCTTTATTTTTAGGATCAACTATTTTTAGGAAGTATTACCATGATATCAAGTAAAATATAAAAAACAGCACAATAAAAGATGACAAGTAATTAAATGCAAATTTTTGTCTATATAGTGTTATATTTTGATGGACTCGGTCGGTTTTGAACTGAAGACTGAGAGATTTTGAGGATAAGAAGTATTTATTTAAAATTAAGTGCATTAAATT
Source organism: Snodgrassella sp. CFCC 13594 (assembly GCF_001590725.1). Taxonomy (GTDB): domain Bacteria; phylum Pseudomonadota; class Gammaproteobacteria; order Burkholderiales; family Neisseriaceae; genus Snodgrassella. The sequence goes on along the minus strand of NZ_LQXR01000004.1, from coordinate 129,483 downwards.
ATTATATGTGTTGGAGTTTTTGTATGAAAACAAAACTAGTATTAGTATTTTTTCATTAGCCGCATGTTCTTCTAATAAAGAAAAAATAAAATTAACACCAGAACAAAAACAGGAAATTGTGAAGAAAAAACAAGAAAAACGTGCGGAAAAAAAAGCCCGTAAACAAGAGTTAAGAGAAATTAAAAAAAATAGATTTACAAAGATTGAATCCAATGGGCGATACGAGTCATTATTGGATAATGTTCAAGCGTCAAAATATAACCCTAAAATTCATACTCGTATAAGAATGTACGGACTCAATGGAAATTATGATAATATTCAACTGGTTGCTAATAAAACTTGTTCAGATAGTTTTAAATTGAAGCGTGGATTTTATAATGGATTGCCTAGGAAATTAAAGAATTATAGTATCGGGATTCCGCAAACAGAGAAATCTCAATCAAGTGATGAAAAATGGGTTACTTATAAAGAATTTATTTATAAGGGAGATACTCCTTATTTTCTTAATGTTTGGTTGGGTGGGGCTGCAATGTCATCTAGAACAATTCATAGTGGCAAATTTTCAGTGATATTGGAAGCAGGTAAAGATTACGAGATGTACTTAGATATAAAACAGGGACGGGTTAGTTTGGTTATAAATGAAGTTCAAAATAATAATAACAATCGACTAGCAACGGTAATCAATAAAGAATTTAAAGCATGTCGATTTTGAATAATCAATATTAATAGTGAAATAAGCAAAAAATAAAAATAAACATATTTTTAGGTATTTGTTGGCTTGTGGTGGCGATGATAAATTATTGAGAATTTGTATCATTCTCAATCTCATGGATTGCGAATTTCTAACGCTCATTCCATTTGCTTCGCGTTGCCTGAAGGCTCTAGCAGACCAAGTAAAGCGTATTCAGCTTTAATGATGACAACATATTTGTTTATGGCGCTATGAAGTTGGTGGTGGTTTTAGCTTTGTTTTCTTCAGTACTAATCGTTGCGAACATGCCAACAGCAGCAGATAAATTGTAGTTCTCAATCAGTTTTGCGATATTTTCATTGGCTTCAAAGGGGTTTCTAATTGAATAAAATATGTTAATGATGCCCAAAAGATAAGCCATTTAACCCAATAGATTGAATTAAATGGCTTTAATTGGTGGAGGCGGGGGGAATTGAACCCCCGTCCGAAAGTCCTCTACAAAGCGTTCTACATACTTAGTCTTGCCAACTTAATATTCTTATTTCCAGACCGCCGACAGACAGGCTGCCTGAAAACCAGTTGCCTTAAGTCTTATTTATTATCAAGCAACCCGATAATAAACCAGCCAATGTAAAATGTCGTTGCGGTGAGCGAGCTCACGCGGCCCATTGGCCAACCGCTGCAACGTTTAGCCTTAAGCGGCTAAAGCGTAAGATTCGTCGTTTGCGACTATATCAATTCAGTGTTTTACGGGAATCTGAGACCCCGGTATGCCCGCATCTGCTTCGCAACCCCCGTCGAAACCAAGATCGCCCCCAGATTTGATGGAATCATTATACTTTTTTTGAAGTAGAAATGATAGTTAAGAGGATGCAAATTCGATGAGGCTGCTTAATACGGTGAAGTAGCTTGTTTTCAGGAGGGGCTCAATGAATGTAAAAACATCGAACTGGGTCTCCCTGTGTGAATTACACGGGATGACTATAGGCAAGTGTATGCTATCGATATCAAGCAGCAACATAAGCACATGGATGACATCAAAACTACCATTAATGGTTTAATAATTAAAGAGAAGAGATATTGCATAAAAAAATGGTTGGCAGATGTGCACCCTATCTCATCGTATAATGTTCATGGGCTTTGAATAGGAATAAAATCATGTACGATGTCAATACCAATGATGTGCGCCATTTTTTTGCGCAGGTGTGGCAACAACGCTTTGAGCCGCAACAATTGGATGCTTTGCAGAAAAAGGCGTTGCGTATTATTACAGCACATACAGAATATGAGCATTATTTGGCGCACGTAGAGGACTATTTGAGCCAGACTTGGCATCCTGAGGATGGGGAAACCAATCCTTATCTCCACCTTTCTTTGCATTTATCAATACAAGAGCAAGTGGCCATTGATCAGCCTTTTGGTATTGCAGCCATACATAATGCGTTGTGCGCACGTCATCAAGGTGATTGGGTAGCGGCAGAACATGACATGATGGATGCTCTGGTGGAAACCATTTGGCAGGCGCAGCGGTATGGACAAGGTTTAGATGTGAATGCTTACATGACGCGTTTGCGAAAACAAATTGGTCTGGGTCAGGAAGATCATCAGCGGATAAACCCTCATGAAGTAGGGGTAAAGGCTCAGTCACCTGATACCGATAAATAATAAATAAATATCAATATATCAATACTTTAATTTTTATTTATCTAATAACCAAATGGCAGTCTCTGAGATATTTCCTTCAAAGAAAAAATCAATCAACAAATTGTTATATTATTTTTTCGTTTGTTTTCTTATAATGGTTTAATTAGATATTAATGTTGGCGGTTGTTGGAATAAAGTGATGGGCAATCCAGCTTTGATGATTTTATTGCATGGCGTTGGCAGTAATGGTGCTGATATGGCGCCTTTAGGCCATTATGTGCAGCAATTTTTCCCAGGAATGATTTATGAGGCACCCAATGCGCCTCATGCAATGTCTTTTTTGGCCGATGGCTATGAATGGTTTGATCTTAATGGTATTTCACCAGGTAACCGATTGCGCCGTATTGAAGATGCGAGGGCCGACTTTGATGCGCTAATCCAATCTTTGCTAATGAAGCACGGGCTGGTTGATGATTTAGACCAAGTGGTTTTTTGTGGTTTTTCACAGGGCACCATTATGGCTTTGGACGCCATCGCCTCTGGGCGTTGGCCTGTGCTGGCAGTATTGGGGTTTTCAGGTCGTTTGGCTACACCCATCGCTGCAGAGGCACCCAAAAGCACAAAAATTTTATTGCAGCATGGTGAGGCAGACCACACCATCCGAATGGAGGAAAGCCAGCATGCAGCTAATCTGCTTCAGGCAGCCGGTTTTGATGTGTCATTAAAAACTTATGCTGGTCTGGGGCACGGTATTATTGATGAAGAAGTGAAAGAAGCATTGAATTTTTTACGTACTGTTTCACACACTGCTTAACCTTGAGTTGAGCATTATTTTGGGATCATCATCCCTTAACAGGAGGTAGTAAAATGGCTTTTGCCACCGTTAATCCCTATACCAATGAATTGGTTAAACAATTTCCAGATGCCACTGATGCAGATGTGGTAGCAGCGATTGATTCTGCTGACAGCGCTTTTCAGTCATGGAAAAAAACCAGCCATGCTGAGCGTCGCGCGATTTTGCAAAAAGCAGCTGATTTGTTGCGCGCCGATGTCGATGGCTATGCCAAATTATTGACTTTGGAAATGGGCAAATTATTCACTGAAGCCAAGGCAGAAGTGGAATTGTCAGCACAGATTTTTGAATATTATGTGCGCAATGCTGAAAAGTTATTGCAGCCAGAAGCGCTGCCTGTTTTGGATCCTGCTGAAGGCAAAGCCGTATTGGTGCATGACCCGCTGGGTGTTTTGTTGGCTATTGAGCCATGGAATTTCCCTTATTATCAAATCGCCCGTATTTTGGCGCCCCAATTGTCTGCCGGCAATACCTTGATTTTGAAGCATGCTTCTAATGTGCCGCAATGCGCTGAAGCATTTGAAAAATTGATGCACGAAGCAGGGTTGCCTGAAGGTTGTTTTATCAATTTGTTTGTGTCACACAGTAAAATTGAAAACATTCTCAAAGATGATCGGGTGGTCGGCGTTGCCTTAACGGGCTCTGAAGCTGCCGGTGCATCTGTGGCTCAGTTGGCTGGCAAATACCTGAAAAAATCCACTATGGAATTGGGTGGGGCTGATGCATTCATCGTGTTGAACGATGCTGAATTAGACAAAACCGTAAAATGGGCAGTATTCGGCCGTCATTGGAACGCAGGTCAAGTGTGTGTCTCATCTAAACGCATGATCGTGGATGCTTCTGTATACGATGAATTTTTGAGCAAATACACAGAAGGTGTGGCTGGCTTGGTGGCGGGTGATCCTATGGATGCCAAAACCACTTTAGCGCCATTGTCTTCTCAAAAAGCAGCTGATGATGTGCGCAAACAGATTGCCGAAGCCGTTGCTCATGGTGCCACTGCAACTGAAGTCGGCCCCAAAGTACCAACACAAGGTGCATTTGTGCAGCCCACTGTTTTGACTAATGTCACCAAAGACAATCCTGCCTATTATTGGGAGTTTTTTGGCCCGGTTTCCTTGATTTTCAAAGCCAAAGACGAAGCAGAAGCCATTGAGATTGCCAATGATTCTCCGTTTGGCTTGGGTGGCTCAGTCTTCACCAAAGACGAAAAGCGTGGTTATAAAGTGGCTGAACAGGTTTCTACCGGCATGGTTTATGTTAACCATCCAACCATGGTTAAAGCCGATTTGATGTTTGGTGGTGTGCGTCGTTCTGGCTATGGCCGTGAATTATTAGGCTTGGGCTTGAAAGAATTTGTGAACCACAAATTGATTGATGTTGTGGATATTGATGCACCATTTTAATGAATGGTGATGTTCCAAAACCCAGCCTAGGCTGGGTTTTTTATGGTGGTTGCCTGAAAGAGGTATAGTGGCGTTGTGTTAGATGTCGTCTTCCAATGGAATCAGGCGCAGATGCAATTGGTGATCGCAAACTTGGAGTAAAAAATCAATGTTGGGATGCTTGCCAGGGTGTTGTTGTGCATCGGCAGTGTGTTCTGCAAACAAAGTAAGACCATGCTCCGCCGCCTCAGGTGTAAGCTGGTCATGGAATTGTTGTGCCAAAGCATAATAAACCCGTAAAGAACCCAATTTCCCTGGCACGGCAGGAATGCTGTGTATCACTTTTCCGCTTTCATCGCAGATATTGATGCGATCTAGGTGATCAATATTAGGTAAGCCGGCTAATGTGTCTTTGAAGGTCATGATCGTGTGTTCTCAATTTATTTTTGATTGATTTTAGGTTTTGGGGCAGGTGGATCGTTTTCCACGTCTACACCGTAAAATTTGACGCCCAATTTAATCGATGGGCGGCCAGTTTGACGGCGCCATGCATTGGTATCACGCAAGGAATAGACACAGCCGCAATATTCTTGTTGGTAAAACTGTTCACGTTTGCTGATTTCTATCATGCGTTGGCTGCCGCCGCCTTTGCGCCAGTTGTAATCCCAGTAGCTTAGGTTAGGGTATTTTTCTGCCGCACGTATGCCACAATCATTGATTTGTTGCATGTTTTTCCAACGCGAAATACCCAATGAACTGGTGATGATAGGGAAACCATGTTCGTACGCATATAAAGCAGTGCGTTCAAAGCGCATATCAAAGCACATGGTGCAGCGTATGCCGCGCTCCGGCTCATTTTCCATGCCTTTGGCGCGTTCGAACCAATTATCCATGTCGTAATCGGCATCAATAAAAGGAATGTTGTGTTTGATGGCAAAAGCTTTATTTTCCTCTTTGCGAATTTCGTATTCTTTTTTGGGATGAATATTGGGGTTGTAAAAATAAATGGTGAAATCAAGGCCAGAAGCCAGCATGGCTTCCATCACTTCCCCAGCGCAAGGGGCACAGCATGAATGCAGCAGTACTTTTTTTTCACCATGTGGGGGAATCAATTGGGGGCGTTGTAAAACAGAATTATTGGGATTCATGGGTGTGTCCGTGTTGCGAATATGATTTTATGGCGTTTATTTTAGCAAAGTGATGCGACGGCTTAAATGCATGGGGTGTCGGGTGGCCCATTTTTACCATATGAATGCGTAAAAAAGACGCTCAGGCTGCCTGAACGCCTTATCCAATCAATTAAATATTACAAAACGCTTAATGCTGTTGCGTAATCAGGTTCGTTGGCGATTTCCGCTACTCGTTCGGCATACAAAACCTGATTATTCGCATCCAGTACCACTACAGCTCGCGCACATAGGCCAGCCAATGGCCCCGTGCTGATGTCAACGCCATAATCGGTTTTGAATGATGGGCTGCGGAATGTAGACAGCATCACCACATTGTCTATGCCTTCTGCACCACAAAAGCGCGCTTGCGCAAATGGCAAATCAGCAGAAATACACAGAACCACAGTATCTTTTAAGGCTGTGGCTTCTTGATTAAAGCGGCGTACAGAAGCGGCACACACGCCCGTATCCACGCTTGGAAAAATGTTCAGTACTTTGCGTTTGCCCGCATAATTGCCTAAGCCGGCAGCGGTCAAATCGATGGTGGTCAATTCGAACTCGGCCGCTTGTTCGCTCTTCTCAGGGAAGTGGCCATTGACTTCAATGGGGGTACCTTTGAACGTAACCTGACTCATGATTCATCCTTTCTGGTTGATGAGGTGTGTATTTTGATTGTGGCCGATTGCCTGGCTTCTGTCAAAATCTGTATTTAAGAAGGGCCAGTTTTGCCGGTGATGCGCACCTATATCGCATTATATAGACTGCAATATGGGTGATCGCCAAGCTTGAGGTTGCAGCCGCTATGAGCGGAAACCGACAATCCACGCTATGGACAGCACAGAAAAACCGAACGCCGAGAGTAGCGCTCAATTCGCATGGGTACTACGCATGTTGCCTGAAGCATTATAAAAAAGCTGCACTACATTATTAAGACATGGGGGCTACTTATGTTGCCTAAAGCTTTTTCAGGCAACATTCTAGGCGCTGCATAACGTGGGTTATGTACGGATTTACAACGCAGCCAATACCGCATCACCCATGCCACTGCATGAAACCAAAGTGCAGCCATCTTCATAGATATCCCCGGTGCGCAAACCTTGAGCCAATACTTTGCCTACTGCTTGTTCAACGCGCTGAGCCGCATCTTCGTTGCTTAGGCTGTAACGCAGCAACATGGCCAAAGACAAAATGGTGGCCAGCGGATTGGCTTTATTTTGTCCGGCAATATCGGGAGCGGAACCGTGTGATGGCTCATATAAACCTTTGCCTGTTTCATTGAGCGAGGCTGAAGGCAGCATGCCTATTGAGCCGGTGAGCATGGATGCTTCATCAGATAAAATATCGCCAAAGATATTGCCAGTCACCATGACGTCAAATTGCTTGGGTGCTTTCACCAATTGCATGGCGGCATTGTCTACATACATGTGGGTGAGTTCCACATCGGGGTAGTCGCTGTTCATGGCAGTGATGATTTGGCGCCACATTTCTGTGGTTTCTAAAACATTGGCTTTATCCACTGAGCACAATTTTTTGTTGCGCTTTTGTGCTGCTTCATAAGCGATTTTACCGATACGACGAATTTCTGATTCGGCGTAGCGCATGGTATTGACACCTTCGCGCTCACCTTGAGCATTGGTATGGATACCGCGTGGCTCACCAAAATAGATGTCACCAGTTAACTCACGCACGATGAGAATATTCAGCCCTGATACCACTTCCGGCTTAAGGGTGGACGCATTGGCCAACTCCGGAAACAAAATAGCGGGCCGGAAATTGGCAAACAGGTTTAAATCTTTGCGAATTGCCAACAAACCGCGTTCTGGGCGTAGAGGGCGATCAAGCTGATCATATTGGGGGCCACCCACGGCGCCGAGCAAAACCGCATCAGCTGATCGGCAGAGTTTTTGTGTGAATTCTGGATAAGGATGGCCGTATTCATCATAAGCCGCGCCACCCAGCGGTGCGTATTGATAATCCGCATCCAAGCCATCTGCAATCAATCGGTCTAGGATGCGTACGGTTTGTTCAATAATTTCGGGGCCAATGCCGTCGCCAGGCAGGATGGCTAAATGTTGGGTCATGGTGTTTTTCCAATGGGTTCGGGCAGTCAATGAATCATAGATAGAGCTGCCTGAACAGCAATAAACTGAGTCTATTCAGGATAAGGTAATGGGTTTATTTGGTTACAGTGTGATACAGCCAAGGTTGTGCTGCCTGATGCTTGGATTCAAACGCCTTGATTTCATCGGCGTGTTGTAAGGTCAAACCAATTTCATCAAGGCCATTCAGCAAACAGTGTTTGCGATGCTCAGTGATGTCGAAAGTGATACGGGTACCACTGGGTGTGGTCACGGTTTGGGCCGGTAAGTCAATGTTTAGTTGATAGCCTTCATGATTCACTACTTCAGCAAACAGTTGGTCAACCACATCTTCCGGTAACACGATCGGCAATAAGCCATTTTTGTAGCAATTATTGAAAAAAATGTCGGCGAAAGATGGCGCAATGACTGCACGAAAGCCATAATCATCCAAAGCCCAAGGTGCGTGCTCACGGCTGGAGCCGCAGCCAAAATTTTTGCGCGTCAGTAAAATATGCGCATCCTGATAACGAGGCTGGTTGAGCACAAAATCGGGGTTTAAAGGACGTTGGCTATTGTCCATGCCGGGCTCGCCATGATCCAAATAGCGCCATTCATCAAAAGCATTGGGGCCAAAGCCGCTACGTTTGATGGACTTCAGGAATTGCTTGGGAATAATTGCATCGGTGTCTACATTGGCCCGATCCAGCGGTGCTACCAAAGCAGTGAGGGTGGTAAAAGATTTCATAACAACTTTCAGACAGCAATCAATGATTGAACAATAAGCCCGACGCGATATGGTCGGGCTGTGTTACCGATTACATATTGGCTTTTACATCATCGGCGGCATTAGACACTGCTTGGCCACCGGCTTTAACATCTTTGCCTACGCCAGAAACGGTATTGCAACCTGCCAAAAAAGTTAGTGCTGCAACGGCAATCAATAGAAATTTTTTCATGATTCAGTCCTTTCGTGATGGAAATGAATAGATTTACTCAGCGGCGTTTTGTACCGCTTGGCCGCCGGCTTTGATGTCTTTACCCACGCCAGAGACGGTGTTACAACCGGCCAATAAAGCGGCAGAAGCCAAAACCAATAAACAGATTCGTTTCATTCTGTATTCCTTAATGAAATGGGTTTGAAAAATCAATCATGCTGCCCGAGCATCATGCCCATAATGACCAAAAAATTCAATACACGGGCTAATATTGTGGGTTAGGAGGAGGCCGTTTAAAGGGCCGGTAAATGGCGCACATCTGTGAAATGGCCGGTAACAGCAGCAGCTGCTGCCATTGAGGGGCTAACCAAATGCGTGCGACCGCCATTGCCTTGTCGGCCTTCAAAATTTCGATTGGACGTGGATGCACAGCGCTCTTGAGGATTCAGGCGGTCTGCATTCATGGCCAAACACATGGAGCATCCTGGTTCCCGCCATTCAAAGCCCGCTGCCGTAAATATTTCGTCTAAGCCCTCAGCTTCAGCTTGTTGTTTGACCAGCCCTGAGCCTGGAACGACCAGCACACGGTTGACATTGGCGGCTTTGTGGCGGCCCTTGGCCACAACGGCGGCAGCCCGCAAATCTTCAATGCGGCTATTGGTGCAAGAGCCGATGAAGACCACATCTACTGGAATATCGTGTACTGGCGTATCTGCGGTTAAACCCATATAAGACAATGCTCGCTCCATGCCTTCTCGTTTCACTGGATCGGTTTCAAGAGCGGGGTTGGGAACCATGCCATTGACTGTGGTCACCATTTCCGGCGACGTACCCCAAGTCACTTGTGGCTCAATATCTGCGGCATTGAGTGTGATGACTTTATCGAAGCGGGCACCTGGATCAGAAATCAATGTTTTCCAATAACCAACAGCTTTGTCCCAATCTGGGCCTTGTGGCGCAAACGGTTTATTTTTCACGTAATTGATGGTGATATCATCAACAGCCACCAAACCTGAGCGTGCGCCGGCTTCGATGGCCATGTTGCACAAGGTCATGCGGCCTTCCATGGATAAACTGTGAATGGCATCACCGCCAAATTCAATAGCATACCCTGTACCGCCGGCAGTGCCAATTTGTCCAATAATGTATAAGGCCACGTCTTTGGCGGTAATGCCTGGCTTAAGGTTGCCTGAAACTTCTATCAGCATGGCTTTGGATTTTTTTGCCGTGATACACTGTGTGGCCATGACATGTTCCACTTCTGAGGTGCCAATGCCATGTGCGAGTGCGCCAAAAGCGCCGTGAGTCGAGGTATGTGAATCACCGCACACTACTGTCATGCCCGGTAGGGTCGCACCTTGTTCTGGGCCCATGACGTGCACAATACCTTGGCCACGGTCTTTAAACGGAAAATAAGCCAGCGCCCCAAAAGCTTTGATATTGGCGTCTAGGGTATCAACTTGTAATTTGGATATGGGATCCTTGATACCATCCTCCCAATGATCGGTTGGGGTGTTATGGTCTGCTGTTGACACAATACTGTCTTTGCGCCACAAAGGACGGTGTGCCAATTTAAGTCCTTCAAAGGCTTGTGGGCTGGTGACCTCATGAACCAAATGTCGGTCAATATACAGTAATACTGTACCATCTGCTTCTTCCCGAACCACGTGGCTGTTCCAAAGTTTATCGTAGAGGGTTTGTGCACTCATAATCATTGTGTTTTGGTTGGTCTATGTGTGTGCCATCTTAATATTAAATTAGACGTTTTACAAGATTTTTGTCTAAAAAAATAGGATTCAGTAAATTTTAATAATATTTTTTATTAAAATTAGACATATTGTCATATTAAATAATGTTGTTTCCCTCTATCTGCTGAACTGATGACGGTAATAAGGGCTGCCTGAAAGGTGTTATCGGCGGTTATTACTTAGAATAGAATGCCCAAATACGGGTGGACGAGTGAAGTCGAATAGAGCTGGCTATACTGCTGGCTGGGTAAATCGGCTTTTAAAGTGTGCTGCTCTTGTATAATGCTTAATTTGCCGCCATATCAATATCGTTTATCGGTAAAGGATTTCATATGGGTTTACCAGAAATTGCCCCCGCATATTTGTTGCAGTTACAGTCGTTTGAACGCAATATTTTAACCAAGCAAGCAGAAATAGAGGCTTGGTTTCGAACGCAATGGCGTGCGCACAAGCCGCCATTTTATGGTTCGGTGGACATCCGCAATAGCGGGTACAAGATGGCCAGTATCGATATGAATCTGTTTCCTGGTGGCTTCAATAACCTCAATACACATTTTTTGCCATTGGCCGCAGCAGCGGCGCAAGACGCAGTTGAGCGCGGCTGTGAAACAGCCCGCTCTGTGTTGTTGATCCCAGAAAATCACACACGAAATACTTTTTATTTGCAAAACGTATTCGCTTTAAGTCAAATTCTACGTCATGCTGGCTTTACTGTACGCTTGGGTAGCCTAAATCCCGATATTACTGAGCCTATTGAACTAGAAACGGCATTGGGCGAAACAATTACTTTGGAGCCAGTATTGCGAACGCGTGATCGCGTGCATTTGGCCGATGGTTTTTCACCTTGCTTGATATTACTCAACAATGATTTGTCTGGTGGTGTGCCAACTGTATTGGAAGGGCTTAATCAGACGGTGCTTCCGCCGTTGACTGGTGGATGGACAACCCGGCGTAAAACGCATCACTTTGCAGCTTATGACCAAGTGGCTGCTGAATTTGCTCAGTTAGTAGGTATTGATCCTTGGTGCATCAATCCGTATTTTGAATCTTGCAGCGGATTGGATTTTCAGGATCGCGAAGGTGAAGATAAGTTGGCAGATACGGTGGCACGCCTGCTGGCTAAAATTCAGGCGAAATATGATGAACTGGGTATTGAAGATGCGCCGTTTGTGATTGTGAAAGCCGATGCCGGTACTTATGGTATGGGGGTTATGAGTGTGCATTCGGCAGACGAAGTACGCGGGTTGAATCGCAAAAACCGCAATAAAATGGCCAAAATTAAAGAAGGTTTGGCTGTTACAGAAGTGATTGTGCAAGAAGGTATTTATACCTATGAAACCCTGCACGGTGCGGTGGCAGAGCCGGTTGTCTATATGATGGATCGTTTTGTTATTGGTGGCTTTTATCGCGTGCACGAAGGGCGCGGCCCAGATGAGAACCTGAATGCGGCCGGCATGCGTTTTGTGCCGCTGCAACGCAATATTGTTTCTGCGGAATCTGATTTGGAAAAAGATTTGATGCAGGAGGAGGCCAATAGTAAACGGGCATTTGAGCAATGGGAAAATCTAGGCCTGCCCCAGGCGAATAATCCGCACGATTGTGAAGGTAATCGCTTGTATGTTTATGGGGTCTTGGCTCGATTGTCTTTGCTGGCAGCATCCATCGAACTTGAGCAGATGGGCTCGGCGGCATAATATTTTGAGCATGGGGATTTCTGTAGCACAACAGGCAAGGCATGTCACTACATGGCCTTGCCTTTTTTAAAGTGACGCAACAGTCTGTGGCACGAAACATTATTTCATGAACGCGCGCTGTCGCAATATTTTAGCTTTGGTTGAAACGGGTTGTGGTTCCCGATGGCGGTGCCGTATCTATATTTATGCATCCGCCAAGTATGATTGTATGGCAAAAGAGCGGCTTTAATAGGCAGCGCTGTCAAGCTCTATGGATGTATTATGATCATGATTCCATTGATTGAAAAAGCGCTTGTCATCCAACATCCGAAACTCATTGGACGCACTGACGTTCACGCGCTCTCGATAGAATGAGTATGGATTTAATTGGTTTTGCTTATTTCTTTTGGCTGGTCATTGGTTGTAGCCAATACAGCTTGACCGAAATGGCGCACTTTCTCCCAATCAGTAAACTCAATGTGGGCTTTGAAATCGGTCTCACCTTTGTTAAGCCACATTACGAATTTCATCAAATAGCGATCCAATAAATGGTATTTTCGATAGTCCAATTCACCCGCGAAAATGCCAATGTGTTGCGGTCTCCATGCGCTTTTTTCGAAAAATTTTCGGGTATAGCTGTGGGTTTCAGGTGTATTGCGATGAGGCTTATTGGCCAGAATACTAACGCTAAAAAAGGCACTGGGTGTGCTGTTTAATGTGTCGATATGGTTGTCTACCCAGTGTTGCAGCACCGGCGCATAATGCCCATAACGAATAGATGCGCCGATCACAATGGTATCGAAAGCAGCAGGATCAATTTGCTTTTTTTCGGCTTCCTCTAAATCTACCAAGGTAACAAGGGCGCCTGAGCGAGACCACTCGGATTCTAGGATTTGTGCGATTTTTTGGGTTTGGCCAAAGCGGCTGGAATACATGAGTAAAATGTTCATAACGCGATTCTTTTTATAGCTTAATGAGCGATGATAGCAATCGACTGCGGTGTTTGTCTAAATTCTGATTTGGCTTAGTGATATTCATGTTTTCAGGCAGCCTGAGTTTATTTGACGCGTATCAACGGGCTTCGCGTTTGCTGGTACAATGACGCCCAGTTTTGGGAGATGAGCATGAAAGCCAGTCAATTTTTTATTTCAACTTTGAAAGAAGCGCCTGCAGAAGCTGAGTTGGCCAGCCATAAGCTGATGCTGCGTGCCGGCTTGATTAAGCGGGAAGCCAGTGGTTTGTATACTTGGATGCCCATGGGCTTGCGGGTATTGCGTAAAGTGGAAGCGATTGTGCGTGAAGAAATGAACCGCGCCGGATCGGTTGAATTGTTGATGCCGGTCGTCCAGCCGGCAGAATTGTGGCAAGAAAGTGGTCGCTGGGAGTTTTACGGCAAAGAGCTACTGCGTTTCAAAGACCGCCATGACCGTGACTTTTGTATGGGGCCCACTTGCGAAGAGGTGATGACCGATATTGTGCGCAGTGAAGTGAAGAGTTATAAGCAGCTGCCGCTCAATTTCTATCATATTCAAACCAAATTCCGCGATGAAGTGCGACCTCGTTTTGGGGTGATGCGTGCCCGTGAATTTGTGATGAAGGATGCTTATTCTTTCCATGCAGATTTTGATTCTTTAAAAGCCACATACATGGCAATGTATCAAGCCTATTGCCGTGTATTTAATCGTTTAGGCTTGGATTATCGTCCTGTTGCCGCAGATACTGGCAGCATAGGCGGCACAGGATCACATGAATTTCAAGTCATTGCTGAGAGCGGGGAAGATGTCATTGCCTACAGTGACGGTTCTGATTTTGCGGCCAATGTTGAATTGGCGGCAACACTGCCACTCTCGGGGGAGCGCGCCGCGTCAACACAGGCGTTGACCAAAATCCATACCCCAGACGTACGCAGTATTGCTGATTTGGTCTCTTTTCTGCACATTCCTGTTACCCAAACACTGAAATCGATTGTGGTTGAAGGAGATGAAGAAGGTAGTGTGGTACTGCTGCTGCTGCGCGGAGATCACCAATTCAATGATGTAAAAGCAGAAAAATTGGCTGGTGTGAAAGTACCTTTAACCATGGCTTCCACTGCAGCTATTCAGGCAGCCTTTCATGCGCATGGTGGCTCGTTGGGGCCTGTGGGTTTCGTGGGTAAAGTATATGCTGATTACGCCATTGAAAAAGGTGCTGATTGGGTGATTGGTGCCAACCAAGATGACCATCACTACACGGGCTTTAACTTTGATCGCGATGCGCCTGAGCCGATATTTGTGGATTTGCGCAATGTCATTGCAGGTGATACCAGTCCAGATGGCCAAGGTTGCCTGAAGCTGGCGCGAGGGATTGAAGTGGGCCACGTATTCCAATTGCGCACCAAATATTCTCAAGCCATGGGTGCTACTTTCCTCGATCAAAATGGCAAAAGTCAGGTGATGGAAATGGGGTGCTATGGCATCGGTATTACCCGCGTGGTGGCTGCGGCTATTGAGCAAAATTATGATGCGCAAGGCATTATTTGGACCAATGCTATGGCTCCGTTTACGGTGGTGATTGTACCCATGAACTATCGCAAGTCGGATACAGTGAAAGCTGCCGCTGATGATTTGTATGCACAATTGCAGCAGGCCGGATTCGACGTATTGCTGGATGATCGAGATGAACGCTCTGGTGTTTTGCTGCATGATTCGGAATTGCTGGGCATTCCGCATCGCATTGTCATTGGCGATCGCGGCTTAAAAGAAGGCAATGTGGAATATCAAGCAAGGCGCGACCAAGAAGCCACGATCTTGGCGTTGGACAAGGTATTACCTCACATTCAGGCAGCTTTTGATTTGGCTCATTAAAAAGCCGTTTGTCCGTAGGCCTATAGCGCCAAAATCCCGACCTTATGGCCGGGATTTTTGTTATCAATGTGATTGTGATAGCGGAGCTGGAATGATTGAAATCAAATGCCAATAAAAAGCCGCAGCAATGGGCTGCGGCTAGCATGATGGGATTAGAACCGATTAACGTTCTGATGCCACCAATTGCGTGGCTGGTTTCTGATTAACCATGTATTTATCGTGATGAATATGATTAAAAGCAGTGCGCTTGGCTGCTTGGAAAATTTGTAAACGACGACGATGTTGCATATTACTTCCTTTCATTCTCAAGTGTTGATGTGGACATCAACTTTTGTCATTAAGTTTTTCATTAATTAAGCAGTGTAGTGACAATCGATGACAATTTGATGAATTGCCAAATTGCTGTCTTTTCGCTGCTCGTTTATTTATTTAAATTGATTTAAGTTTATTGCCCTTTCAATATAAGGGCTCAATGATGGGTTGGCAAGCACTATGCCTGTGTTACTGATGTAAATCTCTGTGTGCTTATGTGAATTATTTAGGATATTAATGAAATAAGATGGTATATAAACCGATTTCAGCCATGTAAACGGTGGCTGAAATCGATTTTAAATCAAAGATTAATGGCTATTTCGAGGTGCTGATTTGGTCGTGTTGCTGCGTGCTGCTGAGGCGGGGCGAGCGCCATTGGGTTTGCCGTTACGCGCTGTGTGTTTATTGCCTGCACTTTTGCCTGGTCGTTGATTGCGATCACCTTGCCATTGACCCTTGCCTTGTCCTGGGCGACGGTTCCGCATGGCTTGTTTTCCTGAGCGTTTGCGAGTGGGCTCCATGCCTTCAATGGTGGTTTCAGGCAGCTTTCGAGTCAGATAGCGCTCAATTTTTTGTACTTTGATGTATTCGTTGACTTCGGCAAAGGTAATCGCCAAGCCGGTTCGTCCAGCACGGCCAGTTCGCCCGATCCGGTGTACGTAATCTTCAGCCTGTTTGGGCAAATCGTAGTTGATAACGTGGGTAATGCTGGGTACATCAATGCCACGGGCTGCTACATCGGTGGCCACTAAAATTTTAATACGGCCTTTTCGCAAATCATTGAGGGTGCGGTTACGCCAGACTTGTGGCATATCACCGTGAAGGCAATTGGCTGCAAAACCTTTTTCGTATAATTCGTCTGCCAATTGTTCGGTCATGGCTTTGGTGGCCGTAAAAATGACAGCCTGGTTGATGCTGTTGTCGCGTAAAATATGATCCAGCAAACGGTTTTTGTGACGCAAATCATCACAATACAAAAGCTGCTCATCAATCTGGCCTTGTTCAGCTTCACGTGCAATGTCGATTTTTTGTGGGTCTTGGGTCAACTTCTGAGCCAGTTTGCCTACGACACCATCCCAAGTGGCTGAAAATAATAAGGTTTGACGTTCTTTTGGGGTGGCGGCCACAATGGTTTCAATATCATCGATGAAGCCCATATCCAGCATTCGGTCGGCCTCATCCAGAATCAGTACTTCTAAGCGACTAAAGTCCACACGACCTTGACGCATATGGTCCATCAGGCGGCCGGGTGTCGCCACAATCAAATCAATGGGGCGGCCCAATGCGCGAATTTGTTGACCAAATGACGTGCCACCCACCAAGGTTACGGTGCGTAACCAAGGCATATTTTTGCCATAGAGCTGGGCATTTTTTTCGACTTGCTGGGCCAATTCGCGTGTTGGGGTAAGTACCAAAGCGCGCGGGCCTTTACCGGGCTGGTCGCTGCGTTTGAGGAGTTTTTGCAAAGTTGGTAGTAAAAATGCCGCGGTTTTACCGGAACCTGTTTGCGCCGAAACCATTAAGTCATGACCAGCCAAGCCTGGCGGAATGGATTCCAATTGAACGGGTGTGGGGCTGTCGTAACCCGCTGCGGCCAGCGCGTCGGTTAAAGGTTGGTCCAGATGTAAATCAGCAAAAGACAAAGACATTATTTTCCTAAATGATCAACGACAGACCTGCGGCTTCCTAATTCATCCATTTATTGAATGGATTGATCAGGCTGCCTGAAGCAATACGGACGCAATAGCAATGTGGATTGGCGTTGGCCGGGTGTGTCGCAAGCGTGTGCTTGAGGTTAAACATCGGCGACAACCGGCTAAGCGCTATGATACAAACGCAGAAGAATGCGGCAAAACCGCATGATGGGCTGAAGTGACGATGGCTTCGAAGGCGCGTATTATAAGTAAATGAATTACTTATGTCAAATTTTTTGGTGATTGTGCTGGTGCTGTTTTTATTTTGACTGTCATATAACTGAAAACGAATTGGCTTTACGGGTTGGAGCTGGGTGTGCTAATGAAGCGTTACTTGCCCAATGGATAGGCATGTGGATATGAGCTTGGGCTGTTTACCAGTACAATAAGCACTTATGGCGGTTGATCCGCGTTTCAAGAAAGCGTTGTCGAGCATGTCGGAAATAACGGCTTTTGCCAATCGTCTGGGTAAAAATATCAAGCATTTAATGAAATGGGCGCGTCGCCATGACTTGGAAGCATGGCGATTATATGATCGAGATGTGCCGCAATACCCGTTTGCAATTGATATTTATGGCGAGCACATTCATTTGCAGGAGTATGACACAGGATGGCTGTTGCCGGACAATGTGCATGAAGCGTGGTTGGTAGAAGTGCAAAACGCCATTGGGTACGTGACCGGATTTAAGCCTGAGCAGATCCACTTAAAACGACGAGAACGACAGAAAGGCAAAGAGCAATACGAAAAAACGGGGCAGTTGGGGGTGGATTTTGTGGTGCATGAGCACGGCCGCGCTTTTTGGGTGAATCTGGATAAATACCTAGACACTGGTTTATTTCTTGATCACCGAAACACGCGGCAGCGCTTGGGTGAATTGGCTTCTGGCAGACGGTTTTTAAATCTATTTGCGTATACCGGCAGTTTTAGTGTGTATGCGGCTACGGGGGGGGCCGTTGCATCGGAAACTGTAGATTTGTCCAACACATACTTGGATTGGGCGCGGCGCAATTTTGTCCTAAATGACATTGATGAAACGCAGCACCAAATTATTCGCGCTGATGTTTTGCAATATTTAAAGCAGGCTGCGGATGCAGGTAAACAATTTGATTTGATCGTGATGGATCCGCCGAGTTTTTCAAACAGCAAAAAAATGTTGTCAATATTGGATGTGCAACGTGATCAATCGATCTTGGTGGACGGTGCCATGCGCTTGTTGGCACCCAAAGGCGTTTTGTTTTTCTCCAATAATTTACGCAGTTTTGAATTGGATAAAGCCTTAACTGAGCGCTATGACATTAAAGACATTAGTACACAATCGGTACCGGAAGATTTTCGCAATAAAAAAATTCATCAATGTTGGGAAATCCGAGCATAAACGCGTACTTGAATGTGTTTGTGGTAGGGTGAAGTGATTCTGGTTGGTGGCTGCCTGAACATATAGGGGAATGCTGATGTTGAAAAAATCTAGCTTGGGTTACGTGAATTGGCTGAGGTGGTTGATTTTTGTGAGCGTGTTCACGCCCGTGTATGCTGACGTGGTGTATCGAGATCATCGGCCTGATCGACGCATTAGCGTTCGTATTCCTACGCAATCAACCACGACCATCAACAAAACTGTGCGCATCTATGCGCCACCCGGTAGCACTGTGATTTATGGTGAGATACCGGTTGATTCGGCGATGGAGGGTGATTATCCCAGCCAAACCACCATCATCGCGCCTTCGACAGCAGGTCTTGCGACCTTGCGCATGGCTTCCGGTCAATGTGTGACGATGGGAGACGAGTTAGCAGATGGGCGCGCAGCCGTGTTTGAAGCACCTTGTCTATCTAGCACCGCAGCCAAATGCTGGGTTTTCGCCAAGGCCGGGTGATCATTAATGGCATGTGTTTGCAAACGCAGGGAAGTGCGGTTTTTGGGCGTCGTTGCACCGGCGATTCAATGCAAGATTGGCGCCGGATACAAAATCAAATTAGACTGAATGGAACCAATTTGTGTTTGCAGAGCAGTGGTTGGGACGGTACTGGCTTGGCTGTCAGCCAATGTGATGGTACCCAAAAGCAGCGTTTTGACTAATCAGGTATGCAATAAACGGCATGAGCGCCATAGTAATTTGTCGATTGTGCTTTGGGGGCTAAGTCGCATCGGCAGGATAAACCCGGTGTGGAATTTCGCCCATGGCCGAGATTAATGTTGGTCGTTGTGTGACAAAGCAGTGGCCAGTTGAATTTCAGCTAAGTTGTTTGAGTCGTACATTTTTCTTGTGAGATGAAATCAATAGCCATCTCAGGTCTGTGCATTGAAACTTTTTAGAGTCGATTGTTTTGAAGCATGGGATGAGTGCCCAGATCCACACGCCCATGCCAAATGATCAGTTATCACCATTGATTGTCATTAGGCTGCCAAGAAGGCGATGTGGCTGGCTGATGGGCTGGTGTCACGCATGAGTAGCATGATTGTGCTAAAATTCGCCGATTTTATGATTGTTTAAGCAGGGATACAGACCGTGATCAGTACCAATAATATCACCATGCAATTTGGTGCCAAGCCATTGTTTGAAAATGTGTCAGTTAAATTTGGTGGCGGCGAGCGTTATGGCCTGATTGGTGCCAATGGTTCGGGGAAGTCCACCTTTATGAAAATTCTGGGCGGGGATTTGGAGCCCAGTGGTGGTGAAGTGGCTATCGACCAAGGATTGCGCTTGGGTAAATTGCGCCAAGACCAATTTGCATATGAAGACATGCGGGTGCTGGATGTGGTGATGATGGGGCACACTGAGATGTGGGCCGCAATGACCGAACGCGATGCTATTTATATGAATCCGGATGCGACCGAAGATGATTATATGCGCGCTGCCGATTTAGAGGCCAAATTTGCCGAATACGACGGCTACACTGCGGAAGCCCGTGCTGGTGAATTATTAAACGGTGTAGGCATTGATACACATTTACATCAGGCAACCATGAGCGAGGTGGCACCGGGTTTTAAGTTGCGCGTATTGTTGGCTCAGGCGCTGTTTTCCAAGCCTGATGTATTGCTGTTGGACGAGCCTACCAATAACTTGGACATCAATACCATCCGGTGGTTGGAAGGCGTACTCAATGGCTATGAATCCACCATGATCATTATTTCGCATGACCGTCATTTTTTGAATGAGGTATGTACCTACACTGCCGACGTCGACTACGGCGGCATTACGCTTTACCCCGGAAATTATGATGACTATATGCTCGCTTCAGCTCAGGCGCGCGAGCGTACTGTTAAAGACAATGCCAAGGCAAAAGAGCGCCTACAAGAATTGCAGGAATTTGTGGCGCGCTTCTCTGCCAATAAATCCAAAGCGCGACAGGCAACCAGTCGTTTGAAACAAGCCGATAAAATTAAATCGGAAATGGTGGAAGTAAAACCTTCCAGTCGTCAAAACCCATTTATTCGCTTTGATTATGACGATAAGAAAAAATTGCATCGCCAGGCATTGGAAGTACAAGGTTTGAGCAAACGGTTTGATAAGCAGCTGTTTAAAAACCTGAATTTTATGCTTGATGCTGGCGAGCGCTTGGCGATTATTGGCCCCAATGGTGCCGGGAAATCTACCTTATTGAAACTTTTGGCGGGTGCTTATGATGTTGCTTATGGTGAAGGCATTAAAGCCGATGCAGGCAGTATTAAATGGGCAGAAAAAGCCGAGGTGGGCTATTACCCCCAAGACCATGAAAATGATTTTGATGTGCCGATGACCTTAACCGACTGGATGCGCCAGTGGGGCAAAGAAGGGGACGATGAGCAGGTGATTCGCGGTACTCTGGGGCGCTTGTTGTTTGGTGGGAATGATGTCGGCAAGCAGGTACAGGTGCTTTCCGGTGGTGAAAAAGGGCGCATGCTTTATGGTAAGTTAATTTTGCAAGAACCAAATGTGCTGATCATGGATGAACCCACTAACCATATGGATATGGAAAGCATTGAGTCTTTGAATATGGCATTAGAGAAATTTCCTGGAACCTTGATTTTTGTGTCACATGACCGCCAATTTGTATCCAGCTTGGCCACTCAAATCATTGAATTGGACGGCGAAGGTGGCTTTGAGCATCATTTGGGTGATTATGAAGGCTATTTATCCAAAAAAGGATTGGCTTAAATCCCATTGTATAGTTGATTGTTGTCCAATTGTAAAACAGGCTGCCTGAATGTATTTAGGCAGCCTGTTTTAGAACAAAGCATTACTTCCAATTTAACTCATCGATGATGGTTTGCGCTTCTGGATAGCGTTTGGCGATTGCGTTTAACGATGTGTTGGCCAATTTGGGTTTACCCCAATGGCCAACCAAATCGGCCACTTTTGCTTTTGGATTGGCCGGAAATTCTTCCGCGCCAGGAGCATATAATGCTTGCCCTGCCGGGGATGACAACCATTCTAAAAATGACTGCGCCAATTTGGGCTGCTGACTGGTTCTCAGAACGCCGCCACCAGAGATGTTGGCCTGTACCCCGCGTCCACTCTGGTTCACGTAGCGCGCGGCAACTGGCGTATTGGGATGATCCTTCAAATAACGGCTCAGATAATAGCTGTTGCCAATGCCTACGCTACAAGTGCCGGCGGCGATGGCTTCTATCATTTTGGTGTCATTGTCAAAAGGCGGAGCTGCCAAATTTTTCAACCAGCCTGCAACAATTTGCTTGGCTTTTGCCTTGCCTTCAGTTTCAATCAAATAAGCTACTAAGCCTTGATTATAGGTACCCCTTGTGCCACGTAAACACAACTTACCTTGCCATTTTGATTGGGCTAAATCAGCATATGTGTTGATTTCAGAAGGCTTAACCTGGCGGCTGTCATAATATGGTGTGCGCACCCGCACCCCCAATCCATACCATTCATTTTGCTGGTCACGCAGCGCACGCGGAATATTGTTGTTCAAAACAGATGAACGAATTGGCAGCCAAAGCTTGGCAGCACTGATTTTGCTCAAATTATCGACATCCACCCCAATAAACACATCACCATCGGTAATGTTGCCCGCAAGCAGTTTTTTGCCCGCATCTTTGTCAGCCACCAAAGTAACTTTATGACCTGTTTGCTGCTCATAGGCTGCAACAGCAGGCTTCATCGCCTCGGCACTGCGGATGGTATACACTTTTAAATCGGCTGCTTGTGCCAGTCCGAAGAATCCCATAGTCGCCATAGACAGGTATAGATATGTTGTTCTCATGCGTTCTCCTTCAAAAAGTAGCCATAGAAAGTCGGGAAAATAGATAATAATAATTATTATTATTATTTAATAATATCACGGTTTAAAATAGATGCGGAGTTTGTTTATTACGATAATGAATTAAATGGATGTCACAATAAGGTGAGTAACCAAATGAGGCATTGATGGCGGCGAAGTGATTGAAGAAGAGAGTGTATGGCGATTATTCGAGGAACCTGCGGTCAATATTGGGTAGCCAATCCAGTACACAATCGATTCGGAGGCGCAAGGCTATATGGATTGTGATAATGCCAGAATTCGCCGTGTGGTTCAAAAGATGCGTAACATTTCAGGCAGCCTTAAACCAATGCAAGGTAAGTATGCCAAGGGTAGTCAGCAATAGAGAGCCACCTAGATGTAATGCGATGTGTAAAGCGGCCCAGCCAAATCGTTGGCTTTGCAGCAAGGTAACAGACTCCGCTGAAAAAGTAGAGAACGTTGTGAGTCCACCCAAAAAACCAGTGATGATAAATAATCGCCATTCGGGCGATAACGAAGGCAGATTGGCAAAGAATGCCATGGCAACACCAATGATGTAGGCCCCCACCCAATTGGCAGTAAGTGTGCCATAAGGCAAATTCGGGTTAAAGCTGTTGAGCGCATTGCCCAATAACCATCGTAATACCGAACCGATGGCGCCACCCAAGGCAATGGCTGCTATCGAAGCCCACATGGATGAATGTCCGTTAAATAAAGCCTAATTATAATCCTGCATTTGCTTTCCATAAACAAAATGACTAATCTTGCCCATGCGAATACTGAGAGGTGGAAAATGAAATTAACGGAAACCCAATTGGCTCGAAAAGACATTTATCAAGGCCAATTTCTCAATGTCTACGAAGATGAAGCCTCATTGCCTAATGGCAATACAGCCAGCCGTGTGGTGGTCACACACCCAGGAGCTGCCAGCGTCTTGGCGATTACGCCTGAAAAAAAAGTGGTATTGGTACGCCAATGGCGTTATCCAATTGGCGATGCTTTATTGGAGATTCCTGCCGGCAAGTTGGATATTGCCGGCGAAAAACCTGATGAGTGTGCCAAGCGTGAATTGGCTGAAGAAACGCCGTACACTGCCACGGACGTGACCTTATTGGCAACGTTTTATACTTCTCCTGGTTTTTGTAATGAAAAAATGTATGTGTATTTGGCTGAAAACGTCGTTCGTAATAGCCAGCTGAATCCAGAAGCAGATGAAATTCTGGAACCAGAATTGATGGATGCGGCTGAAGTGCGCCAAGCGTTGGCAGACAACCGTATTCACGATGCCAAAACATGGGTGGCTTTGCAATACTGGTTGCTGCACGGTTAAATTTAAGGCTGCCTGAAAGCTTATTTGGCGACCTGGATACTTAAGTTAGACAAATATCATGACGATCATGCCCATTCATGCGTTTGAAGACAATTATATTTGGTTGCTCCGGCACAATGATGAAGCCATTTGCGTGGATCCTGGTGAAGCCGCACCACTGATGGCCTATTTAGAACAGCACCATTTATCCTTGAAAGCCATTTGGTTGACCCATGCACATGCCGATCACATCGGTGGTGTGGCTGCATTGCGCGAGGCCTGGCCTGATGTGGTTGTGTATGGTAATGGCGCGTGGCCTGGTGTGTGCTGTGCGGTTGATGAGGGTGATGAATTGCGCGCATGGGACGCCGTGGCTACTGTATGGGCCGTGCCTGGCCATACTCTGGATCATTTGGCCTATGTGCTGTCGAATGGTTCGGAAATACGGGTATTTTGCGGCGATACATTGTTTTCAGGTGGATGTGGTCGCGTATTCAGTGGCACCATCACCGATTTGTATCACAGTATCACACGGTTGAATACACTGCCTGCACACACCTTGTTTTATCCGGCGCATGAATATACGTTGGCCAACTTAATTTTTGCGGCCGCGGTGGAGCCAGGGAATGAACACATTCAACAAGCACAGCAGCAAGCACAGCAACTTAGGCGTCAACACCGGCCCACTTTGCCGGTGACTTTGGCTCATGAGCGCGAAATTAATCCATTTTTGCGCACCCATGCGGCGACGGTGGCTGCGGCGGCTGTGCGGACTGGTTTGGATAAAGCGAGCGCAACCCAATCACTGGCGGTATTTGCGTGTTTGCGAGAATGGAAAAATCGCTTTTCATCCCGCTAATCGGACCAGCCAGCCTATAACGGCTGCCTGAAATAGCATTCCTGATCATCGGAAGCCCCTTTCAACTCCTTCCAATAGTGAGTTTATGATGAATTGGCAGCAATTACTCAGCACCCAGCGTTTCCGCATGAGCGAAGGCGCAATCACCCCGACCAGCACGCCTTCGACTCAAGAAGGCGCAGAAGCCTTGCGTACTGATTTTCATATTGATTATGACCGCGTGGTATTTTCTGGTGCATTTCGGCGATTAGCGCGCAAAACCCAAGTGCATCCTTTTGCCGAACACGACCATACCCACAACCGGCTGACCCACAGTGTGGAAGTGGCCAGCGTCGGGAGAAGCTTGGGTAATCGAGTGGGCGTGATGTTGCAGGCAGGCGGCTATCTACCTACACTGAATACGCCTTCAGACATTGGTGCGGCAGTGCAAGTGGCGTGCCTGGCCCATGATTTTGGCAATCCGCCGTTTGGTCACACAGGCGAAGATGCACTGCGTGATTGGTTTCGAGATCCCAACCATGCTGGTTATTTATTAGGCTTGAGTGAAGCAGAGCGCAATGACATCCAAACCTATGAAGGCAATGCCCACAGTTTGCGTCTTGTGGCCAGTTTGGAAATGTACCGAAATCGAGGTGGCATGCGCTTAACGGCAGCCAGCATTGGCGCGCTGTTAAAATACCCGTGGACCAGCTCTGCTGAACATGGCCGCCGTAAATTTAGTATTTACCAAACTGAATTGCCTTTTATCGAAAACGTGGCCGCAGAGTTGGGGTTGCCTGAATGTGGCATCAACCAGTGGGCTCGTCACCCGCTGTCGTATTTAATGGAAGCAGCTGACGATATTTGTTATGCCTTGCTTGATTTGGAAGATGCCGTGGAATTGGGTTTACTGCGCGATTTGGAAGTGGAAGCAGTGCTCTCTGCGCTGACCTATACCGAAAGCACGTGGCAAGCGCCATCTAGCCGCCAAAAATGTGCCATGTTGCGAGGTATTGCCATTGGCCGTGCGATTGATGATGTGGCCCAAACATTTATGACACATCATGAAGATTTATTGGCGGGCGCGTTTCAAGCCAAAGATTTATTGGCTATGGCCAGTGCTGAAGTGCAAGATACCCTGATTCAGGCAAAAGAACTGGCAAGAACACGTATTTTCCGCCATCAAGGTAAATTGATTACCGAAATTGCCACGTTCCCTTGCTTGGGCTCGATTTTGGGTTTGCTGGTTCCCGCCGCCCATTCTTTTGTGAGCAGTGGCGAAGTGAGTGTGCGCCAGTCTTTGGCACTGGAGTTGCTCAAGGATGAACCTTTAGAGGCAGGGGATAGCCTTTATCAAGCGTATATGAAAATTTTGGATTTTGTGGGGGGGATGACCGACAATACCGCTGCTAGGTTGGCGCGAGAAGTATCTGGGATTGGTATGCTGTGACTGCTTAATATAGGTATGCAGTCGTACGTTGACTAGAGCATGTATGGTTTGGATAGGGGCATGAGTACTCAGGTAGCCTGAAAAATGTTTGCTGAAAAATCATTTATTAAGCTTAATTTTGCAAAATAAAGCCTAGTCACGCTGGACAAACAGATGGGGATTCTATAATATGCGCACTTCTTGATTTTCAGTGCATTGGCGCTGACAAGCAAGAGTGTTGCACCCGTAGCTCAGTTGGATAGAGTATCTGGCTACGAACCAGAGGGTCGGGCGTTCGAATCGCTCCGGGTGCACCACACATAATGCTATGCGCCCATCGTCTAGCGGTTAGGACACTGCCCTTTCACGGCGGCAACCGGGGTTCGATTCCCCGTGGGCGTACCAATTTAAAAACCTGTTGAGATTAAAAATCCCAACAGGTTTTTGTTTTGCTTAAATTTGCTTATGCTAGCTGAAAATGGCCTGAACCCCACCCAATAGAGAATCAAGGGAAACGCAGCATTTTTTGTTTATTTCGCGATGTTAGGGTAGCGATAAGCATCAACGGCTAGCTGCAAGCAGGCCGACGGTAAGTAGGCCTTGCCTTTATTAATAGCTATCTTGATTAGCGCTTTTCGTGTTGTTTTAACCAGCTTTCGAGTATTTGAATTTCATGCGTTTGGGCTTTAATGATGTCTTTCGACATGGCTCTTAAACGTGCATCTTTCCCGTATTTTAATTGGGTTTTGGCCATATCAATGGCAGCCTGGTGGTGGGGAATCATGCCTTTGGCAAAATCAATGTCGGCATTGCCTGAATAATCAATGTCCATACTTTGGTGCATTTTGCTCATGGCCTGTTGGTATTCGGTAGTACTGGCAGCTTGAGCAATATCTTGATCCATTTTGGTGTGATCAGGGTGAAGTGGGGCTGAGAATGCAAAAGCGCTGCTACACAGCGCCAGCAATAATAAATTTTTTTTCATGTTGTTTTCCTTTCAAAAAATAGCCATGAATTGAGTAGATGACCATGCAGATATGGTGAACCACTTTTTGTATCAATGCACGTGTTAATTTGCTTAATGAGTTTGTCCATTCGACTCAGCCACCAGTGCCAAAATGATTTCAGGCAGCATTGAAAGCACAAAATCAACTTGCCTTTGCTTTACCAAAACAAGGTATATCATCAGCCCGACTTTTGAGTGGCAATATACAGGCGAGGATGATTATGTTGTTGACCAGGCTCCCAATCATTCAACTAAAACAATGCTTAGAACCGATTTAAGCAGCAGATTTGGAGAATAGATTGATGGTAATGACGCCTGCTAAAATCAATAGAATCCCAATGATGGCGGGGATATCTAATTTTTGGTCATAAAGAAACCAAGCCAGTATGGAAATTAAAATGATGCCACAGCCAGACCAAATGGCATAAACAATGCCGACTGGGATTTTTTGCAAGACAAGTGAAAGCAAATAAAACGAGGTGATGTAGCCCACGATGGTGATGATGGAAGGCACCCAAACTTTAAACCCATTGCTGGCTTTGAGTGCCGTGGTGGCCGCCACCTCGGCGATGATGGCCAAAAACAATAAAAAAGACATGTTCATTCTATCCATATTCCAGGGCTGCGGTTTAATAGGGTTTGTCGCCAATAATGGTAGCACGGTGCATTACTCGGTGCACATCGCCATAGTCGAAGTTGGCCAAATGCTGGGTGATGCGGTTGTCCCAAATGGCCACGTCTCCATTGCGCCAATGCCAACGTACTGCGTATTTGGGTTGGGTACTGTGTTTGAAGAGAAAATCCAGCAAAGCATCGCTTTCGCAGCGAGATAAGCCGTCAATATGGGTGGTAAAACCCTCATTCACAAACAACGCTTTTTCCCCGGTTACCGGGTGGGTGCGCACCAGTGGGTGGCTAATGGGCGGGTTTTTTTGCTTGGCAGATAACAACTTCTGCCGTTCTTCTTCGGTACGTGCGTAGCGGACGTCAGGAAAGGATTTACTGATGTCATGAGACGCGCTCAATCCCAATAGGAGTTGTTTGATGGGTTCGGATAAATCGCGATACGCAGCAGCTGCGCTGACCCACAGCGTATCGCCACCGTAGTCAGGTACTTTCTGGGCGGACAAAACACAGCCAAGAGGTGGCGTTTCAATAAAAGTCACGTCAGTGTGCCACAATTCATTGTCGCGTAAATCTTGTTGGTGGCTGTCCAACACCATAATTTCAGCGGCATCGGGGTGAGGCGGATAAATGGGATGGATGTGTAAATCCCCAAATTGGGCCGCTAAATTCCGCTGAGCCTTGGGTTCTAGGAATTGTTGCCTGAAAAATAAAACATGGTGTTGCAACAGTGCGTTGTGGATCTGTGATAGTGCGGCATGATCGACGAGCCCATTCAAATCAATGCCTTCAATTTCTGCCCCGATATTAGGGGTCAATTGTTGGATATTCATTGTATTTTAACTTTCGAAATTAAATATTCAATTAGTTCATTTGCGTGTTTTATTCGTGGCCATACCAAGGTGCCAATTCTTTTTGTAGATAGCGCAAAGCCAGTTCGATGATTAAGGCGATCAATGCAATCAGAATAATGCCTAGGATAACCACGTCGGTAACCAAAAATTGTGCGGCTGCCTGAACCATTAACCCCAAACCTTGTTTTGCCGCAATCAGTTCAGCCGCCACTAAAGTTGACCAGCCGACACCCAGCCCAATGCGAATCCCAGTTAGAATGTTGGGCAAAGCAGCCGGCAAAATGACGTAGCGGACAATTTGCCAACGCGAAGCGCCTAAAGATTGCACAGCTCGAATTCGGTTGCCAGGTGAAACCAGCATACCCTGGGTAGTGGCAATAATGATGGGCGCCAAAATAGCCAAAAAAATCAGCAAAATTTTGGTGGCTTCGCCAATACCAAACCAAATCACCAATAGCGGTAAATAGGCCAGCGGTGGGATGGGCCGATACAACTCCACTAATGGGTCAATCAGTCCTCTAATCCAAGGGTTGAGTCCCATGGCAATGCCCACAGGGATACCCACAATAATGGCCGCCAGCACCGAGAGCAACATCCTTTGTAAACTGGCTGCTAAATGCTGCCAAAGCGTTGCGTCCATAAAACCAGTTTGCGCTATCACCAAAAATTTTTTCCATACTTGGTTGGGGCTGGGTAAAAACAATGGATCTATCCAATGCAACGCGGTAATGAGCCACCACACCAAAAAAACCGAGCCTATGCTGATGGTGGCTAAAAGATAGCGGTTGGGTTGGCCTCCTGTAAAAGCCCTCGTGTTCATATGGCGACCTCGTGTTGTGCTGGACTGCGTGCCACTAATTTATAAAATAAAGATTCGCGTAATTCGACAAAGGTTTTGTCAGCCTTAAGATGCCGTAGCGATTCTCCTTGGCGCCAACGTTGACTGTAATCCAGGTCCAGTATTTCCAAAATGCGGCCGGGATATGGCGCCATCAGCACCAAGCGTGTGGCCAGTAATAAAGCTTCTTCAATGTCATGGGTGATCAAAACAAAACCAGAGCTGTGTTGACGCCACAGAGACAAAACCAATTCCTGCATTTGCTCACGTGTAAATGCATCCAGTGCGCCAAAAGGTTCATCCATTAACAGGAACTGTGAGTTCACTGCCAGTGCCCGAGCAATGCCAACACGCTGGCGCATACCACCAGACAATGCCCAAATCGGTTTGTCAGCCACATTTTCCAAGCCTACCTGCTGTAGCTTTTCGGTGACACGTTGCTGTCGAGTGGTTTTATCTGTGCCTGCAATATTCAGGCCCAGCGCCACATTTTCAGCCACGTTGAGCCAGGGCATTAAAGCATCGTCTTGGAATACCACCACGCGATCAGAACCCGGTGCGCTAATGGTTTGGCCATTGCTGCTAATGGTTCCGGATGTCGGCGTGATGAATCCGGCCAAGATATTTAGCAATGTCGTTTTGCCACAACCTGAAGGACCAATGATGACAGTGATGCCATCGTCGGGAATGATTAGGTTGATGTCATCCAAAGTGGGTTTACTCTGGCCCGCGAAATGCACAGATGCGCTATTAACTTCAATGGAGGGCATAGCATTACTCCTGCGCCGCTTTAACGAATTTTGAAGTCACGAATTCTGCATAGCTATCTTTTACCGCATCCACTTTGCCTTGTTGTTTTAAAAATAGCGCTGTATTTTTCACGTCTTGGGCAAAGCTGCCGTCAAGTAATTTGGCTTGTTCGGCCAAGTTTGGGTATTGGTTGCCTGAAAGCAATAGCGGTACTTCTTCTGGTTTTGACCCAGTGAGCGCGGCAATTTTTTTGATGTTATCGGCGTTGTTGGCATAGGCCTTAGGATCTTGCTGATAACGTACCACTTGTTTGCCGGTAACTTTGGCAAATTGAGTTAAGAAATCGGGGTGTTTGGCTGCAAAGTCTTTGCGCACAATCCACAAATCATAAGTAGGCGCGCCCCATTTACCCACTTGATCGCTGCTGACCAATACTTTGCCTGTTTCTTTGAGTTTGCCCAGTGCGGGTTCCCATACATAAGCACCATCGATGTCACCTCGTTGCCAGGCGGCGGTGATTTCCGGTGGTCGCAAATTGATGATGTTGACTTGCTTGGAATCAATATTCCAATGTTTCAGCGCTGATAATAAGCTGTAATGTGTGGTTGATACGTAGGGAACCGCAATCTTTTTACCAATCAGTGCTTGAGGATTGTTGATGCTGGGTTTGGTGACCAGAGCTTCCGAATCCCCCAAAATACCGGAAATGTAAAAAACTTCAATGGGCAACCCTTGGCTGGTGGCTGCGGCAAAAGGGCTGGAACCAATATTACCCAAAGGTACGTCGCCGGAGGCTACTGCAGCAATAACGTCTGCACCGCTGTCAAATTTTTTCCAGTTGATTTTGGCGCCGGTGGCCGCTTCATATTCGCCATCTGCTTGGGCTACCTTAGTGGGATCGATGCCGGTTTGGTAGGCTACGGTAATGGCTTCTGCTGATGTGACTGGTTCGCTTGATGATGTATTGGCGGAGGCGTTTCCATTGTTTGCTGTAGTGGGTTTGTTTTGGTGGTTTTGACTGTAGATGAAGGCGGCAATGCCGATTACGACCAATCCGGCAACAATTAGACTGATTTTCTTTTTTTTCTGTGGCTGTGCTGACATTTTCCTGCTCCTTAACGTGTTTTGCGTTTAATGTGTTGTGCATCTTAAAGAGCGGTCAGCCAATACAGAAATAATATTAATTTCTGACTAAATAACTTTTTATTTATAGTATTTATATTTTTAACTATTATTAAATAATGATTTTTTGTTATATAAAAAATGTTTTTAATAAAATAAAATCAGGAACATAGCCATTGCCATGTTCCTGTGGGGTAACGGTGGTAAAGTGGTTGGACTAAAGTTCACGGACTGCTTAAGTACCGCTCCGCCAATTGCTTGAGTTCTTGGGTTTGGGATGAGATATGGGCTTTATTGTGTCGCCACTCGTTTTCCTTTAAATATAAATACCAATGGGCATGTGGCATGCGGCTGAGTTTATGGATGTAGTTTTTGTTTTGCTGCCAAAATTGGCTTAGAAATTGATTGGCGCGCTCACGAAATTGACTGGTCTCGTTTGGGTTGAGAGAGCAGGGAAAAATAGAAAAAGGGACTGAATTCGATAAATCAATTTGTTTGGATGTGGTGATAAAAATATCCAGTGAAGCCTCACCTCTAATGGGTAAGTTACACAATAGACTCTCACTTTTATTGAGTACCACATGGGTTTCCTGTGTGGCCATATGCAAGCCAAAAGACAATAGGTTAGTACTGCTTTGCGGCAGTGTGTTTAATGGTAGATTGTGGTCGGATTCCGTGGCCGTCAAGAAGCCGGGTTGGGTACTGAATAAAAGGATCAATTGCCGCAGTTTGTTGAAATACAATGAGGCGGTCGTGAACTGAACTCCTGCTACGGCAGCGGCAGTTTGGGGCATCACACCGGCAACGAAAAGTTCAATCAATTGGCTTTGTTTGCTCTTGCTTAATCGACTTTTTTGCATGGCTGTTACCTTTAAAGAAAAGACAAGATGAGTGCGCCAGTGGATTTGCCTAAAGTTGCAAAAGGCTGCCTGAATCGGTTTTCAGGCAGCCTTTTGCATTGGACATTTATTTCTTGCTGTATATCTGGTCAAATACGCCGCCGTCCGCGAAATAATGTTTCTGTGCTGCTGTCCAGCCACCAAAGTCTTTGTCTATGGTCACTAAGTTCAAATCCTTGAATTGATGCTTGAACTCATTGGCAATTTTGGGGTTGATTGGACGGTAGAAATTTTTGGCGATTAAGCGTTGTGCATCTTCCGTATACAGGTGCTTCAGGTACTCGGTGGCCACTTCACGTGTTCCTTTGGCATCGACCACGCTGTCCACCACAGCCACAGGCGGTTCGCACAAAATAGACAGGGAAGGCGTCACAATTTCAAATTGATCTGGCGCTTCTTTTAAGGCCAAGTAAGCCTCATTTTCCCAGGCCAGAAGGACATCACCCAAATGTCGTTGTGTGAAAGAAATGGTTGCACCGCGCGCACCCGTGTCCATGATGGGTACATGTTGATAAAGCTTGGTCACAAAATCTTTAGCCGTGGTATCGCTGCCGCCTGGTTGGTGTTTTGCCCACGCCCATGCGGCCAAGAAATTCCATCGGGCACCACCTGAGGTTTTGGGGTTGGGGGTAATGACTTCAACACCATTTTTAACCAAGTCACCCCAATCTTGAATGTGCTTGGGATTGCCTTTGCGTACTAAGAACACAATGGTGGATGTATAAGGCGTGCTGTTGTCTGGCAATGCTTTTTGCCAGTCAGGCTTGATCAGTTGCTTACTTGGGGTATTCAGAGCATCAATATCCCCCCCCAACGCCAAAGTAACCACATCTGCTTTCAATCCATTTTGAACTGCTAAAGCCTGTTTGCCTGAACCGCCATTCGATTGCTGAATATCAACATCTTGACCAGTTTTGGTTTTCCAATATTGTTGGAAGGATTTATTGTATTCCTGATAAAGTTCTCGAGTGGGGTCGTAAGAAACATTCAGTATGCTTATTTTTCCAGTCGGTGCTTTACCTGAATCACTGCCAGATGACGCTGATGAGGTGGTGTTGCTTTGGCCGCAGGCCGCGAGTGCCAAAATCAAAGGGATAGCAAGCCAGTGCGCTGTCGTTTTCATGTTCCGCTCCTTGTTTGTGTTTATGGCGGCAATATAGCAAGCCGAGGTAGCAGGGATTAAATACTGTTTATTTGTTTGCTTATAACCAATGGCCTATTAGAGAGAAAAAGATCGAGTAGCACTCGTCAATAAATAGACGAGTAGGAAAAATTAATTTTAAAATCAAGTTGATAATTTTCAGTGCAACTTGAATCGATGATTCATTCGAATTGGTTGACCAACAGCAGTGATTGCCATTTTGGGGCGGCATCCATTGAATGTGCATCTTCAATGGATGCCGGCGTGATGTTTGGTCTATTGTGTTTTTTAGGAAAATGGATTGGTAAAACTGATTTAAACAATCTTGAATGAAAGTAACAAGGCGCAGATACCTGCTATTGGGTTATATATTAACGGGGTAATTTATGGTGGTTATTATACAGGAGCACGCATATTGGGAGAGTAACCCCGCCTTTAAACATGCTCTGTATATATGAAATTCGAATGGTTTTAAATCCAATCTCAAACAGGGATATCGCTTTTACTGTGCATTGATTTTAAAGTTTAGAACCAAAGTTGGAAGATTATGCCACCTGTTGCTTGTAGTTGTGTAACCATGAAAAATCTTATCAAGTCATCATTGGTCATTGTTGAGAGCTACTAATTTCAGCCTATTAAAAATGGGAGGATTACCGAGGAAATGATGCTGCATAGAGAACGGCAATTCCGGTGTCCGATATTGTATTTTTCCCAGCATTTGATTGTACACACTTAGAACGGGCATACCTTTTGCGATAATAGCGACAAAGAAATACGCCATCACGCAATAATTCGAAGACGTAGTCGAATTCGGCCAAACTCAGAGGCCGTAAAGGAGGCGTTCATTTTGGAATGCTTAGCAGTCATGTCGTGGGCTTATATCCTATGGAACAGAGAAGACGCTAGTTGAAAAAATAAACTGGGTAATGCTAGACACAACCATCCAGACAAAGTTTATAAACCTTGAGAAGATGTAACCATATTGTAGAATATAAGAACAAAAATAGTATTTTGCTTGAATTCTCATTTTGATATTAACCTCTATTGGATATAGGAAATCGCATGGCTTGGTTTTTTCTGATAACAGCAGGCTTACTTGAGATAGTTTGGGCTTATATGATGAAACTCTCTAATGGTTTTTCGCGACTGGATTATGCGTCCATCACCATCGTGTCTATGATTGCGAGCATTGGACTTTTGTCAATGGCAATGAAATCTATTCCTCTGGGTACGGCTTATACAATTTGGACAGGTATAGGTGCCATTGGAGCATTTCTCATCGGTATTCTTTTGTTGGGTGAGGTCGCCAGCCCGATACGTATTTTTGCTGCTGTGCTGATTGTGAGCGGCTTGGTGCTGATGAAGCTGTCTTCCTAGGTAGTTTTATGACTGGCACCATACAATGGGCTTGGGTGACATATGAATTCATATGGCTTGCGCTTATTTATTGCTTGGCTCTCACAACGGGTGGCTGAAGATAATTTATTGGCCAATAAAGGATTTCAATTATGTTCTCAGGTCTTAGTGCATTCTCCTTAACACCGATCTACAAAAATAATGTCGACAAAGTAGCTTTCGCCTCTTTAATTCAGCGGTTAGTGCCATCTGGAGTTGATTCCATTGGTGTTCTTGGCTCAACTGGTTGTTATGCCTATCTTTCAATGAAAGAGCGAGCACAAGCAGCGCGAATTGCAATTGAACATGCAGGTAACGTCCCTGTTATTGTTGGCATTAGTGCGACGAACACCCGGGATGTATTATCCTTGGCTGATGACGCACAAAAAGCTGGAGCTCGTGGCGTGTTATTGGCTCCGGTATCCTATCAAAAGTTAACTGAAGATGAGGTTTTTTCGCTCTACAAGACTGTAACACAGCAACTCTCTGTACCATTATGTATATACGATAATCCTTTGACGACTCATTTCACGTTTACTGATGAACTTCATGGTCGCATAGCGGAGTTACCCAACGTGGGATCCATAAAAATTCCTGCCGTCTCATCAGACCCCATAGTTGCTAAAGCACGCATTGAGCATTTGCGAAATATAATTCCTTCGCACGTTACAATAGGAATCAGCGGAGATGCTTGCGCTGCTTCTGGATTGAATGCAGGCTGCGAGGCTTGGTATTCAGTGATTGGCGGACTATTCCCCGAGATTGCAATGGCCATTACACAAGCTGCTCAAGCCAGCAATGCAGAAGAGGCCACTAGACTATCGAATTGCCTCAAGCCATTGTGGAATTTATT
This sequence comes from Snodgrassella sp. CFCC 13594, assembly GCF_001590725.1. Taxonomy (GTDB): domain Bacteria; phylum Pseudomonadota; class Gammaproteobacteria; order Burkholderiales; family Neisseriaceae; genus Snodgrassella. The sequence goes on along the minus strand of NZ_LQXR01000004.1, from coordinate 94,176 downwards.
TGCCGAATATGGGGGTAGTCTACGTGTCATCGCAACGGCAGCTGAGTTGCTTGGTTTTGTGTCATCACCAAGTTTACCACCGCCACTGATGTCCATAAAAGGGCATGGTCGTCAGCAACTGGCCGAATTACTGGTCGAATTGAAATTAGGATGACGGTATCAGGAAAATAATGAAAAACGGTTAGACATCATGAAAATTATAAAAAATAAACAATATGGATAAATATAGAGAATAAAACCTAATATTAACTAGGCTTAAATTACTTTATCTCAAATAAATCTAATCATGGTGTGGTGCATATTGCAATCATTGGCGTCTCATATTTTCCTGTCTAATGAAAATTTTATACTGCTTTTAAGTTGGGTCGGTTAGTTTTGACTGCTCAATAAACCTACAGTTTTACTTATTCTGCATTGATTTTAATTCGATATTTCATCGACAAATATTGCCATGCAGCATGCTTTAGAAAAACGATCTATTCAATTGGTATTTTTGGTCAAAATAAAGCATGTGAATGATGTTAGAAATACCTGAGTAATCATATCTTCCTAATTTATTAGAATAATTTTTCATTTTTTATTCTAATATTGTCCCAGTGTACGTTCGGATGCGCCATTAAATCCATATGTTGGTTAAATGTATTCATATTGTTGTCATGGTCTGATGCGAGAATTTCAGATGCTTAATCACACTGAAATATATTTCGTCAATATATAACTGACTTCTGATAAAGGAATCAACAATATGCGATGCGTTCGCTCACTGATGTTTGTACCATTTTTGGTTTTGGCTGCCTGTTCTGGCCAAGATGCGGCAAAAGAAACAGCCAGCCAGCCTGCTCAAGCATCAGCAGCTCAACAACCTGAAACTTTGGATCAAATTATTAAACAGGCCAAAGCAGAAGGGGTGGTGAATAGCTTGGGGATGCCAGATACTTGGGCAAACTGGAAAGAAACTTGGGAAGATTTGAGCAAAGAATATGGCCTAAAGCACCAAGATACCGACATGAGTTCTGCCCAAGAAATTGCTAAGTTTTTGGCGGAAAAAGACAATGCCACCGCCGACATAGGTGATGTTGGCGCGCCTTTTGGCCCTATTGCTGTCGATAAAGGCGTTACCTTGCCTTATAAAACCAGCACATGGGATCAGATTCCTGATTGGGCTAAAGACAAAGATGGCCACTGGGTTATTGCATATACTGGGACCATTGCTTTTATCGTTGATAAACAAAAAGTGAAACAAACACCTACCAGTTGGGCTGATTTAAAAAAATCCGCATATAAAGTCACCATTGGTGATGTTGCTACGGCCAACCAAGCAGTTAATGGCGTTTTGGCTGCCAATTATGCATTAGGTGGCGATGAGAAAGATTTGGCCCCTGCATTGAATTATTTTGCCGATTTGGCTAAGCAAAAACGTTTGAGCATGGCTGATCCGAGCGTTGCTAACTTAGAGAAGGGCGAAATCGAAGTGGCTGTGGTGTGGGATTTTAATGGTCTTAACTATCGAGACCAAATTGATCATAACCGCTTTGATGTTGTTATTCCGAGTGATGGTTCTGTCATCTCTGGCTACACCACCATTATCAATAAATTTGGTAAACACCCTAACTCGGCCAAATTGGCACGCGAATTTATTTTGTCGGATAAAGGCCAGCAAAATCTGGCTCGTGGCTATGCACGTCCGATTCGTATTGACCATGTACAGATTCCTGCTGATGCGCAGAAAAAGCTGTTGCCACAAGAGCAGTATAAAAACGCCCATCCTGTTAAAAACGCCAGTGTTTGGGAAGCGTCTGCTAAAGCATTGCCTGCAATGTGGCAGCAAAAGGTGTTGATTAATCAGTAATCTTGTTTGAACCGCTTTCAGGCAGCATTAGGCTGCCTGAAAGTAAAAAAGATAAAGTTAAAAGCAATGAATAAAGTTATTTTAGTGGTGTTGGATGGATTAAATGCCGATGTGGCTATTCATGCCATGGGATTTATGCAAGCGTTGTGTGAGCAAAAACAAGGTCGATTTTATACACTATCTTGTGAATTGCCTTCAATGTCGCGCCCATTGTATGAGTGTATTTTGACGGGTGTAGAGCCGGCTAAAAGCGGTATTTATAATAATCGCATTAATCATTTATCACAGCAAAAGAGCATTTTTCATTATGCACGCGAAAGCGGATTACGCACGGCCGCCGCTGCTTATTATTGGGTAAGTGAACTGTATAACCATACACCATTTGACGCTGCTCAAGACCGCCATGTCGCAAATGAAGCATTGCCTATTCAATATGGTCATTTTTATTATGAAGACCACTATCCTGATAGTCATTTGTTTGACGACGCGGAGCATTTACGTCGCACTTACGATCCCCATTTTTTACTAATCCACCCGATGAATATTGATGACGCAGGCCACCGTACTGGTTTGGATAGCCATGCTTATCGCAACAGCGCCCGTATGGCCGATATGTATTTATCGCCGTATTTGGCTCAATGGATTACTGCAGGCTATCAAGTATTGATTACCAGTGACCACGGCATGAATAATGATTTAAGTCATGGAGGTACATTGCCAGAAGAGCGGCGTGTTCCTTTGTATGTTTTTGGCGATGCTTTTTCAATGGCAGACACTGCCATCAAGCAAACACAGCTTTGTGGCACCGTGTGTTCATTGCTGGGAGTACAACATGATAAACCTGCTTGTCCTGGATTATTGAAATGAAAGCCGCTACGGGTAGCACGGCTGTGATAACGTCAACGCAAAAGACCATTTCTCGCCGTTGGTTGGATTATATGTTGGCTGCACCTTTTGGTTTGCTGGTTTTGGCCTTTTTACTGGCACCATTGTTGTGGGTTATTGTGCATGCTTTCCAAAATGACACAGGACAATGGAGCCTGGCCAATGTTAAGTCTGTATTCACTAATGCATTTTATGCACAATCGATCACACTATCGTTGAAAATCAGCTTATACAGCAGTGTTATAGGTTTGATTGTCGGCTTTCAAGGTGCGATTTCTTTGTATGCTATTCGCCATACTAAGTTGGGTAAATGGCTGATTCCCATTAATAGTTTACTCAGCAATTTTACTGGTGTGCCATTGGCTTTCGCGATGATGATTGTGCTGGGTAATGCTGGTGTGCTCAACTTATTGGTACAACATTTTGGGATGACCACACTGCTGGATATCTACTCTTATGCTGGCATGATGCTGACCTACATATATTTTCAAATACCTTTGGCGATTTTGCTGTTGTATCCAGCGATTGAGAGCGTGAAAGCAGAATGGCAGGAGAGCGCTTATTTATTGGGTGCCGGGTTTGGACGTTATTTTTGGCTGATTGTGTTGCCAGTTTTGATGCCCGCTTTATTGGGAACCTTGGTGATTTTATTTGCCAACGCATTGGGTGCATACGCAACCGCTTATGCTTTAACTTCAGGCAGCTTTAATATCTTGCCGATTCGCATTGCGGCTTTGATTGCAGGCAATATCAGCCTTGAGCCCAATATGGCAGCGACATTAGCGCTGGTATTGGTATTGTTGATGTTAATGGCAACGGCGATTCATCAATTTTTATTGAAAAAATATCAGGCCTAATCGGATGGTGGTGTAATCATGAAAGCCAAACGTTTTCACTATTTATATTTATTGATTTTAATCGGTGCATTGCTGATACCCGTGTGGGGCACGTTGATGTATGCCATAGCTGGTGAATGGTCACGCAGCATTCTTCCCGATTCTTGGACACTTAATTGGCTGAGCCAAATTTGGCAGGATGACCGATTCATCAAATCTTTGTGGTCTTCTGTTGCCATTTGTGTGTTTACCGCTTTGTTGAGCATTGTTGTGGTATTTCCCGTTGTATTGGCGGTTCATATTAATCATCCACGCTGGGAGAAATGGCTTAATGTGGTATTGGTATTGCCATTTACGCTGCCACCTGTGGTGGCCTCTGTGGGGATTTTGCAGCTTTATACACACATGCTCAACTCAGGTTTGGGTACTTTTATTGTCTTGATTGGGTGCTACTTCACTATCGTGATGCCATTTGTATATCGTTCATTAGACAATAATTTTCGATCATTAAATGCCAAAGAATTAATGGATGCATCTGCTTTGCTAGGCGCTTCTTATTGGCAAAGCATTGTGAATGTACTGCTGCCGAACCTGAAAAAGGGCGTGATTGTGGCATTTTTTATTGCCATCTCGTTTTTAATGGGTGAATTTGTATTCATTAATATTTTAGCCGGTGGTTATTTTGAAACTTTACAGGTTTATTTGTATACCTTGAAAAATAGTTCCGGCCATTTAAGCAGCGCTGTGGTTATTTCTTATTTTGTTTTATTGCTGATACTCACCGGTGTAGTGAGCTGGTTAAGCCAGGAGAAAAAATATGTTACAGATTAAACAAGCCCACAAAATTTTTGGTGATCAGGTTGTGATCGATCATTTGGATCTTACCATTCAAGACAATCAATTAGTGACCCTATTAGGGCCCAGTGGCTGTGGTAAATCAACTTTGCTGCGTTGCATTGCTGGTTTGGAAAATTTAGATAGTGGCACAATTGAATTAAATGGGCGCGATATCACCCGGGCTAAACCACAAAAAAGAGATGTGGCAATGGTCTTTCAAAACTATGCCTTATTTCCCAATATGACTGTAGCCGACAATGTGGCATTTGGCTTAAGAATGAAAAAAATCAAAGGTGAAGAACGTCAGCAAAAAGTAGCACGGATTTTAAAGTTGGTAGAGCTGGATGCTTTTGCCACGCATAAACCAACTGCATTGTCTGGTGGCCAGAAGCAGCGCGTGGCTTGGCACGCAGCTTAGTGATGGAACCTGAGCTTCTGTTGTTGGATGAGCCTTTATCTGCCTAGATGCACGTATTCGTAAAAATTTACGCAGCCAAATTCGCGATATTCAACAAGAGCTCAAATTAACCACTGTATTTGTCACACATGATCAGGAGGAAGCTCTGGCCATTTCTGACCAAGTGGTGCTGCTCAACAAAGGTAAAATTGAACAACACACCACACCTGAACAATTGTATAACACCCCAAATACATCTTTTACGGCCCAATTTGTGGGTAATTACAATATGGGATCATATCCTTCATTGCGCCCCCACGTAAATGGGGTACTGGTGATACGCCCTGAAGCAATTCAAATCGACAAAGAGCAGGGGCATATCCCTGGCGTGGTGATTAATCGTACTTTACTGGGCGGTGTGGTGCGTTATACGGTCAAAACACACCAAAATGAGCACATCTTGGTAGATGTTTTAAATTATGGGCCGTTGTGTCACTTGTCTGTACAAGAGTCCGTTTTTCTTACAATTCCTGACAGCGAGATACTGGAATTGCAACAAAGTGCTTAAGTTTTTTTTAAATAAAGTATTGTATATGCGTAAGCTGGCGATTTTTGATTTAGACCACACTCTGATTGCTTGCGATTCTGATCAGGCATGGGTGGCGTATTTGCATCAGCAACATTTATTGGATGATATTTTTGTAGAAAAACACAATGGATGTTATCAACGTTATGCTGATGGCACAATTGCCACTGCAGATTTCGTGCGCGCGCAGTTAAAGGTGCTCGCACAAATACCTAAATCGATTTTAGATCAACATTTGGTGGTGTTTTTAGAGCAAGTGATTGCTCCGAAGATTTATCCTGAAAGCCGCCTATTGATTCAGCATCACCAAAACAATGCCGATGATGTTGTGCTGATTTCAGCCACAAACCATTATTTAGTGGCGCCCATTGCTCAATTGCTAGGGATTAGGGACAGTATTGGTATTGTGGCAGAACAAGATGATAATGGTAATTTTACTGGTCATTATGTAGGCACCCCTAGTTTTCGTGATGGCAAAATTATTTGTTTACAAAACTGGCTTCTACAAAAAAATAGATCGTTGGGTGATTATGAAGAAAGCCATTTTTACAGTGATTCAATTAATGATCTGCCATTATTGCAAATGGTTTCGCATCCCCATGTTGTTAATGGGGACTCTAAATTGAGTGATATCGCACTTGCTAATGGTTGGCAGATGAGTGAGTTTCTAAAAAGTGGGGACGGAAATTGATGGTTTTAGGCTAGTTAGAACTTATTAATACCCATACTATAATTACGGTACTTGTTTTGGTTTGTCTACCTAAGTGATCTAACACGTTTGGATATACAAAATTATAATAATAAAGAGTTGGGAAAGAAAACAGGAATATAAATACTCATTCCCTGTGGCAAAATATTAGTGGGTGAATGGCAGTTGCCTAAACTATTAGGTTTGGCATTGTGTGGACATTTCATGGCGTTAGAGCTGTATGCAAAACCCAGTTTTAGGGCATTTACTAGAGATAAAAGGCAAGCCAGAATTGCTGATTTGATGAGTCAGGGCCATCAAAAATTAAATGATTAACATGTTGCATTAATGCGGTGCTGATCGCATAGGTGCGGCATGGCGGAAATTAATTCGACTTTTACAGAGATCGTAGTCAGACATTTCCACCGTGACTGCATCACCTGCACCAATACAGATACTGTGCTTCAGTATTTTCCCTGAAGTGTAGGCAATGATTTGATGGCCGTTTTCCAAGGTCACCAAAAAACGCATATCGGGAAACACTTCATTCACAATGCCTTCTAATTTTAATCATTCTTCTTTGGCTATACCGTCTTTCTAATCGAAAATCCATTAGCTCGAAGGTAGTAAACTTAGGCGATACGCAATGCGTCTCAATCATCGCATGTGGTGCCCGATAGAACATTTTTGATGTGGATTGAATCGCTATTGCGTGTTGCTTTGGCCAGATAAAAAATGCAAACCTGCACAATTATTCGGAGATGCTCCAACTCAATTGAGTACATCAGAATAAGCATATCAGCATATGCATTTAGCCGTCAGTTTGCCACGATGCCTATCATCAGCAATCAACAGTTAAGCATCAATTTATCCTGAATTAAAAATCCGATGACGGCGCATATGCAATCAATTTTACCTCTCAATGATGTGCAGAAGTAGACCAACTTTTCTGGGACATTAAAGTCATTTGGTGATTTCCCGATTGAATCATGACAGATTTAGCGGAAATGAGATATTTATGCTTATGCTTCTGTGCTGCAGAAGGATGGGCTGCCCTAAAAAGGCTAATGAACTACATTGCGCAAAATAAAAAGCATGGACCCATTATGATGGTATTTTGCGTACTAGAATGGGAATGACTGTTTTCAGGCCAAGTTTGATAAGGATGCAATACCAAATTATTGTTGAAATAACGTGTATCGTTGGATACTTCTTTTCCCACCCAATTGGGTTTAGCAAAAATAAAATGACTATTGGGCACTTCTATTTCAGCGATCACCAAGCCAGCATTGCTGCCCAAGAACTCATCCACTTCCCAAGTCAACATATCTTGGGCGATTCGATAGCGATACTTTTCAATGATGGGTTGTTCTGCCAATTCATTAATCATCTGTTTGGCATCTTTGTGGGGAATTTCATATTCAAATTCCAATCGACTAAGACCATGATTGAGTCCTTTAACCGTTAAATAGCCACGATCACCAATGGTGCGCACTCGGACCGTTCTTTCTTTCACCGTATTCAAATAGCCTTGACGGTATAAAATGCCGGTAGTTTGGTTTTTCCATTCAGAACCAATGACCAAAAATTTGTGTTCAATTTCCAAAGCCATGAAGCGCTTCTTTCATAATCAATGTTCAATGCCTTTTAGGGTATTGGCAACTGGTGTTGTTGGTGGCTGATGCAGAAAGTCTGTCCGGGTGTAGTGCACAAAATCAAATACCAGTCCATTTTTGGCACTAACGTGGGTGCTGCGGCTGGACTCCCGCCATTGGTTAATGGGAAACGCTGGAAAAAATGCATCACCTGAAACGTTGGCATGCACTTCAGTTAAGCGCATATCTGTGGCCAGCGGTAATGCTTCAGCATAAATTTGCGCACCGCCCATAATAATGATTTCAGGGACATCAGCCAGCTTGTTTAAGGCTGCCTGAAGACTGTGAACGGTGTCTGCACCCGACTCTTGCCAGCTTGCTTGCCGAGTAATGACAATATTTTTTCGCTCAGGCAATGGCTTCCTGGGTAGAGAATCCCACGTTTTTCGCCCCATGATCACGGGTTTTCCCAAGGTGTATTGTTTAAAAAATGCAAAATCTTCTGGGATATGCCAAGGCATCTGATTTTGATGACCAATACAGCGATTACTGGCCAACGCGGCAACCAGGGTGATTTGTGATGTCATGATGTTCTCACAATCGCATACTCAATCTAAACGGCTACTGCTGCTTTGATGTGTGGATCAGGCTCATAGCCTACCAGCTCGAAGTCTTTAAATTGGAATGAAAATAAATCATTGACTTCTTTATTTATTTTCATTTTTGGTGGCTTTTTCGGCGTGCGTGTTAATTGTAGTTTTACTTGTTCGAAGTGGTTTCGATATAAATGAGCATCACCCAACGTGTGAATGAACTCTCCTGGCTGAAGGCCCGTGACTTGTGCCACCATCATGGTTAATAAGGCATAACTGGCTATATTGAATGGAACGCCCAGAAAAATATCTGCGCTGCGCTGATAAAGTTGGCAGGATAGTTTGCCGTTAGCTACATAAAATTGAAACAGGCAATGGCAGGGTGGTAGTGCCATCTCATCCACCAAAGCAGGGTTCCACGCTGATACAATTAGGCGCCGGCTATCTGGGTTGTTTTTGATTTGGGTCACCACATTGGCTATCTGGTCAATGTGGCGACCATCGGGCGCAGGCCAGCTGCGCCACTGGTATCCATAAACAGGCCCTAAATCGCCATCGGCATCGGCCCATTCATCCCAAATGCGGACCTGGTTTTCTTGTAAATAACGGATATTGGTGTCACCGCGTAAAAACCACAGTAATTCATAAATAATCGAACGCAAATGCAGTTTTTTGGTGGTGAGTACGGGAAAGCCTGCCTGTAAATCAAAGCGCATCTGATAGCCAAATACCGAGCGCGTACCTGTGCCAGTGCGGTCTTCTTTGTCCACACCGGAATCCATCACATGACGCATTAAATCCAAATATTGTTGCATGAAAGCTGGCCTTTAAAAATGAGATGCATTGATTTTAACCACGGTGTCCGTTTCTCCATGAACATCAGCAGTCAGTACTGCGGGCAAATTTGTTTCTACGATAGCCACACACAGCCCACGACTCGTGACTTGGGCAATTTTACCTGAAGTTGCCCTGACAATGTGTTCGGTTTCTGATGTAATGCGCGCAATACGCTTGCAGGATTGGGTTATGGCAAATGCCTGTGCAATTTGCGGGCCTTCATCACGCTGTAAAGTGGGTTCTGCGACTGTATTCCCGGCTTGTATGGGCATAATTTGACAGATTTTCAGACAAAATTTGGATGCCGTTATGGTGTTCCTTTTAAGATCAAGCTGTTTGCTTGTTGCACGGCTGGTTTAAGTGTTGCGCGTCGTCAAACTGAGCTCTTTGTGGCTGGCTTCATCCGCCATAGCCGCCCCAGCGGCTTGAATCAAATCTGGGTTATTGTATTTAAGTAATTGAGCATCTGAAAGCATGCGCCGCCAAACACGGGCCCCAGCCAAACCATGCATCAAGCCCAAGTAATGCCGCACAATCTGGCGCAATGCCGCGCGGTCATCAGCACGCAATTGTGCTTGGGCATAGCGATGCAATTTTTCTACCAGCTGTTGGGTGGTGATGGACGCTTGTTTGGCACCATAAAATAAAACATCCCAGTCGCGCATCAGCATGGGATTATGGTATGCCTCTCGGCCCACCATCACGCCATCTACGTGTTGTAAGTGGGTGCTGATTTCGGTGTTTGTTTTGATGCCACCATTAATGATGATTTCGGCGTCTGGAAACGTTTTTTTCAAACGATAAACATAATCATAGCGCAAAGGCGGGATATCTCGATTTTCTTTCGGCGATAAGCCATCTAGCCATGCATTGCGTGCGTGTATGATAAATGTGCGGCAGGCGGTTTGAGCCAGTAGGGTACCCACAAAATCTTCCAGAGGCGCGTAATCGGTTTGCCGGTCTAAGCCGATTCGGTGTTTGATGGTGACGGGAACATCTACTTGTGCTTGCATGGCATTCAAACACACAGCCACTAATCCAACATCATTCATCAAACAGGCACCAAAAGCACCTTTTTGCACCTTAGGACTGGGGCAACCGCAATTGAGATTGATTTCATTGTAGCCAAAATTTGCTGCTGTGCGTGCAGCAGCGGCGAGTTCTGCGGGATCGCTGCCGCCCAGTTGCAATGCCAGCGGTTGCTCGCCTTCATTGAAGGCCAATAAGCGGCTTGCATCGCCGTGATTAATGGCATTGGCATTAATCATTTCCGTGTATAGCCAAGCATGCTGTGTGATTTGACGGGCCATAAAACGATAGTGTTTGTCGGTCCAATCGAGCATGGGGGCCACAGACAATCTGCGCGAAGGTATGACTTTCGCTTGGGCCTGTGTTTGTGCTGATGAAATCATTTATCTGTTTTTGTATTATTATCGTGGTGTTTAGATGATGTTTGCGGCAATATCCATTGCGTCTTGCTGAGCCATGACATTTTGATCTAAGCGCAAAACCGCTTAAGTTATTTGCCAACAAAATGCAATGGCTGCCTGAAGATTTTAAATGTTGTGTTGGATTTTAACCGTTCAAGCGCATTTAGTAAAAAAGTGTGGTTAATATACCGATTAGCCACTATGGGATAATATTGAGTGGATTTGTATATTTTTACGTGGTTTATACGGAGTCACGGTGATGCAATGTATTTCATTGGCGCTGGGCATCATTATTGGTGCTCATCCATATGCTGATAAAGGTGGATTGTGGCATGTGGTGATTGGCATCCGCTAGAGAAAAGTGAATGAATGCAATTGTTACTTTTCTGATAGATGCATACTATTTTTTAGAATTATGATTAAAAAAGCGCTGATTAAATATAAAATCCACTTGAGCATGGAATAGGCTGCCTGAAAAATGCAGGCAGCCACAATGTGAATCAATCTGTTTGAGGATTGCGATTAGGCAATACCAAGTTCAGCAAAATCGCCAATAGTGCACACAAGCCCACTCCTGCAAAAGCCATGGTGCCGAATTTCACCACCATGCCGCCCACACCCACGGTGAGAACAGAGCTGACAATCACCAAATTTTTAGGCACCATCAAATCCACTTTAGCATCAATCAATGTTTTCAAGCCCAATGAAGCAATGGTCCCGAACAACAGAATCATGATGCCGCCCATCACCGGCATGGGAATTGAAGCTAGAAACGCATTGAACTTACCAAAGAAAGCCATGCAGATGGCAAATACTGCAGCCCATGTCATGATGACAGGATTGCTGTTTTTGGTAATCATCACCGCACCAGTGACCTCGCCATAAGTAGTGACCGGTGGCCCACCAATTAACCCTGCTACGCAAACGCCCAGCCCATCACCGGTTAAGGTACGGTGCAGGCCCGGGTCTTTAACATAATCATTGTTCGTCACTTTCCCAATAGCCATGATGCCGCCAATGTGTTCAATTGCTGGTGCAATGGCGACGGGAAGCATGAACAAAGCTGCTTGCCAGTTAACTTCGGGTGTTTCAAAATGGGGCACAGCAAACCATGGGGCCGCCACGATACCAGATATATCAACCATGCCTGTAGCTAATGCCATCAAATAACCCGCAGCCACGCCAATTAAAATCGGAATCAAGCGCATCATTTTACTGCCAAATACACTAATCACTACAGTGACTGCAAAGGTAAAGCCAGCCAACAACAGCGAGTGTGTATAGTCCATAACTTGCTTATCACCTGATTTGCCCATCGCCATACCGCTAGCCACCATGGCAACCGATAGGCCAATCACCATAATAACGGGGCCAATGACCACAGGTGGTAATAAGCGGTGAACAGCTGCTAATCCACGCCACTTAATCAGTGCGGCAAACACAAAATACATGAAACCAGCTGCAAATAAACCAAACATGGTGCTGGGCAAGCCCCATTCATGGATGGCATAGATGATTGGGGCAATAAAAGCGAAGGAAGAACCGAGGAAAATAGGGACTTTGCGTTTGGTACACAATTGAAATAACAAGGTACCAATGCCTGCGCCTAAGAGTGCCAGAGCTGGGTTGAGGCCGGTGAGCAAAGGTACCAATACCATTGCACCGAACGCCACAAACAAAATTTGAGCACCCGATACTGCCAATTTGAGTTGATGAGCAATCATGGTTATTCCTTAATTTTAGCGAGCCGATTATAACGGATGTATTGTTTTATTTACATTTGTAGATTTAATGTAAAGGCTGCCTGAATATTTCTATTGTTAAATCAGTGGGGTGTGATGCGGTGGTCAAATAAACCCATAATGGCCTTGTCAAATTGAGCTAAATTGCGCATAATGCGCCCTCGTTGCCGGTATAGCTCAGTTGGTAGAGCAGCTGACTTGTAATCAGAAGGTCCCGAGTTCGACTCTTGGTGCCGGCACCAAAATAAAAAAAGCAGTGCAATCATCGGAGTGGTTGTGCTGTTTTCATTATTAAGATATCGAAATTAGATTCAATTTTGCTTTAAGTTTTAAATCAATGCGGATGTGGCGAAATTGGTAGACGCACCAGATTTAGGTTCTGGCGCCGAAAGGTGTGAGAGTTCGAGTCTCTCCATCCGCACCACACTAACCCCAAATGGGGTTATTTTTTTGTCTACGATAATCAACCAACATCAACACAAGCCAATATACATAATGGTTGCATCGTGAACTGCCCTTGTATGATAGTCAACCAACATCAACCAAAGATCCGATGAAACACCGTCTACGGTATCTTTCTGCGCAGCAAAACAATCTCGCGACAATCATTCGACATGAGTCTTTTGGATTGAGTTATGTTGAAAATATAAATAATTTGGTTGCAGTCTTATTGGGCAGCCTTGAGGACAAATTATTTCGCCACCAGAGTGCTAATTTTTCTTTTGTCTTATTATCTTTTTGAAAATTGCAATTTGAGCATTTGGTTATTGCGTATTGTGCGGGGTAATACGGCAAATTTTCGTGAATGACCGCAAAAAAGCAGAAATTGATTTGTAATTACACGCATTTCCCATAGAATAAAGGCTTCTATTACACCCAACTGAAAGAAATTGATCATTCTATGCACCACTCCTTTCCCTTGGTTGAAACCATTGTTGGCGGCTTGTTTTTTGCTTTTATTTTGGGTTATGTGGCTCAGAAGTTAAAAATGCCCCCCCTTATTGGCTATTTATTGGCCGGTATTATTGTTGGCCCGCATACTGAAGGTTTTACAGCTGATGTACAACTATCGCAAGAACTGGCTGAGTTAGGTGTGATATTGCTGATGTTCGGGGTAGGTTTGCATTTTTCTATCAAAGATTTATTGGCTGTGCGCAAGGTTGCTTTGCCGGGTGCAATTATCCAAATTAGTTTAGCTACGATTTTGGGTGTTGCCCTAAGCTGGTTGCTAGATTGGTCATGGGGGGCAGGCATGGTATTTGGGTTAGCCTTGTCTTGTGCCTCCACCGTGGTTTTAATTGCGGCGCTTCAACGCTGGCAGTTAATGGACACCACGCGCGGTCGAATTGCAACAGGTTGGCTGATTGTAGAAGATATTGCCATGGTGTTTGTGTTGGTGATGATCCCTGCGTTGGCGCCTATTTTGTCTGGCCAAGGCGATGTTTCAGGCAGTGAAACGGCCATATTGTTGGGTAAGACCTTGCTGCAAATTGTTGCTTTCGTTGCCTTAATGATGATCGGGGGGCGGAAATTAATACCTTGGTCTTTAAAGCGTGTGGTGCGTACCGGTAATCCTGAATTGTTTCGTTTGGCAGTGGTGGCCATTGCTTTGGGTTGCGCTATTTTGGCCAATTACTTGTTTGGTGTGTCATTTGCGTTGGGCGCTTTTTTTGCAGGCATGATTATCAACGACACGGAAATGAATCACACTGCTGAAAAAGAAACCACCGGATTGCGCGATTTTTTCACGGTATTGTTTTTCGTGTCTGTGGGCATGCTGTTTGACCCCAGTATTGTGGTGCGCGAACCATGGCTTTTATTGGCTACAGTGTTTATTGTGGTCATCGGTAAAAGCTTAGGCGCTTTTTTCATTGTGCGAATTTTGGGGTACCCAAAAAATACGGCATTAACCATTTCGGCTGCGTTGGCACAGATTGGTGAGTTCTCTTTTATGATTGCTAGCTTGGGGATGGTGTATAAAATCCTACCGCAGTTGGCGAGTGATTTGATTTTAGGGGCTGCCCTTGTGTCCATTGTGATTAACCCTTTTTTATTTGTGTGGCTGAATAAATATCAAAGCAAGAAAACTGTAAAATCTCCTGCAACATCAGAGCAGAAAAATGTTCAATCTACACCAGCAGAAGCCCAAGACAGCGACGTTATTTCAGATAGACCACAAGCCAAAGTAGCGGCGCCCATTAGACCCGTTTCAATTTTGTTTCAAGATGAAGACATGGTGGTTGCTCCCGCGGCAGAGAACCATACCATTTTGGTGGGTGCGGGGCCTATCGGTCAGGTGGTATTGGCCCATTTGTTGCAGCGGCAGGAGCAGGTGTATGTTCAAGAAAGCCGGTTAAATGTGGCAACAGAATTGCGTGCTCAGCAAATTCCTGTGGCTTATGGACACGCTTTATCTGAAGGAATGCTGGATGCTGTGCACGTGACACAGGCCAAAAATTTGGTGATTACTATCAGCAATCAAACTGAAGTTGTGGCTATTATTCAAGAAGCTTTGGGTATGAATGCCCATTTAAATGTAATTACTTTTAGTGAAGGTGAAAAAGAGCTTGAGGCATTTAGCCAGGCGGGGGCACAGCATGTGGTGAATAGTACGGATATGTTGGCAGAAGGCATTATTCAGGTTTTTGATGCCAGTAATCCGCGTAAACAATTGCCCATAGTACGATCGGATACAATTGCGGCAGCCGATTAGGTAAATAAACCAAGATCGATCTATTGCCGACAAGGGGGAACAGGATGGATTTATTGGCGCGTGTGCAGCGTTTACCGGTAGGCGCTTTTCACTACCGACTGTTGTTGATTACTGGTCTGGGCTGGATGTTTGATGCCATGGATACTGGGATCATTGCGTTTATCATGCCGCGTTTATCAGAGGTGTGGCATTTGATGCCAAGTGAGAAGGCTTGGGTAGTGAGCATCGGCTTTGTGGGCATGGCGATTGGTGCAGTGTTGGCGGGTGGTATTGCCGATAAAATTGGTCGTAAAACTGTTTTTGCCGCTACCTTGGTAACGTACAGTGTAGCCACTGCACTGTGCGGATTAGCGCCAAATTTAACGTGGTTGTTGGTGTTTCGGTTTGTTGTGGGTTTGGGGTTGGGCGGTCAGCTTCCCGTGGCAGTGAGCTTGGTCAGCGAATATGTACCGGCACAAGTGCGTGGGCGTTTTATTGTTTTATTGGAAAGCTTTTGGGGTGTGGGGTGGTTGGTGGCCGCGCTAATTGCTTATTTTGTGATTCCTAAGCATGACTGGCATACAGTCTTCCTGATTGGAGGAATCCCCGCTTTGTATGTGTTTTATGTATGGCGAAAAATACCTGAATCGATTCCCTATTTAATCAATCGAGGTCGCATTGATGAGGCTCATCAAATTGTTTGTGCCTTGGAAAAAGAAGCAGGCGTGCCTGTAGTGGAAAAAATTGAAGTCGCCCCCGTGGCTGAAAAGCATACGGTGTCATTCATGCAATTGTGGTCGGGTGGTTTTGCTCGGCGTACGTTGATGCTGTGGTTGATTTGGTTTGGTATTGTGTACTCGTATTATGGGATTTTTACGTGGCTACCCAGTTTATTGGTTGCTCAAGGATTTGATATTGTAAAGTCTTTTGAATATACCTTGGTGCTGATTCTGGCTCAATTACCAGGATACTTGGCAGCCGCATGGTTGATTGAGAAAGCGGGTCGGAAGGCGACGCTGGCTGGATTCATGGCCGCCTGCGCTGCGTGTGCTTATTTCTTTGGCCAAGCAAATTCGGAAGCGGCTATTATTATGTGGGGTTGTTTACTGTCGTTTTTCAATCTGGGTGCTTGGGGTGTGCTCTATACCTACACACCAGAACAATACCCAGCCAATATAAGGGCTTTTGGCTCTGGCTGGGCTTCTGCTATTGGTCGCATGGGGGGTATTGTGGCGCCATTAGTGGTGACCCATATGATGGTTGGCAGTAATGCTTTCTCACGTGTCTTTATCATGTTTACAGTGGTGTTACTGGCTGTGGCGGTGGTGGTTGCGTTGTTGGGGGAAGAAACAAAGGTCGGACTTTGGAATCCATTAGTCGCTAGTAGAATTGTGTAGGGGTTTCCAGGCAGCCTAACGGGGCTGCCTGAAGCGTTTATAAGACACTACCATTTTGCTACAGTACTTTGCGTTTTATACGTCAGCTGTGGTGATTCGGCATGTTCAGCAACCATAGTCGCTGACTGCGGATGATTGAATCGGTTGCCTGAAAATGGATGAGGTGATGGGAATGAAGAAAAAAGCACAGCCACATCAAGTAGTCTGCCCATGTGGCGCCTTGAATAACAAGGGGCATACGCGCTTATTGGCTGAATGTTGTGGCCCTTATTTACGCGGGGCGCGCCAACCGGAAAATGCGGCGGTATTGATGCGGTCGCGTTATACCGCTTATGCGTGTCATGATTTCGACTACATAAAGCGGACTTGGCATCCGCAAACACGTCCTTTGGATGTGGGCGCGCAAGAAAACTCAGTTAAGTGGATCGGGCTAACGGTAACATCACATCGGATTCTGGATGCACAGCATGAGATCGTGGCGTTTGTGGCGCGTTATAAAGACAATGGGCGTGCCGAAAAATTGGCTGAAACCAGCCGTTTTGAGTGTATAAACGGGCAGTGGCTGTATGTTGATGGAGATCTGAATGACTGATTTAATGCAACGAGTGCATCCATTTCAGGCAGCCTTGTTTGATTGTGATGGTGTGTTGGTAGACAGTGAAAACATTACCAATCGTGTTTTACAGCAGATGTTGAATGAGTCAGGCTGGCACATAACTGAAGCAGAGTGCATGCGCTGTTTTGTGGGCAAAATGGTCATCAGTCAAAAAGCATTAATTGAGGCCAATACCGGTAAACCACTGACTGATACGTGGATGGCTGAATTTTACCAACGGCGCAATCGTGCTTTGGCTGAAGAAGTGTGCGCGATAGATGGCGCTGTTGCTATGGTGCAGTCGATATATGCGGCTTTTAGCGGGCGTATCGCATGTGCTTCGGGAGCAGACCGAGCCAAGCTTACCATGCAGATGGAAAAAGTAGGGCTGTGGCCATATTTTGAGTCACGTGTATTCAGTGGTCATGATGTAGCGGCCAATAAACCGGCACCCGATGTGTATTTGGCTGCGGCGTTGGGACTGGGTGTGCTGGCAACAAATTGTGTGGTAATTGAGGATTCAGTTACTGGTGTCCGCGCGGGCGCGGCGGCGGGCGCTACTGTTTTGGCTTTTTGTCCTCATGGACACCACACCAGTGCCCATGCATTGAAAGTGGCAGGGGCGCAGGTGGTTTTCGCAGATTTGGCGACATTGACATCGGCGCTCTGCCAGCATCAGCAAGTGCATTAAAACGGAGCAAATACGGTTTTGAGTATGGCGGCAATGTGTGGTGCGGATAGGAGAGCCGTTTTGAGCGTGCTGTAATTGGCTGGTTACTGGATTGTACTGTGCCAAATTCAGTGATTGTGGGTTCATCTTGATGGGAGGTAGCATGCGATTTTTATTCAGCAAGAACCAATACAAATTAATTGCCAGTTTGCTTGCTGCGATTACATTGGCGAGTTGCGTTCAAGTGGCAGATATGGCTGGTTACAATACCCAAACTTTGAATGCCAATGCTGCTAAAAGTTATGCACAAGTAGTCAATCAAGCACGCGGACAAGGCGCAGTAGACAGCACTTCTGATACGTCAAAGCGTATTCGAGCCGTATTTGAACGCATGCTGCCTTATGCGAGGCAGGCCAATAAAACGGGTGTACCTTTTGATTGGCAATTGACGGTGATACGCAGTAAAGATTTAAATGCCTGGGCCATGCCCGGAGGCAAGATGGTGGTTTATACCGGTATTGTGGATCAATTGCGGCTGAGTAATGATGAGATTGCGGCCATTATTGGCCATGAAATGACCCATGCGTTACTTGAGCATGCCAAACAAGCAGCTGGTCAAAAAGTGCTCACGGGTTTGGCGATGAATATCGGTGGCCAAATTTTGGCCTCACAAACCGGTATTAGTAGTGAAGCCATTGGAGTGTCACAAGATGTACTCAGCCAGTATGGGATTGGTTTGCCTTTTTCTCGGCATCAGGAAAACCAAGCAGACTCAGGTGGCCTACGGCTCATGGCGGAAGCGGGTTATGATCCGCGCGCTGCGCTAACAGTCTGGCAGAAAATGAATCAAGTGAATCAGGATAACGGCGCATTGGTCGGTATTTTGTCAACGCATCCCACCAATAATGCGCGCATTGCCGCTATTCAGCAGCAATTGCCACAGATATTGCCTATTTACGAGCAAAACAGACATCGTTAGTGAATAAAATTTTTCAGGCAGCCTTTATTGTCTGGATGAGGCTGCCTGAAAGTACGTCCCTCGTGCGTTTCATTGAATTACAGGCGACTACAAATTGTTTCAATTCGGGTCATTTTCGGTTATGATGCGGCTTATTGTAGTTGTCATACCAACATCAGAATAAAAACCTAAAAACCATTACATAAGGATGTTTGAGATGTTAGAAGCCTACCGCGCTGCTGCTGCTGAACGTGAAGCTATGGGTATTCCTGCTCTACCGTTAACAGCCAAGCAAACCGAAGAGTTGGTTGAGTTATTGAAAAATCCGCCTGCAGGTGAGGGCGAATTTTTGGTGGAATTGTTGTCCCATCGGGTGCCGCCTGGTGTAGATGATGCTTCTAAAGTGAAGGCGTCATTTTTGGCTGCGGTCGCTGAACGCTCAGTCAAAAGTCCGCTGATTACGCCTGAATTGGCGACTGAACTATTGGGCACCATGTTGGGTGGCTACAATATTCATCCTTTAATTGAATTGCTCGATGACTCAAAATTGGCCCCCATCGCGGCGAAAGCGTTAAAGCATACTTTGCTGATGTTTGATGCCTTCCACGATGTGGATGAAAAACGCAAATCAGGGAACCTTTATGCCAAGGAAGTGATGGAATCATGGGCCAATGCTGAATGGTTTACGGAACGCGGCAAGGTGCCAGAAAAAATCACCATTACGGTATTTAAAGTTACTGGTGAAACCAATACTGATGATTTATCGCCCGCGCCAGATGCATGGAGTCGACCCGATATCCCACTGCATGCGTTGGCCATGCTGAAAAACCCACGCGAAGGCATCACACCTGATAAATCGGGTGAGATCGGTCCCATCACATTGCTGCAAGAATTAAAGGCCAAAGGTCATTTGGTGGCCTATGTAGGCGACGTGGTGGGCACAGGCTCTTCTCGAAAATCTGCCACCAATTCGGTGATTTGGCATACTGGCCAAGACATTCCTTATGTTCCCAATAAGCGGTTTGGCGGAGTCTGTTTGGGTGGGAAAATTGCCCCGATTTTCTTCAATACCCAAGAAGATTCAGGCGCATTGCCAATCGAAGTGGATGTGTCCGCACTTAATATGGGCGATGTTGTGGATATTTTGCCATACGAAGGCAAAATTGTGAAAGACGGCACAACCGTGGCGGAATTTGCATTAAAGTCCCCTGTCTTGCTGGATGAAGTGCAGGCGGGAGGGCGTATTAACTTGATTATTGGCCGAGGTTTAACAGCCAAAGCGCGTGAAACATTGGGCTTGCCCGCATCCGCTGAGTTCCGCTTACCACAATCACCCGAAGAAAGTACAGCTGGCTTCAGTTTGGCTCAAAAAATGGTGGGTCGGGCATGTGGTCTGCCTGAAGGCGAAGGTGTGCGTCCTGGTACGTATTGCGAGCCGCGAATGACCACCGTGGGCTCACAAGACACCACCGGCCCAATGACGCGTGATGAACTGAAAGATTTGGCTTGTTTGGGCTTTTCTGCCGATTTGGTGATGCAGTCTTTCTGTCATACCGCTGCCTATCCAAAGCCGGTAGACGTTAAAACCCACAAGGAGTTGCCTGAGTTTATTTCTTCTCGTGGTGGTGTATCTTTGCGTCCAGGCGATGGCATTATCCACTCTTGCTCAACCGTATGTTGCTGCCAGATACGGTGGGCACAGGCGGCGACTCGCATACCCGTTTCCCTTTAGGTATTTCTTTCCCGGCCGGCTCAGGCTTGGTGGCATTTGCTGCGGCAACTGGCGTGATGCCTTTAGATATGCCGGAATCGGTATTGGTGCGTTTTTCAGGCAAGTTGCAACCGGGTATCACCTTGCGTGATATGGTCAACGCGATTCCGCTGTATGCGATTAAATCTGGCTTACTGACGGTAGCCAAAGCGGGCAAGAAAAATATTTTCTCTGGTCGGATTTTGGAAATTGAAGGCTTACCTGATTTGAAAGTAGAACAGGCTTTTGAATTGTCTGATGCTTCGGCAGAACGTTCTGCCGCGGGTTGTACGGTGAAATTAAACAAAGAGCCAATCACCGAATACTTGAAGTCTAACATTGTATTATTGAAAAATATGATTGCGGATGGCTATCAGGATGCGCGGACGATCAAGCGGCGTATTCAGAAAATGGAAGATTGGTTGCAAAACCCGCAACTACTGGAAGCCGATAAGGATGCAGAATATGCGGCAGTCATTGAAATCAACATGGATGACATCAAAGAACCGATTTTGGCCTGCCCCAATGATCCAGATGACGTGAAATTTTTGTCTGAAGTCGCCGGCACGCACATTGATGAAGTATTTATTGGCTCCTGTATGACCAACATCGGCCATTATCGTGCAGCTTCTACTTTACTCAATGGCAAAACTGACATTCCAGTTCGGTTGTGGGTAGCCCCTCCTACTAAGATGGATGCCAAAGAATTGTCGGATGAAGGGCATTATGGTGTATTGGGCCGCGCGGGTGCCCGTATGGAGATGCCCGGTTGTTCTCTGTGTATGGGCAATCAAGCGCAAGTTAGAGAAGGTGCCACCGTGGTTTCAACTTCCACGCGTAATTTCCCTAATCGCTTGGGTAAAAATTCACAGGTGTATTTGAGCTCAGCTGAATTGGCGGCAATTTGTGCGAAATTGGGCCATATCCCCACTATTGATGAATACAAAGAAAATGTAGCCATCATTAATGAAAAAGGATTGGAAATTTACCGCTACATGAATTTTAATGAAATTCCACAATATCAAGAAGTGGCGGAAAAAGTGGATGCTTAGTTTGCCGCTGTGATATCAAACCCTGCTTAAAGCAGGGTTTTTTGTTGAATGGTGTATCGCTTTGGTGAATATATTCGGATAAATAAATGGATGGATTATGTTAGATGATCTGGTTTGACTATAAAGAGTATATCGTTATCCAGTAGCCATGGGTTGTTGAAAGAACTTTACTCAAGATGGCATAGCAGACATCATGATACCTTGTTAGGGTCGGATCTATCTTAGTTGTATTGAAAATACCCGAACGTGGAGTTCGTCTTGCTGTCAATCCATCAATGCCCGACAAAATTGAAGGCGAACGATAATAAAAATCCCTGAACAATCATAATATGTTCAGGGACTGAAGGTCATTGAGTAGCCAGCTCATTCAATTAAGTTCTAATTTATTGACCCAATACGTCTACGCCCTTGGGCGGTGTGAAGTGGAATTGGCCACGGCTTAAATTGGGTCGGGTGTTGACGCCACTAAATTGAATATTGGTATTGTTGCCAAAGCTGTCTTGCAATTGCATGGTTGCCAATGTGTTGCCTCGGAAACCAATACGGATGTAGCGATAGCCAGCATTGTTGCGCTTGGGTGTGGCGCGGACGTAGTCGACACCGCTGCTGGCACCATCATTTTTTAAAGTATAGCTGGCATTCAAAGCACTTTTGTTGGACAAAATGGCGGCCGGGCTATCCCCTATAGTTTGATTCTGTGCACGTTTCGTAACTTGTTTTAGATCTTGGTCGTACAACCAAATGGTTTTGCCATCACCAACAATGGTTTGCTTATATGGACGAGTGTATTCCCATTTAAATAATCCTGGGCGGAGAATGGAGAATTGGCCCGATGTGGTTTGCGTTTTTTTCTTGCTGTGCACGGTCTGAGAAAATTGACCGCTGATACCATCGGTATCCGTATTGAATTTCTGTAGGGCAGCAATGCCGTCTGCGTGGGTCATACCAATGCCAGCACTTAAGGCTGCTGCGGCAAAAGTTTTAGATAATTGTTTGAGTGTCATACACGTCCTTTCGGCGGGTAGCATAATAAAGCAGCCATAGGCTGCCTGAATGATGGCTATTGTAGCGCAATCGGCTCAGCACAGTGACCAGTGTGCGAATTGTAAAGACAGATTATTATTGAATAGTGTATTGAATACAATGATTTGTCTTGCTGATCTTTTAACTACTTTAACGCAGATTTAAACTCTGTTCGACACAGTATAATAAGACTCATGAATTTGAAGGAAAGTGATGCAAATTTATTCGGAATTGGAAGCGGTACTTTTATGTGATGACGTGGCAGAGAAATGCACACGCGCCCACGCGCTTCAGGCTGCTTGTGTAAAAACCGAGACATTGAATCGTGCCGTGGCGACTCCACCTCTTGATTGCCGCTATGCTGGACGGCCATCTAAGCCAATTTTGGTTCCACCTTCTGCAGTAAAAAACCGCAAAATGACCACGCAAGAAGGGTATGCAGCGCTGTTGCATGCGGTATGCCATATTGAATTCAATGCCATTAATTTGGCACTCGATGCTGCCTATCGTTTTCGCAGATTGCCTGAATCGTTTACCCGTGATTGGATACGAGTAGCTGCAGAGGAGGCAAAACATTTTGGTTTGATGCGTGCGCGGGTGCAAAGCTTGGGTTTCGATTATGGTGATTTTCCTGCCCACAATCATTTGTGGGACATGGCCTACAAAACGGCTTTTGACCCATTGCTGCGCATGGCACTCGTTCCCCGAGTATTAGAAGCACGTGGTTTGGATGTGACACCGCCCATGAGGGCGAAGGTGGCGCAACGAGGCGATGAAGCAACGTGTGCGGTATTGGATGTGATCTATCGTGAAGAAGTCGGGCATGTGCGTGTCGGTAATCATTGGTATCAATATCTTTGCGCTGCGCGGAATTTGGATCCCATGACCGTGTTTCGACGTTTATTGCAGCGCTACGATTTGTTCATTTTTCGGGGGCATGTGAATATGGATGCTCGGGAGCAGGCTGGTTTTTCTGCTTTTGAATTGGCCATGTTGGCGGACTTTGAACAACAACGCAGTAGCCAGATATAGCCGATTGGCGAGCCGCGCTCAATCATTGATGTCACAGCTTCGCGCTCAATCTCAAGGTGATGAACTCAAAATAATGATATCTACTGGGCTTGGCCAGGAAAGAGCGAAGCAGAGTGGGTAATGTTGTCATTTGCTTCGCTTAAATACGGTTATTCTGCTCTTGTATGTTTCAGGCAGCTTGGTTATCATATTTATGAATATATGTTCATATAGGAATGGATATGTATCAGCAATTGGATGATGACACGCTAATTCGACTCACCCGTATTTTCAAAGCATTGGGGGAGCCTACACGTTTGCGGATATTAAATTTACTCTGTGGTGGTGAATACGCAGTAGGAGACATTGCGCAGCAGCTGGGCTTGAGCCAATCGGCTATTTCTCATCAGTTGCGTATATTGAAAGATTTGCGCTTGGTGAAAGCCAGGCGCGCTGGCGTTTCGATTTATTACACTGGCGATGATGAACATGTATTGGGTCTGTTAAAACAGGCCATTGATCATGTTGCGCATTTTTAAAAGGGCAAACTATGTCTCATCATCATGAACATTCTCATACACACAGTACCAATAAAAAAGTGCTGAAAGTATCATTGGTGATTATTGCGCTGTATATGCTGGTGGAGGTAGTCGGTGGGTTGTGGACCAATAGCTTGGCTTTGCTATCAGATGCCGGTCACATGTTTTCTGATGCTTTGGCTTTGGGTCTGTCGCTGCTGGCTTTCCATTTGAGCGAGCGCCCGAGCAGCAGTAAGCGCACATTTGGTTTCAAGCGTTTTGAAATTCTTGCAGCAGCCATTAATGGTTTGGCCTTGGTGTTGATTGCGGTGCTGATTGTGTATGAGGCTATTGGTCGATTTGCGCATCCACCTGAGATTGCCACATGGGGCATGCTCATCATCAGTGTTATTGGGTTGGTGGTGAATATGGTGGTGGCGCTTTATATGCTGCGTGGCGGTGAAACCCATGATAACGTCAATATGCATGGTGCTTATTTGCATGTTTTGGGTGATTTGCTGGGATCGGTGGGTGCCATCAGCGCCGCTATTTTGATGATGATGTTTGGCTGGCGTTGGGCGGACCCTTTGGCTAGCGTGCTGGTGGCTTTGTTGATCGCCAAAAGCGGTTGGGGCATCTTGCGCACGACCATACAAATTTTGATGGAAGGCACCCCAGTTGAAGCTGATACCCATCATTTACAAGCCACTATTTTGGCGGTGCCAGGTGTGTTGGCAGTGCATGATTTACATGTTTGGACCATTACCAGCGGGCTAAATGCACTGTCGAGCCACGTGGTGGTAAATGGCGAATTGAGTGTGCGCGAGGCCGAGCAGGTAGTGGCCGAGATCGAGCGTGTTTTACAGGACAACAACATCCACCACAGCACCATCCAAACCGAAAGTCCACAAAGCGGGCACCGCCATGATTTATTTTGCCAGCTACATCAACACAAGCAACAAAACCATGAATCACAACACCATCACTAACGCCGTTTGGACCATTGCCCTTTAAACCCACTGACAAGTAAGGATAACCATGATGACCCGTGCCGTATTATTTGATTTAGATGGTACATTGGCTGACACCGCACTGGATTTGGGTGGCGCGTTAAACCGACTACTAAAGCGTCGAGGGCTGCCTGAAAAAAGCATGGCCGAAATCCGGCCGGTGGCCAGTCATGGTGCCAGTGGATTAATTTTGCTGGGTGCTGGCATTGGTCGCAACCATCCCGAGCATGCGCGTTGGCGCCAAGATTTTTTGGATGAATACGAACAAGGCTTTGCCAGAGAAACGGTGCTGTTTGATGGGGTAAATGAAATGCTTTTGGGTTTGCAGCAAAAAAACATAGCTTGGGGCATTATCACCAATAAGCCGCATACATTTACTGATCGACTGGTACCGCAATTGGGATTCGTTTCACCTCCGGCTGTGGTGGTTAGTGGAGACACCACTGATGAACCCAAACCCAGTACGAAACCGATGTATTTTGCTTGTGCCCAATTGGGGATTGTGCCTGATGAGTGTTGGTATGTAGGCGATGCGGAACGTGACATGCAGGCAGGCAGGCAAGCGAAAATGCGTACCGTTTTGGCAGATTGGGGCTATATTGCTGACAGCGATGACACCGCCTCTTGGCCGGTTGATGCGGTGATTCAGCAGCCGATACAAGTTTTGGACTTGTTGTAAGGCGTAATCACACTTGGCCCCCAATGTTTCAGCAGAATGATCGAAAAATAGCTACTTGGCTAGGCTTTATTATTTGATTGGGCTGTTTGATGGATGAGGAGGCGGATTGATTCAATGGGTATAATTACCCGCCCATGAGTAGGGCTTATTTTATAGTATGGGCTTGAGTTATTTGGGCGAATCAATTGAGTTTTGGGGTGTAGTATCTTCAGGCAGCCCGTGAAGGCTAGGCAAGCGGATGTGAATCGGTCCTCGGTTTTCTGCTTGTTCGATGACAATGAGGCCTTCCTTGGCCAGTTCCAATAGGGCAACGAAATTGGTGACCACCAATGCCAATGAATCATGTTGGCCAAAAAGTTGTGTGAAACGACAGCCGCCATCGTGTTGCAGCCGGCGCAGTATGCTGCTCATTTGCACACGCACGGACAAGGCTTCTTGCACCACACTGTGGCTGCGGTTGTGTTGAGCGCGGGCCAAAATACCCAACCATGCCTGCGTTAAATCGCTAACCGATATTTTGGGTGGGTGGACGGTGCTACTTATTTCAACTGGCCAATATGCCCAAGCAAAGTCACGCCCAGCCCGGGGTAATGCGTCGAGCCCCAAAGCAGCCAACTTCATTTGCTCGTAGGCCAATAAACGGCGTACCAGTTCCGCCCGAGGATCTTGTTCTTCATCCTCTATCTGAGCGGGTTGTGGCAGCAGCAAGCGTGATTTAATTTCAATTAAAACCGCCGCCATTAAGAGGTATTCCGCAGTTAAATCCAGCTCACGCTCCTGCATTTGTCCAATATAGGCAAGATACTGCTCGGTGACAGTGAGCATGGGGATATCCAACACATCAATGTTTTGTTTGCGTATCAGGTACAGTAGTAAATCAAGCGGCCCCTCAAAGCTCTGCAGCACCACCTGCAAAGCATCAGGGGGAATAAACAGATCATTGGGTACGTCAATAACGGGCTGGCCAAACAGCCAAGCCACAGCCGATTCACCAGGTTTGGCCTCTTCAGTGAATCTTTCACTCGCACCTATGGTTGGCATAATGCTTCCAAGCACAACTGCGTTAAACGCAAGCCAAAGCTTGCTGTAACCACCATAGATGCTCCATAGCCAGCACAAGAAAGCCCCTGTGGTGCGCTTTCTGTGTTGCAGGCCAAGTCGCTTTGGGGTGGCGTGATGTTTTCAATTGAATAAACGCAAGGCACGTTCATTTTGGCGGCGGTGTCCCGGCTAAAGCCATGGCGTTTGCGCAAGGTATAACGCATATTGGCCAGCATCGGATCGTGTGTGACACGGCTCAAGTCGGCGTGCTGAATTAAGCCCGCATTTTTTTTGTCCACCAGCGCCGCCGGACACTGCGAAAGCTTGCTGGGTGGACACAAAATGGGCCGCCATTGCAGCTTTGGTGCGGACCTGATCAATGGCATCGATGACAAAATCAAAGGGTTGATGAAACAATTGTTTGAGGTTATCCGCATCCACAAAATCTTCAACTTGATGCACTGTGCACGCTGCATTGATGTCAGTAATGCGCTCCGCCAATGCAGCCACTTTGGCTTTGCCAAACTGGCTGGTTAACGCCGGCAATTGGCGGTTGACATTGGATTCAGCTACATTGTCTAAATCAATTAAAGTCAATTGGCCTACGCCACTGCGTGCCAGTGCCTCTACGGCCCAAGAGCCGACGCCACCCACGCCCACCACGCAAACATGGGCTGCCTGAAAGCGCTGTAAGGCTGCATCGCCATACAGACGAGAGATGCCGCCAAAACGGCGTTGTGGGTGTTGGGTAGGGATAATGGTCATCTGAGTTGCATCAAATTTGTGAAGGGAAATGCCGACAAAGCGGTGCGCGAGTATTATACTGTAGTCACCCAAGAAATCGAGATGCTTGGGCATTGGATTCCAGAATACCCATGTCATGGAGACTGAATATATGTACAAACATTTGGTTGTAGCCGTTGACGGCAGCCATACTTCTGAAAATGCATTGGCCCATGCGATTGGCTTGGCCAAAGTGGAAAACGCTGAGCTGACTTTGGTGAATGTCGCCAACCCAGCAGAATATATGGCACTGGCACCTGAATTTTTACAGCATGAAAGCTATGAAGCTGCTGCATTGGCGGAAGGCAATAAAGTATTGGATGCGGCTGAACAAACGGCCAAAACCGCATTGGCAGCAGATAAGATACACCGGCATTTGCTGATGGCCAATAAAGGTGCCAAGGAAATGGCTCAAATGTTGGTGGATTATGCAGATCAGCAAGGTTCCGATTTAATCATCTTGGGCACGCATGGACGCAGCGGCTTAATGCATTTGTTGATGGGTAGTTTTGCTGAAACCGTGATGCGCGAAACCCATTTACCATTGTTGATTATCCGCAGCGAAGCGCCTGAGGAAGCACAAAAATCTTGATTTTAAACCTTTTTAAACCGCTCAAGCTATTGTCTAACTGAGCGGTTTTTTATTTTCTACGAATGGTCATCGTCAGCCATCAATGCGGAATCTGGCGCGTTGGGTGACACTATTCGCCAAATAATTTATCAGCGGCCGTTTTGGCCTGTTGCACAATGTCATCGGTGAGTAGATTCTTTAAT
Source organism: Snodgrassella sp. CFCC 13594 (assembly GCF_001590725.1). Taxonomy (GTDB): domain Bacteria; phylum Pseudomonadota; class Gammaproteobacteria; order Burkholderiales; family Neisseriaceae; genus Snodgrassella. The sequence continues at coordinate 65,948 of NZ_LQXR01000004.1, read as the reverse complement.
TGTGCATACACCAGCGCAATCACAGCCAAATCATCGCTGAACCCCAATGGGCCCATCAGATCGGGAATGCTGTCGATGGGGCTGAGAAAATACACCAAAGCCCCCACTATAATTAATTTGCTGCGGGTTGGCGTGGATTTCGATTTGAGAAGAAAATACAAGGCATACAGTTGCTTGGCTGCTGGTTTACCTATTTTTCCCGCATATTTCTTAAGCTTTGCTAAAAAACCCCGTTCATCCAAACGGCGGCGCCGGAATTTTTCTTGTATTTGCTGTAATTTATTTGCGTCGGTCATGGCCAGTTCCCTGGAAAACAGTGAATTCATCATAGGGGAGAAAGGCTGTTTGATTCAAGTTATTTGTCTTTTTTAACCATATTCGGTGTCAGTGCTGCTTTAAGTTTAGCCTCGATACGGCGGTGACTGTCTACCTTAATTTCAAACCACCAAAATCCGCTTTTTTTAACCGACCAGTAAAGTGTATTGTCCCATTGCTGATTGAGTAAAAATGCACACATTTGTCCCAGCCAAGGTTGGTGTCCCACCCATACTAAGGCAGATTCATTGTTTTCGCGTTGCAGCAATCCCGGCAGATCATGTGACCGAGTGGTGGGATTGAGCATGGGCACTACGCTAACCGGCAGCTTTAAGTGAGCAGCAGTTTGCTGGCTTCGTTTGGCTTGTGAAACCCATACACGGGTGTGTTCAGGCAGTCGCTCACGCAACCACGTGGCAGTGATTTTGGCTTGCTGTTGGCCTTTATTGGTTAATTTGCGCTGCAAATCTTCATCGCCTTCTTCTGCTTCGGCATGGCGCCATAAAATCAAATCCATTGTTGTCTCCTGATTGTTGTGCGCACTGGGGCAGGTTTTGCATTTGGGCTGCCTGAACGTGCTTGTCTTGGTGGACATGGCTCGAAACGGTACAATATACCTATTTTGTTTCACAGAGGCTACACAGCATGGCAGCTGCCTTGAATTGGTCTGAATATTGGCCGGATGCTCCAGTTTTAACTCTGCCTTGGCGCCAATTGTTGCAGGCACCATCCCTGACGGCTGCATTGAGGCCATTGGCTGATTTCAGTATTGAGGTTCGCCATCAAGGCGAAGCTGAGTGCAGTATGCTAATGACATTACCAGAATCCGCACCACAATCTTGCGACCGTGCTTATGTTCGCGAAGTTTATTTGTGTTTGGCCGGGACCCCTGTGGTGTGGGCAAAAAGCCTGTGCGCTGTGGATGCAGCTTTTTGGGTATCCTATTTACAATGCGGTACGCAGCCCTTGGGTGCACGCTTGTTTGATGGGACAAACTCTTTTACGCGATCAACGTTCTATTATGCGCATGGGGTGCACCCAGAATGTCCAGACGAGCAACCTTTGTGGGCTAGGCGCTCTATGTTTCGACAACAATCGCAACAGCAGACACAAACTTTAGATTTAGTTGAGGTTTTCCTGCCTGCATTGCACCACTATGTTGCCTGATTAGCATGTGTGCAATGGGCATGCAGAATTTTGTGTGGCGACAGATTAGGCTCGCTTGAATAGGTAGATTGGATCACCATGTTGGTGGTCATTAAAAAAGGGATGCAATGAATAGCGTGCAAATGAGTTCAACGCCTTCAGGCAATTTGTGGACACGGTTGCGCGATCGCGCGCGGGTATACAGCCAATTGATGCGCATCGATAAACCCATTGGATCACTCTTATTGTTATGGCCAACTTGGTGGGCGTTGTGGGTGGCCGGGCAAGGGCAGCCAAATTGGTTTCTGGTGGCGGTGTTTACGATTGGTACGGTATTGATGCGCAGTGCAGGCTGCGTCGTGAATGATTTTGCTGATCGCCATTTTGATGGTGCAGTGGCGCGCACGCAAAACCGCCCGTTTGCGCAGAAGCGGGTAACCAGTAAAGAAGCATGGCTACTGACGCTGGTACTGTGCCTATTGGCGCTGTTGTGTTTGATTCCGCTAAATCGGCTGGCTGCATTGATGAGCTTGCCGGCACTGTTTTTGGCGATAAGCTACCCGTTTACCAAGCGATTTTTCCCATTGCCGCAACTGTATTTGGGCTTGGCTTTTTCTTTTGGTATTCCTATGGCGTTTGCAGCAATACAAAATCAAGTGCCAGCGCTGGCATGGTTAATCTTTTTAGCCAATACATTCTGGACAGTGGCATATGACACCATTTATGCCATGGCTGATAAAGAAGACGATTTAAAAATCGGCATCCGTACCTCTGCCATTACGTTTGGTGATTACGATGTTGCCGCCATCATGTGTTGCCATGCGGTGTTTACCTTGCTGATGGTAGTTCTGGGCTGGTGTATCCAAGCCAGTTGGCCTTATTGGCTTATGTTGCCTTTGGTGGTGTATTGGCAATGGCGACAATACCAAGTGATTCGTACACGTCATCGCACAGCATGTTTTGTAACATTTTTACGCAATAATCGCATTGGCTTGGCGTGGTTTTTGGGGTTGTACCTCCACTATCTATGGATTCATTTGGCTGCCTGAAAATGTATTTATGCAGGCAGTCTGATGGATGCCCCCATTTACAAGTTGAGCTTAATGAGGCGCGGCAGTACAATTAGCGCGTTTTGACAAACACAAGCTTGGGCTTGATTTAGAGAACGCAATGAGTCTTATCGGGGATATTCTGCCGCTTTCACATGTGGTGTTGGATTTGGATGTGGGCAGCAAAAAACGCATTTTCGAGCAAGCTGGATTGCTGCTGGAAAATGAAGCTAACTTAAGCCGTGCTGATGTTTTTGATTGTCTATTTGCGCGGGAAAAATTGGGCTCAACAGGCTTAGGGCAAGGCGTAGCCATTCCGCATGGGCGCCATGCTGGCATTAAAAAAACATTGGGCGCTTTTTTCCGCTTGAAATCACCCGTGTCTTTTGATTCACCTGATGGTAAACCGGTTGCTCTGGTGTTTGTGCTATTGGTGCCAGAAAATGCTTCCAGTCAACATTTGGAAGTGTTGTCTGCCTTGGCAGACAAATTCTCGATGAAAAGTGTCCGTGAGGCCTTGATGGCCGCAAATACACCAGAAGCAGCTCATGCTATTTTAATCGCTGATTGAGGTTGAGGTCATGCCCAGCATTTCTGTCCGCCGCTTGTATCAGGATAATCAAAATAAACTCAAACTGGCGTGGTCGGCAGGTACTGCAGGCGCGGACAATCGAATCAGTGTCGATGCGGATAAACCAGTATTGGCGCTGGTGGGCCATCTCAACTTCATTCATCCCAACCAGATTCAAGTGTTGGGCATCGCCGAAGTCAATTATCTGAATCGCATGGAAAATGGCGAAGTCAAAGCCAGTTTTGATGAACTCTTTGATTTAACCATGGCATTGGTGATTGTAGCCAATGATTTACCTGTGCCTTATATGCTCCGCGATTATTGCCACACTCACAGTGTCCCACTTCTAACCTCTCAAACTGAAAGCCCATTTTTGATGGATGTGTTGCGTATTTATTTGCAACGCACTTTGGCTACTTCTACAGTCAAGCATGGTGTTTTCTTGGATGTCTTTGAAGTGGGTGTATTGATTACTGGGCAATCAGGTTTGGGCAAAAGTGAATTGGCCCTGGAGCTGATTTCCCGCGGCCATGGATTGGTGGCAGACGATGCCGTTGAATTATACCGTACCGGCCCTGAGACGTTGGAGGGGCGCTGCCCGCCCATGCTGAAGGATTTCTTGGAAGTGCGCGGATTGGGCGTGCTTAATATCCGGGCCATATTTGGTGAAACCGCGGTGCGCCCGAAAAAACCATTAAAACTCATCATCAATCTGGCTTTGGCTGATGATGCATACATGCAGAATCTCGATCGGTTAAGTATTCAAAGCGAAACGGAAGGCATTTTGAATGTATCCATCCGCAGCGTCACCTTGCCTGTGGCGGTGGGGCGCAACTTGGCGGTATTGGTTGAGGCAGCAGTGCGCAATTATATTTTGCAAATACGTGGTAAAGACAGCACCAAAGAATTTTTGGATCGGCACAACGCCATGCTTAAAGAGGATGCAGCAAACAATGAGGATCGTGCTGATTAGTGGTTTGTCTGGCTCAGGCAAATCCATTGCGTTGCGCTTATTGGAAGATGTTGGCTTTGTGTGTGTAGACAATCTTCCAGTAGACATGCTGCCTGATTTGGTGCGCCATTACCAGCGGAGCCAAATTGAGCAATTGGGGGTTAGCGTTGATATTCGATCCCGCTTTCGTTTGGCAGAAGTTGAAACGTTGATCGGTCAGCTACGGGGGCGTGGTCATCGTGTCGATATTTTGTTTTTAACCACTTCTGATGCTGTGTTATTGCGCCGCTTCTCCGAAACGCGTCGCAGTCATCCGCTCGCACGTGAACACCAAACTCTGAGTGAGAGTTTGGCGGCTGAGCGTCATTATATGGCACCTCTGCAAAACCATGCCTATACCCTAGATACTTCGCTGTTGAATGCGCAACAATTGCGCCACTATGTGCAACAATGGCTAGGTCTGCCGGTGGCGCCTTTGCATGTGGTACTGGAATCATTTGGCTTTAAATTTGGGGCGCCGGTGAGCATGGATTATGTGTTCGATGTGCGCTGTTTGCCCAATCCTTTTTACGATCCTCAGTTGCGGCCATATACAGGGCTGGATGACCCAGTGCGGAATTTTTTTGCCACGCAGCCTATGATGGCTGAAATGATAGACAGCGTAGATGCCTTTTTGCAGCGGTGGTTGCCGCGTATGGGTGAAGACAGCCGCAGCTATGTGAATATAGGTGTGGGGTGTACTGGCGGGCAGCATCGTTCTGTTTATATTGTGGAGGCGTTAGCGGCACGATTGTCGGCTTATTCGGTGTTGGTGCGCCATCGTCAATTGGATGGTTAGGCACAATTGGGCAAACACGATATAATGATTCTAATTTTATATTCAGGCAGCCTTGTAGGCTGCTTGAATAATTTAGCCTGTTTGTTTATGTTTAGGAATCGTTATGGCCATTCAGTGGTACCCAGGGCACATGCACAAGGCCAAAAAAGCCATTATGGAACGCTTAAAAAGCGTGGATATGGTGATTGAGGTATTGGATGCGCGCCTGCCAGCCTCCAGTGCCAATCCACTGTTGGCGAAGCTTTCAGCGGACAAACCTAAACTTAAAATCCTCAATAAACAAGATTTAGCAGATGCCCAGCGCACGGATTTATGGTTGGCTGAATACCAAGCGCAAAGTCAGACACAAGCCATTGCTTTAGATGCATCTGATCGCCAAGCCGCAGCCAAGCTCATAGCCGCCTGTCGTGCCTTGGTACCTCACCGCAAGGGGCTGGATAAACCTTTGCGGGTATTGATTTGTGGAATTCCTAATGTGGGCAAATCAACATTGATTAATGGGATGCTGGGTAAAAAAGGTGCGAAAACGGGTAATGAGCCGGGCATCACCAAAGCGGAGCAGCGATTGATTTTGGCTGATGATTTTTGGCTCTACGATACGCCAGGTATGTTATGGCCAAAAATTATTGTCGAAGAGGCCGGTTATCACTTAGCGGCCAGTGGTGCCGTGGGCCGCAATGCGTTAGACGAAGAAACGGTGGCGCTGGAATTGCTGGATTATTTACGTCGTCATTACTTAACTTTGCTACAAGCACGCTATCAGGCTGATTTGAGCACTAGCCCACATTGGCGCGATGATGAATGGCTCGATTGGATTGGGCGCAAGCGCGGTGCGCTATTGACAGGGGGGCGCATTGATTATCAAAAGGCGGCCGAACGAGTGCTGACTGATTTTCGTGATGGTCAAATTGGGTGTATTACCTTGGAAACACCCAATCAATGGGCGGTGTGGTTAAAGGCTGGACAACAACGCGAAGCGGTGCTTAAAGCAGAACGCGAAGCGCGCAAAGCACAGCGTTCAGGCGCTCCCATGACTGAGCAGGCGCCGTTATCGGCTGATGCCTTTATTGAAGCAGCGTTGCTGACACGGGATGAGGCCCTTGACGAACGCGCTTTGCGCGCGTTATTTGAACCACCCATGTCTGCTGATAAATTGATTGATGTTTTGGCGGTGCTGAAAAGCCGTTGGCAAGGTCGTGGATTGTTGTTGGTGCATACGCCAGAAGGATGGCGGTTTCAAGTCGTGCCCGCTGCCTTTTCTCGTCTCAGCCGGTTGAACGAGCAACGAGCACCGCGTTATTCACGTGCTGTAATGGAAACACTGGCCATCATTGCGTATCAGCAACCAGTAACACGTGCCGATATTGAGGCCATTCGCGGTGTGGCTGTTTCCAGCCATGTGATGCAAATTTTACAAGATCGTAATTGGATTGAAGTCATCGGCCAACGTGATACATTGGGCCAACCCAATTTATGGGCCACCACACCGCAATTTCTGAGTGATTTGCAATTGGAAGATTTGTGCCAATTGCCCCCTTTAACCGAGTTGGGCGAACTGGTTTTGCCTGAATTAACCGAACCTGCCGCTGCTTTACCTGCCGCAGAAGAACCATCTGATGATGAGTTGGGAGCCTAGATTATGACCACCCCTAAAAAAATGACCAAGCGTCAAATGCGTGATGGCGTTGCCAGTCCATCTAAAACACCCAAAACACCACTGAAAAAAGCGATGCCATCAGCTGCTTCGCGTCGTGGCAAGGTTGGCCAGCAGGGAACTATTGCGCCTGCTTCAGGCAGCCATCCCTCGAGTGAACAGCCTAAATTGCAAGTATCCCGAGCCAAAAAACTGGTGGTGCGTAGCCCCAACCAGAAAATCCAAGAGCGGGCACGTGAACTAAAAGAACAACGCGTCAGCAGTCACGATATAGAGCCAATGCGTTTACAAAAAGCATTGGCTGCTTCCGGCGTGGGCTCGCGTCGTGAAATGGAGCAATGGATTACACAAGGTTTGGTGAAAATAAACGGTAAAGTGGCGCAATTGGGTGACAAAGTTGCACCCGACGATGAAATCAGTGTTCGAGGCCAAGCAGTTAAAATCAAATGGCCGGATCGGTTGCCGCGTATCTTGCTGTATTACAAACAAGAAGGTGAGATTGTCAGTCGAGATGATCCGCAAGGACGGGTGAGCATTTTTGATCGATTACCGCAAACCGCCAGCAGCCGGTGGGTGGCTATTGGCCGGTTGGACATCAATACCAGCGGTTTATTGATTTTGACTACTTCGGGTGAATTGGTGAATCGGTTTGCTCATCCCAGTTTTGAAGTTGAACGCGAGTATGCAGTTCGGATTTTGGGTGAACTGACAGACGAACAAAGACAAGCATTAACTGAAGGCGTGATGTTGGAAGATGGTTTGGCCAAAATCGAGCGGTTGTTTGAGCAAGGTGGTGAGGGTGCGAATCGTTGGTACAATGTGGTGATCAAAGAAGGCCGAAATCGCGAAGTTCGACGCTTATTTGAGAGCCAAGGGTTGACGGTGAGCCGGCTGGTTCGGGTGGGCTTTGGTCCCATCGGGCTGCCTGCGCGATTGAAGCGGGGGCAGTATTATGAATTGAACCAATTTGAGGTGGCCAATATTGTGCGTTGGGCTGGCATGTCGATCCCAGGGCAGCGCAGTAAAAGAAAATAATATGCTAATTAGATAGGTATTATCGGTGGTAAATATTGCCGAAATTTAATATATATCAAAAAAAAATCATTTTTTTTAAATCAGTTACTCTTTCTTCTTTTCATGTGGTCTACATGATGGCAGTATGAGTAGCTAAACGGCCATAAACGGCACATAGATTTTGATTTTTTGGGGGAAAGAAATGCTTTTACCTATGCCACTGCCACAGGTGGCGCATCGCACCTATGAATTGACTCATTATGATGGTCAAGTCCGCACTGTGTATTGCACGGAAGAAGAGAAGCGCTTTCCTGACGGTTGCTTGATTACCTCAACTACCGATTTGGAAGGCATCATTACCCATGCCAATGATGTGTTTGTGGATATGAGTGGCTGGACACGAGAAGAATTGATGGGTGCGCCGCATTATATTTTGCGCCATCCAGATATGCCGAGTGTGGCGTATAAAGATTTGTGGGACACCATCCAAGCTGGCCAAAAATGGCATGGATATGTTAAAAATCTGCGCAAAGATGGCGGATTTTATTGGGTTTACGCAACCATTATTCCTAACATTCGCAATGGTGTGATTCAAGGCTATACTTCTGTACGCCGCAATCCATCGCGCAGCAAGGTGAGAGAAATGCGTGAATTGTATGCCCAAATGAGATTGGCAGAAGGGAATCAATAATGTTGAATTTTTTGATTGCCCCTGATTTTCCACCGCAATATTTTGCAGGTTGGCATTTTCTCAATAATCGTCTACAACATGTACTATCACAACCCATCCATTTGTTGACACCCGCCAATGCAGAGGAAGAAAAAGCTGCCTTGGCCAGCGATTCTGTTGACATCATTTATGCCAATCCTTTTGATGCAGCCTATTTGGTGCGTGAACGCAACTACTTGCCAGTGGCTCGACCGGTCAATGTATCTGATGAAATGGTCATTGCCAGCAAAAGCGGATCTACATTACAGCAGCTCACAGATTTAAAACCAGGCACCAGTATTGTCTGTACCGATAATATTGATGTCAAATTGATTGGTTTGCGCTTATTGGAAGCTGTTGACTTAGAAGAAGGCGATATCAAGTGGCAAGCTGCAGATACCTTTCAAGCCGTGGCCCGAAAAATCATGAAGGGCGAAGTAGATGTCGGCTTCTTTATGGCTTCGGCGTATCATCATTTGTCGGCATTGACCAAGCACCAGCTGCATGTTTTGATTGAAAGCCGGATCAATGATTTATCGCACGTATTATTGGTACATCCTCGCTTAGCTGAGTTACAGACCCAATTACAGGAAGGCTTTGCGAACTTAAAAAATTCGGCTGAAGGCCAACATTTATTAAGCGAATTGGGTTTTAATGACGGTTTTGATGTGCTCAAACAAGAAGATGTAGAATTTTTGATCGACTTAATTGAAACGCTACGCGATTGAGGGCTGGCGGCAGATTACAAGTTGCTTACCTTTTTGTATAATATTGACTTGATTACACCCGTACCTTTTGGTGTCGGGTGTTTTTTATGGCCGTCGCATACATGAGCAATTTTCTTATTCCTTCCCCCCAACTTTATCTCGCACCCATGCAAGGGCTGGTGGATGACGTAATGCGTACTATTCTTACTCAATTGGGTGGGTTTGATGCTTGTGTGACCGAATTTGTACGCATTACGCACACGGTGCATTCTCGTGCAACATGGCTAAAATACATGCCAGAACTGGCAAACAATGGGTTAACGCCTGCTGGTACGCCAGTAACGATGCAGTTGCTGGGCAGCGATGAAGAGAACATGGCTGTGAATGCGCTAAATGCCGTAGCTTGCGGTGTGGATCGCATTGATTTAAATTTTGGTTGCCCAGCGCCCACGGTTAATCGCCATGAAGGAGGGGCCGTGTTGCTTCGGAATCCACACAAAATCGAATCCATTGTGCGGACATTGCGTCAGCGGTTGCCTGAAAAAGTGATGCTCAGTGCCAAAATGCGGCTGGGTTACGACAATAAGAATTTGGCCTTAGCGTGTGCCCAAGCGATAGAGGCTGGGGGTGCACAACTGCTTACCGTTCATGCCCGAACCAAAGTTGAAGGTTATCGCCCGCCTGCACATTGGTCATGGTTGGCCAAAATACGCCAGAATGTCCATTTACCGATGGTGGCCAATGGCGATGTATTCAGTTTGCATGATTATCGACTGATCCGCGACATCAGTGGCTGCGATGATGTCATGTTAGGGCGTGGTGCGGTGATGATACCTGATTTAGCGCGTCAAATCGCCAATGACAACGCTGGTAAATCAGTAATGCCTCTGTCTTGGGATGATTTATTGCCTTGGATTGCCCATTTTTTTCAGTTGTGTCGTTATAAAAGCGATAACCCTAAATTCGCCGTAGCACGATTAAAGCAGTGGTTGGGCATGATGAAATCAGTTTATCCGCCAGCCCTGATATTGTTTGAGCGGATTCGCACGTTGCAGCAGCATGATGCCATTGCCATTGTCTTGCGTGATGGCGCAAACCACAGTGAAATACAGTCATGAAAACAATTCATTCTGCAAGCAATGCCACTTTAAAGCAACTGGCAAAATTGTTGCAGCATCGGCGTGCACGGGTGCAAGCAAAACAGGCTGTCATTGAAGGGGTTCATCTATTACAAACTTTTTTGGCCGCCCAATGGCCCATCGTTCAGGTTTATGTGCCGCAACACCGATTACACCATAGCGAAGTAGCCACGTTACTTTTGGGGTTGCCTGAAGCACTAATCACAGTGGTTGGCGATACGGCACTGAGCAAAATCACCAGTCTTACGGATGCCGATGATGTGATGGCTGTGGTGGAGATTCCTGCGTTAGAAAATACCCCCATAACTGGCGACTGCGTGTTATTGGAGCGGGTTCAAGACCCAGGTAACGTAGGCACTATCTTGCGCAGTGCTTTGGCTGCAGGCGTTCATCAAGTTGTCTTGAGCCCCGATTGTGCCGATGTGTTTGCCCCCAAAGTGTTGCGTGCCGCCATGGGGGCGCATGCTCATTTACACCTGTTTCCAGAAACCGATTTAGCGCCTTGGTGTACACGCTATCAACATGCGATTCATGCTACTGCCCTTAACCACAGTGCAAAGGGACTTTATGGATTGGATTTACGGCATCCTTGCGCTTGGTTGTTTGGCAATGAAGGCGTGGGCATCAGCAATGACTTGCTTCAGGCAGCCACAGATAGCGTGATGATTCCCATGAGTGGTCAAACAGAGTCACTCAATGTAGCCATGGCTGCAACCGTGTGCTTGTTTGAACAGCAACGTCAGCGTTTATTGCTTGGTTAAAACTCTTCATATACTGCGGGGTCTTGCTGGTTGATGCGGCCTTCGGGCTTGTCTAATGTGGCAATTTTCGCCATGTCATCTGGGCTCAAAGAAAAGCCCCATAAATTCAAGTTTTGTTGTTGCCGCTGAGCACTGGTTGATTTTGGAATCGGAATAATGCCACGTTGCACACACCATCGTAGGATAATCTGCCCGCTGCTTACGCTATATTTCTGCGCCAGAGCTTGAATCATCGGTTCTTGAAGTACGGCGCCTCGTCCCAAAGGACTCCAGGCTTCAGTGATAATATGGTGCTGTTGGTGATAGGCCAGCTGCTTGGTTTGCTGAAAATAAGGATGCAGCTCGATTTGGTTTAGCACCGGCCACACGCCAGTTTCTGCAACCAATGTATCAATGTGTTCAGGTAGAAAATTAGACACGCCAATGTGTTTTACCCAGCCGCGTTTTTGTGCTTCGATTAATGCTTGCCATGCTTCTACAAACAAGCCTTGCTTGGGATTGGGCCAATGAATTAAATAGACATCGATTTCGTCTAAACCCATTCGGTAAACGGATTCAGCAATGGTGTCCAGGGCTTCGTTATAATGATGGTGGCGTCCGGGCAGTTTAGATGTCACCGTTAATTCATCACGAATAACAGAAGCATGACGAACAGCCATGCCTACTGTACCTTCATTTTCGTAGTTGAAAGCAGAGTCAATCAAACGAAATCCATGATCAATGGCTGCTTTGATTTCAGCTACACCATCAACCCCATTCACACGATAAGTGCCAAAGCCAATGGCGGGTAGTGCAAAGTCTTTTCGTAAGGAAAGCATCGGGATAGCGGACATTGATCACCTCAATTCAATATTTTGATTAAATGGATTTACATTCATGGTAGTACTTGGTAGAGGTCGAGTCAAAATATGGATTCTCATCGCTCTGGTATTGATACCTATGCCGGCTGTTCGCATGATGTTCATGCCAAAAGATAATTTTTCTTTCCTATGATATGGAAATACCTAAGCTAAGGTTCGGAATTTCCGACAATCCAATACTATTGCGGATGCAAGACTTCTCGGATAATGATTCAAGCAATTCATTCATGTAACTTACTAGGAGGAAATGATGCCATTGTTGCAATTTGATGTGATAGAAGGGCGCAAACCAGAAGTCATCAAAACCATACTGGATGTGGCACACAATGTTGTGCTGGAGGCTTTTGGCGTGCCTGAACGCGACCGATACCAATTGGTGAATGAGCACAAACCCAGCAATATGGTGTTTTTAGATACGGGGCTGGGATTTGAGCGCTCAACACAATTTATTCTGTTAAGGGTTTTTACCAGCCCGCGCAGTGATGAACAAAAACAATTGTTTATGAAACGATTAGCGGAAGAATTAGAAAAACACTGTGGCATTCGGGGTGAGGATTTGATGATATCGTTTATCAGTAATCAAAAAGGCGATTGGAGCTTTGGCTTTGGTGAAGCACAATACACGACAGGCACTTTGTAGTCATCGATTGGATGTTAGCTTATCCCTTTTATAAATGTGCATAGAATGCTGACGCTTTTGTTGGAACGCCTATTGCCATCATTATTCAAATCATCAAACAGGCTGCCTGAAGTTTTCAGGTAGCCTGTTTGATCTGTTTATTTTGGTGGTCCCTTATAATGAAGCGCCATCAGTCGAATGGGGTCGAAAAGCAGGTTTGAGGCGCACATATAAGGTGCGCGTAACCGTTGCAATGGTGTTGTTGTGGCTATCTTGAATTTGATCCACCACTTGGGGCAAGTATTTTTCACCGCTGGCCGTGTGCGTTTGAACGGAATGAAGCCATTCATCAGTGATGTGGCAGCAGACGCTGACTTGCCCTAATCCTGGTTTGATAAAATCAATGCTTGCTGATTTATCCCATACATAATATTTACCACCCATGATGCCCATTAACATAAGTGAGTAAATTGGATCGGTCATGGCAAATAGGCTGCCACCAAACTGGCTACCGTTGGCATTTTTGGTGCCAGGCCAATTCTTTAAAATGACTTTGCAATAGCGGTAATCTGAGCTTAGCTCAACAATTTTAATACCACTAAATAAGAACGGCGGCCACCAGTTCAGCACATGACGCAAACGGCTGGACTTTGCAAAAAGCCATTTTTTCATGCGGCACCTTCAGGCTGATTAAAAAAGAAAAATTTACAGCTCAGAAGAACATGGCTGGCTGTATGCAACGGTAGACCGATGGCACCATATTTCATTACAGCTAGTCCTAAGCTGCCGTTGGCTTGTGGAGCCTGATTGATGATTATTCCTACCTCTTCTTGTTGATCATTGAAAATGGCTTCGCCGTCTTGCAAGATACCCGCCGCATCAACCAACACCAAACCGCGTTTGACCTGACCTCGGTATTGTGCACGTGCAATGATTTCCTGGCCTGGGTAGCATCCTTTTTTAAAATGAATAGCACCCAATAAGTGCTGATTGAGCATTTGCGCAACGCATGTCTCGCTGCTGGCTGCATTGATCCAAGGTTGACCGTTTTGGATTTGGTGACAATACCACATCAATGCGTTTTTCTCGGTGTAGGCTGGTAAAGAAGCAGTGTTCCCTAACATCATGATGTTACCGTTGGGCAAGGTAATGCACCAGACATCTTGTTGCTGCTCTGTAGCCAACACATGTTGGGCCTGGCCAGGAATTTGAGGATCGGTCTCATCCACAGAACAGCATCCTGCAACTGCCCAATCAGGCATTTTTTCCAAAACTACTTGACTGCGCAATACAAATAAGCGCAAACGTTTCAGTAATGCGTCACATAAATCTGCAGCTGTAACCAGTAAAATATCATGACCTCGGTTCAGGACCAACACATTCGCCAGAACACGGCCTTTGGGGCTATTGTAAGTGGCTAAGCAGGCTGATCCGATCGGCAGATGATTAACGTCATTGGAAAGCTGGTTGTGTAAAAACGCGGCCCGATCATCGCCGCTCACTCGAATAATGCCAAAAAAAGGTAAGGTACTACATTGGGACTCCACCATTGCAAATTCCGCCTGAAGAAAATTAAGTATGCAGTTATTGTACGGTTTTTAAATCACAAAGAAAAATGGTTGCCGCAATGACGAGAGGATCGTATTACAAGCAACCATTTCTGATCGAGCAGCGTGCTGTCGAAGTAATGAGGATTTAGTTTTTGTTTTCTACTGCTTGCTTCAATTCAGCATACATATCTGGATATTTTGCCTTTAATGTTTCGGCAATTTGTAAATCAATTTTATTTAATTTACACAAATCCACCTGCTCAACATGCACTAAGCGCACCAATTCACGCACAGGCTTGGGCATATTTCTGCCTGCCTCATAGCGGGAACCACCAGATTGAGTGACACCGACCTGACTCCAAAATTCAATTTGGTTCAGGCCCAATTTTTTCCGAATATCACGGATGTTGTTGATTGGTTTGAAAGCTTTCATTTCCTTGCCTTAAAATAAAATATGTGTTTGTTTCTGTTTAAAGAATACCAACGGACTATCGGTTTTTATTGGTTTATACCACCGTATAGACACATTCCCCATAATGAGCTACCTGCGCCATCTCTCCAAACAGGCTCCTCTGGACTCATTGTCTAATGAAACATCAATTATGCCAAGCTTCTTTACATTATCTCTTGATTAAATATCAGAATTTTCAAGAATATTATTTTTTTTAATCGCCTTTAAATATTGAAATTATAATTTAATATGGCAGAATATTTCATAAATCTGAGATATCAAATGGTTACGAGGCTGACTATTGGTTAGCTGATCATATGCGTTATGGTTGATTGGTGGCTGGACTGATTGTCAAAATTTCATGCCCAGTTTCCGTAACCAATACTTCATGCTCCCATTGGGCTGATAGTTTGTGGTCTTTGGTCACCACCGTCCAGCCATCAGCCAAAATACGCAAGTGGCGCTTACCTTGGTTGATCATGGGTTCTACGGTAAATATCATGCCCGGTTCTAATACCAAACCTGTGTGGCGACGGCCGTAATGCAATACTTGCGGGTCTTCATGAAAGCCTCGGCCCACACCATGCCCACAAAATTCTTGAACGACAGAATAACCCGCATTTTCAGCTATTTGCTGACAAGCATAACCCACATCACCCAAGGTGGCTCCGGGTTTGACCACGCCGATGCCCGCCATCATGCATTCATGGGTGACATTAATCAGTCGCCGTGCTTGAGCGCTGATCTCACCAACGGCAAACATACGGCTGGAATCACCATGAAAGCCATCTTTGATGATGGTAACGTCGATATTGAGAATATCGCCATTTTTTAAAGGTTTGTCATCAGGAATGCCATGGCAGATAACATGGTTAATAGAGGTGCAGCAAGATTTAGGATATGGTGGGTTACCATATCCCAAAGTCGCAGGAATACCACCTTGAACATTAATATGATAATCATGGATCAATTGATCCAATTCACCGGTGGTTACGCCAGGCTTGATGAACGCGCCAATATAATCCAAACTTTCTGCAGCTAAGCGCCCAGCTATACGCATGCCTGCTATTTCTTCAGGCGTTTTGATGATCACAGCCATTGAATTTCCTCTTCATGATTAATGAATATATTAAAAATTATCTATGCACACAACAAAACCCATTATTTAAGTAATTCAGGCAGCCTTAAGGCTGCCTGAATGAATTATGCATGTACTAATTTTTGCAATGCTTCGGGAATGTTGTCGGAACGCATGAGGCTCTCGCCGATTAAAAAAGTGTTCACCCCATGCTGTTGCATGTAGCGGATATCACTATCATGAAACAGACCGCTCTCGGTTACCACAATTTTGTCGGCCAAATAAGGCAGCAGCTCAATGGTGTGATTTAGACTTACATCGAAAGTGCGCAGATTGCGGTTATTCACACCCCATAGGCGAGTTTGCATGCCCTGACATTTAGTTAACTCCGATTTGTCATGTAATTCCAACAAAACAGCCATTCCTAATTTATGGGCAATCTCTTCCAATTCAATCATTTGCTCTTTTTCTAAGGCTGCCGCAATCAGCAAAATGGCATCGGCGCCCCAAGCGCGTGCTTGATACACCTGATACGGATCCACAATAAAGTCTTTGCGCAAAGCCGGTAAAGGAGCGGCTACGCGGGCAGCACGCAAATAGTCGGCACAGCTTGAAAATAAGTTTCATCGGTGAGTACCGACATACAAGCTGCCCCACCAGCTGCATATGCTGTAGCAATGACACTGGGGTTGAAATCTTTGCGAATCAAACCTTTGGAGGGGCTTGCTTTTTTGATTTCTGCAATAATGGCGGCTTCGCCTGCTGCGTGCTTGTTTAAAATAGCACCAATAAAATCACGTGCAGGCTCAATCGCTTCAGCCTGTGCCCGTATCTCAGCCAATGGCATTTCGGCTTTAGCTTTGGTCACTTCTGAGGCTTTGGTGGCCAATATTTTGGTTAAAATATCACTCATATTATTCAGTCTTGACTCAATTCAAAAAATCGCAATACGGTATTGGGTAACCACTGTAAGTTTACACCTTGTTGACTATCGATAAATCCAGCATGGCCACCCTCTGCTGGTTGTAATAAATAAACTTGGGCAGATACGTCGGCATAATCGGGCAACGCCCAAGCCGGCATAAAAGGGTCGTTACGGGCATTCAATAGCAAAGTAGGGATGGTTATTTCAGGCAACAAAGGCTTGGCTGCGCTTTGGCGATAATAATCATAGCGGTCATGGAAGCCATGCACCGGTGCAGTAAAGCGGTTGTCGAAATCACCTAGGGAGCGACTGTGCATCACGCTATTCAAATCAATACCTGAATATGCTGGTGCTTCGGCTTTGACCTTAGGCAATAGGGTTTTCAAAAAATAAGGATTGTATAAATAGTAACTCAATCCTTGGTCCAATGCGGTGCTGGCAACAGGCAAATCTACTGGTGCACTGATGACTGCGGCCGCCTGACAAAGTGCAGAATTACCTTGCTCGGCCACATATTTGGCCAAGGCATTACCCCCCAGGGATACGCCAACAGCAAACAATGGGCGCTGAGGGTGTGCCTGATGCACCACCTTCAGCATATGTGCGATTTCAGCACTGTCTCCGCAGTGATACGCCACTGGTGCAGTATTGGGCACGCCACCACAGCCGCGGAAATGTGCCACACAACCTTGCCAATTGCGTTTTTCAATCTGGCTCATCAATGCACGCGCATAATGACTGTGGCTGCTGCCTTCAAGGCCATGAAACAAAACCACCACTGGTGCCGACGGCTTGCTGCTGTCTACCCAGTCATAGGCCACTTGTGTTTGGCCAGTACGATCATGGTGTAGTTCACGTCGGTAATTGGGTTGTGCCTCACGCAATGCTTTGGCCCAAATGGTTTGCAGATGGCCGCCGCGCAGCCAAGTGGGTGTTCGCAATGGGGGGAGTGCCTTCAGCGTTTGCTGGCGGCGTGCATCAGATGACATCGTGTTCATCAATTTGGCTTCGCAATTGCTGGAATAAAGCACGGTAAGCTTTGGGCGGTTTATTTTCAGCCTGCTCTTTACGGGCATTGCGGATCAGCGTCCGTAGAGTCGAAGCATCTATTTGTGGGTGTTGATCAATTAAGATCGTTAAAGCTTCGTCATTGGCAATCAAGCGTTCGCGCAGCATTTCCAGGCGTTGCATGTACGCATTATGGGCTTGGTTGTCGCCACGCAATTTGGCCAGATACAAGGCAATGGGTTCTGGATCGACCTCACGCATCAATCGGCCAATATATTGCACTTGGCGTTTTAACGCACTGTTGGAGTTGATTTTTTTGTGTTCCAATAAGGCTTGCAGCAAGGGTTCAGGCAACCCGATTTTTTTTAAGGTATCGGGCGCCAATTTGGTCAATGCCACACCCAAATCTTGCAAGGCATCCATTTGTTTTTTCTTTTGGGTTTTGCTGATCCATTGGTCGGCATCGTCATTTTCAAAAGGTGTGAGGCTCATGGGCATTCTGTAGGCATTGGTATTGTGTGCATTTTATCAAAATCGGTCCATTTTTTCAGCATTTATCCGCCAGTAAAGCCACACTTATGGCGATTGTGCGTGTTAAAATGCGCGCTTCTCCCGTTTAGAGTACAACATGTTTCATCACCGTTCGGAAGAGTTAACCTCTTTATGTGCAGGTGTTTTGGCGGAAGCACAAAGCCAAGGTGCCTCAGCAGCCGAAGCCGACATCAGCGAATCACTTGGGCAATCGGTTCAGGTTCGTCAAGGCGATGTGGAACACATCGAATATCAACAAGACAAGTCACTGGATATTACGGTCTATGTGGGACAGGCACGTGGGCGGGCCAGTACCGCGGATTTTGCACCCCAAGCCATCACGCAAACCATTCAAGCTGCTTTAAATATTGCGCAATTCACCGCTCAGGATCCTTGTGCGGGCTTGGCAGATGCTGATTTAATGGCAACGGAATTGGGCGACACTGATTCGTTTTACCCGTGGATGTTGAGTGTCGATGAGGCCATAGAGCTCGCCAAACGCACCGAAGCGGCAGCATTATCCACAGATGGGCGCATCAGCAATAGTGAAGGGGCCGGCACTCAAACTGACCATTATCAATATGTCTATGGCAATAGCCATGGCTTTCTGGCGTACCAACGTGGCACGCGGCACAGCCTCTCGTGCAGCGTGCTGGCTACTGATGAGCAAGGTATGCAACGGGATTATTGGTATGATGTCGCTCGCGATGCACGAGATTTAAGCAGTGCAGAAGACATTGGGCATATTGCCGCGGCACGTACGGTGCGACGTCTGGGCGCGCGTAGTGTGCCCACAGGGCGCTATCCTGTGATATTCGATGCCACCGTTTCAGGCAGCCTGATCGGTCATTTGGTAGGTGCGATTAGTGGTGGTGCACTGTACCGTCAAACCAGTTTTTTGGCTGATAGTTTGGGGCAGTCCGTATTGGCTCCGTGGGTTGATTTACAGGAAAGGCCTCATTTAAAAAAGGCGTTGGCCAGCACCTATTTTGATGCCGAAGGCGTGGCCACTCATGATAGAAATATTATTGAGCAAGGCCGTGTGGCTGGGTATTTTCTCAGTAGCTACAGTGCGCGTAAACTGGGTATGAACACCACTGGCAATGCGGGTGGCCCCCATAATTTGTATCTCAACCACACCCATGACACACAAGCTGACTTACTCAAAGATATGGGTACCGGCCTATTGGTCACTGAGCTTATGGGTCAAGGCGTAAATACCATTACTGGCGATTACTCGCGTGGTGCGGCTGGGTTTTGGGTAGAAAATGGGGTCATTGCGTACCCGGTTGAAGAAATCACCATTGCCGCGCAATTGCAGGACATGTTTCTGGACTTGGTTGGCGCAGCCGACGACGCATTGAAGCGTAGTGCTCATAAGGTAGGATCGTTGTGGGTGGCACAGATGACGGTGGCCGGGCAGTCAAATTAATGGCCGACCATGAAAATGATGGACAACATTCAACAGGAATGATGATGAAATTCAGACAAGCGATGTGGTGTGTATTTCTATTGGCTCTGGCGTGCAGTGCGGCTTCCTTGTTTGCCCAATATGTGATGGGATTGAACCCGTGTGTATTGTGTATCTTGCAGCGCATGGCGGTGATGAGTACAGCGGTGGTGGCTTTGTTGTGTGCCTTATGCCAGATAAGAGAGCATGGGCGCGTTTGTTACAATCATTGTTGGTTAGTATTCCATCTCTAGCAGGGCTGGGTGTCGCAGTGTATCAGATTTATATTCAAAGTTTGCCGCCGATGAAGCAGCCGTCTTGCGGTGCACCTTGGACTTTTCGTTTGCAAGATGCGCCTTTGTTTCAATGGTATGAGCCGTTGATTCGAGGAACAGGCAATTGTGGTGAAGTGCAGCGGGTGCTTGGGGTATCTTTGCCTATGTGGAGTTTGTTGTTTTTTGCTGTTGTGCTGCTATGGGTTTGGACCATGTGGTGGCGCAACCGCCGTGCTTGAAGAATAGATTGAATGAGAAGCCTGATGAAACCATTAAAATGCACTGTCCTCTGGCGCCGTTTGCTGGGTGTTTTCGGATTAAGCTTGGCCTTAGCAGGCTGTGGGGAACAGGCCATTTGGTCAAGCGGTGGCGATGCGCCCGATGATGACAGCGGGGTGATAAGTGTAAAGCAAATTGCCAAGTTAATCCCACAGCGGAATCATGCGATTGACAAATCATCTTGGGCCAATGACATCAGCAACATCATGGATGCGGAAAACATTGCCAAAACCCGTGAAAATGTTTGCAGCGTCATTGCTGTGGTTGACCAAGAATCCAACTTTGTTGCTAACCCAGAAGTACCTGGATTGGGCGCAAAAGCGATTGAGGCATTTAATAATGAGATGCCGCAAAAATTCAATGAACAATTTGGCCCAACATTAGGCCCCGCTGTGGCGCGCTATTTTACCTTTGTGTTGCGTAACGAGCCATCACCGGATAACAGTTTTATCAAACAAATGGCTTCGGTAAAAACCGAGCAGCAATTGGACGTCATTTATCGCCAAATCTATGAATATGTGACCAAGCAATTCTATGCGGTGCAACTGGCCAATGCGGCCAAATTTATGGGTGAAGACATTGGCGAACGCATGAATCCGATTACCACCATTGGTTCCATGCAAGTACAGGTTCAATACGCGCTTGAGCATCAACGCAATAAAATGGAAGTCAATGAACTTCGGGATTACCTGTATACCCAAGAAGGCGGCTTGTATTACGGCATTCATCGACTGATGAAGTATCCGGCAGCGTATGATAAATCGATTTACCGCTTTGCAGATTACAATTCGGGCATGTATTCCAGCCGCAATGCGGCTTTTCAACAAGACTTGAACAAGCTTTCAGGCAGCCAATTACCACTGGATGGCGATATGCTGTTGTACAACAAAGATGGCAGCATCCAAACCTTGCCGAGCCAAACTGAAACGGTCATCAACCAAGTGTCTGCCGATCATAATTTGGGTTTGAAAGCAGATCAAATTCACAAAGATTTGGTTGTAGAAAAACAACCTGAATTTGAACAAACTGCAACTTATCAAAAAATTGCCGCTTTGTATGAAGC
This sequence comes from Snodgrassella sp. CFCC 13594, assembly GCF_001590725.1. Taxonomy (GTDB): domain Bacteria; phylum Pseudomonadota; class Gammaproteobacteria; order Burkholderiales; family Neisseriaceae; genus Snodgrassella. Next base: position 45,004 of record NZ_LQXR01000004.1, on the reverse strand, counting down.
CCAATTTGGCAAAAAACCTGTCTACGCCATTATGCCGCAAGTGGTGATTTCAGGGCCGAAACTGAGTCGCGACTTCAATACCAATTGGTATGCCAGCAACGTGAATCGTCGCTATGAAAACTGCATGCGCAGAGCAGGTGTGCACCACAAAAAAGGATAATCATATGCCTGCTCGGAGTGATGCACCCGGATAGCCGTTCGCACCTGATCAAGCAGCTTGACGGGCCTTGCCCCCGCTTACGATAATGACGCCAACGAAACATTTTGTGACCTATCCATCGGCAGAATTTTAGGCGGCCTAAATCACCAAAGGCAAGCCTCGGCAGAGGGAAGATAGGTCGGATTGGATAGCCGCCTGACTGTGCTTGAGCTGGGGGGCTAATTCAGGCGTTAAGCACCGGAGAATTAATTGATTTCAGGGAGTTGATACATGGACGAAAAACTACTCAAAATATATCGAGAATACGCAAGCACAGAAGAGGCTTTTGCCATTCTGCTTGTAAAAAAACATCTCGCGCAGTCCAAAGGGCACTGGGTTGATGTCACTAACTCTAGGCGCTATGAGAGGTCCACCGACCCCATGCATTTTCGGTTCATCGCAGGCGGCTTGTACAAGAGAAAAATTCAGCCCAAATATCCACCTCGCTCTGACTATACATTAAACGGAAAATTTGATGAGCGTGGTTACTATCTGATGACCCGTGCCATAACATGGGAAGCAGCATACACTGACATTGAGCAGCAGAAGGCGAAACGAATTATCCCACTTAAATTTGAGTTGCAAGGTGTTATCTATGACAGGAATGCTGGAAATAAAAATTTCTTTAAAGATGATGCGCCACCGGAGATTAAAGCCCTTGCTAACAATCTCCAAGATCGTACTAATCCATTATGGGAAAGGGCGCTGCAATATGCTAATGCGCCAAAGTTTGTATATGAGGTACGCAAAGTGCGGGTTTTCCCGTCCGGTGCCCAACAAACCATTCAAGCCGACGCCACTTAGCGGCGCGGCTTAATTCAGAGGTGTTAGGCGCTTGCGCTTCGCTGGTTGATTCTTTGCTTCGGTTGCCTGCTTGTTTTGCCGTTGCGTCGGCGCAGGCAATGCTGCGACTTTCTGGCATCGTTGCCGCGGTGGTCTAATCGTGCTTGCAGCCACGCTTAAAAATCCAGCTTGAATCAATCAAGCTGGATTTTTAATTTATTAGATAATTTGAATGAAAGAAATACTCACACACTATTTTGAGGCTCGCCCCGAACAAACGCATTGATATTTTCTTGTACCATGTCAAATAAGCGGCGCATGGCCTCTGCACTGGCCCAAGCCACATGGGGGGTTATGATGAGATTTGGCAGGGCTGCCTGTAATAGCAGGTTGTCAGAATGGGGCGGCTCTTCTTCTAACACATCGACGGCGGCGGCGCGCAGAAGCTTATTTTGTAATGCATGAAGCAAGGCTGCCTCATCGATTAATGCCCCACGGCCGACATTGACAATCACCGCGCTGTTGGGCAGTAAGGCCAATGCAGATTTATCCAATACATGATGAGTGTCTGCAGTAAGGGGGCAATGAAGAGACAAAACATCAGCTTGTGCTAAGGCTATATGAAAAGGAGTATAACCAGTTCGACATGTAGCAGCGTTTTTGTGTTCTGCCCAAATAATATTCATGCCAAATGCACGTGCCCGCGCTGCCACCGACTCACCAATACCGCCACGCCCTAAAATCACTAGGTTTTTGTGATTTAGGTCATGCATCGGCGCCCCGAAAAAACAGAAAAAAGGACTTTGCTGCCATTGGCCTGCGGCCACATCGGCTTGGTATGCTGGCAATTGCCGCATGGCGGCCAACATCAGCATCATGGCATGCTCGGCAACGCTATCGCTGCCGTAGCCTTTAACATTACAAACTGTGATGCCTTGCATTTTTGCGGCGGCAACGTCAATGTGTTCATACCCAGTTGATGCGAGCGCGATCAGCCTAATTTGTGGGTTTTGGCGTAGCAAATCAGCATCCATGGCTATGCCACCATTGATGATCACATCGGCTCGCGCCACACGTTCAGCAAGCATTCGCGGTGTAGTATGTGCATGAATTTCCATGGTGTGTGGAAATTCAAAGTGAAACTCATGTGGTGGCAATGCAGCCTGATCGAGTATCACCACGTGCAGGGTTGAAGCCATTACATCCCCCGTATGGAATAGGCTTTATGCAAATTTAGGCTGACTGGCTTGAGACAGCCTAAAAGGGTGCCATTAATCTGCAAAAGAAGGGTCCTCTTGGTATAACACCGTTTTCATTTCTTCGAAGTGGGCTTGTGAGAAATCACTGATGCCTTCCCAATCGCGTGCTGTTTTTTCGGCTACTTCATCGGCCAATACACGTATTGGTCGGCCCGTGGCATAGGCCTGAACCAAAATTTGACACGCGCGCTCTATGGTATACATGTCATCGAATGCTTCACCGATTTTTTTCCCTGCCACCAATATGCCATGATTCCCCATCATCAGTCGCGATTTATTGCCCAACAGACCAGCCAAGCGTTTGCCTTCGGCCAACGTATCGGCCATACCACCATAAAGCGTATCCACAGCCACCCGATTAAAATAGCGTGCGGTATTTTGTTCAATCGGTAAGATGGTTGGGTCGGCCAAAGTGGAAATGGTGGTGGCGTAAACAGGGTGTAAGTGCAATACAACCTTGATATCAGGGCGCTGTAAATGAATTTGCCCATGAATAGACCATGCGGTAGGGTCAATTTTGTCGGCCAAATTTTCAGGCAACTTATCAAAATCCAACAGTACTAAATCACTGGCTTTAATACGTGAGAAATGTACCCACTTGGGGTTGAGCAAAAACTGTTTGCCATCTTCAGAAACCGCCGCGCTGAAATGGTTGGCCACGGCTTCATGCATGCCCAGTTTGGCGAATAGGCGAAAGCATGCCGCCAAATCAATGCGCAATTGTTGTTCATGTTCCGTCATGGTAGCTGTCTTCCTCAACAAAATGGATGGCTTATTATAAGAAGCGAGGGGATTCTTGCCCATTTCGTTTTTCTGTGGCCTTGGCTCGTTTTTTCTGAATGTTGTACATCAATCTCGTGTACGCCCCAACAACCAACAGGCCACAAAGTGGCCTGTTGGTTGAGGTCATATCCAATGATTAATTTTTGTGTTGGGAGTATTTTCGGCCTTGGTCAAATAAGGCTGAAATGACCAAAATCACCGCAGCAACCGCCAAAATAATCACCACGCCTGTAGTGGAGTGGGTGGGTGAGTTGGCCACCATAGCCAGCCCGCCTAAAGGCGCCAAGCCACCGGCCACTGCGGTGCCAATTTCACGACCGGTGCCCACGCCAGATGAGCGGACTTTAACGGGAAATTGGCGACTCAAGAACGAGCCTTGCGGGGCAAACATCATGGGTGCCAGGATACCCGTGCCGATGGCAATGGTCAAATACACCATATTGGCTTCACCAGTTTCCAATAAAGCCATAAATGGGTATGCAAATAAAACTGATAATACACCGCCAATAATCAGCACCGTTTTGCTGCTCCACTTATCACACAACCAACCAAATAATGGTACGGCAAAAATAGCAATCAAACTGGCGATGGTCACCGACAATGAAGTCACATGTGCGGTTACCCCTTTGAATTGGGTCAAATACGCCAATGAGAATGTTTTGAAAATATAGCTTAGGGCGTTGTAGCCAATGGCTAGGAAAAACACCACAGCCAAACCATTCAAATTGTTTTTGAAAATATCGCGAAAACGCACGGTTTGGTGCTTTTCAACCACTTCGTGTTGGAATTCAGGTGTTTCAGGCAAGCTTTTCCGTACCCACATGCCCACACCAACCAGAATAATACTCAGCAGAAAAGGGATGCGCCAACCGCCATTGATAAGGAATTCATCACCGCCTAAAGTTAACAACCATACGGTCAATGATGACAGCAATAGACCCAAATTTAAGCCTAATGCTGGCCATGCACCTTGGCGGCCTTTGCGATTTGGTGCGGCATGCTCATAAGAGGTTACGGCTGCGCCAGCCAGCTCAGCACCCGCGCCCAAACCTTGAATAATGCGGATAATCACCAATAGGATGGGGGCCACTATGCCTATGCTATCGTATGATGGAATCAGGCCAATCAACGCAGTACAAATACCCATCAGACAAAAAGTGATGAACAGCATTTTTTTGCGGCCAAACCGATCCCCAAAATATCCGAAAAACATACCACCAATGGGCCTAGCCACAAAACCGATGGCGAACGTGGAAAACGACAAAAGAGCAGCAACGGTAGGGTCGGTATTGTCGAAAAAAACATGACTAAACACGATGGAGGCCATGGTGGCGTATAAGTAAAAATCATACCATTCCAGCATGGATCCAAAGATGGTAGCCGCTGCCACTTTTTTATTGCGTTGTGCGGCTTCTTGTTTGGTCTCTTGATGTATTGGTGGTACTGAATGCTGCATGGTGTTTCCTTTCTTGGTCTTTTGTAGGTGTGCCGAAGGCACTTATTGCTTTTAAATTGATTCGGGTTAGTGATTCATGATTTCGCGAACGATGTATTCCCCAATGGCCATTGATGAAGTTGCGCCGGGCGATGGAGCATTGCGAATGTGTGTGATATTGCCTTGTTGACGAATTACAAAATCATCTTCGAGATGGCCATTGGCATTCATGGCTTGTGCACGGATACCACGGGTAGCTGGTTTAATAGCCACGTGCCGCAATTTCGGTACGTATTTGGCAGCCTCTTTGAGAAAGTAATCGGGACTCAATACAGTTTTGCTTTCGCGTATTGTGGCGGCGCCATTTTTTAAAGCAAATTTCCAAAAGCCAGGATAAGACAGGTAATCCCACATGTCCTTGAGATTAACATGGCCACCTGCATAATCTTCACGGCCAAAGGCAATAAAAGCGTTGGGGCCAATGGTCATTTCTCCATCAATACGCTTGGTGAAATGGACGCCCAAAAAGGGAAATTGAGGGTCGGGTACTGGGTAAATCAAGCCTTTCACTTCATTTCTGGCGGTCGCATCAATGACATAATATTGTCCAAAAAAAGGAATAATTCGAGGTGTTTTTTCATCGCCGGATTGCTGAGCCAACCGATCAGATTGTAAGCCGCAGCAGCTAACTGCATAGTCAAAACGAGTTGGGTGTATTTGGTTGTTCTCCAGTTTGACCTCAATGCCATTGGGTGTTTGTGTGAGCGCATATACTGACTGTTGTAGTAAAACATCGCCGCCGCGGCTGATGATTTCGTTGGCCATGGTTTGGGCAATGATCTGATAGGACACAATGGCAGTTTCAGGGGAGTGTAGGGCGGAAACGCCAATACAATTAGGTTCAACCGATTGGATCTCTTGAGCTTCCAACATACGTACACCCGGCACCTCATTGGCGATAGAGCGTTGGTAAATGTTTTCCAAGCGGCCTTCTTCTTCGTGCGCCAGCGCCACCACTACCTTGCCACACTGATCATAGGGAAGCTGGTTGGTTAGGCAGTAATCACGAACCAATTCAACCCCACGTCGGCATAGACGCGCTTTCAGGCTACCCGGCTCATAATACAGCCCCGCATGCACCACGCCAGAATTGTGGCTTGACTGGTGCATGGCCACTGCCGCTTCTTTTTCAAATACGGTTACCCTAGCGTGTGGCTTATCCAGTAAAATCTGGCGAGCCACAGCCAAGCCGTTGATGCCGCCGCCAATAATGGCATAATGAATCTGATTCACCCTTTGCTCCTAAAACAATACTCATAAACAGAATGAAAACCATCCAACCTAATAAAACTCTAGCGGAAGAGGCTTTTGCCCATCTACGCCAAGCCATTTTGGACAATGAGCTGATGCCTAATCAGCTTTATTCCGCCACCGAATTGGGACTCAAACTCGGTGGTATTTCTCGCACGCCAGTGCGCGAAGCCGCACAATGGCTGGAAAAAGCCGGTTTTGTGCGTATCGAGAAAAATCGGGGTATCCGAATTTTGTCGTCTTCACTGGACCAACTGATCGAAACATTCCAAATACGGCTGATGCTCGAAGTGCCCCTCACTAAACAGGCAGCGATGCTGCGCACTGAATCACAATTACTGCTATTAAACCAATGCTTTGCTCAGTTTTATGCTTGCGCACAATCCAATGATGTACAAGGAACCTTGGAGGCCGACCGGGATTATCATTTGGCCATTTTGGCCATTGTGGGCAATGGCAAAGCCAATCAAATCATCAACGATTGCCGCAACACCGTTTTGCTCAGTGGACGCAGCACCATTCCCGAATCCAGAGATTGTTTGTCTACCTATCAGGATCACGTGGCGCTGCATGAGGCCATTCAGCAGGCAGATGTGGAGCGTGCGGGTTGGGCCATGCGTTGTCACATTATCAATACAGCGCAATTATTGGTGACGCAGGAAGCACACAAACGTAAGCAATGGGGCAGTGTAGACATCTTAAGTCGCTTGGAAGCGTATTAGTTTTGGTTTGGCCGCATATTTACATGTTGCATGCAACATGTAAATAGCCAAAAAGGAAAATGCTTGGGGAGAAATAATTAGTATTTGATTTTTAATAAATTTAATATGTAGGCTGTTGTAATAAACAGCCTACATATTGCATTTTCCAGAGGATCACCATCTCAGACATAATTCAGAAATTATCTGGATTCTCCAATTTGTCTACTTTGGCTTGAACTTCTGAAGGGCTTAAGGTTACTTCGTGCTCAGCATCCGCCGCTGCGGTAGCCACGGCGACTGGATTGTACACAGAAATAAATTCCGTGCCATCTTGCCGTTCTTCAATGGTATACATCACGCCGCTGCGATTAAATTTGTGGCATTGCCGTTGATACCAGCCACGAAAACCGGTTTTCGGCTCATCGGGATTGTGATAATAGGCATTCATGACTTCAGGCAACCCTAAACCACAGACTACACCTGATAGCAATACGCAGATAAAAGTATACCCAATTAGGATATCGCTATACGCTTGCAGAGCAGGTAAATTGGCAACGGCCAAAATCAAAGCCAACGAAATGCCACCACGAACACCACCCCAAGACAAAATGGTGAGGCTACCGTGATAACTTTTGCGCCGTACTCTCGGGAAAAAACTGAATGCAAGGAAATTGCCGGCAAAACGGCTGAGGTGTAACAACACAAATGCGGCTATACCACCTAAAAACAGCGTTTTGCTGATATCGACTAAAAATAACTCTAGCCCAATTAAAGTGAATAAAAAAGAGTTAATGATTCCCTCAACTGCATGCCAAAAATTATTAATTTCATCAATTTCTTGTTTTTGCAGAATTTCCTGCCATTTGTTGCCCACAATCAGCCCGCCCACAACACAAGCAATAGGCCCAGATGCATGGGCAAAATAGGAGACCAAATAAGAACTAGAAGCCAAAAGAGCAGTGGTGAGTATCAATGATTCCATCTCATGTTTGCCTTTAAGCAAGCGTAAAGCCATTAGACCAAACACAAAGCCAATCAGTACAGCCACGATGATTTCATAAAAGAAATTTTCCAAAATACCCGCAACAGAAATATGACTGCCATTCAGAAATTTTAAAATAGTCATAAACACCACGATACACATGGCATCATTAAATAAAGATTCGCCCTCGAGCTTCACCATTAAATGTCGAGGGGCCTTGACTGAGTTGAGTACACCTTTTATGCCAATGGGGTCTGTGGCCCCAAGTGCAGAACCCAATAACAGCAAGATCAGTAGTGGGACATGCTCCCCAAATAAATACTGGTAGCCATACAAAAGGCCGCCAAAAAATAGCGCACACAGCAAGAGCGCTAAGGATGCCAAAATAACAATTTGACGCCAATATCGGTGTAAATCCGAGATTTTGAATTTCAAAGCTGATGAGGTCAGAATAAAGCAGATTACCCCATTGACCAGAAAATCATAAAAATTCACATGTCGCACCGCCTTGCGCAGAGCTTCTATATCAACATGCACGAAGCTATTGTGCCCAAAGAGATTGACACCCCATTGTAGAATGAACACCAATATGGCCGAAACGATGGGTACGCCAATTGCCTGTGGCATAGAAAAAATGCGCTTGTTCATCAAAGTGGTGATGATGGATAGGGCAAAAATAACGGTAACAATTTGAAGAAAAACAACACTACCCATTCAATAAACCTCTGAAAATAAATAAAATTTCAAAATTCAACCACAGTTATCATCTTTGTCTAATGTCAAATCATTAGCAGACTATTGGGAAATTATAATCCAACGGTTTTGAAAATGGATAAGAGAGTATAGATTAATAGCTATTTGCAAAAGTCGCGCTAATAGCAAATATCCAACGACTTCAAATTCAAATAATCTGAAGCCCATGTGTGGAAGCTTGACACAAAAGGAAAAGCCGCCAATGACACCGATACTTTGGTATCAATCTATGGCGGCCTAAAACATTGCTTACTCGGCTTCTACAACTGCATTTTTAGCCAAGAGAGCATCAACTTTTATTTCAAATTCGCGTAAACATTCTGCTGCCGTAGCGAGCATTTTGTCTATTTCTTTCTTGGTGATGATCAAAGGAGGTGCTGCCACAATATGATCACCACAAGCGCGCATAATCAAATTATTTTTGAAGAAAATGTCCCGACACATCAGTCCCATTTCGCCAGGATTTGGAAATAACTCGCGCGTGTTTTTGTCTTTAACCAGAGTAAAGCCACACATCAAGCCTTCGCTGCGTACATCATCCACGTATTTAAAGCCGCTAAAAGTTTCTTTCCAACGCTGTTTCATATAAGGGCCCGTTTTATCATGGACTTTTTTAACAACCCCTTCTTCATCCAGAATGTCTAAATTGGCTTTGGCAACTGCCGCAGAAACAGGGTGCCCACTGTAAGTAAAGCCATGATTGAATTCGCCGCCGGCCAGCAAACCATCAGTCACTTTGTCATTGACCAGCACTGCGCCAATGGGTAAGTAGCCAGAGGAAAGCCCTTTTGCAGTGGTAAAAATATCGGGTTGGAATCCGAAGGCTTCATGGCCAAACCAATGACCTGTACGGCCATAACCACAAATTACTTCATCGGCAACCAATAAAATATCATATTGGCGGCAAAGTTCCTGAATACGTGGCCAATAGGTTTTGGGTGGAATAATGACACCTCCAGCTCCTTGTATTGGTTCACCCACAAATGCTGCAATTTTGTCTGCACCAATTTCTTTGATTTTGTCTTCCAGCCAGTTGGCGGCACGAATACCAAATGCTTCGACACTTTCATCATTTTGAGCCAGACCGTAATACCAAGGCTGCTCGATGTGTACTACATTGGCAATGGGCAGACCACCTTGCTCATGCATACTTTTCATCCCGCCCAAACTTGTGCCTCCAATCGTGGAGCCGTGGTAGCCATTCCAGCGACCGATGATGACTTTTTTTTCTGGCTTGCCAATCGAAGACCAATAATGGCGAACCATCCGCATCATGGTGTCGACTGATTCTGAGCCAGAACCAGTGTAAAACACATGGTTAAAGCCTTCGGGCGTGATTTCCATGAGTTTGGATGTCAGTTCAATCACAGCGGGGTGGGTAGTTTTAAAAAAAGTATTGTAAAACGGAAGGGTTTCCATTTGCTTTTTGGCTACATTAGCCAATTCTTTGCGGCCATAGCCGATATTTACACACCACAAACCAGCCATGCCATCTGTGATTTTATTCCCTTCATCATCATAAACATAGATTCCTTTGGCATGTGTCATGACGCGCACGCCTTCATTTTTCAATGCAGCATTATCGGAGAAAGGGTGCAAATGATGTTGGGTGTCTTGTTTGCCGTAATTTTTTTTACTCATTGAATTCGCTCCTCAATTAAAGTGGTGTTCTGGATGATCTGGGCTTTTCAGGCAACCGATTAAAGGCAGCCATAACCATCTTAGACTACACATGCAACAGTAAGAATTTGCGTTCCCACGGGCTAATAACCCGGAAATATTCAGATACTTCCTGTTCTTTAACCGCAATATACATTTCCACAAAGCGCTTACCCATGATGTCATGGAAAGGCTCACAACCGCGCAATCTTTCGATAGATTCCTCTAATGTGGTAGGGAATTGGTAAGGTAAGGCATAGCCATTGGTGGTCATCGGGGCATTGGGTTGTAATTTTTCTTTAATCCCCAAATAGCCACAGGCCAAAGAACAAGCGATGGCCAAATACGGATTCACATCGACGCCTGCCAATCGGTTTTCAATGCGCCGGCCTTTTGGGGAAGAGCGGGGCACACGTAAACCAACAGTGCGATTGTCGTAACCCCATTCCACGTTGGTGGGCGCCGCCGTGTAACGGGTCAAACGACGGAATGAATTCACATATGGCGCAAAAAAGGGCATGGTTAATGGCAAGTATTTTTGTAGCCCGCCGATAAAGTAGAAAAATAGTTCTGAAGGAGAACCATCTTCATTGCTGAAGGCATTGTTTCCGGTATTCACATCGGTAAGGCTTTGATGGATATGCATCGCGCTGCCTGGCTCGCCTTCCATGGGTTTGGCCATGAAAGTGGCATACATTTTGTGGTGAAAAGCCGCTTCGCGAACCGTTCGCTTAAACAAAAACACTTGGTCAGCGAGCTCTAACGCATTGCCATGCAGAAAATTAATCTCCATTTGCGCTGCACCAATTTCATGAATCAATGTGTCTACTTCCAAATTTTGGGCATGGCAATAATCGTAAATTTCCTCAAACAAAGGATCAAATTCATTCACTGCGTCGATGGCGTATGAGCGCCGTCCAAATTCGCTGCGTCCGGTGCGTCCAACAGGTGGTTTGAGGGGAATATCGGGATCGGGATTGGGGGAAATTAGGTAGAATTCCATTTCTGGGGCCACTATTGGCGCCAATCCCATGTTTTCGTATAATTTTAGGATGCGTTTGAGCACATTACGCGGTGCAGTTTCTACTGGTAAACCATCTGGCGTGAAACAATCAAAAATCAGTGAGGCAGTGGGATCCTGTGCCCAAGGAACATAACGCAATGTAGCGGCATCTGGTTTCAGTTCCATGTCAGAGTCGGTTTCGTCCAACATGTCTGTTTCCGGATATTCGCCTGTGACCGTTTGCAGCAATACGGCTTCAGGCAGCCTCATGTCAGGTTCGGAAATAAATTTATCTTTGGGAATAATTTTGCCGCGCGCAACGCCTGTAATATCGGGCAGAATACATTCTACTTCAGTAATACCATGTTCTTTAAGCCATTCAAAAATATCATCATACATAAATCACCTTTGGGTTTGAGGGTGTTGTTTATTCTACTTGCTTGAGTTTGTGATAGCTTTCACAAGCCTCGCGATAGGCATTAAAAATAGCGATGGAAGGGGCTTTTTGATCATATTGCCATTCCGGATGCCATTGCACGGCATAACCAAAGAGCCGGGCATGATCAATACGAAATGCTTCAATAATGCCATCGGGTGCCACGGCTTCAATCGTAAGTCCTGAAGCCAAATCCTTAACACCTTGCTGATGCAAGGAATTCACCATAACTGTATCGGTATGCAACCAATTCTTAAGTAAGGTGTTATCCAAAATACGAATCGGATGGGCATCTCCATATTGCACTTCAATGGGTGCATCGGGCTCCCTGTGGTCCAAGTGACCGGGCAATTCTTGTATATGCTGATGCAAAGTACCGCCCAATGCCACATTGATCTCTTGAAAACCGCGACAAACCCCCATCAAAGGCATGCCCATCTCCAAAACTGTGTGTATCAATGGTAGGGTCGTGCCATCGCGTGCCGGATCATGCAGGGTTCCATCTCGAGATGCACCTTCCCCATAGTGATGAGGTTCAATATTTGAGTATGCACCAGTGAGAAACAAACCATCTAGCAGCGGCAGAAGACGCGCCAGCGTAGTTTGGTCGGCCAACGCTGGCAATAAAATAACATCACCAACAGCATGTTGCACCGCTTGTATGTATTTATCACCTACCGCATGAAAATCCCACTTGCCGATGCGTTTAATATCGCATGGCATCCCAATTAAAGGACGCTTTTGCATTCCATGTTCCTTTTACATACTGATTTTGGTTTGGGCTAGTTTGTGTTGTACAGCACTGCCATCAAGGCCACTTTATTTTTAAGTAAGGCTATTGCTTGTTTTTGAATCGAATGAAATGAATGACCGTGACACACTATCCCATGCCATTTTAAAGTTGGCAAGAGGGCAACAGATGGATTACAACAAGCTCATGAATTTAAGTTTATTTTGACGCCATGATATGGCACTACGCAACACAAAGCATTGGGCAATTTCGAACGCTTTGTTTACAATAAGAGTGTTTTCAATACACGAAGGACAAAACCATGGCAGATTTCAATCAAATTTTGGACGCAGGTGATGTAGCGAATGGCCTGATTAATGTGGTCGTTGAGATTCCAGAGGGATCCAACCACAAAATTGAATGGGACCGTAAATTAGGTGCGATGAAATTGGATCGTGTTGAGCCTATTATTTTTGCTAAGCCTACGAACTATGGCTTTATCCCACAAACATTGGATGAAGATGGCGATGAATTGGACGCGTTGATTATTACGGATCAGCCTTTAAGTACTGGAATTTATTTACAAGCCCGCGTAATCGGCGTGATGAAATTTGTTGATGATGGTGAAGTGGACGACAAAGTGGTTGTGGTACCTGCAGATGACCGAAACAACGGGAATGCCATTCAAACTTTAGCTGATTTGCCCCCACAATTGATTAAACAAATTGAGTTTCATTTTAATCATTATAAAGACTTGAAAAAAGCAGGTAGCACACAAGTGGTTAATTGGGGAGACATTGAGGAAGCAAAAGCTGTGATTAAAGAATCAGAGCAACGTTGGCACAACCAATAATTTTGAATATATAAACTAGCACAGTTTCAGGTAGTCTAGGGCTGCCTGAAAAATAGATAGATAATTTAACATAATATACATTATGCGAAATAGACAATCAGCGCCGATAAAAGCGGCTGCCTGAAAATACTTCACATTGGTGAACTATTTATTTCTAAGGTTTTGAATATTTCCCTTATTGCATTTTCATCTGGTATTTCGTTCATTCTCCAGCGAAATAGTTTTAACTTTGCGCCTTCCAGTGCTTTGTTTTTCCGATTGTCATCAGCTTGTCTTTTTTCGTTGTCGTGGCTGCTGTCGTCTAGTTCTATTACGGCCAAAGGGAAACTGTTTTTGTTGCATATAACAAAGTCATAACTTGTTCTGTTTATTCGATTGAACCAATATTTAAAACTATGTCCATTTTTTACCCTTATTGTTCTGCTTGCCTGTACTTGTGCCAATACTATTAGGTGCGGCAAGGCTCTTTTTAATTTCCAGTATAATTTTTGTTCTGGTACTGTCATTAGCCTAGTTTTGTAAAACGGCCATATTTCTGGTTCACTTCTTTTTGTATCTTCATTTTCACTATTATTGCTGCTCGCAAATACAAATACAGCCATTAATATGGCAAGTATTATTGCTAGCAATATGGCAAATACTATTGCAAGTTCTGTCATTTTTTGTTTCTCTGTGTATTAACATTTCTTGTGCGTATTCGGAAAATTTTCCAATTGAAGTTCCAATGCACATCGGTTTAACTTAGCATCAACTGAAATTTAATCTTTCACTCCTATTTCACTTCGTGTTACCGGCCAATGTTGCAGATATGCTAGGAATGCGGGTTTCACAATGTCGCTTAAATCTTCAGCAGAAATAAATAAGGTAGGTGTGCCATAGGCGTAAGGTGCAATTTCGTATTGCTGATATACCAGCACCAATCCACCTTTTACAGGGCGCCAATTATGAGTGAGCTGAAAATGAAACATTTCACCATCCAATTGCGCCTTGGCTTCATCTTCACTCAAGTCTCCATCGTGCACAAAATCTGCCATGGCAGCATCGTAAGCCAATTGAAATAATCGTTTTTGTGCCTGGCTGTTAATCAAAATGTCGGTTAGTACAACAGGCTTCTTGGCTTGCACGTCCCACACTCTTTCGAGCAATACCGTGCTCCCATGGGCAGCACCTTTATTGTATTCATCATGAATCAGCGTATAGGCTGCCCAACGTTCATTGGCTCCTTGTGGTTTTATGGTGATATTGACTTGTTGGGTATAAACGTAGCCGTTACTGATGCCTGTATGATGGCGTGCTGCGGCTTGCAATAGTTGTCGCAATGATTGGGTATGATGGCGTGTTTTATCGCCTAACGATTGGCGGGTATCATGTTGTATTTTTTGGTTAAGCCAGGCTGAATTGTATTGGGGCAACTGAACACGGAATTGGGAGCAATTATCGGATTGTTTGATACCCTTGAAACAATGGCTTTGTTGTTCTGTCTGCTCTCCTTCTACGGTAACAATCGGCTTTGCCCAAATACCACTGCTGAGCAACAATATTGCCCACATCCATGGATGAGTCATGCACCTACTCCTTTTTAATTTTCGTCTTGTTGATTATTTTATTGTTACAAAACAAATAATTGCAAGATATTTTTCCATAAAAGCAGGTTTTGCAGACATGCTCGCAAACTGTAGAGACAACTTCAGGCAACTAATCTGAAAAAAAGCGCCAAAAATGTGCCAACGGGCCACTTCCGTGACCCAAATGCCAATACTGGCTTGCGTCAATTGCGTTGTGCACATAGCTTTTGGCTGCACCTACTGCAGATGATAAATCATGGTGCTGTGGGCGCAAGGCCGCAATGGCAGAAGACAAAGTGCAGCCTGTGCCATGGGTATGATGGGTGTGCACCCGTGGACTGCAAAAGCATTGTGGGTCTAAATCTCGTGTCAATAACCAATCAATGGCCTCGTCTTGATTGTCCCAGTGCCCTCCTTTAAGCAATACTGCCTTGGCTCCGGCATTCATGAGCACTTCACCCTGCTTTCGCATTATTAACTCGGTACCTGCGACTGATTGTTGAGTCAGGGTCGCTAATTCAGATAAATTTGGGGTGATGACATCAGCCAAGGGCAAAAGCAGTGCAATCATCGCTGTAATGGTGTCTTCCAAAGCCAATAGATCCCCAGAAGTGGCAATCAAAACAGGATCCAGCACCACAAATGAAGGCTGGTGCTGTTGCAATACTTCGGCTACCACGCTAATGCTGGCAACATCCGGAAGCATGCCGATTTTCACAGCATTAATGTGTATATCACTGAAAACAGATTCGCATTGTGCTCGAATTAAGGATGGCGACATGGCTTCTACTGCTTGAACACCTACGGTATTTTGAGCCGTAATGGCGGTAATGACGCTTGCACCATAAGCACCCAAAGCAGAAATGGTTTTCAAATCAGCTTGAATCCCCGCTCCGCCCCCCGAATCTGAACCGGCAATGGTCAACACTCGGGGAAACGGCCTAGCGCTTAAAGAAGGATGCATCGCTTAACCTTTAAATGATTTAGGTTGCCTGAAGTCAGCTGGGCTTATGATCACTGCATCGGCACACTGACTATAGATTGGCGGCCCCATTATTCACACCATTCGCAATTTGGCGCACGGCCGCCACATACAAACGGCTATGGTTATATTGCCAGATAGCATAAAAATTGTTTAAGCCGAACCAATATTCATAGATTCCGGGCGAACTTTCTAAACGATATAACACGCCTTTCTCGCCATTGCTAACGCGTTCGGGAATCACCACGCCCAAGGAGCGCAGCTGACCCGCGCTGTATTTCAATGCTGTTTTTTCATCAATCGCAGCTTGCAACTGCGGTGTTATGTTCAATGCCACCGGTACCGCAACCGGTTGGCCACTGCGCCAGCCGTGTTGTTTCATATAATTAGCCACAGATGCGGCCGTGTCTCCCACATTCCGCCAGATATCCCGGTGGCCGTCACCATCCCAGTCTACCGCCCATTGACGCCAACTAGAAGGCATGAATTGGGGCATGCCCATGGCGCCGGCAAAACTGCCTTTAAAGCTCATAGGGTCTTGTTTTTCTTCATAAGCCAGTTGTAAGAATTGGCCCAATTCTTGCTGGAAATAGTCAGCGCGGCGCGGGTAATGGAACCCTAACGTGGTGAGTGCATCAGCCACCCGATAAGATCCCATACTGGTACCATAATTGGTTTCGATGCCTACAATGGCAGTAATCAATTCAACAGGCACGCCATAGCGGTCCGATACTGCCTGTAGTATAGCGGCGTTTTGCTGCATAAAAGCATTGCCTCTGCTGACCCGATTGCTGCTGGCATTGTTGGCCCAAAATGTGTACCAAGGCTGAGACGTTCCGGGTTTGTCCATGACGTCCAAAATTCCCGGTTTATAGGCTACATTACTGAAAAAACTTTCTAATTGTGCTCGTGAGTAGTGGCCTTTTCGGGCTTCATTTTGAATGAAACGTTGTACATCACCGCGGCTCAATAAGTCGGTGCCGCGATCAGTAATTGCAGGAGATGATGTTTGCGAATGAGTGGCCGTTGGTTTAAGCGGCATTTCAGGTAAGCGATTTGTGCTTTGACAGGCAGCCAAACCCAGTACCGCAACCATACTGATCATGTATTTCATTTTGTATTTTTCATTTTGATCACAAAGGCAATCAGTGTATCAAATTCAGACTAACCATAAAAGAAAAGGCTGCCTGAAAAGGCAGCCTGAAATTCAAAGTAATACTGAATTATTCAGCAGCAGGTACCACAGCTACAGTGATGCTGGCCACTGCGTCGCTGTGCAAAGCCACTTCGATTTCGTATTCACCAACGGCTTTCAACGGGCCATTTGGCAAACGAACATTGGCTTTGGCTACTTCTACGCCAGCAGCCTGAATGGCTTCAGCAATGTCGTTGGTGGTAACTGAACCAAACAAACGACCATCCACCCCAGCTTTTTGTGCCACGGTAATGGTTTGGCCATCCAATTTTTCTTTGCGTGCTTCAGCATCAGCCAAAACAGCAGCTTGGTGTGCTTCGTATTCGGCACGTTTTTCTTCAAACTGGGCCAAATTAGCCGCAGTAGCGCGTTGTGCGTGGCCAGATGGGATCAAGTAATTACGGGCATAACCGTTTTTTACGTTAACGACGTCGCCCAAGTTACCCAAACCACCGACTTTTTCTAACAAAATAATCTGCATGTCGTCTATTCCTTAAATTATTTATGTTGATCGGTGTACGGCAGCAAAGCCAAGAAACGTGCGCGTTTCACAGCAGTAGACAGCTGGCGTTGGTAATGGGTTTTGGTGCCGGTAATTCGAGCCGGGATAATTTTACCATTTTCAGCAATAAAGTCTTTCAACAAGTCTACTGCTTTATAATCAACTTGTTTGATGCCTTCCACGGTAAAGCGGCAGAATTTTCTGCGTTTAAATGATTGACGAGCCATGTCGTTTAACCTTTATATTCATTAATTTGTTGTATGTGCAGTATCGGTCGCGGATTTCGTACGCCTTTTTGGGCGATAAAGCCAATGATCTCAATCATTGTCCCTTGCCGATACGGCCAGTTTAAAGCCATGTCACCGAGTGCCTTTGCCTGAATTTCCATCTTGGCTAAATAGCGTTCGCCCAACTCCGTTTGCCATGATTCGTGACTAAGCCACATCTGCAAAATGGGCAACCCTGCTGGGGTATAACGCAAGTCATCCAGACTTTTTATTTCAGCACTTAAGCAAACTTGGTTATTCAAACTGTTGCCTATTAGGCTTCAGCCGTTTCTGCAGCCGGAGCTGTGTTGCCAGCCAGCAGATTCTTTGACTTTTCTTCTTTCATCATAGGAGAAGGTTCAGTCACTGCAGCATGCATTTTTACAGTCAAATGGCGCAATACGGCGTCGTTGAAGCGGAACGCAGTTTCGATTTCTTCAATCACTTCAGGCGTGGTTTCCACATTCATCAACACATAATGTGCTTTGTGAATTTTATTGATGGGATAGGCCAGTTGACGACGACCCCAATCTTCCAAACGGTGAATAGTGCCATTGGCATCGGTTACCATGGCTTTGTAACGTTCCACCATGGCACCAACCTGTTCGCTTTGGTCCGGGTGTACGATAAACACGATTTCGTAATGACGCATGCTTACTCCTTGTGGCTAATCAATCCTTTTACCATGCGAAAAGTAAAAGGCAAGGTTGGAAAACCGATAATTGTACGTGGAAAAAATAATATGCGCAAACTTGTTCTGTTTTCTAAGTATTTGCATCGCCAGTAAGTTGATCTAATATTTGGAAATCTATTGAACGATTTATGACTTATTGTGTGTCATGTATATTCAATGCCCAAATCGTCATCACTCAAAGAAAATTCATTGCATTAAGGCTGCCTGAAATAACAATTCAGGCAGCCTTAAATCGATGCATTATCTGCGGCAAGCTGAGCATTATTGGCAGGCGCTCAATGCAGTATAATCAACAATTGCAGCATATCCTCACCGCTGCTGCTCAATCTACATAATATTTAGATAGCTTCTTCGTTGCGTTCGCCTGTGCGAATGCGGATGGCTTCTTCAACTGGTAAAACAAAAATTTTGCCATCGCCAATTTTACCTGAATGTGCTGCTTTCACAATAACCTCAACAGCTCGATCAACTTGATCATTACCCACAATCATTTCTAATTTTACCTTTGGTAAAAAATCCACAGCATATTCTGCCCCACGATAGATTTCAGTGTGCCCTTTTTGACGGCCAAAGCCCTTCACTTCGGTTACGGTCATGCCTGTGATACTGGCTTCAGCCAAAGCCTCACGCACATCATCCAATTTGAAGGGTTTGATGATTGCTTCGATTTTTTTCATGTTGGTCTCCCCAAAAGTGCCATGGTTATATTATGGTAATTCATTGATTTAAAATTATCATATTATGCTTACAAACTCAAATGCCAATATTGATCAACAACTATGAGCTTACCTTGGTGCATTTGAAGTACATACCAAATTGCCAAGCATGCTGCAGTAATTTCGCGTAAAATGCGCCCATCGTCAAACCACACACAAAAAGCCTCACTCATCATGACCGCTGTGCTGTCTTTATGTGGCGAAATCGCCCTATCTCCTTTCCGTATTGAAAAATTACGCCAACGTGCTGCAAAACTGGGACTCAAACAGGATGTCGCGCTATCCAGTCACTATTGGTATTTTATTTCGGTAAAACACCCTTTATCAGAAAGTGATACCCAAAAGCTGAAAGAGCTGTTGACCGCAGAGGACGCCTCTGGACAAGAAGCCACTACTTTTTTGGTGGTACCTCGATTGGGTACAATTTCTCCTTGGGCATCCAAAGCCACTGATATCGCCCATAACTGCGGCTTAACTGATGTATTTCGCATTGAAAGAGGGATTGGTTATGTGTTTGCAGATGAGCTAGATGAGCACGAACGGGCAACTTGGTCGGATTTGCTGCATGATCGCATGACAGAAAGTGTATTGGATGAGTTGGCTTCTGCTTCCGCCCTTTTTGAGCGCGCAGAAGCACAAACTTTTAGCGGCGTGGATATTCTAGGTGCTGGCAGCACTGCACTGGTAAAGGCCAATGGCGAAATGGGCTTGGCTTTGTCTGAAGATGAAATTGATTATTTGGTAACCCATTATCAAGCCATGGGGCGCAATCCCACTGATGTCGAACTGATGATGTTTGCACAAGCCAATTCTGAGCATTGTCGTCACAAAATTTTCAATGCGGACTTCATCATTGATGGTGTGGCACAGCCAAAATCACTGTTTGGAATGATTCGGGATACCCATTTGGCTCATCCTGAAGGTACTGTTGTTGCCTACAAAGACAACGCTTCTATTATTGAAGGCACTCAGATCGCACGGTTTTATCCGCAGGCTTCGCAACAGCAGGGATACCGCTTCAATGAAGAAACAACCCATATCTTAATGAAAGTTGAGACCCACAACCACCCCACCGCTATTGCACCTTTTGCGGGTGCTGCAACTGGCGCTGGTGGTGAAATTCGTGATGAAGGCGCTACAGGCAAAGGCGCCCGTCCGAAAGCGGGTCTCACTGGATTCAGTGTATCCAACTTGAATCTGCCTGATGCGACACAACCTTGGGAACAGTATTCGGCAACGCAAGCACAATATGGCAAACCAGAGCGCATCAGCAGCGCTTTAGACATTATGGTAGATGGGCCCATTGGTGGCGCCGCGTTCAATAATGAATTTGGCCGCCCCAACCTCTTGGGTTATTTCCGAACTTTTGAAGAGATGTTTGATGGTCAAATGCGCGGTTTTCACAAACCCATTATGATTGCAGGTGGCTTGGGCAATATTCAAGCAAGTCAAACCCACAAGGACATCATTCCAGAAGGTGCTTTGCTGATTCAATTGGGTGGCCCTGGTTTGTTGATTGGCTTGGGTGGCGGTGCTGCTTCCAGCATGGCTACTGGGGCGAACAGTGCTGATTTGGATTTTGATTCGGTACAACGCGGCAATCCTGAGATTGAGCGTCGGGCACAAGAAGTTATTGATCGATGCTGGCAATTGGGTGAGGACAATCCAATTGTCTCTATTCACGACGTAGGTGCGGGCGGCCTATCTAATGCATTCCCTGAATTGGTAAATGATGCTGGACGCGGCGCGGTGTTTGAATTGCGCCAGGTGCCATTGGAAGAACACGGGCTGACACCTTTGCAAATTTGGTGTAATGAATCTCAAGAGCGCTATGTTTTATCCGTGCTGCCTGAAAATTTAGAAACGTTTCGTGCTATTTGTGCTCGTGAACGTTGTCCGTTTGCAGTGGTGGGTACGGCTACTGATGATGGTCATCTGCAAGTGCGTGATGATCTATTTCACAACACGCCAGTCGATATGCCACTCAATGTATTGTTGGGAAAACCCCCAAAAACCACGCGCATAGACCAAACCTTACCAGCCCCGGAACTCCCTTTTGATGGCAGTAAAATAGACATACGAGAAACTGCTTATCGGGTTTTGCGTCTCCCTACTGTGGCCAGCAAACAATTCTTAATTACCATTGGTGACCGTAGCGTGGGCGGCTTAACCCACCGAGATCAAATGGTGGGGCGCTTCCAAACGCCAGTGGCCGATGTGGCTGTCACGATGATGGGCTTTAATACCCATCTGGGCGAGGCTATGTCAATGGGTGAAAAATCACCATTGGCTTTGCTGTCAGGCCCGGCATCTGGGCGTATGGCCATTGGTGAGGCCATTACCAACATCGCTGCCACTCATATTGGCGACATGGGGTTAATTAAGTTGTCCGCCAACTGGATGGCTGCATGCGGCAATCAGGGTGAAGATGCAAGCCTTTATCATACAGTGCAAGCGGTATCGGAAATTTGCCAGCAGCTAAATTTGAGTATTCCTGTGGGAAAAGATTCTTTGTCAATGAAAACGGTGTGGGCAGATCAAAATACCGCGAAATCAGTAACTTCTCCGCTTTCCGCCATCATCACCGCTTTTGCCCCCGTAACTGACGTGCGTAAAACGGCAACACCCGTTTTGCAGCACAATCCAAACAGCACTTTGCTGGCCATTGATTTGGGTTTAGGTTTAGGCCGTATGGGTGGTAGTGTGGCTGGCCAGGTGTGGAAAAACATTAATGGAACTGCACCTGATTTAGATCAGCCTTCGCTATTGACTGGTTTCTTTCAAGTTATTCAAAGCCTGCTAGATGAGCATCGCTTGCTTGCTTATCATGACCGCAGTGATGGTGGATTATTGACGACCCTTGCGGAAATGATGTTTGCCAGCCATGTGGGTGTTAATGTGGACATTGCTGCTTTGATTGAGCAAACCGTAACCCGCTCCACCAATGTCAAGCTTCATGATGCCGCAGTGCGTACGCTGTTTAATGAAGAATTAGGCGCCGTCATTCAAATTGAAAACGATCATTTGGATGCCGTTCAGGCAGCCTTTGCTGATGCTGGTCTGTCTGACGCCGTATTTGTTTTAGGTTATATCAATAATACTGATCGACTGATGATTCACAATGGCAATACCGTATTGCTCAATGAAGCGCGTATTGATTTACAAAGAGCATGGAGCGAAACCAGTCATCATATTCAGCGATTGCGGGACAATCCGTCCTGTGCAGATAGCGAACTGTCTCTCTTAAGCGATGACAAACGTAGCGGACTGTTTGCACAATTGTCGTTTGATATTCATGAAGATATAGCTGCTCCGTATATCAATCGTGGCGTGGCGCCAAAAATTGCCATCTTGCGTGAACAAGGGGTTAACGGGCAAGTAGAGATGGCGGCTGCCTTTACCCAAGCTGGATTTGATGCTTACGATGTGCACATGAGTGACTTGATGAGTGGCCGCGTTCAGCTGGCCGATTTTAAGATGCTGGCTGCTTGTGGCGGTTTCAGTTATGGTGATGTATTGGGCGCAGGAGAAGGCTGGGCCAAAAGTATCTTGTTTCATCCTACATTGCGTGACCAATTCACTGCTTTCTTTGCCAATCCCAATACGCTGAGTTTGGGCGTATGTAATGGTTGTCAAATGCTCAGTAACTTGGCCGCAATTATGCCCGGAACTGCTCATTGGCCTCGGTTTAAACGGAATCTCTCGGAGCAATTTGAAGCACGCCTGAGCATGGTCACCATTCCTCAATCGCCATCTCTGATCTTGGCCGAGATGGTTGGCAGTAGTCTCCCTGTTGTAGTAAGCCATGGTGAAGGTCGTGCTGATTTTAGTCATCACGAGGATGATCTAGACAATGCCGATTTAGCCATCGCATTACAGTATGTGGATGGTCAAAATCAAGTTACAGAAACCTATCCCTTAAACCCAAATGGTTCCCCTTCGGGTATCGCCGGTGTTACCAATAACGATGGACGTATTACGATTATGATGCCGCACCCTGAGCGCGTGTATCAAACCAAGCAAATGAGCTGGGCACCAACAGATTGGCCAGAACTGTCAGGTTGGTATCGTTTGTTTGCCGCTGCGCGCAAAGCATTGGGCTAATTTTGAATATTGGAGGAATTACACATGCCATTACTGGATAGCTTCACTGTCGACCACACCCGCATGCATGCACCTGCTGTGCGTATTGCTAAAAATATGCGCACCCCCAGTGGTGATGACATCACTGTTTTTGATTTGCGCTTTTGTGTGCCAAATCACCAGATATTGCCTGAAAAAGGCATACACACCTTAGAGCACTTATTTGCTGGGTTCATGAGAAATCATTTAAATGGACAAGGTGTCGAAATTATCGATATTTCCCCCATGGGTTGCCGGACAGGGTTTTATATGAGTGTTATTGGCACGCCCGATGAAAAAGCCGTTGCCCAAGCTTGGCAGGCATCTATGGAAGATGTATTGGGTGTTCAAAACCAAAATCAAATTCCAGAACTAAATGAATACCAATGCGGTACTTACACTATGCATTCTTTGGCAGAAGCCAAAGAAATAGCCAATAGCATATTGAAAAAACACATTGACGTTAATAGAAATCAAGATTTAGCTTTAGATTTAAAGTTGATTAATCACTGATGTTGAATCCTAATGTCAAAAAGCCAGCTAACACTGGCTTTTTGACATTGGGATTGTGTTCATGGTGCTTCAGATGTGGAAATTGCAAATTATTTAAAGGGATTGCACTGGCGTTGGGTATTAATTTTTTTGTCCTATTACCAAAAAAGATTTTACCTGTACCGCTTCTACATTTATTGAATAACTACTTAATACTTATATGGTTGATCCCTATGATATGCATGGTTGCGAAAACGTGCCCTGCCCGCTATAATCCCCGCTTCGCTTTACATTGATCCCTTCTCGGAGAGGTGGATGAGTGGTTGAAGTCGCACGCCTGGAAAGCGTGTATACGTGAATAGCGTATCGAGGGTTCGAATCCCTTCCTCTCCGCCATTATTTTTCAATAAAACTCTGGTTATTCGTAGTTTTTCATCATTCCGACAATACCCATTTAAATATCTAATTAAAACTATTCATTGAAATGAATACCTAGATACAGCAAGCTGGGTTTCTAAGTTGGTATGAGAATTAGCCGAAACTTTCCATACTAATGACTGAGTAATTTTAATAATCACGAAAGCTTAAGGTGAGTGCTTGGGGAAAAAACCATTATATTTGGCAGAAGCCCGTGGTAGCGCGCAATAAGTAGATACTATCTTTGCGTTGTAGTGGATCATTGTAGCTGGAGCTACTAGTTTGCCTTTGTCTGTGGGTTGATGACCAGCGGTGATGAATATCGGCATCATGGCAGGCATACGGGCTTGGCTAACCGTCCATCTCATTGCCAACCCAGCTATTATTATTTGAATAGATCCATTAAGTTAATCCTCAATGCTTCGAATCACATTTGCTAAAATGCAACTAGATTATTAAAGTTTCAGCTAACCACTCAAAATTTAGTTTTTTCGAAACTCATTAAAAATTCCGTATGGAATTTTTAATGAGTAATATGATGACAACTAATAGATGTCAATCGCTAAACAATCCATACAAACTGCAATGTTTAATTGCATCTAATTATGACGGTTGAAATATTCCCTCTATTACAGGGATACGGGAGATAAAATGAAAAAAATAAACAAAGCAGAAATAACGCGTTTTTCTCGTGAAGAAACTCAGCAGCGAACTCGGCAACGACTCATTGAATCAGCCTATCTTCTGGTAGCCGAAAAAGGTGTTGAAGGCACGTCAATTAATGATATTGCAAAAGGGGCTGGATACACCAAAGGTGCGTTTCACTCTAATTTTGAAAGCAAAGAAGATCTGATATTGAATTTATTAGATCAGCATAACGATCAGATTGCACAAAGTCTTTTGTCTGTTGTCAAAAAAGCCAGTACAGATTTTGACTCAGCATTAGCTGCTGTATCCAGTTGGATACAAGACTATGCTATGGATAGACACCTAGCACTACTGTCTACCGAGCTATATCTCTTTGCTGCACGTAATGCTGCTTTTGAAAAAGAATATACAGTAATGATGGATAGGCATCGTCATACCTACGCCGATTTGTTGTCTTATTTATTTAACTTGGCCCACATAAGGCTACCTGAATCACCTTTAAAACTGGCTAATAGCTTAATAACACTTGTGCGCAGCAGCGCCGTGGATAAAGCACTATACGGCAAAGTCACAGACGATAATGCCATTGCGTTATTCATAAATCTTCTACGCGGATATAAACCAACTCGAGATGCCTAATTGGCCGTTCGAGAAAGCACCTCAAGCTGATCTGGTTTGTAGGTCATGTTGTGTGATTAGCCGCGTAGATGACTTACCTAATCTAGGCGACCCATGGGGCATCCTGACTTATCAAAATAACAATCGTTGAACCGCCAACATTTAATGGCTCGGGAACAAGCCAAGCTCAGAAAGCGACCGAATGGCTAGTTCTTTGCGAATACTGGGTGGAGTTTGCTTGTCCATCTGAATATTAAGCGCAAAGGATTTAATCTGGCCATCGGGCGATTCAACCCAACCTGTATACCAGCCTACAACGGGCTCAACATCCATACCCCAGCCGCTTTTGGCAAATACTTTGTAGCCTTGTTGCTGTTCAATTAACAGCATTTTTTTCACGTCTTGCTGCACCTTTTGGGAAAAGGGTAACTCTTCTTTTGCCAAACGATAGGCGAATTGGGCTTCTTGCTTCGGAGTAATCATTAACGGACCCACTAACCAGAAATTATCCACTTGAGTGCCTATGTTACTATTACCAAAACCCACCCGACGAACCTCATTTTGCATCAGGGTTAACCCAGTACGGCGGGCAATGTCCTGATACACAGGAATAGCAGAAGCTTCCATCGCCTGACCCAATGTCATGTCTTTTTCCCATGTAGAAAAACCACGCTTTTGACCATCCCATTTGAAAACTTCAGTAGTCGTGGTTATACGATTTTCCAATGCGATAAGCGCATTAAGCATTTTAAAAGTAGATGCTGGAATAAATTGCTGATTGGCTCGTGCTACATTGCTACCATAACTGGCGTAATTTTTACCATCAAAAATTGTGATTACACCATTAATGTTTTTTTGACTGAAATCACTCTGGATGGATTGGGCTTGTTGCTGCATCGGAGCATCTTTAGGCTGTGATACAACATGGCACCCTGCCAACAAAGACAGCATAATGACGCCGATAGAGAGTGTTTTTTTCATAGAATGCAATACCTTTAATATCAATTTATTTTTAAATGATTATTTATTAACTAGCTAAAGAAGAAAAAATTCAATTAGGCTAGCCAATTGAGTATATCAAATTAAGATTCCTAATGGAATCTTAATTTGATATACTCAAAACTTAATATAATGTGATTTTTAATCAGAAAATTTTTGAAGGCCTGCTATGCACCAATACTGCCGTTGCCTATGTGGCTATACCCAATTTGAGATTGAGACTATGAATCAGAATGTAACTGCCTGCCATTGTTCGCTTTGTAGACGTCAATCTGGTGGTATAAATATGAATATTCATATCAAAGAAGGTAGTTTGAGGTGGATTACTGAGAATTATGTATCCATTTATCAGTCCTCAGAACGGGGAGAGCGAGGCTTTTGTAACCACTGCGGGACATCTTTATTTTGGCGCACGCAAGATCAAAAATTTTGCAATATAAATGTTTTTTGTATTGTTCATAACAATGATGACTTAATTCTGAAAACTCAAATTTATATTGATAATAAACCATCATTTTACGAATTTAGAAATGAAACAACCAATTTGACTGAAGCAGATGTGATTGCTTTATACAGTGCAAAAAACTAAAGAATTTATTACTCTCTAAACCATACCATTTATGACGAAAATAAAAATCAAGGCTATTAAACAAGAAGAAACCACAGGATGTGGCATCGCATCTGTAGCCAATATTGTTGGTAAAAGCTATAGCGAGATAAAAGCAGTAGCTAATAGCATGGGCATATTCGCTGTAGACAAAGCTTTGTGGTCAGACACGCAATATGTACGCCGTTTACTCAAAAAATTTGGCGTTTTTACGGCAGACAAGGAAAAATCTTTTACTTCGTGGTCCGACCTACCTGATTTAGCATTATTGTCTATACGATATCACAAAGAAGATGGGAAAAATTTTTGGCATTGGGTTGTTTTTAAAAGAGTTGGGAATGAGGAATTCGTACTAGACTCAGCAGTTAATCTTCCCAACAGTATTAGAAGAGATTTTGAACATATGACACCTAAGTGGTATATCGCTTGTTGGAATTAGCGATTGTATTTTAATTATTATTTTTGATGCATAAAAGATCACAATAGAAATACGGAATCTGATTAATAATTAATAGTGTACACCTGAATTATTAAATAAAATATTCATAAATATTTGTAGCGTTTCACTATGGTGTTTATGTCGGTTTTGTAATAACCATAGTGTGCGATATATGGGGGCGATTGCTACTCGGAGTATTCGAAGCCTACCATCAGCTAACTCTGCTTCAATCACATGTTTGGATAAGCAGCCAATACCTAAATCACATAATACGGCTTGTTTTATGGCTTCAGAATTGCCAAGCTCTAACCCAATATTTACCTTAGGCATTTGTGGTAATAATTGTTGTTCAACCGCTATTCGAGTGCCGGAGCCGGTCTCTCTTACAATCAATGGGCAACTGGCCAATGCGGCCAAGTTGACACGTTCTTCATCATGAGATACCCATTGACTATGATGGGCGGAAAACAACACTAATTCATCAGACTGCCAAGGTTTCATTAAAATATCGGGATGGCTAAATTGGCCTTCAATTAAGCCCAAATCATAATTCATGTTTGAAATACCCTCTGCAATCTCTTTACTATTAGCCACAGTCAGCTTGAAATGAACATTTGGGTAGTCGTGGATCATCTTTGCCATCAACGATGGCATTAAATAATTTCCAATCGTCGTGCTGGTACCAATATGCAAGTTAGCATGTTGGCCCTTAAACAAACCTTCTATTTCTTCAGCCTGCTCTAAAACTGAAATGCATTTAGGATAGAGCACTCGGCCATATTCATTGCACACCAAACGGCGCCCTATTCGCTCAAAGATTTGAACACCTAATTGTTTTTCCAAATCGGATAACGCACTACTCACTGCCGATTGAGATAAGCACAAAACTACAGCGGCTTGAGTTGTAGATTGATGCTCCAAAATGGCTCTAAAAATGGCCAATTGACGTAAGGTAATATGCATATATCGATAAATTAGATAGGCTTAATTAATTTTATTCGTTTTTAATGATTAGCATAAGTGGATATGCTGATCACAACTTTAAAAACTCATGCTTTAATATGAATAATTCCATGAAACGTCAATGGCCCATTGGGCTATGCGTAGTCACATTCCTGACCATCATTGCTTCGGTATTGAACAATCTACCCTGGTTGTCTCGCATGGGATTCAGTACCCTGACTTTGTCCATTGTTATAGGCATGATTATTGGCAATACTGTTTATCCAAAAATAGCACCCTACTGTCATGATGGGATTAATTTTAGTAAAAATAAAATTTTACGTATTGGCATTATCTTGTATGGATTCCGCTTAACTTTACAGCAAGTAGGCACTGCCGGATGGCTGAGCATTTTGGCGGATATCATTATGTTGGGCTCTACTTTTGTTTTGACCTATGAACTGGCAAGACGCTGGTTGAAATTAGACTCCGACACTGCAATTTTGATTGGTGCTGGCAGCAGTATTTGTGGTGCAGCGGCCATCATGGCAGCAGAACCAATATTAAAGTCCACACCTGCTAAAGTCAGCGTCGCCATTGCAACGGTGGTAATTTTTGGCACGATTGGCATGTTTCTGTACCCTCAAATGCATGCATGGAATTGGTGGCCAATAACGGATACACAATATGGTGTTTATATTGGATCGACTGTTCATGAAGTGGCACAAGTTGTGGCTGCTGGTAAAAGTATTAACGATGAAGTAGCAAACTTGGCAGTGGCGACCAAAATGATTAGGGTCATGATGTTGGCACCTGTGTTATTGATATTGGCCTTTTGGCAGAATAGAAAACATGCAAAAGGCAATAATGCATCGAATTCTAAAATTGCTATTCCGTGGTTTGCTTTTGTTTTTATAGGCGTCGTGATTATTAATTCTTTTCAATTTATACCTGTATATATTCTTCAAAAAATAATAAATTTAGATACATTTTTACTGGCTATGGCCATGACGGCTCTTGGATTAACGACAAGTTTTAAAATGATTCGCAGCGCAGGGATTAAGCCACTGATATTGGGTTCAATAATTTTGATATGGTTAATTGTTGCAGGAGGATTGTTGCAAGTCTTGTTGGCGAATGTTTTTGCTATATAAATGAATAGTGGCAAATGAATCCTCTCAATTTATTTGCCACTAGCTAGACTTAAACCCATCAACTAGTTTAGTTGCAATATCCAATATTAATTTTTATATGGAATTTAAACTAGATACAATAGTGATTGCACTACCCTTATACTACAAAAACAGCTTAGACACTTTGATTTTGATATGGGCTTATCTGAATTTCCTCAAATGGAGGACGGCAAATTGGACTTGGTAGTCACTGACGCTTCCTAGATTAATTCAAGATTCACCCAATTTGCATCAGATTTAAGGAGTCTATAAAAATCTATTTCACTAGGTTAAAAGCCAATCCCTACTCATCGAGCATGGCTCGTGCAATCAAACGCAATCATAAAGCATCTGAATTGCCACAGAAATTCAGATGCTTTGGGTCGCGGTAGATGTCATTCTGAAGTTGGCTAGTTTGACTCTACTGATAGTTTTAACTTTCATTGGCTCTATTCAGTGTAAAAAATACATCAGCCTTAATTCAATAGCGCCTACTTCGAACCAGTTGGGCATGGCGTTTCAGATAAACCAACGTACCAAACCCACTCCATATGTGTACCAGCCGAGTGAATGGAAAAATAACAAACAATGTCATGCCCATAAACAAATGTAACTTAAATACTAGGCTAACCTCGGACAACAAATCTGCAGCCCCACCTCTGAATGTCACAATATATTGAGCCCAAGTCATCAGTTTGACCATTTCTTCACCATCCAAATGATGAGATGAGGCGACAATGGTGCTGAGACCCAATAAAAGGGTAATCAGCAACCAAATCAACACCAATTTATCCCGCCAAGTACTATTGGCCAATAAACGGGCTGACGTAAAACGGCGATACATCAAAATCAGAATGCCAACCAAAGCCATGCAGCCCATAACACCGCCGGCAATCATTGCTGTCAATTGTTTCACTTCATGAGGTACACCCAAGGTATCCCAAACAACAACAGGTGTAAGCAAGCCGACCAAATGTCCGCCAAACAAACCCAAAACCCCCACATGAAACAAAATATTACCCAAGCGCAGATATTTTGGTTGTAATAACTGGCTGGATTCAGACTTCCAGGAATACTGCTCGCGATCAAAGCGAATCAGACTGCCTAGGAAGAAAATACTTAAGGCAATATACGGATATATGCCAAAGAAAAATTGATTGAGGTAATTCATAATCACTCCTGGCCTATAGGGAATTTTTTTGTGGGAAAAATTGCACTGGTTGAACGGTTGGGCTCAATAGCGGCTCTATACCTTCTGGTGTGGGTCCAAACATTTCCAATGCTTCATCCATATTGCGTACAGGCGCAGCCTGCAATGGTTCTGGCGCAACGGGAGACAAAGTGACAACCGCCTCCATCACTGGCGCATAAACAGAATCATCTTTGCGCAAGTTTTCGGCCAGATAAGCAATCACATGGACAGCATCTGCCAATAGTGAATTTGCTTCAGCTACATCCACATTTGATAAGAACTCCAAAAACAGGGGTAAATAATCGGGTAATTCACTGTCTTTTGGCTCAAAACCACGAGATTGATATTCAGACAACAAATCGACCATCGCCTGACCGCGCGCACGATCTTCCCCATGCAAATGCTCAAACAAATGCAAAGAATGGCTGCGCCCTCGATCAAATGTGCTGACATATTGCTCCTGCAGCTCAATCTCATCGTGTTCACGCAAATAAGTCAGAAACGGAGCGAGGCTGCCTGAAAAATCAGTGTGTTGTTGGCGAATGTAATTTTCTATTTCCGCAAGCTGCCCCAACCACTGACTGCGCGGGTAACTCAGTAATATTGATAAAATCTTAAACATCATATCCTCCGCTACAGTGTTTTCTGATTATTTTTTTTGCGCAAGCCATGGAATACGATAGGTGAAGCTTTGCGTTTACCGAATAAACTGCCTCCACTGTGTCCATCCGAGCAGCCATTACCAAAACTAAATCCACAAGCGGCTTTTTCTTCAAAAGTATCGCTTACCATCTCTTTGTGTGCACTTGGAATCACAAATCGATCTTCGTAATTGGCAATAGCCATGATTTGATACATTTCTTCAATTTGCGTAGCGCTCAAAGAATGAGCAGACAATTGAGCCACTGCTTCGTCTTGAGAGTAAATAGTTTTGGCGCGCATATACTTACGCATATCAATCATGGTTTGCAAAGCAGTTACAATGGGTTCGGTCTTACCTGCGGTCAATAAATTAGCCAGATACTCGACGGGAATACGCAACTCTTCTACATCGGGAATCAAACCATTCTCACCAATCACACCTGTTTCAATGGCAGATTGAATGGGCGACAACGGCGGGATATACCAAACCATTGGTAATGTGCGGTATTCAGGATGTAATGGGAATGCCACTTTCCATTCCACTGCCATTTTATACACTGGCGAATTCTTAGCTGCATCCACCCATTCGGCAGGAATACCTTGTGCCAAAGCTTCTTTGGCCACTTCTGGATCATTGGGATCCAAGAAAACATCCAACTGTTGTTGATACAAGTCTTGAGGGTCCTCAACAGACGCGGCATCGCTGATGCGGTCTGCATCATATAAAAGCACACCCAAATAGCGAATGCGACCTACACAAGTTTCTGAGCAAATGGTCGGCTGACCACCTTCAATACGTGGATAACAGAAGATGCATTTTTCTGCTTTACCACTGGTCCAGTTGTAATAAATCTTTTTGTAAGGGCAACCAGATACACACATGCGCCAACCGCGGCATTTGTCTTGGTCAATCAAAACAATGCCGTCTTCCTCACGTTTGTAAATTGAGCCTGAGGGGCAGCTGGCCACACAAGCGGGATTCAAGCAATGCTCACACAAACGCGGCAAATACATCATGAATGTATTTTCAAAAGCGGCATAAATGTCTTTTTGAATACCGTCAAATAACTTATCTTTAGCGCGTTTGGCAAACTCACCACCCAAGTCATCTTCCCAGTTTGGCCCCCAATGGATTTTGTCCATTTTTTTACCCGTCAACACCGAAACTGGACGAGCTGTGGGTGGTGTTTTCATTTTGGGTGCATTTTGCAGGTGCTCGTAGTCAAATGTAAACGGCTCGTAATACTGATCAATACTGGGCAAATTGGGGTTAGCGAAAATATTAGCCAATACTTTCAGGCGGCCACCTTGTTTCAAAGTAAGTTTGCCGTTGGATTGACGCACCCAACCACCGTTATATTGCTCTTGGTCTTCCCAGTTTTTCGGGTAACCAATACCAGGTTTGGTTTCCACATTATTAAACCAGGCATATTCCACACCATCGCGACTGGTCCATACGTTTTTACAGGTCACGGAACAAGTATGGCAACCGATACATTTATCTAGGTTCAATACCATGCCGATTTGTGCACGAATTTTCATTATTGTGTCCTCACTTATTCTGTTACCGATTGTGCTTCGGCCGGTTCATCTAACCAATCGACCTTCTTCATTTTGCGCACAACCACAAATTCATCGCGGTTAGTTCCTACAGTGCCATAGTAGTTAAAGCCCCATGACAACTGTGCGTAACCACCAATCATGTGTGTTGGCTTCATCACGACTTTGGTAACCGAATTATGAATACCGCCTCGTTTTCCAGACACTTCAGCACCCGGTACATTAACGATTTTTTCCTGAGCGTGATACATCATGGTCATACCTTCTGGTACGCGTTGACTGACCACAACACGCGCCGTCAATGTGCCATTAACGTTAAACACTTCTACCCAATCGTTATCCACCAAACCTGCTTTTTGCGCGTCCATTTCAGACATCCAAATGTGTGGGCCGCCTCGTGACAAAGTCAGCATGCGTAGGTTGTCTGAATAAGTGCTGTGAATACCCCATTTTTGATGTGGTGTAACAAAATTAAGAACAATCTCTGTATTGCCATTGCCATGTTTACCCAAAACAGCTTCTGTGGTTTTCAAATCAACTGCCGGTCGATAAGACACGAAGCCTTCGCCAAACACACGAATCCATTGGTGGTCTTGATAAAATTGCTGGCGGCCCGTCAATGTACGCCACGGAATCAGCTCATGCACATTGGTGTACCCAGCGTTATAGCTCACTTCCTCGCTTTCTAAACCAGACCAAGTCGGCGAAGAAATAATCTTGCGTGGTTGTGCCTGAATATCGCGGAATCGAATTGAATCATGCTCACGAGAAATTGCCAGATGAGTGTGATCAATACCCGTGTTTTTCGATAAGGCGGCCCAAGCTTTTACTGCCACATGACCATTGGTTTCTGGCGCCAGTGTCAAAATCATCTCTGCCGCATCAATGGCTGTATACAATTTAGGCTGGCCTTCAGCCACACCTTCTTTTTGAGTGTGATTGAGTTTGCGTAACAGCGATACTTCCGCTTGTGTCTGCCAAGAAATACCTTTACCACCATTACCCACTTTTTCCAGCAATGGACCAATAGAAGTGTATTTATCGTAGATAGCGCCGTAATCACGTTCAACTACGGTCATTTGCGGCATGGTTTTACCTGGGATAGGTTCACATTCACCCAACTTCCAGTCTTTGGGATCAAACGGCTGACCCAGTTCTTGCGGTGTGTCGTGCATGAGTGGTGTCAAAACCAAATCTTTTTGTACACCTAAATAGTCCTTGGCTGTTTCTGAGAAAGCTTTGGCCAAGCCGCGATAAATATCCCAATCTGATTTACTTTCCCACAACGGCTGCACGGCCTCACTCAAGGGGTGAATAAAGGGATGCATATCAGATGTATTCAGATCGTCTTTCTCATACCAAGTAGCGGTTGGCAAAATAATATCGGCGTACAAACAGGTTGTGGACATACGGAAATCCAAAACAGTCAGCAAATCAAGCTTACCTTCGGCTGCTGGTCTAATATTGATGTCCGTGGGTTTGATACAGTCAGCCTCATCACTCAGTAAAGCGTTTTGTGTACCCAATAAATATTTCAAGAAATATTCATGACCTTTACCCGATGAACCTAAAATATTAGAGCGCCATACAAACAAATTACGCGGAAAGTTTTTAGGATTGTCAGGGTCATTACAAGCCATATCCAAATTACCGGATTTTAATTGGCCAACGGTAAAATCAACTGGGTTTTGACCATGCGCTTCAGCATCACGAACCACATCCAACGGATTACGTGTTAATTGAGGTGCTGATGGCAACCACCCCATGCGTTCGGCTTTGACATTGAAATCAATCTGGCTTAATCCAGCCATTTCTCCTTCATGAGTTGGCGCGGTGACTTCATCCATGCCTAATTTTTCATGGCGCCATTGGCTGGTGTGGGCATAAAAGAAAGAGGTGCCGTTCATTTGACGGCTAGGACGATGCCAGTCCAAACCAAAGGCCAAAGGTGCCCAACCAGTTTGCGGTCGCAGTTTTTCCTGACCAACATAGTGCGCCCAGCCACCGCCGCTTTGTCCAATACAACCGCACATCATCAGCATATTGATAATGCCCCGATAGGCCATATCCATGTGATACCAGTGATTTAAACCTGCACCCACAATCACCATACTTCTGCCGTGTGTTTCATCGGCATTTTGAGCAAATTCACGTGCTACCTGAATCACCAACTCTGGTTTAACACCCGTGTGTTTTTGCTGCCAAAACGGCGTATAAGGCACATCAGCCATATAATCGTCAGTCACGCCTTCACCACCAAAACCACGATCGATACCATAATTGGCGCACATCAAATCGAATACGGTGGCAACCAGTAAGGTATCGCCCTTATCGTTGGTGATTTTTTTAACTGGAATATTTCTGATTAAAACGGCCCCTGCGTCTTTACCGCCAAAGTAATCAAAGGCTACACCCACGATATCATCGTGTGTTTCAGCCAGTGTCATCAATGGTTTGATGGCCTGGCCATCGGCTTTTTCTGAACGCAGATTCCATTTGCCATGCTCGCCCCAACGGAAACCAATTGAGCCTTTAGGTGCGGTAATATCGCCACTTTCTTCGTCGATAACCAATGTTTTCCACTCAGGGTTATTGGTTTCATTTAAAGCCCCATCAATTTGGCTGGCGCGTAAAAAATAACCCGGGAGCAAACGGCTAGCTTGCTGATCCAACACCACCAAATTCGGCATATCGGTTAAACGACGGCAATAATCAACAAAATATTCAGAAGGATTATTCAGGTGGAATTCTTTCAGAATCACATGCCCCATCGCCATCGCCAATGCAGCATCTGTGCCTTGTTTGGGCGCCAACCAGATATCACTGAATTTAACCATTTCACCATAATCAGGTGATACAGCAACTGTTTTGGTGCCCTTATAGCGCACTTCTGTATAGAAATGAGCATCGGGTGTGCGCGTCATTGGCACGTTGGATCCCCACACCATCAAATAATTAGCGTTATACCAATCGGCCGATTCAGCCACGTCGGTTTGTTCCCCCCATGTTTGAGGGCTTGATGGAGGCAAATCACAATACCAATCATAGAATGATAATGGTACACCACCTAATAAGCTTAAATAGCGTGCTCCAGCAGCATAGCTAACCATAGACATGGCAGGAATAGGTGAGAAACCGATAATGCGGTCTGGCCCATATTCTTTAATGGTAAAGGCATTCGCTGCGGCAATGATTTCATAGGCTTCATGCCAATCCAAGCGCACAAAACCGCCCAAACCACGTTGGGATTTATACTCTTTGGCTGATTCAGGGCTTTGGGTAATGCTTTGCCATGCAGCAATAGCATTCATGGTTTTTCGTTTTTCTCGCCACAAACGCAGCAATGAAGATCGAATCATGGGGTATTTAACACGCTGTGCCGAGTAAACATACCAGCTATAGGATGCGCCGCGAGGGCAGCCCCGTGGTTCATGATTAGGTAAATCTGCCCGAGTACGCGGATAATCAGTTTGTTGCATTTCCCAAGTAATCAGGCCATTTTTAACAAATACACGCCAACTGCAAGATCCCGTGCAATTCACACCATGTGTAGAGCGGACAACTTTATCGTGTTGCCAACGTTGACGGTAACCATTTTCCCAATCACGGCTTTCTGCGACCACCGCGCCATGGTCTTTAGAAAAGGTTTCTTTGGTTTTATGTAGAAAATTGAGTCTGTCCAAAAATTGGCTCATGGTTTTGTGCTCCTCAGGCTAGCGGCCCGAAAGTGGTTTTGTGTATTGTTCAATAATGACGCTTTTTTTAATATTGGTAGGAAGAGGCAAATAGAAGTCTCAACATTAGTTCTTTCGACTTATTCGTACCTAATCCCTCTTTTTCTAACAACATGTAAGCGATTGTTTCCGTACATAAAACCAATAATTCACAATCAAACAGCTCACATAAAACGCAATAAACAAAATTAATGCCCACTGCGCACTACCCGTTAACGCAATAGATGTACCGAAGCTTTTGGGGATCAAAAAACCACCATAGGCACCAATAGCGCCCATAAATCCTAAAGAAGTGGCGGACTCTTTAGTCGCGTGCATTTCAGCAGCTTGGGAGTCTCCTTTTTGTATATGGCGATGAAACATTGAGAAAATACGAGGTGTTTGTGCAAAAGTTGAACCATTGCCAATACCACTGAATGCGAACAGTAAAATAAAACTTAAGAAAAATCCGCTGAAGTTGCCAGAACCTTCGACGCCAGGCAGAGACAAAATAACCCCCAAAACACCGATAATCATAATAACAAAGCTGACTTCTGTTACTTTCGCTGCTGACATCTTGTCTGATAACCAACCACCAACGACGCGCATAATAGCGCCAACCAATGGGCCTAAAAATGCAAATTTAATGGCATCGACGTGAGGAAAAGATTGAGTAATCAACAGTGGGAATGCGGCAGAAAAACCAATGAAAGAGCCAAATGTACCCACATACAACCAGCACATAATCCAGTTATGCAAACGTTTAAAAATAATGGATTGTTCTTTAAAGGATGATTTGATATTACCAATATCATCCATACCAAACCACGCGGCTAAAGAACTCAAAATAATAAATGGTACCCAAATAAAGCCAGCATTTTGTAACCACACTTGACTGGTTCCCTGCGGTGTTGTGATGGTTTGAGATTCGCCACCCAAGGCACCAAAAATACCCGCTGTAATCACCAAAGGCACGGCCAGCTGCACCACAGATACACCCAGATTACCTAGCCCCGCATTAATCCCCATGGCATTGCCTTTGGCTGCCTTAGGAAAAAAGAAGCTAATATTGGACATAGATGAGCTGAAATTAGCACCGCCGAACCCGCACAATAATGCCAAAACAAACATGGTTGAATAAGCCGTATTTGGGTTTTGCACGGCAAAACCCAAGCCAATTGCTGGAATCAACAGACTGGCTGTAGACAATGTCGTCCATTTTCGGCCACCAAAAATCGGAATCACAAATGAGTAAAAAATACGTAACGTAGCACCAGATAAAGCAGGCAAAGCAGCTAACCAAAATAATTGATTATTGGAATATTGGAAACCCACATGCGGCAGCTTAACCACAGTAACACTCCATACCTGCCAAATAGCAAAGGCCAATAACAACGCAGGCACGGATATCCACAAATTTTTATTAGCAATGCGATGGCCTTTGGTTTGCCAAAACTGGGAATCTTCCGGCTGCCAATTGCTTAAAATTTTGCTCATGACTATTCCTTAAAATATCAAATATGTTCTTTTTTAAACGAGAAATGCATCCAAATCAGGCTGACGCACACAGTGCCATACATCAACATGAATGAGCTGGAACGAATACCAGTTAAATCCACCAATAAGCCAAACAAAATTGGCAAGAAAAAACCGCCTAGACCACCCGCCAATCCCACAACGCCAGATACAGTACCCATATCATCAGGGAATTCATTGGCAATAAACTTGAATACAGATGCTTTACCAATGGCCAAAGCCACGCCTACAACAAATAAGATAATGGTAAATAAAACGACATTAAGGCCCATATGCAGATTCAGGTTGCCTGAAACCGTTTGGATAGACAGTTGTGTTTGCGGATAAGACAAGATAAAGAAGGCAACCCAACACACCCACATGACAGCCCAAGTCACCTTATGTGCGCCATATTTGTCTGACAACCAGCCGCCAAAAGCACGCAGCACACCACCAGGCAGCGAGAAGCAAGCAGCGAGTAAAGCCGCTTGTACTAAAGGAAAATGGTATTCTTCAACGTAATAGCTCACCATCCATAGCGAGATACCCACATAACCGCCAAATACAACAGAATAATATTGGCTGTATTTCAACACGCGTGGGTTTTTAATGAGTTTTAATTGATCGCTTAAACAAGTTTTTTTGGTGGTATGAGAAGCTGGTTCAGCATAGCTAAAACACCAAAATAAAATAGCAACCACCAATAAAATAACCGCATAAACGCGTGGCACCATTTGCCATCCGAAGGCCGCAATGATGGCGGGCGCCAAAAATTTATTTAAGGCCGCGCCGGCATTACCTGCGCCAAAAATACCCATAGCCAAACCTTGGTTTTCTTTTTTAAACCATTTGGCTACATAGGGTGTACCTACTGAGAATGAACCACCCACCAAACCCAGCCAGAGTGCAATCAATAAAAACTGGCTATAGCTGTGCGCATATTGCAGCAGAAATACAGGCGGTACGCAAAACAGCATCAATAAGAAAAAAACGATGCGTCCACCAAATCGATCAGCCCAAATGCCCAAAGGCACACGAATCAATGAACCTGACAAAACAGGCATCGCTGTTAATAGCCCGAATTCAGTTTCATTTAAATTAAATTGCTGCTTAATCGGCAGACCCAAAACGGCAAAAACCATCCATATCATGAAACAGATGGCAAAAGACACTGTGCTGGACGTTAATACAGTAATGGATTTTCTCTTTGCGGTATCCATTTGTTTACTCCTGGTAGTGAGACGGTGTCAGCATACGCAATATCACCCCCTCAACCCATTAGCAAAACAGGTCAAATTTGCACGGCAAAAGACGAACCTTCACTAGTTCTTTCGACCAGTTGCTTCTTCCACCATACTAAATTTAAATCGCAAAAAGGCTGCCTGAATGATTTCAGGCAGCCTTTATTTGAAAAAATCAATGTTTGAAGCTCAATGTCACAACCAAACGACAGAAACCATTAACACATTGCTGTTAAA
This sequence comes from Snodgrassella sp. CFCC 13594, assembly GCF_001590725.1. Lineage (GTDB taxonomy): Bacteria > Pseudomonadota > Gammaproteobacteria > Burkholderiales > Neisseriaceae > Snodgrassella. The sequence continues at coordinate 5,641 of NZ_LQXR01000004.1, read as the reverse complement.
AAGCCTTGGTGGTAGAAAACGAATCTTCAGCAATTATTTCTATCACCTCTATGATACGGCCCTCGCGCGCTTATTTGTCCAGGCCGTGCTCCACAGCATACACCGCAGCCTGCACACGGCTAATCACGTTCAATTTGCGCAAAATATTTTGTACATGAACTTTAACGGTGCTTTCCGTCACATTAAGATTCCGAGCGATGACTTTATTGCTAACGCCACGTGCCAACCATTGCAAAATTTCTTTTTCGCGCGGTGTCAGTGGTTCAGTTTGATTCTGTGGCTGCGTGTCTTTGTGTCGTAAATGAGTAATTAATTTACTCGTCATTTCTGGGGAGAGTACGCTATCACCTTCAATCGCTTTGCCAATGCTGTCGAGCAAGAATTGAGTATCGATGTTTTTCAATAAATAGCCTCGGGCGCCCAAGCGCATACATTCCATCAAATCATGGCTATCCTCTGAAACCGTCAACATCAAAACGGCCAAGTCAGGGTGGTCGCTAATCATGATAGGTAACGCTTCAATCCCCCCCATCACGGGCATATCTAGATCCAACAATACCGCATCTGGCCTTAATTGCTGCTGCATTTTCACGCCTTCCAAGCCATCAGTGGCTTCTCCAACCACCTCAAACTGTGTGCTGCTGTCGACCAAAGAGCGCAGTCCTTTGCGAAATAAAGTGTGGTCGTCAACAATCAATAGGCGGTATTTGGCTGCGGTATTTTCCATGTGTGTTTATTCCTTTGTGCGCCTGTTTTTGCGTGGGACAGTCAATTCAATCACCGTGCTTGATCAGTTTTCGATACAATTTTTAGCTGCCCATCTATTTTTCCAGCGCGTTCTTTCATGATACTGGTACCAACATGGCCCTGCACCTCTTTTTGTCTTAATTCCTGAGTATCAAAACCAACACCATTATCTTGAATAGTCAACTCAACGCCATCTGGCGCATACACCAGATGAAGTTGCACATGATTTGCATGAGCATGTTTGCGAATATTCGATAAGGCTTCCTGAACAATAAAGACCATTTGCAACTGTTCATCTGCATCCAATTCATATGCTTCGCCCGTAACAGTCCATGCTAAAGTAATGCCAGTTTGCTTTTCAAAACGACTCATCACCGATTGCAATGAGCTCAAAAAACCCTCGCGCGCCAACCTCACTCTAAAATTCGACAGCAACTCACGCACATCGTCATAACATTCCTGAATACCTTCATCAATAAAATGGAGCGTTTGTGTTATGCGCTCAGTTTGCTGCTCAACCAATGCTTTTTCTAAAACCTGTACCTGCATATTCAAAAAAGACAAAGATTGGGCAATGCTGTCATGCAACCCTTGCGCCATCAAATTGCGCTCTTCCAAAATGGCCATTTGCTTGTCGAGCTCATTTAAACGCAGACTTTCAATGGCAATACCAAATTGGCTACATACAGTTGAAACCAACTGCTGATCTTCGGCACTGACGTGCAAGGGGTGATGGGCATACAAATTCAAAATGCCAATTTCATCATCAGCCGAGCGAATGCTGAAAGCCAAGCAATGGGGAAAGGCTTGCTGAATCCCACAATAATTTTGAGGTAATATCGCCACAGGTGACGCGATGTCAGCATATTCAGCACAAATCACTTGCTGACAATGCCCTTGCGCGCACTTATATTGGCGGATATCATTAACCACCAATTCAGGCAAGCCACTGGTACCTACCACCTCAAATACTGAAGAATGTCGTTTTTTTAATTGCACTGCGCAACCTTCAGCTCCACTGAACACCATCATTTTATGGATAAATGTCTGCACTAGAATCGACAATTCTTGATGTTCTTGAAACACTGAAGTCATGTCATACAATACTGCTAATTCATGGTTTTTCTTGCGCAAAGCCTGTGTTTTTTCACTCACTAAGTTTTCTAAATTGTCATACACAACACTTAATTTTTCCGCCATTAAGTTAAATCCATGCGCAACTTGACCAAATTCATTGGCTTGAGACATGTCCACACGAGCATGAAAATGTCCTTGTCGAATCCGTACGATTCCTTCATTTAAACGATACAGTGGCGCAATGACCAAGTAGTGGAGCAAACGAAATGACGCCAATGCCGATATAAATGCCATAATCAGCAAAGACAGTTGAAACCAGCGTAACAGCTCAATATTGCGGGTATTATCCTGCTCAATAATCAGCACCAAATCACTGATGGCTTCTGTAAACGATTCCGCTTCCGCCAAGAACACTTGACTGCCTATTTTATTTTGACTATAGGCTAGGGTTTGGTGCCAAAATGCCTGAAAATGCTGGTCGATTGTGGTTACTTGTTTTTGTAATGCCTGATGGCGTGCACTGCCACCAAATCCACCTTCACGCAACATCTTTAAATGCCTAAGAATTTTTTCGAATTCATGGTATTCATTGAGCAATTGGCTTTGGTCATGCGGTTGTTCTGCCAGCAACATCATATGAAAAACCCGTTTGCGCAAGCTTCCTGCTTCATTAATGGCCATGCCGCGCTCTTCCAACCGCCAAGAAGTGTTTAAGGACAAACCAATCAGCCCAGTTGCCAGCAACAACCAAATGGCGATAAATACCATCAGTACTCGAGAAAGTCGCTGCCCGCGCAAGAAAGACCGGTCAATCTGTTGCCATATTCTTTTCATAATTCATCCATTAACTCAATAGGCCTGCAGGCAAAATGTGACCTTGATGTCTATACTGAAACAAAGGTTACCACCCTGCTCCACTTGCGCCTAAGGTTGATACTTATTGTAGTCTAAGCGCCAACCAAACCCCATCCTTCGAAAGGGGTATAGACAATATTCCTCGTCATCATTGGCATGAGTTAATTTCGAAAAATGAACAATATTTAACCTCCGGTTTTCGCCATAATGCGAATGATTTTTTCCGGTGCCCTTATAAAATCATGTTGACGTGGTTTTTGCGCTATAGCTGCTAAAATAGCAGAACGTAATTCGCGCTCAGAACAACCATCACGCAATAAAGATTTGAGTGGATAATTAAATTCCTCACCCAAACATGTGTAAATTGTGCCTTCAGCCGATAAACGCACCCGGTTACAGCTGGCGCAAAAATGTTGCGATAAAGGGGTAATTAACCCCAACTTAAAGCGGCCACTGGCATCTTGCCAATAGCGGGCTGGGCCATTGCCATAGATATGAGTGGTTGCCTGAAGCCCATAATCTTCAACCAAACTACCTACTAATTTGGTTAGATTCATGCCTGTTTGACTGCGTGCACTGTCGCCTATCGGCATCACTTCAATTAGACTTAAAATAAAACCATGCGCTTGACAAAAATCCAGCATCGGGCGGATGTCTGATTCATTCATACCAAGTAAAGGCACCATATTGATCTTAATTTGCTTAAACCCAGCTTGTTGTGCGTGGATCAACCCATTTATCACCAAGGGTAAGCTGTCCGAACCTGTAATTTCTTGCACGCAGTCGCGCCGAAGCGAATCCAGACTAACATTGAGTCGGTTTAACCCCGCTGATGCCAGTGGTTGAGCCAAAATAGCTAACCTGGTGCCATTGGTGGTCATTGAAACATCTGTCACACCTGGTAGCGACGACAACTGGCGGATAAAATCAACCACGCCCCGACGCAATAAAGGCTCTCCTCCAGTAATTCTGAATTTACGCACACCCAGCTGCACAAATGCTCGGGCAATCCGCAAATATTCATCAAACCCCAACCAGTTGGCCGATTTCTCAAAGCCTTTATACCCTTTGGGGATGCAATAAGCGCAGCGCAAATCACAGCGATCAGTAATGGAAATGCGTACATAGTCAATACTTCGACCAAACCGATCAATTAATTTCATCACCTAATCTTGCTCCTAGCCGTACTGGCGCCTATTCTTTTGGTCATTACTTGATCCTGCATGATTCAGTTTGATCGTCAACTTTTGGTTCTAATAATAAATTTTCGACCTCCAGTGCCCTAGGGAATAAAATGGTATCTTCAATATGGCTATGCAGACAAAAATCATGAAAGAATTCAAGCAATAATGAGAAAGTCTCCCTGATAAGCACTTCCGTATTCGGTAAAGCGATCATGGGCTCGCACCAATCTATCAATAAAGCAAATTGCTCATCAGCGACATGATGTTCCTGCATCATCATGCGAACAGGAAATCGTACCGAACCAAATTGTGGCGGCGAAATGCCGACATTCCCTACAAAAGCAGCTTGCAATTGAATGATATAGGGGAATAAAACGTTTTCCTCTTTATGAAGGTGTAGTGCCAAATCCCCATAAATTTGATCAAATAAATTGGCTATTTGCCGTAGTTTCGGCTGCTTTTGGTCATGTGAATTCGCCAAAGTATGCAATTGCTGCTGTAGTAATGGGGCCGTTTTTTTGATGTAATCGTGATGCAATTTCAGCACATAAACAACCAACTTATCTAGCGGCATATCCGTCAACGTTTCTGGATCCCAAAATGTCCTGTCTTCCATTCTCAGCTCCTCCCTCAAGCACCATCACGCAGACTAGGCTAAAGCATAGATCACTATCACAATGCTGAAAGCTGCCTGAAAGTAGCATGATTACTACGCCATATGACTTAGTAAACGATGGCTTTTATGTAACGAATCATTTGGCTCAAGCTTGGCAATGTTCAATATCATCAATAGTATTCAAAGCGTTATGGCCTTGAATCTTGATTAGCTATTTGTTTTAAATGCAGCCACTAAAACCAAGACTGAATGATTTTTTTATTTGATTATTTGAAAAAGGAGAACATGTTTAAAAAATATATTGTATTGAATACCTTATTAGCTGGGGTTTCCATTCATGCGGTTGCAGATGATTAATCTGCACAGAAGCCGGCCACAATCAAAACCATGTATCAGTAGGATATACACACTCAGCAAAGACTAGCCACGTTGAGGCATTACGCCGACTCTAGTCTTAAAAGAGCTTTTAAAATACAAGAACGAGTTCAAGGTGAAATTTGCGGGATAGACTATGACGTCATGTGGCAACCACAAGACCCCAATTATCTCAGTAAATGTCAATTTACTGCTTTAGCCAATGGCCAAATTCAAACCAAAGTGGGCAAAAAACCGTTCAATATGATCTGATATGCTTATTAAGCAGTTGTCAAATTACAGACGTATTGGATAGAGAAGGATCGATGAAGAAAATCATATTGAAAGAATGCTGCTAAGTACACATTGTGAATCATTTAGTCACAACTATTGCCATTTGATATGAATTAATCAATTACTTATCTAATATTATTTGATGTTTGGCCTAGTCTAATAAATATGATGATTTAAAAATATGACGATTTGAATCTCTAAAAACAACAGAGATTGCGACGCTAGATGATGGTGTTTTAACCGCTGGTAATAGCTAGACATCGTTTTAGCTAAATAAACCAAGGCCTGATCGATAAAAGTGACTGAGCTATAGCACCTATTGATGGCATAAACCTGACCATAAACTGTGGATAAAGGCAGTAATGATTTGTTGGTATTCAATAAAATCACACTGCCTGTTTTTTAATCAATTAATAAAAGAGAGAGCATCATCTTTACCATAGGTGGCATCCTTTAGAGGGTGTAACCGATGATGCTAGCTTGTGTCCACTCAGGTAAACGATTGTGCTTTATC
>NZ_LQXR01000003.1 GCF_001590725.1 Snodgrassella sp. CFCC 13594 | reverse complement strand
CCAACAATCGCGCATTATTGGCGGAATAGTTACCTGCTATGGTTAAGGTACCCATATCATCACCAAAACTCAGTCCAGGTGAAATGGTACCGCCATTAGTTGAAATAACAGAGCCTACGGTTCCATTCCCAGTCAATATACTGTTGCCATTTTTGATATTTACTGTGCCTTCAAATGCAGCAGTATTACCGTCGACAGCAAGATAAGCTACACCTGACTGATTCGATTGAATGGTGGCTGTTCCACCCAATTGTCCATTGCGCAATACCAAGGCCCCACCATTAATGATGGTCTCTCCGGTAAATGCTGTCTGGTTTTGCCCTAGCACTGTGACACCCGATAATTGTTTGATAGTGCCTTTACCTTCGGTGCTGCTCACCAATTTGATGTGATCCGTTTGTGTATTTTTATCAAGCTTGATCTGATTGCTAGAAATACCATTATCATCTGACTGCTCGTAATCAATCGAGCCTTGACTCATATCGGGCAAATAGTAGGAAAAATCTTTATCAAATTGGTAATCACCAGAAGTATCTGTATGGTTAAAAACCACGGCTGCATTGCCTGAACCAAAATTGACCTCATCAGCCAACACCTCACCTGGTGCCGTGGCGCTAGCATGCTCAGCACCACCAATATTCAACGTACCCTGGGTATTTGTGTCTGTGAGGTTTGAGAGTTGTATCTTACCAGAAGGGGCAATAGAATCTTCATTCAGAACACCCTGGTAAGATTTACCCGTATTGCTATCATAAAAACTGGAATAGTAAAAGGAACCGACAACCAATTGCCCTTGATTAGAAATAGTCACCGACCCAATACCTGTTTGCCCACCATCAGATGATGCGCCCACATTTAAAATACCATTACCATTTGGGTTACTGGGAGAGCCAACTACATAACCGCCAACCAACCATCTGGCCTGTTCTCCAGATACAGAAACAGTACCATTGCCACCCTTAATCCCCAGAGCAGTTTGCTGACTACCATCATCATTACTCCATGAAGAAACTAAACTACCATTATCGGTGATATTAATCGCCCCCGAACTGCCTTCACCTTGCCCAATGATCAAGGAACCGGATATTTTACCGCGGCTAACCTCCTGACCATCAGCGCTGAGCCCAGAAATATTCAAAACGCCTATTCCACCATCATTTCCCAAAATGACCCCGCCTGCACTGCCAGGCATATCATATGGATTGTATGCAAGTTTGCCCCCGCCAAGAACATTAATGGTACCTGTACCTCCAGTACCACTGCCTAAATAAAGCGTGGGATCACTACCGCCCCCCGAGGGCATTGTGCCAAAAGCAATTGAACCTCCATCTACATTGACTACGCCCGTACCATTATTTTCACCAATAACCCCACCATAGTTTTGACTCCACCCAGCTTGGCCCCCCATATATTGATTTTCGGTTTTTTTCCCTGAACTCAATATATTCAGCTCCCCATAGCTACCACTGCCAGAACCAATAATCGAACTGCCCCCTGAAATATCAACAGAAAATGGAGCATAATTTGATATATCGCCCGGTTGATTTAATGTAACCTTGCCATACGCGTTATCGCCCACGCCAATTAAAACTGCATTGCCCTCATTATTTTTATCTGTGACAGATAGGCTTCCATCAGCATTGGTATTGCTTATATCAAGAGTAGCAGAGTGATTGCTTCCCCCAACCTGCAAAAATGATATGCTCTCTGAGTTACCAGAATTTAAGGCTGCGTTCGCTGTCCCATCAAGAATATATCGACTACCTGAGGTCGCAGTATTGCCATCATCACTCCAATTTGCCTGATTAAAATAGTCAGAGCCATTTGAACCGTTCCAAGTTGAAGCTGCCACCGAAGGCATCGCCGTGATAGCCATACCAACAGCAATACAAATTTGCCCTTTTTGAAATTTCATTGTTGTATTTCCTTATCACTATTTATTTAGTTATATTATTTTTAATATTTAGGCATTTAACATAGATTTGCCAGCAAACTTCAATAAATTTTGGTTTTTAAATGTGACAAACAGCAATACATCTACTCGCCCACCGGTAAGTGCTACGCACTCTTGATACAAACGCGCCTCTAACACAAACCTTGGATTATTAATAAAATTAAACAGCATGCGTCTATTGCAAGATAAGACTCGGGCAGTCACCTTCTCAATCACAGTATAGAGAAAAATATGATCTAAAAAAGCATCGATAGTGAGCCAGAAAATTTTTCTGCCTTCGTAATCAGATTCAGTAATGGCTGCAGTGATATTACCGGTACGGTGAACCAAATTCACATCCAAAGAATAAAAACCGATCAAAAGGTTATTTTTTTTATCGAATATACCCACTAAATATTTAGTCAAGTTATCAAAATCAGCAATAAATTGAGCCAGTTTTTCCAAATCAAATTTTATATTTGGTATATTTAAGCCCTTGGTCATTTGCGGACTTTGGAACCATTGCACCAAGCGGACTGAAGCATCTGCTGGTGTCAAACTTCTAACTAAAAACCCATTGGTTTCAAGGTGAATTGGCACACCACGTTGCATTTTTTACGATCCCTTAATATTAATATTGGCTTTTTGTGAGTGGGTAATTCAAAATTTTGATTTATTAGCTATTTTATGTTTATTTTTTTATAAAAATCCATCTTAATTAAATTGCTAACCTCATTAACATAAAATAAAAGAATATTAATTCATAATGAATATTGTACAAATTTTAGACAAGAAAAACAACAATATAATACAATTTTTTAATACCAACGGCGAATCCACATCAATCAGCACTTATCAGGAGCTGCATGCGCTGGCAATGGCAATGGCGGGTTGCCTGAAATCAAAATACAAACTATGTGCAGGTGACACTCTAGGTTTAATTGCGGAAACCCGAAAGGAATTCGTCTGCTTATTTTTTGCTTGTCAAATCATCGGGGTTATCCCTTGTATATTGCCGTTTAAATTGAGCTACGGTGGGATCGACAAATATATTAAAACCATCAGACAGATGGTCAATTCAGCTAATGTTGATTTTCTAGTGTGCCCAGAAAAATTATTGTCAGCCTTAACACATTCAACCGAATTTGCATCATTGAGCATTGCATCTTACGAAAACATTACAGCCTTTAGCGCAGAAAGAAGAGATTCAACAACAACACCGTATCAGGATACTAACAATTATCCTGCATACATTCAGTTTACATCGGGCACAACAACCCATCCTAAGCCCTTGTATATTTCCCATGCAGCAGCTCATGCCAATATCAATGCAATATTAACAGAGGGTATTCGTGTCACTGACAAAGATAAGGCATTCTCTTGGCTGCCTTTTTACCATGATATGGGATTTTTGGGGTTCATGCTGGCACCATTGGCTGCTGGCATCAGTATTGATTACATATCTCCATCCTCATTTGCGCGGAAACCCAGTTTATGGCTTGAATTGATGTCCACTCAAAAAAGCACGATCACTTATGCACCAGAGTTCGCCTACATGCTCGCCATGTTGCGTTGTCGCACCATTCAAACTTTAGACTTATCCAATCTGCGCATTGCGGGTATTGGAGCCGATATGGTTCATTGGGCTAATTTGAAAAAATTTGCAGCAACCATGGCACCAACAGGCTTTAAATTCAACTCGTTCAAACCCAGCTATGGTTTAGCGGAGGCAACTTTGGCGGTTTCCCTAACCCCGGATAACCATGATCCTTACGCCATAGAAATCAATATTAACGGCAAAAATGAAAAAATAGTATCCAGTGGTATGGTTTTATCCAATTTCGAGCTATCCATTCATCCCTGTATGAAAGCGCCTTTAATTGAAGACGTAGAAGTGGGTGAAATCTTGCTTAAGGGACCCAGTTTGGCTACTCAACCAACTCAACATCCATTGACGAACAATCATGTTATCCCAACAGGCGACATCGGTTTTTTAAAAGACAATCATTTATTTATTCTCGGAAGAGCTAAAGACATCATAATCATCAATGGTCAAAATTTTTCTTTGCCTGCCATAGAGTGGCAGCTAAAGGCCATATGTAGTGAATATAGTATCCAGATTATCGCCATTAGCCATCCCAACTTAGAAACAGAACTAGATACATTGCTGATTTTAGCAACCGCTCCATTGATGGAGACCAAGCAAGCAATCAGCCAAAAAATCATCGCGGAAATATCCAATTCATTTGGTATTGCTTGCACCATTGATTGGATTCATCCTAGCGAAATCGCACGAACTTCGTCGGGAAAATTAGTGAGGGCCAAAATTTTAGAGGCATACCATCAGCGCACCCATGAGTGAAATAGGCGTTTTTTTGAAAAATTATTCAAATAATTAACTCAATCAATTATTTGAATCAATCCCACAACAACTTTGAATCAACCTCTACTATTTTCGGTTTGCGTGGGTTTTCAAGCCTGATTCCTCAACACTTTATCAACAAAATATTGATGCAGGCAAAACCCATGAATTCGCCCGAATTAGCGGATACGCCAAGCCAAATAGCGATTAATCAAGCGGCTACTTAAAGCTTGTGTGGACGCATAAACCACACCAAGCTTCTGCGCCGACAAAACCTGTATCAATTTATCCAATTGCTGCTGCTGCCGCCAAGCCGCAAAATAACGATCGGCTTGCTGCGTGTGTGCCACAGGCTGCACCAAAACATGATTTTGATCTGCCGGTAACAAACTGGCCAAAACCACATGATGCCGATTTTGTAAGCGTTTGAGCTGCCGGGTCAATTCAGTTTCGTCACTGGCCTGCAATTGAGTGAGTACCACCACCAAACTGCGCCTTTGCTGCATGTGCAAAACAGCATCCACGACTTGACCCCAATCTGGCGCGTGGGACGACGGCATCACGTCATAAATACCTTGCACCAAATGGCCCAGCTGCATGAGATTTTTACGCGGAGCCACGTGCCTTGGCTCATCATGGGCAAAGGTGTGTAAACCCACGGCATCACCTTGTTTCAATGCCGTATATGAAAGCATCAGCATGGCTTGTAATGCATGGTCAAAATGGCTAAACCCCGCACTGAGAGCGCGCATATTGCGTCCACAATCCAGCAGAAAAACCACTTGGTGATCTTGCTCTTGCGCATAGCTGCGCACCACCATACGGTTGAGTCGATCACTGGCCTTCCAATCTATGTGCCGAATGTCATCGCCATCGCGGTATTCTCGCAATTGATGAAAAGTGCTGCCTTGGCCTTGATGACGCATAGGCTTGGCACCCACCCACTGCAACCATTTTTGTAAACCAATAAACTGCTCACCCAGAATACGAGAAAAATCAGGTAGCACCTTGATAGACTGGCTGCCTGAAAACCAATGGCGCTGGAGCCAAAACCCCAAAAATGATGGAATCCAATACTCTATTGCGCCAAATACGGCCAAGCCGCGTTGGTGTGGTGTGGCGTCATAGCTTATTTGCATTTTCATACCAGGCCGTGTTTGTACGGTTTGGCATGCAGACTCGCTCGACCAAAATTCAGGGAATCGGTCCACCACCACCAATTGGCGAGACCGCCGCCAGTATGGACTTTGCCCAAGCTGCAACGTTAACGTAATGCGTGCCGGTTGGCCTTGAATCAATTGGCTGGGCAACTGCCGTTGCCAGTTAATTTGGCCCAGATTGGGTGAACGCAATGCATCAGCCAGCACCAGCACCAATAAAAAACCAGCAACCACCATCACACCATATCGGAGCAACGCATTATCCAGCCCCGGCCATAACAATAATACAGCCGTTGCTGCACACACCATTGTCCACAACCATAATAAACGTTTAGTGGGTTTCAGTATGGGCACCATTGTCACTCACACTCGCGGTACTGCCACAGACTGACACAAATCCTGCAAAACATCATCAATACGCACACCATCCATTTCCATTTGTGTCGACAACACCACGCGATGACGCAACGTGGGCAAGCAGACCGCCTTAATATCATCAGGCAATACGAAATCACGCTCATTCAGCAAAGCATACGCTCGCGCAGCGGACACCAGCGTAATACTGGCCCTCGGCCCTGCTCCCACCGCTAAAGAAACAGACTGACGACTGGCAGCCACCAACCGTACAGCATAATCAATCAGTGCCTCATCGACAGCCACTCTGCTCACCCATTTTTGCAACTGCACAATTTGAGCTGCCTGAAACACATGCTTTGGCGCATCTGCTTGCAACACATCCCCATCTTGACTGCCCACCACAGCTTTCACCAAACGCACTTCGTCTGCGGCACTGGGGTAATCCATGTTGATCTTAAACATAAACCGGTCTAGCTGTGCCTCGGGTAAAGGATAAGTACCTTCCTGCTCAATGGGATTCTGGGTGGCCAACACCATAAAAGGCAAATCCAGCATATGCGTCATGCCATCCAAAGTGACGGCCCGCTCTTGCATGACTTCCAACAAGGCCGCTTGTGTTTTAGCAGGGGCACGATTGATTTCATCGGCCAACAACAAATGAGTAAACACAGGGCCTTGGCGCAGCACAAAATCTTGTGCGCGCGCATCAAATCGGTAATGGCCGGTCACGTCGGCTGGCATCAGATCGGGGGTAAATTGAATGCGTTTGAATGTCCCCGAAAACGTTTGCGCCAACGCACGCACCAATAACGTTTTACCCACACCAGGCACGCCTTCCAACAACACATGACCACCTGCTAAAAAAGCCGTGAGCACGGCATCCACAGTTTTGGCTTGTCCAATCACCACCTGATTCAAACGGGTGCGCAAATATTGGGCCACTTTGGCTGCCTGAAGCACACCTTGACGATTTGATTCATGGCTCTGCATGTCTAATCCTTTTGGTTATTGTTGTTGGTTGCCTGAAAGCATTGATGGGCTTGTACATAACGCAACCAATCTTGCTCCGATACCACTTCAGCCACCGGTGCCAACCAACGTAAAACATGTTGTCGTGTTGCCGACTCGTATGCGTGCTGCAATCGCGCAATTTTGGTATTGGCATCTATGCGTGACCAATCAGGCCACCGTCGTTGCCATTGTTGCCACAATGCCGTCTGCATTTCTGCCACAGCATCCCGGCGACTGCCATGGTGTCCCAAAAATCGCCCCTGCATATCTAAATAATGTGTCCAATCAGGCGTATCTGCATGCGGTTGGCGGTGGATGGCACCCACACGTTGAGCCAAAAACCACAGTAACAACAGCACGCCGACCAAAAGAACCTGCATCAATACCGGCTGTGCCAGCCACAAACGCCACCATGCCGGCGCATCCGTTTGCTTGGGCATGACGCCCAAATAACGCAATAGCACAATTCTTGATTTGTCCTGTGCCAAATAATCAGCCAAATAAGCATGATCAAAACGATCTAAGCCTGCTGAAATATGGTTAGGCACATCAGGGTTAGACAACGGTTGGATACTACTCAACAAAACCACACTGCCACGGCCATAAGCCACACGCACAATATGGCTGCCTGAATACCCATTACCGGCCCATATCACCGGCGCATTGGGCGCCCATTGAAATGAAGATGGAGCAGAATCGACCCATGCCAAAGCGGCGCCCTCAGGCAGCACAATTTGATTAAATGCCTTGTTGCAATTCAATTGTTCCGCAACATCGAGTGGCAGCGGTGCATCTCCCACCTGAATGCGGGCTTGCATACTACCCTGCCAATCTGATTGACAAGCTTGGGCTGCAGCGGATTTGATGTCATCCGCCATCATATTACGCTGTGCCTGTTTGACCCATTGCACCCGCCAATTATGCCACAGCCATTGCTTAAATTCGGACTCATCAATTCCTTGATTTTTTTGGGTATTTTTCTCACCGTCTTGCGCCTGCTCATGGGCAAACAGCAAAGGCATGGGCAGCACCACATGATTGCCCCGAGCCACCCAGCGTAACAAAGCTTGATAAGTCGCCGCATCAGCGGCGGTGCTGTTTTCCACAAACAGCAATTGCCCCACTTGAGTGAATGATTTTTTATCGTCAGTCATTGCTGTCCACTGTCGATACGTTTTTAGCGGCGTATTGGCTTGCGTATGCTGATACCACTGCTGTAGACCATACAACTGGCCATCCACCACCGTTCGCCAGCCTGTATTGTCCACCCAGCGCTGGCGGCTCTCTTTATGCACATTAGCTGAAACCACAAACAGCATTACCACCACCAAGCCCAGTAACAAACAAAGCCATTTATATCGCATCAAGACATTCATCGGCGACGTCCTTGATGCAAAAGTTGCGTGTATTGCTGGCATACATGATCGAAATCCGATTGCATCCGATCAGGCTGTCGATGCGCATAGGCAATGGCGATCCACAGTTGGGTGAGCTGTTGCCAATATCCAACCACAGCACCTGATTGTAGATTGCGCACACGGCCCAGAACTTCGTATTCAGTATCACTATCAGCAAGTGGCACATGAAATGACTGATGCAACGCTCGTAAACTGGCTCGATACAATAAGCCCACGGCTTCTCGTGGCTGAGTGGCAAATTGCAGGCGAGCCTGACCCACCACATCACGTGGCAAATTTTCTGCCGACAAATCAAGACCAAACACCGTTTCTGGCAACACCATGTCCGCCTTTTCCTGATGACTCTTGGCTGTCAATCGACTGGCTTTAAACCATCTAACCAACAGCACCGCCACCACCCCCAACAACAATATCGCTGCAACCCACAAAACGAACCGTAGCCCTGGCATCGGGTTGATTGAAGATGAGTCAGGTTGCGGCAACTGCGCATGTTGGCGGCCACACGCACGCCAACAATAACGATTCTGGGTATCGATGTGTGCAAAAGGCGGTTGCCTGAAAACATGTTGGCGTTGTTGTTGTATGGTTTGGACATCTGGTAGGCGTTCAGCATGAGCGGGTTCGGGAATACCGCCCAACATCAATAACACCAGCACACCCGCCACCCACACTGCATGACCCAAACGCTTGGCTAAGCGCTCAAAGCGCAAGCGCACATCCCAAGCTTCAGCCTTGGTGCGGGCATTCAAATACGCGCCAAAGCCAGCCGCCACATACATCGGCGCCCATGCTGCCAAAACCAAAGCGTAAGCCAAGTTATATATATGATAAAGCCAACTGTTTTGGCCGGTGATCAGCAAAGATATGCCTTGCCACAAACTTTTCCCCACCTGCGACATCGACGCTGGTTGCACCAATGCATCCTGCACCGGATTCCCTTGCCATAGCCAAAACAGCAATATCAAGAATCCATACGTGAGTATCCATTCGAGATGTAGGCCTAGAAAAGTAAGCCAGCTACAGGCGCCACCAGCATAACGGCTTAATTCTGTACGGCGTGATGCTAGATCACGCTTGGTTAGCCCTTCCAATACCACAATGGGCAAGGTTAATGAGCGGGTTATATCAAAACGGCGCCAAGATAAATCGCCCCACAAACGCTTGCGCCATAATGCCCTCCAACTGATGCGCAAACACGCACCAAAATCAGGTAATGGGGCAAAATACTGGCGCGCCAACAAAGCCAGCATAGGTGCTTCAAATAAAGGCTTCATCCACCACATCAGTAAGCCGGCCCACCAAGGCGAGCGCCAGAAAAGCGCACCCATCAATGTCCACAGCGGCAAGCTCAGAATCAGCCACACACCACAATAAGTCCACTTACGCTCAGCAAACAAACGCAAGCCAATATCCATGCTCTCCCACGCATTGCGATCACGAAAACGGACTCGGCTTTGATTAAGATCCATGATGCCCTGCCAGCAATAAATAGGCATATACCCATATCCACAAGGCACCACCCACTACAAATTTCAACACCATCGGGATGCTGGTCAATGGCGACCAAAAACCCTCAATCAAGGCTGCCACCACCAGCAGTAAAAAAGCACCACCCATCAGCACAGCAGCACGGGCACCTTGCTGCTTCAAAGCCAGATACCGAGGTAACTCTCCGGGCATCAGTACCGCCAGACCTAAGCGCAAACCTCCCGCTGCCGCCAGCACCAAGCCCGTCAGCTCAAATGCACCATGTGCACCCACAAAAGAAAAAAAAGCCAAACCGGATGGCTGATGCGCCATATAGCCCATGACACCGCCAATCAATAAACCGTTATATACCGTCGTGTACACAGTTCCAATACCCAGTAACAAGCCACTGGCAAAACTTTGAAACGCAATCCCAATGTTATTAAACACATAAAAGCCAAACATGGCCGGATTTTGCCAAAAAGGACGATTCACCCCTTGGGCATAATCGTCGGCCATTTGCTGGTAGCTGGATGCGGCCTGCGCACCAACATCAGCACCCGCCAATTTCGCCAGCCAGTCGGGTTGTATTATGACCACCAACATGGCCAATAAAAATGGCCCATAAAACAGCACATGCGCCCAGCACACCACTTTTTTTTCTCTGCGCACGGCTTCAGGCAACCCACTGCGCACAAAAGCCAGCAGTCGCTGCCACCAAGTGCGTGCAGGATAACGATAAATCTGGCTGTGGCCGCGTGCAGCCAATTGCTGCAAATAAGCCACCAAACCAGCAGAATATTGACGCTGTTGTGCCAAAGCCAAGTGCTGACAAACATCACCATAATGGCTGAGCAAATCCTGTGCTTGGGTCAATGGCAAGTGGCGCCGTTTGGTTTGCTGTTCGAACGCCACCAAATTTTGCTCATATGCCTGCCACAAAGATTGATATTGGTTTTCGAATGCACCTTGTTTCATGGCTTCGTCCGTATTGAATCCAATTGACTACCCAAAATATATTTCGCCCACGACAATACCAGCGTAACGGCATCAGTGGCAGGTGCAGTATGACCACATAGCGCCTGTACGCATAAGTTGGCCAGCTCCTGCCGGCGAATACGGGGCAAATATATTTGGCGTTCAGCATAAGCCAAAATAGCCTGTTGCTCTTCGCGAGTGAGTTTGGCTGGAGGCGCTTGCGGCACAATGGCAGACAATGATGACCAGTCGGTTTTCCCTTGTTTCAATGGCACATAAACCACCACACTGCCCGCCAGCATATCGCCTACACGTTTGCCTTGTGGGTGCAGCAGCATACAAATCATGCCAGCGCCATAAAATACTGGCAAAGCATCAACCAAGCGCAACAAATTACGCAGTAAAGAAGCAGACCATCCTATCGGCGTGCCATTATCGGCCATGACACGCAAACCAAATAATTTTTTCCCCGGGGTTTGGCCATGAGCAAACACCTCAAACAACACTGGATAAAGCCACATGATTGCAAAAACATTCACCATGCCAATGCCGATAATCCAGCCTTTATTCAGAAATGGCAAAAGCAGCAGCAACAATAAATTAGATACCACCAACCACACCAGTCTAATCAGCGCATCCACCATAAAAGCACGGCTGCGCGCAAATACATTGGCTGGGCGCAACACCACATCAATGGATTCTGCCGTCGGTACCGATAGCAAGGTATCCATTAGGGTTGCATTGGCGATAGCGGTATGGGAAGGATGGGTCATGTTTGAGTGAGCATTAAGCAAACGGCATGCGTATAAGTGGACACACTGTGCCTGAAAAGTGCTCGTGTTACAACCAGATTGGTCAACATCAAGGCAAAGAGCGGCAATTGCCGTTATAATTACCCACATTGTTTATTCATAGGTTCACTCATGTCCAACCAACGCCTCATTATCGGTTTCCATGCCATCAATGCTCGTTTGTGGCAAAACCCAGGCAGCCTTATCGAATTGTATGTATTGGCGGGGAAAACCGATGCACGCATGCGCGAAGTGTTGTCCAAAGCAGAAGCAGAACAGGTGCGCGTGGTGACCGTGGACATGGCCCGTTTGGATGCATTGAGCAAACATGCGCGTCATCAAGGCGTAGTGGGCTTTATTGATGCCTCTAAAAACTATGTTGATTTGGATGACGTCTTGGAAAACCTGAATGAGCCGCCATTGCTGCTGATTTTAGACGGCATCACCGATCCTCATAATTTGGGGGCTTGTTTACGCGTGGCGGATGCCATGGGTGTACATGCAGTGATTGCACCCAAAGACAAAAGTGCCGGACTGAATGCAACGGTCAGCAAAGTGGCTTGCGGGGCAGCAGAAACCGTACCTTATATTACCGTCACCAATTTGGCGCGCACTTTGCGCGAATTAAAGCAACGCGACATTTGGATTGTCGGCACCGATATGGATGGCGATACCGACTTGTATCATTTCGATGCTCCGCAGGCCATGGCTTGGGTGATGGGCGCAGAAGGGACAGGCATGCGCCGCTTAACACGTGAATTGTGTGATACTTTGGTGTCTATCCCGATGTTTGGCACTGTTGAAAGCTTAAATGTTTCCGTCAGTGCAGGCATGGTATTGAGTGAAACCCAACGCCAGCACAGCGCAAAATAATTTCTACTTCAACATAATCATGGCCAAGCTTGAATTGGTTGCCTGAAATCAACCCAGTGCGCCATTGCCCAAACCAGATTATTCATAAATAAGGAGACGATTAATGTATTGGTTCATCGCCGCCGTATTGTTGTTTGTGGCTGAGATGCTGATGGGGACGTTTTATCTACTGGTGGTCAGTGCCTCGTTTATCAGCGCTGGATTAGCACAATGGCTATTGGGTACTTCATTGGGCGTCAATGCCTGATTGCCTCACTGTTTTCCATTATGGGCATAATATTGGTGCGCCGGTGGCAAAAACGCCACCGCCAACATTTTGGCCACAACGTGGCCGACGACCCTGATCACCAACAATTGGTGGTGGTGGAATCGTCTCTGCCTGGCAATTTGTGGCTGGTACGTTACCGTGGCACTCAATGGCAAGCACGTTTTCAAGAGCCTGATTATCCTGCTCATATTGGCGACAGTGCTCGCATAGATGGTAAAGAAGGCAATATTTTGCTCATCAGTGCCCTCCTCTTTCTCAACCCCACCCTTAATCCTTACTAGGAGACTGATTGATGGAATTATTGTTCAGCCTGCCCATTTTGATTTTTTTGGCCATTGTCGTATTTGGTTTGATGGCCTTTAAAGTTGTCCCTCAGCAAGAAGCTTATATTGTTGAACGCTGGGGTCGCTATTACAAAACGCTGACGCCAGGCTTGCGTTTTATTGTGCCGGTGATGGATAAAGTGGCTTATAAACACACGCTGAAGGAAATTCCTTTGGATGTGCCAAGCCAAGTCTGCATTACCCGTGACAATACCCAACTCACGGTCGACGGCATTATTTATTTTCAGGTCACGGATCCGATGCTGGCCTCCTATGGCTCCAGCAATTTTGTTGTTGCCATCACTCAGCTTGCTCAAACTACCTTGCGTTCCGTCATCGGTCGCATGGAACTAGACAAAACATTTGAGGAGCGTGACGACATCAACCGCACAGTAGTGGCTGCATTGGACGAAGCCGCTATTTCTTGGGGGGTAAAAGTCTTACGTTATGAAATCAAAGATTTGGTTCCCCCTCAAGAGATACTACGGTCTATGCAGGCCCAAATCACAGCCGAACGTGAAAAACGTGCCCGCATTGCCCAATCAGAAGGCTTGCGGCAAGAGCAAATCAATTTGGCTTCCGGCCAACGTGAAGCCGAAATTCAAAAATCTGAAGGTGAGGCACAGGCTGCCATCAATGAATCCGATGGCGAAAGAGTAGCGCAAATTAATCGCGCACAAGGTGAAGCAGAGGCCATGCGCTTAGTGGCCCAAGCCACAGCGGAGGCCATCCACTTGGTGGCAGAAGCCATTCGCACCCCCGGTGGCAGTGAAGCTGTCAATTTAAAAGTCGCCGAACAATACGTGGATGCCTTTGGCAAACTGGCTAAAGAAAGCAATACCCTGATTATGCCTGCCAATGTGGCCGATATCGGCAGTTTGGTGAGTGCCGGTATGAGTATTGTTAAAGGAAACAATGCAAATAAATAGGCGCCTTTGATCATGCCTTTGTAGTAGTACCTACTCAAGTAGGCTGCCTGAAGATTCAGGCAGCCTAATTATTATATTAAAAGGCCACATGCTGTTTTAAGCTGACTCCAGTGCAGTGACTAAGCGATGAGATAGGATAAATTTAAGCAACTACCTCATCCTATCCGTCGCTACTTACCAGACCAAGACCATAAATGCGAAACAGAACCAATTGCGAGGTTTTCATACTTGCCAGACGAACAAACCTCTAGCGGGTAAATTCCCAACATTAAATGACACATAACCAGTCTTTACCCGATAAATAACTCGAAAAACTGCTAATTATGAAATGTTGCAACACAGGTCTGCGCCTAGCACCACTTTAGATGCGTCGCACTATCTAATCATCGGTCTACGACGCAATCCACTTACAATGCCATACCTCAATCTGGGATAACCTTGCTGTGATGTCATCCAAGCCGAACAGCCATGCACCCTTGACCCATCAGCGATAACCAAAGTAAACATGTTTGAGAGCCATGATTTCTGGCAATGATGACGCACATCAAAGCCGCATCAGGCACCACTCTGCAAACGAAGCAATGACCACCAAACCCCATCACTTGATTTGTCTGATCACTTTTCTGTTTCTTCGCTTCCAAAGTGGCTTCATTTTTATCTTTACCTCATCTGACAAAATTATTGCTTTAAACATGCTATAATGCAGTACTTTATAGTTTTCAATACGGTCGATTACGACCAGTCTGTCATACCTTCTGCTTGATCCACAGAATATAAAAACAGCATCATCATAAGAAAGGACAAGCGATGCAACATCGACGTAGACTCAATACCTACCGTGCAATGAAAAAAGCACAACAAAATCAAGAAAGTAACTAACCCAATTTAGGATAAGAATGGCAAAAGAAGAATTGTTAGAATTAGAGGGTACAGTAAAAGATATTTTGCCCGAAATGAGATTTATGGTCACATTAGACAATGGGCATGAAATTATTGCTTACACGTCAGGCAAAATGCTCAAGCACCGGATTCGCATTGCGGCGGGCGATAAAGTGACTGTTGAATTATCACCTTACGATTTAACCAAAGGGCGAATTAATTTTCGGCATGCCACGGGTCAATCGCCCACACGAATTAATCGTCCAACCTTTCGCAAAAAATAATGATCATCAGCAACCTACTGGTTCTGCATTTCGGATCGCTATAGGTTGCTTACCGCCGCCATCGGCGGCTTTTTTGTTTACTGTCATTAGTTTGTCACGATATCAAGACACAATGGTGACATCAAGGCGATCAGCCATCGCATTGATGATTACTTTTTATGATTCGTCCCTTTGCTTCGCCACCTGTACCTCAGGTGGCTTTTTTTATCGGTGCAGCCCGCCCCGCAAACAATATAATAATGCGGTTTCACGCGATGCAGGCATATTTATCGAATGCACTACAAATTGATGCTTTACGCTAAAAATTTCACATAAGCCAGCCCAAACCAAGCAATAGATCATCGCAGCTTTGCCTTACACAGCAGTAAACCCAACACCAAAATACGCAAAAACAATACACAAAAACGCAGACAAACAACTGCCGACTCAATGTGCCGTTTTTTATGAATTGAATTGGTTTCTCTTGATAAATAGGCTGCCTGAACATCATTCAGGCAGCCTATTTGATCGAATCCATATCAATATTGATCACACCATGGCCAGTACTTTAATGTGGCTGGCCACGCTGCGAGCCAAAGATGACAAATCATAACCACCTTCTAAAACCGATACGATACGACCCCGGCAATAAAGCTGTGCAATCTGCATAATGCGCTCGGTTATCCATGCGTAATCAGCTTCCACCAAACCAAAATTCCCCATATCGTCTTCCAAATGCGCATCAAAGCCCGCACAAATCAACACCAGTTCTGGCTGAAACTCATGTAAGCGTGGCATCCATTCATTGTCGACCATATTGCGAAATGCATCACCGCGGGTACCTGATGGCATCGGGACGTTCACAATATGGGGATTACTACCGATGGGTTTATCGCCGCAATAAGGAAAAAAAGGATGCTGGAAACTGGAGCACAACATCACCCGATCATCGTCTTTAAAAATTTCTTCAGTGCCATTGCCATGGTGCACATCAAAATCAATGATGGCCACCCGCTTCAATCGATATTCGGCAATGGCATGCATGGCGCCGATTGCGACATTATTGAAGAAACAGAACCCCATGGCTTTTTCGCTTTCCGCATGATGACCAGGGGGACGGATGGCGCAAAATGCATTGGGTGCCTTACCCGCCATCACCAAATTCACCGCCTTCACTACTGCTCCTGCAGAATAACGAGCAGCGGTGAGTGTGCCACTGTTCATGGCGGTATCCGTATCCACCCGAAAGGTGCCCACGTGCGGTGACACCGATTCTAAATAACGGATGTGGCGCGGCGGATGCACCCTTGCCAGTTGCACTTCTGTGACCTCATCGGCATCCACTTCTTGCAAATAATCCATCAATTGAGCTGCCATCAATCTGTCTTTAATGGCGGCAATACGCTCGGGGGCTTCGGGATGCCCTTCACCCATATTGTGGCCAAAGCAAGCCGAATGGGTAACAAAAGCCGTCATACCGCTGCTGGTATTGTGGGTGCCGAACCAATCAAACATGCCATTTCTCCGCAGGATGGTTATTTTTTTAAATTATAAGCCTGAGCATGCCGAATGTATTGTTGTGCCGCAACATCCGTTTTCACGCTGATCAGGCAATTGAAACAAACGATCCAGTTTACCGTGTTTTGCTAATAGTTTGTTTAGCTGCACTTGGTTCACTTGATCATAAACCCCCAATTGTGCCAGAGATGGTGCGCCGGGTCGTTGGCTGCTGGCTTGTTGTTTATCAGCTTGAGTTAGCACCAAAGCAGCTTGTTGCACATACATCTTGTATGACTCTGAATGGCATGTCATCTCGTCTGGTACGGGTAGGTGCTGGCGCAGCCAATCGGCCAAATAAAACTCCAAAAACGGAGGCGGATTATGGGGACGCTGATAGGCTACTTTACGTAAAAAGTAAACCACCGAACGATAAACATCATTATTCAAATCTGCCATGCCTATGTGTGTCGGCAATGTATTAGGCATCATTTTTTTTTCAGGCAGCCAGCTTAGATGGTGTTGTTGAAGGTATTGCCAAAATGAAGACATATTGGGTAGGTAGCGCAAATCTTGAGTCACACGCACACGCATGGGAACACCAGCTTGGGTATAAATTGCTCGATAAGCACTCACCGAATGATGGCCATCGGTTAGATAATAATGCCCATCGGGTGCCAATACGGCGGATTTGATGTCATTAACTCGCGTACCCATAGGCTGTTGACAAGAAAACGATGCAGGATCTGTCAAACTGGCCTTTGAACCTGCATGCAGAAGCTTGCCGCCCCCATTGTCTTGACAATAATCTTCAAACATTTTCTGAGGATGCAGTCGATATTGCTGTGCATTCAACCTAACTTCATCAAATCCCAAGCTCATTTGTGTTGGCCGTAATTGCGCTATATCGACGGTGGCAATGGTTTCCACGGCCTGAATCGCCGTGGAAAAACAACACAAGAATGCCAGCAAGCTGGCACTATATTGATTGACTCGCTTCATCTCTCATCCCCATAAAAACGGACGATGATTATCGCCCGTTTTTTATCGCAAAACATCATGCCAATTTATTCAAAGGCCAAATGGCCGTCCTTAACCGTCACCATAATGGTGCTATCCGGCGCATAGCCACCAGCCAACAATCTTTTCGCCAATGGATTTTCTATTTCGGTTTGGATTGCTCGTTTCAAAGGACGCGCGCCATAAACGGGGTCGAAACCAGCTTGGGCAATAGCATCCAGTGCTGCTTCATCAACCTGCAAATGCAAATCCATGCTTTCCAAGCGTTTACGCAGACTGTGCAACTGAATATTGGCAATCGCGCGGATATTGGCTTGATTTAAGCTGTGGAATACCACCACTTCGTCAATACGATTGATCAGTTCGGGACGGAAATGCTGTTTCACGTCTTCCATAACCACAGCCTTGATGGCTTCATAATCATCTGCGGCCATGTCTTGGATGTGCTGACTGCCCATATTCGACGTCATCACAATCACTGTATTTTTGAAGTCTACCGTACGCCCTTGCCCGTCGGTTAAACGGCCATCATCCAATACTTGCAACAAAATATTAAACACGTCTGGATGCGCTTTTTCAACCTCATCCAACAAAATCACGCTATAAGGTTTGCGCCGAACTTGTTCCGTTAAATAACCGCCTTCTTCATAGCCTACATAGCCTGGAGGCGCACCAATCAATCGTGCCACCGAATGTTTTTCCATGAATTCTGACATATCGATACGAATTAGATGGTCTTCGCTATCAAACAAAAAGCTGGCCAAGGTCTTGCACAACTCAGTTTTGCCCACACCCGTTGGGCCCAGAAACAAAAAGCTACCATAAGGTTTATTGGGATCGGCTAACCCAGCACGCGAGCGTCGGATGGCATCAGCCACGGCGCGCACCGCTTCGTCTTGCCCAACTACGCGGTTATGCAACACATCTTCAATTTTCAGCAACTTTTCGCGCTCGCCTTCCATCATTTTGGTCACAGGAATACCAGTCATGCGGGATACGATTTCAGCAATTTCTTCAGAGCCCACTTTGGTACGCAACAGCTTATTGGGTTGAGCATCGCCTTGATTGCTGTCGGCTGCCTGAAGCTGGGCCTCTAATTTAGGCAACTCTTCATATTGCAGCTTGGCCAAATCTTCCCATTTACCTTCGCGCTGTAGCGCCGCCATTTTCACCTTAAGTTGGTCTATCTGTTCCTTGATGGCCACGCTGCCTTGTGCCTTAGCACGCTCAGCTTTCCAAATTTCTTCCAAATTGGCAAATTCACGTTTTACGTTATCCAACTCTTCATCCAACAACGCCAAACGCTTCTTGCTGGCTCATCAGTTTCTTTCGACAACGACGCGCGTTCGATTTCCAATTGAATTTCGCGGCGTTTGAGCTTATCCATGCTTTCCGGCATTGATTGGCTTTCCACCTTAATTAAAGATGCTGCTTCATCCACCAAGTCAATGGCTTTATCGGGTAAAAAACGGTCCGTGATGTAGCGATTAGACAATTCAGCTGCGGCCACAATTGCCGGATCGGTGATTTCCACACCATGGTATATTTCATAACGTTCTTGCAAGCCACGCAAAATAGCAATGGTATCCTCAACTGAAGGCTCATTCACCAAGACCTTCTGGAAACGGCGCTCCAGTGCTGGATCTTTTTCAATGTACTGGCGGTATTCATCCAAAGTGGTGGCACCAATACAGTGTAATTCGCCCCGAGCCAATGCGGGTTTGAGCATATTACCCGCATCCATCGCACCATCGGCTTTACCAGCACCCACCAGCGTGTGAATTTCATCAATAAAAATCAGCGTATTGCCATCATCTTTAGCTAAATCGCTTAACACCGATTTCAAGCGTTCTTCAAACTCACCTCGAAATTTAGCGCCCGCAATCAATCCGGCCAAATCCAACACCAACAACCGTTTGTTTTTCAGCGAGTCCGGTACCTCACCATTGACCATGCGTTGCGCCAAACCTTCTACAATGGCGGTTTTCCCCACACCGGGTTCACCAATCAGGACAGGATTATTTTTGGTGCGTCGTTCCAGCACCAAAATGGCACGACGGATTTCGTCATCACGACCAATCACTGGGTCAAGCTTACCATTGCGGGCGCGTTCGGTTAAATCGGTGGTGTATTTTTTCAGCGCTTCACGCTGATCTTCGGCATTGGGATTATCCACGCTAGCGCCTCCTCTTACGGCATCAATCGCCGTATTCAATCCAAGCTCAGTGGCGCCCGCTTGTTTCAAAATAGCGCCAGTTTTGCCGTTTTCTTGCACCGCAGCCAACAAAAACAATTCACTGGCAATATAGCTATCACCACGCTTTGCCGCTGCTTTGTCCATTAAATTCAAAATATGCTGTAATTCTGTGCTTGGTAGAATTTCTCCGCCTTGCCCGGATACCTTAGGCAGAGCTTGAATGGCGGCTTGAATGCCCTGTTTGACCTGAGCAACATTGATGCCAGCGTGCGCCAGCAATGCAGCTGTTCCACTATCATTGTCATCCAATAATGCTTTTAACACATGCACGGCTTCCAAATAGCCTGCATCTTGAGCCAGCGCCATACTTTGTCCATCTTGCAAAGCTTGTTGAAATTTGGCGGTCAATTTGTCAAATCGCATAAGACTCATCCTTTATTCTGGTTAATTGATAAGATATATGGGCGTAAGCGAAAAAATGTCAAGGGCGCCAAAGCACAAAATTTGATCGGCTCAAATAAGCACCTATTAAGCACTATAAAAAACACAATGAAGCAACAAAAAATAGCCCAAACTCATGTTTGGGCTGCCTGAAAATTTTTTAATCTGGATTTTGCTGTATTTATTATTCAGCCATCACTGGAATCAGGCCAATTCTCGCCTGCCACTGCTTAGGCGCAATGGCATGCACCGACTTACCTTGACTATCGACGGCTACCGTCACCGGCATGTCCTTTACCTCAAACTCATAGATGGCTTCCATCCCCAATTCAGCAAAAGCCACCACACGCGCTTTCTTAATGGCCTTGGACACCAAATAAGCCGAACCGCCCACCGCCATCAAATACACCGCATGATTGTCTGCTATCGCTTCACACGCAGCTGCCCCACGCTCTGATTTACCGATCATGCCCAATAAACCAGTTTGCTCAAGCATCTGTCGTGTAAATTTATCCATGCGCGTAGCCGTGGTGGGGCCAGCGGGACCAACCACTTCATCCCCAACAGGATCAACAGGGCCTACGTAATAAATCAATTTATTGGTAAAGTCCACCGGCAGCTGTTCGCCACGATTCAACATGTCCACCATGCGTTTGTGTGCTGCATCCCGGCCTGTATATATTTTGCCGTTTAAGAGCAATACATCGCCTATTTTCCAATCGGCAACATCGGCTTTAGTGAGTGTATCCAAATTCACCCGACGTCCATTGTCTGGGCTGTAGGTAATGTCTGGCCAATCTTCCAAGCTTGGCGCCTGCAATTCAACCGGACCTGAGCCATCTAATTCAAATTCGACGTGGCGTGTAGCAGCACAATTGGGAATCATCGCAACCGGCTTAGATGCTGCATGAGTTGGGTAATCAAGAATTTTCACATCCAATACCGTGGTCAACCCGCCCAAACCTTGGGCACCAATCCCCAGAGCATTGACCTTCTCATACAATTCCAAGCGCAGCTTTTCTACCGTGTTTAATTCGGCCCCAGATTGGGCTTTGTCCTGCAACTCATGAATATCAACATGACTCATCAGCGATTCTTTGGCCAACAGTGCAGCTTTTTCCGGCGTGCCACCAATGCCAATACCCAAAATACCCGGTGGACACCAGCCAGCCCCCATAGTGGGCACGGTTTTCAATACCCAATCGACAATTGAATCCGAAGGATTCAGCATCACCAACTTGGATTTGTTTTCAGAGCCGCCACCTTTAGCTGCACACGTCACGGCCAGTTTATCGCCCTTAACAATTTCCATATGCACCACCGCAGGCGTATTGTCTTTGGTATTTTGACGTTTACCAGCGGGATCCGCCAAAACTGAAGCACGCAAAGTATTTTCGGGATTGGTGTAGGCGCGGCGCACCCCTTCATTGACCATATCTTGTACACTCAATTCAGCATCCCATTGCACGTCCATCCCCACTTTCAAAAACACGGTGGCAATGCCGGTATCTTGGCAAATAGGACGATGCCCTTCGGCACACATGCGGCTGTTGACCAAAATCTGCGTCATCGCATCTTTGGCTGCTGGGTTTTCCTCTTTTTCCCACGCTCGAGTTAACGCCTGAATATAGTCTTTGGGGTGATAATAACTGATAAACTGAAAAGCATCGGCGATGCTTTGAATAAAGTCTTCTTGCTTAATCACGGTCATGGTGGTTCCTAAGTATTCATGATTGTTATCGACTTGTGATTGTCGATTTTGTGTTTTGGCGTGCTGCATATCGCGCGGTTATTCTACCGATTTTTTCGGATCATTGAATAGTTTTGAGTCAGGCTAAGCATGGGTTTGGTTTAGGTAGCTTGATCATTTGTGTCAACCCAACCCATCAGCGCCACGAGGTTGCCTGAAAACGGAAACGCCTTTGGCATGGCGTACCAACTCGCTATACAATAATGGCCAAACCATTATTGTGCTTTTATCTCGTGAAAATATTGATACTCGGCTGCGGCCAAGTGGGTTCGACCATTGCCAGTACTTTGGCCATGACCCCCAATAATGACATCACCGTCATTGACGTGGATGATTCAGCTTTAGGCAAACTCAAAGCCAAGCTCGACATTCAAACCGTTCAAGGCAATGCAGCCTCTCCTGTGACGCTACAACAAGCTGGTGCACCCGATGCGGATTTAATCTTGGCTGTTACCCGCAGTGACGAAACCAACATGGTGGCCTGCCGCATGGCCAATGTATTGTTTAACACCCCAGGACGCATTGCTCGAGTCCGCCGCAGCGAATATTTGGAATTCACCACCGAACACGACGAATACCCATCCAGTTTGGATTTGTTTGACATCACTGAATCCATCAGTCCTGAGCAATTGGTCACCGAACAGATTGTGAATCTACTCAAACACACCAGTGCTTTACAGGTATTGAGCTTTGCCGATGACAAAGCCAGAATGGTGGTCATCCGCGCACAGAAAGGCGGTTTGCTGGTGGGCAATCCTTTAGGCGACATTCACAATCACCTGCCCGAGCAGGTAGATTGCCAAATTTGTGCCATTTATCGCAATAATCGCCTAATTGTACCCACGCCCAGCACCGTACTGATTGAAGGCGATGAAGTGTTTATTCTGGTGCCCACCGAACATACCGACACCATCATGCGCGAATTGAGGCCCAATGCCCAACGCACGCGAAGGGTGATGATTGCTGGCGGTGGCAACATTGGCTATCGCGTGGCCAAACAACTGGAAAGCCGTTTCGACATCAAAATCATCGAATTCAACCACAAACGGGCCGAATGGCTGGCTGAAAACCTCAATAATGCGTTGGTGCTCAAAGGCAGCGCCACCGATGAAGGTCTCCTTGATAGCGAATACATTGATGAAATTGACGTTTTCTGTGCACTCACCAATGACGATGAAGACAACATCATGTCAGGCATGCTGGCCAAAAATTTGGGTGCCAAACGAGTAATGGCCATTGTGAATCGCTCAAGCTATGTCGATTTACTCGAAGGCAACGCCATTGATATCGTGATTTCACCTCATTTGATTACCATCGGCTCAATTTTGGCGCATGTTCGACTCGGTGATGTGGTGGCTGTCCACGCGTTGCGCCGCGGTGCATCTGAGGCCATCGAAGTGGTGATCCACGGCGACAAACACACCTCCAAAATGGTTGGGCGTACGCCTGATGAGATCAAATTGCCCAATGGCTGTTATTTTGCCGCAGTGGTGCGCGGCGATGAAGTCATCATGGCCCACCACGATGTTATTCTAGCCGATGGCGACCACATTATTTTCTTTGTAGCACGCCGCCGTGTGGTGCAAGAATTGGAAAAACTGGTGCAAGTAAAACTGGGCTTTTTCGGTTGAGGCTGCCTGAAGCCAGAAAGATTGTCTCATCATGAAAAACAGTCGCATAGCCTACAAAATTGCCCCAATTATCCATGTTTTAGCGAAAACCGGTTTTCTATTTTCGCTGATGTTGCTGGCCCCAACCTTGGTGTCGTATTTGTTTTTAGACGATGTCTTTTATGCTTTTGCCGACACCGCCATCATCACCATTGTGGTGTCAGCCATAGTCTGGTTGGTTACGGCACGATACAACCGTGAACTGCGGCCACGGGATGGCTTCACATTGGTGTTTTTATTGTGGGTAGGGTTTGCCTTAATGGCGGCCTTGCCGTTGTATTTGTATATTCCTGGCATGAGTTTTACCGATGCCTATTTTGAAGCTGTGTCCGGCCTCACCACCACTGGCGCCACTGTTATTACCAGCTTGGATACACTGGCCCCATCTCTCAATTTCTGGCGCAGCATGCTCAATTGGTTGGGCGGCATGGGTATTATTGTATTGGCAGTGGCCATCATGCCAATGTTGGGCGTGGGCGGCACACAGCTCTTCAAAGCTGAAATGCCGGGCATCAACAAAGACAGTAAAATGGCGCCGCGCATTTCTGAAACCGCCAAAAATTTATGGCTGATTTACTTGTTTTTCACCCTGCTCACGTTCATAGCCTTGCGCTTGGCCGGCATGAGTTGGTTCGATGCATTGTGCCATGCTTTATCTGCATTTTCTTTGGGCGGATTTTCCACGCACGATAACAGCATCGCCTATTTCAATTCAGTGCCCATTGAAATTATTTTGAGCATTGCCACCATTTTGGGGGCCATTAACTTCACCAATCATTTTTATGCCTTCCGCAATCGCAGCTTGAAGCATTATTGGCGTGATGAAGAAGTGCGCGTGTTATTTTGTTTGTTGCTGTTTAGTATTGCTTGGGTCAGCGTGTATTTGTGGTGGAAAAATTTTTATAATTTCGCTGATGCCCTGCGTTATGCTGGTTTCAATATCATTTCTATTGGTTTGGCCAATGGGTATGCCAATACCGATTTTGCCAAATGGCCACTAATTGCCTCACTATGGTTGTTTTTTCTGGCCAACATATTGGCCAATGCAGGATCCACCGGCGGCGGCATCAAAACCATCCGCGCCATCGTGTTGTTTAAGTTCAGTTTGCGTGAAATGATGTTGATGCTCCACCCCAATGCCGTGCGCACCGTCAAAGTGAATGGCAATAACATTCCCGAGCGCATGGCGCTGACGGTTTTGGCATTTGTATTTGTTTATTTCATGACAGTGGTCTCATTCACCTTTATGATGATGATTAGCGGCTTGGATTTCATGTCTTCACTCACGGCCGTCATCGCCTGCATCACCAACGCAGGACCGGGCTTGGGTTCAGTAGGCCCTTCCGGCAATTATGCTCAGCTCAATGATGTCCAAAAATGGCTGTGTATTGCTGTGATGCTGCTCGGGCGCTTGGAAATTTTTACGGTCTTTATCTTGTTCACGCCTGCCTATTGGCGTAAATAAATGTCGTACGCTGTACATAAGGAAAACCCCATGTTGAAAAATGCACCTCGCCTCACTCATACACTTATCGCTTCGGCTGTTTTGCTGTTGGCTGCTTGTTCCAGCCAGCAAGAAACCCCAGTAGAGCCGATTGGTCACAGCAATGGCGGCATTTTGCCCGGCACCCAAAAGCCAGAAGCGCCCAATGAAGTGGTGTCTAACTATCAATGGTACCAAACTGTGTTAATCGCCATCAAAGCCAATGACGATGCGCAACCAGCACAATTTTTGGCACGCCAAAACCCCAGTGCCATGGCTAACACAGTACGCAATCAGTGGCTAAAAAGTTTGGGCAAACGCGGCAACTGGACGCTGTTTCGCCAGCAGTATGCCCAACTAAACGCAGCTGACCGTGACCAAGAAACCCGTTGCTATGCCGCTTTCGGCGGCATCGACAGCGATCGCATTTTGCGCCAAGAATTGGTGCGTGAACTGGGACGGTTGCCTGAAGGCTGTAATCGTTGGTTGAATCAAGCAGCGGCAGCAGGCCAGCTCAATAGCGATGATGCATGGCGGCGGGTGCGTGGATTATTGGCAGCCAATCAAATCACCGATGCCCGCAATCTGGCCCAATCCCTAGGCAGCCCTTTGTCGAACCCCCTCAACAGCAGCACCGGTGGCAGTGCTGGTGCACAAGAATCCCTATTGTATCGGGTCATCAGTAAAGAAGGCCGTAGCCAAAGCAATGCCGCTGCCACGCTTCAAGGTATCACGCCCAATTTAACGCCACCTCAAGTGGGGTTTGCATGGGCGCAACTGGGATTGACTCAAGCCTACAATCAAAATGCCAGCAACGCACTGGCCTATTTTGACCAAGCCGACATCAATCAAATGAGTGTTGAAATGTGGGAATGGTATGCTCGTTCAGCCTTGCGCTTGCAGCGCTGGGAAAAATTGGCCGACATCATTCGCGCTATGCCCAAAAAGCTACAAGATGACCCCACTTGGCAATATTGGTTAGCGCGCAGCTACGTTGCCCAAGGCAAAAATGAGCAAGCCAAAAGCCTGTTTCAGCATGCAGCCACCTCAGGCCGCAATTTTTACGCGTTATTGGCCACTGAAGCCTTGGGTAACAAAGCGGATGTGCGCAGCAATGCTGGGGAAAGCAGTCGTCACGACCTGAAAAAAGTGGAACAAGACGGCAACATCAACCGCTCCTTGGTGTTGTTTAACGCCTCACAAAATGGCGGTGATTGGACCATGCGTCGGCAAGCTCAGCAAGAGTGGCGCTACGCCATTCGAGATTACAATGAAGACACCCTGCTGGCTTCTTCTGCCTTGGCTGAAAAACAAGGCTTTTACGAAATGGGGATTCTGAGTGCAGATAAAACCAACCACAAACTCAATTATGCATTGCGTTACATCGCGCCGTTTAAAAACCTAACCGTGCCTTATGCCCAACAAGCAGGTGTCGATCCAGCTTGGGTTTATGGCCTGATTCGCCAAGAAAGCCGCTTCATGATTGGGGCTAAATCCAATGTGGGCGCCACCGGCCTCATGCAGGTGATGCCCGCCACTGCCAATGAAATTGCCAACAAATTGGGAATGAGCCCAGATGAGCTACACACCATGGCTGGGAACATCCGCATGGGGACGTGGTATTTGGGTGATATTCGTACCCGATTGGGTGATGAAGTATTGGCCACTGCCGGCTACAATGCAGGCCCCAGCCGAGCCCGTCGCTGGCAGGCGGCAGCGCCTTTGGAAGGGGCAATTTATGCAGAAACCATCCCTTTTGACGAAACCCGCACCTATGTCAAAAACGTCATGACCAATGCCACTTATTATGCGAATTTATTTAATGAGCCACAGACCTCATTAACCAAGCGCATGGGCATGATTCCAGCACGATAGCTTTGTCGCATTGTGTTTCTTTTCAGGCAGCCACAAAGCTGCCTGAAATGCACAATAACACCCACTCACAAAGGAAACTTGCCATGACACTCATGTGCCGCGAACAAGCCGCCTTGTTGATTATTGACGTACAAACCCGTTTACTGGCGGCTGTACACGATACTGAGCACCTGCTCAACCACACCCTATGGCTGGCTCGGTTGGCACAAACCATGAATGTGCCCATCATCATCAGTGAGCACTGCGTCGATAAAATTGGCGCCACCGAACCAAGCATCATGGCCGCAGCCCGTGATGCCGTGTGCGTGCAGAAACAAGATTTTTCCGTGTGGTCGGAAGGCTGCCTGAATGAAGCAGTTTTGGGTGGTGCCACCCAAGTGGTTTTGGCCGGCATCGAAGCCCATGTGTGCGTATTACAAACAGCATTGGATTTACGCCGCCAAGGTTACGCTGTATTTGTGGTGGCAGATGCGGTGAGCGCACGATGTACAACCGATGTTGATTTGGCCTTGGCACGCCTGCGTGATGCCGGTTGCGCCATCGTTTCCCGCGAAATGGTGGCCTTTGAGTGGCTGGGCAGCGCCCGCGATGCATTATTTAAGACGGTTCACCAACAGTTTATTCGTTGATCCACTTGGGTTTCAAAATAGCTTGATATGGCTACCTGAAACCCATTGACCACTAAACCAGCCTAATTTTTAATCAATTCAACAGCCTGTTTATTCGGGTGATGAGGCACCTTGTGCTTCCTCTGCCGCATCTTCAACCATGGGTGCTGAGGCACTTTCTGGTGCAGTCAAAGCGTGCGGATTGGCGGCAATGGGATGCGCTGATAAATCACGCACCATGCGCTGGTAATTGGGCGATGCCGTTAATAATTGTGCTGCTGCGGTACGCAAATTATTGACATCATAATTGGCCAAGTAAAAAGTGGTGGGAATATGCACCACTTTCTCGCGCAACGCCGATTCAGGCAAATCCAACAAATTCACGCTGATAAAATACAAATTGGGCGCACGATTGGATTTATTTTCGTTCCACCAATCCACGTATTTTTGGAATTGCCGCAAAGTATCTTCGGAATATTTATCGATGGGAATGTTAACAATAGCGTCTAACACCGAACGGAAACCCGGTACATCAGCGCGCTCATCAATATCGCTCAAGGCCTGTGTTTGTGCATTCACATTGATAATAATGATTTTATTGATTTTGTTTTGAGAAAATCGGTCATACAGTGATGCCTGGCTGTATAACTCAGTGGCATCCAATAGGCTGCGTAAACCTAAGTTATCGGTAAGGCCGCCATCCAATAGATGCACATAAGGACGCTTAGCGCTGTCTTGATATTTGCGTACACGCTCTACATATTCTTGTCGGGTTTTGTGCCGAAAATCCTTTGCGTTGTCGGTTTCAGCACGGGTATCAGCGGTCCATGCTGGTATCTGGTATGCGCATTGTCCACCATGATTATTGAGCGTAATGGGAGCAAACACCAATGGCACCGCACTGGATGCGGCCACAGCACGGGCCAAGGGCATATCAGTTAAATCCAAACACATCAAATCAAAATAGTCTTGGGTAAAATCCAGCCGACTGCCTAAGCCCATGTCAGTGGCGCTGATCACTGTAAATGGGCCCTTTCGGCGATGCAGCAAATCGTCATAGGTGGCGCCATGAAATAAATGCAAGTCCAGTTGCTCTTGCAGCAAATCACCGCGGCCAAATTCGGGTGAAGTCAAACGCGGCCAATTGGAAGCCGAAAACAACTGTCCCACCAATACTTTTTGCAAGTTTTGCTTGAGAAAATTTTTCTCAAATAGATTGATTGTGTCCGCCCCATGCAAACCAAAATAAGTGGCCAAAACAGAGCCGCCGGAAATGCCATAGACCAAATCCACTGCCTGCATTAAATTGGTGCGGCGACCATCTATGTAAACCACTTGCTTCTTGAGGGTTTCCAATACGCCATAGCCAAAAGCCGCCGCCCTAGTGCCGCCACCGGAAAATGATAGCACCACCATCACGTCATCATTATTCGATTGAGCAGTGGCCAAAGCCTGTTGTACTCGATAACCTTGATTGTGATTGACCTGATTCAGTGTTTTCAACGGCTGATATTGCAAGGCCGAGCAGGCAGAAAGTAAGACCGCTAGCAATAGCGTCCAACACCTTTTCACGCCTCGTGTTTGAAATACCAACCGCATATTCATCCTTTTAATGCGTAGATTCAGTAGCTTCATTGGTGCTTGGCCATCCACCACCCAACGCTTTATAGACATTCAGCAAATTTTGCGCCTCGGCCAGTTTGCCTTGAATGGATTTATCGGCCATGTCTTCGGCATTTAGGCGCGCACTCAACACCCTGTCCAAAGTCAAGTGACCATAATGAAACAATCGTTCAGCACCTGTGGCTTGTGTGCGCGCTTGGCGCTTGGCTTGGCTTAAGAGTTGGTTCTGGCGATGCAACCCGTATTGCAATTGATAGCTGCTGTCGACGTCTGCCAGCGCTTGCAATACCCGCTGATCGTATTCAGCCAATGCGGCCTGAAGACGGGCATCAGCCGCCTCAATATTGCGCTGAATACGGCCCGACGTAAAAATAGGCAAGGTTATTCCAGCACTCACCAAACTGCCCAAGCCTTTAAATTGAGGTAAATCACTGTCTAAACGCACTCGCCCAGTCTGCCACAAAAAATTAATGTCGAATCGCGGCAGCAAATCAGCCTTGGCACTGGCCAGTTTGGCACTCATTGCCTTCACCACATGTTCTTGTGCGCGCACATCAGGCGTCGATTCAGCACCGCCAAAGGCAAGGTGCCAGCCGGCGCAGCTGGGATGGTGTCCAAGGCATCCACGGGGCTGGGCGGAATGGTAAAACCTTGTGCGGGCACTCCTAAAAGTACGGCCAAATTACGGGCGTAACCATCGGCCTGAGCCTGCCATGTGGCTTGCAACGCTTGCATGGCGCTGAGTTTAGCAGCCACATCTTGTACATCATAATCGGTGGCCTGACCTGCCCGAAAGCGGCCTTGTGCATACTGTTGTAGCTGTCTTAAGGCAGCCACGCTTTGTGCACCCACGCGTATACGTTGCTGCAAAGCGCGAATGCGCAAATACGTATCGGCAATATCACTGGCCAGCAACATTTGAGCGCCATGCCACTGTTCTTGAATGCCCAAGCTGGCATAGCGAGCAGCATCGGCATCACTGCGTTTGGCGCCAAAAATATCCGGCTCCCAGCTGGCGGCAAAGCCAAATGATTACTGCTACCTTTAAATCGATGACTGTCTTCGCCCAATGACGAGCCTAGACGTGCCAACACGCTGCGCACGTCATTATCTAATGGATTATCAATATTGACATTGTGTGCACCAGCGCTGCCCACCAAAGCCACATTGGGGCCCAAATCAGCAGCAGCCAAAGCAGCATTGGCGCGCGCGGCTGCTACATTTGCGGTCATCGCCGCCAGATTGCGGTTGTTAACCAAACCTTGCTCGATTAACTGTTGCAATACCGGATCTGGCCAGTTCTGCCACCATGCGGCCACTTCAGTTGCCCCATGCGCTCGGGCGGCTTCTTCAAACTGAGCTGGCACCGGTACCTGAGAATCCACATTGATGTGCGTACTCGAGCATCCAGCCACACACACGACCCCAACCACCCATGCTAATTTTTTGGAATACATCCCCATCCTTTCAGGCAACTTGTTCCACCTCATGATTGACGTGCCAACATGCTGCGAAAACGCGCCAAAGCTAGGGCCAAAAACAACGCCCCCATGACACTCATCACCACCAGTTTTGGCCAAACGATGGCCATACCGGCATTGCGAAACAAAACATCTTGACTGTATTGCACAAACTGCGTCACCGGAGAGAGCCATGTCATCATTTGGAAAAAATCAGGCATGCTCTCCAATGGCGATTCAGCCCCCGAAATCAAGCGGGTCACCACATAAACCGGCAAACACAGCAGTCCAAATTGCGGCATGGTGGGGGCCAACGTAGCAAGCCAAATGCCCATAGAGGCAACCGAAAACAAATAAATGGCCATACCCAAGGTAAACAGCCACACCGATCCGTTAATCGGTACTGCCAACCACACATTTACCACCAGCCACAAAGACAAGAGTGCAGCCACCGTGATAACCATGCCATTGGTTAAAATTTTCGCCAAAGCAATTTCGCTAGCGCGCACCGGCATCACTAATAAATGCTCAATGGTGCCATGTTCTCGCTCGCGGATGACAGCAGCACCCACCAGAATCATCGCCAACAAAGTTACATTGGACACCACTTGAATCACCGCCAAATACCATGTGGATTCACCATTAGGGTTAAACATAATGTTCACCACTGGCGTTACCGGTAACATTGATTCGGCACTATTTTGCCGCAAAAAACGCGCACTTTCCTGCTGAATAATTTGACTAAGATAGGTTAACCCTACACCTGCTTGTGTTACCGCCGTGGCATCTGCCAAC
This sequence comes from Snodgrassella sp. CFCC 13594, assembly GCF_001590725.1. Taxonomy (GTDB): domain Bacteria; phylum Pseudomonadota; class Gammaproteobacteria; order Burkholderiales; family Neisseriaceae; genus Snodgrassella. Next base: position 119,213 of record NZ_LQXR01000003.1, on the reverse strand, counting down.
ACTTGAATCGTGGGTGAACGGCCAGCCAAAACATCTCGCTGAAAATGTGGCGGGATGTCCAAAACAAACACATAATCACCACGATCCATAGCGCCATCAACGTCTTCCCGCGCTACCTCTACCGGTTCTTTAAAATGCGGTGGCAACAGTGCGTCCCTAATCTGATAAGACAAGGCAGAATGATCCCCATCCATAACCGCCACCGAAGCATTGCGCACTTCAGTGGTGATGCCGGTAGACACTGAATACACGGCTACAGACAACACCACCACAATCAACCCCATCAATACCACATCGCCAAACAAGCTTTTGAATTCTTTAAGACTCAGCACCCACACATTTTTCAACCAACGCAGCATCTAGGTCTCCTGTTTCTTCAAAAGTAGCCCCGCCACAAACACATACAACAGGCAAAAACCAATCAGCACCAAGTAGTAATAGCGAAAATCGGCAAAACCCAAGCCCTTGGTAAAACCGCCCAAGCTGATGAGCTGAAACCATGCCGTAGGAAAGGCCCAACCTACCCAATAGTTCACGCCAGTTAAGGTTGACAATGGATAGAGCAAACCTGAAAAATTCAATGCGGGAATCAATGACAAAATCGCCGAACCAAAAATGGCCGCTACTTGGGATTTGACAAAGCTGGATATCAACAAACCAAACGCGGTCGCAGCACAAATCAACGCCAATGCACCTAGACTCATGGCCACAAAGCTACCGCGTACCGGCACCCCCAGCACCACCACCGCCAACCAAATCAAAATTAAATAGCTCACAAAGGATGCGGCTACATAAGGAAGCTGTTTGCCGATGAGAAACTGGCGAACCGATGCCGGAGAAGTGTAGAGATTGGTAATTGAGCCAATTTCGCGCTCTCGCACCACACCCAATGCCGTCATCATCACCGGAATCAGCATCATCGCCATCATAATCATGCCTGGTGTGAAAGCATAAATACTTTTGAAATCCTGGTTATACACAAATCGTGGTGCCACATTCACCGAAGGAGCCATAGAAATGGGCAATCCTGAGGCTCGAATACGACCATAGCCATAATCACTCATAATACCGAGGATGAAGCCTTTAATGTTTTCGGTGAGAAACGGCATGGTGCCATCGATGTAGAAGCCCACTTCAGGTTTGTTGCCCCGCATCAAATCGCGGCCAAAGTGTGGTGGAATATCAATCACCAACCGTGCTTTTGAGCTTTTTAGCGTTGCGTCAATTTCATCGGGTTCGCTCAGGTATTGCTGTAAAGTAAAATAGCGTGAACCAGTAAAATATTCCGTAAGCGCACGGCTTTCTATCGTTTGATCGCGATCCAAAATTGCGAGTTTGACGTTTTTCACGTCAAATGACACCGAATAGGCCGCCATCACCATCAATACCACAGGTCCAAACAACGCAAAAAACAACCGAATGCGGTCACGCAGTAACTCCTTGCCTTCGCGCACTGCAAAAGTCCAAACAGTATTCAACCAATAGCGCAATCCATTGGTACGCTCCGTAACTGACGAGGCCACGGCACTTACGTCTTCTCTTAGCGCGGATGGCTGATGTGCATGAACTTGTCTAAAAACATCATCCTTCTGGCCTGCATGTGCAACCGGATGCTCTTTTACCCAGGTTGTTGAATGAGTCTTTAAAGGTGCTCTGGTTTCGTTTTCCGGGGATGCTGCTTCTAAGTAGGCGATGAAGGCCTCTTCCAAATCATCGGTGTGTTGATTAGCGCACAATTCTGCTGGCGTACCCACTGCCAACACCCTGCCTTGATGCATAAAAGAAATGCGATCACAACGTGCCGCTTCATTCATAAAATGCGTGGACACAAAAATAGTGATGCGGTCTTGTCGCGATAGTTTCAGCAAATGCCGCCAAAACATATCCCGTGCAGCGGGATCCACACCAGAAGTTGGTTCATCTAAAATCAATACTTGAGGGTGGTGTAAACAAGCCGCCGCCAATTGCAACCGCTGGCGCATACCCAGAGGCAATGCTGCGGGCTCGGTGTCCGCCACCTCCGTCAAATCAAACTGCCGCAAAGCATCGTCAACAGCTTGTTTGGCTGCTGCGCCTTCCAATTGATATAGGCGCGCATGCATCATCAAATTCTGTGTGACCGACAATTCTTCATACAAAGAAAATGCCTGCGACATGTAGCCCACTTGCATGCGGGTTGCATATCCCCAGCATTAATTGGTTGGCCCAGCAGCTCGGCCGTCCCCTCAGTGGCATCCAATAAACCGGTGAGCATTTTCATGGTGGTGGATTTACCACAACCATTGGAACCCAAAAAACCAAAAATCTCACCACGCGGGATGGTGAAACTGACGTGATCGACCGCCACAAAGTCGCCAAACCGTTTGGTTAAATCATGTGCTTCAATGGCCGGCGGCGAGGTTGGATCAGGCTTAAACGGTGTTAATTCGAGGCTGCCTGAACCTTCCTGCTTGTCTGGTGGCAATAGTTTTACATAGGCCTCTTCCAGCGTTTGGCTGTGGGTATCAGCCAACACTGTTTGAGTGGGCGCATTGGCAATCAAATGGCCATCATCCATAGCCAAAAGGTGCTCAAATCGACCAGCCTCGTCGATATACGCGGTGGCCACCATAACCGTCATACCCGGATTTTCAGCGCGCAGTTCATCCACCAAATGCCAGAACTGGCGTCTCGATAAGGGGTCAACACCCGTAGTGGGTTCATCCAAAATCAGCAATTGTGGATTGTGCACCAAAGCACAGCACAAACTGAGTTTTTGCTTCATCCCGCCAGAGAGCTTGCCCGCCGCACGGTCGGCAAACGGCGATAAGCCTGTGGCTTGAAGCAAACGATTGATGCGACTTTTTTTTATCAACCCCACCCAAACCAAACAAGCGCGCGTGAAAATCTACGTTTTCCAGCACCGACAAAGTCGGATACAAATTATGACCCAAACCTTGTGGCATAAACGCAATGCGGTGCGACAAACGATTGCGAGTGTGCTTGTCACTCATGTCGCCGCCAAACACCATGACGCAACCTTGCTGAATCACTTTGACGCCGGCAATCAATGACAATAATGTGGATTTACCCACGCCATCGGGGCCAATGAGGCCCACAGTAGCACCACGTCGAATACGTAAACTAATCGGCGCCAAAGCCCGCGTCTTACCATAAACGTGCGCAACTTGGCTCAGATCTACCGCCCAATCATCTGGGTTGCCTGAATCTTCATGCATATTTAGGCACCTTTGCCCGATGGCAATTTAACTTGCCATGAAGCTGGCCAAGCTTGTTTTGCATCCACGCGCACATAGCCATTACCGGTTAAGCCCCCTTTCAGTAAGCCACTGTAGCGTTTAGCCACTTCAGCCGGTATGCTCAGCTTCACCTTATACATCAGCTTTTCGCGCTCATTGGCCGTTTCCACATACTTGGGTGTAAATTGAGCTTCCGCTGCAATATAATCCACTGTCGCCGGAAATACTGCATCTAAGCCATCCAACACGATGCGCGCTTCATCACCAATTTTTAACTGACCCACCGTATTGGTGGGCAAAAACACACTCATACTCACATCACTGGGGTCCAGCAAGGTCACTACCTTGCTGCCAGCACCCAAAACATTACCGGCTTCGGCGATGCGGTATTCCACTCGCCCCGCCTGCGGCGCACGGATCAACATATCTTTATTGGCAGAAGAGGCAGCATCAATTTGCGCTTGCGCCTGCCCCACTGCGGCCTGCGCTTCCGCCTTAGCCGCTTTTGCCGCTGCCACCGCTGCTGCGGCTCCATCACGTGCGGCCAGACGCCGCTTCAATTCAGCTGCCGACACCAATGCATCATTCTTCAACTGTTGCGTGTTATCGAGTTCCATTTGTGCTACTTTTTGTTGCTGTTGCTGAGCCAAAATTTCGGCGGTAGCCCGAGCCACTGTTTCTTCCGCTCTTATTTTTGCAGCTTTGGCACCCGCCAGCTGGCTGCTGCTTTGATCAGAAGACAATTCAGCCAAAACTGCATCCTTAGCCACCTCATCTCCTTCATTGACCTTCATTGCAACCACACGCCCTGCATACAAAGTCGCCACATCCATGCGCTGCAATTCCAAACGGCCATTGCCGCCAGCAAAACCGTCAGGCAACTTTTCAGTGCTGTGTACGTTAACCCACACAGCTACCGCGACCAAAGCCACCACCGCAACGCCGACCCACATCCATTTTTTCTGCATTATTCATCCTTTAGCCATGCCAGATTGCCGCGATTCTAAGCGCCACGGCCACGGTACCCAACAAAACTTAAATGTCATTGACTGTCACAACCATTTCTACTGCATGGCTTTATGCCTGTCAACTTTCAAACAAACCCAATCCGCATCGGTTTCGCGCCAAAACCAGCCGACACATACCTCATGATTAGTCATGCATTCATCACCCATTGCAATTGCCTTGTCAGACACGGCAAATTTCCCGACAATAGTGCAACTCAAGCCACGGAACACCATTATGATTATCGTCATGCAACGGCAAGCCAGTGAAGCAGATATCAAGCAAGTGATCGAAGTTATTCGCAGTCGCGGTTTGACCGAACACATATCCCGTGGCGCCGAACGTACCATTATTGGTGCCGTCGGTGACGAGCGGGTCTTTGTACCACGAGAATTGGAGGCATTGCCGGGGGTTGAAAAAGCCATGCGTGTAGTCCAAGACTGGCGCATCATCAGCCGCGAAACCCAAGCCCAAGATACCATCATCACCGCTCGAGGCATTGCATTTGGTGGCCATGCCACGCAAATTATTTATCCAGTCAAAAACAATAGGCTGCCTGAAAGCCCTGTGGTATTCATGGATCCTTATTACCGCAACGACACCCCTTACGCGCCGAACCCACAAGATAATAATGCCGCCCGCGACCGTGAACTGAACCAACTCATCCACACCGCGCATACCGCCAATCAGGCAGCCGTGGTACGTATCCGCGATGTGCGGCAACTGGAATCCGTATTAGCAGCCACTGCAGACATTCTGTATTTGGGTGGCGAGCAACTCGCCAACCGTAGCTTACGCGATGAAGTAGGCCGCCTGAATGTGCCCGTGATTGTGTGCAAAGACAAACACCATCAAATTGACGACTGGCTGATTGCAGCGGAACACATTGCCATAAAGGGCAACCATCACATCATGCTCGGCGAAGCTGGCACGCTCAGCTTAGATCGAAATGCACCCTACCGCTTGGACATTGAAGCCATTGTCAAAGCCAAGCGCATCAGTCACTTACCGGTGGTAACCAATATTTTGCGCTTACACCATGCCTATCTACCCGAAAGCGTCTTGCTGGCTTTATCCCAAGCAGCAGGGGCAGATGCCGTGATCATGCATCAACCATCTCGAAATTAGACATATTGACTAATATCATTACAAAACAAAAATTAGCAATAATTTTAAAAAAAATAGACATATTATTTTTAAAATAATAATAATATGTCTATTTTTAATATTTAATATCAATTAATTTATTAAATTAGCAGAAATCAGCATAATACTAATCAATTAGACTCAAGTTGAGCCTCGAATCTTGGGTTTTGCGCTTGCACAATAAATGGCATTGCTATATTGTCATGCCTCGTTCGATAAACCCAAGGCAGCTATTCCAACTATGGGATGCCGTATCGATTGGTCACCACGATGTTTGTGTGCGCGTACCCTAAATCGCTGTACCAAACATCAGCCTACCCGGCAGAGGTGAAACGATGACGCATCAGTTGGGCTACCTGACAAAACAGAGGTTGACATGCAACTTTCCGGTGCACAAATCCTTGTGCAAAGCCTTAAAGCCGAAGGCGTTGAATACGTTTTTGGCTACCCTGGCGGCGCAGTACTTGAAATTTACGACGCCATCTTCCAATTAAATAAATTTCGTCACATTCTGGTTCGCCACGAGCAAGCTGCGGTACATGCTGCTGATGCTTATTCACGTGCCAGCGATGGTCAAAAAGTGGGTGTTGCCATTGTGACTTCGGGTCCTGGTGCCACCAACGCCATTACTGGCATCGCCACTGCAAATTCAGATTCCGTGCCGCTGGTAGTGATTACCGGCCAAGTGGCCACGCCAGCAATAGGTTCTGATGCGTTCCAAGAAGTGGATACCGTGGGCATTTCACGCCCTTGTGTCAAACACAATTTCTTGGTAACCAGTGTACACGAGCTGGCTGAGACCATTAAAATGGCCTTTCAGATCGCCCGTACTGGCCGACCCGGCACTGTGGTAATTGATGTTCCTAAAGACGTGACTCAAGCTCTGGCTAAATTCAGTTACCCACAAGATGATATTTTCATTCGTTCCTACCAACCGGTTACCCACGGCCATGCAGGCCAAATCAAAAAAGCTGTGCAGGTTTTGGCTGCGGCCAAACGCCCTGTGGTGTATTTCGGTGGTGGAGTTGTATTGGGCAATGCCAGTCAGGAATTAACCGAATTGGTGCAACTAATGGGGGCGCCGTGCACGGGCACACTCATGGGCTTGGGTGCCTATCCTTCCTGCCACAAACAATTTTTGGGTATGGTTGGCATGCATGGCACCTATGAAGCCAATTTAACCATGCAAAATGCTGATGTGGTTTTGGCGGTGGGTGCGCGATTTGATGACCGTGTTATTTCGGTACCGAGTAAATTCACAAACACATCGAAAAAAATCATTCACATCGACATTGATCCTTCCAGCATTGCCAAACGGGTGAAAGTAGATGTGCCGATTGTGGGTGATGTGAGAAATGTACTCACCGACATCTTGGGCCTGTGGAAAAAGCAAGGTTTGGTATTGAATACCACATCCTTGGAAAAATGGTGGCATACCATAGAAGGCTGGCGCGCGCGCAATAGCCTCTGGTTTGAACCATCAAACGAAGTTATTAAACCACAATTTGTGGTGCAAACACTGGCCAGATTAACAGAAAACAATGCCATTATTACATCGGATGTGGGTCAGCATCAGATGTTTGCCGCGCAGTACTACCCATTCCAACGACCACGCCAATGGCTCAACTCTGGTGGTTTAGGTACCATGGGCGTGGGTTTGCCTTATGCAATGGGTGCCACCTTGGCGTGTCCGGGTGAGGATGTTTTTTGCATCACCGGCGAAGGTTCTATTCAAATGAATATTCAGGAGTTATCAACCTGCTACCAATACCGGTTGCCCATTAAAATCATTAATTTAAACAACGGTTATTTGGGTATGGTGCGCCAATGGCAAGAGTTTTATTACCAAGATCGTTATTCTGAATCGTACATGGAATCATTGCCGGATTTTGTCAAGCTGGCTGAATCTTATGGGCACGTTGGCATGCGCATTGAAAAGCCGAGTGATGTAGAAGGCGCACTACAAGAAGCCATTGCACTGAAAGACCGTTTGGTGTTTATGGACTTCATTACCGATCGCAAACAAAATGTATTTCCCATGGTGGGCAACGGCAAGGGGCTGGACGAAATGGTTTTACCGCCGCATATGCGTGAAACCAAAGCTGACAGCGATGTCAATGATGTCACCGACCGTGACTACGATACCCGGAGCGTACCATGAGACACATTTTATCCATTTTAATGGAAAACGAATCAGGTGCCATGAGCCGAATTGTGGGTTTGTTTTCTGCCCGTGATTACAACATCGACTCTTTGTCTGTTGCCCCCACAGAAGATGCCACACTATCGCGCATGACCATCGTTACTCACGGGGATGCCGATGTGATGGAACAAATCACCAAACAACTCAATAAGCTGATTGAAGTCATTAAAGTGATCGACTTAAATGACAGCCAATTTGTTGAACGGGAACTGATGCTGGTGAAACTGCGCGCCAGTGGTAAAGATCGCGATGAAATTTTGCGCTTAACCGATATTTTTCGAGGTCACGTAATTGACGTTACCGACAAAACCTATACGGTTGAAGTGACTGGGCCCAGTGATAAATTGGATGCCTTTCTGGATACAGTGGGTAAAACCCTGATTTTGGAAACAGTCCGCACGGGTGCAGCCGGTATTGGCCGCGGCGAACGGATGTTGCGTATTTAATCCCTCATTAGTTAACCATAGTGGCTACCTGAAACATTGCTACTGCATTCAGGCAGCCCGTAAAACAGTGACATACCCATAAAACCTCTTTTAAAAGGAAACAACATGCAAGTTTATTACGATAAAGACGCCGATCTGTCCCTGATCAAAGGAAAAACCGTGGCCATCATTGGTTATGGTTCTCAAGGCCACGCTCACGCTGCCAACTTGAAAGATTCTGGCGTGAATGTGATTGTGGGTTTACGCCAAGACGGTAACTCATGGCACAAAGCCGTGAATGCGGGCCATGACGTTCGCGAAGTGGCCGAAGCCACCAAAGCCGCCGACGTGGTTATGATTTTGCTACCAGATGAAAATCAGCCTGCTGTATATAAAGCACAAATTGCACCCAATTTGAAAGATGGCGCCACTGTGGCTTTTGCCCATGGTTTCAACATTCATTTCAACCAAATCGTTCCGGCGAAAAACTTGGACGTGGTGATGATTGCGCCTAAAGGCCCTGGTCACACTGTTCGCAGCGAATACCTTAAAGGCGGTGGCGTACCAAGTTTGATCGCGGTTGAACAAGATGCGTCAGGCCACGCTCGCGATGTGGCATTATCTTATGCCGCAGCCAATGGCGGCACCAAAGGTGGTGTGATTGAAACCACGTTTAAAGAAGAAACCGAAACCGATTTATTTGGCGAACAAGCCGTATTGTGTGGCGGTCTGGTTGAATTAATTAAAACCGGTTTTGAAACGCTGGTGGAAGGTGGTTACGCACCCGAAATGGCCTATTTCGAATGCTTGCACGAAATGAAGCTGATTGTGGATTTGATTTATGAAGGCGGGATTGCCAACATGAATTACTCCATTTCCAACAATGCTGAATTTGGCGAATACGTAACGGGACCAGAGGTCATCAACAGCGAATCTCGTGAAGCCATGCGCAATGCATTGAAACGCATTCAATCTGGTGACTATGCCAAAATGTTCATCCAAGAAGGTGCCATCAACTACCCAGCCATGACCGCACGTCGTCGCATGAATGCCGAGCATCCAGTGGAAGTGGTAGGCAACAAATTGCGTGGCATGATGCCTTGGATTGCCAAAAACAAATTGGTTGACCAAGACAAAAACTAACCACATTGATGTAAACAGCAAAAGGCCTGTTGATTCAGGCCTTTTTTAGACCAATCATTATTCATAACCTATTGAAGAATAAATAAAATGACAACCGCAACTCCTCATTCGTCAGCGGCTTCTACAGAAGAGCAGCACACCAATTCTGGTTTCCGTGTGGCGGTAGCCAGCTTTGTCGGTACCGCCGTCGAATTTTATGATTTCTATATTTATGGCCTAGCAGCAGCGCTGGTTTTGGGTGAATTGTTTTTTCCCACCAAAGACACGGCACAAGCGATCATGGCGTCTTTTCTGACATTTGGCATCGCCTTTGTGGCTCGCCCCATCGGCGCCGCCATGTTTGGCCACTTTGGCGACAAAGTCGGCCGCAAGACCACTTTGATCGCTTCATTGCTCATTATGGGCATCAGCACCACCCTCATTGGCTTTCTGCCCACCTACCATCAGGCTGGTATTGTGGCGCCATTGTTGCTATGTGTATTGCGCTTTGGTCAAGGTTTAGGCTTGGGTGGAGAATGGGGCGGTGCTGCCTTGTTGGCCACAGAAAATGCCCCCAAAGGAAAACGCGCAATTTTTGCGATGTTTCCACAAATGGGCCCTCCGATTGGATTCATTGTGGCCAGTGGTATTTTCATCACCTTAAATTCGCTGTTAACACCAGAACAAATGATGTCCTATGGATGGCGCATTCCATTCATCCTCAGCATCATCTTGATCGGCTTGGGCTTGTATGTGCGCATGTCGATTGTGGAAAGTGCCGCTTTCCAAAAAATGGTCAAGAAGCAAACCCAATCTAGAGCCCCTTTGGCCGACATTGTGAAAAAGCATTATAAAGAACTGATTTTAGGTTCTCTTTCTGCCATGTCTTGCTTTACCTTGTTTTTCTTAACCACGGTATTTTCATTGCAATACGCCACCACTTTGCATCCATGGCAAAGCGCACCGTATTACCCAAAAATCGACTACCTATTTATGCTAATGATCGCCATTGTGTTCATGGCATTGGGTTCGCCTTTAGGTGCTTGGCTGTCTGAAAAGCTGGGTCGCCGCCCTACTTTCTTGATTACCGGCAGCATCACCATCATCATGGGCTATTTCTGGGGTGATTTGATGAACACCAGCAATGTCGTGGTGTCATTCACATTCTTAGCCGTGGCCTTGTTTGTGATGGGCGCATTGTGGACGCCTTTGGCGGCATTTTTACCCGAAATATTCCCCACCAATGTGCGCTATTCCGGCGCCTCCATGTCTTTCAGCTTCGGTGGCATTCTGGGGGGGTCACTCACCCCATTTGCAGCCGCTTGGATGACCACCCATTTTGGGGAACAAGGCATTAATTTGGTTGGCTGGTTTTTAATTGCTTCTTGCCTCATCAGCATGATTGCAGTGTGGTTGCTGCCTGAAACCCGGCACATCGAAATTGATAATTGATGTTTGAATGTAATTGATGATTACCAACACCAGGCCTGATGTTCCCACATCAGGCCTTTTTATGATCATCCTCAATACAGCAGCAGATGCAAACGGCCTTGTTGCGACATATATAAGCAGTTGCTCATAACCTTTCTTGCCTCAAGCATGCCAATGCTGAAATAAACCAATAAAAATTGATTTATATCTGCATCCTTATGGCGCGCCTGCTTTTTTCTACCATGGTCTTCAATGGTGATAGATGGCCACAACAAAGCGACACCCGGCTTCTCGTAGCTTCGCCCTACACTTATTTGGCACTACGTCATCACACCCATAATAAAACCGAATCGACTACTGATACATCAACCGACTAAAGCCACCATAAAATAAATTGGCATCCGCTACACCGCCGATATTGATCTATTCTGTCGATGACTTTCTAATGCTTCAACCACGAATGAGACCCGTACCAACAGCAAAAGCCCTTGATGGGTGAACGCCAAGGGCTTTATGGACATAAAAATGGTTATGCAAAACTTTTCTTTAATACATAAGCAAAAGCTTGCTTACGACCACGAGCGTCTGCCTCCAAATACACACCTTGAATCTCCGGCTCAAATCCAGGCAAAGTATTGATGCCTTCCTCCAGCGCCAAAAAGTAATCCAATACCGCGCCACCCCATACTTCTCCTGGCACAATGCACAGCACGCCCGGCGGATATGGCAGCGCGCCTTCTGCTGCCACACGGCCAGCTATGTCTTTTAATGGCACCAATTCCACCTGATTGCGAATGAAAGCCGTGTGCACCGATTGAGGACTGTACTCAGCTTTGGGCCATGCATCACGCAAAAACATTTGTTTTTGCAGTTTATTGAGGGCATATTTGCGATAAAAATCATGCATTTTCTGGCATAAATCACGAATGTGCATGTGTTGATATGCAGGATATGCTTTAACCAGACTGGGCAGCATGTCCGATACCATCGTATTCGTATCAATGTGCTCTTCAAAGCGCGCAATATTGGCCACCAAATGCTGAAATTTGGCCATATTCTCAGCAGGTGTCAGCAAAAACAAAATCGAATTTAAATCAGCCTTTTCGGGAATAACTGAACGCTCACGCAAATAATGCGCCAGAATCGCGGCCGGAATGCCAAAATCAGCATAATCACCCGAAGCTACGTCAATACCGGGTGTGGTGAGTAACAATTTACAAGGATCAATAAAATATTGTTTGTCCTGATAGGCTGAAAAATCATGCCAAAGCGCACTTTGTTCAAACTGAAAAAAGCGAATGTCATCAACCATATCATCTGTATCGTAATCCTGCCACGCGCGGCCATCTACTTCTGGCGGCACAAACGGACGAATCCAACGACAGGTCTGCAACAACATTTTGCGGGCTTCAATCCCTGCAATCACGCATTCACGCCACATGCGCTTACCAGCCTTGCCATCGTGCATTTTGGCATTCACATCCAGCGAGGCAAACAAGGGATAAAATGGACTGGTCGACACATGCATCATAAATGCATTGTTAAAACGTTTGTGGTTGCAATAGCGAGCTTGCTTACTGATGTGCACATCTTTTTTGTGAATTTGCGAAGCCTGAGAAAAACCAGCTTGCTGTTTGTGTACCGATTGCGTAACCAAGATGCCAGGGTCTTCCGGTTTCAAATCCAGTAGCAGAGGCGAACAATCGCGCATCATGGGAATGAATTGCTCATATCCCACCCATGCAGAATCAAATAAAATGTAGTCACACAAATGACCAATGCGGTCAACCACTTGGCGGGCATTGTAGATGGTACCGTCGTAAGTGCCCAATTGAATTACCGCAAGCCTAAAAGGCCTAGCCTCTTGGGCGCGCTCCGGCGCCACTTTGGTGATCTCATGACGAATATCGGCTTCATCAAAACAATGCGCGGCAATCCCACCAATAAACCCATAAGCATTACGCGTGGTTTCCAGATATACAGGGATGCCTCCACACAAAGTTAAGGCACCTTGATGCACAGATTTGTGATTATTGCGATCAAACAACACCAAATCACCCGGCGCCACCAAGGCACCAATGGCAATTTTATTGGCTGCTGAAGTACCATTGAGGACAAAATAGGTCTTATCGGCATTGAATACTTTGGCGGCATGCGCCTGCGCTTGGTAAGCAGGGCCTTCATGTATCAGCAAATCGCCCAAGCGCACATCGGCATTACACGAATCCGCACGAAATAGGGTTTCGCCAAAATACAGATAAAATCGCCGTCCCGATGGGTGCTTACGAAAAAACTGGCCGCCTTGGTGACCAGGGCAATCAAATGCGGCATTGCCATAGTCCGTGTATTCTTTTAATGCTTGAAAAAACGGGGGATCCAGCGCATCAATATAATCAGAAGCGGCCGCATTGATAAGCTGGCCGTTGTAGTATTTTTGTTCCGGTGCCAATTCAATCACCGCATACAATTCAGGCAGCCATTGTGGGGGCACCGTTTCACCATATTCCACAGCGGCGAAAATCGGAATATCAAACCCCAAGCGATCCAACTCCGTCCACACTTCTGCCAAATCGGCCGTGGTGGCCACCACAGCGCAGACATTGGTGAAATCGGTCATATCGATGGGCATGACCTTATAGTCGCTTAGAAAAGCAAATTCAGTGCCCGCGCTGGCGGCAATTTTCATGGGGTATCCTTATCAACCGGTAAAATGGTGCCGTGCCAATAACGAAACGGCGAAGCCGTTATACGGCCTGCTCCGCCCGCAAAACCAAAGAGAGCCGTATTGTAATCAAATGCGTGACCAATACCCATTATTTTTTGGGTATGCCTCTGATTTTTACTTTTCTGAAAGCAATACTGCCCTTATCCCTGCGCCGCAGGGATGGTTCACCCATTGGGTAACCTGCTCAATGCATTACCCGCACCAGCACATGAACACAACAATAAGATACATTCGGATTTGTCTTTTAAGTCTAAGTTTTAAATCACGATACAACCATGAACTAACCTTAATTTTATGATTAGGGTAAATAAAAAGGCTGCCTGAATATTTTCAGACAGCCTTTTTCAGGCCCATAAAGGATGCTTATTCACCCAATTGCTCTTTCAAATACATTTTCACCGCTGCCGCATTATTCGGCAGAACCTGTACCCGTTGTGGCAAATCTTCGATGCCAACCAATTTAGCTGGACGTGGAATAACCACATCCTCACCCACAGCGGCATGAATGGTGTCGGCGAATTTGGCCGCCAACGCCGTTTCCAGACACACCACTTTTTCACCAGTTTCACGCAGTTCGCGTGCCACTTTAACGCCGTCGGCTGTGTGCGGGTCAATCAACTGGCGATCATCAGCATAGACCTCGGCAATGGTACGTAACCGATCAGCGTGTACGCTCTTACCGGATACAAAACCATATTGCTCATGAATTTTGTCAAGCACTCGGCTCAAATCGAACCCTTTTCCCGCCCCCACCTGAGCCCACATCAATTCAATTTCACTGCTGTCCCGATCGACCAAATCAAATACAAAGCGCTCAAAATTGGATGCTTTGGAAATATCCATAGATGGGCTGGTGGTGACATAAGTTTGCGCGGCCGCACGTGGTTGATACAGACCAGTTTTGAAAAACTCATCCAATACATCATTTTCATTGGTGGCCACCATCAAACGGTGTATCGGCAAACCCATCATACGAGCAATATGGCCCGCCAAAACATTTCCAAAATTGCCACTGGGCACGCAAAACGATACTTTTTCTTCATTACTTTGTGTGGCCGCAAAATAGCCCTTAAAGTAATACACCACTTGCGCCATGATGCGCCCCCAATTGATGGAGTTGACCGTACTTAAATGGTACTGTGCTTTAAACAACTCATCATTTTGCAAGGCTTTGACAATATCTTGGCAATCATCAAACATGCCTTCAACGGCAATATTGTAAATATTACGATCTTCTAGGCTATACATCTGCGCACGTTGAAAAGCGCTCATTTTGCCGTAGGGCGAGAGCATAAATACATTGATGCCATCTTTACCGCGCAGAGCATATTCAGCTGCAGAACCGGTGTCACCACTGGTAGCGCCAATGATATTGAGCGTTTTCCCTTCGCGGCCCAACACATATTCAAACAAATTGCCCAACAATTGCATGGCCATGTCTTTAAACGCCAAGGTTGGGCCATTAGACAGACCTTCGATACAGATGCCGTCATGCAAGCGGCGTACTGGGGCAATCTCGGCGTGACCAAACACCTCGGCGGTGTAGGTTTTATTGATGATGGCCTGTAAATCAGCAGAATCAATATCGGTTGCAAACAAGCTAATGATTTGAAACGCCAATTGCGGATAAGACAGTTGGCGCCATTCATACAAGGTTACCTCAGAAACGTGCGGGTAGCTTTCCGGCATCAATAAACCGCCATCGGGCGCCAAACCCATTAATAAGGCTTCGCTGAATGTTTTCGGCTCTGTTTGCCCTCGAGTGCTGATGTATTTCATGCGTGTTTCCTATTCTTTAAACCGGTGCATATAAATTGATGAACACTGATTGGTCACGCTGGCTGACCGCTCAATGCCATTCGGCCCAAATAAACGCGTGTTCTGGATTTCTGTTCATACCCAAATGCTTTCTGCCACCATCAATGGCTGCCTGAAAGGTATTTTTCTGGCAGCATTGCGCCACCTCATATTTGATATTTACAATGATTTTAATTGCCCAAAATCAGCCGTTTGCTGCATTCGGCGACGGTTTTCACCGACACATCCGTAATCACTTTTTGTCGCTGTTGCTGGCTAATGAGCTTCACAACATCCACCGTGCCCAATTGCTTAGCGGTTTCATCAGCCGCACACGCACAAATCTTATTTGCCAAATTGGTTTGCTGCGTTTTGCTCATCACCAAACTGGCCGCTTGCCATTCTGTGCGTTTGTTTAATTGAGTGTGGCATTCCTTATCCAGCGCATAACGGGCAATGCTTTGCCCCCAACCAGCGCCAGACTGCTGGTCCTGTGCTCCACCATTGGCACACCCTGCCAAAATAGCCAGTGCAGCACCCACGCTCAAAATTGATAAGCACTTGAAAGTAAAAGCCATGTTGAATCCGTTTTTCATCTACCCAAGAAGGCGCTTATTATACACAATCATATCTAGGCGCTGATGATTGTTGCGGCTCTGGTGTACAATTTCACCCTCATTAACAGTACGACCCCACCATGGATTTATTTGCCCAATCCCCACAAGCCCCGCTGGCAGAACAGCTGCGCCCACACACCTTAGACGATGTCATCGGCCAACAGCATCTCATCGGTTCGGGCAAACCCTTGCGTGTAGCAGTGGAAAGTGGTCGCTTGCATTCCATGCTGCTGTGGGGACCTCCAGGCGTGGGCAAAACCACGTTGGCACGCATTCTGGCGCAAAGCTTTCATGCTCAATTTTTGCCCGTATCGGCTGTTTTTGCCGGCGTGAAAGACATCCGCGCCGCGGTTGACAAAGCAGAGCTGGCCTTGCAACACGGGCAAAGCACCATTCTATTTGTGGATGAAGTTCACCGCTTCAATAAATCACAGCAAGATGCTTTTTTGCCTTACGTGGAAAGCGGTCTACTCACATTTATTGGCGCTACCACGGAAAACCCGTCTTTCGAGGTCAATCCGGCCTTGCTCAGCCGAGCACAGGTTTATACCCTCAAATCTCTAAACACCGAAGAGCTGCAGCAACTGTTAAACAAAGTATTCAGGCTGCCTGAATATACTGAAATGCACATCGAAGCTGATGCCGAAACCGTGATTATTGGCAGTGCCGATGGCGATGCACGCCGATTACTCAATCTACTAGAACAATTGTTGCGGGCGGCCCAAACCCAACAGCGCCATACAATCACCGCCGAATTCGTGGGTAATAGCTTGGGCACACAAATTCGCCGTTTCGACAAAGGAGGCGACAGTTTTTATGAGCAAATTTCCGCTTTACATAAGTCGGTACGCGGTTCACACCCCAACGCAGCACTCTATTGGTTTACCCGCATGATAGATGGAGGCGCAGACCCACGTTATCTGGCACGTCGCATCATCCGCATGGCCTGGGAAGACATCGGCTTGGCCGACCCGCGCGCCATGCAAATCACCAATGAAGCAGCGGCCACCTATGAACGACTGGGTAGCCCCGAAGGGGAATTGGCGTTGGCGCAAGCCGTGATTTATCTGGCCAGCGCCGCCAAAAGCAATGCTGGCTACATGGCGTACAATCAAGCGCGATCATTTGTGAAAAGCCAAGCTTCGCATGAGGTTCCCGTGCATTTACGCAACGCCCCCACCAAACTCATGAAAGAATTGGGTTATGGCCACGAATACCGTTATGCCCACGATGAGCCCAACGCTTATGCAGCGGGTGAAACATACATGCCTGATGGTCTAGCTGAACCCGATTTTTACCAACCAGTGCCGCGCGGATTGGAAATCAAAATTGCGGAGAAACTGGCACTGCTACGGCAATGGGATGAAGAAGCCGATTCTGCTTCCTAGTAGTCAATTGGGGTATATTTTTCAGGCAGCCCAATCACTGCCATCCGCCTCATAACCCTCTGCTATTCCTAAGTTAATCCAATCTAAATCCAATCTAAATCGCATTTACCCATTGCCAAAATTCATTTATCATCAATCAACACCTGGCGGCGCTTCAGGAGTAGATGATGAGCATCAAACACTGGCCTGAAGGCGAACGGCCTCGAGAAAAATTATTGCAATTGGGTTCTACTTCATTAAGTGATGCTGAGCTCCTGGCCATTTTGTTGCGCACCGGCATTGTTGGCATGAGTGCCGTGGATTTGGCCAGACACTTGATCAACCGTTTTGGCAGCCTGAGCGCACTCATGAGCACGAACTTATCCGAGCTCACTGCCGTTAAAGGCATGGGCATCGCCAGTTTCACGCAGTTTGCTGTGGTCAAAGAAATTGGTCGCCGCATTTTGCACGAAGACCTGAGTAGCGCTCCTTTATTAAACCGACCACAAATCGTGGCTGACTATCTGCGACTGCAATTGGGTGGGGAACAAGTGGAAGTGTGTATTGCGCTGCTGCTTAACCAACAACATCAGCTGATTCAAACCATTGAGCTAGCACGCGGCACTGTCAACCAAAACACCGTTTATATCCGCGAAATCGCAAGACTGGCTTTGCTTCACCATGCGCCAGCCATCATACTGGCACACAATCATCCGGGCCAAACTCAACAGCCATCCAGTGCTGATATTGAATTCACGAGCATCCTTAAGCAAGCCTTGGCCTTACTCGACATCGTGTTATTGGATCATTTCATTGTCACCCGCCACCACACCACTTCACTGGCAGCACTTGGGCTGGTGTAATTAGATGTGGTCGAGATATAACCAAAGGGAATTGCACCGCAAAGCTAGAAAAAAATAGAGTCTCCGATTACAATGGCTGATTCTAAAGATTGCAGTTCATCCTTTCTCATTTGTTTTGGAGTCTACCATGATTGATTTTGCCTACGCCGCCGATGCCGTTGCATCACCGAGCATGTTGATGCAGTTTGCACCTCTGGTATTGATTTTGTTTGTATTTTACTTTTTAATCATGCGCCCGCAGCAGAAGAAATTCAAACTGCACCAAAAAATGCTGGGTGAGTTAAAAAAGGGTGACAAAATCATCACCAATTCTGGCATCGCTGGCAAAATCACCAAAATCGGCGAACAATTTTTCACAGTAGAAATTGCCCCCAATGTGGAAGTAGAAGTGGAACGTGCCGCCATCAGCAGCAAAGTTCAAGCTTAATCGCATTGGTTTATTTTGCCGCAGCCATGGTGTTGCGGCATTTATCTGAGTTGTTTTTCACCCAGCAAGGTTGGTCATAGTATGAACCGTTACCCCTTGTGGAAATACCTGCTGATTGCCTTTACCTTGATTTTGGGCTTGCTCTATACCATTCCCAATTTCTTTGGCGAAATTCCGGCAGTGCAAATCTCCACCAACCGTCAAGCCATCAGCATAGACGAAAATACTGAAAATACCGTCAAGCAAGCACTGGCAGCCGCACACATCCAAGATCAAGGTATGTTCATCAATGATGGCAGCCTGAAAGTGCGTTTTGCCGACACCGATACTCAATTGAAAGCACGCGATGCAATTGCCAGCCAATTTGGTGAAGGTTATATCGTGGCACTCAATTTGCTCGCCAACACCCCGCAATGGATGGCACAAATCAACGCACGCCCGATGTTTTTAGGCTTGGACTTGCGCGGTGGTGTGCATTTCACCATGCAGGTTGACATGGCTGCAGCAATTCAAAAAACGTTAGACAGCTACGCCAGCGATGTGCGTCGTCAACTGCGTCAAATGCAGATCCGCAGCGGCGACATGGTGCGAAATGGTCAAACGGTCGTGGTGCCTTTTCAGGCAGCCGATGATGTACAAAAAGCCTTACCCAAATTGCAGCAAAATCTACCTCAAGCCACGTTGACTACCGATGGCAACCGATTGGTCATCAGTCTAACTGATCAGGCCATGGCCAAAATTCGTGAAGATGCAGTGAAACAAAACATCAACACCCTGCACAACCGTGTCAACGAACTGGGCGTGGCGGAACCAATTATCCAACAAGCTGGCGCCGATCGCATCGTGGTGCAACTACCAGGGGTGCAAGACACCGCTAAAGCGAAGGACATCATAGGTCGTACCGCCACTTTGCAGGTACGCATGGTGTCGGACGATCCTGCTTTATTGCAACAGGCTGCCCAAGGCACAATACCGGCTGGTTATGAATTGCTGCCATCTGCGGGTAATGGCCCACCTACTTTGGTGAATAAACAAGTCGAACTCACTGGCGACAACATCAGCAATGCCCAACCTGATTTCAATCAAAACGGCCAGCCGGGCGTGAGCGTTACTTTTGATGGTAGCGGTGCCAGTATTTTTGCCGATCTCACCCGCAATAATGTAGGCAAACGCATGGCCATGGTACTGATTGATCAAGGCAAAGCGGAAGTGGTAACAGCACCCGTCATCAATGAGCCCATTCCCAACGGCCGCACCATTATTTCAGGCAGCATGAGCAGCGCTGAAGCCAATGATACAGCCTTGCTGTTGCGCGCGGGCTCTTTGGCGGCACCCATGAAAATCATCGAAGAGCGCACCATTGGCCCATCACTGGGTAAAGAAAACATCAGCAAAGGCTTCCACTCTACCTTATGGGGCTTTGTGGTGGTGGCATTGTTCATGATGCTCTACTACCGCATGTTTGGTGTCTTCTCGGTGCTGGCTTTATCGTGTAACCTGTTGTTCTTGATTGCTATTTTATCTGCACTACAAGCCACACTCACACTACCGGGCATCGCCGCTATTGCCCTTACACTGGGGATGGCGATTGATTCGAATGTCTTGATTAACGAACGCATTCGCGAAGAATTACGCCATGGCAACTCACCGCAAATGGCCATCAATGCGGGCTATGAGCATGCTTGGCACACGATTGTCGATTCCAACATCACATCCCTAATTGCCGGTATTGCCTTGCTGATCTTCGGCTCGGGCCCTGTGCGCGGCTTTGCCGTGGTCCATTGCTTGGGGATTCTGACATCTATGTTTTCATCTGTGGTGGTTTCCCGTGCATTCGTCAATCTGTGGTACGGCCGTCGCCGTAAACTGAAAACCCTGTCCATTGGCCATATCTGGATTCCAGAAAAAGCCACCAAGACAGTAAAGGAATAATGCATCATGGAATTTTTCAGAATCAAACGCGACATCCCGTTTATGAGCTACGGCAAGCTCACCACGGCCATATCGCTGATTACCTTCATTATTGCGGTGTTTTTTCTGGTCACCAAAGGCTTGAACTATTCGGTGGAATTCACCGGTGGTACAGTCATGGAAGTGGAATCGCAACAAAGCATAGACCTCAACCAAGTACGCCAGGAATTAGACGGTTTGCACATGGGTGAGGTCCAAGTACAGGCTTTGGGCACCAACAAGCAAGTAATGATTCGCCTGCCCAATAAAGAAGGCATTAGCTCCGCCGCTTTGTCCAACCAAGTGATGAGTTTACTCAAGCAAAAACACGCCGATATCGCTTGCGCCAAGTGGAATTTATTGGCCCACAAGTGGGAGAAGAGCTGGTAACGCATGGTTTATTGGCTTTGGGTATGGTGGTGATTGGCATTGTGATTTATTTATCAGTGCGCTTTGAATGGCGTTTTGCGGTATCCGCCATCATTGCCAATATGCACGACGTCGTGATTATTCTCGGCTGTTTTGCCTTGTTTCAGTGGGAATTTTCACTGACGGTTTTGGCCGGCGTCTTAGCGGTATTGGGCTACTCAGTGAATGAGTCTGTGGTGGTGTTCGACCGCATTCGTGAAAACTTTCGCAAACCACACATGCGCGGCCACAGTGTCCCCGAAATTATCGATAACGCCATCACCGCCACCATGAGCCGAACCATTATTACCCACGGTTCTACCGAAGCCATGGTTATTTCCATGCTGGTGTTTGGTGGCGCGGCGCTACACGGCTTTGCCATGGCACTGACCATCGGCATCGTCTTTGGTATTTACTCTTCAGTACTGGTGGCCAGCCCATTGCTGCTGATGTTTGGTGTCAATCGCCAAAACCTACATAAACCCACCAAACGTAAAGAAGAAGCCGTGGTGTAGTCTTGACTCAACCAAACAAAAGCCGCTGTTCAACACAGCGGCTTTTATATTGTTTAGGCTTTTATTATGCCCAAGACAACCACCATACTTTCATTCTTCTCGCTCATTGAGCTCATCTGGGGCGGG
Source organism: Snodgrassella sp. CFCC 13594 (assembly GCF_001590725.1). Lineage (GTDB taxonomy): Bacteria > Pseudomonadota > Gammaproteobacteria > Burkholderiales > Neisseriaceae > Snodgrassella. Next base: position 97,847 of record NZ_LQXR01000003.1, on the reverse strand, counting down.
TTGGAGACGCTGGTATTGGCGTTTCAATGCGGCTCGCAAACCACTCAACCGTTGGTGCTGGGTTTGGGCTGCCTGAAACAACTGTGCAGGCGCGCCGCAAAACACGAAACGCTGCTTGGCTCGTGTCAATGCGGTGTACAACAAAGCGCGGTCAAACAAAACATGAGAATCATCTGCAACCAACGCCTCTTCTGGCGCCAGCAGCCACACAGTCTCATACTCGGAGCCTTGGCTTTTGTGCACAGTAATAGCGAAAGCATCACTGTGTTCAGGCAGTCGGCTTAAACTGAGCGGGCGCCAAGCGCTTTGGCCATGAGGGAAATACGCCATCAATTGGCCATTTTCCGCCGCCATCACCACACCCATATCACCATTATAGAGACCCACGCTGTAATCATTTTGCGTGACCATGATCGGCAACCCAGCAAACCAGCGCGCTTGAGCGTCATGACCATGCCTCATTAAAAATTGCCGATAGGCAAGATTAAATGCGGCTGCATCACGACGCCATACCGACAGCAGCATGATCTTTTCCAGCAATGTAAAAGTCAACGCCACATTGTGTTCGGCCACTGCTTGCCAATAGGCTGCCTGAAATGCATACAATGGCGCACATAAGCTCGGGATAGCACGTGGATGCCAAACCAAATCATCAGGGTTTTGCGCAAATGCAGCAGCCATTGCTTCAACATCGCCCCGCATCACTGCACTCGCTAACACACCAATACCTCCTTCATCGGAAAATCGGTGGCTATACGTGAGTGTCATCACATGGCTGGACAAAGGCGCAGGCGTAGCTTGGACTGGCCATGTGGCTTCGGGCAACAAAGCAGTCAATTTTGTCGCCAACACCTCATCCATTGCCGTGGGTTGAGCCAATGCACTCAACACATCACCAGCACCCACCGCCGGCAACTGGTTAGCATCACCCAACAAAATGACACGCGTCCCCGTGCGCAGCGCATTGAGTAAAGCGCTCAGCAACGACAAATCCAGCATAGACGCTTCATCGATGACCAAAATATCAATGGGCAAGGTTTGATTTGGGCCAAACGGACTGCGCAATAACGGTGGGCGCAGTTGCAACAAGCGATGCACCGTTTGTCCTTCTAATGTACGCAAATAGGTTGATACTGTAGTCGATATTGAAAAACCAGCCAACGCTGCATGCAAGGATTGAGCCATGTGCGCTGCGGCTTTGCCCGTGGGTGCAGCCAGCGCAATGCGTGGCCATCCATTTCTGTGCCAAGCACTTTGGCAAATCAGCGCCAGTAGTTTGGCTACCGTGGTGGTTTTACCCGTACCGGGGCCACCATTGATGAGCATGAAAGGTTGCCACAAAGCCAGCGCGGCAGCCTGCTGCTGGGTCTCGGCCCCAATACCACCGAACCAAGCGGCCAAACAGGCTCGCGCCGTAGGTATGTCAACTGCATCCACTGTAGCGCGGGCCAAGCGCACCAGATGCCTCGCAATGTCTTGCTCCAACTGCCATACCCGGCCCAAATACAAACGGCCATCTTGCACCACGAAAGGCACAATATCACCGCCTTTACCCACCAACGTAGGGGCTTGCTGCAACAATAATTTATCCTGTGTCGACTTCAAACGTACGCAGCTGTGGCCGGCGGCCAAGGCCAAAAATAACGCCTCTACCCAAGGCGCAAGCACAGACCATTCATCCGGCGCTCGCGCCCCTAACACCCGCTCTACCAGCACTTGTGCTGCTGCTGATGTGCTATCGGCTGCACGATCAGGAGACATACCCATCTGTGCGTCATCCAACATATACGCCCTTAAGCCCAGAAAACCAAATCATTTAGGCAGCCTGAAAAGTTTTCAGCCCGCCTTCATCAACCGTCAGCACCGATTCAAAACGCTCGGCCAAATCTTCGTCGTGAGTCACCACCACCAAGCTGGTATTCAATTCTGTTTTCAAATCGAGCATCAAATCCAATACATTGGCCGCATTTTTTCGATCCAAATTACCCGTGGGCTCATCTGCCAAGACGCAAGACGGATTGTTCACCAGTGCCCGGGCAATGGCGGCACGCTGGCGCTCGCCGCCAGACAGTTCACTGGGCCGGTGCTGCATACGCTGCTTCAGCCCCACTTTATCCAACATGACCGCAGCGGCAGCTTCCGCCTCGGCCTTTGGTCGCTTGCCGATTAACAAAGGCATCATTACATTTTCCAGCGCTGTAAATTCGGGCAGTAAGTGATGAAACTGATACACAAAACCCAAATATTGGTTACGCAAATGGCCCACTTGTGCCTGGCTCAACCCAGCTAAATCTTGGCCCATTAATTTAAGGCTGCCTGAAGTGGGTTTATCCAAACCACCGAGTAAATGCAACAAAGTAGATTTACCGCTGCCCGATGCCCCCACAATGCTCACACTCTGACCACGACACACCCGCAAGTTCAAATGGGCCAATACATCCACACGTAAATGCCCATCATCATAACTTTTACACACATCCACGCAATCAATGACCACGTCTTGATTCACCCTATCATTCATAACGCAAAGCCTCTGCTGGTTGAGTTTTGGCTGCACGCCAGCTTGGGTAGAGCGTTGCCAAAAATGCCAATGATAACGAAATCACAGCAATGGTCAAAACATCCGATGTTTCCACATTGGAAGGTAGATAATTGATGAAATATACTTGAGAATTAATCAGATGATGGCCCGTGAGCTTTTCAAAAAAAGCCACAATATGACCCACGTTAATGCCCAGCACCACGCCGCACACCACGCCAATCAACGTTCCCAAGAAACCAGCAACCGCACCTTGTATCATGAATATCCGCATCACCCCACCCGGTGACAAACCCAATGTCCGCAAAATGGCAATATCGGCTTGCTTTTCTGTCACCGCCATCACTAAGGATGACACCAAATTGAATGCCGCTACGGCAATGATCAGCAACAAAATAATAAACATCATGCGCTTTTCCAGTTGCACCGCTTCAAAGTAGCTGCGATTCTGGAATGTCCAATCACGTATCCACACCTGGCTTTGCAAAGAAGGTGGCACAATGCCTTGAATCAGCGACGGTGCATTTTGCGGGTCGGCCAGCTTCAAACGTAAACCACTGACCGCATCGCCCATTCGATACAAAACCTGCGCATCTTTGATGTTGGTGAGCGCCAGCGTGTTGTCTACTTCATAAATATTGGTTTTCACCAAGCCCACCACTGTAAACTGCTTAAGTCTGGGAACCATACCTGCGGGAGTCACATTACCATCGGGCGTGATCACAGTAATTTTATCGCCCATAGCAGCACCCAGCGCATCGGCCAAATCCTTGCCTAAAATAATATCGAACTCACCCGCCCTCAAGTCGGCAAAATGGCCTTTGGGCATATTCTTACCATAATCCACCACCTTTCCCTCCAAGGCAGGGTCAATGCCGCGGATTTGAACACCCCGTACTTCACCCGCATTGGCCAGCAAAGCTTGGTCTGCCACATAAGGTGCAGAAGCCAGAACACTGGTTTTACCCGCCACCAATTTTTGTAAATCCTGCCAATTCTGATCAATGCTATTAGGGAAAAAACCCAACTCGGCATGTGGTGCTACACTCAAAAGCTGACTGCGTATTTCCTTTTGAAAGCCATTCATTACCGACAACACGACAATCAAGGCCGTCACCCCCAAAGCAATGCCAGCAATAGAAATCAATGTAATAAAAGACATAAAACCATTGCGTTTTTTGGCGCGCAAATAGCGCAAACCAATCCAGGTTTCTAGAGAAGCCATGAAATTTCACTAACTGAATTGAGACAAAGCCTAGATTCTAACCGAGCCCATGTTGCCTGTAACCCAATTCAGGCAATTTTTGCCGTTAAACCCGGTTAAATGATAGGTAAGTGCGCATAGTGTGGCGAGCCAGTATGCCGAGCAATAGCATGGCGTTGATTGATACTTATGCATCCATGCTTTACTACGCTAGGACAAATAAAGGCATACAAATAGCAAAACTGCCCTTTAAATCACTCTAGTATTGCTATTTAGTTCCGCACATAATCACTTTTCAGGCAACCCGCGTTAATGAAAGCGAATCTAGTTTAGCCTATGAAGATGTAATGCAAAATACAGAGTAGTTGGCAATCAGGAGTGAGTCATCAGCAGTTGAACGTCACATTAGGAATGGTTAAATCGACTTATTTGTTAATATTTATTAATATTTGTTATTTTTATTAATGTAAAGGCAAGTTAAACCAACGTTTTCCTTCTCCCCAAAATTAACTATCTAATTATTTTATTTATATTTTTTTATTAAATAATATTGAAATTCACGTATATCAAACATAGATTCATCACTTTATGATGCACATCAAAGAATATACGTATAAGGTCGGATGCCTTAAAATGCGGCTTTCATTTGTTTAATGTTTGTAGCGTTCCTGTATTGAGGTCATTACATGAGAATTAGTAAGCATGCCAAATGGGGTGGACTGCTTGCCTGCATGACCAGCTCGCTGTTGTTAAGCGGCTGTGATGCGGCACTACTCAATCCCAAAGGCCAAATCGGTATGGAACAACGCACGCTCATCTTTACAGCCTTAGGCTTGATGTTGCTTGTGGTGATTCCGGCCATTGTGATGGCGTTTGTGTTCGCTTGGAAATATCGGGCGGGCAATCAAAATGCCAAATACTCACCCAATTGGTCACATTCCAACAAAATTGAAGCCGTGGTTTGGGGTATTCCCGTGGTCATTATTATTATTTTGGCCGTGCTGACTTGGAAAACCACTCATGCATTGGATCCTTATCGTCCTTTGGATCATGATAAAAAACCAATCACCATCGAAGTGGTTTCTTTGGATTGGAAGTGGTTGTTTATTTACCCAGAACAAGGCATTGCGACGGTAAATGAAGTGGCTTTTCCGCAAAACACACCGGTAGAATTCAAAGTCACTTCGAATTCAGTCATGAATTCATTCTTTATCCCACAATTGGGCAGCCAAATTTATGCAATGGCAGGCATGCAGACAAAAGTCCATTTGATTGCCAGCGAACCCGGTTCGTTTAAAGGTATTTCATCCAGCTACAGCGGTGCTGGTTTTTCTGGTATGAAATTCACCGCCATTGCCACGCCGGATGATGCCAGCTTCGAACAATGGGTAGCCAAAGTGAAACAGTCGCCCAACAGCTTAGGCAACATGGCGGCTTTCAATAAATTGGCGGCGCCCAGCGAATTTAATAAGCCAGAATACTTCGCTCAAGTTGATCCCAATTTGTTCAACAATGTGATTCAGAAATTCATGAACCACAACATGCCTGCTGCCGTGCAAGCCCAAAGCGACACACATCAGCCTGCTGCTCATGCAGCCAGCGGCGCTCAGTAAGCATGTAAGGATAGAGACAATGTCAATATTAGGTAAATTATCTTTAGATGCCATTCCGTACCACGAACCCATCATTATGGTGACCATTAGTGCCATTATTCTGGGCGGTTTGGCAGTTTTGGCCGGCTTGACCTACTTCAAGCTATGGGGGCCGCTGTGGCGCAATTGGGTGACCACTGTTGACCACAAACGCATCGGCATCATGTATATTTTCTTGGCCATCATTATGCTGGTTCGCGGCTTTGCCGATGCGGTCATGATGCGTAGCCAACAAGTTTTGGCTTCAGCAGGTCAAGAAGGCTTTTTGCCGCCCCATCACTATGACCAAGTATTCACTGCCCATGGTGTAATCATGATTTTCTTTGTGGCCATGCCTTTTGTAATTGGCTTGATGAATTTTGTGATCCCTTTGCAACTGGGTGCCCGAGATGTGGCTTATCCGTTTTTAAACAATCTTGGCTTCTGGTTCACTGCCGTGAGTGTGGTATTGATCAACCTATCCTTAGGGGTTGGCGAATTTGCACAAACGGGCTGGCTGGCTTATCCACCTTTGTCTGGCTTGGAATTCAGTCCAGGTGTGGGCGTGGATTACTGGATTTGGACATTACAGATATCAGGTATCGGAACAACGCTTAGCGCCATCAATTTCATCGCTACCATCTTGAAAATGCGCGCTCCGGGCATGAGCCTAATGAAAATGCCGATTTTCTGCTGGGCATCTTTCTGCAGCAACATACTGATTTTGACTTCTTTCCCAATTTTAACGGTAACCGTTGCTTTATTAACTTTAGACCGATATCTCGGCACCCACTTCTTCACCAATGAACTGGGTGGCAACATGATGATGTACATCAATTTAATTTGGGCGTGGGGTCATCCTGAAGTCTATATCCTAGTTCTGCCTGTTTTTGGCGTGTTCTCAGAAGTTACGGCCACTTTTTCGCGTAAGAAAATGTTTGGCTATACCTCCATGGTTTGGGCTACTGTGTGCATCACCATTTTGTCTTTTATTGTATGGCTGCATCACTTTTTCACCATGGGTTCTGGTGCCAACGTCAACGCGTTCTTTGGTATCGCCACCATGATTATTTCCATCCCTACCGGGGTGAAAATCTTCAATTGGTTGTTTACGATGTATGAAGGCCGTATTACGTTCCGTGTACCCATGCTGTGGACGATAGGCTTTATCGTTACCTTTGCAATTGGCGGTATGACAGGCGTATTGCTCGCCGTACCAGGTGCAGACTTTGTTTTGCATGGTAGTGTGTTTTTGATTGCTCACTTCCATAACACCATTATCGGCGGTGTGGTATTTGGTCTATTTGCAGGCATGAACTACTGGTTCCCGAAAGCATTCGGCTTTACTTTGTGTGAAAAATGGGGCAAACGCGCTTTCTGGTGCTGGCAAATTGGCTTTTTTGCCGCGTTCCTACCGCTGTATGCACTCGGCTTCATGGGTATGACGCGCCGCATCAGCCAACACATAGATCCGCAATTTCACCCACTGTTGACAGTGGCTGCGCTAGGTGCCGCCATCATTGCTTGTGGTATTGCCTGTCAATTTATTCAATTGTACGTATCCATTCGTGACCGCAATCAAAACCGTGATATCACAGGTGATCCGTGGGGTGGTCGTACATTGGAATGGGCGACCTCCTCTCCCCCTCCGTTTTATAACTTTGCGGTTGAACCCCAGGTTGAGGATCGCGACGCATTTTGGGATGAAAAGGAAAAAGGCATTGCGTATAAAAAACCGGCGCACTATGAAGAAATTCACATGCCCAAGAATACCGCAGCAGGCATCATTATTGCTGGATTCAGCTTGGTATTTGGTTTTGCCATGATTTGGCATATTTGGTGGTTGGCCATTGTCGGTTTTTTAGGCATGCTGGTGACTTGGATTGCCAAGAGCTTTGACCAAGATGTGGATTTCTACGTACCGGTTGCCGAAATCGAAACCATCGAAAATCAGCGTTTTGATGAATTAACCAAAGCAGGATTGAAAAATGTCAACTGATACTGTGATTCATACTGGTGTCCCCGTCCATCACGGACACCATGACAACGGGCCTTTGAAAGTTTTTGGCTTTTGGATTTACCTGATGAGTGACTTGATTTTGTTCTCTTGTCTATTTGCGACCTATGTAGTGCTCTTACCCGGCACTGCTGGTGGCCCGTCAGGTAAAGACATTTTCGAATTGCCTTTTGTGCTCACTGAAACTTTTTTGTTGCTGTTCAGTTCCATCACCTATGGTTTTGCCATTTTAGCCATGAACAAAAGCAAACAAACTCAAGTTTTATTGTGGCTGTCCATTACCTTTTTATTCGGTGCAGGCTTTATTGCGATGGAAATCTATGAATTCCATCACCTTATTGCCCATGGCATGGGCCCAGATCGAAGTGGTTTCTTGTCTGGATTCTTCGCCTTAGTCGGCACCCACGGGTTGCACGTCACCTCAGGCTTGATATGGATGGCTATTATGATGATTCAGGTAGCCGGACGTGGCCTAACTCATGTTAACCGCACTCGCTTGATGTGTCTCAGTCTATTTTGGCACTTTTTGGACATCGTGTGGATTTGCGTATTTTCTGTTGTCTATTTGATGGGAGTCCTGTTATGAATCAAACCAACCATCATGACCATGTTGAACAACACGGCAGTGTCAAAACCTATGTATTGGGTTTTGTCCTGTCGGTGATACTGACGTTGATTCCTTTCCTAATGGTCATGAATGACATGGCTTCCAAAACCACCTTAATGGTCGTTATTGTGGCGAGTGCGGTAGTTCAATTGGTGGTACAACTGGTATGCTTCTTACACATGGGCACCGCACCAGATGAGCGCTGGAATCTGATTTCATTTATTTTTACCGTCATTGTGATTGTGTTGCTGGTTGGACTCTCCATTTGGATTATGTGGAGCCTGAACGCCAACATGGTGGCAGGTTAACAGGAATCACCATGATTAAGTCTTACCTGCAAGTGACCAAACCAGGCATCATCATGGGCAACCTGATTTCGGTTGTCGGTGGTTTTCTACTCGCCTCTAAAGGCAGTATAGATTATGCCTTGTTTGTATTCACGCTGCTGGGTGTGTCATTGGTAGTGGCTTCAGGGTGTGCATTTAACAACCTGATCGACCGTGATATTGACCCCAAAATGGAACGCACCAAAAATCGTGTATTGGTAAAAGGTTTGGTTTCACCAAATATTACTGCCGTTTTGGCCACAGTATTAGGGGTATTGGGTTTTGTGGTGTTGTATTTTGGTGCCAATCCTCTGGCTATGTGGTTGTCTATCATGGGCTTTGTCGTGTATGTGGGCATCTATAGTCTATACATGAAACGCCACTCTGTTTATGGGACCTTAATCGGCAGCCTTTCTGGAGCAGCACCACCAGTGATCGGGTATTGCGCCGTGAGTCATGAATTTGATGCGGGTGCATTGATTCTATTGGCCATTTTTAGTCTGTGGCAAATGCCACATTCTTATGCCATTGCTATTTTCCGCTTCAAAGATTATCAGGCAGCCAATATCCCCGTGCTACCTGTGGTAAAAGGTATTGCCGTAGCCAAACACCACATTACCATGTACATCATTGCTTTTATGTTTGCGACCCTGATGCTGTCTATCGGTGGGTACGCCGGTTATAAATATTTGGTTGTGGCTGCTGCTGTGAGTGTGTGGTGGTTGTGCATGGCTTTATCAGGGTACAAATCAGAAAACAATGACCGCATCTGGGCACGTAAATTGTTTGTCTTTTCAATAGTGGCTATTTTTGCTCTAAGCGTCATGATGTCAATTGATTTTATGGCGCCTTCAGCACAAACCTTGGTCAGCTCAGTAATTGACCTGAATAAAACACGCAACCTATTCTGCCAATCAACCTGCCTGATTTTACAATGGGCAGGTTTTTTATAAACTAATTTATGCAGCCAATATGCAAAAACGATTCAACCAAGATGGACACATGACAGCGACAGAACTTCGTGCAACGTGGGGTTTGGGAGCTGTTTTTTCCTTGCGTATGCTGGGCATGTTTATGGTGTTGCCGGTATTAACCACTTATGGCATGGCTTTGCATGGGGCCAGTGAAATATTGATTGGCGTAGCCATTGGTATTTACGGTTTGATGCAAGCTGTTTTTCAAATCCCGTTTGGTTTGTGGTCTGATAAATTTGGCCGCAAACCCTTAATTGTTTTCGGCCTCCTGATTTTCGTGGCTGGCAGTGTTTTGGCGGCAATGTCTGGCTCTATTTGGGGCGTCATTCTGGGACGGGCACTACAAGGAGCGGGTGCTATTGCTGCTGCAGTAATGGCATTGTTATCCGATCTGACTCGAGAACAAAACCGCACTAAAGCCATGGCCTTCATCGGCATTTCTTTTGGCATTACGTTTGCCATCGCGATGGTGCTAGGCCCCATACTCACCCACATCGTGGGGCTGCAAGGTTTATTTTGGTTTATCGCCGCATTGGCCAGTATAGGTATTTTATTGACCATTTTCATGATTCCAGGCGCCCCCCAGCATACCCTAAATCGTGAGTCCGCTATCGTGCGTGGTGGGTTTAAAACCGTTTTGGCCAATGGCCAACTGGTTAAACTCAATATCAGTATTTTTTGTATGCATTTACTGTTGATGGCCACCTTTATTGCACTGCCGTCTCAATTGGAACAAGCGGGACTACCTGCCGCCGATCATTGGCAAATTTATTTAGGTACCATGCTGATAGCCTTTGTTTGCGTTTTGCCTGGCATCATTTTGGCTGAAGTGAAACGACGGATGCGCACCGTATTCATCATTTGCGTGGCTATTTTAATGGTCGCAGAATGGACACTGTGGCAATCTGGCCATCATTTCTGGATTGTCGTATTTGGAACCCAACTCTTTTTTATCGCCTTTAACTTATTGGAAGCCTTACTACCTTCTCTTGTGAGTAAAGAGGCACCTGCTGGTTACAAAGGCACTGCTATGGGTATGTATTCCACCAGCCAATTCTTGGGCGTAGCCACAGGTGGCAGTATGGGTGGCTGGTTAGCGGGTCATTTTGGAATGGCCCACGTCTTTTGGGTGGGGTTATTGGTAAGTGCGGCTTGGCTTTTGTTCAGCTTTACCTTAAATGAACCACCTTATTTAGCCAGTTTACGCTTAGTGCTACACGAACCCACTAAAGATGCAGATGCCTTACGCACCTTTTTACAACAATGTCCAGGCGTGGAAGATGTCGTCATCGAACCACAAGAACAGAGCGCTTATGTCAAAATAGACCGCAAAATCACCAATCGTGAAGCGCTGGAACTGGCATTGGCACAATTCTCAAATACCCATCCTCATTAAGCCCAATAGGGTCACATGCCATGGCATTAGGTGTCCTAAACTAGGTAGATGAAAATAGCTGGACACGGCCCTAATTCACAAAACCTCTATTAATCAAACGCCAACTTGACCCGGTCAAGTTGATACGCATTTTTCTCATTTTGACAAGTCTTTCGTCCAGAGCAAAAATCCATTATATTGTGTTACTAAGAGCCGTATACCCCTATATTTTGTGGTTATACCGTTATTTTACCAACTCTATCTCGGAGCGAAGAATTCCATGAATGCTGCCACTGCCAATATCAAAGTTACTAAACGCGACGGCCGTATGGAAAATATCGATCTCGATAAAATTCACCGAGTTGTGGCTTGGGCAGCAGAAGGTTTAGACAATGTTTCGGTATCGCAAGTCGAGTTAAAATCGCATATTCAGTTTTACAATGGCATCCGTACCGATGATATTCATGAGACCATCATCAAAGCGGCAGCCGATCTGATTTCCACTGAGACGCCAGACTATCAGTATTTAGCCGCGCGTCTGGCTATTTTCCATTTACGCAAAGTGGCCTTCGGCGAATTTGAACCTCCTCACTTGTTTGATCATGTTGCCTCACTCACGCAACTGGGCAAATATGATGCACATTTAATAGAAGACTACTCTCGCGCTGAATTTGATGAACTTAACGGCTACATCGATCACAGCCGTGACATGACTTTTTCCTATGCAGCAGTAAAGCAACTGGAAGGTAAATATTTAGTCCAGAACAGGGTCACCAAACAAATCTACGAAAGCCCACAGTTCTTGTATATTTTGGTAGCCATGTGCTTGTTTGCACGCTATCCACAATCAACCCGTTTAAACTATATCAAGAAATTTTACGATGCCATCAGCACCTTTAAAATTTCACTACCCACACCGATTATGTCCGGCGTTCGTACGCCTACGCGACAATTTTCGTCTTGCGTATTGATTGAATGTGCCGATAGCTTAGACAGCATCAACGCCACCACCAGTGCCATCGTCAAATATGTATCCCAACGCGCCGGTATTGGCATCAATGCAGGTCGGATACGTGCACTGGGCAGTGAAATTCGGGGGGGTGAAGCGCAGCATACGGGCTGTATTCCATTTTATAAAATGTTTCAGGCAGCCGTGAAATCATGCTCGCAAGGTGGGGTGCGTGGCGGTGCTGCTACCTTGTTTTACCCATTGTGGCATTTGGAAGTAGAAAGCCTATTGGTACTGAAAAACAACCGTGGCGTTGAGGAAAATCGCGTACGCCATTTGGATTATGGTGTTCAAATTAATCGCTTGCTCTACACCCGCCTAATTAAAGGCGGCAACATTACCCTTTTCTCTCCATCTGATGTACCTGGCTTATACGACGCTTTCTTTGCAGATCAAGATGAATTTGAACGTTTGTATCAACTGTACGAAAAAGACGAATCCATACGTAAGCGCAGTCTGCCCGCCGCCGATTTATTTTCTTTGCTGATGCAAGAACGTGCAGGCACCGGGCGCATTTACATTCAAAATGTGGATCATTGCAACACTCATAGTCCTTTTGATCCTAAGCGAGCACCCGTTCGACAATCTAATCTTTGCTTAGAAATTGCCTTGCCCACCAAGCCATTGAATGACATCAACGATCCCAATGGCGAAATTGCTCTATGCACCTTATCGGCATTCAATTTAGGGGCACTGGCCAGTTTAGACGAACTAGAAGGTTTGGCAGACTTAGCTGTGCGTGCACTCGATGCCCTGCTGGATTATCAGGACTATCCCATTGAAGCCGCGCGTGTCGCCACCATGAATCGCCGTACTTTAGGCATTGGGGTAATTAATTTTGCTTATTATTTAGCCAAAAATAATGTCAAATACAGCGATGATTCGGCTTTAGGCCTCACCCACCGCACCTTTGAAGCAATCCAATATTATCTTCTTAAGGCCTCCGTGGCGCTGGCCAAAGAGTATGGCGCATGCCCAAAGTTCAATGAGACGACTTATGCTGAAGGCTATTGCCGATTGATACTTACAAAAAAGACTTGGATAAAATCTGCCAAGAGCCCTTGCATTTGGATTGGGAAAGTCTACGCACCGATATAGTCAAACACGGTTTGCGTAATTCCACCTTAATGGCACTGATGCCCTCAGAAACCTCTAGCCAAATTGCCAATGCCACCAATGGCATTGAACCTCCTCGCGGCCTGGTGTCGGTCAAAGCATCGAAGGACGGCATCTTAAAACAAGTGGTTCCAGAGTTCGAGCGCTTAAAAAACCAATATGAATTGCTGTGGGACATGCCCAATAATGATGGCTATCTGCACTTAGTAGGCATCATGCAAAAATTTGTGGATCAGTCCATATCAGCGAACACCAATTATGACCCCAGCACCTTCTCAGGCGGGAAAGTGCCAATGAAGCAGCTCATTAAAGATTTGCTCACGGCCTACAAATACGGTGTTAAAACCCTGTACTACCAGAACACCCGCGATGGCGCTGATGACACTCAATCTGATTTACAAGATGATGGTTGCGCCAGCGGTGCTTGTAAAATCTAAATCAAAGGCTGCCTGACGGTTTCAGGCAGCCTACTGACCTCATTCAATAACATCATTGTCTGAATGTGGATTTTCGACTTTATCAGGAATTATTATGTCTTGCGAACATTTGACCATGGGTTACAGCACCTTCTGCCAACAGCCCAACAATGCGCTCAAAGAACCCATGTTCCTAGGCCAGCCAGTCAATGTGGCACGCTACGACCAACAGAAATTTGAGATTTTTGAAAAACTCATTGAAAAGCAATTATCGTTTTTCTGGCGTCCAGAAGAAGTGGACGTGTCGCGTGACCGCATCGATTATGCCAATCTGCCCGAACACGAGAAACACATTTTTATCAGCAATTTGAAATACCAAACTTTATTGGACTCCATTCAAGGCCGCAGCCCCAATGTGGCCTTGCTGCCACTGGTATCAATTCCTGAATTGGAGACATGGATTGAAACTTGGTCTTTTTCAGAAACCATCCACTCACGTAGCTATACCCATATCATCCGCAATATCGTCAATGACCCTGCCACAGTTTTTGATGATATCGTTCAAAATCAACATATTATCGCTCGAGCCGAAGAAATCGCCTGTTATTATGATGATTTGATTGAATACACCCAATATTACAATTTATTTGGAGAAGGAGCGCACACCGTTGGCGGTAAAAACATCACCCTCAGCAAACGCGAACTAAAAAAGAAACTGTATTTGTGCTTGATGTGCGTCAACGTATTGGAGGCCATCCGTTTTTATGTGTCTTTTGCCTGTTCATTTGCCTTTGCCGAGCGCGAATTGATGGAAGGCAATGCCAAAATCATCAAACTGATTGCCCGCGATGAAGCCTTGCATTTAACTGGGACGCAGCACATGCTGAATCTGATGCGCACAGGTGTTGATGACCCAGAAATGGCCGAAATTGCACTGGAATTAGAGCAAGATTGCTTCGATTTATTCAAACGCGCAGCCAATCAAGAAAAAGAATGGGCCAAATATTTGTTTAGGGATGGTTCCATGATTGGTTTAAACAAAGAAATTCTTGGCCAATACGTGGAATACATTACCAATTTGCGCATGCAGGCGGTGGGCTTACAGCCAGGCTTTACCAATGCCAAACAAAATCCAATTCCATGGATCAATGCTTGGCTTTCGTCCGATAATGTCCAAGTGGCCCCGCAAGAAGTGGAAATCAGTTCTTATTTAATCGGCCAGATTGATGCCGAATTAAATGAAGATGATTTAAGTGATTTCGAATTATAAAAACAATACCGCTCAATCCGCACAACGCCGCTTGGCATGACTGCCGGCGGCGTTTATATTCACCACCATGAGTTTAATTCAAACCAACGACAAAAGCTTTGTACTACAAGCCGACGAGTCTTTATTAGAGGCATTGGAACGCACTGGTCATGAAATAGAATTTCAATGTCGTAGCGGCTATTGCGGCTCTTGTCGCCTAAAGCTCCTGTCTGGTCAAGTGGATTATGCTGAACCGCCACTGGCTTTTGTTGGTCCCAATGAAGTATTGCCGTGCTGCTGTCGCGTGCTGACCGATATTCACATTGAATGCCATGCACGCGATGACGCACAGACCCGACAAAGCGATTTGTTTGTGCCAGACTTATTCGAACCTGAATAAGGAGCCCTAAGCGTTGCCTTTACAGAATCATCGGCGCGCGTGTATGGTACGCAAAACACATCATAAAGGAATCATTTATGCTATTGGGTGTAAACATTGATCATGTGGCCACCGTGCGCAATGCACGTGGCACGCTTTATCCCAGCCCAGTTGAAGCTGCTTTGTTGGCCGAAACACACGGCGCCGATTTGATTACCATGCATTTGCGTGAGGATCGACGCCACATTAAAGACGCCGATGTCTTCGCAGTCAAACAAAACATTTGCACGCGTCTGAACCTAGAAATGGCATTAACAGAAGAAATGCTGGAAAATGCATTAACAGTAAAGCCTGCAGATGTGTGCATCGTACCGGAAAAGCGGCAAGAGATTACCACTGAAGGTGGTTTGGATGTTTTGGCGCAACAAGCCAAAGTGGCTGAGTACACGCGCTTATTAACGGAGGCAGGGATTCGGGTATCGTTATTCATTGATGCTGATGCAGCTCAAATTCAGGCAGCCCATGACGTGGGCGCACCTGTAATCGAGCTACACACAGGCGCCTATGCAGATGCCACGACTCCACAGGCTCGGGCACAACAATTGATCCGTATTGATGAAGGCGCACATTTGGCCAGCGAGCTTGGGCTGGTTACCAATGCGGGTCACGGCTTGAACATCCACAACGTGGCACCAATAGCCAAAATATTGGCCATAGACGAATTAAACATTGGCCATGCCTTAATTGCCCAAGCTTTATTTATCGGGCTGCCTGAAGCCATACGGCAAATGAAAGACGCCATGTATCGTGCGCGCAGCCTGCCCTACTGAATAACCATAATCAAATAAAAAAGGATTTGGCCATGATTTATGGCATCGGTACCGATTTGGTCACCATCAGCCGCATCGGCAAAATGTGTAAAAATTACGGCGCAAATGCGGTGGCCGAAAAAATTCTGTCACGCATTGAATCATTGGAGTGGCCTTCTGCCAGCAATCCTGTGTTGTTTTTAGCCAAACGATTCGCCGCCAAAGAGGCTTTTGCGAAAGCCGTGCACACGGGTTTGCGCAGCCCCGTGAGCCTGCGCAACATCGGTATCGGCCACGATGAATTGGGTCGCCCTGAATTCATTTGTGAACCAGCATTGCAACAATGGTTGGCTGAAAAAGGCATTGGTAAAGTGCACCTCAGCTTGAGTGATGAAATCGATCAAGTAGTGGCCTTTGTCATTGCGGAAATGAGTATTGAATAATGCCGCAAACACAGCGCACACTGGTAGAAGTGGTCGTGGGCATACTATACCGCCAAGATGGTGCCGTTTTACTCAGTTCCCGGCCCGCTGGTAAGCCCTACGCAGGCTATTGGGAATTTGCTGGCGGCAAAGTAGAATCCGGAGAAACCTTATTTTCGGCTTTACAACGTGAGTTTCAAGAAGAACTGGGTGTCACTATTTTGGGTGCCACGCCGTGGCTAACCAAAATTCACGATTACGAGCATGCTCGGGTTCACCTGCATTTTTTTCGTGTAGGCGCGGGTGACTGGCAAGGCCCATTACAGGCACGTGAAGGGCAAGAGTGGTGCTGGCAACAAGCAAACCACTATACCGTATCACCCATGCTGCCTGCCAATGCAGCATTATTGACTGCATTGTCGATCCCCAGCGATCTTTCAGGCAGCCTGAATACAGGTTTTCAAGCCAGCAGCAGTGAGCATGATTTTCGCGTGCAACCTTGGCGAGCAGCCGAAAAACGGTACCAAGGCTTGCTGGTGGCCAGTGAAGAATTAGGTCTTGCCCAACAACACTACCCTGTGACGCAAATATGGGCTGTGTGCAACAATGTGCAGCAATGGCCATTGCTACAAGATGTAGCGGCTGTGGTGTGGCCCGTTAATAATGAGGCAGATAATCAAGCCCTCCTGGCTTTACTACATGAAGGTGTCAGTATTCCAGTGCTGCCATTGGCAACAAAGGCCATGGTTGAACAACACCGTGTATTTTGGTGCCAAGCTGGAATACATGGCTGCATCGTAGATGACACACTTCAAGTTGCCTGAAAACCCTGGTGCGTTTTAATCACAACAATTGGTTTAAAAAATCATGACCGCCCAAAATCCATCATCAACCATGCGCAAACCCCTGCTCTGGGGCATGGTGGCTTTTGTATTGCTGATCCCAATCAGTATTGGTTTGCTGCTCTGGCAATCCAGCCGCAATGATGCACAAAGCACGTTAGCGGATTGTGACGTACGTCAAGGCTGCACGTTACCCGGTGGCGCTGTCATCCGCTTTACCCCACCTCAGGATGTGACCAAACCATTCAACTTGTATCTCACTCATGTGTCGCCTCAAGTACAGCGCATCACCATTCACTTTGCCATGCGCAACATGGATTTGGGCTTTAATTTATTTGAATTCAAGCCTCAAGGCCAAGGTGTGTGGTTAGCCAAAAATGCGGTGCTGCCACTGTGCGTGGATGAACGCAATGATTTTCTGGGTGATTTGGCCTTAGATGGCCAGCATTACAATATTGTGTTTACTGCGCCTTAAAGGCATTGCACGTTGCGCCCAGTTTCACATCGCCTTTACAATGACACCATCAACTGCAAAACACCACCAAAGGATATCGCTATGTTGGGCAAAAAATTATTCGACGAAATCGCCAATAAATTGGGCGACACCATAGACAACAGCCCGGTCAAAGATGTTGAAAAAAATGTCAAAGCCATGTTGGGCAGCGCCTTTACCCGCATGGATTTGGTTACCCGCGAAGAATTCGATATTCAGCAACAAGTGCTACTCAAAACCCGTGAAAAACTGGCTCAGTTGGAAGCACAAGTCGCAGCGTTGGAATCACGTTTGGTTGAGCATGATGGCGCCAAAGTGGACACCGACAACCACAACCCTCAAGCTTGATGTGAGCCAACCATGACCTTGGCGATGGTCTTCAGTCGCGCTTTAGATGGCATGAGTGCGCCATCGGTGGAAGTGGAGGCTCATCTGGCCAACGGCCTGCCCGCATTTAACATCGTGGGCCTACCAGACACCGAGGTCAAGGAAAGCCGAGACCGCGTCCGCGCTGCCATTGTGGAATCTGGCTTCGATTTTCCCGCCAAGAAAATCACTGTTAACCTCGCCCCCGCAGATTTGCCCAAAGAATCGGGTCGTTTTGACTTACCCATTGCCATTGCTATTTTGGCCGCATCCGGACAAATTACTTGCCCGCAGCTGGCCAATTATGAATTTGCCGGAGAATTGGGCTTGTCTGGGCAATTACGCCCCATCCGCGGCGTGATTGCGATGGTGGCACAAAGCATAGCCAAACAACGTGCTTTTCTATTGCCACACGATAATGCCATTCAGGCAGCCCTATTACAGCAAGCCATAGTCTATGGTGCACATACGCTCGCCCAAATCAGTGCACACCTTAATGGCATCACCTCATTACCACAAATCCAGTCTGAATCGCCCATCCATCATGTCAATTCAGTTGCGTTGCCAGATTTGGCCGAGGTGCGCGGCCAACAGACCGCGCGCTTAGCATTGGAAATCGCAGCCGCAGGCGGACACAGCCTTTTGATGATGGGGCCGCCTGGCACGGGTAAATCCATGCTGGCCCACCGTTTACCCAGCATTTTACCGCCACTCACAAATGCAGAACTCACCAGTGTATGGGCCCTGCAATCACTGCTTCACTCTCAGTCTGAATTGTCAGACACAAGGCCGTTCCGCACCCCACATCACAGCGCCTCAGCCGTAGCACTGGTCGGCGGTGGGTCGAATCCGCAGCCAGGTGAAATCTCCTTAGCCCACCATGGTGTCTTATTTTTGGATGAGCTGCCTGAATTTGATCGTAAAGTTTTAGAGATGCTGCGTGAACCTTTAGAAAGCGGCGAAATCCATATTTCCCGCGCCGCCAAGCAGGCCACATTTCCAGCACAATTCCAATTGATTGCGGCCATGAATCCTTGCCCATGCGGCTATCTAGGACACCCCACTAAACCCTGCCGTTGCACCCCAGAAGCCATTGCCCGCTACCGCAATAAAATTTCTGGCCCTTTATTGGATCGCATCGACTTAACCATTGAAGTGCCCACGCTTGCAGCAGCTGATCTAGACACTATCACCGCAGGAGAAAGCAGCGCTGAGGTCAAGAAACGCGTCTTGGCCGCTCGGGCTAGACAACACGAACGCCAAGGCAAAATCAATGCTGCGCTCAACAATCGGGAACTGGATGAATTAGCCATGGTCAGTCAAGACACACGTCAGGTATTAGCACAAAGCATAGAAAAACTGGCTTTATCTGCGCGCAGCTTTCATCGATTATTGTCCATCGCACGCACCTTGGCCGATCTACAAGAGGAAGACGAGGTTCAAAACGCGCATGTACTGCGTGCCATTGGCTTTCGTCGTGCCTTATAATTACCCAATCTTCGCAAAAGCGCGTAAACCCCAGTGATTCCAACAAGCCTTTTGTGTGTGGGTTTGTTAGAATATGCTCCGATTTAAATTGAACATGATGATGACTATGAAAACCCGCTACGCTCAGGCCGGCAAAGGACTTTCCGGCTTTATTATCGGCTTGATATTGGCCACACTAATCATTGCTGGCATTTTATTTTTCCTAAATAAAGGCAAGTCGGATTTCAAACAGCCTGAAGTGCGGCTCGAGCCTTCCGCACCTGAAATCCTGACGCCCACAAGTGCACCCAGCGCTTCCGCGCCAAACCCTTTGGCCGCCAGTGACGCCAGCGAAACCACTGCATTATCAAGCAGTGAAACCGAAACCACACCCGCCACAGTGGCGCCAGCTCCCCACCCGCCAATCAAAGCCCCAAGCACTCATCACAATCCGTCGCACCAGGCCGCCCCTACAAAAAAACCAACTACAAATAACGCAGGGCAAAGCACGAAACCCTCACCTGAAGCCATTCTCAATAGTGGCAGCTTGGAAAAAGCACAGCAAAAAGCGCAACAAGCGGCTAAGCCTGCCAATACAGGCAGCAAAGTTTTGTTACAAATCGGCTCCTACAGTAACCGCGCGGATGCGGATGCCCAACGCGCCAAACTGGCGATGCTGGGCATCGATACTGCCATTCACAGCGCTAAGGTCAATGGCAACACCGTTTATCGAATTCAAACCGACAATTTGAATCGTAACCAAGCCGATGCCGTCAGCCGCCAACTCAAGCAGCACAATATACCCAGCTTGATGCGTACTGCTCCCTAAAACTACTGAGCACGTGAGTAAACGCTTTTTGTTTTTTGTTTTTTGTGAATGATTATTAGGATTACAACATGAAAAAAATAGCTCTACTGATGGCCACGCTGGTGGGTACAATGGGCGTAGCTTATGGCGCCACCGAAGGGGTAAACTACACTGTATTGCCTAAAACAATGCCGCAAAGCCAACCAGGCAAAGTTGAAGTGGCACAATTTTTTTGGTACAAATGCCCCCATTGCAATGATTTAGATCCTGTGATGCTGAAACACAGCAAAACATTCGCCAGTGATACGTATTTACGACCGATTCATGTGGTTTGGGACCCTTCTTTCATGACCTTCGCACGCATCGCAGCTGCGGTCAATGATTCGGGTTTGTACAACCAAGCAACACCCGCCATTTTCAACGCATTTTTCCGGCAGCAATTGGATTTGAGCAATGAAGCCACATTCAAAGACTGGGCCAACAAACAAACTGGTTTTGACGGTAAAAAATTGCTGGCTGCATACAATGCACCCAAAAGCCTGACTGAAGCCAAACAAATGCAAGAATTAACCACCAAGTACAACATCACTGCCACGCCCACGGTGATTATTGGTGGCAAATATCAAGTCAATTGGAGTGGCAATTTTAATAAAGACATGCAAGTAATTGATGATTTGGTTGCCAAAGTGCGTCAAGAACGTGGCATGAAAGCTGCGGCACCACGTGTATTGCCTAAAAGCATTGGGGCGTCTTTGGCACAAGCCGCCAACCGCTGATTGCATCTTGCATGAATACAGGTGTGCCAACAGGCGCACCTTTTCTCATTCAGGCAGCCCACTGCTGCCATTCAATCGGGTTTCAAATGGATATATTATTGGTAATCAAAGCCTTGATTTTAGGGGTTGTAGAAGGCCTAACCGAATTTTTGCCAGTGTCCAGCACTGGTCACTTAATCGTTGTGGGTGATTTGCTCAATTTTGAAAGTAATGGCAAAGTTTTTGAAATCGCCATTCAGTTGGGGGCGGTTTTGGCGGTGGTGTATGAATACAAACACCGCTTCGCGCACGTCATCACGCATATTGGCAAGGAGCGCGCCACCAACCGGTTTGTGCTGAATTTGGCAATTGCATTTATTCCCGCAGCCATCGTTGGCTTAATTTTTAGCAAACAAATCAAGCTCTATTTATTTAACCCCGTGACTGTTGCCACGGCTTTGGTGATTGGTGGTTTGGTGATCTTATGGATCGAAAAACGCCAAAGCACCCGCATACCCAAAGTCATGAGCGTAGATGATATGCGTCCTCGCGACGCATTGGTGGTCGGGCTCGCGCAAGTATTGGCTTTGGTTCCAGGTACATCTCGTTCAGGCAGCACCATCATGGGTGGCATGTTGTGGGGCTTGGAACGCAAAGCAGCCACTGAATTTTCATTCTTTTTGGCGGTACCTGTGATGATTGCTGCTACCACTTTTGATATCCTCAAACACATCCATGAATTCACAGCTGAAGATGTATCTTTAATCGCCGTTGGTTTTGTGGCGGCCTTTGTGGCAGCATTGATCGCAGTAAAAGCATTGCTTAAATTTGTTTCCCACAAAAATTATGTCCCATTTGCTTGGTATCGGATTGTATTCGGTGGGTTAATCTTGCTGACCTGGGCCACCGGCTGGGTACACTGGTAAACATCAACCACACTACTGGCCGCTACTTGTCATTATGTGCTAAAGTAGCACTTTACAATTTCAGACAGCTTCTTACTGTCGATGAATTAAGCCGCGCCGAATATTTGCAATTCAGCGTGGCTCATATTTTGTGAGGAATATCATGCAGTCTTGGCAACTGCCCGAACACATTGCCGATATTTTGCCTTCTACTGCACGGCAATTGGAAAGTGCCAAAGAGCAATTACTGGCACTTTTCCGTGTACACGGCTACGAACTCGTCAATCCCCCCTTGCTCGAATACAGCGATTCTTTACTCACCCGCATTGATGAAGGTTTGTCGTTAAAAACCATCCGGGTTGTCGACCAAATCAGCGGCCTGCAACTGGGTTTGCGTGCCGACATTACGCCACAAGTGGCCCGCATTGACGCGCATTTATTGTCGGCCAATAACGGCGTCAACCGCTTGTGCTATGCTGGCACCGTATTGCACGCGAGACCCGATGGTTTTTTAAGCACTCGGGAGCCATTGCAAATTGGAGCTGAGTTATACGGCTATGAAGGCATTGAAGCCGACATCGAACTGATCGCCTTGATGCTCAAAAGTCTGAAGGTCGTGAATGTGAACCAGGCAAAATTAGCACTGGGGCACATTGGGATTTTTTATGCATTGGCCGATGCAGCAAAATTAACCAAAGATCAATCCTCAGCTTTGTTGCATTTAATGCAAGACAAAGATGCCGAAGCTGTGCGTACCTGTGTTTCAGCATGGAAATTGCCAACACAATGGGCCGATGCACTAGCAGTGCTCCCCACTTTGTATGGCAATCAAGATGTCATCAAAAAGGCTTTGGCGGTATTACCCGCCTTACCGGCGATTCAGGCAGCCTTAACTGAATTACAAACCGTGTGCGTAACCTTCCCAAACCAGAATGTATTTATTGATCTATCCGAACTGCGTGTCGATTCCTATCACACGGGTTTACTCTTCGCCGCCTATGGCGAAGATTGGCCAGATGCTTTGGCACGAGGTGGCCGTTATGATGGTTTGGGTCAATATTTTGGCCGCAAGCGCCCCGCCACGGGTTTTAGTTTTGATTTACGTGACTTAATCGGTCACTTACCAGAAGCCCAAGGAATGCAGGGCATCAAAGTGGCCATCACCGATGCACTTCGTGCCCAAGACGCAATTGAGCAACTACGCAACGCGGGCGAATGCGTAATGATTGACTATACACCAGACACGCGCGACCCTGATACTTGTAATCGCCAATTGATTTGGCAGCAAAATCAGTGGCAAGTGGTCCCCATAAATGACTAATTTCTATTGCAATAGGTAACAATATTATGGCTAAAAACGTTGTGGTAATCGGCACCCAATGGGGTGATGAAGGCAAGGGTAAAATTGTTGACTGGCTTACCGATCAAGCCGCTGGCGTGGTGCGCTTCCAAGGCGGTCACAATGCCGGACACACGCTCGTCGTTGGCGGCAAAAAAACTGTCTTGCACCTGATTCCTTCCGGCATTCTGCGCGATGGAGTGGATTGTTTTATTGCCTCAGGTGTGGTGGTGAGCCCAGAAGCCCTACTCAAAGAAATTGACGAACTAGAAGCAGCTGGGATCAAAGTCGCTGAACGCTTGCGTATTGCCCCCACTTGCCCATTAATTCTACCCTACCACATCGCTTTGGATCAGGCCCGCGAAACTGCCCGCGGTAGCAGCAAAATTGGTACCACAGGACGTGGCATTGGCCCTGCTTATGAAGATAAAGTGGCGCGTCGCGCTGTGCGTGTGACTGATTTGTTTGACACAGAAACACTCAAACATAAGCTGGCTGAAAATGTGGCTTTGTATAATGTGCAATTGCAACATTTATACCAAGCGGCTCCTTTGGATGCAGAGGCCATCTTCAATCAGCTGCAAAGCTTTGTTGAACGCATTCGCCCCATGGTGGCCGATGTGGCGCGCACCTTGCACGACATGGATGCACAAGGGCAAAATTTATTATTTGAAGGTGCTCAAGGCACTTTGCTGGACATCGATCACGGCACCTACCCGTTTGTTACCTCATCAAATTGTGTGGCAGGGGCTGCTGCGCCAGGAGCGGGTGTGGCACCTCAAATGCTGAACTATGTATTGGGCATTGTTAAAGCTTACACCACTCGCGTGGGCTCAGGTCCTTTCCCAACCGAATTATTTGATGAAATCGGTACTGAATTACAAAATCGAGGCCAAGAATTCGGCGCCACTACCGGCCGTGCCCGTCGTTGTGGTTGGTTTGATGCAGCTGCACTCAAACGTTCCATTCAAATTAATGGCGTATCTGGTATGTGCATCACCAAGCTGGACGTCATGGACACATTAGAAAACATCAATATTTGTGTAGGCTACGAATTGAATGGCGAAAAAACCGACATCCTACCTCTGGGTGCAGACGCGGTTTCAGCGTGCACGCCCATTTATGAAACCTTGCCTGGCTGGCAGAGCAGCACGTTTGGTATCCAATCTTATGATGAGTTACCAGCCAATGCGAAAGCTTACTTAAAACGCATTGAAGAAGTTTGCGAGGCACCTATTGCCATGATTTCTACTGGCCCTGACCGCGACGAAACCATTGTTTTGCATCATCCATATGCCTAACAATAATCAATACCCATTAAACCCACATGAATCCATGTGGGTTTAATTTTTCCTAAGCGTTTTTTCAAGCAACATGATGTGGGATTTGCATTTTTATGAAATTGCCTAGATAGAAACAATGCAACTCGTTTAGCCACCCAAATAAGTATTGATTTTTTCCATAAACAACAACACCATGCGCGAAGAATGGGGTTTATATGCCCACTGGTGGTGTACGGTATATGTGGCTTCATCAGCGCATAAAATACGCATTTTATCTTCAGCTAAATAAGCATCAATATAATCTCTGGGTAAAAAACCAATATGGGATCCCGCCAAAATAAAGCGAGCAGTTGCTTCCATGTGAAACGCGGTTGCCGTGGTATTTTTGGGATAGCATTGGCGATTGCTGACTGCATCATTGTCATAACCCCTGCCTACCCATTCGTAATGATTTTCTAGGTCAGATAATGCAACATCCGATTGACCATAAACAGGATGCAAACGTCCGCAACATAAATTCTGTGTTTCAGTAACCGCATCGTCATAACACAAGATCGACAGTGGATGACTGAAATAGCCGACACCCAAATCACATTCATTTGTGGCAATCCCTTGCTCCATATATTCGGGGCTCTGAACACGGATGCTCAAATGAAAACCAGGATTGTGACAATATAAATCACGAATAGCCGATTGCAATGCCAAGTTAAACCGTTCAGGCAACTCATCCGCCACCGCCAACCGAATATGCCCGG
Source organism: Snodgrassella sp. CFCC 13594 (assembly GCF_001590725.1). Lineage (GTDB taxonomy): Bacteria > Pseudomonadota > Gammaproteobacteria > Burkholderiales > Neisseriaceae > Snodgrassella. The sequence goes on along the minus strand of NZ_LQXR01000003.1, from coordinate 72,761 downwards.
TGACCATGTCTTGCCCCGCTTTTAAGTTACTCAGGCGAATTTTAAAATCTGCGCTAGCTTGCATGAAATCTTGGCAAATATCATAAACCATTTGCCCTGCTTCCGTTAATTCAAACCCCGAACGCCCCCGATGACACAATTTCAATTCCAGTGAATCTTCCAAATGTTTCAAATGGGCGCTGATCACTGATTGTGATAAATGTAATTTATTCTGAGCGGCGGTTACACCTCGACACTGTACGATGGCAATAAAGCTGCGTATCGCTTTGATGTCCATTTTATATAAAACATCCAGCATTTTTGCTCTCCGAGCACATTACTCCAATTCATTCTACATTTTATTTTATTTAAATACATCGGATTTCATAGGGTAAACACATCAAATTAACATTTGTTAAGGTCTGTTCTGCCGTTTATAAATGATATGCGTTTGATGACAGTAATTGATTGAAGTCGCTTTGAATCGATAAATTCCTAGAGAACAACCATGAAAACGAAAAATTTAGATGAACTCCGACTACTTTATGGCCAAGAAAAAGACACCATACAAACCCCTATCTTTAAAAAAATAGCGAGCAAAGTTTTTGCCAATGGTAATCGTCAATTTCCCTATGCGGGGATACCGACCTTACTTAACGCACCCTATTTGCCATTTGATAGCGAATCAGACTCACTAAACCAGCTTCAGGCAGCCTTATATGGCATGCCGATGGATCTTGGTGTTTCCAATCGTTCAGGAGCTCGCTTTGGACCCCGATCACTACGTTCAATTGAGCGGATTGGTCCTTATAATCATGTCTTAGAATGCGCGCCGGTGTATGAAATTGCCGTAGCCGACATAGGCGACGTTCCTTTTAACAGCCGCTTTCGCCTTGAGAAAAGCCATGAAAACATTCAAAAATTTGTCAGTGAGCTATTAAAGCACAACATCATACCAGTGGGTGTGGGGGGGGATCATTCAGTCACCTTTCCCGTATTGCAAGCCTTGGGTGCCACTCAGGCAGTTGGCTTAATTCATTTCGATGCGCACTGTGATACTGGTGGACCATTCGACCAAACCAAATTTCATCATGGCGGCCCTTTCCGTAATGCAGTTTTAGCCGGCGTTTTGGATCCTAAGCGAACCATCCAAATTGGCATACGAGGCTCGTCTGAATATCTGTGGGAATTTTCCTATCAAAGCGGAATGACTGTTATACATGCCGAAGATATCCCCAAACTGGGTATTGACAACATTATCAAGCAAGCCAGGGATATTGTTGGCAACGGGCCTACCTACTTATCTTTCGATGTCGATTGCCTTGACCCTGCCTTTGCGCCTGGCACAGGCACTCCTGAAATCGGTGGACTCACAACTCGAGAAGCTTTGGCTTTATTGCGTGGGCTGAAAGGTTTGAATTTCATTGGCGGCGATGTGGTTGAAGTGGCACCACAATACGATAGCACCACCAATACAGCACAAGCTGGAGCACAAATACTGTTTGAAATTCTTAGCCTAATTCAGTTTAGCCCAGCTCTAAAGAACAAGGCATAGCATAGGCTAAGCGCACAAACGGCTCACACCCACCTATACCAGTTACAAGGCCTCATGCCCAAAGGATACAAAATGGATAAAAAGAAGAAAATAGCGATTGAAACCAACGGTGTTGAAATCATTCCAGATGACCAACGATTTTCCACAACAACAGATTTATTCCGATTAATTTTTGGCGGAGCAAACACTTTTGCCACCGTAGTGTTAGGGAGTTTTCCTATTATTTTTGGGCTTTCCCTTGGCGCAGGCCTCATGTCCATCATTATTGGCGTCATTATAGGTGCTTTTATTTTAGCGCCGATGGGGTTATTTGGCCCCAAAAATGGCACCAATAATGCAGTTTCCTCTGGTGCTCACTTTGGCATTCATGGACGCATTGTGGGATCCTTTCTATCTTTGCTCACAGCCATCACTTTTTTCTCATTATCGGTATGGAGTTCTGGAGATGCGTTAATTGGCGGCTTGAAACGCGTCATTGGCATACATGAAACCAACACCAATCTCGCTTTGGCTTACGCATTTTTCGCTATTATCGTCTTACTCATATGTATTTATGGTTTCAGGCTATTGGTAACGGTAAGCAAACTTGCAGTTTTGGGTGCCAGTATTATGTTTATTTTGGGCATTCCTGCTTTTAGTAGTGAAGTAGATTGGCACTACGCAGGGCAAGTGCATCTTGGCGATGCGGCCTTTTGGCCTGTTTTTACTGGGGCAACTATTATCGCCATGAGCAATCCTATTTCGTTTGGCGCTTTTCTGGGAGACTGGTCTAGATACATTCCCGTAAAAACCCCAAAATTCAAAATTATGCGGGCGGTTTTCGTTGCTCAATTGGCCACTTTCCTGCCTTTCTTCTTTGGACTGATTACAGCATCAATCGTGGCGACTCAAGCACCCACTTATATAACCCAAAACAACTACATTGGCGGTCTTCTAGCGATTTCACCAACTTGGTATTTTTTCCCACTGTGCATTATTGCATTACTGGGTGGGCTTTCTACTGGAACCACAGCCTTATATGGCACTGGTCTTGATATCTCAAGCATTCTGCCCAGAATACTAAGACGCGTATCAGCTACCATCATCATCGGTTTATTGTCCATTGTCTTCATTTTTATTGGCCGCTTTGTTTTCAATTTAACCACAGCTGTCTCCACGTTTGCAGTGCTCATCATCACATGTACAAGCCCTTGGATTGCCATCATGGTAATTGGTTATATTCAACGTAAAGGGTATTACAGCCCAGAAGATTTACAGGTATTTAATCGGGGATTACGTGGCGGAATATATTGGTTTAACCATGGCTGGAACTGGCGAGGTATGATGGCATGGATACCTAGCGCTATTTTAGGTATCTGTTTTGTCAACATTCCTGGGCAATTCATTGGCCCATTAGGCAATACATTTGGTGGTATTGATTTTAGCTTAGTGGTGACCTTGCTGTCTTCAGCAGTGCTTTATCTTATTTTCACTACTATTTTTCCAGAACCCGCCGAAGTATTTGGACCCAGTCATGAACCCCAGGAGCCATCAATATGAACACACATCGCCCAGTCGCTATGGCCGCTGAAAACATCATTGAGGCTTTTGCAAATCACCAAAAAAAACGCTATTTTGATGCTTTTGCTGATCATGCCAGTTTTGTTTTTTACAATTTAGCCTATCCATTAACCAGTAAAAAAGACTATCACAATACTTGGTCAATCTGGGAAATGGAACACGGCTTCCATGTCATGGCTTGCCAATCAACCAACCCTCAAATTTTTGTGTGTGGTTCAACCGCTATTTACATTCATGAAGTCGCCACCACATTGCAGTGGGATGGTCAGATTATCCACAATGAAGAAAGAGAATCGATTATCTTAGATCGGCAACCTGATGGCTCATGGCTGTGCATACACGAACATTTGTCACCGAAAATTTAATAGCAAACCAAACCAACAATCTCTTTTCAATAAGACTTGTTGGTTTTTTTATCATTTACTTGCATGTTTATGTTAATTATCAGTTATCTTCCGCCGTTCATACACTGCTTGTGCCAGTGTTCCGGCATCCACATACTCCAACTCACCCCCAAGCGGCATACCCCGTGCCAAACGGGTTACCTTACCAGGGAAATCTTTCAAGAGTTGCGCCAGTACATACGCCGTGGCATCGCCTTCGGCAGTGAAATTGGTGGCAATGATAATCTCCTCCACCGCATGATTTTGTAGGCGTGCCACCAGTTTATCTAACGCAATGTGGCTCAAATCCATGCCTTGCGCTGGGCTAACCTGTCCCATTAAAACAAAATACAAACCATCATGACAATGAGCCGCTTCCATACTGGCCACATCCACGGGCATATGTACAATCATCAGGCGTTTACTATCCCGAGTTTGATCGGCACACAATGCACACATTTCGCCTTCACAAAAAGTATTGCACAATCGACAATGATGAACCTGTAACAAAGCCTGTTGTAAAGCCGACACCAGCTCTTCCGCACCAGTACGGTGATGCTGCAGCAAGTCATACGCCATTCTTTGCGCAGATTTGGGACCAACATTGGGCAATACTTTCAGTGCATCAGTTAGGCGGGTAAACGCATCAGTATTTTTGGATTTCATGCTTCTTTATTCGCCATCGCCTATTGCGCTCCATACAATTTCAGGCAGCCTGTGCAATACAGGTTGCCTAAAAATACACACCGATTTATTTAAAAAAATCACCCATACCTGCAGGCAAATTCATGCCTTGGGTAAATTGTGCCATGCGCTCCTGCGTGGTGGATTCAGCCTTGCGCACCGCATCATTCACGGCAGCAGCCACCAAATCTTCCAACATTTCCTTATCCTCTACGGCATCCGCCAGCAAGCTCTCATCAATGTGGATGCGCTTAACACCATAATGGCAGGTCATGGTGACCTTAACCATACCGGCACCCGATTCACCTTCTACTTCCACATTACCCATTTCTGCCTGCGCTTTCTTCATGCGCTCTTGCATTTGCTGCGCCTGCTTCATCAGTCCACCCAAACCGGCTTTTCCAAACATCGTTTTTCCTTATGTTAATGGTCAAAATAATTATTCGTCGGCGCGAGCCTATCTTTTAATACCAAACTACCGGCTACCCACGTTGCCGAAAATTCTTGAATTAATGCTTGCGCCGTGGCATCTGCCTCCAATAGACGCTGTGCCTGCTGTTGCTGTTCGCGCTGCACTCGATGTTGACGCATATCCGGTGTTTCCAAACCCGGTGCATCTTGCCAGGTTTCAGTACCCACACTAATTGGTTGACCATAGGCTTCTGTCAGTATCTGGCCCAACCGAGCCAAGCGGGATTTACTGGCCGTGGCTGCGCCTTGCTGGGCCAGCGCCAATATCAAATGTCCACTGTCGGCATCAAATGAGCGCACCGCTGTGTGCAAACTGAACAATTGTACCGCACCCAATTGATGCGACAAAGTCGCCAAAATCTGTGGCCAGTTATCACCATTTAAAGGTGGTAAAGACGCTGGCGACAGTACTTCAGGTGACGACACAACCTGATCAACAACCATATGCTCAAGCACATTATTTGTATCAGCAAGCGTTGAAGGCACACTCGCGTCCTCTATGTATTCAGGCAGCCTCTGTGATTCATACTCTGATTTTGAAACAGACCCCTGTTGAACATGAGCCATGCCCATTGGCGGCTCAACCGGCGCCTTTGCCATCGGTGCAACCAAATCATCTTCTGCGGGCTGGGCTGTGGTTGGCTGCGTTTCCGTCAATGAAGAGGGTTGTTGTGGTGATTTTTGGGTCGTCGTGTGCGTGGCCGCCATTGAACCAGCGTCTTCTTGATCATCGGCTTCGAATGAACTGGCCATTTCATCCCCATGAGTCAAAGCAGTTGCTTCTTCCCAAGGCAATGGATCATGGTGTTGATCTCGATTGTGTTCCTCACTCGGATTCGCATCATGTGGCAGTGGTTCATCCACGGTACTAGATACCGAAACCTGGCATGAGGAAGTTGGTGCCACCTCAGGCATTGGCTCAACTACCACGCTCACTTCATTTATGGCGGCGAGTGCCGCCTTAGGCTTTCGGGGCGATACTGCCGCTACATCACACAAGGCCGTGCCTTCGATTTGTGCTTGGACAGGGATATTCGTTGACGCCATCGGGCAAAAGCCAGCATACGTAACAATGTCATCAGGAATCCTGCATATTCATCTGGCGCTAACGGTAGGTCCGCTTTACCGCGTAGTGCACACTGGTAATAAAGCTGCAATTGCTCGGCACTGAATTTTCGCGATAACCGATTTAAGGCTTCATACTCAGGATCGTCCTGCGCCAATGCACTGGGTACCACCTGCAACAACGTGAGCCGCTGCAACAAAACCGCCAACTCATTTAGCGCACTGTCAAATCCAACAGCTCGGCTGGCCATCTCTTCGGCGTTGTCCAACAATGCCTGGCCTTGTTGCGCAGCCAAGGCATCCAATAAATCATACAAATATGATTTATCAACTGCGCCGATCATGTGGCGCACATCCGCTTCGGTGACTTGCCCGGATCCCATCGCAATGGCCTGATCGAGTAAGCTTAAAGCATCGCGCATGGAACCCATGGCTGCTCGACCCAATAGCTGTAGCGCAGCTTCTTCGAACGGTATGTCTTCGGTGTGCAACACATGGGCCAGATGATCGTGTACTTGCTGACCATTCAGGTTGCGCAACACAAATTGCAAGCAGCGGCTCAACACGGTTACCGGTACTTTTTGTGGGTCGGTGGTTGCCAGAATGAATTTCACGTGTTCTGGTGGTTCTTCCAAAGTTTTGAGCATGGCATTAAAGGCGCTTTTGGAAAGCATGTGTACTTCATCAATAATGTACACTTTGTAACGCCCCATCGTGGGTGCATACTGGGCGTTCTCCAAGACTTCGCGGATATTATCAATGCCTGTGTTGGATGCCGCATCAATTTCCAGCACATCCACATAGCGGCCCGCATCAATTTGTCGGCAGCTATCGCATGCGCAGCAAGGTTCGCCATGTTGCACATGAGGGCAATTGAGGCTTTTGGCCAGAATTCGCGCAATCGTGGTTTTGCCCACGCCACGGGTGCCTGTGAGTAGATAAGCATGATGCAGGCGGCCTTTGTCTAAAGCATTCACCAATGCCTTAACCACATGCTCCTGTCCCACCAAATCCGCAAATTTTTTCGGCCGCCATTTGCGCGCCAATACTTGATACGTCATAAGCATCCAAAGCCATCAAATCCCGCACCAATCCATAAAGATACGGAAACTCAGTCAAATCATTATTAAAATGAAGCCAAAACGCGACAAAACAAGTCAATAAATTGCTTTAGGCTGCCTGAATCACCTTGCCATTATCCCACCAGCGGTGCACAGCAAAGCCAAAAACAGGTTTGTTGTATTCAATAACCAATAAGAGCATAGCCATGCAACCATCTTTAAAACACATTGGGGCCATAATCACGCCACAAGGCCATTAACCACAAAATAACCACCAACGTCAGTGCCAAGAATTGAGCAGCCGAAGCGGTATCTTTAGCACGCTTGGCCAATGGGTGTTTAGCCAACGAAGTGTGATCCACCGCCGCTTCAATGGCGGTATTAAACAACTCCACAATCCAGCTAATGAATGATGCCATAATCAACATCATGCGTGTGGCTGGGCCAAAATCCAAAATAAATGCCAACACAATTAAAACAACATGGAATACCAACAATTGCCGAAACGCTGCTTCACTCAGCGCCGCCTTCAACCCCGCCAGCGAATAACCATAGGCATTCATGATGCGGCGAAAGCCAGTTTTCCCTTTAATTTGTTGTGCAAACGGCGTTGCTTTTTTGGTATCCATAACCCACACGTCAATCCATTATTGTGAACAACACCAGCATACCCAGGTTGCCTGAAGCCAAGCTTAAGCTTGGGTCACCGCCACATCAGCCAACGCCACAGCATCTGCAAACAAAGCCGCCACATCACAGTCGGTTTGCTTCATGATCTCTTGGAATCCCGTCGGGCTGGTCACATTGACTTCTGTTAAATAATCACCAATCACATCCAAGCCTGCCAAGAGAATGCCACGGCGAACCAGCTCAGGCGCTAAGTGCTGGGCAATATCACGATCACGCGCCGTTAAAGGCCGTGCCACACCTTTGCCGCCCGCAGCCAAATTGCCACGGGTTTCTTTGCCTTGCGGAATGCGTGCCAGTGCATAAGGAATGACTTGCCCACCAATGACCAAAATACGCTTATCTCCATCCACAATTTGCGGGATATAACGCTGTGCCATAATGGTACGGGTATCCAAGTGCATCAACGTTTCTAAAATACTGCCAATGTTGTGGTCATTTTCAGTTAGGCGAAAAATGCCCATGCCACCCATACCATCCAATGGTTTAACAATAATGTCATGGTGCGTCGCCAAAAAATCACGCACATCGGCGGCACGCGTGGTCACTAAAGTGGGTGCCGTAAACGTACTGAAGTTCAAAATAGCCAATTTTTCATTAAAATCACGCATGGCTTGGCCACTGTTATAAACCTTAGCGCCCTGTTGCTCGGCCAACGTCAGCAGTTGCGTGGCGTAAAGATACTGCAAATCAAACGGTGGATCGGTGCGCATGATTACCGCATCAAACTCATTCAAAGCCAAATGTTGGCTGTCGGCGCACTGGAACCAAGCATGATCGTGGTCGTTTTGTGCACCTAGGAAATCGAAAGGCACACTTTCGGCCACCACTTGGCCATCAGCTATGCTCAGCTGAGATGACAATGTGTGTGATAACTGCCAACCACGATTCGCCATCTCTCGCATCATCGCGTATGTTGTGTCTTTGTACGTTTTGAATCCAGCCAGTGGGTCAGCAATAAATAAGATATTCACGTGTTTTCCAGTCCAAAATCATGTTGTAAATGCCCATACAATTGCACCACACCCGGCACTTGCACGGCTAGCTGACCATATTCAGCCCAAGAAAAATAACGCACAGCACCAATTTCGGCCTGAGGCTGAGGCAAATAACCCTGCCAATTTGCCATAAAACATTCCTGCTCCATCACTGTGTGCTTCGGCTCACCATAAGCAGGCGCACTGATGTGCCGATAATATTGCACATCATTGGGCTTTAGACGGCAACCCAACTCTTCCCAACACTCGCGGCACAGCGCTGCCAACGCTGTTTCTCCCTCATCCACTTTGCCGCCAGGCAGATACCAAGCCAATTTGTGCTTGCTAAAAGCCAGTAATAATCTATTTTGATGCCAAACCACCAAACCTGCAGTAGCCAATTTTATTGGTGCATCAACGCCAATCTCATCACCATTTTTCATCATCAATGCCACCCAACATACGCTATCAAAGCAACGTATTGCCATACCCACCAAAACATTTAATTGCGGTGCCAGCGATATTCCATTTGTTTGGCTGTGCGCTCAGCCAGTGCCAAACCGCCCCACTGAGACACCAAAAACAAGCTCATATCAATGCCAGCAGAAATACCGCCAGAAGTAATATAGTTGCCATCTGCCACCCAGCGCTTTCCTGCCAACACTGTGAGCATGGGGTATTGGTGCTGCAAATCAGCCATATCTTCCCAATGCGTTGTCACCCGACTACCATCCAAACAGCCCGTTTGTGCCAACAAAAACACCCCAGTACACACCGAAACCACCTGAGGTACTTTGGATGCCATATCCTTGAGCCACGCCAATAAAAGGGCATCTTGTAAAGCTTGAGTATGGACGCCGCCAACCACTACCAACACATCCAATGCCGACACTTGATTAATACCCATATGGGGCACTACTACAAAACCACCACGCGCCTCTATAGGCCTTGGTTCTGATGCAATCAAGTTAACTTGCCAATCATATTCACACAAGCACTTGGCTGTACTGAACACCTCAAACGGGCCAGCAAAATCCAGCACCTCCGCCCCATCATAAATCAGAATACCAATGTTCATTTTTTCACAAGCGGACATAAAGTCATTCCATCATGGCAGTCAAACAGAAGGGAAAAGTTGCCTGAACGGTTTATGGCTCGATTTTATTTCAATATCCGAATGCCCACCGCTTCGCGTACAGCATCAAGCAAAGGACGTGCCTGCTCACGCGCTTTGGTAGCGCCTGCTTGTAAAATCTCTTCAATGAGTGAAGGCTTGGCCATTAATTCATGATAGCGATCTCGCTTATCAGCCAATTCCATATTGATTTTGGTGGCCAGCATTTTTTTGGCCTCACCCCATGCCAAACCATCGGCCAACATCTGCGTGAATGCCATTGTTTCTTCATGAGTGGCAAATGCTTTATAAATGTCAAATAGCGGGCTTTCATCAGGGGATTTGGGAACGCCCGGCTCTTTCTCGTTGGTAACAATCTTATTGACGGCCTTTTGCAGCTTTTTTTCACTCTCAAACAACGGAATGGTATTGCCATAGCTTTTGCTCATTTTCCGTCCATCCAGACCTACCAGGGTTTCAACATCCTCATCGATCTGTACTTCAGGCAGCGTAAATAATGACTTAAACCGATGATTGAAGCGTCCTGCGATGTCGCGCGCCATTTCCAAGTGCTGAATCTGATCTCGGCCAACCGGCACCTTATTGGCATTAAACAACAAAATATCCGCAGTCATCAAAATAGGATAACAATACAGCCCCATTTCTACGCCATGATCTGGGTCTTCTTGGCCTTTTTCGTGGTTATCTTGTACTGCCGCTTTATACGCATGCGCACGGTTCATCAAGCCTTTGGCAGTAATACACGTCAAAATCCAATTCAATTCCATGGTTTCAGGAATGTCTGACTGACGGTAAAACGTGGTGTGTTCCGGATTCAGCCCACAAGCCAACCAAGTGGCAGCCACGGCCTGTGTGGACTCATGCACACGCTCAGGTTCATGACATTTAATCAAAGCATGGTAATCCGACAAAAAGAAAAAAGTTTCAGTATCGGGATTTTGACTGGCCGCAATAGCCGGACGAATGGCGCCCACATAGTTGCCCAAATGAGGAATCCCGCTGGGGGTGACGCCGGTGAGTACGCGCGTTTTGCTCATGATGAATTGCTTTCCGGAGATTCAGGCAGCCTAAAATAGGTTGCCTGAAATGAGTGCATTAATGCGTACTATGTTAACAGAATTTGTGTGCCATCGATATTGCCGCAAACGCAAACAGAACCATGTTTCAGGCATATTTTTAACAGCCTAACCATCCCCATGAGGAATAATTATTTTATTTCAACCCTCTACCCACAGCCTCAAGTTTGATTTTCACCATCAGACTGATACACTGCGATTGTGCTGTCACAAAGACACACAACAAACACAAAACAAAGGAGAAAATAATGAAAGCAGCCATTGTGCGCCAAAATTCAGATGGTGATGTCGACATCGTTGAGCGTCCCACCCCAACCATAGGGCACGGAGAAGCCTTAGTCGCAGTGGAATATTGCGGTGTTTGCCACACCGATTTACACGTGGCCGCTGGCGATTACGGCAAAAAACCAGGTCGTGTACTGGGCCATGAGGGCATCGGTATTGTCAAACAAGTGGCAGAAGACGTGACCGCACTTAAACCAGGTGATCGGGTCAGTATTGCATGGCTATATCAAAGTTGCGGTCATTGCGAGTATTGTGTCACTGGCCGTGAAACGCTTTGCCGCAGTGTCAAAAATGCCGGTTATACGGTTGATGGCGCCATGGCAACCGAATGCATTGTGGCTGCTGATTATGCTGTCAAAGTACCCGCAGGGCTGGATCCAGCGCAAGCGAGCAGCATTACTTGTGCAGGCGTCACTACCTACAAAGCCACCAAAGTATCCAACATTGAGCCTGGCCAATGGATTGCGATGTTTGGCGCCGGTGGGCTGGGTAATTTGGCCGTGCAATATGCCAAAAAAGTGTTTGGTGCGCGTGTGATTGCGGTTGACATCAATGACGACAAACTGACATTGGCGCAGGAAGTGGGTGCCGATTTAGTCATCAACTCAGCCAAAGTGGATGTGGTGCAGGCCATACAAGACAAAGTAGGTGGTGCCCATGCCGCAGTGGTTACTGCAGTCTCCAAAGTAGCGTTTAATGCAGCAGTTAATAGTGTGCGGGCCGGTGGCCGTGTGGTTGCAGTGGGCCTACCTCCAGAGACCATGGATTTATCAATTCCTCGCGTGGTGCTTGATGGCATTGAAATAGTGGGCTCACTGGTCGGCACGCGGCAGGATTTGGCCGAAGCATTCGATTTTGGCGCACGAGGGTTGGTGGTACCGGTTGTGCACTTGCGCACGCTAGACGAAACCAATGCTATTTTTCAAGAAATGCGCGATGGCAAAATTCAAGGCCGTATGGTCATTGACATGAAGCAAAGCTGTTCTTGCCATTAATATTTTTGCCGGCGTGCAACAGGCTGCCCGAAACCATCCAGGCAGCCTGTTTCGTTAGTACACCAAACCACCTAACATGAAACCAAATTTTTTATGTAAAGTAGCCCATCAGGTTTAACCCATCGACACCAAGAGACATCAGCAATAGTATTAAAATCATGTAAGACTTGGTTAGAAAAAAGAAATTTTCAGGAATTTAATGAATGATTATTCATTGGATTACATATTGCCTTGACCGGACTACTCGGTGACAAAAAATGAATCGTATTGAGCGCGTGCACGCCGGAGAGGTGTTGACGCAGACCATTCAATCAAGCGAAGACTGAGGCATTGCAGACACCATCGCAACCCTTAAATGCACATGGCAAAACGGCAACAACGCCAGCCCCAAACAACCTAGCGTTTATTTGCCTCTGCTCACACCCTTACCACTACATGGCACACTGTACATTCAATTTCAGTATTATTTACACGAGGCAGGAAATTGTTTCCAAGCACGAGACAGCGTGGTGCCATTATCATAGAGCTTGATTTCAGCAGTGGATACCCCGGTTTCAATGATGTCCATTTGCAAACCTTGAGTCTTGGTGAAAGGGTTGACCAGCGCGACAGTCTGACCATTATTGGCATAGGCAGTCACGGTAAAAAATTCTGGTGGCAATTTAAAACGCGACTGTAGTTTTGCTTGGATACACTGACTCACCGCCAATGCAGGCTTGGCAATGCGTTCCGTCACTTCTGGGGCTTCTGGGCGAATGGGCATGGTGCGAAATCCAGCAACAGTTTGATTGCCTTTCACTGCCACATCGTTTTGATACACAATTTTACCTTGGTTCTTGCGAATATCACTGACCGCTCTTTGTTCTGGTGGAAGCGCCGCACACCCACCCACACTCAACATCAAAACCAATAACAAAGTTCCCGGAAAGCGCCGGCCTAAAAACACCATGATAAAATTCCTTTTTTTCAGGGAGCATCGACAGATCATCCAGTCAACTGGCAGCGCACCCCGTTACCAACAAAGTCGTTATAATATCAGCCTCATCTACTCCTCTCTAAAGCTTTAACCATGCTTTACCCTGCGCATTATCCTGTTAAAACGGTCACACTGGCCTTTACTGGCGCATCAGGACTGCCTTATGGTATGCGCCTCTTAGCGCATTTACTGGCAGCCGATATACGCGTTTGGTTGCTGTATTCTCAAGCTGCACAAATTGTGGCCAAACAAGAAATGGATTTGACTTTGCCAGCCCAAGCAAGTCAATGCGCGGCATGGCTGCGCACACACTTTGGCGCCAATGAACAACAGCTTCAGGTGTTTGGTAAAGACGAATGGTTTGCACCACCCGCTTCCGGATCGAATCCAGCAGATGCCATGATCATCTGCCCTGCCAGCATGGGCGTCGTGGCCGCTGTGGCTGCCGGTACTTCTGATCATTTAATTGAGCGTGCTGCAGATGTTTGTATTAAAGAAGGTCGGCCATTGATTATGGTGCCGAGGGAAACGCCTTTGTCAGTGATCCATTTAGACAATCTACTCAAGCTCGCTCGCCTAGGGGTGTGTATTTTGCCGCCCTCTCCTGGCTTCTACCACCATCCACAATCAATTGATGATTTGGTGGATTTTGTGGTGGCACGAATTTTGGACCAACTTCGCATTCCTCATCAATTAATGCAGCCTTGGGGCAGTTAAGTTATGGAAGGCCTACGTCAATTGATTCATTTATTGGCACAGCTGATACATTGGTTATTGACATTACTGGGCTATTTGTTTTAAGCTTCATTCCATGAATACGAAAACTGCTTTTTCTTTTGCTTATTATTGGTACCACACCTCGGTGCGGTGCTTTTTTGTGCTTGTTTAAATCAAGCTCAAGCAAATGAAAAGCGAACCGCCCGATACCGAGGCGGTTTTTTATTGCCCGTTTCGGTGCCATGAAATGGAAATAAACAGGCACTATTATGGACGAAATACCAATGGAGCATAAAATGTCATTATCTGCTGTGCAACAACCCAAACAAGCGCTTCCCCAACAAGCTCGCGAGTTGCATCGTTGGTATATGATTGTAGATGGCAATCAACATCGCCAAGATTTATGCCGGCTTACCCCATCTTTTCATAAGCCATTTATGCTCAGTGAAGCCTTAATACCACAAATACGCTTGGTAGCCAGCTTACTGGCAGCCGAGCGCGTGGATTTCAGCCAACCCACTCCTGATGTCCTCAGTGATGAAGCCGATTGGTTTGCGGCACGCATATTGGTTTTGGGGGTGCGCGTGTTTCACCTAGACATCACCTTGATGCCCATGCTTAAACTGGCCAACCGCCGCGCAGCAGCATTTTCCCAAAAACACCAACTACCCTTTGAGCCAGCTCAAATGCGTATGAGTTTGCACGCAGGACGCCCTAATCAAATGCTGATCATGGAAACAGAACAAAACACAGCGCAAGATTCAGGCTTGGTAGCCAACAGCATTGGGCTGGCCCGACGTTTGCGCCAATCTGGCCATGCTTTATTGAGCTTAGCTTAACTAGGCCCTTCAGACAGCCATCAAATGGAGAAACCATCGCTAATGCGATGGTTTCTCCATTTGATTCAGCCCCGTATTGAATTACATAGGCAAGTATTTACGCGGATCCATGGGTGTCCCGTTTTCACGCAACTCAAAATGCAATTGCGTGCGTTTGGCATCAGTACTACCCATGGTCGCGATTTGCTGACCTCGTTTGACTTCCTGACCTTCTTTTACCATCAGACTTTGGTTGTGCCCATAAGCAGTTAAATAAGTTTGATTGTGTTGAATGATGACGAGGTTACCATAACCCCGCAAACCAGAGCCTGCATACACGACCTTACCCGCTGCCGCCGCCAAAATCGCCTGGCCTGCATTGCCACCAAAGTCAATTCCTTTGCTGCTGCCACCAAAATTCTGCAAAACTGCGCCACTGGTGGGCAATTGCCAAGAAATCCCACCAACAGTGCGGCTCCCGCCTGCACTGACAGTAGCTGTAGGCGTGCTGGCAGACGCAGTTGCTACCGGTGTGGTATTCACCACTACCGGTGATGATACCTGTGCTACAGGCGCTGCAGTGGCCACACTAGTCGCAGCAGGTGCTACATACCCTGCCGGTTTAACACGCAAAACTTGACCAATATGGATATTGTTATCAGCCAAATTATTCCATGCACGTAAATTATCTTGACTGATTTGGAAGCGTTTAGCTACGTTATAAACTGTATCGCCTTTTTCCACGGTATGGGTGGCAGCATTGATGTCAACTGGCGAGTAATTAGGCACATAGCCATTCACAGAACTGCTCGCAGGCGGAGCATACGTAGGTGTCGCAGCCGTTGTGCTTGGCGGCGTATAAGGCGCGGTACCGTAAGGGTTATCGACACTAGCACTGCTGTCAGCCGAGCTACCGCCTGTTTCTGTGGGTGCCGCCGGTTGTTTCAGCATAGAACAAGCGCCCAAAGTGAAGGCCAAAAGGCATAGGCCAGAACGAAAAGCGGTTTTTTTCAGCATAGCAAGTCACCTTAAATTGGCACCCCGAGAACTTATGGTCTGAGGTGAAATGATTTTATTCAGGCGGTATCATAAACAATGCACGCCATGATGCACAAGTATTCGAACGATTACTGGTGGTTTGTCTTGGTTAAGCTATTTTAAGTTCCGTTAACCAAAGGCACAAATAATGCTTCTTGCACACAGGTTTCCTGAAACCCAGTAGCAGTCTTGTCTATCACCCACAAGTATTGTGCCTGACCATTATCCAGAGGCAGAACCATACGCCCACCGATGGCGAGCTGCTGCAATAAAGGCACTGGAATTTGCGTGGGAGCAGCAGTCACTAAAATACCATCAAAAGGCGCTTCTGCCGGCAAACCCAAATAGCCATCACCACACACCAATCGCGCATGGCCCAACAACCGAATGGCCCGCAAATTGGATTTGGCTCGGTCATGCAGTGGGCGCAAACGTTCGATGGAATAAATTTCAGGCACGCCCAAAGCTTGCAAAACCGCCGTTTGGTAACCACAACCAGTACCAATTTCCAATACTTTTTGCCGCGCAGACAAAGGCTCTTGTCCCAGCAATAACTGCGTCATCACCGCCACGGTATAAGGCTGAGAAATAGTTTGACCCAACCCCAAGGGCAAAGACATGTCATCATATGCGCGTGAACGCAATGCTTCTTCCACAAACACATGACGCGGCACCACGCTCATGGCATCCAATACTTCCGATCGATGAATGCCCATTTGTACCAAGCGTTGCACCATGCGTTGACGGCGCAAATCATAACCAGCCCAGAGCCCGTGACCTTTATTGGTCATAGCACCAAACCTTGCCAAGCTTCAGCCGTATGCTGCAAATCAGCGTAATGGGTTAAATCCACGGATAGCGGCGTGATGGTCACAAACCCGGCTTCATTATTAGCGAAATCGGTATCGCTCTCATTGTCTGTGGCCGAGCCAGCAGCACCAATCCAATACATTTCTTCACCACGCGGATTATGCGTGGCCAACACAGCTTGTTCATGATGCCGCCTACCCAGCCGAACCGGCTTCCATCCTTGTACTTCACCAGGCGAGACCGCGGGAATATTAATATTCCACAACACTGGCTTGACTGGCGGCGCTGCCAAAACATGGCTAAGAATTTGCCAAGTGGCTTGTTCTGCGGTTGCCCAATAACGATTGTGTTTGTCGTTGAGCGAAAACGCCAAGGCAGGGATTCCGAGCAAATAAGCCTCAGTTGCCGCCGCGACAGTACCCGAATAAAGGGTATCATCACCCATATTGGCACCATGATTAATGCCCGAAAGCACCAAATCAGGCTTGAATTCAGGCATTGCATAGAGCGCAATATGAATACAATCCGTGGGAGTACCGCTCACATAATAAAAACCATTTTTTGCTTGGCGCAAACGCAGCGGCCGATCCAGTGTGAGTGAATTGCTGGCCCCGCTACGGTCTCGTTCAGGTGCCACCACGCGCACATTGGCGAATTCGCCTGCCACCCGCGCCAACACCGCAATACCTTCAGCCAGATACCCATCATCGTTGCAAATCAGAATGTTCATGCACACACTATCTCGTCAATCAAGCAAATATTCGTATTATAAATGAAAAGCCTCGTCGCGTTTCAGGCAGCCCCATCATAAAAAAACCGGATGCAGTAAACATCCGGCTTGATTGCATTGGGCAGTGAGATTACTGCCCTGCTTTAATCTGCTGGAACAAACGCACAGAAAGCTTAATTGCGTCGGGTGATTTGGGCAGAATCACAAAGCTTTTAGCCATGACATCAGCCGGCGGGAAAATTGAAGGATCTTCTGCATAAGATTTATTCATTAATGCACGTGCTGGTTTGCTGGCCGGTGCATAGGTCACAAAATCACCATTTTTAGCAGCCACCTTCGGGTCCAATGTCCAATTGATGTATTTCAACGCATTGGCCACATTTTGGGCATCCTTGGGGATCATAAATGAATCAATCCATACGCCCACGCCTTCTTTGGGAACCAAAACCGAGATATGGGTGTTGTTCTTCGCTTCGGTGGCACGACGCTTGGCGATATTCAAATCGCCACCATAGCCCATAGCCACACACAAATTGCCATCGGCCAAATCATTGATATACCCCGATGAATTAAAGCGCTTTACGTCTCCACGAACCGATTTGAGCAAATCTGCAGCAGCCTTAATGTCATCCGGATTGCTACTATTGGGATCCTTCCCTAAATAATGCAAAGCCAAAGGAAAAAGTTCAGTGGGGCTATCGAAAAAAGAAATCCCACAGGATTTAAGTTTTTGGGTGTATTCAGGTTTAAACACCAAATCCCACAAATTATCAGGCAATGCGCCGCCCAGTGCCTTGGCTACCTGGTCTTGATTGATGCCTATCGTATTGACACCCCAGAAATACGGCACCGCATATTTGTTACCTGGATCAACTTTATCCATGAGCTTCAGCAACTCAGGGTCAATATTGTTGTAATACGACAGCTGGCTTTTATCAATCGGCAAATAAGCCCCCGCCTTGATTTGTCGCGCCACATTGGCAATCGACGGCGCCACCAAATCATAGCCGGATTTACCTGTCAACACTTTGGCTTCCAATGTTTCGTTACTATCATAATAGTCATAACGAAGGGTAATTTTATTTTCTTTTTCAAATGCTTCAACGGTAGTCGGATCAACATAATCCGACCAATTATAAATATTCAATTGATTGGATGCGGTTTGCATCGGTCCAGAACCGACCTCTTGGCCACTGGCCGCAGATTGATTTGTTTCGCCACCACCGCCACAGGCAGCCAAAAAGACACAAGTAATAGAAGACAACAACCAATGAGTACGCATAAGTTTCTCTCTATGACAAACAAATAAAAAATATCAGGCAATCTGCATTAAACTTTAATTTAGGGACAATAATCAAGTGTGATTCCCTAAATATTATTTAGTCCCAAAAGCCAATATGGGTGCGTTTACCACCCAAATAACCAACAACCCAGCGATGCAAATCCCTTTATGTCCCAGTAGCACTTTATTGGCAGGATAATGAACAGTTAATCGATCGTTAACAACGGCATGGCTTTGACTGCGTCATCAATATTTTTCACCTGGGTTAAAAAACTTTCCAATTGCGCCAAAGGCAAGGCACTGGGGCCGTCACATCGCGCTTCATCTGGATTGGGGTGGGCTTCTAAGAACAAGCCGGCCAAGCGGGTAGCCATGCCGGCCAAAGCCAAATCAACCACTTGGCTGCGGCGTCCGCCGGATGCAGCAGCGCTGGCGTCCCGTTGCTGTAAAGCATGGGTAACATCGAAAATAATGGGCAAGTCCGCACAGGTTTTTTTCATCACCCCAAACCCCAGCATGTCCACCACCAGATTATCGTAGCCAAAGCAACTGCCCCGCTCGCATAAGATCAGCTGTTCATTGCCCGCTTCCACAAATTTGTCCACAATATTGCGCATTTGTGATGGACTTAAAAACTGCGGCTTTTTAATATTAATGACCCGTCCGGTTTGAGCCAGCGCCACGACTAAATCCGTTTGTCTGGCCAAAAACGCGGGTAACTGCAACACATCACACACTTCAGCCACCAAAGCTGCCTGAAAAGGCTCATGCACATCTGTAATCACCGGTACACCAAATTCCTGTTTCACCGCGCTGAAAATCTGCATTCCCTGCTCTAAACCCACACCTCGGTAGGAGTGAATGGAGGATCGATTGGCTTTATCAAAGGAGGCTTTAAACACCAAAGGAATACCCAATTTTTGGGTAACACGTACATATTCAGCACAAGTCGACAAGGTTAAATCTAGATTTTCCAAGACATTCAGGCCGCCAAACAACACAAACGGTAAACGATTGGCCACCTCTATTTGATTCACACGAACCACAGACTGCAACATAAATGCCCCAATTCCCGACCCAAATGGTCACTATAATCACGCTGCCATCTTAGCAGATGCCATCATGCCGCGCAGCCAATGCCTTTCAGGCAACCCATTCCATTCAATACAACAGCCGCAATACAATGCCATCTTTACGTCCAATTCAAACATGCGCCCCATAAAACACGTTACAATGCCTGCAATTATTGGGCTCGCGCTCATCAAAAGGTATGAATGATGAATGCGCAGCCTCGTTTATTTTGTCTGCCCAAATTTTGTTTATTCATGAGTAAATCATTGCACCTGGCCATTTTGGCCACCTTATTCAGTCTGAGCACCCCTTGGGCCTTGGCCGAAGACACGGCCCCCTCCACCGATGGGGCATCCACACCGGATGACAGCGACACGCCACCCAAAACCAGTTTGTGGGAAAAAATCTGGCCTGCCAAACCGGTCCCTGTGGTCATCAAGCATCCCGTGCGCATTGATGTTAACGACACCAGCATTGCCAAAATAATTACCGAGCATCTACCCCTCATCACCCAACAGCAACAAGAAGAATTAGATACCGAACAAATTGGTTTTTTGGTTGAAGAAGCGCCAGACCAAGTGCAAACCATGTTGCAAACCCAAGGTTATTTCAATAGCAAAGTTCAAATTTCGCCAGAAGGCGATGGTTTTGTGGTAACCATTACATTGGGACCGCGTACTCACATTGATAATGTGAGTGTGGCTATTGTGGGTGATATTCTCAGCGACGATGACCTAACTCAGTATTATCAGAATGCCATGGCCAATTGGGCGCTTCCGGTAGGCGACCCATTCACTCAAAGCAACTGGGCCAGCAGCAAATCATCGGTACTCACGGCCGTGGTGCGTAAAAAATATCCGCTGGCCACCATCAGTGCCAGTAAAGCCACCATTGATCCCAATCAAAACCAAGCAGATTTGTCGCTCACGGTAGACAGCAAACAACCCATTTATTTTGGTCCCATCGAAATTTCTGGTGCCCAACGTTATCCGGAAAGTGTGGTGCGCGGCATGGCGCGTTTCGAACCCGGCTCTCCTTATGATCTGGATAAATTACTGGATTATCAACAGGCATTAGAACAAGACAGCCACTATGGGAGCGCCGTGGTGCAAGCCGATTTCAAAGGCATGCAGGATAATCGAGTACCGGTCAAAGTGGCCGTCAATGAGATGAAGCGGCAAAAATTTGAGTTGGGTTTGCGTTATGACTCAGCCGATGGCGCTGGTTTTCGCGTGGGATATGATCATTACAATGTTTTTAACCATGGTTATGTGGGTTCTACCTTACTCGACACCGATAAATACCAAACCACCTTTGGCTTTGGTTTAAGCCAACCGCGTCAGAGCAATGGTCATTTTTGGACCAGCAATGTCAGTTATCAACGTTCTACAGCCCAGAAACTGGAGAAAAAAGCACTCACCAGTGGCGTTTGGTACGTGCGTGATAAAAACAACATCGATTCGCGCTTGGGGTTGGAATACATCACGGAAAGCAGCCGCATTACCGATGGTGGTCCCGACCTAGGTCACAGCAATGCTTTGATGGTGACCGCTTCTTGGAAGCGGCAGAATATCGAAACCCAACTCCGCCCCGCCAACGGCTATTATTTAGAAGGCAAAGTAGGCACAACTTTGGGGACATTGGGTTCGTCAACCATGATTCAGCGCGTCAACGCCAATGCCGGCTATTACTACACGCCCCAAGAGAAAAAATATGGCACTTGGGTGGTGCGCGGACAATTTGGCTATGTCCATGCCAAAGACGATGCCAATGTACCTTCCAGTCTGATGTTCCGTTCTGGCGGGGCGACCAGCGTGCGGGGCTATGAACAAGACAGCATTGGCATCGCAGGCCCCAATGATTCGGTGCTACCCGATCGTGTTTTGGGTGTGGCCAGCGTCGAATATCAGATTCCTGTTTACAAAGATTTTGCCGCCGCCATTTTCCATGACATGGGTTCGGTTTCACATTCTTTTTCCAGCATGAAATGGGAACACGGTACAGGTATCGGGGTGCGTTGGTTTAGTCCCGTGGCCCCTTTTGCCTTCGATGTTGCCTACGGCCATCATGATAAAAAAGTGCGTTGGCACATCAGTTTGGGAACCCGTTTTTAATGACCGATCAAGCCGCCGTATTACCCAACACCACCACACCACCAGCCACACCGCCGCCCGCAGTGCCACCCAAACGCCGTTGGCTAAAACGTGTGCTGTGGGTGATATTGATTGTGTTTGTTTTGCTTTCAGGCAGCCTATCGTGGCTCTTGGGTAGCCAATCAGGATTGCGTTTCGGGGTGCTGACCTTGCCTTCTTGGTTTGGCGTCAATATTAAGGCCGACAATCTGACTGGCAGTGTGTGGCGCGGCTTCGAAGGTGAGAATTGGCGCATCCATACCGAAAGCGTCGACATCGATATCGACAACGTACTGCTGGACTGGAACAATCGAGAATTATGGCAACGTAAACTGCATATCCGCCGTTTGGAAGTGGGCAAATTACATATGGTCAGCCGCAGCAGCGCGCCCGAACCAGCAAAACCTGCAGCAACCTTGCCTCAAAGTATTCGTTTACCCGTAGCCGTGAATGTAGATGCCATCGTACTGGGTGGCATTACCATAGGCGAGCCAGCACAAACCGTGTTGTTGCCCAGCCAAGCCAGTTACGTCTACGACCATCAAAATCATACTTTAAATATTGCACAACTAAGCACCCCTTGGCAAAACGTCAGTGGTCAAATTGTGCTCAACACACAAACACCTTATGCCCTTAGCGGCCAAGTAAGCGGCAATGGGGTTTTGGACAAAACTGCCATTCAAAGCCAAGCGCGATTTTCAGGCAGCCTTAATGAACCCAACATTCAAGCCACCATCAAAGGCCAAAACCTCAGCTTGCTCGCCGAAGCCATATTCAAACCCTATGCTTTGCAGCTAAATCACAAAATCGTGAAGGTTGATTTACGCGGCCAAAATATCAATCCGGCAGCCTTTCTGGATACCCTACCGCAAGCCGACTTGAACTTTGCCGTGGGCATGCAGCCGGATGCGACCAAGCCGGATGAAATCAATGGCACCATCAATGTCCGCAATTCGGCCGCCCGACCGTACAATGATACTCAACATACCGCTTTGCCATTCACCCAGATCAGTGGCCAAGTACACATTGATAATACCGGAAAAGTGGTGGTACCCAATCTCACCGCACAGCTTTTGCAGCAAGGTCAAATATTCATCAGTGGCAACATAGACAGCAGCAACCGCCACGTTGACATGACTGCGCAATTACAGCGCATCCGTAGCCGCGATGTGTTGATAAATGAGCTGAATGGCACTTTGAATGGACAAATTCGCGTTCAAGGTGAATTTAATAGTCCTCAAACCACCTGGCAATTGGCCACCGAAAAGGGCAATAGTAACGGCGCAATAACCCTGCTCACCGATGAAAATCAAGGCCAACAAACGCTGATGCTGGATAAGTTAGCGGTTATGCCCAATGGCGGGGGTAGTTTAAATGCCAAAGGCAGCCTGGCCCTTTTTCAAGACAAAGCAGTTGATCTCACCGTCACCAGTCAAAATTTCAACCCCGGCAAGCTCAATAGCGATTTCCCCTTGGGCCGCGTTAATGGCACAGCCACGCTCAAAGGCAAGTTATCTGGTAAACAACAGCAACCTGAATTGGCCAGCACCATGCGTTGGCAAAACAGCGTTCTTTCCGGTGCGCCATTGGCAGGCAAAGCTGATTTGGCGTATGAAGAGGCCCATTTGAGCCGCGCCAACATCAATTTGCTGCTGGGCCAAAACCGCATCAATAGCAACGGCAGCTTCGGCAAGACTGGTGATAAGCTCAACTTAGACATCTATGCACCTCATTTGGATTTGTTTGGTTTTGGTTTGAAAGGCCTGCTCACCGCCAAAGGCTTTGTGGCCGGTGAGCCGAAAAAACTCACCGCTAATATTCAAGGCTCAGCACGACAGCTGCAATTCAATCAACTGCTGCATATCCAAACTTTGGATTTCAAACTTCAAGGCTCGCCCGACATCAACCAACCATTAAACATTCAAGTGGATGGCAAAGCGATACAATTAATTAATGCCAATAACCCCAAACAGCCCACGCGTATTGATGCTGTAAGCACGCACATCAATGGACGAGGCAGCCAACACCAAATACAGGCTTCAGGGAGCATGTCTTTGGATGGTAAACCATACCGTTTAAATGTAGCTGCCAACGGCGGCTTGGATAAAAATTACCAATGGCGCGGGCTGGTGCGCACACTCGACATTGCCGGTGCCTTTAACCTTAAGCTGCTCGCACCACTAACCCTAGAAGCCGGCAGCGAAAAGGTGATCATGAATCATGCGCGCTGGGCAGCCATGGGCGGTAGCTTAAACGTGAACTCGCTGTCTTGGATAAAAGACAAAGGCCTAACTACTCGCGGGCAGGCCAATGGTTTGGCCGTACAAGAATTGCATAATCTCATCACCATCCCTGTCAAACAAAATCTGGTGTTGGCAGGCGATTGGGATTTTGCCTACAACAACAACATGCATGGCTATTTTAAAATTCGCCAACAGGCTGGCGATGTGATTTTGCCCCAACGAGAACAAGCATTGGGACTCAGCAACGTGGTTTTGGATACCCGCTTCCAAAATGGCCGCATCAACAATCATTTGTCTGGCAATACCCGATATGGCAATGTCGATGCGGTATTGGACATTGCACAAAATTATGGCAATGACATCAGCAAAGCCGCCATCAGTGGCCATATCCAATTGGATGCGCCAGATTTGGATCGCTTTCGCTATTTAATGCCAGTAGGCATGCAGGCCAAAGGCAGCTTGCACGCCCGCGCCGCCATCAGTGGCACCCTTAACAACCCACAACTGAATGGTACCTTGAATGGCGATAACTTGTATTATCGAGAGCAAAATAACGGCATCATCTTAGAAAACGGCACTCTACGCAGCCGCTTCCAAGGCAGGCGTTGGCTCATCGATGCCCTCACCTTCAAACGCCGCGACGGCAATGTAACCTTAAAAGGAACCGTCAATCTGGCCGGTACAACCCCCGATGTGGATGTGACCGCCCACTTTGACCGCTATACCATTCTGGACCAAATCAACCGCCGCTTGACCTTAAGTGGCAACAGCCGATTGATCTATACCGTCCAGCGCGGCGTTACTTTAACGGGAGAACTCAAGGTAGACCAAGGCCATTTTGGCTTCCAAAAATCAGGCATGCCCACTCTGGACGATGATGTGGTGGTATTGGGCAGAGAAAAACCCAAAGAAACGCAAAATACACCGATTAGTCTTAACTTGGCGCTGGATCTCAACAATAAATTCCGCTTTAGTGGTGAAGGCTTAGATGTGCTTTTGGGTGGTACGCTGGTAGCCACTGCTGAGCCGCGTCAAGACATCCAGGTGGTGGGCACCGTCAATATCGTGCGTGGGCAATACAAGGCTTATGGACAAGATTTGGTGATTCAACGCGGCAGCTCTATTTCTTTTGTTGGCCCCATGGATAACCCCAATCTGAAGATTCGCGCCAAACGCCGCTACTCCCAAGTCGGCGCCGGTGTTGAGGCGCTGGGCAATTTAAACAGCCCACGAGTGAACTTGGTGGCGGATGAAGCCATGAGCGATAAAGACAAACTCTCATGGCTGATTCTCAATCGTGCCAGCAGCGGTAGTGCCGGTGATGAAGCGGCCATTGCCGCTGCCGCCAGTGCTTGGCTAGCCGGTGGCCTGAACGATAAGCTGGGCATTCTCGATGAGGTCGGGATTACCAGCCAACAAACCCGCAACAGCCAAACCGGTGAACTCAATCCTGCTGAGCAAGTGATTACCGTGGGCAAACGTTTGAGCAATAATCTATATCTGGGTTACCAGTATGGGATAGAATCAGCCACGCAAACCGTTCGCCTCACCTACCAAATCAGCCGTGGCTTGCAAACCATCTTAAAAGTGGGCACGGGTTCTTTTGGTGGCGAGATGCGTTATACCGTGCGCTTTGATTAATGAGGCTGCCTGAAATGCTGTGGTCTTGGCTGTATCAAACATTATGGATCATGGCACCGCCTTTGTTGCGCCGTTATTTGAAAAAACGTGCGCAACTGGCGCCTGCATATGCAGATTATTGGCCTGAACGCTTTGGTCAAACCTATGCACATCCGCTGCAACACGCCATTTGGATACATGCAGTTTCCGTTGGTGAAACCCGCGCAGCCGAGCCCATTATTCAGGCATTGCGCCGCCACTTTCCTGAAGCATCGCTGCTCATCACACAAACCACGCCCACCGGCCGTGACACGGCCCAAAAACTATATCCAGACGCACAATGCCGCTATCTGCCCTATGATAAGAAAGCGTATGTGACTCGTTTTTTGCGTGAACATCAACCGCTATTTGGGGTCTTGATGGAAACCGAAATCTGGCCCAATTTATTGCATCAAGCTGCACAGCTGGGCATTCCCATGTACATGGCCAACGCCCGATTGTCACCCAAATCACAGCAAGGTTACCTGAAGGTCAAAGGTTTAGTGGCCCCTGCTTTAGCAACACTGCAAGCCTGCTTCGCTCAGACTCAGGCAGATGCAATACGCCTAACCAGCATTGGTGTACCCCATATTCAAGTGTGTGGCAGCAGCAAATACGACATCACGCCACCAGCCCCGATGCGCTCTTTGGCCAATCAATTTCGTGCGCGCATCGGTCAGCGGCCAGTGGTGGTGTGTGCCAGCACGCGCGTACTGCACAACAAGGATGAGGCAGCCATGCTATTGCGCGCATGGCAAGCCTATAAAGGTAATGCGCTGCTGGTCATCATTCCCCGCCACCCCGAACGTTTTCAGGCAGCCTTTGATGAAGCCCATCAGCTTGGTTATGTCGTACAAAAACGCAGCGACAATCAAACGATAGCACCCAGCACACAAATTTGGGTGGGTGATAGCCTAGGTGAATTATTCGCGTATTATTACTGCGCTGATGTGGCTTTTGTGGGTGGCAGTTTAGTGGATACCGGCTGCCAAAATTTGATCGAGCCAATTGCTTGTGGCGTGCCTACCTTGTTTGGCCCATCAACTTATAATTTTGCAGCGACAGCCGCAAATGCACAAACAGCAGGTGCCTCCAAACAGGTAGCCAATGCAGAAGAATGGTTTAGCCTAACGACTCAGCTGTTGTCACACCCATCAGAGCGACAAGCCATGGCCGCAGAAGCGGCACATTTTATTCAACAGCACCAAGGTGCCAGTGAACGCATGGCCACCGCCATTGCGGATCAACACGATTTAGTCTCCGGCCACTTGTCCGACCAATCTGGCTAACCGTCATTTTTATGGATCACAACTTCATCAGCCGTATTGACCAGAGTGGGTAACGTAGCCATTTGATTTGCTGACCATGCTTATTTTATTAAGCGTCACCAAGTGCCACTTCGCAGCCGTGCTTGAATCTCAATCATCCAACCACGCAGACCTACACCAAACAGATAACCGATAAAAAACGAGCTGCATCAGCTCGTTTTTTATCGGTTACGTGGGTAATAACTCAAAGCACCAAACCCCTATAACTGCAAGAATGCTTTCGGCAGCATTTGGCTAAAGATTTGATGCCCAATCTCTATACCTGCAACAGCAAGTAACGGCGTTCCCACGGGCTGATGACTTCAAAAAACTCTTCAAACTCAGTTTCTTTAATTGCTGCATAGCATTTCACAAAATTTGTCCCGAGCAATTCATGTAGTGGTTCACACGCCAATAATTCGGCCACGGCATCATCCAAATGGCGGGGTAAATTTTTGGGTTTGTCATAACCGCTACTGGTTAAAGGTTGCGTAGGAAGTAGCTGCTGCTGCATCCCCAATAGCCCAGCACCCAAGCTCGCCGCAAAGGCTAAGTAAGGATTCACATCCACACCGGCCAATCGATTTTCGACACGCCGCCCAGCAGCATTGGACTCAGGCACACGCAAACCACAAGTGCGGTTGTCATAACCCCATTCCAAGTTAATCGGCGCCGACGTGAAGCGGCTTAAGCGACGATAAGAATTCACAAATGGTGCCAAAAACGGCATCGCGGCCGGCAAATATTTTTGCAACCCAGCAATGTGGTTGAAAAATACCTCAGTGGAATTGCCTTCGTCATCGCTAAAAATATTTTTACCGGTATTGATGTCTACCACACTTTGGTGCATATGCATGGCGCTACCTGGTTGCCCTTGCATGGGTTTGGCCATAAACGTCGCATACATGTTATTGCGGATGGCCACTTCGCGAATGGTGCGTTTAAAAATAAATACCTGGTCGGCCAGCAGCAATGGATCCCCATGATCCAAATTGATTTCCATTTGGGCAGGACCCATTTCATGAATCAAAGTATCCAGACCCAAATCTTGCTCTTCACACCAGTCATACATTACATCAAAAATATCGTCGTAATCATTCATGGCATCAATACTGAAACTCTGCCGCCCCGCTTCAGTTCGGTGCGTGCGACCCACTGGCGGTTCTAAAGGCAAATCTTCATCAGGCTGGGTTTGCACCAAGTAAAACTCCATTTCCGGTGCAATCACGGGTTTCAAACCCAACCGCGCATATTCATTGAGCACGCGCTTGAGCACATTACGTGGTGCAATATCCACTGGGGAACCATCAAAACGCACACCATCATGAATAATTTGCGCCGTAGGTTCCGCAGCCCAAGGTACCATGCGCAAAGTATTGGGATCCGGAATCAGGCGCATGTCGGGATCGGTGGGTGGGCTGAAATCGTCTTCGGGGTAATTGCCAGTAACCGTTTGGGTGAATACCGCTTCGGCCATGCGTATGCCTTCAGCCGGATCGTATTTGTGCCGTGGAATGATTTTCCCGCGAGGAATGCCGGTCATATCGGGCACCATGCATTCAATTTCGGTGATGCGGTGCTCATCCAGCCACGCATTAATTTTGTCAGCATCGGTCATGAAAGACTCCTTGATTTGCTGTGTGAGTTTAGAGGCTGCCTGAAGACCGATTGGGTGATCAGGTGGCAGCATCCTGTAATTGTAATGGAATCTGGCCTTCTTTTACTGTTGATTTTGTGATTAATGCAGGTTGCGCCAACCCAGAATGAGTACCATCGCAGCAACCACCCAGGCCACCGTTGCCATGCCAAGCACAAGCCACAGTGGCCATCGTTCCGCCAACACATACACCAGCAGCAAATACACGGCATAAGGTATCATCGACCACAACCCAAATAAAGCCGTTTGCCGAAGCCCCGTGGTGCCTTGAGCTTGATAGACAATCACATGGGCAATCAGCGCAAACGTGGGAAACAGCGGTACCAAGCCTGCGATATAAAAAGACTTGCTTTTCGACAGCACCGCAATCAACAGCACCACCATCGCACCAATTGCGCCTTTGATGATTAAAGAGCCCACATTCTTACTCCAGTTTCCCTTCTCGCTGCCTGAAAATAGGCTTTTGTGCACATTTCAGGCAAGCATCAGATCTATTGCAGAAAGGTGAATACCAAGCACACCCCATCTCAAAGGTTTTGCTGTGTTATTCTTTTCTGAATATCATCGCGCACCATGCACAAATACCGTTCCCCCGAAGCACAAGCCTGATTGGCCAATTGCAGCGCGCGGTTTAAATCAGTAGGCACACCGCGCCCATATTGATAAATATTGGCCAAATACAGCATGGCATTTTCATCACCGGCAGCCACCCCTTTTTCATACCACTGCCGCGCTTGTGCATAATCCTTGGAGACGCTCAGCCCTTGCTCATACATATACCCAATAGATTGATAAGCACGAAAATACCCCAAGCGCGCGCTTTCCTGGTAATAACGCATGGCCGCGACATTGTCTTTACTGGCACCCTGCCATCCATGTTCATACACATGGCCAACATACAAACAGCTGGCTCCATCCTTATCTTGGTCACAGCGTTTCAGCGCACTGGGCAGAGACATAGTGGGATTGCCACCAGCGTTGGTACGGATATTTTGCGTGTGACTACCGCTGGTTGGCAAAGCCATACATGCACCTAAAGCGGCACACGCCAAGCCCAATGAGATGGTTTTGAAAAAAGCAGTCGACATCGTGATTCCTTTCTATTGGCATCCGGATACAAACAGACAATGCTATGACTCAGGACTTTGATTAGATTGACGTAATTCGGGAAAAATGGATTCATGCTCAAAGGTTTTGGCAATTTTGTCCACATTCAAACTCTTGGCCATCGCATCAAAAATGTCTTTATACACGCCGCCTTGCGCATAGATCTGCTCATGCAGGCCATGCTCCACAATCGCGCCCTCTTGCATCACGTAAGTATAATCCGCATCAATAATCTGCCCCAAACTGTGGGAAATAATGATGACCGTTCGATTGCGTTTGATGGCATCCAGACTGGTTTTGATTTGCTCTGTGGCAATCGCATCCAAACTGGCGGTGGGCTCATCCAAAAAAATGATGGGCGGGTCTTTCAAAAACATCCGGGCAATGGCAATTCGCTGCTGCTGACCACCAGATAAGGTCAACGCATCGCTATCATAGCCTTTAGGTAATTGCATGATTTGTTCGTGTATGGATGCTTTTTTGGCGGCTTCCTCAATATCAGCAGCCGTTACATCCATCTGCCCATAGCGGATATTATCGGCAATGCTGCCACTAAAAATATGATTTTTCTGCAATACCAAGCCAATGTGGTCACGCAGATAATGCGTGTCTATATCATTGATATCGACGCCATCCAAGCAAATGTGGCCGGAATCCGGCGTATAGAATTTATCCAATAAACTGATTAACGTAGATTTACCAGCACCCGATAAGCCCACAATCGCCGTCACACAATTGGGCCTTATGGTAATGGAGATGTCTTTCAAAGCATGCAGCCCATTGGGATAGTGGAAATGCACGTGCTGCAACCGAAATTCGCCCCTTATGGGTGCGGGTTTGAGGTTGCCTGAAGGCTCAATTTCATCATTGGCTTCAATGATACCAAAGTAACTTTCAGCATAAATCAGACCATCATTGATTTCATCATAAATGCGGTGCAGTGAACGAATGGGCGCCGATACATTATTAAACAACAACACATGATACATAATCATGCCAATGCTCATTTTTCCCTGCAACACCAGCGCCGCCGTAAGGATGATGATCAGCACCACCCCAATTTGTTCGATGAATGACTTTAAACCATCAAACACATAGCCAGTTTGGCGTGTGTGCATTTGGTTTTCGGTGAGTGTTTTTTGCAATACCAGCTGTTTTTGTGCTTCCACAGATTCACGATTGAACGATTTAATCACAGCAATCGACTGAATAATACCAATGATGCCTTGGCTTTTTTGCTCCATGTTGCGGCGAAACAAGCGCCGCCAGCCCACCAATTTTTGCGCCTGCAGATACGTAATCCAAAAATACAACGGCACAATCATCGTGGCCACCAACCCCACCCACACATTGGCCCAATACATCAATGCCAGCGCAATCAAAGCGCTGGTAAACAATGGCAGGATATCAATGAAGAAAATCTGCACCAGCCTCGTGAGCGAACTGATGC
Organism: Snodgrassella sp. CFCC 13594; assembly: GCF_001590725.1. Lineage (GTDB taxonomy): Bacteria > Pseudomonadota > Gammaproteobacteria > Burkholderiales > Neisseriaceae > Snodgrassella. Next base: position 41,851 of record NZ_LQXR01000003.1, on the reverse strand, counting down.
CACGATCAATGCGTGTTTGCAATTTACCAGCTTGATTGTGATCATCGCTGAAAAAACCAATGCGGTAGGTAAGTACGCGCACAATAATCGCCTGCGCCAAATCCTGAGACACCCAGATGCGCAGTTTTTCACCATAGAATTTCTGCCCAAATGTCACCAGTGCATTGATGATTTCTTTGGCCAACAACACCACACTGACAATCAGCAATATACGCCAGCCATCGCCCACCCCTTGATGACCGCGCACCAGCTCATTGATGCGGTCAACCGTATATTGCAGAGTGATGGCATTCACCTGCGCCGCCAAAGAACCCACCAAAGTCAGCACCAATGTAATGATCACCAGCCCTCGATAAGGGCGCACAAAAGGACGCAGTTTTTGGAATAATTGCCCAATCGTCATCGCAACCACTTTTTAATCAGTAAACACCACAACATAACACGACCCGCCATCACAAGCCAGATGAGGATATTGATCCGCTATTTCAGGCAGCATGAACAAAACGGCGTATTGCTGGATGCAATAGAAAGATAAGTCGACATGCTTACATACCCATGCGCTCATCCACTTTAACAGCCAAACCAATGCCAATCAGCGCGCCAACCGCACCAAGCAACACACTCGCCAACGAAAATCCGGCATCACCCCAAAGTTCAGGCACATAGCTACCTACTGCACCACCCACCAACATACCCAAAAAAATCCATGCTGCTAGCATCGATTTATCCTTTATTCTTTAAAAAACTACCGCGTTTCAATCAGTTGTTTCTATGCCAGAACCCAACCATCGGCTACAATTGGCGAGCTTAGAATGATAACACCATAATAAAATCTGCTGCGCAGAAACACAAAGGAGAAACATGGCTATCGGTACCCCTCAAATCAAAATCCCCGCCACCTATATGCGCGGCGGCACATCCAAAGGCGTTTTTTTTGCATTAGCCGATTTACCACCCAGTGCCCAACATGCAGGGGATGCTCGTGACCGATTATTGATGCGCATCATCGGCAGCCCCGACCCATATGGTAAACACATTGATGGCATGGGCAATGCCAGCTCATCCACCAGCAAAGTTGTGATTATTGGCCCTGCCACACGCCCCGACCATGATGTAGATTATTTATTTGGCCAAGTGGCCATAGACCAGCCCTTCATTGATTGGAGCGGCAATTGCGGTAATCTAAGCGCTGCAGTCGGGGGCTTTGCCATCCATGCCGGATTCATTCACCCCAATCGCCTTCCCACCAACGGCCATTTTGATGTCCGCATTTGGCAAGCCAATATCGGCAAAACCATCATTGCCCGCATCCCCATATGCAACGGCCAAGTCCAAGAAACCGGCGATTTTGAACTTGATGGCGTCACCTTTCCCGCAGCCGAAGTGGCATTAAGTTTTTTGGATCCAGCCGATGATGGAGAAGATGGTGGTGCATTGTTTCCTACCGGAAACAGGGTGGATACGCTGGAGGTGCCCGGCATAGGTATTTTTCCGGCCACACTCATCAATGCGGGTATCCCCACCATTTTTCTCAATGCAGCAGACTTGGGCTACCAAGGCTGTGAATGCCAAGACGACATCAACAACGATGCAGCGGCATTGGCTCGTTTTGAAACCATTCGTTCCTACGGCGCGCTTAAAATGGGCTTAATCGGCCACATCGACCAAGCGGCGGCGCGCCAACACACGCCTAAAATTGCCTGGGTGGCGCCACCCCAAAACCATGTGGTTGCCAGTGGTCAAACCGTGGCAGCAGCAGACGTCGATTTGCTGGTACGCGCTGTGTCGATGGGTAAACTACACCATGCCATGATGGGTACGGCAGCAGTGGCCATCGGTGTGGCTGCCGCCATACCCGGTACGTTGGTCAATGTGGCGGCCGGCGGTGGCCAACGACAAAGCGTGCGCTTCGGCCACCCATCTGGCACCTTGCGTGTGGGTGCTGAAGCCCAGATGGAAAACGGCCAATGGCGCGTGACTCAAGCCACCATGAGCCGCAGCGCACGCACTATCATGAGCGGCTGGGTATATGTTCCCGCGGATGTAGTTGACGGCGCATAACCCTTAGACATGGCCACAATGGCCAATGAGGCATTTCTAACAGACAAACAACAGCCCTTATTGCAAACGTAATAAGGGCTGTTGGTCATCCATGTCACCGCATCTGAATCAGGCTGCCTGAATGCATTCAGGCAGCCTAAGTGGCGCGCATGTCCCCCTCAATGCAATCGGGCGATGAGTTGCTGCAAAAAAGCATCGCATAAATCCAATTGACTCAAAGCCACATATTCATTCGGCTTGTGTGCTACGTCAATGGAACCCGGCCCACACACCAATACCGGGCTGGCAAACGTTTGGGTAAATAAGCCGCCTTCGGTGCCAAAAGCAATTTTCCCCAGCGGCGTATTTTCCGGCAAACAGGCCTGCAAAAAACGCACGGCATCAATGGTTGTGGGGGTATTCAGACCCGGATACTGGTTTACGGCTTCAATGTTCAGCCAAGAGACAGATTTAGGATGATGTTCGTGCACATGGGCTTCCACTGCTTCCACCAAGTCCTGCGGTGCCTCATCGGCCAAATGACGAATCTCAAAATCCACGACACATTCATTGGGCACAATATTCAACGCTTTGCCACCCGCAATTTTGCCCACATGCAAGGTGGTATAAGGGACTTCATACGCATCGTCTTGAGCACCCTCTTGGGCCAACTGCTGTTGCGTGGCACGAATGCCGTCAATCAGATCAGCAGCCACATGAATGGCGTTCATGTACTGCGGCGCCATCGCAGAATGCCCTTCCTGACCACGGCAAATGGCTTGATACACAGCTTTGCCTTTGTGGCCAGTGGCGATTTGCATGAGGGTAGGTTCACCAATCACACAAAGCTTGGGCGCCACCAACTGATGCCCCAATACCGTTAACAAAGTACGCACGCCAATACAGCCCACTTCCTCGTCATAGGACAAGCACAAATGCAGCGGTGTGTGTAAATCCAACCGAGCCGCCTGCAAAAAAGCATGGATGGCACAGGCCACAAATCCCTTCATATCTGCGGTGCCACGCCCATAGAGCTTATTGTCTTTTAGGGTTGCCTGAAATGGCTCGGTGTCCCATTGCTGCCCCGCCACTGGTACCACATCGGTATGCCCCGACAACACAATGCCGGGCTTATCCTTAGGGCCAATAGACGCAAACAAATTGGCCTTGGTCTGGTCTTCATTGAACACCAACTCGGCAGCAATACCCGCTTGGTTCAGCAACCCCTCCACATAATAGATCAACTCTAAATTGGATTTAGCCGAGGTGGTATCAAACGACACTAAGGTTTTTAACAATTCAGCACTGGCAGACAAAGACATCATTGACTCTTTTCACCATCATCCGGTTCATCCGCACCATCGTTATGGGTGATATGTGGATCAAAAAAGTGCGGCGCACTCATGCCCGGAATGTATTGATCGGAAATATAGGCACGACAGCGGCTCATAAAAGCCTCAGTCACGTTGTTCTGCGCCCCCACTTTGCTGGTCGACAAACCCAATAACATCGGACGGTGCTGACCTGATAAGCGAATACGCACCAAGCGCTTGCCATCTAGAGAGTAATTCGATTTGGGGCGCACATTCAAAATGGTGTAACCCAAACCATTGGCCACCATACTGCGCACCACATCCGCAGACTTTGACGCATACTGCACATTGGGATTCAGATTGCGCTCGCGAAATAAAGAAATAAAATATTCGCTGCTGTAGGGCATGTCGAGCAACACCATGGGGTAATCCACCAACTCTTCCATGGTCACTGCCACCTGCTCTGCCAAAGGATGTGACTCACTCACCAACACATGTGGGGGCAAACTCGCCAATGGCTCAAACTGAATCAGCTTGTCATTGATGTTCAAATCATAGGTTAAAGCCACATCGATTTCTTGGTTGAGTAGCTTTTCCACCAAACCCTGATGATCTTCTTCCGCAAACTGTAAATTTACTTGTGGATACAAACGCGTGAATCCATAAATGATTTCTGCGTAGATCATGGGCGCAAAAGCGGGGAAACAACCCAGCTTCAGCGGGCCGCGAATGGCACCCGAATAGTCTGAAGCCAAGCTGTAAAGCCCCCCAGCCTGCCCCAATATCTGCCGACAAGCAGCCACCACTTGCTCGCCAACTGGTGTTAACTGCAAGCCTTTGGCATGTTGGCGCACAAATAGCTGCACCTGTAATTCAGACTCAATGTGCGCAATGGCGGCTGAAATAGAAGGTGAGGATACATGGATTTTTTCGGAGGCATTGATGATACTGCCACTCTCGGCTGTGGCCACGAAATACTCCATTTGACGCAAAGAAATCCGATTCAGCATAACAGACCTTCAACTAATGGTTGTGACACCATTATAAATCACCGGGCACGCCATAGCTGGGTGCCAATGTGGGATTTAGTGCCCGCTGAACATAACTCACCATTTGCGGCTCATACACCTTCCATGCCGCATACAGTTCCGCAATCGGATCTTGCTCAGCCCAATCAACGCGCAAATCCACCACGGGCCAAGGCATTTTATCCACTACCATGAGCCCTGCTGAATGAACTGGCCCGGCCTCCCCGCCTGCGGCCACGCCGGCTTGCATCGCGGCCATTAACCGTTCGGCGAGCACCCCTGTTGCCGCATCAAAAGCGGCCAACATAGTATCGGTAACGCTTGGGGCCGCCAACAGGTTGCCTGAACACACTGCATCTTTGCCCACTGAAGTATGAAACACCCCTAAAGTGTGCACACCGCTAAATGCCGCCGGTTCATCCGTCGCATTGAGCACAGCCAATTGCCGATAAGCGATGAATTCGGTGCTGTTTTGCAATTCAGCCAGTGCTTGCTTGGGCGTCAAGTCGTATTTCACCAAATCCAACAACACATTGGCCAACTGGGGATCGGTGACATTTTGGCTGGCCGCGACACCAATGCCTGCACGCGCCCGAATGCAGCGCGAAGCCACCGCCGGAGAAGAAGATGAAATGGCGGCACCAAATTGACCGGTTTCACGACAACGGGCAATAATCGAAAAAGTCATGACGTGCTCCCCTAGCAAAGATGGTTGGCGTGATTAATTCGGGATAACGGCAGTAGCATCAATTTCCACCAGCCACTCGGGGCGAGCCAAGGCTGATACCACGATACCAGTAGACACAGGGTAAACACCTTTCAACCACCGACCTACTGTGCGGTAGACCACTTCCCGATAACGCGGGTCAATCAAATAAATGGTGATCTTGCAAATATCCTCCAATTCGCCGCCTGCTTCTTCCAACAACATTTTGATGTTGGCCATCGCTTGCTCGGCTTGAGCCTCCACATCACCCACACCCACATTTTCAGAGGTGTCAAGATTCTGGCCGATCTGGCCCCGCAAAAACACTGTTCGACCACTGGCTACCACAGCCTGGCACAAATCATTGTCTAAATTTTGTTCTGGATAAGTGTCTTTGGTATTAAATGGACGAATGCGTGTGTGTTTCATGATCAAGCTCCTGCAAATCAGTTGAGGTGTTGTCATTATCGCCGGCTCAGACGCCAACACAATTAGGCTTTTTTAAGTATGCCATTCAAAAAAACCGTACCAACCCAATGCCCAAACTAATGACATTGGCCATGTTGCTGTTTCATACCGGGTTTCAGGCAAGCAAGTGCCACTTCAATTTTTCCGATGCAAAGCTTTGGCTAATGCGATTTTCGCCGAGGCAAGAAGCTGCCTATATTGGCACCATCAACAAGCCGCCTGTCGCGTAATACCCCAAACAGGCTGCCTGAAACACAGCCGCGCCATCGCGTGAACGCATGAGCGCACAACTTAAGGAAAACAACATGACAGCAACCATTTCCATTGATACTTTGGTGGTCGGCGGAGGCCAAGCCGGCGTCGCTATGAGTGAACACCTGAGCAACCTCGGCATCGATCATGTGGTGTTGGAAAAAAACCGCATTGCCGAAGCTTGGCGAACCCGCCGTTGGGACTCACTGGTGGCCAATGGGCCTTGCTGGCACGACCGTTTCCCCAATATGGAATTTGCTGCTGATCCAGATGCCTTTGTACCCCACGAACAAGTGGCGGAATACATGGAAGCCTACGCCAAAAAATTCAACGCGCCCATCAAAACAGGGGTTACTGTATTGTCAGTCCAGCACAACCAGCAAGGTGCGGGCTTTGTGGTCGAAACCACAGATGGCCGCTATTTAGCCCAACGCGTGGTGGCTGCCACCGGCCCTTTCCAAAAGGCCGTGATTCCGGCCATTGCCCCCAAAGACTCCGATCTGTATCAAATCCATTCGGATGCATACCGCAATCCCCAACAGTTGCCTGAAGGCGCAGTATTGGTGATTGGTGGCGGCTCATCCGGCGTACAAATTGCCGACGAATTAAACCGAGCCGGTAAAAAGGTGTATTTGTCTGTGGGCAAGCATGAACGTCCACCCCGCCGTTACCGTAATCGTGACAATGTATGGTGGCTAGGCGTATTGGGTGGCTGGGACATGGTTAAAACAGACAATGGCCCGCTCAAAGGTTTGGCCGTTAGCGGTGCCCATGGCGGCGTCAACATCGATTTCAAACGCTTGGCACAAGAAGGCATTACTTTGGTGGGCATGACCCGCTCATTTACCGACAAAGAAGTGACTTTTGCCGATGATTTAGCCGCCAATGTCCATGAAGGTGAAGCCGCCTATATCGCCATTTTGGATGCCGCCGATGCATACATCGAGCGCAATGAATTGGATTTGCCACCCGAACCGGCTGCACGCGAACTGCTGCCAGATCCAGCATGCATTACTCAGCCCATTTTAAGTTTGAATTTAGCTCAAGCCGGTATCAGCAGCATTATTTGGGCATCTGGCTTTGCTTTGGATTTTAGTTGGTTGGACGTGGATGCATTTGATGAAAATGGCCGACCCCGCCATACACAAGGTATTTCGACCGAACCTGGTGTGTATTTCTTGGGTTTGCCTTATTTGTCTGGACGTGGTTCCAGTTTCATTTGGGGTGTCTGGCATGACGCCAAGCGCATCGCTGACCACATCGACATTCAGCGCAAATACCGCGAATACCACGGCACCGCCAAGCGTTTGGCATGAAAAAAATCATTCCTCATCACAAGCCGACCGGCCCTGGTCGGCTTTTTTTGATCATTCGTCAGCCATCCCGCAAAAAATGAACACCTCGCGCGCACTACCCAGCATACACCTGCGTTCAGGCAACCTGCTTCAAGTCAATTTCATGCTGTAACGTATCAAAATAAGGCTTGAGACGATCAGCGATGCGCTGCAATTGCGACCACAGCACATGTTTGACCACATCATCATCCTCGTCAGCCGGCTCAAAGGCGCGTAATTGTTGCTGAATGTGTGCCAAAGTTTCGATGCTGTGATCATCGGGTGGTTGGCCCATCAAGCGAACCATGTCCTCCGCCACAAGATGAAATTGCCGCATAAAATCGGCTTCCATCAGCGGCCATTTTTGTTCATCATCTTGCGCACGCATTGCACCCAATGCCGAAATACTGCTGATGAGCGCGTAATTTAGCTGTAATAATGTGAGTGCATCCGGCAAGCGTGAACCATATTTTTTGGGCTCTATTGACATATCCGATACGGCTGCACTCAATGCCACGGCACGTTCGTGTGCCACGCGACGCGCGGTACGGTAAACCACGTCATCGGCGTGTCCGCTGTGTAATTGATGGGCCACCTGGCGCAAGTATTCGGCATCGCCTTGCAGTGCTCGCTGCGCCGTTTTACCCAAGGTTAAATAATGCCAGTCTGGCCATAAATAGGACACTGCACACCAGGCCAGCGCCGAACCCAGCAATGTATCCACAAAACGCGATAACATGGCCGATGGCGTATCCATGCCGAGGATTGAGAACCCAGCCAATACCTGAATGGTGATAAAAAATGTAGAAAAACTATATCGCCGAGTACGAAACACGAAGAACAACGTAGCTCCCGCCACCACAATCAGCAATTTCCCAGGTAAATTGGGGGCGAAATAAGGCACGGCTGAGCCCACCAACACACCCAATAAAGTTCCCAAAATGCGTTGCTTCAAACGCGTGGTCGTCGCCGAATAGTTAGGTTGACACACAATCACGCCAGTGAGCAAAATCCAGTAGCCCATGGGCAGATGAAAGAGCTCCACAATCAAGCAGCTGGCAGCAGTGAGAATAGCCAAACGCACAGCATGGCGAAACACCGATGATTCAAAATTCAAATGGTTTCGCAATGCCGGTAAAATATCACGAATGCGATCCACGTCTTGCCCCGCGATGCGGGTTTCATCGCCATTGCTCACTTGGCTCACGTCTTGCATGTACGGCAATCGGTGCAACTGTTCACTAATGGCCAGTACGTTGTCTATCAGCTGTTTCAAATAAGGAATGCCTGCATCGTGGGCATGTTCGTCGCGGTATAACTTAAAAGCTTGGCGCAAGCCTGTACCGGCACGACTCAAAATATCGTCATAGGCATAATCTTCATCTTTGCGCAGCGCATCAGCCATCGATTGACAGGCTTCAGCTTGCAGTACAATGACCCGCTGGATGCGAAAGATGAGGTCACTGTGCGCCAGCTTGTGCGCAAAATCACGGTATTCAACATGTCGAGAGCTGATGCGCTCATGCATGTTTTGTGCCGCAAAATAGTATTGCAACATACGAATGGTCCGTGGATGACGGTGTTGGCTGCGCAAACGATAAAACAAAGCACTACGGCACTGGTTGAATACATTAATTACCGCCGCATTATTCATGGCCAGCCGAATTTCTTTGGCATCCAAAAAATCTGCCTCATCTGGGTCGAAAAATTGCGCTTTAACGCGCATATAATCAGCCAGCTTATGATAGGCATCGGCGAGACTTTCCTGAGCAGGACGGTGTGGAAACATCAAATGCAAAGAAATCGTGCACACGCTATACAACACGGTGCCGCAGACCAGCATCAGCGGATTGAGATACAACGGGATATGTGGCATGTGCGTGAGCACGGTGTACAGCATTACCAATAAAGTGCCAAAAGCAATGGTGCGATACCGCACATCAATGGCGCCGGCCAATGTAACCGTAAATGCAGCGACCACCATCAAGCAGGAAAACAACCACGGTTGACCATAGGTTAGTTGCACCGCCACCGAGGCTAAAGAAAAATGAATCAAGGTGAAAAAAATATTGCGCAAGCGACCAGTTAAGCGGTCATCCATGTCCACCAACCCGCCCGCAATAATGCCCAAAAATAAGGCCGCGCTTTCTTCAATCGCTTGGAAACGCCATACCCACACGGCTGCCAGCGTCATGCTCAACAGCATCGGTAGATTGGCAATATAACTGGCGCGAACGGGTATGGCTTTCATGGTACGAGGTCCAAAATCAGGCAGGCGCTATTTTAGCAGAGTCACCCACAGCAATAAGCTAAAATATTCACTCACGCCACGATAAAAACCATGATTATCCGAAAAACAGCCATGGCAGTTCTCAAGCAAGCAGACTCAACCAACCCAGCAACTGATTTATTTTTGTTTAATCAACCAAAGGAAAATTGACAACACATGCATGACACAAACAAGGCTGCCTGAAACGTTCAGGCAGCCTTAAAAATACCCATGGCTTAAATTAAGCTTTATGCGCCAATGCTGCTTTAATGAAAGCGGTAAACAGCGGATGACCTTTTCGCGGAGTGGACGTAAATTCTGGGTGGAACTGGCTGGCAAAAAACCAAGGATGATTTGGCAATTCTATGGTTTCCACCAAATGCTCATGGCCTGCCGAAAAACCACCCACCACCAAACCCGCTTTCACCAACTGCGGTACATAATGGTTGTTGACTTCATAACGATGGCGGTGGCGCTCGCGAATGTGTTCGTCACCATAAATGCGTTTGGCCAAAGTCCCTTCTTCCAACACCACCTCCTGAGCGCCCAAGCGCATAGTACCGCCCAAATCCGTATTCGCATCGCGTTTTTCAATTTGGCCATCGCGGTCTTGCCATTCATCAATCAGAGCCACAACCGGATGCGGTGTCTTTAAATCAAACTCAGTAGAATTAGCTCCCGTTAAGCCTGCCACATCGCGCGCATATTCAATCAACGCAATTTGCATGCCCAAGCAGATGCCCAAATAAGGAATATTGTTCTCACGGGCATATTTCACTGCCGCAATTTTGCCTTCCACACCTCGGCTACCAAACCCACCCGGCACCAAAATAGCGTCCATGCCCTTCAAGCCATCAATACCTTCATGCTCAATGGATTCACTGTCAATGTAGTGAATGTCCACCTCGGTTTCAGTTTGAATGCCAGCATGTTTCAATGCTTCAGACAAAGACTTATAGGATTCAGTCAAATCCACGTATTTGCCTACCATGGCAATTTTAACTTTGTGTTTCGGATGCTCAATGGCATACACGATTTTATTCCACGCCGTTAAATCGGCCTGTTGCACATTCAACTGTAATTGCTCACAGATGATGGTATCTATGCCTTGATCGTGCAACATTTTGGGCACTTCATAAATACTGGGGGCATCGTAGCAGCTGATGACTGCCCGTTCTTCCACATTACAGAACAACGCAATTTTGCGCTTTTCTTCTTCTGGCATCGGCCTATCCATACGACATACTAAGATATCGGGTTGAATACCGATTTCACGCAATTCCTTGACCGAATGCTGAGTGGGTTTGGTTTTGATTTCGCCTGCCGCTGCTATATAAGGAACATAAGAAAGATGCACAAACAAGGTATTATTGCGGCCCAATTGGCTGCGCATCTGACGTATAGCCTCCAAAAAAGGCAATGATTCGATATCCCCCACTGTGCCGCCAATTTCCACAATGGCCACATCGCGGCCATCAGCCCCTTCGTGTACTTTACGTTTGATTTCGTCGGTGATGTGCGGAATGACCTGCACGGTACCACCCAAATAATCGCCACGGCGCTCTTTATGAATCACGCTTTCATAGACTTGGCCGGAAGTGAAATTATTGCGCTTTTTCATCGTGGCATCGATGAATCGCTCATAATGACCCAGATCCAAATCCGTTTCGGCACCATCATCGGTTACAAACACTTCGCCATGCTGAAACGGGCTCATGGTACCAGGGTCGACGTTGATATAAGGATCGAGCTTGAGCATGGTCACATTCAAGCCACGCGATTCGAGAATGGCAGCGGTAGACGCAGCGGCAATGCCTTTCCCCAAGGAAGACACCACACCGCCTGTCACAAAGATAAACTTGGTCATGGCAATAACAAGGGATTTGAATGGGGCATTTTAGCGTAAACCTTGCCTGAATGAAAGACACACAATCACAAGATTGGGCTGCCTGAAAGCACACTTTCTCTCTTTATTCAAGACGGCCATGACTCTCCCGATTACCGTTTAGTTATCTTTATTTTTGGCATAGCCACACGATTGACGCCACTGATTTTGACTCTACCGCACATAGTCAACCAAGCCCTGTTGTGGCATAATAGCGCGCCTGACTATATTCTCACTGATGGCAGATGTGCTCATGCAAAAAACTGGCCAAATTTTCATTGTTTCGGCGGCCTCTGGCACCGGCAAAACCACCTTGGTTTCGCGCCTACTGAGCCACCATACTGACATCAAAGTATCGATCTCACACACCACCCGCGCACCCCGAGAAGGTGAAGCAGACGGCGTTCATTACCATTTTGTTGATACTGGTGAATTTGAGCGTATGATTGCCGCCAGTGCCTTTCTGGAGCACGCCAATGTTTATGGCAATTACTACGGCACAAGCACATCTGGCTCGCTCATTTAACGCAACAAGGTTTCAACGTCATTCTGGAAATCGATATTCAAGGCGCTGAGCAGGTACGCCGCTTATTACCAGAAGCCACCAGCATTTTCATTTTGCCACCCACTTTTGCCATATTGGCAAAGCGACTCACCGGCCGTGGCACAGACAGCACCGAAGTGATACAAAAGCGCCTGGATAAGGCGCGCAATGAAATCGAGCAAGCCTATTTATTTGACTACGTGGTCATCAACGAAGACTTAGATAAAGCCGAAAATGATCTCATTCACATCATCCGTTCTCGCGGCCTGACTCAAAGCGCACAACAAGAAAGCATCATTCGCGTCTTGGCAGATGCCTGAAATTTAGCGACAATAAACCCATTCATTCTTACATTGGAACACAAACCATGGCTCGCATTACCGTAGAAGACTGTATCGGACGCATTCCCAATCACTTTGATCTCACCATGACCGCAGCCTTGCGCTCACGCCAATTAGCCAATGGTGCAACCCCCTTGGTTGAAGAAGACCACGACAAACCCACCGTTGTCGCATTGCGGGAAATCGCGGCTGGGCAAATTGGTGTTGAACTTTTAAATCAACAAAAATAATTTTTAGCCGCACACAGGTCGCCCATGTATCCAGCAAGCACAGCCTATCCCGCCCATGTAGCACAATGGCGGGAAGCCTTATTTGCACAAACAGGCTACCTGAAAAAAGAAGAGCGCTATGCTTTGTTAGAAACTGCTTGTGCGTATGTATCTCATCACGCACAAGCGAGCAATAAAGTCTCTTTGCTGATGCGTAGCTTTGCGCTGACCACCGCATTGGCGCAAGAGCAACACCGCGTTCATGCACTGGCCGGGGTATTGGTTCAAATCGCCATGGAAGATTTAGGCGAAACAGCAGATGCAGCACAACTGAAACCCTGCCTGGGCGACGTAGGCTTAGAAATCATGGCGCACATCAATACCGTGGGTGCCACCCATTTTGATGCGCAATTGGCTTTGTGTCATCAGCAAATCGAAGACACTTACAACGCCATTATTGAGCGTTCACGCCAACATCTGCTCAAAACCGCCTCCTATCTTAAAACCGAAGAGAAAAGCCTGCTCAACCAAGCGTGTGATTTCGGCATTGCCGCCCACCACGGTCAGTTTCGCAACAGCGGCGTACCCTACATTACGCACCCCATGGCTGTGGCTACTCAACTGGCTGAATGGCACATAGACGTGCAAGGCTTGTGCGCGGGCGTGCTGCACGACGTTATGGAAGACACGGGCACGGGCAAAATGCAAATTGCCAATGCTTTTGGCGAAACCATCGCCGACATGGTAGACGGTTTATCCAAACTGGAAAAACTGGAATATAACGACCAAGAAGAAGCCCAAGCGGAAAGCTTCCGCAAGCTGATTTTGGCAATGACCAAAGACATTCGCGTCATCATTGTTAAACTGTCCGATCGCCTGCATAACATGCGCACGCTGAGCGCAAAAAAACCAGAAAGTCGTCGTCGCATTGCGCAAGAAACCATGGAAATTTATGCGCAATTGGCCAATCGCATCGGCCTTAACCAGGTATACCGTGAGCTGCAGGACTTATCATTCAAACACTTACATCCCGAACGCTATCGGGTATTGGAAAAAGCTCTGCAAGCCTCTCGTCGTAACCGTCGAGATGTGGTCGGTAAAGTTTTAAGGGCATTTAGTCAGCGCCTAGTGGGCGCCAATATTGAAGCTCAAATTAAAGGGCGCGAAAAAAACCTATTCAGCATTTACCAAAAAATGCGTGCCAAAAATCTGCATTTTGCGGAAGTGATGGATATTTATGCTTTTCGTGTGATCGTCAATAACATTCCGGCTTGCTATGCGGCTCTGGGTGCTTTGCACAATCTCTATAAACCCAAACCAGGCAAAATCAAAGACTATATTGCCATCCCCAAAAACAATGGCTATCAGTCTTTACACACCACCTTGGTCGGCCCTTACGGCCTACCTATTGAAGTGCAAATTCGCACTCATGAAATGGACGCCATTGCCGAAGGCGGCATAGCCAGCCATTGGATGTACAAATCTGGCGAGCAGAGCAGTTTCGACCAAGCACAAATGCGCACCCACCAATGGTTGCAAACCATATTGGATTTACAAGCAGAAAGCGACAATGCGCTGGAGTTTCTGGAGCATGTTAAAGTCGACTTATTTCCCAACGAAGTCTATATTTTCACGCCCAAGGGCAAAATCATGGTGTTGCCTGAAGGTGCCACCCCCATTGATTTCGCCTATGCGGTGCACACCGATATCGGCAACCGAACCGTGGCCACGCGCATCAATCAAAATATGATGCCTTTGCGTACCAAATTGCGCACTGGTGACACGGTAGAAATCATCACCTCTGAAAAAGCGCGGCCCAATCCTGCTTGGTTGAGTTTTGCGGTATCCAGCCGCGCCCGCAGCGCCATTCGCAATCAGATTAAAAACATGAATCGCGCCGATGCGGTTAAACTGGGTGAGAGCCTGCTGCACAAAGCATTATCGAGCCTATTGCCGGAAAATGTATTGCTGTCTGAAAGCTTAAAAGAGAAGTATCTAGCCGATTTAGCCAATAAAAATACTGCCTTTGAAGACGTTCTTTATGACGTAGGTATGGGTCGACTACAGCCCATTGCCGTAGCCATGCACATCGCTGATTTAGCAGGAGAGCATTTTGGCGGCACAGTCAAACTATCCCCCATCAAAATTTCCGGTAACGAGACGGGGCGCATCCACTTAGCCAAATGCTGCAACCCGATTCCGGGCGACACCATCAAGGCACTGTTGATCAAAGACCAAGGCATCATCATTCACCGCGATAACTGCAGCAACATTCTGAAAGCGGATCCTGACAACCAACTTGATGCCAGCTGGGATGATTTCCAACAAAACACTTACCATGTCAGCCTGCACGTTGCTGCCCAGGATTCACACGGACTATTGGTATTGATGGCGCAAGCCATTTCTGCCAACGAAGCCGACATCGAATCGGTAGAAACTCCGTCAAAAAAACAAGAAGGCACCGACGGCTTCATCGAATTTCGCTTTGCTTTACAAGTCAAAAATTTGGAACAACTTACCAAAATCATCCGAGCATTGCATTCCATTCCTCAAATTCGTCGCGTCAACCGGCTCTAATCCCCACTCTGGATTGCTCATTGTACAAAAAATAGCACGCCTAGAACTTGATTGGATTGATTAATCCAATCAGCATGCAAGGCTTGCATGAGCAACAGATGGCTTGACAAATAACCTAAAAAACAAGACAATTCCTAACCTTTTTGAAAGGCCGTGGTTTTTTACGGCTAAATATTAATCATCATTACAGCAGTGCACCTTAGGAGGTGATGTTTTTCGGGTTGGTACAGCACCTAATTTTAAGCCTGTATGTGCACACATCGTGCAATAGCTGCCCATTTTCAGGCAGCCTAGAAACCGAGAATCCATTCAATTTAGGAACAAATGCAATGCCTGCTATTCGTGTAAAAGAAAACGAACCCTTTGAAGTTGCCATGCGCCGTTTTAAACGCGCCGTAGAAAAAACTGGTCTATTGACCGAATTGCGTGCCCGTGAAGCTTACGAAAAACCAACGACTGAACGCAAACGCAAAAAGGCAGCCGCAGTAAAACGCCTGCAGAAACGCCTGCGCAGCCAACAATTGCCACCAAAATTGTACTAATTTTATTTTGGTGCGGCAGCTTTTGGGTTGCCTGAAATAACTGGAATACCGCAGGCCTTGCTTGCGGTATTTGCCTTTATCTGTTGCATTATTGATTGAAGAAGTCTGTCATGAATCTCAAACAACGATTACAAGACGACATGAAAACTGCCATGCGCAGCCACGATGCCGAAGCCTTATCCACCATTCGCATGGCCTTAGCGGCCATCAAGCAGGTTGAAGTTGATGAACGAGTGGAAGTCGATGACGAGCGTTTCATTGCCATCGTGACCAAAATGGTGAAGCAACGTAAAGAATCCGTGCACATGTACGAAGAAGGCCACCGCCACGACTTGGCACAAAAAGAACAGGCCGAAATCAACTTACTGCAAAAATACCTGCCTGAAATGATGGGCCCAGAAGCATTGACCGCAGCAGTTCAAGCCGCTATTGCCGCCACCGGCGCCAGCAAAATGAGCGATATGGGCAAAGTCATGGGCGTCCTCAAAACCGAGTTGGCTGGCAAAGCCGATATGGGTGATGTCAGCAAAACCTTAAAACAGCTTCTAAGCGCCTAAGCCAAATGGCTGCCTGAAAACAGGACACCCATGATACCCAGCGAATTCATCGACGAACTGCTCAACAAAATCGACATTGTTGATGTGATTGATGAATTCGTGCCACTGAAAAAAGGTGGCCAGAATTACATGGCTTGTTGCCCGTTTCATAAAGAAAAATCACCGTCTTTTTCAGTGAGCCCCAGTAAACAGTTTTACCATTGTTTCGGTTGTGGTGCCCATGGCTCCGCAGTAGGCTTTGTGATGGAATATCAAGGTCTGAGCTTTGTTGAAGCGGTGCAATTTTTGGCTGACCGCGTGGGCATGGTGGTGCCTAAATCCGCCACCTCCGCCAACCCAGCAGCCAGCAAAGCACGCAAGCAACAGCAGCAAACTTTAGAAGAAACTACCACTGCCGCAGCGACATTTTATCAACATCAGCTACAAGGCTCTGCGCGTGCACAAGCCTATCTGCAACAACGCGGCCTCAACGATAACATTATCACTCGTTATGGGCTGGGTTATGCCCTGATGATTGGCAAGCGCTGGCCAAAGTCTTCCAGCCCTACCCCAGCAATGCCTTGGTGCAAAGCGGCATGGTCATCGCCAAAGACGACAAACACTACGACCGTTTCCGTGATCGTATTATGTTTCCTATTCGAGATACGCGTGGACAGATTATTGGCTTTGGTGGGCGCATCCTCGACAAAGGCGAACCCAAATATTTAAACTCGCCTGAAACACCTTTGTTTGACAAAGGCCGCCATCTATACGGCCTACATGAAGCACGTACAGGCATCAAAGAAGCAGCTCGGGTATTGGTGGTTGAAGGCTACATGGACGTGGTGGCTTTGGCGCAATTTGGCATTGAATATGCGGTAGCTGCTTTGGGCACGGCAACCACTGCTGATCACATCAAATTATTGATGCGCCAAAGTGATGACATTTATTTTTGCTTTGATGGCGATTCAGCCGGGCGCAAAGCAGCTTGGCGCGCATTGGAAAATGCCCTGCCCCAGCTCAAAGACGACAAAAGCCTGCATTTTTTATTTCTACCTGCGGAACACGATCCTGACAGTTATGTTCGAGCCAAGGGCGCGCCCGCATTTGAAGATGCATTGATTCATCAAAGCCAGCCCTTGTCTGCCTATTTCTGGCAAGCCTTAAGTCAGAACTTAAATCTGGCCACCCAAGAAGGCAAAGCTGAATTGATTAAAACCAGCAGCCCATTATTGGCACAAATCAAGGCACCGGCACTGGCATATTTGTTACGCCAACGCTTGAGCCAAATGGTGGGTATTGACGAACACAATCTAGCCCAATTGTTGGGCCAAGAAACACCCAAACGCCACATTCAACAAAAACGTTATCAGCTCCCTGTGCAAACCTTCAGGCAGCCTGAAATGATGAGTTTGGTACAGCAACAAATACGTGCCCTATTGATAAATCCACAATGGGCCGTATATATAGATTTGCCCGAATATTTAGACCTGCACGGCGATGATGCATGCCTCGCTGCGCTGGTTGAGCGTATTCAAGCCTCCATCACACCTTTAAACAGTGGTGCGGTGTTGGAACTGATGCGCAATACTGAATTTGAACCCATCATCCAGCATATTTTCGAACATGCTATGGCATCGCCGGATATTTTGCAGTCTGACAATGAAGAAGACTGCGCCACGTTCAAAGCAGGCATGCAAAAACTATGGGATAACCTCAAACTGAGACAGCTTGATGCGTTGAAACGCAAATCGCGTGAACACCCGCTCACCGATGAAGAAAATCAATTGCTGCGCTCTTTGTTGAGCTCATCCAAACAGACGCCAAATCAATAAAGGCGCACCGATTAATCCAGTTTGGGCTGCCTGAAAACAGCCGGAAACAGAGTGCAATATATGGCCAATCAAAACCCCAAAAAAACCGACTACGAAGCCGATGATGACTCGGCCGACAATCGCCCACTCACCATCGAAGAACAGCGGGCACGCTTGCGCCAGTTGATTATCATTGGCAAAGATCGCGGTTACATCACCTATGCGGAAATCAACGATGCTCTGCCTGATGACATGTCCGATGCGGAGCAAATTGACAACATCGTGGCCATGATTTCAGGCTTAGGGATACAGGTTACGGAAGAAGCACCCGATGCCGAAGCCTTGCTGATGGGCGATAACACTGCCAACATGACGGATGATGATGCGGTAGCCGAAGCCGAAGCCGCCTTGTCAAGTGCGGACAATGAGTTTGGCCGTACCACCGACCCCGTTCGCATGTATATGCGTGAAATGGGTCAAGTCGATCTGCTCACGCGCGAAGATGAAATCATCATCGCCAAAAAAATTGAACATGCTTTACGCAACATGATCCAAGCTATTGCGGCTTGTCCTGGCTCAGTGGCCGAAATTTTGACCTTAATTGAACGCATCCGCAAAGAAGAAATTAAAGTGGATGACGTGGTTGAAGCCATTGTTGACCCACACGAAGAATTAATGGATGCACTGGGTATCGGTGTTGAAGCAGCCGAAGCCGAAAACAGCAATGAAGGCGATGACGATACCGAGATAGACAGTGAAGATGATGCAGAAGAAGACGATGAAGAAAGCGCTGCTTTGGCCGCTTCAGCCAATTTAGAAGAGCTGAAACGAAAAACTTTGGAGCACTTTGATGGCATACAAGTACTTTATGAAAAAATGGTGGCCATCCTACACAAAAAAGATACTTCAGATGCCAAATATTTAGACTTGCGTACACAAATTGCCGATGAACTGCTCAAAGTGCGTTTTACCACACGCCAAATCGAAAGCCTCTGCGATAGCCTGCGCATGCGCGTAAGCCAAGTGCGTCAATTGGAACGTGAAATCCGTGACATCGC
Source organism: Snodgrassella sp. CFCC 13594 (assembly GCF_001590725.1). Lineage (GTDB taxonomy): Bacteria > Pseudomonadota > Gammaproteobacteria > Burkholderiales > Neisseriaceae > Snodgrassella. Next base: position 22,935 of record NZ_LQXR01000003.1, on the reverse strand, counting down.
ATTGAACCGTGTCCACATGGATCGCGATTATTTCATCAATAGCTTTTTGAACAATCCCACTGACGTTACTTGGGTAGAGCGAGAATTGGCATTGAACCGGGTATGGAACGAAGCTTTAAACCGCTTCCAATACGCTATTGTGGAAAAACAAAACCAGCTGGCCAACTTAGAACACGAAACCCAAGTTTCTATTGATGAACTCAAACAAATCAACAAGAACATGGTGAAAAGCGAGCATGAAACGGCTGCCGCCAAGCAAGAAATGATTCAAGCCAACTTGCGTTTGGTAATTTCCATTGCCAAAAAATACACCAACCGAGGTTTGCAATTCTTGGATTTAATCCAAGAAGGCAACATCGGCCTGATGAAGGCAGTGGATAAATTCGAATACCGCCGTGGCTATAAATTTTCTACCTATGCTACTTGGTGGATACGCCAAGCCATTACCCGCTCTATCGCAGACCAAGCTCGCACCATTCGCATTCCGGTGCACATGATTGAAACCATCAACAAAATGAACCGTATTTCGCGCCAATACTTGCAAGAAAATGGGGAAGACCCAGATTCAGCGAAATTGGCCGAACTGATGGAGATGCCGGAAGACAAAATCCGGAAAATCATGAAAATCGCCAAAGAACCTATCTCCATGGAAACCCCCATTGGCGATGATGATGATTCACACTTGGGCGATTTCATCGAAGATGCCAACAATGTAGCCCCTTCCGATGCCGCAATGTATTCCAGTTTGCGTGAAGTCACCAAAGATGTATTGGAAAGCCTAACACCACGTGAAGCAAAGGTCTTACGCATGCGCTTTGGTATTGATATGAATACGGATCACACTTTGGAAGAAGTGGGTAAACAGTTTGACGTGACACGTGAACGCATTCGTCAGATTGAGGCGAAGGCTCTGCGTAAGCTTCGTCACCCCACCCGCTCAGATAGACTGAAAAGCTTCCTTGATAATGATGAAAACAAGCAGTAAACCTTGTCAGTAATAGCATAGACGGCTACAATAGCCGTCTTTCGCGGGCCTGTAGCTCAGGGGTTAGAGCAGGGGACTCATAATCCCTTGGTCGTCGGTTCGAAACCGACCGGGCCCACCAAAAAACCTATTAATATTAAAGTTTTACATTTACCCATGTAACACTTATTTTTACTGTGCCAGAATTGTGACACAGTTCTTTTACTTTTTGATTTAAGAGTAACGCGTGTTCTCTTAAATGATCAACGGCCATGAGAAAGAGCAGCCCAAAAAGCATGATGAAAACCGCTACGGTGAAAGTCATTAAAACCGCTTCAGTAAAATTGTTGCCTTCTGGCTTCTTCATCGCACATTGTCCTTTGTTGGTCCGCTTTACAGGCACAACCAAAATAGATAAGATTACTCACGTCGGGTTTTTTACCAATTGCCCTGACAATCATTTGAAAAACGTCCTGTTACAGCAGGGCGTTTTTTCATGGCACGTAAAGTTCGGTTGATTTTGGCCATCAACGTCGCTCGTGCCACCTGCTTCAATTCCTAGCCGCGCTCAGTGCGTCGAATCTGAACCTGAGCAAATTTATTTTGGTTCAGAATTGCATTAATTGAGGCATTCAGGCTTTCCACTTCATCAAACTGTTTTACATAACACATAAGAATCTCCTTTTTTGGATATAAAGAACCCGCTTCAGATGATGAAGCGGGCTGGTTCGGTGAATCTGATTATTAATTATTTGTCGTAATGATAGCGGCAGGCATATATCGTCAACATATCGTCGTCAACCGAATAAATTAAACGGTGCTCTCTGTCTATGCGGCGAGACCACAAACCACTTTTCTGATGCCTCAATGGCTCAGGCTTACCTATTCCTTGTGGGTGATTTTGTTTAATGTCTGTCACAAGGACTTTAATGCGATCGACTTTTCTCTTGTCATGCTTTACCCAATAATTGAAATCTTCAGCCGCAGTTTCCGTGAATCGGTGATCCATATCAGCTACAGCTCAATATCGACAAAACGATTTTCTTCCGCATCCTTCAATGATCGTTCCAAATGACGGGCATTATTGGGGTTGCTAAAAAGGTATAACGATTCCTGTATGGAGTCATATTCCTCTTCAGACATCAGAACACAGTTTTCACCATTTCGGCGTGTGATGTGTGCAGTAATTTTGTCGTTGCATACATCAGTCATGACTTGAGCTAAATTTTCCCTAGCATTGGTATATGAGATGACCTTGTCCATAACATCCTCCTTATATTTTAATTATTGTACAGTAAATATGTACATGTACAAACATGGTTATTTCATGCTCGTAAATAGGCGAGAAAGCAGCCCATGCTAAGATTTGGTTACCACACCTAAATCATGCATTAAAGGCGCTTTCCTGTTGGGTAGAGTTTTAATCCATCATTTGGAGGTAATGGTTATGCACATGAAGCAGCCTCGGCGCTTTTTGAGTACTTGTTTATAAAAAAATCTGCCCGTTGAATTGACACTTATGTTGAAGATACCAATAAAAACCTCAGAATTTATTTGAAAAATTAGGAACATGTCATACTAAAAAGCGATTGGTTGCATTCAAAAGACGCATGTAAGACATTAAATTCGGAGACATCAATGCGATCGATATTTTAATTTACGCAATCAAAATAATGTCTAAAAACAAAATAAACGTATTAATTTCCAATGTATTTTAATAGTACTTTATCAACATATTGATTTTCTTGGTCTTTCATTTCACTAATAAATTCATCTGGCAGCTTTCCGTTGTCGGGAAAATCCATTCTTAAAAGCGCAGGTAAAAATGTCTCTAAATTTGAATTATTTTTATTAGATCTCAGTGCTTTGTCGAGCTCGAACCAAATTGTAGCACCTTGGTTGTAGGATAAATCTAAGGCATTAGGACGATCTGAAGAGAATAATTTTTCAACTTCAGGCATAGAGTGGGTAATTATTTTTGCAGGTCTAATGAATAATTTTACTAGTTCTTGTGCCTGTTGATCATTGGGCAATGCTTCTGCTAAAGATCTTAACCCATAATACTGGGCCAAGCTTTCATTCACCCAACTGGGCAAAGAATTTAAGCCATGCCTTTTAATTTCAACTAGTTGGTGGAATTGCTCACGAGATAATATCATTAAAGTTTGAGCACGATTCTTATGCTCAATCAATTTATTCGAGCTGACTAAATAATTTGCGATAAAGCTCTTATCACCCGCGGCACCGCCAGCATAACCATGCTTTGCATCCACACCAATCCATACAACCATTAATGAACGATTATTCTGAGGAATGTCATCGTCAGGGAATAAAATTTTTGATAGATAGTTTAATGCTTTAGTATGAGCAGGAATCAAGCCTAACTGCGTTACATTCTTTATATCATCAGCAAAATATTTTACAAGAAACCCAGATGTATTTTTTTGTGCTCTATTTGCTTTACCCAAGACATAAAATTCTGGTGCAGCATTGGATGGAGGTACAAACTACAAATGACCTGAAGCCAAAGGGGTTCCGCCTACTAAAGGTAAAGACGGTAGTTTTGAATAAATGCGTCCAGGCTCATCTAGGTTGGCAATTCGTAAAAGTGATGTAGGCTCTGATAACAATATCCAATCTGGATTGGCAAAAGCAATACTTTTCTGCTCGGAAACGTCAGTAGTATTTTTTTTAACGGGCAAAACATGGACCAACCAACTAACTTGCCTACAGTCAGCTGGCGCGAGCCAATAACCTTTTTCTTTAGGTAATAATTTACCGTCACATTGCACCGAAGATATTTGTGGCTTTAAACCCCACTCTTCTCCACGGATATATAATTTGTATTGGGAGTCTAACTCTCTGGGGGGTAACTCAAGCATTAATTTGAGCGTATATTTATCCCTCTGGAAAGATTCAACAACATAATTTTCAGCCGCTTGAGCCAACGCCGAATGTAAACCAATGGATCCGAAGATTGCTAAGGCCATATATATTTTTTTGCTTGTAATATTCATAGTGGTTTTACTGCTTTTCACAAATTTCATTACCCAAAATTTTTAAAATAATTCTATTTTTTCAATGCAAAAAAAGCCCAAAAATAAAACCTAAACCAATTAATTAGTCTTAAAGCTATATGTTAAATAGAAAATCGCCAATACCGTAAAAACAATTTGCATGCTGTTCATCTGTTAACCCTCTCATATTTTTCTCTTATACATTAAAGCACTTTGTTCTTAACATCACTTAAGTATATTAACGACCAGGCTTAAAATCGCCTTGGATACAAAAATAGCCATTTTGAAATTTATTAGCCATGTACACCAGCAAATGTTCAACCTTGTGTACAAAATTATTGTATGCGGTTTAGGCTTAGCACAAGCAGTAAGTAAGAATCTCCCTCTTTTAACCACCAATCAATTTAAAAAATCAGCAATAACGCTGGTCATTTCACTCGTTTAACCCATCATCAAGTCCAAATTTGATGGGCTTAAAATTATTAAAATTTCAAATTTTTCATGAAATTAACTCAGATATTATTTTTATCACTGACAGTAACATTGAGTGCAATGTTAATCTTTGTTATTATATTTAATTGATTATTATTATCATTCGTCATGAAAAAATACACACACTTTTACGCTTTCTCCATTTTGTTTTTGTCGATTCAGGCAAGCTCGCACGGCATTCAACCGCAATTGCAAATCCAGAACCAATGGTACAACGGTGGCAACACAATCGGTGCTGGACTGATGATGCCTTATCAAACAAAACAAGGGAATGTCCCATACCTAGATGTCCGTTACTATCAAAACAACAATCAAGCTCATGCTGCTAGCCTAGGCTTGGGATATCGATATTCATTGGATGATACCCAGTTTGTCGGCATCAATGCCTATTTGGATTCCATTAAATCGCAAGGTAAAAAACATTATAGACAAGGCTCCATCGGAGCCGAATGGTTCTCTTCAAGATGGGAAGCCAATGCCAATTATTATTTCCCCGTTTCACACCGCACCAACATCCTGAATAGCGCAGATCTGGCTGAAATCAAAGACCAATACTTGGGGATTACTACCGTCACCGAACATGAGCGTCTAGGCCATGCGATGGACATCGAATTGGGTACTACTGTATGGCAGACGCCCAAGAGTAGTGGAAAATTCTACACTGGGGCATATTGGCAAGAGAAAGAAAATGAGCGAAATAACCATGGTGTGCGGCTACGTGGCGAATGGCGAATCAATAAAGCCGATTGGTTGCCTAAGAACACAGCGCTAGGATTGGGCATATATGGTGGTTATGACCGTGAAAAGCACACCCAATTGGGACTCCAGCTAAAATTAAATTTTGGCCCAGACAATACCCCATCCCAAGCCTTATACAAAGAGGTTAATCGGCAATTGGTTTTCAACCCACAACAGTATCAAACCAAAAAATTTGAACAGGCAAATAATTATGGCAAAGTTGCCGAATTCCAATTCGCAGCAAATAAAACAGTAAATGTGTCAGATCTAAACAATGCCATTGCAGAGCTGGGAAATAAAGGGGTGGCCTTATTCAGTGGTACTGGAGTAGTAGACAACAGCATTATCGTGCCCGATGGTCAAACCCTATTGGGCGGACAAGGCACGCTGCAACTCACAACCGCATCAGGTAAAACAGCAACATATCAATATGCAGCCTCTCCAGCCATCATACACAGCAGCTCAGATACGAATAGCGTCGTTAAAGTAGGCTCAAACACGGTTGTAGATACCATTGTATTGTCTGGTGGATTGTCAGGGATCAGTAATCTGCACACGCAAAGCCATAATATTACGCTGAATCATTTAGACATCAGCAAAACAGCTGGCGATGGTATCAAGCTGGATGGTGTGGACGGCATCCTAGTGAACAACACATCAGTACATGATTTATCAATCTGCGATAATAATACTGCTTGTGAGTACGCTGTGATGAGTGACCCCAATCGGGCCCCCAATGCTGCATTCAGCTCAGTTGGGTCGCATAATATTGAAATTAATCATTTCAATGCACAGAATGTCACTTATGGTATTTTTGTCGCCAGTAAAATCAATGATGACGGGGACGCCTATGATGTTGTGGCCAACAACATCAAGATTAATGATGTCAGCATCACCAATACACGACGTGAAGGTTTATTGTTGGTTGGTGTTGATAACGCACAAATCAATCATTACGCCATTGACAATAGTGAGCGAGTAACCAATGGATTGCGTGATATGGATCTAGTTGTTTTGCAAGGAAGCCATAACGTTGCTCTTTCAGACATTCAGCTCACTGGCGGCGTAAATGGTTTGATGATTGTCAATTCTCCAAGCTTACCTGCTTATGAAACCAACGATATTTCCGTTGTAGGTATGACCACATCCAACAACAACAACTCAGGCATATTCATAAACCCTGCTGCAAACATCCATTTGGAAAATGTGACCATTAACAACCCAGCGACAAGTGGTCTATTTCTTTATGGCAGTGACTATGAATTTCTGGGCGGTCCTGTCAAAAATTTGACGGTCAAAAATGTACTCGTCAATTCGCCCAAACAATCGACATTAACAGTATGGGGACCTGTGCAAAATTTGGATGGGGAAATTAAAGTTACCAACAGCAATCAATTGTGTAAAAGCATGCAGTGGATGGAAGGCAGTTTGGATCAAACCAACGGTAGCGTATTTAAAGTGAATGGTGAGACCATTAATGACTTTAGCCAATGCAGTATCTGATGCATTTGATGTTTTGGTATTCATAGATCAACCTAGAATTTAGATGAAGCGTATTAGTTATAAATACAACCTATATACATAAATAATGCGTTTCATCGTTAAAGTAATACTCACCTATTCTACTCGAAAATGACATGGATCGTACTGGCACGCCTAAAATAGAAACATAAAAAATATGTATTTATAAATAAATAATACATTAATATCAAATACTTAACTATAAATACTTGTCTTCTCTCCTGAAATAGCTCTGCCCCAAATTTCTTCATCAGACAATGTTGTTTGTATCAATTCAACAGGTATACCACCGTGATCAATCATCGCAACCAGGTAGTCATCGATAGGCTCATAAGGTCCTAAAATAACGCAATGACCAATAATAGACGCTTCAAGATCATTTACCTTATAAGCTAAATGCGGCTGTTCTTTAATCAGTGCAGGCAAAGGAGAAGATGGCGTATAACGATGCCATTGAACAGGTATAGGTCCAGATAAATCATCAGAAGTATACATACCTACTTTTGCTGAAAAACGTTCTCCGTTTCTTACTTCTTGAGTAGGAATACCTATATGGTGTAAGACATAAGAGACACCATCATTTTTTAGTGTATTCATGAGGCACTACCATCCTTGTCTGTCACAAATAATCATCATAAGACGCGTTTATTTATTTTTCTTGGCATCTTCATCGAGTTTCTTAAGATAGGCCATTTTGTCAGCAATCTTAATTTCCATTCCCCGTGGTAAATGGTATTTCTTGGCATGCGCATAATTGGCTATTGAGGAGTTAGACCTAACTTGGGATTGAGTCTAATCTTCCCAAGACAACTCAACTCATGTGCTATATTAAATACAGTGATTACCACATCTAGGCCCCCTTTTCTACTTCCACTGCCGAAATGAGCAGCACAGCAAAGGGGCCTATTCGCTTCTGCTTTATACGCCGTTGTTTCAAATATGGATCAAAAGTGTCCAGCTCTTGTGGCTTTGATATATGCCTTTAAAAGCAGCCTGACTTCCTAGTCTATTTTTCATTTTGCACGGGGTTGAATAGATAGAAATTAACTGGTCGATTGAACACTGCAGAAGTGGAACAAGCCAATTGAAACAAAAAATTATGCGTTTGATTTCAACGAAAAAACCAGTATATGATGGGTATTTCAGCTATTTAAGCAACCATAAAAGAAAAGATTTTCAGGCCAGTATTGAAGCCATGTTATAAACGCATGAGCTTGCTTATGATACTACACATGACCCTCATTGATTTGCCGTAACAACGCAACGGGATCAATTGCTTGCGTAATGGGACGGCCCATAACCAAATAACTGCTGCCTGCGGCTAACGCCATTTTCGGGGTCATAATACGGCGTTGGTCATCTTGATTGCTGGCCACATCCAATCGGATACCCGGCGTGATCAGCAAAAAATCCGAACCCAATTGCGCCCGCAGCAATGATGCTTCTTGTGCGGAACACACCACGCCATCTAATCCAGCCATCTGTGTTAACTTAGCCAGCCGTAGTACTTGTTCATCAACAGGTGTATCGCTGCCCAATTCCAGCAAATCTTCCTGCGTCATACTGGTTAACACCGTCACCCCAATCAACCATGGTCGATGGGCGTAAGCAGAGACTGCATCCACTGCCGCTTCCATCATGCGACGACCACCGCTGGCGTGCATATCCACCATCCACACACCCATTTCTGCGGCCACTTTGCATGCTGCAGCAACAGTATGCGGAATGTCATGGTATTTTAAGTCTAGAAAAACCTTAAATCCTTGATTAATAAGCTGCTCGGTAAGCTGCCGCCCCGTAGCGGTAAAAAGTTCTTTGCCAATTTTCAGCTGGCACAAAGTCGGATCGAGACGGCGCACAAACCGCAAAGTAGTATCTGCGTCGGCAAAATCCAACGCCACAATTACCGGTGTACGCTCTTGGAACACCACGCCATCACTCACTAAAGGATTCATTTTTGTTGTCCTAATTCCATGCACCCAATTCAGGTAGCCCATAACCCAATATGGCAATAGGTGTTATCTGAAATACAGTCTATAAATAATGCTTATTGATTAGAATATGAGATCTGGTTGATTACACCCATAAACCTGCCGCTCATGCACACACTGCCTTTTCAGGCAGCCTTGTCATACCTCAATGCGATTGGGTGTAAACGTTTCCCATTTATTACACGCAGGACAATGCCAGAAAAACACCTGCGACTTAAAATGACAATGTCGGCAACGGTACATGTATGATTTTTGCATTTGCCGCCCAATGACTGCGCGCATCATATCGACATCGCTGCGCCAAGCTGGATTTAACTCACTAATTTGCACCCCAAGCAAGCGATAAACCCCAGCCAAATCAGGTTTTCGGCGCACCAAATCAGTGATTGTCTCAGCGGCCTGCTGTTCCCCATCCAAAACAAGCGATTTTTCATAAATAACGTTGAGTAAATCCAATTGTGGAAATGTCTGCACATAGCCCACCAAAACCGCCAAGCCTTCTCGAGCCTTACCCAAGCCATCATAAGCATCGTACAAACGCTCACCCACCATGCTTAAATATTCGTGATTTTGTTTTTCGATGGCGCCAAATGATTCAACGGCTGCCTGAAAATCCTGCTGTTTCAACGCCGTCTCACCCAAAATCATATTGGCGCGGGTGCACTTTCGGTTCACCGCCAAAGCTTGGTGCGCATCCGCTTTGGCTTTATCAAAATCAGACTGATACAAAGCTGCTTGCGCCAATTCACAATAAAATTGGGCAATTTCAAATTGATATGTTTGATCACCAAAGCTCAGCTCTTGTGCCAAGGCAATGGCTTTTTCCCAGTCGCGATCTTGTTGATAAATATTCAACAAAATTTCACGAGCCGGCTTGCCTTTGCTGCTCTGAGCCAAGCCCACAAAAATTTGCTCAGCGCGATCCACTAAACCTGCTGCCTGAAAATCCTGGCCCAGCTCAAAAGAAACCTCATCATGGCGCTCACCCACTACATCCGGCGACGTTAATAATTTTTGATGCAGCGCAATGGCTTTATCATTTTCTCCCCGCTGACGATAGAGTTTTCCTAAAGTCAGATGCAACTCATAAGTACTTTGTTGGGCATCATTTTGCTGATCGACCACCTCGGCCAATGCCCGCACTGCCGAACCACTATTGCGCGATACCAATGCATCCAAACTTTTATAAAAACCAACCGGTACTGCCTTGGCTTGTTTTAATACTGCGCGCATATCCACGCGTGCTGCAAACCAACCCATGGCAAAGAAAACCGGCAACAAGAAAACCGGTGCCAACCACAACCAAAAATCACTGCTGTCCATATTCAGCCTTTATTGATACCCGGGTGCAGTTCTGCAGCAGGCGCTGCATGTTTGACAGCCACCACATCGGCATTATTGTCCACAGTTTGAACAGGTATATTTTTGGCCGTTTTCTTCACTTCAGCACGCAACCGGTTCACTTCATTTCTCAACGTCAGCAAACGGCCAAACATCGCCAATACCCCAAATACAGCACCCACCACAAAAAACAGCAGCAAGAGCGCAATCAGTGGCAGATCCCATGCTTGACCAGGTAAATAATTAAAAGCGATGGTTTGTGTATTGCTGACAGCCAACAAAATAAAAGCCAGCAAGATAATGATTTTGATTAAGGTGTAGATAATTTTCATAACGGCCCTTAAAGATAAAACAGCATTCCGATCGAAATCCAGCAACAACAAGGCCAAACTCGAACCGCAACGCAAATAAATAACGGCCACAAGTGTAAACGATTTAGGCTGCTTGCGATACCTTATCCCGAACGGGAGGGTCATTCGCCAATGAGTTTACCGCATGCAAGTAATCGTCCCCATGGTTACGGTAGCAAGCTTTCTGCAGCCACTGGCGTGGCACTCGACTGAGTGTATAATAAGTGAATAATTGGGCGCCATCCAACCGGCTAAAAATAAGACCAAGCGGCGCGCCCTGCTGGGCAAGATTGAAAACAATAGGTTGCTGTTCTGGCGGCGATCCCGTTTCAAGGGTGCGACTTGTTGTTTGCATCAATTCATTTGGAGATATGATTATGTCAATGGCCGACCGCGATGGCTTTATCTGGTACAACGGCAAACTGGTTGACTGGCGCGATGCCACCACCCATGTATTAACCCACACCTTACATTATGGCATGGGTGTATTTGAAGGCGTCCGCGCCTATGAAGCCAAAAATGGCACTGCCATTTTTCGTTTGCAAGACCATACCAACCGCTTGTTTAACTCCGCCAAAATTACTGGCATGCATCTGCCTTTTAGTAAAGAACAGATTAATCAGGCACATATTGAAGTTGTGAAGGCCAATCAATTGGCTTCCTGTTACTTCCGCCCAATGGCGTTTTATGGCGCCAATAAATTGGGCGTTGCCCCCGATCAGGATGATGTTCAAGTGATTGTAGCCGCTTGGCCTTGGGGTGCTTATTTAGGCGAAGAAGGCATGGCTCGTGGCATTCGCGTTCAAATTAGCTCATTCACGCGCCATCACCCCAACATCACCATGATTAAAGCCAAGGCCAACGGCAACTACATGAATTCCATCATGGCCAACACCGAAGCCACACGCAATGGCTATGATGAAGCCATTATGTTGGATGCACATGGCTTTGTTGCCGAAGGTTCTGGCGAAAATGTATTCATGGTGCGCGATGGCAAGCTCTACACCCCTGCTTTGGATGCAGCATTAGATGGCATCACCCGCCGCAGCGTTATTGCCATTGCCGGTGACATGGGCTTGTCTGTGGAAGAAAAACGCATCACGCGCGATGAGCTCTACACCGCAGATGAAATTTTCTTCTCCGGTACCGCCGCCGAAGTCACCCCCATTCGCGAAGTCGATGGTCGAGAAATTGGCTGTGGTGCACGAGGCCCTATCACCACCGAAATCCAGCAGCGTTATTTCGATATTGTGCGCGGTGAGAACCTCAAATACGAGAACTGGTTAACTTATATTGACTAATGCGTTAATATCAACAGGCTGCCTGAAACGTTCAGGCAGCCTGTTTCGCGTTTGATACTCAAGGAATATAACATGAGCCAAGACCACACCAATCCGGTAATCAGCATCACCCCTCACGACTTACCCCTACATTGTTCAGGCCCCAAACATGAAACTTGGAACGGCCATCCCCGCGTGTTTTTGCCGATCCAATCCAATAGTGATATTGAATGCCCTTATTGTGGCACCATTTATCACTTAAATGGCGAAGCGACAGCCATCATTAATGGCCACAGACAAACACATCAAATTTGGCTATCAATACATTATAAAAGCCAATTGGCGTTCATAGGCACACTCTGGCAAAGTAGTCGGCATCGAATTTATAAACCCATTTTTAAGGAATCAATATGAGTGACGTAAAACACAGCAAACTGATTATTCTGGGCTCTGGTCCTGCCGGTTATACCGCCGCCGTGTACGCCGCACGCGCCAATTTGCAACCCACTTTAATTACTGGCATGGCCCAAGGCGGCCAGTTGATGACCACGACTGAAGTGGATAATTGGCCTGCTGACGCCGATGGCGTGCAAGGCCCAGATTTGATGGCTCGATTCTTGGCTCATGCCGAGCGATTTGGCACCGAAATGGTGTTCGACCAAATCAATCAGGTGGATTTACACAATCGCCCTTTCACTTTGAGCGGCGACATGGGTACTTATACCTGCGATGCTTTGATTATTGCCACAGGCGCCTCTGCCAAATACTTAGGATTGCCGAGTGAAGAAACCTTTGCCGGCAAAGGTGTTTCTGCCTGCGCCACATGCGACGGCTTCTTTTATAAAAACCAAGATGTGGCAGTGGTTGGTGGCGGTAATACAGCGGTTGAAGAAGCATTGTATTTGGCCAACATCGCCAAAACCGTCACTGTGATTCACCGTCGCGAAGTGTTCCGTGCCGAAAAAATCATGGTGGATAAATTAATGAAACGGGTAGAAGAAGGCAAAATCATCCTCAAATTGAATGCCCAATTGGACGAAATTTTGGGTGATGATAAAGGTGTGAATGGTGCCCGCTTGGCTTACCAAGATGGCAAAAAAGAAGACATCGCTGTGGCCGGCGTGTTTATTGCCATTGGCCACAAGCCCAACACCGATATTTTCAAAGGCCAGTTGGACATGGATGCCACCGGCTATTTGATCACTCAAGGCGGCAACGATGGTAATGTCGGCGCCACCAATATTGATGGTGTATGGGCTGCCGGTGATGTCAAAGACCACATCTACCGCCAAGCCATCACCAGCGCCGGTTCAGGCTGCCAAGCTGCCTTGGATGCAGAGCGCTACTTGGATCATTTAAGCTAATCCAAGCTGATTCACCTTCATGGGTGCAATATCAAAGCCTCGTTTATCGAGGCTTTGTTGCGGTTACCAGCACCCATTCTGGTCGGTGTATATAATCTTGGTTATAATGCACGCTTCGTGTGAACGCAAAACCACTCTAAGGACAATAACATGGGCTTTTTGCAAGGCAAAAAAATCCTCATCACCGGCATGATTTCCGAACGCTCAATCGCTTATGGCATCGCCAAAGCATGTAAAGAGCAAGGTGCAGAATTGGCATTTACCTATGTGGTGGACAAATTAGAAGAGCGCGTACGTAAAATGGCGGGAGAATTGGGCTCTGATTTGGTGTTCCGCTGTGACGTGCAAAACGACGACGAAATTAATCAGGTTTTTGTAGATTTGGGTCAGCATTGGCCGCAACTAGATGGATTGGTGCATGCCATTGCGTTTGCACCCAAAGAAGCCTTGCACGGCGATTTTCTCGACAGCATTAACCGCGAAGCATTCATGACGGCACATGAAGTATCAGCCTACAGTTTGCCGGCACTGGCCAAAGCAGCTCGCCCACTCATGACGGGTCACAACAGTGCTATTTTAGCCCTCACCTACCTGGCGCCGTGCGGGCCATACCAAATTACAACGTAATGGGCATGGCCAAAGCCAGCCTAGAAGCCGGCATTCGCTTTACTGCGGCCTGCTTGGGTAAGGAAGGTATTCGCTGTAATGGCATATCGGCTGGTCCAATTAAAACCTTAGCAGCCTCTGGCATTGCCAATTTCGGCAAATTACTGGCTCATGTGGCTGCCCAAAACCCCATTGGCCGCAATATCAGCATTGATGAAGTAGGCAATACAGCTGCATTCTTGTTGTCTGATCTGGCTTCCGGCATCACCGGTGAGATTACTTATGTCGATGGCGGCTACAGTATCAATGCTTTGGGCGTAGCCGAGGAATAATAAGCGGTTAATTGTTTGGTGGCTTACCACTGTATTTGGCACGATGTGTCACTGAGCGTATCATAAACATTCATTAACACACGCCATGATTCATGTGGTGCCTAAACCTTTATCAAGAGGATAAAACGATGAGCTTATTGAGCGATTTTAAAGCCTTTTTATTGCGCGGCAACGTGGTCGATTTGGCCGTGGGTATGGTTGTCGGCACAGCATTTACAGGCATGGTCAAATCCTTAGTGGATGATGTGATTATGCCACCCATAGGCTTGCTGATTGGCGGCGTGGATTTCTCCAACTTGTTCATCACCCTCAAAGAAGGGGCCAAAGCCGCCGGTCCTTACGGTACACTGGCCTCGGCTAAAGCTGCTGGTGCTGTCACCATGAACATTGGTTTGTTTATCAACACCGTGATTAGCTTGATTATTGTGGCTTTGCCATTTTTATGGTGGTGAAACTGCTGAGTAAATTACAGAGTGAACCCAAAGCTGCTGACCCGGACACCAAAGAATGCCCAGAATGCTGCACAGAAATCCCACTCAAAGCCAAGCGCTGCCCTCATTGCACTGCTGAATTATCCTAATTTGTCCCAGTTTGCACAGGCTGCCTGAAACCCATTCAGGCAGCCTTTTCTTGCTGAATTTGAATCGCATTATTAATCATGCGCATGTCACAAGGAGAATAAAGCATGACCCCATCTTTCGATATGAATTTTAACTCAGCTACATATCAATTGGATGCATGTGTTGGCCACACCCCTTTGGTACGACTGCAACGCTTAGCCGCCCACACGCAAGCCACGGTATTGGCCAAATTGGAAGGTAACAATCCAGCAGGCTCCGTGAAAGACCGCCCTGCTTACCATATGATTGTGCAAGCCGAGAAACGGGGCCAAATACACCCCGGCGACACATTGATTGAAGCCACCAGCGGCAATACTGGCATCGGACTGGCCATGGTAGCAGCCATGCGCGGTTATCAAATGACCCTCATCATGCCCAACAACATGAGTCAGGAACGCAAAGATGCTATGTTGGCGTATGGCGCAAAGCTGATTGAAGTTACCCCGGAACAAGGCATGGAAGGCGCCCGGGACTTGGCTCAACGCATGCAAGCCGAAAGCAAAGGTTTGGTTTTGGATCAATTCGCTAATCCCGACAACCCGGATGCCCATTACCACACCACTGGGCCAGAGATATGGCAACAAACTGGTGGGCGCATTACCCATTTTGTCAGCGCTATGGGCACCACCGGCACCATCATGGGCGTATCTCGCTATTTAAAAGAACAAAATCCTGCCATTGAGATTGTGGGCCTCCAGCCAGCCGAAGGCGCCAGTATTGCCGGCATTCGCCGCTGGCCCAGTGCATACCTACCTAAAATTTACGAGGCCAGCCGCGTAGACCGCATCATTGATATTCCACAATTGGCAGCAGAACAAACTATGCGCGCCCTAGCCCGGCAAGAAGGGATTAGCGCAGGCGTCTCTTCTGGTGGCGCCGTTTGGGCTTCTTTGCGCTTAGCAGAACAACATCCTCATGCCGTGATTGCGTGTATTGTGTGTGATCGGGGTGACCGCTATCTCTCTACCGGCTTATTTTCCATAAGTGATTAAGATTCAATACACGACCTTCATACCCAAAAACGCACAGCCAATCAGGCGTTGTCATTAGTGCAATAGCAAAGGCTGCCTGAAAAGGTGTCCAATAACCACGACTGAATCTGATCGACTCAATGTAAATGTAAAAAAGGCTGCCTGAACATTCAGGCAGCCTTGAGGTGGGTATAAACCACTGTTTAACGTTCAGACATCGCCATCAAACTGGCATTGCCGCCCGCAGCAGTGGTATTCACACTCACACTGACTTCTTCAAACAACCGCAATGTGTCTACACCCTCAGATGCCGCATATACCCGCACAATTGGGCCGTTACTCTCGGCCAAATGTTGCTTGAGCGCCAAGGGTAATGGCATCAAACACAGCACTTGGCTAATGGCTTGATCCTGTGGTGCTGCCGCTACCACCAACCAATCGCCCAAATGATCGCGCCATAAGGCCAGGGGGTGCTCAGTGCCCACCACAGCACGGCTGCCTGAAGCCACCAATTGCGTCAATGCCACCAAAGACTGCACCAAATCGCCGCCAAACAACCATATCCGTTTGGCCGCATGCCAATGCAAAGTATTGCGCTCACCAGTAGGGCCATCCAATACTGCTTCGGCTTCACGCAGCTGTCGAACTTGTGCCGACCGCGCAACGGCCTGAATAGCCAATTCATCATCATGCGCCAAACCCATTTGCGCTACCACAGCGGCCAATCGCGTCAGCGCAGCCTCATCAGCTTGCGGTTTATGCGTAATCGGCGGCATACGCCAAGCAGCCGTTTTGACCAGACGCTGCAAATAAAACGGTCCACCCGCTTTTGGGCCAGTACCAGACAAGGCATGCCCACCAAAAGGCTGCACACCCACTACTGCGCCCACGATATTGCGGTTTACATATACATTACCAGCCTCAATGCGTGCACAAATATGTGCCACCGTTCCATCAATGCGACTGTGGATACCGTGTGTTAACGCATAGCCTTTACTATTGATTTGATCAATAACTTCATCCAGCTGGTCCGCCGCATAACGAACCACGTGCAAAACGGGGCCAAATACTTCGCGTTTCAATTCACTCAAATCATTGAGCTCAAACAACACCGGTTGAATAAAAGTACCATCCGCTTCTGGTGCCAAAGCAATTTCATGGACATCACGTGCTGCCGATTTCATATGATCAATGTGTTGCTGCAACTGATTTTGCGCATCAACGTCAATCACAGGGCCAATATCGGTATGCAGTAGCTGTGGATTCCCTACCCGTAATTCGTCCATGGCACCTTTGATCATGGCCAACATCGTATCGGCAATGTCATCCTGCACACACAACACACGCAAAGCCGAGCACCGCTGGCCTGCCGAATCAAACGCCGACTGCAATACGTCAGCACATACTTGCTCAGCCAGAGCCGTGCTGTCGACAATCATGGCATTTTGACCGCCTGTTTCCGCGATCAATACGGGATTGTCTTCGCGGCGCGCCAGATTTTGATTGATGCGGCGCGCCACATCAGTTGAGCCAGTAAACAATACACCATTAATTCGGTCATCTGCAGTGAGCGCGGCACCCACATCGCCCGCACCCAAAATCAGCTGTAATGCACCTTGAGGCACGCCCGCTTGATGCAACAGACTAACGGCATAATGCGCAATCAAACTGGTTTGTTCTGCGGGTTTGGCAATCACCGTATTCCCACTCACCAATGCAGCCACGGTTTGGCCCACAAAAATCGCCAATGGAAAATTCCAAGGGCTGATGGTTACTAAGGTGCCCACAGCCTGTGCATCTTCAGGCAATCCGGTTTCCGCTTGGTAGGCATAATAACGGCAAAAATCCACAGCCTCGCGTACTTCCGCCACTGCATTGGCTAAGGTTTTGCCCGCCTCACGCACGGCCAGCATCATCAACGTTGCCTGATTGGCTTCCATGGCATCAGCAAAGCGGCGCAAACAGTCTGCGCGCAGTGCAGCAGGCTGTTCCGCCCATTCAGACTGCGCTGCCACTGCCGCCGCCACTACAGCAGGCACCACGCTTACTATACTGAATCTGGCTGTGCCCACCACATCTTGACAATCTGCCGGATTGATAACCTGATGAACCACATCCGTCTGTTCATCCACAGCCAATAAAGAGGTTGCCTGAAAAGGTTGTTCAGCCGCTTGGTTTAAATCAATTTGCAATTGCTGCAACACCAATTCATTGCTCAAATCCACACCGGCTGAATTGTCGCGCTCTGTGCCATACAATTTTCGTGGTAAAGGTAGCGCAGCATGCATCTGACCATGGTAGCTTTCTGCCACGTCTAACGGACACTGCACCAAGTCATCAATGCTGACATTTTCATCCACGATTTGGTTCACAAAAGACGAATTGGCACCATTTTCCAATAAACGGCGTACCAAATACGCCAACAAGGTTTCGTGCGTGCCCACCGGTGCATAAATGCGCACCCGTCGACCCAGATTTTTCTCACCCACCACTTGGTCATACAGCGTCTCACCCATGCCATGCAAACACTGAAATTCAAACTCTTTGCCTGCGCCCATTTGATAAATAGCAGCCAAAGTATAGGCATTATGCGTGGCAAACTGAGGGAACACCGCATCTTGTGCCGCCAACAATTTTCGGGCGCATGCCAGATACGACACATCCGTATGCGCTTTGCGGGTGTACACAGGATAACCATCCATGCCATCCACTTGCGCCCATTTCACTTCGCTGTCCCAATAGGCGCCTTTTACCTGACGAATCATCAGACGCTGACCATGCCGGCGCGCCAAATCGATCAAAAAATCAATCACAAAGGGACACCGTTTTTGATACCCCTGAACCACAAAGCCAATGCCATTAAATCCTTTCAAATCTGGATCACCCACGATGGCTTCCATCAAGTCCAACGACAATTCCAAGCGATTGGCCTCTTCCGCATCAATGTTCAAACCAATGTCGTATTGCTTGGCAAGCAAAAACAAAGACTTTAAGCGTGGCAACAACTCACTCATCACACGCGCATGCTGAGCACGGCTGTAACGCGGATGAATGGCGGATAATTTAACTGAAATGCCATTGCCATCGTACACGCCGCGGCCAGCGCTCTGCTTGCCAATGGCATGAATGGCATTCACATAGTCTTGGTAATAGCGTTCGGCATCAGCATCAGTCATTGCCGCTTCGCCCAGCATATCAAATGAAAAGCGATAGCCCATTTTTTCGCGTTCAGCACCATTTTGCAACGCTTCTTCAATGGTTTGGCCCGTCACAAACTGCTTGCCCAACAAACGCATAGCATAATCCACACCTTTTCGTATCAGCGGTTCCCCGCCTTTACCGAGCATGCGCGTCAAAGCCGCACTCAAATTCTGCTCATTGGTTTGGCGCGTGAGTTTGCCCGTGATCAGCAGCCCCCATGCCGCCGCATTCACAAACAATGACGGGCTGTGATTCAAATGCTTCTTCCAATTACCACCAGACAATTTATCCTGAATCAATTTATTACGCGTGGCTTTGTCGGGTATGCGCAATAAGGCTTCGGCCAAGCACATCAACGCCACGCCTTCTTCGCTGGATAAAGAAAATTCATGCATCAAAGCATCCACACCAGAAGCCTTACTGCGGTTTTGGCGCACTTGCGTTACCAACCGTCGCGCCAGTTTGGCCGCTTCTTCTTTTTCCAGTGCCGACAATTGTGCACGTTGCAGCATGTCGGCCACAGCCTCGCCTTCATCACGACGATAGGCATGCGTAATAGCATCACGCAACGCTGTTTGTTGACGGGCAAAAGCAAACATAAATACTCCTCAATGGGCAAAATAAAACAGCCAATAGGCCATAACCTGAAGGCTGCCTGAACCAAAATAATGGGCATGAACAATGAAGCAGATTATAGGTGATTTTGCAGTGGGCTACGATGTCAAAAACCGAATGTAAATCAAGCCTTAAGGAAAATGTGATTATAATTTAATCAAGCACAAATAAAACTTCCCCATCAATATGTTAACGCTGTTATCCACATCTTCTCCGCCAAACTATACGCTGAATGGCAGTACAATCTATAAAGTGAATAGTCTTCAAACAAATCCTATACCACAAGCGCACAATCCCTAAATTACTGCTTAAAATATAGGCAATGGTATTTTTTCACAACAACACAAGCTGTTAAACCAGTTATCCCCAATCTGTCAGCAGGAACGCACACAACCCATGTCGATAACCCTATGCACTACCCCCCATTATCAACATGAACTATTTCTTATCTGAAATCAAAGACCCATCTCTTTTTTCCACAACTTATCCGCCGCACCATCCACCGCTTGGTCAATTTTATATCTGCGTTGATTCAAGCAACATAGTTGCCATAGCGACATGTCCTCGCAACCACATGTAGATGGCACTTGCTGATTAACGGTATTACAGACACAATTCAAGCTGATTTTCGCTTCAGGTTGAAACCATGAAATGCCCTTTTTGCCAACACACCAACACACAGGTTATTGATACCCGTCTAAGTGAGGAAAACAACAGCATTCGCCGTCGCCGCCGCTGCCTGGCATGTGATCGCCGTTTCAGTACATTGGAAACCGTAGAAATGCGTATGCCACTCATCATCAAACGCACCGGTGAGAAAGCCTTATTTGATCCAGCCAAGCTCTATACCAGTTTAAGCCGTGCACTGCACAAGCGACCCATAGACAGTGAGACCATAGAAGAAACTGTGGCCACCATAGAAACCCGTTTATATCATTTGGGTGTCAAAGAAATACCCAGTCAAATCATTGGTGATATTATTTTGGCCGAGTTGGCACATTTGGATGAAGTCGCTTATGTACGCTTTGCTTCTGTTTACAAAAGTTTTCATGACGTCTCTGAATTTACCCAAGTCATTGCCGCATTAAATAAAAAATAACAAAGCCTGCTGACAACTTATTTATAAAATGATGATTCCACCCAATCCGCACCCTTTACCACATCAGCCACTGCTGTGCTACTGATGCTAATTTGCTATACTTATTTGAAATAAAAATTCACTTGGATATATCCATGAAACTAACTGCAAATGGTTGCATTTTAATTGGCATGATGGCACTTTCTCTTGCTGCCTGCTCTGACAAAAATGACACTTCCGTATCACTCAGCGCGAGTGAAGCAGCATCCGCCAGTAGCACCAGTAGCCCGACTAATTCGGCGCCTGTGTCTCAAACACTCACGAGTACAGATGGCAATGTGAGCATTGTGGTCAATCAGGGTCAATTTACAGACCAAAGCAGTGATGCAGCCAATTGGGTTACCAAAGACGAAAGCACCAACCTCACGCTGTTACAACGCGACGACAGCAATAACATCACGCTGTCGGTGAACAGCTTAGGGGCTCCAAAATTAAAAGCGGATGACTATTTCAAAAAATTATCATCTTCACTCAAAGCCAATGGTGATCTGAATAATGTCAAAGTAGGCATGGCCACAGACAACCGCATGAACTACCGATTTAGTCACAGCAGCAATGAGCGTAGTTTAAATGAAAATTGTGTGGCCTTGTATGGCGCCAATAATTTGTATGTCGTGTGCGCCAGCAGTGATTCCGCGAGCGACGAACAATTATCGAATACATTAAAAAATATTTCAGTGAAAAGTTAAAGCTCATTTCAATCAGTCACAACTGCGCACTAGAGTGCCTCTAAAATAAACATCGACGTCAGTAGATCAGACAGCGATCACAGTAATGCGATCGTTTCGTCTTTGTGTATTCAATGTATCAAGGCAATCATATACAGCATGAATGCCTGACATCCATTTCCCACGCATCCTGCATAGACAATAGGCTGCCTGAATAACCTAGGTTGATTATTGTTTATGATCACTTGAGTGGTATTGATACCCAAACGCAACACCCTTTAACCAATTCAACCCAGCCAATCATAAATACTTGATTTCTTATCCTAATAAGCATTTAATTCGAACCGTATTGGCTATGCTCATTGCATTCACATTAAAATAAATAACCTTACGGCACCAATCTGGTGCGTTTAGAACATATTTTTGGCCAAACACTCGTTAAACAGCAGCCTTCAATAGAAAGAATCCGCGCTTTGGTAACAATAAATAAGCCATTAAAAATAAATGATTATTATTAAAGTGGTCTTATTTTTTAAGCCATTATTAAGGATACAAAATGAATAAAATATATAAACTCATCTGGCAACCATACACAGGCACATGGACCGTATGCTCTGAGTTAGGAAAAACCAATAAAACCAAATCGCCTTTGTTAACAGCAGCAATGGCACTCATGTCATTTGGTGGCTTGATGTTGATCAACCCTGCATTTGCTGCTTGCGTATCCAGTAATGGCATAAATACAAACAGCTCTTATGCCCAAAATGGCGTGATTACATGTAACGGCACCACCACAACCACTGCCATTAATGGCTCGCCAGCTGGCTATGGTTATAATATTACTGGCAACTATTTTACCAATACCATTTCTCAAGACACATCTCAAGTGCTGCGCTGGAGCAATGCTACGGCGGCGACGAATATGCAGATTAATGTAAACAGTGGTGCCTCGGTTACGGGTTCCGGTTTAACCAAAGGGCTATTGTTGATGCACACCGGCTACTATACAACCAACGGCAATGGCACCAATGTGGTGGCATCTTGGATTACCCCAGATAGTCATCCCTCTATGACGATTACCAATAATGGTACAGTGTCTTATACCAATAGCACCAATACCCAAAATTCCAATACCAATTTATCGGCGGCGGTGGCGATTGAAGCAGATGACAGTCCTGTAGACCAATATGTGCTCAACCATGGCACTATTAGCTCGCAGTCTGCTTTTGGGGTCATAGTTATGGATTTCGCCGTGAGTGGAAGTTACACTTACACAGTCAGAGACCCTGATTCTTACCAATACTCAAGCGGCAATATCGTGGGTATTGAAAACAGCGGCACAATCACAAAAACACAGGCATAATTGACGCCAGCTCATATTACAGCGGACACTCTGCGGCCGTGGCATTAATGGTTCCGTTAGCCAAAGAAGTTTATGTTAAAAATACCAGCACTGGCGTAATTGATGGCCTAGAAAATGGCATCGATGTTTTAACCTATAAAGTAGGTAATGCCCATATTGACAATGCTGGTACCATTTCTGGTGGCACCAATGGTATTAACCTGAGCCCGATTAAATTAACCAGCACATTAGGCTATACACCAACACTGACAACCCTCACTAATACGCAAACTGGCAGCATCACCGGCGGCACGAATGGGTTAAACAACCAAGGCACTATTGGCACCATCAACAACGCGGGCACCATGACAGGGACAAGCGCAT
>NZ_LQXR01000002.1 GCF_001590725.1 Snodgrassella sp. CFCC 13594 | reverse complement strand
CAATGCTACCATCGGTTGAACTGATCATACCCTGATTATTCATCACCCCTATGGTATTGGCGTTGTGAATGCCTTTTTTCGCTTTGATTTCAGCATTTTTACCATTGGCAATGGTGTTGATGGTTCCTTGATTATAAATACCAGTGGTGTCGGCTTCAACCGTCCCTTGGTTATTCACCGCATCAATAACAGCGGTACTTGCCTGATTAAAAATGCCATTATAAGTCCCTTTGATGGTGCCATTTTCAGCATTATTTAAGGAAGTTATCAAGGCATCATTATAAACACCGGCCGTAACCCCTTTGATTTTGCTTTGATTATTGACAGTGGTAATGGTACCCCCATTGTAAATACCATCTCCGGCTTCCTTGCTGCCACTTCCGTTAATCAGACCATCATTTTCTACCAGGGTTATCGTACCTTCATTGGTGATGCCGTCTTTACCACCTTCAATTTGACCACTGCCTTGATTAGTGATTGATTGGATAGAGCCCGTTGCGGCCACGTAAACACCCGTGGTACCCCCTAAAATAGCACTACCATTGTTCACGGTGGTGATGACCCCGCGATTGGTAATACCATCTTGTTCCGTTCCCGAAATTTTTGCCCCATCCCGATTGATAATGCTACCTATGGCGGTGCTTTCCTCCAGTGTGATGCCAGATACTCCCCCTTCAATAAGAGCTTGACTACCGCTATTTTGAATATAATCTATGGCACCGTTAGCATCGGTTGTACTGAAATTTTCAATCCCATTTTTGGTAACACCTTGAATAGTGCCAGTGTTGGTGATGCCGACAATGCGGTTGCGATTGTCGATACCAAATTCACCTCCGGTAATATCGCCGCTA
The DNA here is from genome assembly GCF_001590725.1 of Snodgrassella sp. CFCC 13594. Classification (GTDB taxonomy): domain Bacteria; phylum Pseudomonadota; class Gammaproteobacteria; order Burkholderiales; family Neisseriaceae; genus Snodgrassella. Next base: position 274,190 of record NZ_LQXR01000002.1, on the reverse strand, counting down.
TTGATTATTTCGCTATCGATGGTGCCTAAATTGCGAATACCCGATTGTTCTTCACCTTCAATCTTGCCTGCATTCACAACGGCTCCAGAGAGCAAACTGTCTGTACCCGCCAAATTAATACCATACACCCCACCGGTAATTGAACCTGCAGCAGTATTCACCACGCTACCATCTGCTGATGAGCCACCGGAAATGCGAAATCCCGAGCTGTCTTCCCAACGCTTTGTACCTGTAATGCTGCCTGAATTGTATAAGGCAATTTTACCTGCGTCATACAAACCGGTATCTTCAAAGCCAGTAATTTTCCCGGTATTGAGTTCCACGCCATGGCCAGACACATTAATGGTCCCCGTATTGACTACCCCAGCCATAGACAAACCTTTATTGGTACCTATCCCACGGCCACCGCCACTACCAGCACTAACAATGCTACCGTCATTGGTAATTTTTCCCGCATTGGCTTGATTGACCCCCACACCCCAGTTGGGAAAGTTGCTCAAAGTAAGTGTATTGCCGGCAGCCACAACAATATCTTCATTGACAACAGTATTGCTACACACTGCTTGGTCACCACCGCCAGTAACGGTACCACTGCTGCAATTCAGCGCATAGGCTGGCAATGCAAACGCGCCCAGCAACAATAGGGGAATGGTTTTTAGTGACCACTGTATGCACAAATTCTCAGCAGAACGATTGGCTTGGTGCAATGGAGCAGACACCGTCAGATTCCGCAATTTTTTGGCGGGAGTCGCCAGTATTCGTTTTTTCATTCAAGGCATCCTTTAAATTTTTCATTATTTAAATCCATCTGGCTTTACAAACAGATTTCAGCTAAAAAACCAGATAATTAATTTCAATAAATCACCCAATACATTGATTTTTTAATATTTAAACGCATCCAATACTGCCCAATAAATGCGACATGCATTGATTCCCCTAGCACTCCTTAAAGGTAAATATTAAGCTATGAGTAGTAAATTTATAAAAAATTCAGTCAAACGGCATATTTTTTAATTAAAAATTATAGTGAGTCCACGAAAATGGCGTAATCCATACTGAATTTTTCATTTACTTCAAAGGCATATTTTAATTCTGTATGCACCCCAAAAGACATTAGAGCCCTGCTTGGCCTACTTCAATAGGCAATACCTCATGGCTGCGAACTCTCCAAGAGCGACCGAAATGAAACAAGGGGAGTTTCCCAGCACCCTCATGGCCCATCAAATCATCCAAAATTCCATGATTAGAGCGATGCTTTACATGGATTGCACACCGGTATGACCCATTCAACGAACATTACATCCCGATAATGAGTACAGCTCAGTTGCATTCAAACCAAGCAAGATGCGTACTGCAGGCCTCAACATGCCCACTTCAATAATTGGGCGCAGAAGCCACTGTCCCAAGCCAGCTCCTTTTACCAACAAAAAAAAGCTGCCTGAAAATTCAGGCAGCCGATCCTGGCAAGGAAAATAAGCAATTTGGTTTTCGATCAAAATTTCCCCTTGGATCAGCCAACACAAATGCAGCCGTTATTATAATTTTTTTGTTGCACTGCGATAAACCCAATTCAACTGATGTTATTATTAAGCTCATCTTAATAATCATATCCTTCATTGGCGCATGACTGAAATCAAATCATTATTGGCTTTTGCCGCCGTCATGGAACATGGCAGCATGATTAAAGCCGCTCAAATCCTGGGCATGACCCCATCAGCCGTAAGCCAGCACATCAGCAGCTTAGAGCAAAAACGCGGCGTAAAGCTCTTTCAGCGCAGCACTCGGCGCATCAGTCCCACTGATGCAGGCCGTTTGTTGGGCGTGTATTGCTCGCGCTTATTAAAAAATCTCAACGATGCCGAAAATGCCTTGGAAAACATCCGCACAGAGGCAGCCGGCCCGCTGAAAATCACAGCACCCTCGGCCATGGTCCATGCGCCCGCATTCCGCCAAGCACTGCGTGATTTAAGTCAAAATTACCCCCACATCACGCCCAATTTAGTCATGACAGACAGCATGCTGGATCTAACTCAAAGTGATGTGGATATTGCTATTCGCGGTGGCAATTGCCTGAATACCCCCAATATGGTGGTGCGTCCACTGACCACTTGGCACATGCAGGTTTATGCCGCTCCTTGGTATTTATCCACCGTGCAGGCAGCCCAACATCCACAAGACTTACATGCCTATTGCTGGCTCAGTACCCATTCCGTGCAACGTCAATTCACCCGCGATCATGATCATTATATGCTGCGCATCGAAGATTTCTGGACATGCCAAGAAATGGGTGCCATTGCCACCATGACCTTGGCTGGCCTAGGTGTATCTTTCCAATTAGACGGAGAAATGGCGGAACATGTAGAAGCAGGTCGTTTGGTGCCGCTCTTGCCTGAATGGCAAATCCTCAGCATCCCTGTTTACATTGTGACCCCATACCGCATTCAATCAGCCAAGGTAGCAGCGGCAGTGCATTTGTTTCAAGCGGCTTTTGCCCGACAAGCCAATCATGAAATCTATCCCTAACCATAACCACGTTTTGAACGCGAATGGATCCAATACCCAGGCTGCCTGAAAAACATTGAGGTCGCCTTATCTCGCCCTATCTGTTTGAAACAAAAAAGCCCCTTCTTTCAAGAAGTGGCTTCAGGATGTTGACTCATCAATGGTCATGCTGAGTTATATGGATTGTAATGGCCAATCCGTTTCTCTGTGCATTATCTTTTGTATATGGCACAACCTCGAGGATTTTGGAGCAAACCCACCAACCACCAGTCCACATCAATACACATCCCGCTGATAACGCTTGTCTTCCCGCAATTCATTCAAGTAGTCGTCAGCATCCTCGGCACTCAGTTTGCCCTGCTCCGCAATGATATCGAGTAAAGCGTGTTCCACATCACGGGCCATTTTAGTGGCGTCACCACACACATATACATGTGCACCGCGTTGCAACCACGCCCATACCTCGGCGGCTTCTTCGCGCAATTTATGCTGCACATACACTTTTTCACTGCCTTCACGACTCCAGGCAAAATCATATTTATGGAGCAACCCATTTTTGCGATATTGCTGCCACTCGGCTTGGTAGAGAAAATCATCGGTGAATTTCTGGTTGCCAAACACCAGCCAGTTTTCCCCACCATCACCATTGGCCTCTCGCTGTTGCATAAAGGCGCGAAAAGGTGCCACACCGGTGCCAGCACCAATCATGATAATCGGCGTATCACCATTTTCAGGTAGCCTGAAATTAGGATTACGTTCAATGAATACACGCACCGCTTCGCCTTCATCCAAGCGCGCGCCCAAATAGCCAGAGGCGCCACCAGTATACACAGTAGCATGGTGTTCAAAGCGCACTACACCTACAGTGATGTGCACTTCTTCCCCCACTTCTGCTTGCGCCGAAGCAATAGAATACAAGCGCGGCGTCAGCGGGCGAAATAAATCATGCAAACCCTGAGCGGCCAACACATGCGGATAATCGGCAAACACACCCACGGGTGGAGTATCCGCAATGTATTCATTCAACTGAGCTGCATCGGCAGCCAGCTCACGCAAATCCGCCTGCTCCACCCATTGCGCATAGGTTTTCACCAAAGCGGGGGTGGTTTGCGTGATGTCCAGATACGCGCGCAATGCCGTTTCAATGGGCACTTCCTCACCATTGACCAAACGGACAAGATCATCACGGTTCACTTGCGTGTGTTGCAGAATTTCCGCCACCAACGCAGGGTCATTCTGGTAATACACCCCCAATGCATCACCCGTTTGATATTGAATGCCCGAATCCGACAAATCAATTTCAATGTGCTCGACATCTTTGGCAGCATGGCGTGACGTGATTTTCTGGCGCACGCTCAATGTGGCCGAAAAGGGCGATTCTTTGTCAAATTTTTGCGTCGGTGCCGCTGCCACCGATACCGCTGCTGCAGGAACATCGCCCGCGCGGGCGGCCAAATCAGCCACGGTAGCAGTAATGGCATCTTGCCAAGCAGTAGCGGTAGGTTGGTAGTCTAAATCGCAGTCGACACGATCCAGCAAGCGTGTGCCGCCCAGTATGGCCAATTGCGCATCAAAATCTTTACCAGCCTGACAGAAATTGGGATAGCTGGTATCACCCAAACCCAAGACCGCGAAATGCAGGCGACTTAAATTGGGCGCTTTTTTACCAAAGAGGAATTTATGCAACGGCACAGCCTCTTCAGGCGGCTCACCCTCGCCTTGTGTCGACGTCACCAACAGCACAATGTCTTCATCAACCAGACTCTTGCTCTTGAAATCACCCGCCGCAACCAATTTGGCGTTCACACCTGCGCTCTCCAGCTTCACCAGAACTTCTTCGGCCACGCGTCGGGCATTGCCGGTTTGCGATGCAGACAAGACAGTTACTGTACGCGCAGGTGCTACGGCATGCGTCGTAGGCACCCCATTCGGCACTACTGCACTGGGCGCTGCCACACCTTGGCTTTGCGCCCACGCATAACCAGAGAGCCACGCCAGTTGAGTGGGAGAAAGCGCGGCCAATTGCTGAGTCAGTTCAGGAGAAATGGGTAGGGTCATGTTGTTCTCGGTAGGGTCATGCGGCCACATGTCGGGCAGCCTAGTCGGCGCAAATAGTACCAATTTGTACAGGGGTTGAGAAAGAAATAACACTTATTAAGATAGAAGCCGCAGGCATATGCTTGCTATGCCCACGGCGTGGCATCAATGGTGGGCAATTTAGATGGCCCAATCCCCGCCATCATCGGTTTCCACCACCATACCGGCGGCCACGGTACGGTTAGTGGCTTCATCAATCAGGATAAATGCGCCCGCAGCTGGGTTATGTGCATAGGCCACAGGCACAATCGGTTTTTGCAAACTCAAGTGAACACGACCTATGTCGTTGAGCTTCAAGGTATCGGCATTTTGTGTGTGGCTCAGTGTTTGCACATCCCATAAATAATCAATGCTTTTGACTTTGGCATACACCGTTTGGGTAGTGTGTTTCAACCAATAGCGGCGTGCTGGATTCAATGGCTTATCATCAAACCAACACAAAGCAGCCGTGAGTACTTGGGTGGGATGTATGCGGCTATTGGCAGCCACGATGCTGTCGCCACGCGACACATCCACGTCATCGTCTAGGGTAACCGTCAACACATCACCGGGTTTGGCCGAGTGTAGGCTGCCTGAAGGGCCAAAAATGGCTTTGATGTGGCTTTTGTGACCAGCAGGTTCAATGCGCACCGCATCACCCACCGATAAACAGCCTTGTTCCAAACGGCCCTGATAGCCGCGAAAATCATCGGCTGCACTGCCATCTTGCCGTGCCACGCGTTGAACGGGCAACAAAGCTTCATCAACATCTGCTGTGGCCGAACCATGATCAGTCGGCAACTGTTCCAACACACGCAGCAAAGGCTGGCCCGAATACCAAGGCATGTGTTCGCTGGCATTCACGATATTATCGCCATTGAGCGCCGAAATCGGCACATAAACCACTTGGCCAATTTTTAAGGTTTCGGCCAGTTCTTGATAGGCTGCCTGAATGGCTTTGAATTTATCTTCGCTGTAATCAAGCAAATCCAACTTATTAACGGCAACAATAATATGCTGCGTTCCCAATAACTTTAAAAGCGCGCTGTGTCGTTTGGTTTGCGCCAGCAACGCTGGCCGCGCGGAGGAAAAATCCACACGAGTGGCATCAATCAACACGATCGCCGCATCCGCTGTAGATGCACCGGTAACCATATTGCGGGTATATTGTTCATGCCCCGGGGTATCAGCAATGATGAATTTACGGGCGGGCGTAGCAAAATAACGGTAGGCCACGTCAATAGTAATGCCTTGCTCGCGTTCGGCAGCCAAGCCATCGGTAAGCTGGGCAAAATCAGGCACGCCTTCGGTAGTCCGCTTATGTTTGCCGCTGTAGAGTGAGGCCACTTGATCGGCCAGCAATGCATGGCTGTCATACAGCAAGCGTCCAATCAGAGTGGATTTGCCATCGTCAACGCTGCCTGCAGTGATGAATCGCAATACGGAATCAGTACTCATGGTGTTCTCTCGTGTTTCTTTTTTCAAATTTCAGGCAGCCTTCGCACCCAATAACATGGGCTGCAGTGCTGCCCACACTGCTGGCAAGGTTGTAAACCCATCGCTGGCCATCAAATGGCCGCCATCGGCCACCCAATCAATCGGACTATTCAATGCATGGGCCATGCGAACGCTCAATTCAGTCGGAACATGATCATCGTTATCGGAAATCAAACAACGCACCGGCATACCTATTTTTTCTAACGCCACATAATCTGGCTGGCTTTCATCAATATAGCCATCCAACACCGGCAGACGTGGCAGACGATCAGCAAAGCCTGCAGCCAATACCAAACCACCTAGCGCGAAGGCCGGCGGCGGCTGAGAAAGTGCAGCAAACTGATGGTACCCAAGCTATGCCCTACTAAAAAGGTTTGCTCATCCGGCGTCCTCACCGCCTCATCCAGCAGATGTTGCCATTGGTGTGCATCTGGGTGATTGGGATTGGGCATGCTGAGCTGAAAAGATTGTGCGCCAGCAGCCTGTATGTTCGCGGCCAACCAATCAAACCAGTTGCCGTGCGGGTCGCCTTCAAAGCCATGCACGATAAATACACGTTGCGTCATGGAAATTTCCTATTCAGGCAGCCATTTAAAAATAGCCTGCTTTCTTGCGCTCTTCCATTGCCGCTTCCGACACCTGATCATCCATGCGGGTGGCACTGCGCTCAGAAATGGTGGTTTGCGCGGTTTCAGCAATAATTTCCTCTGGAGTGGACGCGGTACTGGCCACCGGACAAGTACACGAAATATCCCCTACTGTGCGGAAGCGTACACTGCGGATTTCGCTGGTTTCCCCTTCTTTTTTGGGCGTCAATCGCGTCACCGGCACCAACAAACTGCCACGTGCCACCACTTCACGCTCATGCGTATAGTAAATAGGCGGCAAAGCCAGTTGTTCCCGGGCGATGTATTGCCAAATATCCAGCTCTGTCCAATTAGAAATCGGAAACACGCGCATATTTTCACCCAGATGCAGGCGGGTGTTGTACAGGCTCCACAGTTCAGGGCGTTGGTTTTTGGGATCCCACTGACCAAACTCGTCGCGGAAAGAAAAAATACGCTCTTTGGCGCGCGCTTTTTCCTCATCGCGGCGCGCACCGCCCATTAACGCATCAAACCCATGTTTTTCAATGGTTTCCAATAACGTCACCGCTTGAGCGGCATTTCGCGAATCGGTTTCGCGACGCAACACCACGGTACCTTTAGCAATCGATTCTTCCACGCTGCCCACCACCAATTTGGCGCCAGTGCGGTGCACGGTTTCATCACGAAACGCAATGACTTCAGGATAATTGTGACCCGTATCCACATGCACCAGCGTAAACGGCAACTGCAAAGCGCGGCCCGGAATCTGGAATGCCTTGATGGCCAAAGCCAATAACACCACGGAGTCTTTACCACCGGAAAACAACAAAGCTGGTTTTTCGACTCAGCCACCACCTCGCGGATGATGTAAATCGACTCGGCTTCCAGCCAGTCCAAATGTTTATCTTGAATGCTCATGCTCTGTCCATTTGCAGGGGCATTGCCCCCATTAAATTTGTCCAATATCCCAACGAAACGGTTTATGCTACCTATTGCTTCATGCACCACGGATAAAACCATTATAGATGCCGTTATTTTTCAGGCCGCCATCCGCCAAAACATTCAGGCAGCTTGCATCACGATTTATTTGTGTAACCCGCATTCTTTACTGTCTCGGCTTTCCCACCACCAACGTCCTGCCCGTATGTCCTCACCTGCTTTCACGGCCTTCGTACATGGTTCACAGCCAATGCTCGGATAACCCTCTCGGTATAAAGCATTAATTGGTAAATCATGTTGCTCTACATATGCCCAAACATCGGTTTCATGCCAATCAAAAATTGGATTGAATTTGGCAATGCCTCGTGCCTTATCCTGTTCTTCCCATGTCAGCTCTGTTCTTGTGGCCGACTGCTCACGCCGTTGCCCCGTGAGCCACGCATCAGCATCCGCCAAGGCGCGGTTTAGCGGCTCAATCTTGCGAATGCGGCAACACGCCCGCCGCAGGTCCACACTATCATAAAAAGCATTTTCACCATGCGACGCCACATACTCATCCACTGCTTCGGCATGCGGCACATATTCTTTAATCGCAATCGACCAACGCAGACGGGATGCAGGCAGCAACGCCAGCGTTTCGGCGTTGAGTCTACCCGTATTTAAAGTAAAAACCTCAAAGGGCAAGCTCAGTCTTGCGATGGCATCGGTAATCACCATGTCTTCTACTGCCAAGCTGGATGCCAGTTTGACCCGCAAAAACCGTGTTGCGATGTCAAGCAGGCGATCATCCAATGCCTGCGTGAGTGCAGGTAAGCGAGCCGTGGCTGCAGCATTGTGTGGCGGGGTCCATAGCTGAGGGCGGAACATGGGGTACTTCCTTGGTTTGCGGTATTTTATCGTTTTCATGGCGCACGCAAAGTGCATGACGCTGATTCGGTTCACATACTATCAAGCTGCTTCGCACGCACGAAAGAATAAAAATTTCTTTTTATATAACCAAAACACGCAAACATGATTGCTTGAGCGCCTATCTTCTGGGCATATAACCGCTTGCGCTTACCTTAGATAAAACACTTATTTTCCGGGTCGCACCCAATCCGCTATGATGGCAAACCAATAAAATCATCAGGCTGCCTGAAATGAGCCACTACCCCTTATTTGCCAATTTAAATCAACGTGCTGTGCTGCTGGTCGGTGGCGGGCATGTGGCTGAGCGCAAAGCCGAAGCTTTACTCAAAGCAGGCGCTATTGTGTATGCGGTATCCGGCCAATGGTCAGCACGATTTAAAAATTGGCTGGATGAAGGGCTCATCCAAAATGCGGGCAATACGTTTGCCAGCCATTTATTGGACACCGTATTTTTGGTGGTAGCGGCTACTGATGATGCTACGTTAAATACTGAAGTGTTTCAGGCAGCCGAAGCAGCTGGTAAATTTTGTAACAGTGTTGACAATCCAGCGCAATGTTCATTTATTGTGCCTGCCATCATTGATCGCCACCCCATACAAGTGGCTATTTCCAGCGGCGGCGCAGCACCCGTTTTGGCGCGGCTGTGGCGCCAAAAAATCGAAACCCTACTGCCTCAACATATTGGCAAAACTGCAGCACTGGCTGGCCGCTTTCGCGCGGTAGTCAAGCAAAAACTCCACAACCTTACGGAGCGGCGCCGCTTTTGGGAACGGTTGTTTGCGAGTGATTTTGATAGCCATGTTGCCCGTGGGGATCATCGCGCAGCTGAAACCGTATTGCACCAACAATTGCAACAACACCAACCGCTGAAGCAAGGCGAAGTCACTTTGGTGGGTGCGGGGCCGGGAGATGCGGGCTTGTTGACCTTAAATGCCCTCCAAGCCATGCAGGCAGCCGATGTAGTGCTGTACGATGCCTTGGTTTCTGCAGAAATTTTGGAATTGGTGCGACGAGATGCTGAGAAAATTAACGTAGGCAAACGTGCTGGCGCACATCAAACACAACAGGAAGAAATTAATCGGCTATTGGTTAATTACGCGCGGCAAGGCAAACGTGTGGTACGCCTCAAAGGTGGTGATCCATTTGTTTTTGGCCGCGGCGCTGAAGAATGCCAAGAGTTGGTGAAAGCGGGCATCCCTTTTCGTATCGTGCCCGGTGTGACTGCTGGCTTGGGTGCCACAGCCTATGCGGGTATCCCGTTAACCCATCGTGACTATGCTCAAACCGCCTTATTCATCACTGGACACTTGCGTCTCGATGCCGATGATATGCAATGGCACACACTGGCGCGTGGGCATCAGACCTTGGTGATTTACATGGGCACCATTAAAGCCGAGTACATCAGCAAAGAACTCATTGCCCACGGTCGAGCAGCCAACACGCCAGTTGCAGTGGTTTCACAAGGCACCATGGCCAACCAGAGTGTACGCACAGGTCAGCTAAGCGACTTACCTTCTCTGGCTGCTGACGCACCCACGCCCGCATTGATGATTATTGGCGAAGTTGTCAAACTACGTGAAGAACTGTCGTGGTTTCAAAAAAACAACACGCCTGCCATAATCAATACAAAGACGGCTGCCTGAAAACCAAGTGACTTCATGGATTAGATGCGCCATTCAGCCACTTGCTTCGTGAAGCCAGCTCTGCAACCTCAATGTTCAGTTACGGATTAAGCCTTGCCGCGTAATTGATTCCAAGTTCGCGACAACCAAGATTTTTCCTTTTGCTTTCGCGTTACTTCATTTCCGGTATAACCAGCTTGAGATGCTTTTGGGAAGGCACCAAAAGGCACTACAGCATAATTTTCCAGCTTATAGCCTGCATCCAGTGCCTCTTGATAGTACTGATCAAACAATTCAACTAAGTCTTTGCGCGGGTGCGGCAAAATATCACTATCAAACCAATGTTTTTGGCCAGCTGCCTTTAGGCGTGGTATGGAATATTTATGGCTAAACTGGGTTCCCATGTCTGAATAATGGAGAATTTTCATTTGCTCAATGGGCAAACCTTCTCCATCGACACAATTCCATGCTTCTGTGTATGGTTGTACCCACTCAGGGTGCTGTTTCAGCTTGGCCATTAATTCCTGATGAGCACTTGGATTTGCACGCAATGTAGCCAAATTTGGTAGTTTGTCCTTGGCTTTAGCGCAATCCCAAACACAAGTACACAAGCGGGTAAAGCGCTTGCCTTTGGCATGATCATGCACTTCTTTAGCAGCCACAATGGCCTCCCCTTCGATAGGGTGGCGCCACAATTCAGCCAAATCGGCCAGCACAATCATATCGGCGTCCATATAAATTGCACGCCCTTCATAATTACATGCTGCAGGAATCCCCCACCTGAACCCAGAAAAAGGTGTCGCCCATTTCTCCGTGTGCCAACCAGCACCAGTTTGAGGATCAGAGTACCACACGCTCTTGGGGTCATGACTCAGTTGCATCCAATGAATTTTTACCGGTACGCTGGTATTTTTGTGAATACTGTAATCAACCACCATCATTTGCTCAAGATCACAATTATTGGGATCGCAACCCACAAAAACATTCAATACTTCCTTACTCATGCCCAATCTCCCAGTGCATCGATATGAAGGAGCTATTCTAAACCCACCTCAACCTAAATATCTGCTTAAATGATAGCTTTTTTCATATGTAATTTTGATATAAAACAAATAACATATTGTTTTATTTGTTTTAAGCCCTTAAATTACTGAGGTCTTTACTCATCAGGCAGCCTGATCTGCTACGGCTTTGAAAAGTCGATAAGATTCGATTTCTTTATCCATGTCATACACATACGTGACTGCCATAATTTCATTCGGCTGGTAGGATCGCCGATATTCAGACAATGCTGCGGTGACCGTATTTTCGCTGCCTCGCAATGTACAGGCTGTAAATCCTCTCACAAAGGCCTGCTCATCCGCCTGCCACAATCCATCCATACGCTCCACTGGCGGCTGTAACGGCTGGCGGTCATTGCGTGCCAACCCCAAAACCGATTGCCAATGAGATGTTTGTAGAAATGCGGCTTCCTCATCTGTAGCCGCCATCACCACATTCACGCACAAAATAAAATAAGGTTCAAGACATTGCGTAGAAGGCTTAAACTGTTGACGGTAAATCGCAGCAGCCTCATCCAGAAAGCGTGGCGCAAAATGGGCTGCAAATACATAGGGCAACCCCAACTCTGCGGCCAAATACGCACTTTCTGTGCTGGAGCCTAGAATGTATAAAGGCACTTGTGTGCCGATTCCGGGATAAGCTTTCACAAACCCCTGCTTGTCGGTTGCACTCAAATAACGCTGTAACTGGCGCACATCGTCAGGAAAACTCAACGACACATCCCGTGCTTGTCGACGTAAAGCGGCGGCTGTCATTTGGTCCGTTCCGGGTGCTCGCCCCAATCCCAAATCCACGCGATTGGGGTACATTGTAGCCAAGGTACCGTATTGTTCAGCCACCATTAGCGGGCTGTGATTGGGGAGCATCACGCCACCCGAGCCCACGCGCAAATTGTGTGTGTGCGCCAAAGTATGGCCAATGAGGATTTGGGTGGCCGAACTCACCACACTGGGCATATTGTGGTGCTCTGCAATCCAATAACGCTGGTAACCCATAGTTTCGGTTGCCTGCGCCAGCCGCACCATGTTATCAATGGCCTCTGCCGTGCTGTCTCCCGCCCGACGAGGCACTAAATTCAGCACTGAAACAGGAATCGCCATGATGCATCCTTTCTTACATAAGCCGATGTAGCTAGCATGCGGCCAAAGCAGCTAAATGCAAGTCATGCAGGCGAGCCGGCACATCTCATCAACAAAATGCCCCGCAAAAATACGGGGCACTTTTCAAATCAACACGCAATTTATTCAGGCAACAGTGTAATTTGACTCGGATCGCGACCTTGTTTTTTCAATGACACCACTGATGTAAACAACATATCACTGGACGAGTTCAATACGGTTTCTGCCGAATCCTGAATTTCACTGATTACGAAGCCAATGGCCACCACCTGCGCCGCTACAGCAGGGTCAATACCAAACATGCTGCACGCCACGGGAATCAGCAACAAGGAGCCACCTGGTACGCCAGAAGCACCCAAGGCGCATACTGTAGCCAAGATACTCAGCAACACAGTTTGCATGTAGCTGATATCCAAGCCCAAAGTATGGACTGTGGCCATGGTCATGGTTGTGATGGTGATGGCCGCACCATTCATGCTCATGGTTACGCCCAACGGAATCGACAACGAATAAATTTCTTCAGGCAATTGCATGCGCTCAGCCAATCGGATATTCACCGGGATATTGGCAGCAGAGCTACGGGTAAAGAACGCGGTAATGCCACTATGCCGCAAACACATAAACACCAACGGATAAGGATTTTTGCGAAAATTCAAAAACACAATAAACGGATTGACCACCAAAGCTACAAATATCATCAACCCCAGCAGCACCCCAATCAATTGCAAATAATTTTGCAATTTGGCCAAACCATCGCTGGTGAAGTGCGAAGCCACCAAGCCCAGCACCCCATATGGTGCAATGGCTACCACCAAACGCACTACCCAAATAATGGCATCCGAACCATTTTTAATCATTTCCTTGGTGGCTTCACTGCTGCGGCGCAAGGCAATACCTAAAGCGGTTGCCCACACCAAAATACTCAAGAAATTACCGGTAGCCAATGCGTCGATCGGGTTATCCACGAATTTCAATACAATGTTTTTCAAGATTTCAGCCACGCCTTCGGGTGGTTTTTCCGTTGCGGGGGGGATGTCCATCACCAGATGCAGCGGATACAAATAGCTGACCGTCGATGCCAGCAAAGCGGAAATCAACACGGTAATGGCATACAACCAAGCCACCGATTTAATACTGGAGGCATCTTCAAATTTATTATTCACAATAGAAGAAATGACCAGTGCAAAGACCAATACTGGCGCCGCAGCGCGCAGTGACTGGATAAAGACCTTGCCCAAAAATTCCAGTTTATTACCCAATTCAGGGAAAAAAGCTGCAATGGCACCACCAATGGCGATGCACACAAACATCCGGCCAATCAGATTGCTTTTAAACAACAACCACATCAGTTTTTTCATACACACCGTCCCGTGCTTGCAAATTTATTTGGATTTATTAATAGATGAAGGAATAATTTTAGCATGTAATAAATTCGTATTCAGGCGGCTTGTTTGATTTAAGTGAACTCATGCTATAAAAAATCAAATATCAGTACCTTTATCCCCGCAGCAGCTAGAACCTATTGATATTGATGAATCAGCACAAATGATCGCGCAGTAAGACAATCAAGCGTTGCGTTATAATGCTGAACCAAGAAATGAGAGCATGCCATGTTGCCTGAAAATTCAGCGGTGTTTGTGACTGGCGGAGCCGGTTTTATTGGTTCTGCGCTAATACACTATCTATTAGCCAATACAAACATGCACATCATTAACATAGATAAACTCACCTATGCAGGGCAGCTGACGTCCATTGCTGATGCAGTATCCAATCCGCGTTATACTTTCATTCAAGCGGACATATGCAATAAACAGATCTTAAGTACCTTATTTCGGCAGCACCAACCCCTAGCAGTGATGCACCTGGCCGCAGAAAGCCACGTTGATCACAGCATTGATGCACCTGCTGCATTTATACAAAGCAATATTGTGGGTGCATTTACGCTGCTAGAAGCCACGCGCGAGTATTGGCGCCAAATGGAAGAAAATCAGCAACAAAATTTTCGATTTTTACACGTATCCACTGATGAGGTATTTGGCGATTTAGGCGAAATAGATCAGCCATTTACCGAAAATAGCCCATACCACCCTAGCAGCCCATATGCAGCCAGCAAGGCCAGTGCCGACCATCTGGTGCAAGCGTGGCACCGCACGTATGGCCTGCCTACGCTGATTAGCCACAGCAGCAACAATTATGGCCCCCGCCAATTTCCAGAAAAACTGATTCCCTTGACCATTATTCGCGCACTGCAAAGACAAAACCTACCCATTTACGGGTCAGGTACACAAATTCGCGATTGGTTGCATGTTGACGACCATGTGCGTGCCTTATGGCTGATACTCAATCACGGCCAATGTGGGCATCACTATGCTGTAAGTGCCCAAAATGAATGGTGTAATATGGAGATCGTACACAAAGTATGTGCGGTTTTGGATGAGCTTTGTCCTTTGCCTCATGACAACAAACTAGGCGCTATTCAACGCTACTCCCAGCTCATTACGCATGTAAGCGACCGCCCAGGCCATGATTGGCGCTATGCACTGAATGCCGCAACTCTCCAACAAGAACTGAATTGGCAGCCAAAATATGACTTTGTGCAAGGGCTTCGCCAAACCGTACAATGGTATCTTGATCACCGCGACTGGTGGCAACCTATTTTGATGCGCAGCAATACCGCCGAGCGCCAAGGACTATCATCTTAATTTCAGCCATGCAAATCCTATCCACGCCGATACCAGGCGTATCATTGATTCAGCCTGCGGTGTTTACTGACGACCGCGGTCTGTTTTGGGAAACATTTAATGAAGCACGGTACCGGGCCGTGCCCGGCTTGCCTGAAACTTTTGTACAAGACAACACTTCCCGCTCACACCAGCATGTGCTGCGCGGATTGCACTTTCAACACAAGCATCCGCAAGGTAAGCTCGTTAGTGTGATTCGAGGTGCCATTTTCGACGTGGCCGTAGATATCCGGCACGATTCCCCTACTCTAGGTCGCTGGTTTGGTGTGACACTTTCCGAACATAATCACACTCAATGCTGGTTGCCACCAGGTATGGCACATGGCTTTGTGGTTTTGAGCGAAATCGCCGATGTCGTTTATAAATGTACGGATTACTATCACCCTGAAGACGAAGGCTGCTTGAAATGGGACGATACTGAACTGGGCATTCAATGGCCCGTATCAACGCCACAAATTTCTGCTAAAGATGCACTAGGACTCAGTTGGCAGCAGTGGCTGAGACAATATGGTTTAACGACAGGAGAGTGATCGGCTATACTTAGCCATTCTTTTCAGGCAACCAGCACATGAGTCATAATTATATTTTGTGCATGAAATGGGGCGTCAAATACGGCCCAGAATACGTCAATCGCTTATACCACATGGTACAACGCAATCTTACTTTGCCATTTACCATGGTTTGCCTTACCGACGATGCTCGTGGGTTAGACTCAGCCATCCAATGTCACCCTATTCCCGAACTTAAGCTTCCTCAAGGGCTGCCTGAGCGCGGCTGGAAAAAACTCACGACGTTTTCGCCCAATCTCTATGGCCTAAAGGGCACCGCTCTTTTTCTAGACATCGACATTGTCATCATCGATAACATCGACTGTTTTTTCACACAACCCAACACCCGAAATGATGAACTATGGATTATTCGCGACTGGAAAAAACCGTGGCGATTGGTAGGCAATAGCTCGGTGTATCGTTTTGAAATTGGATCCATTTCAAACCTACTCCATTATTTTGAAGCGAATTTCGCACAAATTCGCCAGCGCTTCCGTCATGAGCAGGCATTTCTGTCTTGGTATGTCCGTGAACACCATCAATTGAGCTACTGGCCACAAAACTGGTGCCTCAGCTATAAATACGATATTTTGAAAAAACTACCCATGTCTTTATGGCAACCACCGCAGAAACCGACCTACGGTAAAATTATTGTATTTCATGGCGAAATCAATCCGCCAGATGCCATTCAAGGCGGCGGTGGGAAATGGTACCGAAAAGTACTTGCCGCACCATGGCTAAAAAAATATTGGCTATAAAAATCCATCCATAACTGACACAACAGATGAAAAAGATTAAACCCAATAGCCGTTTTTTTATTATTGGCAACGCCTTAGAACAACGGGATATTAGCCACTTGATTCAGAATGACGACATCGTCATCCGCTTCAACGACCCCAATCCTACTTGTCAACTCATGGCAGACTGGGTATTTATTGCCAATGGCTATACACAAATTCGTCATCTAACCATTGATCGACGTTTTTTCAAAACCGACACTCTGGTTTTTTTCCGCTATCAAATGGCCGATATTTTGCATGCCCGCTACCAAAACATCCCTTTGCATAAGCGTGTGAAATACTTATGGCGATTCCCAAAATGGAAAAAACATTTCGGACTGGATCAATACCCCACTCAGATAGTCCCTTTTGATGTGTATCGACATTGCGCTCAGGTGTTGGGCTATCGCCAGCCCAGTACTGGTCTATTGGCCATTGACTATGTTTTGTTAACTCACCCCCACAACCACATCTACGTACACAATTTCACAAATGAAGGCTGGGTCGGGCACAACTGGGATGATGAAAAACGCATTATGAAATCATGGTTGGATGAGGGCATCATCGAAGAGGCATGATGTTATAGTCTCGTTTCAGCCTAGCCACTGAATTACTTGAACGCAATCCACATCAATTTTAAGGCTTTCCCCCACATATGGTGCTTCACCAGCAATGTGATTACTTGGCCAATTGATTGCTTTTTTTGTGCATACAATTGGTCAGCAAGCTGCTGCAAAGCCAGTTTATCTGCAACGTTTAGTTGACTCTTATGCGCATTTCGTTGCAATCTCTTGTAGTAAACAACTGCTTTATATAATAAATAAGCCTGACTCTTTTCGTCCTTCACTACCCGAGCCGCGTAATCTGCCTGAACTAAGTAGCCTGAATGCCATAAGCTTGACCCAATCCCATTTTTTGTACAATCGACTGTCCCCAAATGCGATAATGCACCAATGAAACGGGCAAATAATAAAATGTTTCACACTGGTTGAGCAGCATGGGCGTGTAAGTAATGTCTTCATAAGCAGGAATCATCAAATCCGGCAAAGCGTGAATCAGGGCCCGACGGAATACTTTATTCCAAAAATAATGCCTGCCATCTAAAATCGCGATCCGATACAATAAATTACCAGAATTTCTCAACAACGTATTAGAAGGCGCAATAGATAAAGATTCTTGAGATTTAAGCGTTCCACTATCGTCATAGAATACATCATAATCAAACAGCACCACATCGGGTGTGAATCGATTCAATATCTTCAATAGTCGTGCTGGAGCATCTGTGGCGACCAAATCATCAGAATCTACAAACCAAATATAATCTGCACTACTGGCTGCCAACAATAAATGACGCACTTGGGTGATTCCCACATTATGCTGTCCCCGGATCAGGCGTATATGTGATCCAGAATAGGTATCTTGAAAATGCTGAATAATCTGATAGGAATTATCGGGTGAGGCATCATCGTAAAAAATAACTTCGGCTTCATCCGGCAAGTTGGGCAGCAATTTTTCCAGAAGCTAGGCAGATACTTCGCTACGTTGAACACGGGAATCAACACACTCAAACGCATAATGATCTTTCAACCAATATTCAATCAGCCTGATCGACGGTGTGCGCAAAATCACCGACATGAACAGGCACCCATACCCGATGAGCTCGTCCTAACACTGTTAGTTGCCGCCATCCCATGCGACATTGAGCAGCAATCCGCCTATATTTAAAGCACAGATGCGAGCGGACATTGGGAGCATTAAGTTTTGTATGATTAGCAGGTGTAATGGTGGATGCAAAAAAATTGGTTTGGCGTAGACCATACGCCATGCACTGATCCAACTGAATGGCTGCTGCCGGGTAAATTTGATAAGCATTCAATTCATATGCACGACACAAAAATGCATCCGCCAATGCAGCTTCTTCTTGAGCGGTCTTGATCAACAGCTTTCGCGCACCTTGGGGATATAGCACATACGCTGCGGCACCACTGCGATCTTGATACAACCGATACAAGCGATTGCCGTCTATCAAATCAAACGATTGTTTGCCCAATAATTTTTTGCGATTACGCGCCTCTAAAGTCACATAATCGGCTTGCCAGATATTCTCCGATAAGGCCTGTAGAAGCTGAGGAAGCTGTCGAGACAGTAATGCATCATCTTCCAAAATCAAATAAGGATGACCATCATCAGCAACTTTCTGCCAAGCCGCTTGATGACTAAGAAAACACGCCACTTCCGCAGGACGCATTTTTCGCTCCCACCCATTGGCCAGTGCTTCGTAGTCATGCACACTCAAATCATCGGCATTTACGGCAGGCAAGCGCTGCATGTTTACGCCTAAGGCAGCCAATTGTTGGCACTGAAAAGCCAACCGTTCCTTCGACCGATCCAAATTAATAATGAGGGCAGAAATCATGTGTTATCACTTTTCAGGCAACCCAAATTATTTTACTGATCAGGGAATAATATTTGTTCAATTTGCTGAATCCGATCAATGCGGCGCTGCACACGACTACGACGCAAAGAAAATAACTTGCCCTTGGTACGCGTTCCTTCATTAACCGAACGGGCTGCCTGCAGTTGCTCAATGTAGACGGTTTGTTTTTCAGCCAGCAGATTGTCTTCCCGGTCAAAAACCCAGCAGAATCCGACTGGCAAACGATGGATTCGATATTGAGGCGTGGATTTAGCTTGATCAGCCTTTAGAATATCCTGCAATACTTGCTGATCCCAAACGTCGGGACGCGCTTGGCACTGCCTATTCCACTCTGCCAATAATTGTTTAACTGCCTGTGTATCCTGAAAAAATAAAGTTGCGGAAACCAAGTGATCGTCACCCAAGTCAAAATAGGCCGCCACATCGCAATCTAGTTGGGCCAAATAAGTCAATGGTGAACGATGAAAGACCGCATCAACATCAACATACAGCATTGGGCCACGAACTAACTCTCTTTCTTGCTGTAAATAAGCCGATTTGAATGAGGTATTTTTCACCCAATCCCCCTGGCTTGGCACTATCGTAGCTTTAACCTCAATACCCAAGCGAGCAGCGGAAGCACACATACGATGCGCTTCATTACTGTAAAATGCATCATCAGTGTGAAAAGCAACCACCGTTACAGCACTATCTGCCTGTGCTTTCATATCCTCAGTAATGGTTGCAGGAAGAGGCACCACTACTTGGCGGTTACGCTCCCGCCATGCATATTTTCGACCCAATGTAATCATAATTATTTGCTCAAAATTTATCGATCAAAGCCGCGTCCATCCATACATTCGCAGCACATCCCAGCGCCGCTGTAACCGTCGGCTTTTCACGAAAAAACGCTGGATTCTTTGGCCCAAAGAAAGCAAGACACGCGTCCGATTTAAAATATCAGAATCGAGCGTTTGTGTAGCCAAAGGTTCTGCTAGACAAGCTTCTCTTAGCATACCCCCTGCATGATGCCACGCCTTATCAATTGGGAAGTATAGACTTTCCGTTGCCACCAATAACTGCTGGGCACCTTTTTGCGACAAAATGTAGCAGCAAGCCAAAGCAGGAGCTGGATCACATTCGCACACAATCATACCATTGCCCAATGCCCGAATACTAAAAATCCGCCAATCCACCACTGCTTCACTTTCCATTTTCCGCCACTGCTTTCGAGATTGCCAAAATGCCGGCCGTTGGCATTGTTTTTTTTCTAAACAGGTTATGACATCATGCACATCCAACTCATAAGGTTCTTTAATTGCCAAATTCAAAAAATCATAACGGTGGTAATTTTTTTCATCTGCAAGCAATATTGCTAGCTTTGGATGAATGCGAATATCATCTTCCAGAATCAACGCATAATCTAAATTTTCATCAACCATACGCTGCCACACAGCCCGATGAGACAATGCACACCCTATCTCACCAATAACAGGCATTTTTTTGCATTCCAATAAAAAACGAGACTCATCGAATACATTCTTCTGCTCTGGCGACATTGTCTGCCCGTCTATTGCAGGAAAACGCTCGAAGGGTATACGCAAATCATCTAGTTGTGCCTTAACAAAATGCAAGCGATCAGGACGTCGATCTAAGTTGATTACAAAAGTGTTTAACATGCTTCGCCATCCACCAACATTGTTTTTGCCTAGAGCTCAAGCGCCGCAGTTGCCGATATGGCACATTGTTTCGAGTCGCCACGCCAGAAAACCACCATACTCGCTAAATAAAAATCAAACCGAGCAAGCGCAATGGGTCACTCGGTTTGATAATAATACGAGACACTCTGTTAAGCTTCAGCAAATGCCACTTTCACCGCTTTCAAAGCCGAAGCAATAATCTGATGCATATCATAATATCGATACTCTGCGAGTCGCCCGCCAAAAATGACATTTTCTTGTGCCGCGGCCAGAACCCTATATTGCTTATAAAGTCCTTGATTATGATCATCATTAATTGGGTAATAAGCTTCTTTTTGCAAATCCCAGTTTTGCGGATATTCTCGTGTAATCACAGTTTTCGGCTGAGTGCCAAATTCAAAATGCTTGTGCTCAATAATCCGCGTAAACGGCACATCTCCATCATTGTAATTGACTACTGCGCAACCTTGATAATTATCGGTTCCCAATACTTCGGTTTCAAATCGCAGCGAGCGATAAGCCAATTGCCCCAATTCATAACCAAAAAACTCATCAATTTTGCCAGTATAAACAACCTTATCAGCTAAACCATCAAAATGCGCACGATCAGCAAAATAATCCACACCAGTTTGCGTATCAATACCGTCCAGTAGTCCATCAACGAGTTTATTGTAACCGCCCACAGGAATTCCTTGGAAGCGGTCATTGAAATAGTTATTATCGAATCGCAACCGAACTGGTAAACGCTTAATAATAAAGCTGGGCAATTCAGTGGCTTTTTTGCCCCATTGTTTTTCGGTGTATTCCTTAATCAACGTTTCATAAATATCTTTGCCCACCAAAGAAAGCGCCTGCTCTTCCAAATTTTTTGGCTCGGCCACACCATATTGCGCAATTTGCTCGGCTAATTTCGCCTGAGCTTCAGCTGGTGTTTTGGTACCCCAAAGCTGATAAAAAGTATTCATATTAAACGGTAAGTTATACAGCTTGCCTTTGGCCAATGCCACAGGGCTATTGATATAATGATTAAACGGTACAAAGCGATTTACATATTGCCAAATAGATTCGTCATTGGTGTGAAAGATATGTGCGCCATATTGATGCACCTGAATGCCTTCCACCTCTTTGCAATAAACATTGCCACCAAGATGCGTTCGTTTATCAATCACCAGTGATGTTTTGCCACGCAGTTTCGCTTCATGAGCAAACACTGCACCAAACAGACCACTACCAACGATCAGGTAATCGTATTTTTTTTGCATATTTATTCCATTGCGTATTTTTATAAATTCATCATATCAAAAATAATTGATTTCAATTCATTTCATCCTGAAATCCTGAAAATTTTACGTTTCCACTTATCCCAAGTAGTCATCGCTAACATTTGATTCTTGTTTTTAATTTCTTGCCTTAATTCACCAATCAAACAATCTTTTTCTTGCAATTATTGTTGAGACTCTTTCAGTACATTATCTTTGCTCTCAAGACGCTGATACAAATCATTTAAGTTAGTGATTGATTCTTGGTATATTTTTTTAAAGCCCTTGTTATCCCAATCTCTCAAGTAGCTCAACCTAGACTCATACCTAGATCTAGCTTACAAATCCAAAATTATAGGGAGGAAAATCTCATTAACATCAGATAATTGAGGGTCGTACCCATAATCAGCATCGAAGATATGCGTAAACACAACCCTCGGCAACAAAGTGTCTTCTATTAATTATTACGATCTCTCGGTCGTTTTCTGAATCTGGTTAACATACCAGCTAATATCATTAAAGCCATTAATGGAAATGGCCATAGCCAACGCCAAGTATAAGGGAAATATGTTAACTCCAACCTACCTGCTTCATTCGCTGGCACGACCACCTTCGTCAATACACCCATATCATCTTTATCAACTTTGAGCGACTTGCCGTTTAGAAAGGCCGAATAACCTGGCCACCATACTCGAGGGAAAATCAACGTCCGCGCCTGAGCATCCGCTTCTATTTGCAAAATATCTTGATTATTATTGTGCCTTATCATGGTTACCGCTGCATCAGCGGGCAACACTGAAGGTGGGTTATTTACCCATCCCTGGGTAGCCGCTTTAGGCAAAGAAACGAAAACATCTCCACGTGCAGCATCATCCTGAACATCAATATAGCCACATAACTTTAATGGCCGCTGATGTTGTTCAAAATCGGCGCGCTGCATAATGATCGTACTGATGCGCATTAGCACTGCTTGGCAAGTGCCATATTTCGTGAGTTGCAATACATTCACCAACGTCTCATTCGGTTTGAAAAGTGCATGTGCTGTATCATGAGGAAGCAGAGCATCTAAAGCTTTATTCCCTACCGGCGAATAGCCATTAATGGCTTTAATGTTGTACACCCCAAACTGGGCAGAATTAAGGTCATTCAAATAAATCCGATTAGAATGACTGGAAAGTGACAGCACAAACCCTTCTAAGTTAACTTTAGGCTCTATTTGCAACTGCTGAGGCAATTTCGCAAAAGAAACAAAACGCTCTTTATAGCCCAAAGATTTGGTCCCAGCCAACATAATCAGTAAACACACCAGCGCACTGCCGACCAACCATGCAGAATGTTGCCGCCTGAGCAGCCACGGCACCGCAAGCAACAGCAATACCGATAAAACCTGCAGCCAAATGTGTTTAGCCTGAATTTCCATCCCCAAGCCATTCATAAAAGCCAACACACCAGCCGCCAGCACAATAACACCATACACGCGGCGCGCACCGGTGCTTCGTTTGACAGGCGCCTTATCCAAAATATAACAAGTGAGTAAACAAAGCCCCATAGATAAAAAAGGCAGAAAACGAAATGGCCAACGTAACGGCCCAAATTGACTGGGCATTTGCGTCATAAGAAAAAAAATAACCACTAACGCTACCAACCACTTTAGGGTGGGCGATTGGTGCCACAGTACACTGATTTGGCGATAACATAACGTCGCAGGCAGTAACAAAATAGAGAAGCCCAAAGGCACCAGCATCAGCCGATAGCCACCAAAATAATGAATAAACTCATAATATGAAGGGAAAAAACCCATCACAATGCTGGACCATGCTGGCGATAAAAACTGACCATCATTATTAAACCCATTAGGACGATCCAGTAGGCTGCCTGAAAACACATATTCGGAATAAATGGGAATAGCCAACAATAAAGCCAATAGAGTAGGGGTCGCCAGCCATAATATAGATTTTAAATCTTTTTGCGATTGCCACTCTGCTATTAATGTAAATAATACGAAAATAGCATAAGCAATGACCCCATGAGGCCAACCAGATGCCAATAAAAATAAAGCAGCTAAAAAATTCAGAACTATATTAAATAATGAAACATGACTCCTTAGCGCTAATAACGCCGCGATAGATGCAGTAGCCCAAGCTTGTCCATCAGCCGCATTCCACCATCCCCCTGAGTATTGATACAAAAAAATTGGCTGAATAGCAACAAAAGCGGCAAATACGTAGGCATATTTCCTGCTAATATTACAATTTTTTGCGATAACCACTGCAGAAAAAGTAATTAGTGTGATATTAAAGAATGCTAAAAACAATCCAGGCAGACGGATGTAATCGAAGTGATATGCCAACAATGAGGCAATAACATTTTGAGGAAGAAACACGCCTTTCCCCAGCTCAACCATACTGTTCCCACCAACATACAGTGTATCAACAATAAATGGTATCTGCCCCTGTGCCCAAATCCGGCCAAACTGCTTGAAAAAACCAAGCATTTCATTCAGTGCGTCATCCACATTGAAAAAATCATGCATAAATACTTGGCAAACACTAATCACTAAAAAAGCATAAATGGCAGCAAAAAAAAGACCAGATTTAGCACTTACTCGATTATTAATAGAATTCATTGTTTTTGTAATTGTAGAAAATTGTCAAAAGCTTCGCACATCGCTTCAATATCTGATTTGGTTGGTGCCCAGCCTAATTCTCCAACTGTATCTTGTGTATCGAGCAAAATATTTTTATCAGCGATACCAAACTGCTCTGGATACAAAAGCGTTAATCCCAATTTATCCAATCCTGTTAAAACAGGCTTAATCAATTGAGTTGGAATCGGTATGACAAATGATTTTGAATTTGCATGTTTTATGATTGCTTTAAGTAATTCCTTTGTGGTTGGGGGAGAGGAAGATCCCAAGTTATACGCAGATCTCGGAAAATTCTTTTCACCAGCACGTAAAGCTGCTTGCACACAATCTTCTACACTAACCATCTGATATCGATTCAACCCATTGCCAATCATAGGTACTGGTAGGTTCAATGCAATTAATTTAAATAGTTTCTCCAAAATACCCAGTCGTCCTGCGCCCGTAATGAGTCGTGGTCGAAAAATAGTAGCGTTTAATTGTGAATAGCCGCGAATTAATCGCTCAGCCTCAACTTTTCCTTCTCCATAAGGACCTAACGGCTTTTGCGGATGATCAGTTGCTACAGGGCAAGTGTTAGGAACTCCATAAGTCATATCGGTTGAAAAAAATACCATACGGGAAACATGGGCTTTATCCATCTCTAGAAGAATATTTTTTGTCCCCCTTACATTGACCTCAAAAAACCATTCCTCCCTATTCTTTCTGGTACTGCATCGGCAAATTGCCTCGCGGCCAAGTGATATACAACATCATCAGATTGGAGCTGTATTTGCTGAATATCCGCAATTGAGCATATATCACCTTGAATAAATTGCGTTTTCTCTTTTAAAACTATGTCTTCATAATTTTTTAAATCAAAATTAACAACTAATTCACCTTTTTCTATCAATTTTTTTGCTAAGACCCTACCAGTGAAACCGCTTCCACCCGTAATAATGTGCCGCATTCAGGCGCTCCTAGAAATAATGAATATACCCACACATATGGTAGCCAAACCTATGATGCGAATCATATTCACATCTTCATGCATGAAAAAATAACCAATGACTGCCGTAATCACATATCCAATAGAAAGCAACGGATATGCTAAGCTCACTTCAACCTTCCCCAGCACACCCATCCACAATCCAATGCTTACAGCATAGCAAGCCATACCCAACAAAAACCACATGTTTACAAGTAAATGAATTCCAAATTGAAAATAACTAAAGATGCTATCTGGCATCCCTCCCATTGTTAACATTGTTTTTCGCAAAGCTATTTGTGCAAATGCATTAAGTGAAATGCTAGCAATAGCCAAAAGAAATATTAAATAATTCATTTAAGATCCTATGTAATTTGATAATAATGGACACATCAAAAATAATGTGCAGATAGCATTACCATCAAAATCCAGATTACTAAACTAATACTTTTTTTATCCCGAATCAAAAATACAATTGGGTCATCGTGCATCAAACCACGTTTGGTATTCATCCATAAATTGCCAATTAAATACACCATAATTAATTGAACCAACCACAACCAAGAAGGGTGTGTGTAATGCATGGTGGTTTCCGGCGCATTTATGTACAAACCGAACATAATCACGGCACCCATGTAAGCACCTATCCCAAGCGGCCACAAAATAGCCAAGTCTGATTTCACATAACCCCGTCCTACAATTTTTTCCAAATTATCTGGCATCGCTACCAATTCAGCACAGCGCTTAACTGTAGCCAAGCTCAGAAACACCAATACCGAAAAAGCTACCAACCAATAACTTAAATTAATATCAGCGACAACGCCGCCAGAAAATATGCGCATTGTATACAAAACAGATAAGGTAATAATGTCTAACAAAATTTGTTTCTTGAGTTTTAAGCTATAAAGAGTAGTAAGTATCAAATAAACCAGAAATGTTGCCAAAAAAGCCCAAGAAACCCATGCAGAAAGAACCAACCCAATCAAGAGGAGTAATCCTGCTGCTTTAATGCCTTGTGGAATTGATAAAACAGCAGCGGCAAAAGGACGTTTGCATTTTCTAGCATGCTGTCGATCATTTCCCAAATCCCATAAATCATTGAGAATATAAGTTGCGGAAGCACCCAAAGAAAAAGCTAGAAAAGCCAAACACACCGAACTAAATTTGGCTAAATCAAACATTAGAAAAGCAGTGAGCAACGGCACAAATAGCAAAATATTTTTTAACCATTGATGGATACGAATGGCTTTCAGCCAAGTCATTAGACTGGCTTTGGGGTTAGCCCACTGCTGCTCTATGGGTACATGAGCTGCCTGAATTTTTGCCACCAATTTTGGCACCTGGTTACCCACCACAATTGCACCTTTTGATTGAACCCATATAGGTAAATCAACTTGATGATCACCGGCATAAACAAACTCTTCACCTACTTGGGTTCGAATAGCTGCTAATTTGCGCTCACCTCTCAAATTTTGGTTATCATGTGTGGCGATCACTTGATCGAAACAACCCAGATAATCTGCTACTTGCTGGGCAATACCTTGGTAAGCAGCAGTAGCCAGAATAATCTGGCGCCCTTTTTGTCTTTCAGCATGGATATAATCCAATAACTCTTGCCGATATGGCAACATGGCTGGCTGGAAATCTGCATGATCGAAAACATAATGCTTAAAAGCTGGCTTGCCTTTAAACAACAATAAAGGCAACCGCCATACCGCAGATGGATTCTTTTTAATTAATAAAATAAGTGTTTCATGCAGGGTATCACTCAGTACTAAAGTGCCATCTAGATCTACAACCAATGGTTTTAAGTCATTATTCATGCTAAATCTTTGTATTGTCTTTTTGTAACAAAATTCTTTCCCAAAAAAGCTTGGAGGTAATCACGTCAATATTATTTTGGTATTTTTGTTTTTGTTTAGAAAATTGACGCCAAATTTGATAAGAATCGAAAATTAAGTAACCTAGCCTTTTAAAAAATGCTGTCCTAGATATTTCTGCCACATACCCTTTACTAGAAACAGGGTTAAAATACAGAATGCTTTTATAACGGAAAATATCGGGATAATAAGCATTGTAGGATAACGGCTGGAATACCGTTTTTTGTTTCATCGGTAATAACAACCCATTCAGCGTCAATTTTCTTTTAAATCGATCAATGGTTGAGTGTCTCTTTTTACTTGCATAAGACAATTTTAACCCTTCAAAATTAATTGCATGCTGTTTTTCTTTCATTGCCAATTGGTTTATTTCTGGTCTAACGAGCGCTAAATCATAATTACTTTCCCAGAACTCTATAGGTTCGAGGGCATGCTTTAGTGCCAATCTAATTGCATCGACACTACCATATTGATGCGAAAACAAACTATTTAAATAAAAATGGCGGTAGGCTTTTAATGTAAATTTTGAATTTTTCTGGAAATAAAAGGTATTCACCAAATGGTTTCTAGTATCCAAGTACCAATTCATTGCAGAAACTTTTGTTGCAAAGCTTTCCCCATAGCAAGCAATTCCAATCTCTGTAATCAAATTAAACTTATTTATCATACTAAATAATATGTCATCTCCACGCACAAAAAAAGGAAATGCATAATGTTTCACTTCGGCAATTGGAAAAGCAAAAAACCACCACGCTCCATAGTTAATACTCTTATTAGCAGTCTCAGCTCGAACCACCTGACCAACTTCTTTCATGTTCCAGCCATGAAAAGCTGGGCGACACATATAATCAAATTTAGCACCCTTTTCAATTAGCACATCCGGCCTATCGTCGAGGAACAGGGAGCCAACTACCGCACTATTATCATTCACTGCATACGACAAAATCCAATAAGCCCGTTTAATGCTTTCTGTTTCGCAGGACGCATCATCATCCATAAACAACACATGCGTCGCATCTGTGTCATTTTGATAATGCAACAGTCCCCGCATAAACCCACCTGATCCTCCAGTATTGGCATTGGAGATAACGTCAACACCAGGCGCTTCCGCAGATGTAATGTTTTGCGAATTATCAACCACAGTAAATAAAATTTTATCTTTATATTCTGGGTCATCCAGTATTTCTTTTTTAACCCTGGCAATAGAAGGCAAAACATATTGCTTGCGATTAAAATGTGTGATGCTGATACCCAATTTCACATCTCGTCTTGGTATATCTATTGTGTACCACCCGCCACCACTAAAAGTAACCGGGCCCTCAGCAGCGATAAACTCAACATAAATTAAACCACGATGACTTATATCATCATGGCTCACCTCAAATACAATTTGCTCTGAATCATTCAATACTAGTGTATTTCGGGCAAGCTCAAAGATGGTCCCAACATCGGTGACAAGCAATAAGCGAGCAGTAGTGTGGCCATGACCCTTAGCTTGGAAGGCCAAGTTCTGAATATCACATTGCTCACACCAGACAACGGTTGACAAGGCATTATAGTAAGTATCAAAAGACAATTTTCCACCTTGGGCAATGACCGTTTTGCCATCTGCATACAATGCCAACGCCCCTCGCTGATATTTTTCTTCACTGGCTCCAAATGCAAAATTTGGCATTAAAATATGCTGGATACAAAAAAATTGATTTCTCAAAACCATTTGCTCCCAATTATGATTTTTAAAATATTTAATAATTTATTAATAACATGAATAATAAGCTCTATATATAATTATGCACTTCTATAACCCTTTAACTCTATCTCTATACCATATTGGAAGAAATCTGATTAACATCATTTTTTTCAGTTTATTTGTACTG
Source organism: Snodgrassella sp. CFCC 13594 (assembly GCF_001590725.1). GTDB lineage: Bacteria > Pseudomonadota > Gammaproteobacteria > Burkholderiales > Neisseriaceae > Snodgrassella. The sequence continues at coordinate 245,067 of NZ_LQXR01000002.1, read as the reverse complement.
ATGTAATGCCTATTAATTCTTTTTTCTTTAAAATCTAAAGTAATATCATCTCGCCATGCTTTCAGAAAGGGTAATTTGTGCGCAGTATCTATACGAGCAAAATTCCACGAATAGCATTTGAATCTCAGCATCGGGATATGAAATTTTAAGGCTTGATAAACTGCATTATGCTGCTTACAAAACCGCAAAATTTCTCGGTATTCATCGCAAACGCAAAAAACTTTGTCGCCACTATTACTGGAAGAATGGGCATTGTCTTTGCGATAATTCAGCAAAGGTTTATCCACAAACATAAACCGCAGGCAAAGAGCATATGCTTTGAAGACAAAAGAGGTATCTTGATAAGAAGCACCGGGCGTTTCCAAAAAGCGAATATGGTTTTCAGTTAAAAAAGTATGGCGGTACAAATTGGCCCAGACCGAAGGCGCTTGATAGAAGATTTTTGGATAATCAAGCGGATGAACCACTTTATCCGTGGGTAGATAACTTAAGTCTTTCTTGATTTTTCCATGCTGATCAAACAGAAAATAATTGCACCGCGCAATATCTAAATCATGCTGCTGTGCTAAAGCGATTAAGATGTCGAACATATCTGGTTCGATGAAATCATCAGACTCAACAATGCCAACATAGTCACCCGAGCAGTGGGCTAAACCCACATTCATCGAATGACCATATCCTGTATTTTTCTTATCAATAACTTTAAAACGATTATCTAATTTAATAAATTCTTCAATAATGGCCAGTGACCCATCCGTAGAGCCATCATTGATGCAAAGAACTTCGAAATCTTCAAATGTTTGCTGTTGAATGCTTTTTAAACATTGAGCCAAATAAGGCTCAACGTTGTAAATGGGCACCAAAATTGAAAGGGCAGTCATGTTTGCGGTCCGCAATTATTATTTCTGAGACAATCGTTGCACACATTAGGTTGCATGTGTGCCTTACCATATCATCCACAGATATCTATTATTATCTTATATTTATAATGCCATATTGTTTTTAATCAGTATTTATAACGAATCCTCTTGATTGGCATGCCCAAATTGCATGGCATACAGGCTGGCATAACGGCCGCCTTTAGATAAAAGCTCATCGTGTTTGCCCTGTTCTACCATTTTGCCTTCATGCATTACCACAATATTATTGGCATTTTCAATGGTAGAAAGGCGATGTGCAATCACAACGGTAGTACGATTTTTCATTAAGACTTCCAAAGCAGCCTGAACCAAACGTTCAGACTCAGTATCCAATGCGCTGGTGGCTTCATCCAAAATCAATATGGGTGCATCTTTCAGCAAAGCGCGGGCAATAGCAATCCGCTGACGCTGACCACCAGACAATTTCATCCCCATATCACCCACTCGGGTTTGCAAACCTTCTGGCATCTTCTCAATAAAATGCATGGCATTCGCCGCTTTTGCAGCTTCCACTACTTGCTCATCGGTGGCTTCGGGATGACCATATTTAATATTATTGGCAATCGTGTCGTTAAACAGCACCACGTCTTGGCTCACTAGCGCCATCTGTGCACGTAGGCTTTTGAGTTCGTAATCCTGTACATTAACACCGCCAATACTCAATTCCCCGTTGGTTGTATCATAAAACCGAGGGATCAAATTCGCCGTAGAGGTCTTGCCACAACCCGATTCCCCAACCAATGCCACTACTGAGCCTTTGGGTATGGTTAAATTTAAATGATCAATGGCATTTTTATCCGCGCCCTTATAGCGCAATACCACATCTTTGAAGACAATATCTCCAGGGTTTCTTGGCATGGCCAATTTCCCTTTATCAATTTCATTGTTTTCTTTCATAAAATTGAATACGCTGGTTGCAGCAATAATCCCACCTTGCAAAACAGAGTTGACATTTGTGATGCGTTTCAGCGGGTCAAACATCATCAACATGGCCGTTAAAAACGACATAAAATCGCCGGCACTGAATCCTGCATGAGCAGCACGGCGTGCAGCCATATACAAAATAATCGATAAGGAAGTGGCCACCAAAAGCTGAGTCGTGGCACTAGCTATCGATGTGTAGGATTGTCTGCGCACAGCAATGTGCCGCAATTCTTTATTCACCTTTTCGAATCGGTTGGTCTCATACTCTTGCCCACCATACACACGCACCACGCGAGTCCCGTCAACCGCTTCAGTGAGGATTTGCAGGACCTCGCCCATGCCACTTTGCGCCTTCGATGCCAGACGACGAATGCGTGCATTAATCGTTCGCACCAGCCAAGCAATTAAAGGAATGGTGATAAATGTCACCAAAGTCAGTTGCCAATCAAGCCAAAATAGCCAAGCCAACAATCCCAAGACGGTGACACCATCTTTGGCAACGGTCGTGATTACATCAAAGCCAGCCCCAGTAATACCTTTGGCATCATTGGTAATGCGAGACACCATGTGTCCTCGGCTATTTTCGCTGTAATACCCAACTGGCAGCATCATCATTTTAATAAATAGATCACGCTGGATATTTTGCACCATCACATTGGAAATATACGCGCTGGTGTATTCATTTATATAGTTGGCTATGCCGCGAAAAATAAACAGGCCCACTATTTGGAAAGGCACCCATTTCATTGCCTCAATGTTTTTTGCCACAAACCCATTATCAATAATGGGTTTCAACAGAGCTGCAAACCAAGGCCCTGTTACCCCCACCACCACCATAGCAATCACAGAAACCAAGAAATACTTTAGCAATCCGCGCATGTAAGGATAAAGATTTCGATACAACTCTTTCAAAGAGTAAAATTCAATATTGTTTTTCATGTGTCCCATTACATTTCATTCATCAAGCAGGCACTTTGCACACAGCAGATTGCTGTGTAGAGCAATTATCGTGCCAGCATGTGCCATATATATAAGAGCCCCTCATTACAATTGCCTGCTATATTGGCATAGCCATAAGTACCCAACCGCTCAAAGACGCAGCTTTTTGCTGGGCGACAGCATGATTTCTTCATGTCTTGATTGGCCTGCAATTGCTATGGGGCATCAAATACATTCAGGAACCTTAAGTTAACTAAGCAAGAGGCGCATCCATCTGCGCCCAGCCATCATACCCAATCTACAGGTAAATATACCGCATCAATTCGTATACTGTTGTCAGCACAGTGCGCATATTAACATTTATCCCCAAGCCCACGCATGCACTCTATGCCAAGCGTGATAACATACGCCTTTATTTTAAAGGTTGAACATCATGTTGGCAGTACCGCTGTCGCTGTGGTTAATCGTTGCATTGGCAACGGGTCTGGTGGGCGTGGTGGTTTGGCTATGGAGCCGACAGCGCATTCTCACCCAAACAGCACAATGGCAAATAGAAGCACAAGCTTTACAGGCGGAAATCACCCGCGCAAAAGATGAAGCTACGCAATGGCAACAGCAGCAACAGCAAACACAGCAAGAATTAGGCCAATTGCGCCAACAGTTTCAGGCAGCCAGTACACAACTGGCGAGTGCCCAAGCTGAGAATCGACAATTACCAGCGTTACAAGCGCAACTACAACAAACCCAAGCACAGGTACAACAGTTTCAGCAACGATGGCAAAACAGCGACAATGCTCTAGCCGCAGCCAAACAACAACTGGCCAATTGGCAAGCGCGTGCGACAGAATGGCGCCAGCTAGATGAGGTTTACCAAAACACACGCCAACAGTTGAATAATAGTGAAGTAACCAATAGCCGTTTAAGCACCCAATTACAGCAAGAACGCGAAGCTCATCAAGAAAAATTGGCGCTACTCTTGGCTGCCAAAGAAGAATTAAGCAACCAATTTAAAACCCTCGCCAATGATATTTTGGAAGAAAAAAGCAAACGCTTTAGTGAGCAAAACCAACACAGCCTCAGCCAGCTCATCAACCCATTACACGAGCGCATACAAGGCTTCAGCCAACTGGTGCAAAATACCTACGAAAAAGAAGCCAAAGAACGCACCACTTTAGAAGTGGAACTCAAACGCCTGCAAGAACTCAATACCCAACTGCATGGCGATGCTAAAGCACTCACCGATGCTCTCACGGGTACACAAAACAAAAACCAGGGCAATTGGGGTGAAATGATCTTGGAAAAAGTGCTGGAAAGCTCTGGTTTACAAAAAGGGCGCGAATACATCGTTCAGGCAGCCACCACCATCACCGATGAGCATGGCCAGCAGCGCCGGCTACAACCCGATGTACTGGTCAACCTACCCGACAACAAACAAATCATCATAGATGCCAAAGTATCGCTGACAGCTTATGTCCGCTACACACAAGCCACTGATGCGCAAGCGGCCGCCCGTGAATTGGCCGCACATGTGCACTCCGTGCGGCAACATATCAAAGAACTGGCGGCAAAGCGTTATGACAACATAGACGGCATCAATACCCTCGATTTTGTGTTTATGTTTATCCCGGTAGAGCCCGCTTATTTACTGGCATTACAGCATGACAATCAGCTCTTCGACGACTGTTTTGCCAAACGCATCATGCTGGTGGGTCCGAGCACGCTGCTGGCAACACTGCGTACTGTGGCCAATATTTGGCGCAATGAACAGCAAAACCAAAATGCCCTCACCATAGCCCAAGAAGGCGGCAAGCTCTATGATAAATTTGTTGGCTTTGTCGCCACATTGGAAGGTGTCGGCAAAAACATTGAACAGGCACAAACACAATACCAGACAGCCATGAAACAATTACACACTGGCCGCGGTAACCTGATCAACCGTGCCAAAAAATTAAGCCAGCTAGGGGTACCAACCAGCAAAACCTTGCCCGCCGCATACCAAACAGCAGACGATGAAGACGACACATCGCCTGCGCTGCCCGCCACCACCGAATAATCGCTCAGGCAGCCGCAACAGGCTGCCTGAAACCGCATGAGCACTCACCATGACTTCCTCATCTTCACTCTCCCGAAAACGCAACAGCTGGCAGCAAGCTTTGGCGGTGTACGGCGATCGGCGTGCACTGACCATGTTGTTTTTGGGATTTTCTTCTGGGGTACCACTGCTGCTGATTTTTTCCACCTTGTCTTTGTGGCTGCGCGAGGCGGGTGTCGAGCGCAGTACCGTCACCATGTTTAGCTGGGCGGCACTGGCGTATTCATTTAAATTCGTTTGGGCACCTTTGATTGATGCCTTGCCTCTGCCTGGATTAACGCGCTGGCTAGGGCGCCGACGAGCATGGTTGTTGGTGGCGCAATTATTGATCGTAATCGCAATTTTGTGGATTGCACTCATCGACCCCCATCTTTCAGGCAGCCTGATGTACATGGCTTTTGCCGCTGTGTTATTGGGATTTTCTTCAGCCACCCAAGACATTGTAGTGGATGCCTACCGCATCGAACTGGCTGAGCACGATACCGCCATGCAATCGGTGATGGCGGCCACCTACAACGCGGGCTATCGCATCGGCATGGTGATTGCCGGCGCTGGCGCCTTATTTTTAGCGGATGTGTTTGGTTCCAACGGTACCCATTACCAATACCAAGCGTGGCAACACACGTATTTCATCATGGCTTCAGTGATGTTGGTAGGCATCATCACCACCTTCATCATCCGCGAAACGCAACCCACACCCAAATCGTTAACCCAACACAATCGCGAATATGCGCGCTTGGTGTTGGTTTTTGCACTGTGTGTGGTGGCATTCATTGGCAGCATACAAATCATCGGTTTGGTATTGCCTGAAAGCGCATCCCCTTTATGGGGATTTGCACTGGGCAGCATTCGTCTTCTCATCAGCATTGCCGTGGCAGTGGCGGTGGGCTTAATATTGGTCAAAGCAGGGATGGTTTCTGCTGAAACCGCACGCACCACATGGCTCAACCCGATTCTGGATTTTTTTAACCGCTACGGCAAAGCAGCGCTGTGGCTACTCGCCCTCATCGGCCTTTATCGCATTTCCGACATTGTTTCGGGTGTGATTTCCAATGTCTTTTATGAAGATATGGGTTTTAGCAAAACGGAGATTGCAGCAGCCGTCAAAACCTTTGGTGTCATCATGTCGATTGGGGGTGGGTTTGTGGGTGGCTTGCTGGCGCAACGTTACTCATTAATGAAATTAATGGCCGTGGGCGCCATTTTGGCTGCACTCACCAATTTACTGTTTGTGGGCTTGGCATGGCGCGGCCACGATGTGGTATTTATGTATTTGGCTGTGGCTGCCGACAATCTGGCTTCGGGCTTGGCTGGTGCCGTGTTTGTGGCCTTTCTATCGGCGCTCACCAGCATCCGCTTTACAGCGGTTCAATACGCTATTTTCAGCTCGTTAATGACGCTGATTCCAAAAACTTTGGGTGGCTACTCTGGTACCATTGTCGACCACATCGGCTATCCCGGATTCTTCACGTTCACCGCCTTGATTGGCGCACCCGTGCTGTTGCTGATTTATCAAGTCAACCGCATGGTGCGCCTCAACGATAACCCATAAAACCATGATAGTTCACGATCATCCGCCTTCCATATGGCGACTTTTTTTGATTTGGCACGGTTCCATCTTACCCAAGGTATGGAAACGCGTACTGTATTTGGATCTCTTGGCGGTGGTGGTGTGTGTTTTATATTTACACTTCCACTGGCATTTCATTAACCTCACTGTGGCCCCATTCACCATCATTGGCTTGGTATTGGGTTTGTTTGTGGGCTTTCGCAATGGGGCCAGCTACGACCGTTACTGGGAGGCGCGCACGTTATGGGGTAGTTGTTTGATTACTTGCCGCAGCCTCACTCGCGAGGCTTTGGTATACGCGGGCGGCAGCACACCCGCCGAAACCCAAGCTCGGGTATATTTGCTGATTGCCTATGCCCATGCGTTACGCCATCGCTTACGCGGCACCGATGCCCACAACGACTTGCAGCGCTGGCTGCCTGAACGCGATTACGCTGCCGTATTAGCAGCCCCCAGCCCCACCAACCACATCCTAACCTTAATCAGCCGTTCTTTTTACCACTTACATCAACAACACGGTTTGGAATCGCCACTGATGGCGCGCGTAGAAGAGCACATCAACGAACTTGGCCGTATTTTGGGCGGTTGCGAGCGTATTCGCACCACGCCATTGCCCTATGCTTATACCCTTTTGCTGCACCGTACTTTGCATGTGTATTGCTGGCTGTTGCCGTTTGGGCTGGTGGAAACCATCGGCTACATGACACCAGTGGTGGTGAGCTTTATGGCATACGCATTTTTGGGGCTGGATGCATTGGGCGAAGAAATCACCAACCCCTTTTCTCAAGAACCCAATGCATTAGCCTTAGACAGCATTTGCCGCACTATTGAAAACAATTTATTGGCTGAGCTGGGTGAACCGTATCCGCCGATTTTGCAACCAGAACGCAGCGTATTGATGTAATTCATGCCAATTAAAGGATACAACATGAAAGTGGTGGCTTTGTATTATTACCCCGTCAAATCAATGCGCGGCATACCCGCCGATAGCCTCACGTTGCACGAACGTGGCTTTGATCAGGACCGGGCTTGGCTGGTGGCCGAGCCCAATGGCCACTTCATCACTGCGCGTACCCATCCACAGATGGTATTGTGGCAGGCTGTCCCCAGCGATAACGCACTCACACTCATTGCCCCCAATGGTGAACAACATCAAGTCGCCGTATCCGATTACACCCAGCCTCACGAAGTGAATGTGTGGAAAGACACCTTTTCTGCCTACCAAGGGCTGCCTGAAACCGATGCGTGGCTCTCCACGCAATTGGGGCGCCCATGCCGCTTGTTTTACTTAGGATCAAAATCGCACCGCATCTTGAATCACAACGGTGGGGAACTGAGCTTTGCCGATGGCGCACCTTACTTGCTCACCAACATCGCTTCTTTGTCTGCCCTCAACCAGCAATTGCCAAATCCCGTAGACATGCGGCGCTTCCGTGCCAACATTATCGTTGATGCAGGTGTGCCTTATATTGAAGACGGATGGCAGCAGGCTCAAATCGGCAGTGCAATATTAGAAAATTTCAAGCCATGCAGCCGATGTGTACTGATTACAGTTGATCCCGACACTGGCGTTAAAGACTCTACTAAAGAACCCCTCATGACCTTGGCCAAAACCCGGAAAAACCAAAATGGCGTCTGTTTCGGCATTCATTTAACCTTAGTTCAGCCAGGAGTGATCCACATTGGAGATGAGGTTATCGTTTGATAAAACAAATTTGAACACGACAAAACACTAAATTAGCCCAACAACCATTACACTATATGGCCCTAGACCGATACCGCTGCAACTAACACCATCATGAGTTCATAAATAATGAGGCTTCTCGCGGACCAAAAACACCATCCGCTACATCATCTGAACTTCTGTCTCTCCACCTATTATTTATAAAAATGGATTATGCCGCTTTTCATGGCCGATGGTGGTCATGGGCCCATGACCAGGAATCACCTGTGTTTCATCGGGCAGCTTCCATAACTTTTCGCGAATATTGCGCAGTAAATCTGCATGATTGCCTTGAGGAAAATCGGTGCGGCCTATTGATTCGCGAAACAGTACATCCCCCGCAATTAACAACTGGTCTGCAGCGGAATAAAATACCACGTGCCCCGGAGTATGGCCGGGAATATGCAATACCTGAAAGGCATGTGAGCCCACATGCAGCACTTTGTTTTCGACCAGCCACTGCGTAGGCTGAAATACTGGGCTCACTGGGAAACCATATCGAGCAGTCATTTCCGGCAATTGCTGTAGCCAAAAATCATCTGATTTTCCCGGTCCATAAATCGGCACTTCTATTTTTTCGATCAAGCGCACCACACCACCCACATGATCCAAATGCCCATGAGTCAGCCAAATCGCCTGCAACTGTAAATGATGATGCGCAACCGCTGCCAGCAATGTTTCCACATCGCCGCCCACATCAATCAATACAGCATCCAAAGTGCAATCATCCCACAACAAAGTGGTATTTTGTTGAAAAGGGGTGACAGGGATAAGGGTGAATTGCAAAGCCATATCTGATTTTCCTTTGGCCCAAATATCATTTCATGAATTCTTTTTACAAAGAATGCTAGCGTCATCAATAAAATATGCAGTATGATTGCCTGCATGCTTTAAGCATACAACACAAATTGATTAATAAATTAAAAATAAATCATGGAGGTATCAGCCATGTCTTCAAGCTATGTTATTCGTTTGGTCAACATCATGCAGACTGGGCAAATGGTGCAAGACGAGTTGGTTGCTCAAGTGCCACATCGCATGGTTCGCACCCAGGACCCTGAATCACTGAAGCAATATGTGGCTACACAGCTTAACGTACCGGCAGAGAGTATCACCAGCATTACACCGTTTTATCAATAGTCAGTTACCTGTCGTACGGCCACAAGCAAAAACCCTGTCATTCCCGACAGGGTTTTTGCTTACTCACATCCACACCGCATTAATGGCGAAAATGGCGCACACCCGTGAGCACCATAGCAATTCCATGCTCATTGGCTGCCGCAATGACTTCATCATCACGAATGGAGCCACCTGGCTGAATAATCGCCTTGATGCCTTGTTCTGCAATCACATCTACCCCGTCTCGAAATGGAAAAAAGGCATCAGATGCTGCGCAAGCATGGTGCAAGTCAAAGCCACCATCCTGAGCTTTACGCGCCGCGATGCGGGTGGAATCAACGCGGCTCATCTGCCCAGCGCCGATGCCATAAGTTTGCCCGCCTTGACCAAAAACAATGGCATTGGATTTCACGTATTTGGCAACTTTCCAAACAAACAACAAATCTTTCAATTCTTGTTCATTGGGTTGCCGTTCAGTCACCACCTTCAAATCGGCCAAGTGTAGATGATGGGTATCGGGTGTTTGCACCAACAAGCCACCGCCCACTCGTTTTAATTCAAAGCGATTGGCGCCCGCCAGCAGTGGTACTTCCAAAACACGCACGTTTTTCTTACCCGCAATGATGGCTTTGGCATCGTCACTGAATTTGGGGGCCATGAGCACTTCTAAAAATTGACCCGTTACGGCTTCTACTGTCGCAGCATCCACTTCGCGGTTAAATGCAATAATGCCGCCAAAAGCACTGGTGGTATCAGTGGCAAATGCCAGCCGGTACGCACTCAGCGTATCGGCAGCCACAGCCACACCACAGGGATTGGCGTGCTTCACAATCACACAAGCGGGCTCATCAAACGACTTGACGGCTTCCCAAGCGGCATCGGCATCGGCAATGTTGTTATACGACAGCGCCTTACCTTGTAGTTGCTGATAATTGGCTAGGCTGCCTGAAGCCGGATAAATATCTCGATAAAATGCAGCTTGCTGGTGTGGATTTTCGCCATAACGCAAATCCTGCACTTTTAACCAACTTTGATTAAATTGTTGCGGGAAAGGCTGCAACGTTGCTTCACCGCTTAACACCGCATCATCAACACTGGTCAAATAATTGGAAATCATGCCATCGTATTGCGCAGTGTGCGAAAAAGCCTTACGCGACAAATTAAACCGGGTCTTGTCAGACAAGGCACCCTCACTGGCCTGCAACTCGTTGATGATGGGCTCGTAATCGCGGCTGTCGGTGAGGATGGCAACATCTTTCCAATTTTTTGCGGCCGACCGCACCATTGTTGGCCCACCAATATCAATGTTTTCAATCGCATCTTCCAAGGTGCAATGCGGCTTCGCCACCGTAGCCGCAAATGGATAGAGATTCACGCACACCAAATCAATGGTACCGATTCCATATTCGGCCATTTTAGCCATATGATCGGCATGATCGCGGCGACCCAAAATGCCGCCATGAATTTTCGGATGCAGGGTTTTGACGCGCCCATCCAACATTTCCGGAAATCCTGTATAATCAGCCACTTCAGTGACCTCAATACCCGCATCAGCAATCAGTTTAGCCGTACCACCGGTGGACAACAATTGCACGCCCATGTGCGCCAAAGCACGAGCAAAATCCACCACGCCGGTCTTATCGGATACGCTCAATAGCGCACGTTTCACCACAGCCATTTGTATTTCCTTAAAATTAGGTCAGAAAATTCAGTCTAAAAGATGATGTTGCGCTAATTTTTTGCGCAATGTGTTGCGATTTAATCCCAGCATTTGTGCCGCGCGCGTTTGGTTGTTGTCGCACACGTCCATCACGCACTGCAATAATGGCAACTCCACTTGAGCCAACACCATGTCATACACGCCACACGGCATTTCGCCTTCCAAGTCGGCAAAATATTGTTGTAAATTTTGTGCAATGCAATCGGCAATACTGACATTGTGTACCATGATCATTCCCTGCTCTGCACCAGCACTGCTTTCAGGCAGCCTGCTGCGATTGTGGCCGGTAGGCACACGGCCATGCCGATAAGTGTGCCACCTGCTGATTCAAAAATAAATCCAACTGACGCTGTTGCACCAAGCCATCCGCTTCTTGATTTACCTGCCGCCGAAAAGCATCACCACCGGGCAATGCCGACACATACCAAGTAATGTGTTTGCGCGCGATCCGTACGCCAGCCACTGCGCCATAAAATGCATGCATGGCAGCAATGTGCTCAGCCACCACCGCCGCATGCTCTGCCATGCTCAGCGGCGCAGGCAACCGACCAGTTTGAAAATAGTGCAATACGTCACGAAAAATCCATGGCTGTCCTTGCGCACCTCGACCAATCATCACGCCATCGGCACCTGTTTGCTGCCACACTTGCCATGCTTTTTGCGGGCTGATGATGTCACCATTCACCCATATAGGCAGGTGTATTTCCTGCTTCAACTGCGTAATTTTGTCGTATCGCGCCTCGCCACGATACATTTGCGTGCGGGTGCGGCCATGTATGGCCAGCGCCGAAATACCAGCCTTCTCTGCCAAATGAGCAATGGTGGCGATGTTTTCATGTTCATCATCCCAGCCCAGTCGCGTTTTTAAGGTCACGGGCACGGGCACGGCCTGCACAACTGCTTGCAAAATATCCGCCACCAACGCCTCGTTTTGCAACAGCGCGCTGCCCGCCGCCACATTACATACTTTTTTGGCGGGACACCCCATATTGATGTCAATCACATCGGCACCTTGCGCTACATTGAAGCGCGCTGCCTCTGCCAGTTGCTGCGGATGACTGCCAGCAATCTGTACCACCCGGATCCCTTGCTCTCCATCATGATCGGCACGCTGGCGAGTCTTACGCGTGTGCTGCAGCGATGGGTCACTGGTAAGCATTTCACTGGCCGCCCATGCCGCGCCGAAACGCCGACACAATTGTCGAAAAGGTTTGTCGGTGATCCCTGCCATAGGCGCCAACGCCAAAGGCGCAGGTAATTCGTAAGGACCTATGCGCATGAAATCAGGAACAACAAAGGGAAAGTCGTCATTGTACAATTTTTAGGCAACTCTTCCAATCCGCACAGCCATAAAAAAGCCGCCCCATTCGAAGCGGCTGCCTGAAAATACTATCGGGCAATATCGCCTTTTAAGGCCACGCCTGCAATGACGCCCCCAGCATGGCATTCATATTCACGACTGCTTTTTAAGGTATTTTTTTGGTAATAACTAACCAAATTAACCACCCGTTTCCCGCCTAATTCGTGTGCGCGGTCTTGGAACTGTTTCACAGCAGACAGAAATGCCCATTGGCAAGCCTCTTTATCCGATTTTCCAAACGCATTGGTTTTTCTATTGCTCACCAATCCTTGCTTGATGATGCGACCGCCACCCCGGGCAAATTGAATTTTGATGGCCGGATCGAGAACCGATTGACCTTCTGGCGAGTTCAGTGCCTCTTCAATGGGTAAAATCAACTTGGTATCGCGCGCATGAACTACATTCATTGCAACCAGCAACACACTCGCGACCAACCATTTTGCATAGTCTGTCTTCATGGCTTCATCCTGACAAAATTAATCATTAAAAATAGATGCTATGATGGCAAAAGCAAGCCCTTGCTGCCCGCTCACCGAGTTATCTTATGGAATTATTGATTACCCTGGCAAGCCCTGATTTTGCCGATTACTACCACCCAAGCGCATTAAGCCCAACGGATTTGATGCGCCGGCACAAAAAGCCACAAAAAGACAACAACCCGGATTGGCGCAGCAGCCGGGCACTGAAAGCGCATCTGCGCCGCTACTGTCTGCCTCGCCGCTATTGTCTCAGCCACCATCAAGGTTATGCAGCCAGTGTGAGTTCACGGCAGCATGTGTCTTTGGGCATTGATGTGCAAATCATGCAGCCCAAATCTTTTGCACAACTACTGCCCATTTTCACAACTTCGGATGAACAACTTTGGTGGTCTCTTCAGCCTCAAGCCAACTTGGCCTACTATCAATTGTGGACATTGAAAGAAGCGCTGATCAAGGCCACCAATCTAAATTTTCCAGGAGACTTGCGCAATGTGGGTATTTTCAGGCAGCCTGATGGCACGTGGGCTGTGCGCTCGCCCAATCCAGAAAATGAATTTCACGCCCGTTGGTGGTCACCCCGTGTAGACATGGTGTTATGTTGTGTTTGGCCAGCGCCAAACGACGTGGTTTTTCGCTATGATTTTTGCGGCACCGCCACTTGGCAACAACCCATGCCTCAATACAGATTATGACCAGCGACGAAAAATCAATGAGGTATTGATGCCACCAAAGGCAAAATTGTTGTTCATGACGTATTCAGTTTGCAGATAGCGACCCGTCCCTTGGATGTAATCCAATTCGCCACAACGCGGATCAACTTGATGCAAATTCAGCGTAGGCGCAAACCAGCCTTCATTCATCATAGCAATGGAAAACCAGGACTCCAAAGCACCACAAGCACCCAAAGTATGGCCCAAATAGCTTTTTTGTGAACTGATGGGTATGTTCTGACCAAAGACAGCGTGTGTGGCCTGTGTCTCAGCAATATCACCTTGTTCCGTGGCAGTGCCATGTCCATTCACATAGCCAATGGTGTGGGTCGGCAAGCCTGCATCGGCCAATGCCAGCTGCATGCACGCTTCCATGGTAGCGGGCTCGGGGCGAGTGACATGACTGCCATCGCCATTTGTGCCAAAACCCACCAATTCAGCATAAATGGTCGCCCCACGCGACAGAGCATGCTCATAAGACTCCAACACCAACATGCCTGCTCCTTCGCCAATCACTAAGCCATCGCGTTGCGCGTCATAAGGAGCAGGCGTAGTGTGCGGTGCATGGTTTTTCAAACTGGCTGCATACAAAGAATCAAATACATACGCATGTGCCGCGCACAGTTCATCAGCACCACCAGCCAGCATCATGTCGATTTTGCCAAACTTGATGGCTTCATAAGCATAGCCTATCCCTTGGCTGCCTGAAGCACAGGCACATGACGTGGGGATAACACGCCCTTTCAAACCGAAGAAAATGGCCACATTAGCCGCCGTGGTGTGGGGCATGACGCGGATGTAGGTATTGGCACTAAAAGAAGGTGAGGTTCCATCCAACAGCAAGCGCCCCATATCGGCAACGTCTTTAGCAGCACCTGAAGAAGAACCACAGGCCACACCCATGCGCCCATCGCAAATGCGTTCATCCTGCAACAACCCTGCATCGGCCAATGCTTGTTCGGCAGCAGCCACATTCAGCTGTGCCACACGCCCCATGCTGCGCAATTGCTTGCGTGTCCAGTGTGCAGGCGGTGCAAAGTCGGTAACGGGCGCCCCCAGACGGTATTTAAATCCACAAACCGCTCCCACCCAGACACCACCCGAACCGCACTGATACCTTGACGAAAGGCACTGCTGATGGCTGGCCAATCGTTACCCAAAGCCGTTATTCCGCCTATCCCTGTAATCACCACCCGCTTCAACACAACCCCCCATTCACCGCCAATACTTGCCGCGTTATATAAGCCGCTTTTGCCGAAAGCAAAAACACCACCGCATGGGCCACCTCTTCAGGCAACCCCATGCGCGCGGCAGGAATCATTTTCAGTATATCGTCAACCGGCACCTGTTCATCCAACATATCGGTATCAATCAAACCAGGCGCCACGCAGTTCACTGTGATTTTGCGCTTGGCCAATTCCAAGGCCAAGGCCTTGGAGGCACCAATCAGCCCTGCTTTAGCAGCGCTATAGTTAACCTGTCCTCGATTGCCCATCAAACCCGACACCGATGCCATACACACAATCCGCCCCGGCGCTCGACGCCGAATCATGGGCATCACCAACGGATGCAAAACATGATAAAACCCATCCAAATTGGTGCGCAACACATCATCCCAATCCGCATCAGTAAAGGCGGGGAAGGCATTATCGCGGGTCACACCCGCATTTAAGACCACACCATAATATGCCCCATACTGAGCCACATCTGCTGTCAGTAAATCACGAGCGCCTTGCCTATCGGCCACATCAAACAACAGCGTTCTGGCTGATACCCCATAGCCCATGCACTGCTCAGCTACCTCGGCCGCCAGCGCTGATTGACGCCCATGAACCACCACATCATAGCCTTCGGCTGCCAATTCCAAGACCACGGCACGGCCTATGCCTCTGGTGGCACCGGTCACCAACACCGTTTGACGATTATTTTGCATATTTTTCCTGTTGTTGCTGTGCCAGATATGCGCCCAAATCAGGCGGGCTAAACACATTCAAAGCAGCCTGCACCAAAACCGACTCAGCTGTTGGCGCCAAATGGCCGTCTGTTTGCGCCCATAAACGGCCATCAAACACCGCAAAGCCACTCTGATCGCGTACGGACAACCGCACCTCCGCCCACAATGGGGTATTTAAAGGTAGAGCAGGAGCAAACAATTGCAATTTTCGGGTGCCCAGTAAAAAACCCAATCGCACCGATTCACCCTGCTCATGTGCAGCGCAGCCATCCAAAGCGCCAATACACTGTGCCAATAATTCCAAGCCCATCCACGATGGCACCGTACCATCTGCTTGTTGCAGTGGATTGCCATCGGCCAAGCACAACATTGCCCTCAAGCCTTGGTCATCATAATCGACAATGCGATTGAGCAATACCATTTGTCCACTGTGTGGCAAAAGTGGGGCCACGTTATCGATAGGGCAACTCAGTTTCATACCTCTTCTCCCAGCACCAAGGCTGTATTGCTGCCGCCGAAAGCAAATGAAGTCGTTAAGCCCAAGCGCGGCCCAGAAGGCCAAGTACTTTGGGCTTCGGTTAGGCGAATATGCGGCAGGCTGGCATCATAACCAAGAGGTAAGTATTGTTTGGGTAATATCCCGTTAGGGTTGATGCGACGACTGGCCGCGGCCCACACCCATGCAGCCTCCAAAGCCCCGGCAGCACCCAATGTGTGCCCTGTCATTGGTTTGGTGGAGGTGCACCAAACTTGACTACCCAATGACTGGGCTACAGCTGCGCTTTCCATAGCATCATTCTGCTCGGTACCCGTACCATGTAAATTGACCCAACCAATCTCATCTGGACACAAATCAGCGCATACCAAGGCTGCCTGAATGGCCTGCTGTGCACCCAACCCATCTGGCCTAGGACTGGACATATGCCAAGCATCACTGCTGGCGCCGTAACCCCATAATCGCAAAGCATCATCTTGATCACCCAGCGGCGCACGGGTAGCCACAAACACCGCAGCGCCTTCGCCAATATTAATCCCCTGGCGCTGGGGACCAAAAGGAGTGGCCACCGCGTCTGACAACACCGACAAAGCGGCAAAGCCATTGAGCGTTAACCAAGACAAACAGTCCACCCCACCACATACCACTGCATCGGCCAAACCAGCATGCAATAACCGCGCCGCGCTAATGAGAGCCCGCGCCCCTGAAGTACACGCAGTGGAAATGACGTAGCACAAGCCAGTCAATCCATGCGCTTGCGCCAAAAAATCGGCAGGCGAATACAGCGATTGCTGGGTTTGCGAGAACCCACTGTTGGACCAATCCTGCCCAGCCACCACCTGTTGGAACGCCGCCCGATTTTCATCAGCACCACTGGTAGATGTTCCCACCACCACTGCCACCCGATGCGCGCCGAATTGCTGCTTGGCTTGTATAATTTGGTTGGCCACCGCAATACTGGCATGCCACAACAACCGATTGGTGCGATTTTTATACCCTGGCAACGTTGGCGCAGCGAACGGCTGCAATGGCACAGACACCGCACCCACCGGTAAAACACGCTGGTGAACCCACTGTGTTTGCCGGCTTAAATAATGCCCATCCGATTGACACAACGCCTGCCAACTGAAGGCCAAATCATCCCCCAACGCAGAAACCACGCCCGGCTGATGTAAAAAAACCGGCCCCATTTTATTCATTCACCACCTCAACCAACCACGTTGTCCCATCCGCCAACACCACATCCCATTGATTATCGCCCTGTGGCCGAATTCGCCATAGCAGCTGTTGGCGATATCGGTACACCGTCCAGCCTGATTCCCGAGTCTGCTGCTGTTGGGGATAAATGAGCGGCCAATCCACGTGCTGCTGCGCACCCACCAATACCGCCAACGCCGCAAACAAGCGGCTGGCCGGGGCGTTGGGCGGCAAAAATCCATCGTTTTTCCACCCTTGCCGATCCACCATTTGGCGCGCCAGCGGCGCCCCAAAAGCATCGGTTTGCACCCACCGCCAAGCACCTGTTGCATCGGTTTGCGCTGCCACTAAACTTTGTTGGCCTTCAGGCAACTTGGTTACATGTAACCAAGTGACCGTATCGTAGTTAGGTAAGGGTTGCGGTATCGCAATTGGGTTGCCTGAAAATGTTTGACACGCCGCCACACACAGGCACACCCAACACCCCAGCCACAGGGCGTGCAGGCGGCGTATGCTTTTGCTGATGCTCACGATTTGACAGTTCCGCAGACTTCACTCAATGCCGCAAGCCGTCGCTGAGATTTGCACACATAAGGATTGCTTTCATCCCAAGCATAGCCCGCCAAAATGGCGCTAATTTTGCGGCGAATATCAGCGTTTACCCGGTGCTCATCGGCATAAATCACATCTTGGAAACTGCCGTCATACCATCCTTCCACATAAGTCCTGAAGGCATTCACGCCCACCATTAAAGGATCGGCGTAATCCCGCGCCCAATCGATGTTTTCACCCTGCCATTGCCGGTGTAAAACATTCACGGCCAACCGAGCTGAGTGCAAAGCGATGGTGACGCCAGACGAAAAAACCGGGTCCAGAAACTCTGCTGCATTCCCCAACAATGCAAAATGGCGGCCATGCAAAGTGGAGACATTAGCGGAGTAATTGCGCAAATGCCGAAACGGCACTCCATTGTCCCATTTGGCCTCAGCCAAAATGCGATTCAGCATGGGAATTTCGCTCGCCCAACCGCGCAAAATGTGTGATTCATCACCCTCTTGCACCGCTCCCAACCGTTCAACACTACCGACCACGCCTATCGAGCAGCGGCCATTACTAAATGGAATCAGCCACAGCCAAACATCACGATATTGCGGATGGGTACAAATCAAAATTTTATTGCGGTCAAAGTCATCGCCGACAATCCCATCATCAATATGGGTAAACACGGCCTGCCGCGGCGGTAAACATGAGGGCGTTTCTAGATTCAGCAACCGCGGTAAAACCCGACCATAGCCACTGGCATCCAACACAAAATCGGCGGCCAAAGTATAATCAGCGCCCTGTTCTGGCTGCACCGTTAATGTGACACCGTCATCATGTTCCTGCCATGCACAAACAGCATCACCAAAGCGGATCTCGGCACCTTGCTGTTGCGCGGCCTCTGCCAACCGCTGATCAAAGACGGCGCGTTGTACTTGAAACGTGGTGCCTGGGCCATCTGTGTATTTATCGGTGAAATCAAAATAAGCATATTGCTGGCCCCAAGTGAAGGCCGCACCATTTTTATACTGGAAACCAGGCTGTGTTTCGACCGCATGCAGCATATTGCTTCGGCCAAAATTTCCATACAGTGCGGCAGCAGGCTTTCGCCAATAACGAACCGAGGAAAATGCTGTTTTTCCAGCACCACCACCCGGTGACCACGCTGACGCAACAAGGCGGCGGCCACCGAACCGGAAGGACCGGCCCCAATAATGACGACTTGTTTACTCATTTATTATTTTCCTTTCAGGCAGCCTTGTTGCTGGCTGACCAGGGTATTGTGGTAATAGACACAAAGCCAACAGTAAATTCAAAATCACACCGAGTGCCACCGTTTGACCAAAAGCCGCCACTACGGGCGTGCTGCTCAATCCCAACAAACCAAAAGAAATTAATGTGGTCACGGCGGCCACCATCACACTGGCTAACCGCTCAGTGACTTGTTCGGGGGCCACAGTAGCCACACATAACGCATAATCCACACCAATCGCCGACACCAACAATAGCCCAAACATCACAAACAAACCAATGGGGATACCCGCCCAGCTCAATAGTGCTACCGTAGCCGATGCGGCCAGTAGCGGCATGACAATCACCCGCGTCGCCAGCCTTTTGCCAAGCCAGCCAAGCAACAGCACCCACGCCACAGCGAAAGACACCAATTTCAGCCACAAAGTTTGATTGCGTGTTTGTTCAAAAAGCTGGTTTAAACGCGCCAGCTTGTCTTCCCAATGCACACCGGGTACTTTTTGCGTTAACGCCTGTATCGCTTTGCCATCCTGTACCCCATTCAACCGAATCAAGCTCACATAATGGTGCGGAACCACCTCGCCCAAATACAAACTCTGGCTATTTTGCGCCAACCCATTATGCACACTTTGCGATAAAGACACTTCTGGCAAGGCAGCAGCAGCCCGCAATGAGGCTTGCATCACCTCGTCTGGCACACCCAAAGCGCGCATGGCTGACCAAGTCTGCGGCTGCGCCGACAAAATTTTTAATTGGTGTTGCAATTGTTGCTGCTGTGCTTCCGATAAGGTCCATTGACTCAGCGACTGATACCCACTCAAAACGTCAACCGGCAATGTGGCCAATTGCATCGTCATCTGTTGATCAACCTCCCAAAGCGCGGCTTCTGTTGGTGCTTCCAGCAGCAAAAATTGCGCCGAAGGCATAACCCCGCTGATTTGGCCCACAGATTGCGCTTGGGCCAGCCAATGTGGCGACAAATGCGCCCACGTACGCACATCATCCTTCCATTGTCCATGCCAGCATCCCAACACCAGCACCACGACCACTGGCACCCACAACCAAGGTCGGTGCCAGCGAAGCTGAAATTGCCGTATCCCTTGTGCCATTTTTTGAATCATTCGAACTAGCGGTTGATTAATTGGCCACGATGGCCTCTGGATAACCATCGGTAACCAAGCCAAAGTGGCCCACAACGCCATCCCCAATGCGGCCACAGAAAATACTGCGGTTTGCCGTAAAATAGCTAATGGCGCCACCATCAACAACACATAACCGACAGACGTCACCACAAAACCCACAGCAAAAATAGGCCACAAATGATGTAAATTTTGTGACATGGGTTCGCGGCGGTTGATTATGCTGGGAACCAGCCAGTGTAAAGGAAAGTCCATCAATATCCCCACCAGGCTGGTACCTATTACCATAGTCAGTATATGCACGTGCCCAAATACGCCAATACAGGCAGCCAAGCCCGCTAACCAGCCGATGATTACAGGCATAAACACCCACAGCGCGCGCCATGAGCGAAATAAGTACAGCAACAACATAAAGGTCAACACCACACCGGCCACGCTCATCCACGTGCTCTCAAATTGCGCTTGTGCTTTTGCCTCTGCAGCAAATAATGCCCCACCAGCCATGCGCAGCTGCAAGTGATGTTGGCCAGCCTCTTGTTCAGTGGCCTGCAAAAGCGGCAATAATCCATCAGGGATACCAACCAAACCAGCCTGCTGTGGTAACCGCGCCACCAGCATGACCCAATAACGACCTTGTGCTTGGGTATACAACAATCCGCTGCTGGCATCCCATTGCATTTTGCTGTTAAGGGGCTGCAACTTGGGCAAAATAAATCGGCCAAAACCCAGCCAATCATCACTGGCTGGCAATATTGATGGGGCAGCAAATGGATTGGCTAAATCCTGCGCACGCTGATCAAAATAGTGTTTCGGCGCTGTTTGCAACAGCGTCACTTGCTGTGTTGGCAATAAAGCCAGCTGTAATTGCCGAGCCCATTGTTGCCATTGAGGCCAATCGGGATTGACGGATAAAGTTACGGTGTTAAAAAGACCACTTTTCTGCCACTGCTGGGCAATGCGCTGCGCCCCGGTTTTTGCATCATCCGCAGAAACAGCACCTACCAACACCACAATTTGTTGGTTTAACTGCTGCTCCAGTTGTTTTTGCGCTTGTCGCTGCGACACACTTTGTTGGCTGTCAAATGGCAATAATTCGCTCATGTCGGTAATGAGCCATGCCCGCCCACTCAAAACAGACCAAAGCAATACGCCCACCGCCAGCACGCACACCAGCCCCAATAGCCAACGGGTGCGTCGCCACAACCCGACGTCAGGCAGCCAACGCACGTGCGGCATCTCCGCTCAACGGTACATTCAGGCGCACTTGCACAAACCGCATCACCGTTTTATCACCTTGTTTTTCCAAAATGCTCACCATGCGTACTGCTTGATCACCCTGGATGTCGATGCGGCTAAAAATCTGCTTCATCAATGCCGTTTTCGGCAATAAAACCAGGTGCCACTGCTGGGCAGTGCCGCTGAGTTTGGTTTCAAACTGATTCTGTAGCCCTTGGGCATTGCCACCCAACAAGTCTAAAAATAATTGCATTTGCCGCTGCTGGCCAGCGGCATGACTGGTGGTTTTTTGCCAGCTGCCACCATTGAACTGCCACACCCCATCGGGACGCACGCGCAGCTGTTGCACAAACGGTTTTTGCAAATGCCAAAACAAGGCTTTTTTCGGCACCAGTGCAAACTTGCCTTCGGTGGTTAATGGCTTGGTTAATGATTTCAAATACCGTTGTTGCACAAATGCCCCTTGTACATTGCCTGGGCTTTGCAATTGCCGGCTCAACTCAGCCAAACCAAAAGCCTGTGTCCAGCCACAACACAACAACATCAAAATTACCCAACACCACATTTGTTTCTGTTTCATGTTGATTCCCATCATCTGGCAAAATCTCCGCCTGCCCCAATCCTTTCAGGCAGCCTGATGCAAATAGTCCCGCACGGCATTTTGCCAAGAAGCCGGTGTTTGTATTTGCGTTTCCCGCGTCGCCATAGCCACCGCCACTTGCGTGGTACTGCCTAGCGTTAAGCGCGTATCCTCGTGTGCATCTCTAATTTCATAGTCCAACTTTAAATACGTTTCAAACTCCACCAACTTCACCACCACGCGCAAAAGTTGACCAAACTGTGCTGGGCGCACATATTTCAACTGCAAATGCACCACTGGCCATGCATAGCCTTCTTTGCGCATGACATTGTAATCGTAATTCAAAGCCGTTAAAAAGGCGCAGCGGGCTTCTTCCAAATATTTCACATAATGCCCATGCCAAACAATCTCCATACTGTCCACATCAAAGAAAGGCACTCGAATTTCAGTGGCAAATTCACAAAACACTGGCTGTTTTTTTTGCGCGTCAAAGGGTTGTTTTTGAGCCATCGTCATTCCAGAAATCATAGAAATTAAACCATTGCAGCGGCACTCGGGCGCATTCTGTTGCCAGCACATTGGCAAACCGCTGCGCCAATGCGGCCACCACGGTGCTGCGCGTATGCCGTTGCCATTGAGGCGCAGCGGCAAAACGGCGCAAATGCAAATGATAATGCCCTTGCTGTCGATGACAAAAAACCGTTATCAAGGGTGCGCGCAATAGCCCCGCCATCAGCCAAGGGCCTTGCGGAAACTCAGCCACATCCCCTAAAAAAGATGCAGAAACGGTTTTTTCACCACGTACTGGCACGCGATCAGCAGCAATCGCTAGCCACTCTCCCCTCGCCAAACGGCGTTGTAAATCCAACATGAGCGTGGCATCCAAGTCCGTTACCTGAATTAAATTCATGCCATCTGCACCCGCAGATTGCATGGCTTGATTAAAGGCTCGGGCATGAGCACTGTAGACCAACACATTGAGCACAAATTTCGGATGATGATTAACCAAAGCCCGACAGATTTCCACATTGCCCAGATGACTACACACCAAAATGGCGCCCGCTTGCTGCTGCTGTGCACTCAACTGGATGTCTTCATACACCCCATCGGCATCATCCACGCGCAAATCAGCATAATGAATCGCATTTTGCCATACCGCAAAGCGATCGGTAATGGCGTGTGCGAATGCCAAAAATTGCCGCCATACCGGCAATGTACGAGGCAAAACCACGAGGGGAAATGTTTGCCGTAAGCGCCGCTGATAGGCCCGAATATGCTGCCGCTGCGTGGGTGACGTGATGAAAAAATACGCCACCACCACACGCGCGCACACAGCCAACAACCAAGATGGACTGTGCTTGACCAACCAGGCCGTTAATTGAAGAAAAAAAGCACTACCGCGTTCCTGCTGGCGTGCCCAATGCTGCGGTGACATCATCGTGACCCATGCCTTATCCAACGCCACACCATGATAAAAAACAGACGTGCGTGCATCTTGGCAATCAAGAAGTTATCTCGCCATGCCTGAAAATGAGAGACTCCGTCTGCTGCATAGCGCACGGGTGTGGGCAACCACAGCAAAGGCACGCGTGCCCACACCAGCCGCACCAAAATATCCGCATCGAAATCCATGCGATTGCCCATTTTGGCGTGCGCCAATACGGGCATCACAGCGGCCAAAGAATACACTCGAAAGCCACACATCCCATCACGAATCGCGCGGCTACCGGTATTCACCCATACCCAAAAATTGGTCAATTGACGGCCATACAGGCGCGCCTTTGGCGCATCGTCGCCGTATATCGGCTCGGCACACACCACGGCTTCTGGCTGCGACTTGGCAGCAGCCACCAAGCTCAGCGCATCACTCAATTGATGCTGGGCATCGGCATCGACTTGCAACACATGGCTATAACCCTGATCAAAGGCTGCCTGAAGCCCATCTTTGACCGCAGCACCCTTGCCCCCATTGTGGGCACGCCACACGATCTGAACCTGCGCATCGGCTTCAGCCACTGCGTGCAGCACCGCTTTGGCTGTCTCATCCGAACCATCATCCACCACCAGCACAGGCCAGCCATGCGATCGCATCTCGCCAACCACATACGCAATAGTCTGCGGGTGGTTGTAATGAGGAATCACCACCAATAATTTCACGGCTTGGGCCCCTCGCACAAAACCACCCGACCACTGGCACAGACGGCTTCAGGCGTATGCAGCTGAAACCGCAATTTATTTTTTTCAGGCAGCCATTGCAGTGTTAATACCACTTCATCAGCGGGTCGCAAAAAATGCTGATATTTCAAATTTTCCACCCCTTGCACCTGCACCGTTTGCCCTGTCACCGCTTGCCAAGCATCTATTACCCATTGCAACTCCACCACACCAGGCACCAATGGAAACGCATCAAAATGGCCACTGAAATAAATTAAATCCAGCGGCACCACTGATTGCAAGGTCCAAGTATGACCTTCGCATGCTTGCTGAGTCCAACACATATTTTTCGGTCGCGGCTGCCACAATACGGTTAATGCCTCACTCGATAATTTGCCTTGGGCATTGCGCGGCAGCTGGGTAGTAAATCGCCAATAGCGTGGAATTGCCACACGGTCGATATGACGCCCTAGGTCGTGTTTCAGCTTGGCCACCAAAGCTTTTCGGCCATGTTCTCGGTATGCTGCGACACCCACCTCATTCAACGCAACCCACGCGCCCAGACGAGGGTAATTGGGATGCGGGGCGCAAACGACATCAGCCACTCCTGCTTGCGTCATCAACTGCTGTTCAATCTGAGCCAAGGAAACTCGCTTATCGGCAACTTTAACAATGCGGTCACACCGACCCACTAAATCAAAAAATGCACCATCACATTGAATGACATCACCCGTAGCCTGTCTGCCACCACTCCATTCAGACTGCGCACTCAGTTGCCCCATTTCATCAACCTGCGCATCGACCCCAGTCAAAAATTGCCATGCTTGATGTTGATGGCGTCGTCGCCATGCCAATACACCCGTTTCCGTACTGCCATAAATTTCTTGAACAGCAGGCAACCCCGCATCAGAGACTGCCTGTGCCAGATCAGGCAACAGCATGCCACCAGCACAAATAAATTGGGTTTGGCGCATACCCCTCTTGTCCTGGGCATGGGCTGCCCAAGCACGCAGCCAAGTGGGGCTGACCACGCCCAATGTGGCGGGATAGCTGGCCGACAATTGAGCCGCATCTTCCGGATAGCGCACAGTAGTTCGCCAAATCGGCCACCCTTGAATCAATGGCATAAAAATACGAAAAGTCAGACCATAAAGATGTTGTGGAGAAACACTGCCCCAGAGCGCACTCACTGTTTGGGGCCAAGGTAATGCGGCCAAAGCAGCCGCCTCCGCCAACATAGCCGACCATGGCTTAGACACCCATTTTGGGGCGCCAGTTGAGCCCGAAGTTTGCAGCACCAAAGCCACAGCGCCATCGATTGTCGAGCCTGAATCGGCAGCCAGTGTACGGGCTACACTGGCGGCATCAATATCCCACAGCCAACAAGGACGGTGCACATCGGCCATTAAGCTGTCACTCAGCCATACCCCGACCTGCTCATCAACGGCAACCCGATTGGCTGGAGTCAGCTGCCCAGGCAGCCATGCCTGTACGCGGGCGAAATTACATGCCAACAACGCCGCTGCCATCAGCGCCGCATCCTCAAACCACACAGCAGCATGTTCAATTTTAGCTTGGCGTAACTGCGCCGCCCAGGCAAACACAGTTGCCTGAAAATCAGCGCCAGACCAAGACGGTGCCAACGCCATATTTGGATGCAGCCAAGGATGTGGCCATGGGGCTAGGCAGCGCATGGATTCACTCATTAGTGTCTTTCAAAACAACCCAGTGGCGATACAGCCACTCTCCAGCCAGCAGAAGGCCCATGAGCAAATAAGCCACGACCCCCGTGTAAAAAGTCCACGCCGACCACGCTTGTGCACACACCAAGCCCCCACAAATAACTGCATTGAGGATGAAAAAGGCACACCATACTTGGGTTACTTTGCGCGTATAGACCACCGCCGCTAAGGGCAAATTTGGCTGGCGTAACCGTGCCAATCGTTCAATCACCGTTTGCTTGGCCCACAAGCTGCCGCCAAACACCAACAACATCAATAAACTTACCCCTACTGGATACCAATACATGGCTTGAGGCTGCCGCAACATGCACACGGCTGCAAAAAACAGTGCCACCACCAAAGCCATGAGGCGCGAACCCCAGGTGGGACTTTGCCAAGCCCGAAACAGCCACAACACCCCCATGCCCAGAGCCAGATAAACAAAAGCGCCATTGTCACGGCCCCAATACCATAAAAACGGATAGGCCATACTCAACAGCGCCAACACTATGCGCAACATGCTATTCAGCCGGCGGCGTTTGCTGCATTTTGTTCATAACCGCATCAACCACATCATCTATGGTACGCACGCTGCGGAAATCATCCGCCATCAGTTTATAGCCTGTATTGCGCTTGATGTAATCAATCAAGTCAATCGCATCAATACTGTCAATTTCCAGCTCTTCATACAAATTGGTTTGCGGATGAATGCGCTCAGGATCAATTTCAAACAACTCTTCTAATGCTTGAGTCAATAAACGAGCAACGGCTTCACGGTCGAGCATATTAGTCTCCTGTTGCAAAGCGATTTAACGCTGAGCCGATTGTTGACTGGCCACAAACTGCGCTAAAGTTTGCACGCTATAAAAATATGACCGCACACTGGCGCTGTCGTTATCCAGCGTAAAGCCAAATGCTTTCTGTACCGCCAATCCCAATTCCAGAGCATCGACAGAATCAAGTCCCAAGCCGTCATCACCGAATAAAGGCGCCATTGAGTCAATGTCATCAACGTCCATGTCTTCTAAACCCAAGCTATCAATAATCAATGCTTTGATTTGCTGTTCCAGCGCAGTCATATTCTGGTTTCCCGATTGAAATAGTCTTGTAAATAATTATTTAAACGACGAGAAGCAATGGGCAACGGTTTTTCAGCCAGCCATGCTTGTGGATCAATATCCTCACCCACCGTCAAATCATAACAAATTTTAACTTTCGGTATTTTATACCAAGCCTGTCCTTTTTTAAAATTGGGTGGCGTTTGCCGAATCACCACCGGCGTAATCACGTGGGCGCTGCGCAAACCCAGTGACACCGCGCTCGATGAAAATGCACTACCCCATCCCAACCCGTACGCGTGCCTTCGGGAAAGATTAACAATGACTGGCCACCCCCTAAAATACGGTGCACACGCTCCATCAACGCCTCTGATTCATCGTTGGGCACATAGCCACAAGCCAAAATCGGGCTTTTCATCACCGGATTGGACAACAATTCTTGCTTCACCACACAATTAATGGCGGGCACATAACCCACCATAAACAACACGTCTAACAAAGAAGGATGATTGGCCAAAATTAACTGCCCTGGGCGGCCTAAGCGTTCAAACCCATGCAATTCATATTGCAAAACCCCTGCTTTTTCCAAAAAACGCAAAAAAAAGCGCCATATCCACGCCACCAAACGACGGGCCTGCACTTGCCTGGATACCTGATTTGCAGTACCAACAACGGTATACGGCAACAGCACTAATTTAAAAACAATACCCGCCACCCCAAAAAACACAAACCCCAACAGCGTGCCCAGAAAACGGCGAACCCAATCCATTTTTTGCCGCCCCGTCATGGCTGCCAAGTCCATTGCCATTGTCGATTCGGATAATGATGCTCAAAAGAAATTGAAGTATCAGCGGGTGCCAATACCACTTGCCGAATCCAACTCAGCGCCCCCGCATAATTCAGGTTGCCTGAAAGTGCGGGCGCAGACTCAAAGCGCAAGGCGCACTGATTTCCGGCGCTCACCACACAGGCAAACGCATAGGCGAAAGGTGACCGCACCACACCCTTTATCTCATAATGCTCATCCAAAGGCTCATCCACAGCCAACACCAATACCCGAGATGCCCCCTCCTGCAGCAAGCAATAAGCTTCGACAAAAGCCATTTCAAAGCCATCATGATGAACACACAAGGCCGTATTTTCCGACATATCCTGACGCATCATCGACCATTGCCCAACCAAAGCATTGTGCACCGATAAAGCAAATGAAGTCGGCGACACCGTCTGCTCACGCAGCAATGACTGCCACAAATCAAAACTGCGATTGATCTCGCCATCATGGGAAACAAATACCACAGGACAAGGTGCTTGCGAATCCAAAAGTGGCCATGCGGCATCAAACATCAATCGCGCGGCATAACTCAACCGGCGCCGCTGCATCGCCGGCAAAAATGCCAATGTGGGCCGATAGGGTGCGCGCCCATCCAGCCACCCAGGTACTTGTGCCCATTGTTGCCAGTCGGCTTTATCGGCAATGCAAGCACCCGCTGCACGCCAATCCATGACGTTAAAATAAAATTCACTCATGTCCATAAAAAAGCTGACCTCATCAGCCAGCCTCCTTTTGTATCAACAATTTCAGTTCAACCCACATCAGTCTCACCGTGCGGCCACCAACCACGTATATGTGCGGCTATTTTCTGGGCACTCAAACCCAAATCATCTTTAATCTGATTGGGGTCACCATGTTCAGTCACAACATCCGGCACGCCCACCAGCAAAGTCGGGTTATGCAAATTATGCCGAGCCAATACTTCCAATACGGCACTGCCCGCCCCACCTTCAACAGCATTCTCTTCCAACACCACTAAATGAGCGTGCTGTTGCGCCAATCGCACAATCAGATCTTCATCAAGTGGTTTGACAAAACGCATATCGGCCACTGTGGCGTTCAAGTCATCAGCAACAGACAAAGCGGGTTGGACCATGCTGCCAAAGGCAATCAAAGCCAGCTTCACCCCTTCTCGTCTCAACACCCCACGTCCCACCGGCACAGCGGTCAAATCATCACCGGCAACCACACCCATTCCTGCACCGCGGGGATAACGCACTGCAGCAGGCTGATTGAGCTGATAACAAGTGGTCAGCAGCAACCGGCACTCTCGTTCATCACTGGGTGCAGCCACCACCAAATTGGGTACACAACGCAAGTAACTCAAATCATACACACCCGCATGTGTGGGCCCATCCGCCCCCACAATACCGGCACGATCGATAGCAAAAAGTACCGGTAAATTCTGCAAAGCCACATCGTGAATCAGTTGATCGTATGCGCGCTGTAAAAAAGTGGAATAGATGGCCACCACCGGCTTCATATCGCCACAGGCCAAGCCTGCAGCAAAAGTCACCGCATGCTGTTCGGCGATGCCCACATCAAAATAACGCTGCGGGAACTGTTGTTGAAATTCAACCAAGCCACTGCCTTCACGCATCGCCGGCGTAATTGCAATCAGCCGCTCATCATGAGTAGCCTGATCCAACAACCATTGCCCGAAAATTTGGGTATAGGTAGGCGCTGCGGGCTTGGTGCTTTTTTGTGGGCCAATTTTAGGGTCAAATACACCCACCGCATGAAACGCCACTGGATCATTCTCCGCCAGCTTATACCCTTGCCCTTTTTTGGTGATAATGTGCAGCAATTGCGGGCCTTTACGGGTGCGCATATCTTGTAGCACCGCCACCAGTTGCAACACATCATGTCCATCTATCGGACCCGTGTAGTCAAAACCAAAATTATCAAACAACGACAAAGCGGCTGGCGCATGGCGCTCTTCGATCAAATTTTTGATTTTGCTTTCCACTCGCTGAGCCACATCCAATGCACCCGGTACCATCGTGAGCATTTTTTCCGATTTCTGCTTGATGGATTTAACCAAATCCTTCATTTCACGCAGTGGATTTTTGGCCAGATACTTTGGTAGCGCCCCCACATTGGGTGAAATAGACATTTCATTGTCATTCAAAATAACCAATAAATTAATGTCCATATCGCCGGCGTTATTTAAGGCTTCAAATGCCTGTCCTGCCGTCATTGCACCATCCCCAATAATGGCCACACTGCGATTGGGCTTACCCTGCAACTGATCCGCCACAGCCATGCCCAATGCAGCGCCAATCGATGTTGAAGAATGACCCACACCAAAAGCGTCGTAAGTGGATTCAGCGCGCTTCGGAAAACCAGCGAGCCCGCCATATTGGCGCATGCTGTCCATGCGGTTTTTCCGCCCTGTCAGGATTTTGTGCGGATAGCTTTGGTGGCCCACATCCCACACCAGCTTATCTTCAGGAGTGTGGTAGACATAATGCAGTGCTACCGTTAATTCCACGGCACCAAGATTACTGGCAAAATGCCCCCCCGTTTTCCCCACGGATGCCAACAAAAATGCGCGCAACTCATCCGCCAATTGCGGCAACTGATTTTTATCTAAACGGCGTATGTCTTGCGGCAAGTCGATGGTATCGAGCAAGGGTGTCGGTGTCATGGTGTGGCTTTTCTTATGTGGGCGGTGTCGCCTTAAGTGATGACATTATAACAAGTTCAGTTTATTACGGGGGGACACCATTGCTGAGATAGAAAAGGCTGCCTGAAACCATTCAGACAGCCTGTATACCTCCATACTCAAGCAACATCACCTCGATGGCAAACGTACTACTCCCGATGATAGGGATGATGATGCAAAATCGACTGAGCTCGATACAATTGCTCAGTCAATAATACCCGCACCATGCCATGAGGCAAGGTGAGGCTAGACAACCGCATCATCATGTTGGCTCGCGCTTTCAGCGCCGCCGTCATACCATCTGCCCCGCCAATCACAAAGCAAACATGATCACCATTGCGCTGCCATTCATTCAAGCAATCAGCCAACGCCATGGATGTTGGTGCCTTACCATGCTCATCCAGCACCACCAAAAAATTTTTAGGCGGAATGGCCGCAATAATGCGTGCCTCTTCTGCAGCCATGCCCTGCTCTGCATTCACCCCCGATCCACGCTTTTCCGGCTTGATTTCCTTGAGTTGAAATTGGATCTCACGACCAAAGCGTTTGGCATAATCGGCAACCGCTTCATCTACCCAACGCGGCATCTTGGTACCCACCGCCAAAACTGTGATATTCATGCTTGCCT
The DNA here is from genome assembly GCF_001590725.1 of Snodgrassella sp. CFCC 13594. Taxonomy (GTDB): domain Bacteria; phylum Pseudomonadota; class Gammaproteobacteria; order Burkholderiales; family Neisseriaceae; genus Snodgrassella. Next base: position 214,057 of record NZ_LQXR01000002.1, on the reverse strand, counting down.
GTCTGCCCGATATTGGATGAAATCAGTGCGATCCGCCAACCGATCATAAAGTCGTTGCGCCACCACATTGCTTGCCTGCGTCATCCAATAAACGCGGCAACATTGGCGCACTTCGGCAAACGCATACACGCCTTCAATCAAACGGCGTCCAACTCCGCCTCCGCGTTGAGACTTGGCCACATATAGATCTTCCAAATAACAACTCAGGCGAGTATCCCAAGTATTGGGATGCAGCACAATGTGTGCAAAGCCACACAATGCATCGTCATCATCAAATGCACCCAGTGCCTGCATATTGGCCTCAGCACCAGTAAGCCGCTGCCACGTTTGTGTTGTAACCTCCGCGGTCAGTATTGCATGATAAAACTGCAAATAGCCCTGCCACAAAGGCAGCCAGTTGACATAATCATCAGCGTGTAGCGGGCGAATGGTCATGGTAGATCGCGGCTCTTAATCAGCAGCATGCCAAGGTTTGGCGGCACCGGTATGGAAAGAAGGTTTCTCGCCGCCCCACAATGCCTCGATATCATAATAATCGCGCACCGCCGGCTGCATCACGTGCACCACCAAGTCACCAGCATCCACCAACGCCCATTCACTGCTGTCCAAACCTTCCGAACTCAAAATTTCAAAACCAGCTTCTTTCAAATCCACTGCCACATTATTGGCCAGTGCTTTGACTTGACGTGTACTGTCACCGCTGGCGATGATCATGCGTGAAAACAATGATGTCTGCGCGGAGGTATCCAGCACAGTAATGTCTTTGCCTTTAATATCTTCTAACGCATTCACGGCCACGGCCACCATCTTATCCAAATCGGCTGCATACTGATCGGTCATGTTAAATTTTTATCCTTAATTATTAAATTTTTACAGGCTGCCTGAACGCATTATGCCTGATACAAATGGTTTTTGGCGATATAAGCAGCCACAGCGGCAGGCAACACCTCTTGCACACCAGCCCGACCATGCCCACATTGCGCCCGAATCTCAGTTGAACTAATCGGCCAATAAGGCGTTTGCAGTAAGTGTAAACGTCCACCATCGTGGCCTTGCGGCTGCCGCACTGCTTTGGCCAATGCTTCAGGCAACCATTGCTGTACCGCCGGCGCCACGGCAGCCAATCGCCCTTCACCGCGCGGCGCCACCGCAAAATTGGCTTGCTGCAACAAAGCCTGATAACGCTGCCACTGGTGAATGTGCAGCAGCGAGTCCATACCCATCAGCCACCACAATTGCGCCTGCGGATAGGCTTGACGAAAAATAGAAACAGTATCAAACGTATAAGTGGCGCCGATGCGTACCATGTCGCAATCTGAGGCAGCAAAACGCGGCTCATCGGCAATAGCCAATTCCACCATAGCCAAGCGCTGTGCCGCTGGCGTGCCAGTGGCTGGTCTTTGTGATACGGATCCCCAGCCGGAATAAAAATCACCACGTCCAACGCCAGTTCATCGGCGCAAGCACGCGCAATGTGCAAATGACCATTGTGTATCGGATCAAAAGTACCGCCAAACAAGCCCACGCGTTTCATTCAGCACGTTCCTGATTGCCATCAATCACTACCGTCAATTGACCAGTAGTGGGGTGAATCACCAAGCCGTGTACTTTGATGTTGGCGGGCATTAGCGGGTGTTTGCGTATCATGTTGACTGAGTGGCATACCGCGTCTTCGACACGAGAAAAACCTGTTAACCACTTATCCAAATCAATGCCCGCATTCTCTAGGACATCAATGCGCTCATCACTGATGCCTTTAGCGCGCATGCGGTTAAGCATATCTGGCGCATGTAAGCCTTGCATGCCGCAGTCGTAATGACCAATCACCATGATTTCGGTGACTTTCAATTCAAATACAGCCACCAGCAAAGAGCGCATCACCGACCCCCAAGGGTGGGTGACCAGAGCACCGGCATTTTTAATCAGTTTGGCATCACCATTTTTCAAACCCAGTGCCCGCGGCAATAAATCTAAGATGCGCGCATCCATGCAAGACACAATAGCCAACTGCTTTTCGGGGTATTTATCAGTAAAAAACTGCTCATATTCACCCGCCTCAACAAATTGATTATTGAAGTCTAAAATTTCATTCATCACTGACATGTGTGTGTTCCTTTTTGTTGTGGTGCGATTGCCACTGTTTTCCATTATACCAAGCCGTCCAAAAACATTCAGGCAGCCTGCATGTATGCTGCACAGGCTGCCTGAAAACCATCAAAGTTAAACTTAAGCGCCAATCCACGCAAATTTGGCGGCCCACAGCAATGCAATAATCCAAATCATATACGGCACTTCCTTGGCTTTACCGCAAAAGAGTTTGATGACCGCATAACTAATGAACCCCATGGCAATGCCATCGGCAATGGAATAGGCAAACGGCATAAAAATCGCCGTCATGAATGCCGGTGCTGCTTCGGTGATGTCATCCCAATCAATTTCGGCCAAGCCGCGAATCATCAATACGCCCACATACAACAAAGCGGGCGCAGTGGCATACGCAGGCACACTGGAAGCCAATGGCGAAAACCATAGGCTCAACAGCATCAGCACACCCACTACCACCGCAGTCAGCCCTGTTTTACCACCAGCAGACACACCAGCTGCCGATTCAATATATGCCGTTGTAGAAGAAGTACCCAACCCAGCACCAGCCACAATGGCGGTGGAGTCAGCAAACAAGGCTTTTTTCAGGCGCGGCAATTTACCGTCTACCAACAACCCAGCTCGGTGCGCCACGCCCACAAGGGTACCCGTACTATCAAACAAGTCGACGAAAAAAAATACGAAGATCACGCCCACCATACCAGCAGTGAATAAATCATGAAAATCCAATTGCATGAAAGTGGGTGCCAATGAAGGTACTGCACCATAAACCCCACGAAACTCATTGAAGCCCAATACCGAAGCCAAAATGGTTACCACCAAAATACTGATGATGATGGCGCCGCGAACACGATAGTGATTCAATACCACAATCATGAAAAAACCCAAAAAAGCCATCAGTGCTTGCGGGGCATGCAAATCACCCAAACCAACATAAGTGGCTGGATTGGCGACCACAATGCCTGCATTTTTCAAAGCAATCAAGGCCAGAAACAAGCCAATACCAGCGGTAATCGACAGTTTAAGCGACATCGGAATGGCATTAACAATGGCCTCACGCACTTTCCAAAAACTCAGTGCCACGAAAATTACACCGGAAACAAATACCGCCCCCAATGCAACTTGCCAAGGGATGCCCATGCCTTTGACAACCGCATAGGTGAAATAAGCATTCAGTCCCATGCCCGGAGCCAAAGCGATGGGGTAGTTGGCAATCAGGCCCATCATCATGCAACCAATAGCAGACGCAATACAGGTAGCCACGAACACAGCCCCAAAATCCATCCCCGCCTCATGCAGAATGGTGGGGTTCACCACGATAATATAGCTCATGGCCAAAAAAGTGGTGAGACCAGCCAAAACTTCGGTACGGACGCTGCTGCCGTTCTCTCTTATTTTAAAAAATCGATCCAAAAAGGACGAATCCGCTGCACTCATAACCGCTCCCTTGAATGTGTGTGCAAAATGACGAGTTATTATAAAGCGATTGTTTCAGTCATTACATTTTGTTTTGCAATGCAATAATGGCATCGCCGGAAACGCAAAAATCCCAGCCAATGGCTGGGATGCAAAGAGGGTAGTTAGGCTGCCTGAAGGTTAATCGGCCAGCACCATATCACCACGCAACGAAAAAGTATGTGCGGCGGTAATGGTCAAATCCACCATTTGATTGATGAGCCTTGGCTGGCCAGTGAAATTTACCACACGATTGTTGGCAGTGCGCGCCTGCAATTGGGTGGGGTCTTTTTTGGATACGCCTTCCACCAAGCAGCGCTGTACCGAGCCCACCATGGTTTGATTAATGCGCATTGTTTCCGCTTCAATGATGTCATTCAAAGCTTCCAGCCGCCGCACCTTTTCTTCATGCGCAGTATCATCAGGTAAGTTGGCTGCAGGTGTACCAGGACGTGGGCTGTAGATAAACACAAAACTCAAATCAAAAGCCACGTCCCTAACCAACTTCAAAGTTTGTTCAAATTCACGTTCGGTTTCACCAGGGAAACCAACAATAAAATCTGAACTCAAACACAACTCGGGCCTAATCGCACGCAGCTTGCGAATAATGTGTTTGTATTCCAAAGCAGTGTACCCACGTTTCATGGCACTCAACACCCGATCAGAGCCTGATTGCACGGGTAAGTGCAGGTGTGAAACCAGCTTAGGCAAATCGCGGTAACACTCAATAATGGCATCAGAAAACTCTCGAGGATGGCTAGTCGTAAAACGCATCCGCTCAATGCCCGGGATTTCATGCACGATACGCAACAAGGTGGCAAAATCGCACAGCTCACCATTACCCATATCACCACGATAGGCATTTACATTTTGGCCGAGTAAATTGATTTCTTTGACACCTTGCTGAGCCAAGTTGGCAATTTCAGTAAGCACATCATTCAAAGGGCGTGAAAATTCCTCGCCACGGGTATAGGGCACGACACAAAAACTACAATATTTGGAACAGCCTTCCATAATGGATACAAAAGCGGCGCCCCCTTCCACTCGAGCAGGTGGCAGGTGATCGAATTTTTCGATTTCAGGGAAGGAAATATCAACCTGTGAAAGGCCCGTAGTCTCTTTATCGGCAATCAATTGCGGCAACCGATGCAAGGTCTGTGGTCCAAAAACAACATCCACATAAGGCGCCCGTTTGACAATGGCGTCCCCTTCTTGAGAAGCCACACAACCGCCCACACCAATAATCAAATTGGGATTTTTGGCCTTAAGCGGTCGAACACGGCCCAAATCAGAAAACACCTTCTCTTGCGCCTTTTCACGCACGGAGCAGGTATTGAATAGAATAATATCAGCATCTTCAACGTTGTCCGTGCGTTGCAAATCATCACCTTCTGCCAAAACAGAAAGCATTTTATCGCTGTCATATTCATTCATCTGACAGCCAAATGTGCGTATAAAAACTTTTTTCATGAATTATTGATTCTGTAATTGTTGCATCCGTGCTCGCATGCGTTCAGCCCGTTGGGCCAATTGCTCACGCTCTTGCGGTGTTAAAATCCAAATTTCATCTATGCCTGAGTTGGCTGTATTAAAGCGAACCGCCACTGCTTCGCCAGCAAACCGGGGCAGCTGGCCATAAGTCACAAACAAATTATTTTGATTACGCACACGCACGCTGGCATTTAAATCATAAGCTTTCGAGCCATCAAGCCAACCCAACGTCAGTACTTTCAACCACGACCATTTATCATTACCCAAAACCACTTGATTACCCGATGCGGACTTTAAAACCGCAACTTGCATATTGGTGGGAATTATCCGAGCAGCAAATGCGGAAAAAGCAAACGTCAAACAAAAAATACACAGCAAAATACGGGCTTTATTCATGTTCGTCACCTTTCATACAATGAAGATGCATTATACGCAACACCAACACTTCAGGCAGCCTGACCACAATACAAAGAAAAAGCCAGCCCAAAATCAGGCTGGCTTATCGAAGCATTTAAATTACTCAGCAGCTTCTTCTGCTTCCGGAGCCTTGTCCACCAACTCAACCAAAGCCAACGGTGCATTGTCGCCTTGACGGAAACCATATTTCAAAATACGAATATAACCACCATTGCGTGCCGCAAAACGGCCACCCAATTCGTCAAACAATTTAACCACCACATCACGATCACGGGTACGGTCAAATGCCAGGCGACGGTTAGCCAAAGATGGTTTTTTACCCAAAGTAATCAGGGGTTCAACCACACGACGCAACTCTTTCGCTTTGGGCAAAGTGGTTACAATGGTTTCATGGGTCAACAAAGAGTTGGCCATGTTACGCAACATGGCAGCACGGTGGCTGCTGGTGCGGTTTAATTTGCGGTTACCATTACGATGACGCATGTCATTATCCTTTAATCATCAAACTTGTGGCTTTTCCAAGCTGGCCGGGGGCCACGCTTCCAATTTTGAACCCAACGTCAAACCTTTAGAAGCCAAAACTTCCTTGATTTCATTCAGAGACTTACGCCCCAAGTTCGGGGTTTTTAACAGCTCAGTCTCAGTACGCTGGATCAAATCGCCAATGTAGTAAATGTCTTCAGCTTTCAAGCAATTGGCTGAGCGCACAGTCAATTCCAAGTCGTCAACAGGACGTAACAGAATTGGGTCGATAGGCGGCTCTTTTTCTTCTACCACCTCAACCGGTGTACCTTGCAAATCAGCAAAAATCGACATTTGGTCGATCAAAATGCGTGCCGCACTGCGTACAGCTTCTTCCGGATCAATGGCGCCATTGGTTTCGATATCCAAAACCAAACAGTCCAAATCGGTGCGCTGCTCCACACGAGCGGGTTCTACTTCAAAGCTGACACGACTGATGGGCGAAAAGCTTGCATCCAACTGAATGGCCCCAATGCGGTTTTGATCATCTTTCTGACGACGACCTGCAACAGATTGATAGCCACGACCCAGCTCCACTTTAATTTCCATATGGAGATTGCCATTGTCAGATAGGTGACAAATTACATGATCGGGATTAATAATCTCTACATCATGGGGCAACTCGATGTCAGCAGCAGTAACAGCGCCAGCACCGGATTTTTTCAAGGTCAAAGTCACTTCATGGCGGCCATGCAACTTGAATACCACCCCTTTCAGGTTCAGCAAGATATCAACAACATCTTCCTGAACACCGTCCAAGGTTGAGTATTCGTGCAACACGCCTTCAATGGAAACTTCAGTTGGCGCATAACCATTCATTGATGACAGTAAGATACGACGCAAAGCATTACCCAAGGTATGACCGAAGCCTCGCTCAAAAGGCTCCATAGACACTTTGGCTCGAGTAGCGGACAAAGTGTCCACGTCGATTTGACGCGGTTTCAAAAATTCGGATGTGTTTTGCATTTAACTGTCCTCATTTAACTGGCGTTATTTAGAGTAGAACTCTACCACCAGCTGTTCATTAATATCGCCACTCAATTCAGCACGATCAGGCATGTTTTTAAACACACCTTCAAACTTGTCGGCATCCACAGACACCCAGCTCGGCAAACCAATTTGAGTAGCCAAGCCCATGGCTTCTTGAATACGTACTTGTTTCCTGGCTTTTTCACGAACAGCCACCACATCACCCGCTTTCACTTGGAAAGAAGGAATGTTGACGAGTTGCCCATTTACAGTAATGGATTTGTGCGAAACCAACTGACGGGCTTCCGCACGGGTAGAACCAAAGCCCATACGGTAAACCACATTGTCCAAGCGAGATTCCAGCAATTGCAACAACAACTCGCCAGTCGAACCTTTACGACGTTCTGCTTCAGCAAAATAACGGCGGAATTGACGTTCCAACACACCATAAATACGGCGAATTTTTTGCTTTTCGCGCAACTGCAAACCATAGCCAGACAAGCGCGGTTTTTTAGCGCCATGCTGACCAGGAGCAGTATCAATTTTACATTTTGAATCCAAAGAGCGGCGTGCGCTCTTCAGAAACAAATCAGTGCCCTCACGACGGGCCAGTTTACATTTCGGGCCGGTATAACGTGCCATACTCGAATACTCCTAGTTTAGATACGACGTTTTTTAGGCGGACGACAACCGTTGTGCGGTATCGGCGTAACGTCTGTAATGCTGGTAATCTTAAAACCAAGAGCGTTGAGCGCACGTACTGAAGATTCGCGTCCGGGGCCCGGGCCTTTGATGCGAACTTCCAAATTCTTCACGCCATACTCTTGGGCAACTTTACCAGCTGCTTCTGCCGCTACCTGTGCGGCAAATGGTGTGCTTTTACGCGAACCTTTAAAACCAGCGCCGCCAGAGGTAGCCCAAGATAATGCATTGCCTTGGCGATCGGTGATGGTAATGATGGTATTGTTGAATGATGCATGTACATGCACAATACCTTCACTTACGGATTTACGTACTTTCTTGCGCACACGAGCTGTGTTTGCTTTAGCCATTCTAATTCCTTAAACAATTATTTCTTGCCAGCAATCGCTTTACGCGGACCCTTACGGGTACGTGCATTGGTGCGAGTGCGTTGACCACGACACGGCAAGCCGCGACGGTGGCGCAAGCCACGGTAACAACCCATGTCCATCAAACGTTTGATGTTCATGGTCACTTCACGGCGCAAATCACCTTCTACATGAAAGTGGGCGACTTGCTCACGCAAAGAATCCAGCTGAGTCTCATCCAAATCTTTTACTTTAGTGCTCGGCACAATACCGGCAGCTTCGCAAATCAATTTGGCGCGAGACGGACCAATACCATAAATGGCTTGGAGACCAATTACGATATGGGCGTTGTTGGGGATATTTACCCCTGCAATACGAGCCATATTTTTTCCTCAGGGCAAAAGTTCGTCACTATAACACAAAGACTTATTTTATCCAATTAGCCTTGACGTTGTTTGTGACGAGGGTCAGTACAAATCACTCGAACAACACGATTACGACGAATGATTTTGCAATTGCGGCAAATTTTCTTTACCGAAGGCTGAACGCGCATAATGTTTCCTTTCTACTCTTAACGGGCGCGGAAAACGATGCGTGCACGAGATAAATCGTACGGAGTCAGTTCTACAGTCACTTTGTCGCCCGGAGAAATACGGATGTAGTGCATCCGCATTTTCCCAGAAATATGACCCAAAACCACATGATCGTTTTCAAGCTTTACTTTAAAAGTTGCATTGGGCAAGGTTTCTAAAATTTCACCCTGCATTTGTATGGTGTCTTCTTTTGCCATGATGCATTAACGACGGGATAATGATTTCATGTTAGATCGCTTCATCAGATGATCATACTGACTACTCATCATGTATGACGCGATTTGCGTTCTAAAGTCCATAGTAACCACCACCAGAATCAACAGTGAGGTACCACCCAAATAAAACGGCACATTCATCGCCGAAGTCAACACTTCTGGAATCAAACACACCACAGCGATGTAGATTGCACCCCAAAAAGTCAGGCGCAATACCACTTTTTCTAAATAACGACTGGTTTGCTCACCAGGACGAATACCGGGTACAAAAGCACCACTTTTCTTTAAATTCTCAGCCATTTCACGTGGGCTAAATACCAACGCTGTATAAAAATAACAAAAGAAAATAATAGTAGCGGCATACAGCAAAACAAATACAGGCTGACCATGCTGCAAATATCCAGCTAATTTTTGCAAGACACCGTCTTGATTACTACCGCCAAACCAGCTTAATAACGTGGTTGGGAACAAAATGATGCTAGACGCAAAAATCGGCGGAATCACACCAGCCATATTCAGCTTAAACGGCATAAATGAAGCCGGGGCCTGCATAATGCGATTACCCATTTGGCGCTTGGCATACTGTATCGGCACTTTACGCTGTGCACTTTCAATGTACACAACAAAATAAGTCAACAACAAAGCGCCCACAAGAATTGCAATAGGCATCAAAAATGAACCTTGACTACCCAAATTCAGCAACCTGCCAATACCAGACGGCATGCCAGCAACAATCCCTGCCGTAATAATCAACGAAATACCATTACCCAAACCCCGTTCGGTAATCTGCTCACCCAACCACATCAAAAACATGGTGCCGGTAACCAAGCAAACGATGGTCGACAGATAAAACTCATACTGGCTAGCTACCACAACCCCTTGTTGATAAACAAAGGCTGCCGCGCCGAAGCTTTGTAAAGTAGCCAAAATAACTGTGCCATAACGAGTGTATTTGGTAATCACTCGGCGACCAGATTCGCCTTCTTTTTTTAAAGCTTTCAAAGAAGGAATAATTTCTGATGCCAATTGTAAGATAATGGACGCTGAAATATACGGCATAATTCCGATAGCAAAAATACTGAAGCGTTGCAAAGAGCCGCCGGAGAACATATTGAGCATATTCAATACACCTCCGCCAGAACTCTCATACAATTTTGCTAAAGCGGCCCCGTCTACACCAGGCACTGGGATATGGGAACCAATACGGAACACAATCAGCGCACCCAGCAAAAACAACAAACGATTTTTTAAATCACCAAACTTAGACAGTCCAGTTGAGGGTTGTTGATTAGCCACTTTAATTTTCGCCTTATTCTGCTACTTTGCCACCAGCAGCTTCAATGGCTTGTCGCGCACCTTTGGTGGCTTTAATGCCATTTAAAGTTACTGCTTTATCAATGCTGCCTGAAGCAATTACTTTAACGTTTTGAGCAGAAGCAGACACCAAGCCCACTTGTTTCAACACCAAAACATCGATTTCTTCAACAGCCACTTTAGCCAAATCACTCAAACGCACTTCTGCATTCAAGCCAGCTGACAAAGATTTAAAGCCACGTTTCGGCAAACGACGTTGCAATGGCATTTGGCCGCCTTCAAAGCCTACCTTGTGAAAACCACCGGCACGACTTTTTTGACCCTTATGACCACGACCACCCGTTTTGCCCAAACCGCTTCCGATGCCACGACCCACACGGCGGCCCGCGTGTTTGGCACCTTCAGCAGGCTGAATGGTATTCAGCAACATATTATTTCTCCACTTTCAAAAGGTAGCTAATCTTATTGATCATGCCACGATTTTCCGGGGTATCCAACACTTCTACGGTATGTTCACGATGACGTAAACCCAAACCGCGAGCACAAGCACGGTGAGCAGCGATGGTACCAATTAGGCTTTTCGCCAATGTTACTTTAATGGTTTTCGCTTCACTCATGTCCTTCTCCCAAAATGTCTTCTACGCTCAAACCACGTTTAGCCGCGATTTCTGCAGGCGTGTACAATTTAGACAAGCCATCCAATGTAGCCCGCACAATATTATACGGATTGGTTGAGCCATGCACTTTAGCAGAAATGTTATGGATACCCATGGCATCAAATACCAAGCGCATCGGGCCACCGGCTTTCACACCGTTACCTTCTTTAGCGGGCTGCATAAACACTCGGGTTGCACCGTGTTTGCCAATTACTTCATGGTGAATTGTGCGGCCGTTCAAAGGCACTTTAATCATATTGCGACGAGCATGATCCATGGCTTTCTGCACAGCAACTGGCACTTCTTTAGATTTGCCTTTGCCCATGCCGATACGGCCATCACCATCACCCACAACAGTCAAAGCGGAGAAGGCCATGATGCGACCACCTTTAACCACTTTGGTCACGCGATTAACGGCGACCATCTTCTCGATCAGGCCGTCACCGCGTTCTTCAATCTCATGTTTTGCCATAATAATGGTATCTCCACAGTTTATTAGAAGCTCAAGCCGTTTTCACGTGCCGCCTCAGCCAAAGCTTTAACTCGGCCATGGTATTGGAAACCAGCGCGATCAAAAGCCACTGTTTCAACACCTGCGGCTTTGGCTTTTTCAGCAATGCGCTTGCCTACAACAGCAGCTGCATCTGTGTTACTGCCATATTTGATGTCGGAACGAACATCAGCTTCTAGCGTAGAGGCAGAAGCCAAAACTTTGTCACCTTCAGCGCTAATAACTTGGGCATAAATGTGATTATTGGTACGGAATACGCACAATCTCACTTTGTTTAAATCCGCTATTTTGGCACGGGTTTTACGTGCACGGCGGAGTCTTGCTGCTTTCTTATCCATCAGTGAGCCTCAATTATTTTTTCTTGGTTTCTTTAATAACCACGCGTTCATCAGCATAACGAACACCTTTGCCTTTATAAGGCTCAGGTGGACGATAGCCACGAATCTCCGCAGCCACCTGACCAACAACCTGTTTGTCGGCACCACTAATCACAATTTCAGTTTGTGACGGCGTAACCGCAGTGATGCCTTCAGGCAACTCATAGTTAACCGGGTGTGAGAACCCCAAAGACAAGTTCAATACTTTGCCTTGAGCCTGAGCACGGTAACCTACACCAATCAATTGCAGTTTCTTTTCAAAGCCTTCAGTTACGCCCACCACCATATTGTGCAATAACGCACGTACGGTACCAGACAACGCGTTGGCTTGAGTACTTTGGTCGGCAGCAGTAATCACCAAGTGACCATCTTCCAAAGCAACTTTAACTTCATTGTGCTGATGCAAAGACAGTTCGCCCAATTTGCCTTTAACAATAATGGCATCGGGAGAAAACTTCACATCTACACCAGTGGGTACAACTACCGGATGTTTTGCTATACGAGACATGTTTGTACTCCTTAGGCCACAACGCACAACAACTCACCACCCACGCCATTAGCACGAGCTTTGCGGTCAGTCATTACGCCTTTAGAGGTACTTACAATCACAACGCCCAAACCATTCATTACAGATGGAATGTCGTTGGAGCCTTTATACACACGCAAACCAGGACGTGATACGCGTTGAATGCGCTCAATCACAGGACGGCCGGCGTAGTATTTCAATTGAATTTCCAATGTCGGTTTGGCATCAGCATTCACAGCGAAATCTTCAACATAGCCTTCGTCTTTTAAGACTTTGGCAATGGCTACTTTGAGCTTAGAAGATGGCATGGCAACTGTTGCTTTATTCGCACGCTGAGCATTGCGAATACGGGTCAACATATCGGAAATAGGATCATGCATACTCATTCTTTATATACTCCTATTACCAGCTGGCTTTAATCACACCCGGGATTTCACCACGCATGGCAATTTCACGGATTTTGGTACGACCCAAGCCGAATTTACGGAAGTTTCCACGAGGACGGCCGGTTAAAGCGCAGCGGCGACGCTGCCGAATCGGCGCAGCATTGCGCGGAACAGTTTGTAATTTCAGTCGGGCTTCAAAACGCTCTTCATCAGTCGCATTGGCATCATTGATGACAGCGAAAATGGCTTCGCGTTTTGCAGCATATTTCTTGGCCAAAGCTTCACGCTTCAGCTCACGATTAATAAGTGCCTTCTTAGCCATAATTAACCCTTAAACGGAAACTTAAACAAAGACAGCAGGGCTTTAGCTTCTGCATCAGTCTTCGCGGTAGTGGTGATGGTGATGTTCAAACCACGCAGAGCATCGATCTTATCGTATTCGATTTCTGGGAAAATGATCTGTTCACGCACACCCATATTGTAGTTGCCGCGACCATCGAAAGATTTACCATTAACGCCACGGAAGTCACGAACACGCGGCAAAGCAATCGATACCAAACGATCCAAGAACTCAAACATACGTTCACGGCGCAAAGTGACTTTGCATCCAATCGGATAGTTATCACGAATCTTAAAGCCCGCAATTGATTTGCGCGCTACTGTTACCACCGGTTTTTGGCCAGCGATTTTTTCTAAATCTGCAACAGCGTGCTCCATTACCTTTTTATCGGCTACCGCTTCGCCTACACCCATATTCAAGGTGATTTTTTCAATGCGAGGCACTTCCATAACGGATTTGTAGTCGAATTGCTTGGTCAATTCAGGAACCACGGTGCTGGTATAAAAATCTTTTAAACGAGCCATTGATTTCTCCTTATGCACCTACCGCAGCACCAGTGGATTTAAACACACGGGTACGCGTTACTTTACCGTCTACCGTTTCCACTTTGATGCCAACACGATCGGCTTTTTGGGTTTCTGGATTAAAGATGGCTACATTTGAAATGGCCAAAGGCATGCTTTTGGTGACAACACCACCTTCAACACCGCGCATTGGATTTGGCTTTTGGTGGCGCTTCACTTGATTCACACCTTCAACAACCACTTTTTCACCCAAAACACGTGCCACTTTGCCCTGTTTGCCTTTGTCTTTGCCGGCAATAACGATCACTTGATCGCCAGTTTTAATCTTATTCATTGTAACCTCACTTACAATACTTCAGGAGCCAATGAAACGATTTTCATGAATCGCTCAGTACGCAGCTCACGGGTTACCGGGCCAAAAATACGAGTACCAATAGGCTCCAACTTGGTGTTCAACAACACAGCAGCATTGGTATCGAATTTAATCAAAGCACCATCATTACGGCGCACACCTTTTGCAGTGCGCACAACAACGGCGTTATACACATCGCCTTTTTTTACACGGCCACGTGGGGCTGCATCTTTTACGGCCACTTTAATAATGTCGCCAACAGAAGCGTAGCGACGCTTAGATCCGCCCAACACTTTAATGCACATCACGCGACGCGCACCAGAGTTGTCAGCCACATCTAAGATGGTCTGCATTTGAATCATGTTAATACCTTTAAAAATCCAACTTAATTTACCATTTTCATGCAGCCGCCTACTTTTAAGGCTGCCTGAAACCGCTAACGGTTCTAGTAAACCAGTCTTGGGTCCCGAAGGGAGAATACCCAGTGAAAACTAGGCGCTTTCAAGAATCTGAAAGATAAGGAACGAAGTTTACAGGCAATTATCTATTGCTGCAAGACTTCGCTCCCAAAAACACGTTTATGTTGTGTGATTTACACAGTACGTGCTTTTTCCACCAGTTCAGTTACCACCCAAGCTTTGGTTTTTGACAACGGGCGTGATTCAGCAATCACCACCACATCGCCAATACCATACTGGTTTTGTTCATCATGCGCATGGATTTTTGTAGAACGGCGTATCACCTTGCCATACAACGGGTGTTTTACTTTACGCTCTACCAAAACCGTTACGGTTTTGTCCATCTTGTCACTAACCACTTTGCCTTGCAAAGTACGAACATTTTGTGCAGTCGTCATTATTCACCATCCTTTTGACGCAAAATGGTTTTCACACGAGCAATATCACGACGCACTTTTTTCAGCTCACTGGCTTTCGCCAATTGGCCTGTGGCGTGCTGCATGCGCAAACCAAACTGCGCTTTCATCAGGCCAACCAGCTCTTCGTTTAACTGCTCAACAGATTTGTCTTTCAATTCACTGGCTTTCATTATTGACCTACCTGTCTCTTAACAAACACGGTTTGAATCGGCAATTTGGCTGCGGCCAATTCAAAAGCCTGACGAGCCAGCGTTTCATCAACACCATCCATTTCATACAGCATTTTGCCTGGTTTGATTTCGGCCACGTAGTATTCAACGTTACCTTTACCGCCACCCATACGTACTTGAATCGGCTTTTCCGTAATTGGTTTATCAGGGAACACACGAATCCAAATGCGACCACCACGTTTAATGTGACGCGTCATGGCACGACGTGCTGCTTCAATTTGACGTGCTGTCAAACGACCGCGACCAACCGCTTTCAGACCAAAATCACCGAAGCTCACTTTGTTACCGCGCGTAGCGATACCCGTGTTGCGGCCTTTTTGCTGTTTGCGGTATTTCATTCTAGTTGGCTGCAGCATTTCGACCACCTGCCTTTCTGTGTTTCTTGTCTTGTTCCGGCTTCGCCTGGATTTCACCCGGCGTCAATTCACCTTTGTAAACCCATACTTTAATACCGATAATGCCGTAAGTGGTTTTGGCTTCACTGGTTGCATAATCCACATTGGCACGCAAAGTATGCAGCGGCACGCGACCTTCGCGATACCATTCGCTACGCGCAATATCAATACCATTCAAGCGACCAGAAGACATGATCTTGATGCCTTTGGCACCGACACGCATGGCATTTTGCATAGAGCGTTTCATGGCACGGCGGAACATCACTCGTTTTTCCAGCTGAGAGGCAATATTGTCAGCAATGATTTGTGCATCCAATTCTGGCTTGCGAATTTCCTCGATGTTGACATGCACAGGCACGCCCATCAATTTTTGCAAATCACGTTTCAATACCTCAATGTCTTCACCTTTTTTGCCAATCACAATACCCGGACGAGCACTGTAAATGGTGATGCGGGCAGATTTGGCCGGGCGCTCAATGACAACGCGACCTACTGAAGCATTGTGCAGGCGCTTACGCAAAAAATTGCGTACATCGATGTCTTCTTTCAAGATTTTTGAAAAATCACCGCTTTTGGCAAACCACTTGGAAGACCAATCTTTGTTCACTGCCAGGCGAAAGCCTGTAGGGTTAATTTTTTGTCCCATCGCTTTTCCTTCAGTTGCCCACAATCACGTTGATGTGACAAGTTTGTTTTTCAATGCGATTACCGCGGCCTTTGGCACGCGCTTGAAACCGTTTCAAGCTTGGGCCTTTGTCCACATTGATGGTAACCACTTTCAATTCGTCGATATCAGCACCGTCATTATGCTCGGCATTGGCCACCGCAGATTCCAGTACTTTCTTAATTAATGCAGCACCTTTTTTAGGGCTGAACGTTAAGATATTCAACGCTTGGGCGATATCCTTGCCACGGATCTGATCAGCCACCAAACGGGCCTTTTGAGCAGAAATACGGGCATTTTTATGTTGTGCAGTCACTCTCATGTCTTATCCCTTATTTCTTAGCCTTTTTATCGGCCAAATGGCCTTTAAAGGTACGGGTCAATGAGAATTCACCCAATTTATGGCCAACCATATTGTCGCTCACAAACACCGGCACATGCGTGCGGCCATTATGAACAGCAATGGTCAAACCAATAAAATCAGGCAAAATGGTTGAACGACGTGACCACGTTTTAATCGGGCGCTTGTCGTTATTGGCGCGAGCCGCATCTACTTTTTTCAGCAAATGCAGATCGACATACGGGCCTTTTTTCAATGAACGAGCCATGTCAATTAACCTTTAGTTGAGTAGCGGCGACGAACAATCATGTTGTCGGTGCGTTTATTGCGACGAGTGCGGTAGCCCTTAGACGGCGTACCCCATGGGCTAACCGGTTCACGACCTTCGCCAGTACGGCCTTCACCACCACCATGCGGGTGATCTACCGGGTTCATAACCACGCCACGCACGGTCGGACGAATGCCCTTCCAACGCTTAGCACCAGCTTTACCCAGTTTCTGCAGGCTTTGTTCTTCATTGCCCACCTCACCAATAGTGGCGCGGCAGTCAATTAAAATTTTGCGCACTTCGCCAGAACGCAAACGAACTTGAGCGTACGCGCCTTCTTTCGCCAGCAACACAGCAGAGGCACCAGCAGAACGTGCAATTTGTGCACCTTTGCCCGGCTTCATTTCAATACAGTGAATGGTGGTACCTACCGGAATATTGCGAATTGGCAAATTATTGCCAGCTTTAATCGCCGCTTCCGAACCTGATACCAATACCGCACCTGCCTGAATGCCACGCGGCGCAATGATGTAACGACGCTCACCATCTGTAAAACACAACAATGCAATATGTGCTGTACGGTTTGGATCGTATTCAATACGCTCAACAGTAGCTTTGATGCCGTCTTTGTCGTTGCGCTTAAAATCCACAACGCGGTAATGATGCTTATGACCACCACCTTTATGGCGAGTGGTAATGCGACCATTGTGGTTGCGACCCGCTGTTGAAGATTGTTTTTCCAATAACGGTGCATGCGGTGCACCTTTATGCAAGCCTTCTGTGGTGACGCGAACCATGCCGCGGCGACCAGCAGATGTCGGCTTCATTTTAACAATAGCCATAATGCTTATTCCTTATCTGCAGAAGCAGCAGCAGATTCAATGTCAAGCTCTTGGCCAGCAGCCAAGCTGACATAGGCTTTTTTCACATCACTGCGCTTACCGATGGTACGGCCAAAACGTTTGCTTTTGCCCTTGGTGATCGTGGTGGTTACAGTATCCACTTTCACGTCAAACAGCATTTCAACCGCAGCTTTAATTTCTTGCTTGGTTGCGTTTGGCAATACTTTGAAAGTCATTTGGTTGCGTTTTTCAGCCAGCATATTGCTTTTTTCTGAAACAACAGGTGCCAAAATCACTTGTGTTAAACGTTGTTGATTCATACCCATTGCTCCTCAAGTTGGGCCACTGCCGCTTTGGTCAGCACCACTTTCTTAAAGCGCAGCAAATTGTATGGATCGGCTTGTTGCGCTTCCAATACCAATACATTCGGCAAATTGCGGCTAGACAAGTAAACGTTTTCATCCAATTGCTTGGTGATGAACAACACCTGCTCCAAACCCAAACCTTTGACTTGATCAGCAAATGCTTTGGTTTTTGGAGTTTCAGCAGACAATTCGTCAATCACAAACAAGCGTTCGTCGCGTACCAGTTGGGACAAAATGGCGGCCATACCAGCACGGAACATTTTGCGATTCACTTTTTGGGTGAAGTTTTCATCTGGTTTGTTTGGGAATGCACGACCACCACTACGCCAGATTGGTGAAGAAGTCATACCAGAACGGGCACGACCAGTACCTTTTTGGCGCCATGGCTTCTTGGTGGAGTGTTTTACTTCAGCACGCGTCAATTGACTGCGGTTGCCTGAACGGGCATTCGCCAAAAAGGCGGTTACCAGCTGATGAACCAAGTCTTCATTGTATTCACGCGCAAACAAAGCATCAGATGCAGCCACAGAACCGGCTACCTGACCTTTGGCATCAATCAATTTCAGTTCCATTACGCACCTACTTTCACGCTGGGACGCACGACAACGTCGCTGTTAACCGCACCCGGCACGGCACCCTTCACCAGCAACAACTGACGATCGGCGTCGATGCGCACGATTTGCAAATGCTGTACGGTGGATTGAGTATTACCATATTGACCGGCCATACGCTTACCCGGAAATACGCGACCCGGGTCTTGCGCCATACCAATAGAACCAGGCACTTTATGCGAACGGGAATTACCGTGAGAAGCACGTTGTGAACCGAAATTATGACGTTTAATAGTACCTGAAAAGCCTTTACCTTTACTGGTGCCAGTAACGTCGACCAATTGACCTGCTTCGAAAATACCGACAGTTACTTCTTCACCGGATTTCAATTCAGCCAATTTTTCTGCAGAAACGACAAATTCTACCAAACCACGACCGGCTTCAACGCCCGCCTTAGCAAAGTGACCTGCCTCAGCCTTATTCACACGATTGGCTTTTTTCTGACCAAAGGTAACCTGAACGGCAGTATAACCGTCGGTATCTTCGGATTTCAGTTGAGTGACGCGATTAGCAGACATATCCAGCACAGTAACTGGAATGGAAGCGCCGTTCTCATCGAACACGCGCGTCATGCCCACTTTGCGCCCAACCAGACCTAAAGTCATAGTTATTTCCTTTAACAAGGGACCAATTACGATTGATTGGCCTTATTGCACAAAAAAAGAATCTTGCCAAAAAATCGGCAAGACGACGATAGTACCACACACAAAACCACGCTCGCAAGCATTTCACAAATGAGAATAAGCACTTAAACATATCATGCCATTTTTACGACACTCTCTCAATTAAGTGTATTTAGACGGTTTAAACAACGAGTGCATCAACAAAAACAACATAGGTAATCTTAAATAATTCACTGAATATCAAATTATTAGAAATAAAACCACTAAAAACCACCATTGGTTGCTTTCAGGCAACCTGCCCATTGCGGCGCATTATCTTAACTAGGCCTCCGAATCAACGTCGCAATTCATCACTCACTTGCTGTAAAAAAGCCAGACGCTCGGGCTTAATGATTCCTTGCGTGCAAGCATCTTTCACTGCACAGCCCGGCTCTTGGCGGTGTGTGCAATTATGAAACCGACACAAGCCAATATACGCTCGCATATCAGGCAAATAATGCAATAGATCATTGGCATTTAAGTGGTGCAGGCCGAAAGCCTGCAATCCGGGTGAATCAATCAACTGCGTCTGTGCATCCAAATCGTAAAGCTGTGCATGTGTAGTGGTGTGGCGACCCGAGTCCAAAGCTTGAGAAATATCACCCACACGGGCAATTTGATTGCCCAAAAGTGCATTGGTGAGGGTAGATTTCCCCATGCCTGACTGCCCCATAAAAATATTACATTGGCCATGTAACTGTGTCCGCAATAACGAAACATCACCCAACGCGCTCACATTCAATAAGAGATAGCCCATAGTTTGATAAAAAGCCAATTTTTCCTGCCACGCCGCACTGCTCGGTAAATCTGCTTTATTGAGCACGATCACTGGCGCAATATTACTGGCCTCCGCCGCCAATAAAGCCCTTTGCAGCAACATCTCACTGGGCGTAGGCACAGGCGCCAACACAATTAGCATCTGCGTAACATTGGCTGCAATCAGTTTGCTGCGCGAAGCATCTTGGCGAAACAACAAACTTTGCCGTGGTAAATAATCCTCAATAACCGCTTGCTCGTGATTGATGTGACCAATGTACACTCTGTCACCACAAGCAAAATCCACACGTTTTTTGCGCGTGGTCGCCTCATACACCTTACCCTCTTTGGTCCGCACCACAAAACGGCGGCCAAAACTGGTGATGATTTGCGCTTCTAAATCCATACCCATCCTTTGCCTTAAGGGACAATCACGGTAAAGACATAAATGACTAAATTAACCAGCAAAACCACGCCATACAGAATATTGGTCTTGCCTTGATTGAGCGACAACATCACCGTAAAAATAGATAAACTCAATAAAATCATGGATTTCCAAGTCAGTCCCAAAATCAACGGGATGTCCATCACCAAACAAACCACAATCACTGCCGGGATGGTTAAACCAATACTCGCAAGGGCAGACCCTAAGGCCAAATTCAAACTGGTTTGAAACCGATTGCGGCGAGCGGCGCGCAACGCAGCCAATCCTTCTGGCAACAAAACCACCGCCGCGATAATCACACCCACCAATGCCACGGGCGCACCCATGCCTTTCACCATGCCCTCAATCAAAGGCGATAAGGCTTTTGACATCAACACCACGACCGCCAAACAGATGAGCAAAAAAATTAAACTAATTAAAGCAATTTTAACGCTGGGTGGTTCGGCATGGTGATCCCCACTTTCATCATCGTCATCCAAAAAATAATCACGATGGCGTACCGTTTGCACCAAAATAAACGTGCCATAAATCACCAAGCACGCAATGGCTACCAGCAACATTTGTGCCATGCTGTAAGTAGGCCCTGGCGAAGAGGACGTAAAATTGGGCAGAATTAAGCACAGCGTCAGAATGGCAACCAACGCCACCAACGCTGTTCCTACCCCATTTTGACCAAAATATTGCTCTCGATACTTGACACCGCCTATCAGCAGGCTGATCCCCAAAATACCATTTAAAATAAGCATGATTGCAGCAAAAACCGTATCCCGAGCCAATACCGTGGCATCTTCGCCACCAGCCATCATCATCGATACAATCAGCCCCACTTCCAAAATGGTGATGGCCAAAGCCAAAATAATGGTACCAAATGGTTCGCCCACTTTATGAGCCACAACTTCAGCATGATGTACCGCGGAAAGTACACTGCCCATTAACAATAAAGCGCCAACTATGCTGGCCAAATTGCTGGCAGCGGTCCAACCCAATAAATAGTAACCCGTGGCCGCCAAAGGCAGGGCCAAACTCCACAAAGGCAAAGAAGGGCTTAATTTCACGCGATTCCTTTCAAAGTAATGGTTAAGCAGCGGCAACGCCAAGTGCCGCTTATTGTACAGACTACCAAGCCGAATAGGCTGGCTACCTAAAATGAATGGTAAGATTCAAGATCAATCTCGGATCAACAATGCAAGGCATTATTAAGATTAAGCAAGATGGCATGTAAACAAATTGCCGAATAATCAGATTGCAGGCTGCCTGAATTGGCTCAAATCGAATGCCGGCAATGATTATTCAATTGATGTCCGTTTGCCGGACTCACCGAAGCACCCTACGGCTGGCATTAGAGCCTTTGCGCCATGCCATAACAATGCAAAAATAGCCAATCAAACAGCAAGCCATGTGGTTATGAATATTGAGAACGACCACCGAAGATAACTTCATTAATGGGCAACAATGAATTTGGCTTCCTGCCCCTTTGAAGGCAATAAA
The DNA here is from genome assembly GCF_001590725.1 of Snodgrassella sp. CFCC 13594. Classification (GTDB taxonomy): domain Bacteria; phylum Pseudomonadota; class Gammaproteobacteria; order Burkholderiales; family Neisseriaceae; genus Snodgrassella. The sequence goes on along the minus strand of NZ_LQXR01000002.1, from coordinate 192,314 downwards.
AACATTATTTTTGCATATTGAGATATTGAATCAAGCTTTGGGCCAAGATACCAGCTGCTTTTTCATAGCCGATAGCCGAGAAATGAACGCCGTCAGCCCGCCCCCATTTTTGGGCAACCCATGTTTTCATGGTACACGAACCACCCATTGCAGCCTGCCAATCCCAATATAGGACATGTACCTGCTCGGCAATCGCCCTTTGTGCCTGTTGCACAGCAGTAAGGTTAGCGGGGCGGACGCCACATTCCCCATTCAACGACGTAAGTGACTCCGGCGCACCCACAATCACAATCGCACTTTGTGGCAGCTGCTTTTGCATCGCGCCAATCAACCGTAACCACTCACTTTTCATGGCATTGATATCCAACTGACCGTTAAACGCCTCATTGGTACCAAACGAAACCACCACCACATCTGGCCGCAAACTGACCAAATCAGCCAGCCATGATGCACGCCAACGACTGGTTTGAGACAACTGTGCGCCATTGATCCCCATCGCCGAATACACCACGCCACGTTGGGTGTTTTCAATGTTGACACCGCCCACCTGCCAGCCATCGCCATTATTTGCACCATAGGTAAAAGGCAAAGTAGCGGGTATCGTGACCCGTTGCCAATCGGCCTTGTGCACATCCGCATTGAGCACATACCGGTTGCCTGAACCATCTTGCCAAAACAATGGCTCTTGGGCTTGTTGTGGCTTTAGCCACACTGTTATTGATTGCAACCCTTCGATTGGCATGCGCGAACGTATTGTCACGTCACCGCCACGGCCCAACGACTGGGCAATGATGCCGCCGGCGGGAAAATCATCGGTATTGCGTCTGCTGGTAATGGTCTGCCAAGCACCCATCTGATAGGTCACCTGCGCCATCCGCTGCCCGGCAACTTGTCCGGGATACACCCAGCCAATACCACCATTACCATATTGTGCTTGCAACCTTTGGCGTACTTCTTGTGAAAAAAAATCACCCGCCGTATGCGAATCACCCAATTGAATGATGCGTAATTTATCACGCTTGCCACGCAAAAAATCAGCCAGCTGATTTTTCCAAGCCACCTTCTGGCTGCCTGAAAAATCCTGAAGCGCCACTACCGATGTTGGGGCAGCCACATTGCCTGTCTCTGCCCATCCACAACTCATCAATAAAGAACCAAGGGTTAGGCAAAGCAACCGTTTGGGCGGGGTATAAGGGTGGGTCATCAGATACGATTTCCTCATTTAAGGATGATATTGAATGTGTTTGAATACATCTTGCGCCAATCGTTTCTGTCCGGCCAGTGAAAAATGAATCCCATCTTTACTGCGCAGCTTAACCTGTGCTCCATCAATCAACATCGAATCCGCATAACGCGAACTGGTATTCAGCACTGGCTGGGTGGGCAACCAAATGGCCTTCCCGGCCACTGCATCTGACAATACCCCATTGAGATAATTCATTTGTTCATCCAACAACGGTTTACGCATCGCTGGCACACCCATCCAGATAACCTGGACTCGATGTGCCTCTGCCGCCGCCAAAATACGAGCCACACGGCTGCGGTACACCATTTCCCAAGGCTGGCTTTTAAAGCTTAAATAAGGCCCTTGAGGCTGCTCGGGGTTGGGGAAATTCCAAGGATCATTGGGCCTAAGAACACAACCATTAGTTTAATACGCGCATTCGCGGCCAGCGTGGTTTCAATGGTTTTTGGCCAATCAAAAAAACTGGGGTAAGACAAACCCGTGCTTTGTTTACTCAAATTAACCGAATTAATCGCATAATCTTGTTTGAGTTTTTGCTGCACAAACGGCGCCACACCTTGCATCAGCGAATCGCCCGCAAACAGCGCTTCATCACCCGGTTTTAAAATGGCCAGCTTGCCTGAATTCGCCTCTATCATTAAAGGCTGTGGTGTATTTTTCGTGACTGTAGATGATGCATTGGGCTGCAGAGCAGAGTTCGCTGCTACGCCGGTACTCGACTCAGGTATAGAGGCTGCCTGCGCGTTGCTGCGGCGAAATTGCAACTGTTCCTCATTTAAAGATAGAAAATCGGCTTGCATCTGGCCAATACGTTCACTTAAGTTCGCTTGTATCTGCCCTCCGCGCTGCCAAAAGTCAAACCGATTAAAATACTCCAAAGGGCTGGCACGATGATACGTTTGCTGCCAATAAGCATTGATGGAACCTTGTGCCACCCATATCACCAATAGAGCCACAGAAAATAGCAACCAAGTCATTGGCAGCAATCGTGTTGATGGTAATGCTGAAGACGATGCATCGCCTATTGATTGGCTGCGATTATTCACCTTCGGCGTAGGGTTAAATGTCTGGAAAGAAAGCGTCCTCCGCTCAGTCTCTGCTGGTGGAGGTGATTGAGAGGCTGAGCGGCCAATCTGGGCTCGCTCTTTCTGCTCAACAATCACTGCCAGAGTTGGCTTACCTGTGCTCGCGCTTGGCGTCAATCCTGTGGTGACAATCGGAGCCGATTTGGCTGAATCCGCAAGATTGGTTGCAGAAGAGCCGGTCATGAGCAATGAAGCGCCGCCGTTTGCTGATCGCGTAATGGCCCAGATTGTGGGCGCGCTGGCGTTGTTTTTTTCTGGGTACGCCGCTTTCTGTTTTTCCTACTCACCATGCGTCCTTAAAAATTCGCATAAATAAAACCGGGAATGCCCGCTGGCGCCATGAAATAGATTAGCAGCAAAATTGCGCCCACAGGAATAGGCCACGCCCACATCGGTATTTTTTCCAATAGCCCCACAAAGCCTTGAAAGCCGCTCACCCAACAAGGATAAAAAAACCAGCACACACCCAAAAGCAGCAACATCGATAAAGCACCAACATTAATAGGCATCACCCAATTACTGCCCTGCAACAGAGATTGAAATACACTACCTGCTGCGGCCAAACTGGCCGTGTGGAATACCACAAATGCTGCGCACACGAAAGTAAGCGTCAACCATTGGCTCAATATAATTGACTGCGGGCGTGGCGATGCGGTAACTGGCCATAACCGATGCTTGACGTTGAGCAGCACCAGCGCCGTGCCATGTAATGCCCCCCACAACATGAAATTCCAACCATAGCCATGCCATATCCCGGAAAGCACCATCGCGGCCATCACGTTAATTTGTTGGCGCACAAATCCCTTGCGACTGCCACCCAGTGGGATATAGATATAATCCCTTATCCAAGTGGAAAGCGTAATGTGCCAACGCGCCCAAAAATCGCGGATATTGATGGCGGTGAGCGGCATCATGAAATTGGCGGGCAATTTAAACCCCAAAAGCATAGCCATACCAATGACCAAATCACTGTAGCCTGAAAAATCAAAGAAGAGTTGGGCGGTATAGCCATAAATAGCGGTCAACAACGATACCCCATCATATTGCAAAGGGTTATCAAACACGGGGTCCACCCAGTTTTCGCCCAAGAACCCAGCCAACCACCATTTTTTTAAAATGCCCAATAAAATCAGCGAGACCGCCAGAGCAGGACGAATGATATGGCGTGGCTGGGAGGTTTGCAATTGAGCGGCCGCCCCAGGATTACAACCCTCAATCGACTGAAAGGCACCGGCACGGATAATTGGCCCTGAAGTGATGGTCGGGAAAAAGGAGAAATGCAGCAGCAAATTGAAAAATTTCAGGTGCTCGGTTTTACCTTGGTATAAGCCCACCAAATAAGCAACACCTTGAAAGGTATAATAGGACAAACCCAACGGCATGATGATATCTAACACGTCGGTCTGCAACCAAGTTTTCAGAACGGGCACAAAAAAGTCGCAATATTTATACAAAGCCAAATTGGCCACAGCCACAACAATTCCAATGGCCAACCATCCTCGTTTTGACGGTTCTGCGGCATGTATGATTTGGCGACCACACCAATGCACCATCAATGCAAACACCACAACCGCCACCACAAAAGCAGTGCTGATGTGCAGAAGCCAGCCCAAAGAAGCCACCAATAGCAGCAAATTCTGAATTCGAGGATGCATCCGCAACAGCCAATACACCACAAAAAACACAATAAAAAATAAAGCAAATTCAAGGGAAATGAGTGGCATCGGGCAGCAACAGGAAAAATATCAATTAAAGAAGCACGATCAAATGCTCACCAAGGCGCCAATCTATTCAACTGACGTTTGGCCATGACCATCAGAGACCATGGTTTATCCAATCCAAGAAATGACTTGATCAAATGCCATCAAAATGCGGCAAAATTTTAACATAATTGCACATAGCATAATCTGTTTTTACTTAGGCAAATGTGGTCGAGGCGCCTGTTGCAAAGCCTGAATGCGTTGATCAGCACCGGGGTGTGAATCATAGAATCGAGAATACCAGACATCACTCACCAAACTGGCCGCATTGTGCCGATACAATTTTGTGAGGGCATGGATTAAATCTTGCGCTTGGGCATATTGAGCTGCAAAACGATCAGCTTCAAACTCATTTTTGCGCGACAATACGCTGGTCAAAGGAGAGAAAGGAAAAGTAAACACGGGCAAAACCAGCATAAACAGCAATAACGCCATGGCGTAACTGGGAAAATGTACACCCAAGCCCAGATAAAACCCCGCTTGCGGCAACAATAGCCCCAATACAAACAACAACACCAAGGCCAGTACAAACGTCATCAGCATCTGTTTGAAAACATGCTTGTGCGCAAAATGACCCAGCTCATGTGCCAAGACAGCTTCAACCTCTTCAGGCAACATGTTTTTCAATAAGGTATCAAAAAAAACAATGCGTTTGTGCTTACCTAAACCAGTGAAATAGGCGTTGCCATGGCCGCTGCGTTTGGAGCCATCCATCACGAAAATACCGTCACTGCGAAACCCTGTGCGCTGCAATAGGTTGTCGATGCGCATACGCAATGCATCATCCGTCAAGGGCACAAATTGATTAAATAAAGGTGCCAACCATTTGGGATAGGCCCACATCAGCAACAACGAAAACGCGACCCACAGCAACCACACATACAACCACCACCAACGCCCCATTGCACCCATCAAATAAATCACCGCAAACAGCAGCGGTGTGCCAATTACCACCGCCAACATCACGCCTTTGAGCTGATCAAGCACAAACGTAGCCAATCGCATTTGGTTAAATCCGAAACGCGCTTCCAGGCGAAAACTGCGGTAGAGCGCCAACGGCCACGACAGCACCATACTAACCAACGCAAATAGCCCAATCAAGACCACTCCTTGCATGATCGGCTGTGCCACCAGCAGTTGGCTGACTCGCGCCAATGCATCTAAGCCACCACCCAAGGTAAACACCAGCAACAAGCCTGCTTGAAACAAAATTTCATAACGCGCCAAACGTTGTTTGGCCAACGTGTAGTCGGCTGCTTTTTGGTGCTCCGACAAAGACACGACACCCACAAAAGCCGCGGGCACGTTGGCGCGATGAGCCAACACCGTTTTACTTTGGCGAAAGGAGAGCCACAGCTGCCCTAAAACGCTGATGGCAAAAAACAACAAAAACAACAGGTATACTGTGTTGGCAGAAAGCGAGGTGAGCATGCGCGTGAATATCCTAAATGGGTGCGACGTATCAATACATAATGAATCTAAGTGCATTTTACCGCAAGCAGCTCAGGGAAATGAACGGTTTTTCAGGCAACTCCAATGCGGTTGAATGGGGCATTCGTGCGTCTACAATACAAAGTGATAGAATGAGCACCATTAACTCAACAAATAAGCGAATCCATCCGCATGCAAAATCCCAACAACCTCGCCTGGCTGGACATGGAAATGACCGGCCTCAATCCAGACACTGATCGCATCATCGAAGTGGCCATGATCATCACCGATGCCAATTTAAACGTATTGGCCCAATCCGATGTTTATGTTATCCATCAACCCGACACGATTATTGACCACATGGATGCATGGAATACGGCCACGCATAACCGTACGGGTCTAGTGGCCAAGGTCAAAGCATCGTCGCTCACAGAAGCTGAAGTCGAACAAAATTTATTGAACTTCTTAAGCCAATGGCTGCCTGAAAAAGCCTCGCCCATGTGTGGCAACTCCATTCATCAAGATCGACGTTTCATGGCACGCTATATGCCCAAGCTGGAAGCCTACTTTCACTACCGCAACCTAGACGTATCTACCTTAAAAGAATTGGCCAAACGCTGGAATCCAGCCATCGCCAAAGGGGTGGTTAAAAAAGGGGCACATCAAGCATTAGATGACATTCAGGAAAGCATCGAAGAGATGAAATACTATCGCGCCCATTTTTTAAAGGTGTGAGATTACAAGCCCACACGAATTGCCCACCAACTGCCATGAATCCATTATGAATCGACAGTGCCCCATCAATCAAACCGCCATTTGGGCACAGCTGCACCAACATCAGCGCAGTACCCGATTTTTACACATGCGTGCCTTGTTTGAACAAGATACGCAACGCTTTGCGCGCATGCACGAAAAACTCAATGGTCTGCTGTTGGATTACAGCAAAAACCGCATCACCGAAGACACGTTGTCTTTGCTGATTGAACTCGCACAAGCCGCTGATTTGCATAGCTGGATGGACAAAATGCGTAGGGGCGACAAAATCAATGTCAGCGAAGACCGAGCCGTCTTACACACAGCACTGAGGCTGCCTGAAGGCGCTGAAGTGTATGTCGACGGCCACAATGTGGTGCCCGACATCCACCGCGAACTCAACCGCGCCTTGGCTTTTGCTGAATCGTTACACAACGGCATCCATCGCGGTGCCCACGGCGAACGCATCACCGACGTGGTTAATATCGGCATTGGCGGGTCACACTTGGGGCCACAAATGGTGACATTGGCTCTGCGCCCTTTTCACCAAAACATCAATATCCATTACGTAGCCAATGTCGACGGCGCCAGCTTAATGCGGGTATTGGATCACATTAACCCGGCCACTACGGTATTCATTGTCGCCAGCAAATCGTTCACCACGCCGGAAACCATACTCAACGCACAAACGGCCCGACGGTGGTTTTTACAGAAAGGCTTCACTGAAGCCGACATTGCCCAGCATTTTGTGGCCATTTCCAGCAATGTTGATAAAGCCCAAACTTTTGGCATCGCGCCTGAAAACGTCTTTGCCATGTTCAACTGGGTGGGTGGCCGATACTCAGTGTGGTCCACCATCGGCTTATCTGTTATGTGCGCCATCGGGACGCGGCATTTCCGTGATTTCTTAGCAGGCGGTCATGCCATGGATGAACATTTTTTCCATGCCCCACTGCGACACAACATGCCCGTTTTGATGGGCCTAATTGGATTGTGGTACAACACGTTTTACGCCACCACCAGCCAAGCCATCATTCCTTATGATCATGGATTACGCCGTCTTCCTGCGCACTTGCAACAATTGGACATGGAAAGCAATGGCAAACAAACGGGGCGGTATGGCGAACATCTGGACTTCGATACTGGGCCCGTCATCTGGGGAGAAGAAGGCGTCAATTGCCAACACGCCTTTTTTCAACTTCTCCATCAAGGGCCACGATTGATTGCGGCTGATTTCATCGTCCCGATGAATAGTTTTTACCACGTCAGCGAGCAACATAAGGTTTTGGTGGCCAATGCCTTGGCGCAAACTGAAGCCCTGATGCGAGGCAAAACACTGGATGAGGCCTATGCTGAACTGGCCCATCTCGACAACAAACAACGCGACATGCTGGCCCCACAAAAGGTGTTTCCGGGCAACCAGCCATCCAATACTTTATTACTGGATGCGGTAACACCATTTAATTTAGGCATGCTATTGGCTTTGTATGAACACAAAGTCTTTGTGCAAGGTGTCATTTGGGGCATCAATTCTTTTGATCAGTGGGGCGTCGAATATGGCAAAGTGTTGGCTAAAAAAATTGAGCCTCAACTGAGCAATACCGATCCATTGGCACATGACGCCTCTACCAACGGTCTGATTGATTATTTCAGGGAACACCATCATGAGCATGCTTGAAACGATTACCCAAGAACTGGTGACGCTGAATCACACGGTGACGTGCGCGGAATCATGTACGGGCGGTCTATTGGCAGCGGAATTCACTCGGCTATCGGGCAGTTCTGCTTGGTTTAACATGGGCTATGTTACCTACAGCAATCATGCCAAAACGAAATTACTCAACGTCAATGAAACCACTTTGCGCCATTATGGTGCTGTTAGTGAAGAATGTGTACGCGAAATGGCATTAGGCGCATTGATAGACGCCAAGGCCGATTATGCCCTCTCTATTTCCGGCATAGCGGGCCCCACTGGAGGCACGGCCGACAAGCCTGTGGGTTTGGTTTGGTTTGGTTTGGCCTCTAAGCAGCGCATTTGGGCCAAACACAAAATCTTTGCTGGCGATCGTAGCGACATCAGGCAACAAGCCGTCGAATTTGCCCTGCAATTTCTACACAGCTACTTGCATCGCTGAAGCATGCAATCGCCTTGCAACGTTATTGCTCCACAAATCATCAGCCTGCTTTTCAGGCAGCCCAAATACCAAAAAGCCTGCTGTTTAGCAGGCTTTTAAAACACTTATTTCATTCTAATAGGGATTATTCAACTCGTTCACCGTGGGTGGTTAAATCCAAGCCTTCACGCTCTGCATCTGCTTCCACGCGCAAACCACCACAAATCAGACCCACCACTTTAAGAATAATGAATGTTGCCACGCCGCTGTATACAATGGTGATCACCACATCTTTCAGCTGCGTTAGAACTTGACTACCCGCTGATGCGTCACCGCCAAAGATGGAGTTAGTGAACAGCAAACCCGTCAGAATAGCACCAATGATGCCGCCCACTCCGTGAATCCCAAAAGCATCCAAAGAATCGTCATAACCCAGCTTACGTTTAATTACGACAGAAGCGAAGTAAGCACCGGCGGCCGTCAGAATCCCAATCACCAAGGCTGCCTGCGGACCTACAAAACCAGCAGCAGGCGTAATCCCCACCAACCCAGCAACGGCACCGGAGGCCATACCCAAAGCAGAAGGTTTGTGACCTGCCAATTTTTCACACAGCATCCAAGTTAAAGCAGCCGAAGCTGCAGCAATTTGGGTGACAGCCATGGCCATACCCGCAGAAGCATTTGCTGCACCAGCAGAACCGGCATTGAAACCAAACCAACCGACCCACAACATAGCAGCACCCGTTAAGGTTAAGGTCATGTTGTGCGGCGCCATCGCTTCTTTGCCGTAACCTAAGCGTTTGCCTATCATTATTGCAGCCACCAAACCGGCCACACCTGCATTGATGTGTACAACAGTACCGCCAGCAAAATCCAAAACGCCGCCTTCACCCATGAAACCGCCACCCCATACCCAGTGGCACACAGGTGCATACACCAAAGCAGCCCAAACAGCCGAAAACAGCAACATGGCTGAAAACTTCATGCGCTCGGCAAAAGCACCAGTAATAATGGCGGTAGAAATAATGGCAAAGGTCATTTGGAAAAACATAAACACTGTTTCTGGGACAGTACCGCTGCCACCATAAATTGTGGTCATTTCCTTAGCCATATCTACACCCATGCCACTTAAGAAAAAGCGGTCAAAGCCCCCAATGAAAGCATTACCAGGTGTAAACGCAAATGAATACCCCACCACCATCCACACCACACTAACCAAAGCGGCTACTGCAAAACTTTGCATCATGGTGCCCAAAACATTTTTCTTACGTACCATACCACCATAAAACAGAGCCAAGCCTGGCACTGTCATAAACAGCACCAATACAGCAGACGTCATAATCCACGCAGTATCACCAGCATTAATCTCAGAAATTGGCTTCCACCAATCGGCCACACCATCTGCCATGGCCATCGCAGGCATGATTGCAGCCAATAAAGCCGCAGCGCTCAACACATGTTTATTCATCATCAACCCCTCATAAATTACATAACTTGAATAATCGGTTTAAACCGCGGCATCACCAGTTTCACCAGTGCGAATGCGCACAACCTGTTCCACAGGCGAAACAAAAACCTTTCCATCGCCCACTTTGCCTGTTTTGGCAGCTTGAATAATAGCCTCCACCGCACGTTCAACCAGATCATCGGCCAAAACAATTTCAATTTTAATTTTTGGTAAAAAATCGACCGCATATTCAGCACCGCGGTAAATCTCAGTATGTCCTTTTTGACGGCCAAATCCTTTTACTTCACTCACCGTCATCCCTTGTACGCCTACCTCAGCTAGTGCTTCACGCACATCATCCAGCTTAAAGGGCTTAATCATCGCTGTGATTTGCTTCATATTCCGTTCTCCCAAAATCACGTGTCACAAATATTTGCCAGATTGACTCATTAACAATCTAACTCGCTTATCAGACTGTTTACTGTTTATTAACCATACTTCACTTTGTTTTTGCATTGCAATAAAAACCTCCAGATTAATACATCTTTAAATTAAATTTGCACAGATGTATCAAAATATTTTAATAATGAAGCATATATTCTCAACTATTTCTAATAATTCTTTCTACCATTACAAAAACAACTCAGATTGACCCACTAACCGACCAAATAACATTGCAAACAACCTTGGGGTACTACTCAATCACTACACCATCTCTAAATTTATAATATTGTTAATGGAAACCGCTGGCTGCCAGAACTGTATTGATAAATATGATTTTCAGATGCAATAAAAAATCACTTTCACCAATATCTTATAAATCCATTTTAAAACATGAAATTAAACCAACTCGGCATGAGACCAAAGTAGTCTTCATCAATACCATCATTTCCCAAATACAGATTTAACATCAGCTACATAAAAATATTTCAAGCAAAGTTGGGAGAAGGAATCACAAGCCCATAGCCTGAAGCATAAAATTGCGCCATCATTCGGGTATAATAGGATATTTAATTTCTAGTGTGCCTCATGCACATGCTGACGATTGACCAAGAGGGCAATATGCTAATCTGCAATCCTTATGAAATCGTGATTCAAGGCCTTACCCAGAGTGGTAAAAAATTTCGCCCCAGCGATTGGGCTGAGCGTCTGTGTGGCGTCCTTTCCTCATTTGATCAAGGACATCGTCTTTCTTATCATCAATGGGTTCGTCCTATCTTGGTTGAACAAATTCGATGTGTTGCTGTAGACAGAAAATTGGAACAAATTAACCCCGCCATGTTTCATTTCCTCATGGATTTTGCCCATGACAATGATCTTCGAATTATTGATTGCAAATCACTTTTGGAAGAACAAGGCCAAGAGGATCAACCCGTTTCTCTAGAAGCGGCCCTTCAACAAAAAGAGCAACCAATACTGCCTCCGATAGAAATAAGCAAAAACGCAGAAATACCAGCACTCCAAACCCAAATTCGCGAGCTATTGCCCAACGAAATCAGTACGGCTTTTGGTGTCATGCATGTATTGCGTCCCAATATTCGAGATTTGGCCCAATTCCAAGATATGGTTACTATTCAACAAGCAGAAGGTTACCGCCTATTGGGGATTTTTGAAGAAGGAAAGCAAAGTGCAGTCGCTGTTTGTGGCTTTCGCATCAGCACCAACTTTGCATCTGGGCGCTATTTACACATTGACGACCTTGTCACCAGTGAAGACTCAGTTCGTAAAGGTTATGCCAGCCAGCTGCTTGAAGAAATTAAAAACATTGCCAGCGCAGAAGGATGCGGTTCTGTGCATGCAGACTCACGTGTTGACCCGAGCAGGAATAATGCGCATCGACTATATTTAAAACATGGCTTTATGATTAGCTGCCACCATTTCAGCTATATACCAGGATAAATCTTCTAATTTTTATACCCCAGTATTAAGACAGAAGCCCATCTATTGATGGGCTTCTGTCTTAATAAATTAATGATTTTAATCTTGATTTAAATAACCACGTAATTTTTGCATTGCCTTTACTTCGATTTGCCGGATACGCTCTGCCGATACACCATATTCGGTAGCTAAATCATGCAAGGTTAAACCACTATCATCAGCCAACCATCGACTTTCGACAATATGGCGGCTACGGTCATCCAACTTAGCCAATGCCTGCTGCAAGCCTTCTGTCTGTAACTCATAATGGGCTTTTTGAGCCATCATTTGCATGGGTTCAGTGTCATTATCTGCCAACCAATCAATTGGCGCAAAACCATCATCGTCATCATTCTCTGCGATCAATGCCATGTCTTTGCCTGTCATCCGTTGCTCCATTTCGAGCACTTCCGACATTTTAACACCCAAGTCATCGGCAATCTCTCGTGCTTCTTGATCGCTCAAAGCAGACATAGACTTACGCATACTGCGTAGATTAAAAAATAATTTCCGCTGTGGCTTCGTAGTGGCTACACGGACCAACCGCCAATTGCGCAAAATAAATTCATGGATTTCAGCTTTAATCCAATGTACCGCAAACGAGAATAGGCGCACGCCGCGAGTTGGCTGAAATCGCTTCACGGCCTTCATAAGGCCAATGTTCCCTTCTTGGATCAAATCGGCTTGATTCAAACCATAACCATCATAGCCACGAGCGATCGACACCACTACCCTCAAGTGAGATAAAATTAACTGCTTTGCCGCTTCCAAGTCACCTTCAAGCTGCCGTTCAGCCAAGCTGTATTCCTGTTCAGGCGTCAGCATTGGGATGCTATTAACGGTATGAATGTATTGCTCTAAACTCCCATTTCCACTTGGTACTGGCAATGACAAAATGCTATTCATACCTTTCCTTTCTATTATGTATTTGTGTGCCATATCCAGCTATACAATCATTACTTGATGGTATTTCTAGATAGGGATATTTTCTTTATTCTATTGCTATAGACAGCAAAATAATTTTGATGTTCGTTTATAGCAAGTAAAGTTTTATATTTTTATGTAACTAATTTATTTCATGACTGCCATACCTAGAAACACAAAACCACAACATTTTAACGACAGACATCCACAATACTTTTAGCAGCGCGTCGGGCATCCAATAAAATTAAACCCAATTTGGCACTCTCTTTAGCCGTCACTGCCAATACATTATCATCCCCTGCTTGAATCAACAGAATATAACCATGCTTGCCTTTCACCATCACCTGCTCTAGCTCATCACACTGCAGCTCTCGAGATGTTCGATTTCCGAGTGCTAGTAGTGCAGCAGACATTGCACCCACACGATCAGCATCTACTCCTCCTGGTAGCAATGCCGCGATTGGCAACCCATCGGTAGAAATAACAGCAGAAGCTGTAATATCAGTAGAGGAACTGTTTAAATCACTTAAGATAGACGTTAATAATTTTTCTTGCATTCTCGAATTTTCCCTTATTCAATCAGCCTATTTATCAAGATGGATATCTTCACCAGCCAACACATACAGCCCCCGAACTAGGGTCACAAATGATTCGCTGTTTAGCAAAGGCTGTCCGGCGGTGACCAAAATATTTTTGGCCTTCCCTACATACAAAGGAAAGAATGTTAATTCACTTTGCCCAGTAGGATCGCAAATACCCAATGCTGTGTTGTATATATTCAAGTTGTTTTTAATCAATAAGCTGTGCTTCTCCGTTAATCTCGTGGCTTCACTGGCCAAATTAGCCACTTCTTCAGCGGTTTCATGGTTAAAACCAATATTAGCAAAGTAAAATCCATCCTGATCAACCAAAAGCGCTTTATGCGTGTCTGACAATTGCCCAAGAATGTCTTCAAACGCATCTGAAGTAACCTTGATTAACTGAGAGCTGGGCGTTTCTTCTCCATAGAGAAACTCCAAGCGCTGCAAACGATAAAGCAAATTTAAGGCGGTATAAGCATCTTCGGTTTCCGCCCATTTTTTTAAGTGTTCTTCGGTCAACACTTCTTCAACACCTGCCTGCAAAAGATTCGCCAACAGCATACGACTAGCACTGTGACTGGGGCTTGAAACCGCGTAATAAGCACCAGCAGGTGTTACTTTCGGGTACAAGTTATTGTGCAATAATAATGTGGATTCCATGTCTGCTCTTACCCTTCCAAACCAGGATCTATACTATAAAGCATAGCAGTAACCAATTGCTTAACATCATCTGCGTTACGCGCATCAACTTCAAAAACTGGCACATTTAAATTATGTTGTGCTAAATACTGCTGATATACATCTACTCCGGGTTGATTATGCAAATCCATTTTCGTCACCCCCACTACTACTGGTGCATCATGAATCAAATCACTGAACGAAGTTAGAAAAAATTTTAAATCTTTCAATGGATTAGGTCGAGTATTATCCAATAGGAGAATTAAACCCATGCTTCCTTTACTGAGAATTCCCCACATGAAATCAAATCGTTCCTGTCCCGGCGTTCCATATAAATGCACTTTCGTTTGGTCATCCAGACGAATAACACCATAATCCATAGCGACAGTAGTGTACCCTTTCCGCACTTGTGTCATATCAGATGCGCTGGCATCTGTTTGTACTGGCGGATCATCTGATAAGGCAGCAATCGCAGTTGTTTTCCCCACACCCACAGGGCCGGTAAATATAATTTTATTTTCTATCATGACTCATATCTCTGTTTTTCATTACTTACCCTTAAGATGGCTCATCAGACGTGATAATAAACCTTTAACTTGCTTGGTTTCGCCAGAAGTCTGTTGCTCCTGTTGCTGTCCTCTGGTCATTACTACGGACTCACTATAATCAGACTCTCGAATTTTCTGATCAAGGGACTGCTCTATATCCAAGAAACCCGTGGTATAAGTGGCAGTAACGTAATTGAGTAAATTACCCATATCAATCGGTAACAACTTGTACAAAGCAGCCAATGTCACAGGTGCACGCACCAAAAAAGCTGAAAGTCGGATAGCATCTGGTAAATATGCCAATCGAGTCATATTAGGCCAAGCTTTTAATCTCAACACCGTAGTTGGTAAAATAGGTTCAATAAGACGACCTTGAGACGTCCAAATAGCAAGTTGCCAAATACATGATTGTAAAGATATTTTTGCTTTCTCTTGTAATTGCCCATTTTCTGGAACTGGGCGCGTAGTTGCTACCAGGGCATTTTTTTCGCATAAGCGCTGCAGCACATCACTTTCCGCAGCCAACAAGACTTTTTTGACACTAGGAAATACCAACAACACAGGTTTACCATCTACCATCAGAGCCATATCTTGTTCTTGGCGAGACACCTCTAATAAATGCCCCAGCAAAGTAGGTTGCACATTGAACCGCGTGATGGATATGGATTGGTTGTGTGTAAAGTGAGGCTCTTCAGTAAGATTTCCACTCTCTTGTTGTTGCTTTATTTCCCCTCGTATTGGATGTTCCCGCTCCTGCGTAAATGAAAATTCTTTATCTTGCCTTTGAAAAATATGCATACCTTGAGCATGCACTGAAGCAGTTTTAATCAAAGGTGGTTCAGAAGGGGGCAACTCACTCTCAGCTGGGTGCCGCCCATTCGGCAGCCAAACGCCATTCCCCTGTTGCAGATTGCGCAAGTTTGCGAATAACGTGTCAAATTTAATGGGTTTCGCCAAATACGGCGCAGTAAAAACGGGTGGCTTACGCGAAAAATACACCACACGAGCGCTAGGATAACGCTGTTTAGCCAATTGATACTGTTCATTGCCGCCAGTGGAGTCCCCATCCACCAAAATCAAGTCAGGTGTGCTGGTAGCACCATCATTCAATAACTGGTAGCTAATGGTGTTGTGCATTTTGAATGCCATGCGCAACATCGCAAATTGCCGATCATCGACATTGACAAGCAAAACACCCACAGTTTTAACTTTAGGTAAGTCCGAATTCATCATTTGTTTTGCACACCATTGTGGTTAATTCGTTGCAATAACTGACTCATCGCCAGCACCACTTCTTCGGGAGGCGTTTTGATTT
Organism: Snodgrassella sp. CFCC 13594; assembly: GCF_001590725.1. Lineage (GTDB taxonomy): Bacteria > Pseudomonadota > Gammaproteobacteria > Burkholderiales > Neisseriaceae > Snodgrassella. Next base: position 176,515 of record NZ_LQXR01000002.1, on the reverse strand, counting down.
CAGCACGGATGGTCTGTAGCATTTTCTGCAAACGGGGCCAGTCTTCCGCACGTTCATACAAATCAAATAACGTGATGTACAACTGTGATTCTTGTGGATATTTGAGAATAGATTCTTCCAGCAAATCAAATGCTTGATCTAACTGGCCATAGGTTAACAAGGCTTCTGCATCTCTCAGTACCAGATCGGCAGGTGTTTTGGCTTCGCCATTTTCCTGTCCTACGGCATCGACCACAGGCAACCTCTTCGCCTTCATGGCACTGCTGCCAACCTGTAAAAAGCCTTGATTAATGCCAATTTCGCGCAATTGGACCTCAGTAGGCTGACTGGCCAATTCATCAAACATAGGATGGTGGCCCAAGTTATAACCCCAGCCCAGCATACGATCTTTGACTTTTTGACCATACTGCCCAAGAGAGTAATACAAACGCCACAAATGCTGTGCAAACACACTAACATTATGATGCCTGTAATCCAACGCCAAAGCGTCAATAATCAGACTGGCAGGCTTGTCTACTTGTTTGATGGCCTTATTCAGGCAGCGTACGGCTGCATCATAAGGCAATTGCCCTTTGAGTAATTGATAGCTTTGTTCGGGCTTAGTGAAGCTCAGCAGTACCTCTTGTTCATCACCATGCACTTGAAAGAAATTTACATTCCCTTCAACCAGAGGAATACGTGACTCGGTCTCATCGAATGCAGAACCAATCTCTTTGTTTTCTGGATGATTGGGTGCTTGTTCTCCTTCTGCACTCAGCACATCATCCACCAAGCCGACCTCCTGCTCCGCCTTGTGCACACCCCAGCCCAATAAATCTTCCGCCAAAACACGCAATGGCAAATTATTATTATCCAGTTGTAACCCGCGTCGAATCAGATCTTCGTGATTTTCTGGGGTTAATTCATCCCGATAATGGTCAACGACTTCAGCTAATTGGTCAGGATTTTTCGCATCCAAGTAAAGTTCTGCCAATTCCAACACCAGAGTATTTCGCATACCTTGGCTTAACCCTACAGCATTGCCTTTTAAATATATAGACAATGAATCAGCTGCTTTTTGAAAATAGCCAAATTGCTTATAGACTTTGTATTCAGTCAAGTGATCAACCGTTTCTACAGAAACGGTATTGGCCTCTGAAGCGGGTGCTTGCCAATTCCAATCATCTGATTCATGTGGCGCTTCAGCAGAAGCTGTTGCTTGACTAACGCCATCAGCATCAATGGCGGGCTGCTCTGTTGCCAAACTGACAGCTTTGCTCTTTTTGCTCTTTTTTCCCACTGTCGAGCGCGATTGCTGTGCTGCTGGCGCCGCTTTTGATCCACCTGCCTTTTGTCGCTTATTAACAACAATCAGGACAACCAAAAACACCAGTAAAAGTGGGATGAGTAAGTAACTATCCATTTCACTTCCCTGCTCGTGTTATTAAATTCATATTTTTTCCATAAAAACAATCAACTCAAATCCATTATAGATGGTTATCTATATTGCAAATCTCGAGTACTTTGTTATTTTACTTCAGGAAGCATACCTTTGGGCAGCAATTGCCAAACATAGCCCGTATGCTTCATCTTACCAGCTGTTGCACCTGCATCATCACCATACCCCCAAAAATAGTCCACCCGCACGGCCCCATTAATAGCGCTGCCTGTATCTTGCGCCATAATCAAGCGATTAAGCCCAAAACCACTGACTGGGTGTGTAGTAGCCAAAAACAGTGGCGCGCCCAAGCTAATGAAATGCCGATCTACCGCGCCAGCATAACCGCCCATCAAAGGTACCCCCAAAGCGCCGATTGGGCCATCATTGCCTTCCGATTGGGCTTGAAAAAAAACATAGCTCGGATTTTGCCCTAATACTTCTCCCAATTTTTGCGGGTTTTTTTGTAACCATCCTTTGATGCCTTGCATGGATGTTTGAGCCAAAGGCAAATACCCCTTATTCGCCATATATTTCCCGATTGACACATAAGGATAATCATTTTTGGCAGCAAAACCCAAGCGGATTAAGCGACCATCCGGTGTCTTCAGGCGACCAGAACCTTGTATGTGCAAAAAGAAGAGCTCTACTGGATCATTGGCATAACCCAATATGGGTGCTTTGCCATTTAATGCGCCTGCATTAATTTGAGCGCGCGTGTAATACGGCACAAACTGATTCCCAGATACACGCCCTTTCAAACTGGTCGTTTTGGCATTAAGGGGGAATGTAGACAGGTCTGCAGCATAAGCCCCATCACTGCTGATGACGCCGCTGTTACTGCCCGTCAAACGGATACGCACTACGCCTTGTCGTTGATTGGCCGATAAGGGCACCACCACAAAATCATTGGGCATCCCATAAATAGGGTATCTGGCTTGTGTTGTGGCTTTTGCATCGCCCAACAATATGGGTTCGTAATAACCCGTTACCGTACCGGCAACTTGGCCATTTTGACTAACCTGCCAAGGGGTGAAGTAATGTTCAAAAAAATATTTAGCGTCATGATTGCGAGCAGCCGTTTGCTGCGCCTGCCGACAAACAACCTGCCAAGATGGCATATTTTGCAATTTCAGGCAGCCCGATTTAAATGATTTCAAACTGTCCGCAAAAGATTGCTGTTGCCATTGTGGTAACTCGCGATAATCAACCACCCGATAGCTGACCCCACCTTTACCAGGAGCATACACATAATTAAGTGGCAAAGACTGGCCCGTGGGTAACCAAGAGCCCGTTCCAATCGAAGTTGAAGATGTTGTCGGCGTAGTGCTGCTACACGCTGCTAATAGCGCAACCACCCCGCCCAGCAACCCATATCGAATTTGCACAGCTGATTTCATCGGATACCCATTCACGTGTCAACAACCCCACATATTACCGATTACCGTTCTTGGCGACCAGCACTGCCGGTTACGCAAAGCGCTTTTTGCATTCATTTGCAAGTCATCTACCCAGTTTTGACTCTGCTACAATAGGCTCATCTGAGCACGTACCTTTCCCCCTATGAGCAGCAAACCCACCTTAACACCCATGATGGCACAATATCTGTCCATCAAAGCCGAACATGCCGATAAGCTGTTGTTTTACCGCATGGGTGATTTTTACGAACTCTTTTTAGATGACGCTGTTCAGGCCGCAAAATGGCTCGGCATCACACTCACCTCCCGCGGCCAAATCGATGGGCAACCCATCAAAATGGCGGGCGTACCCTATCATGCGGTAGAGCAATATTTGGCCAAGCTGGTAAAACTGGGGCAAAGCGTCGCTATTTGTGAGCAGGTTGGCGAAGTAGGTGCCAGCAAAGGACCAGTGGAACGCAAAGTCGTACGCATCATCACCCCCGGCACCCTCACCGACAACGCCCTTTTGGCTGATAAAGAAATCAATCGCATAGTGGCCATTTGCCCCACCAAAAAGCAATTGGGCCTGGCATGGCTCTCGTTGCAAAGTGGCGAATTCAAAACCAAGCTGATTCATATCAATGCGCTGGCTAATGAGTTGGCCCGACTTCAAGCCGCCGAAATTTTACTCCCAGACAATGCCACTGCATTACCCACACTCAACAAACACGCCATCACCCGCTTGAATCACTGGCAATTTGCAGCCGACAGCAGCGCCACACTCATAGAGCGCTATTTTGGCAGTCAAGATTTACGTGCCTTTGGGTTAAACATTAAAGAACACGCAGCTGCCATCGGCGCAGCGGGCGCATTACTGAATTATGTGCAGCAAACCCAGTCGCAGCTACCAAAACACCTAGACAGTCTTAGCCTAGAGCACGATGATAACTACATTGGCATGGATGCTGCTACGCGGCACAATTTAGAAATCACGCAAGCACTCAGCGGCCAGCAATCCCCCACCTTATTTTCTGTACTTGATCAATGTGCCACACACATGGGCAGCCGTTTATTGGCCATGTGGCTACACCAACCACTGCGCCGACGCGAACACATTCGTCAGCGACAAGTAGCCATACAAGCACTCGCACCTCATCGTCAAACCGTCCACGACACATTAAACAAAGTCGCCGACATCGAGCGCATTGCGGCACGCATTGCCGTGGGCAGCGCGCGCCCACGCGACTTGTCCGCACTACGTGAGAGCTTGGTGGCATTGAGCACATTCAAGCTGCCTGAAAAAGCCGACAGCCAATTGGTTGACTCCTTATTGGCGGTATTTCCGCAAAGCCAGTCTGTTATCGACCTGCTTAGCGCCGCCATTTTGCCTGAGCCTGCAGTCTGGCTACGAGATGGTGGCGTCATCAATCATGGCTATCACGCGGAACTAGACGAATTGCGTCGCCTTCAAGAACACGGCGATGAATTTTTGATCGCACTAGAGACACGTGAGCGAACACGAACGGGCATCACCACGTTAAAAGTAGAATTCAACCGTGTTCATGGTTTTTACATTGAAATCAGCAAGGCCCAGTCCGCACAAGCACCCGCAGACTACCAACGCCGCCAAACTTTAAAAAATGCAGAACGCTACATCACCCCTGAACTTAAATCCTTTGAAGACAAAGTTTTGGGCGCACAACAAAATGCCTTGGCATTAGAAAAGCAGCTCTATGATGCTCTCATGCAAGCCCTGCAAACCCACTTAACCATGCTACAGCAATGTGCTAAAGCAGCTGCTAGCCTAGATGTATTGAGCACACTGTCCGCTGCACTAGACCAATCTGATTATTGTTTACCACAGTGGGTAGACTATCCCTGCATCAACATCACCCAAGGCCGTCATCCTGTCGTGGCTGAGCAGGTAGCTGATTTCACCCCCAATCAAACCCACTTAGATGACAAACGCAAACTCATGTTGCTCACCGGCCCCAACATGGGCGGTAAATCAACTTATATGCGACAAGTGGCATTAATCGTATTGCTGGCACACGTTGGCGCACCCGTTCCTGCGCAAAATTGTACTCTAGGGCCAATCGATCAAATATTCACGCGCATTGGCGCATCCGATGACTTAGCTGGAAACCGCTCAACCTTTATGGTCGAAATGTCGGAAACTGCCTACATCCTACACCACGCCACTCCGACATCATTGGTTTTGATGGATGAAGTGGGTCGAGGCACATCCACGTTTGACGGGCTGGCATTGGCGCAAGCCATCGCTGAACACTTATTACAGAAAAACCAATCCTTTACCCTGTTTGCAACCCATTATTTTGAGCTAACCAGGCTGCCTGAAGCCTTTACCCATGCATTTAATATGCATTTATCCGCCTTGGAAGAAGGCCATGAAATTGTATTCCTTCACCAAATTGAACCTGGCCCTGCCAATAAAAGCTATGGCATCGCAGTGGCCAAGTTGGCAGGCGTCCCAGCTCGCGCACTCAACGCCGCTTATAAGCATTTGCAAACGTTAGAACAACAAGCACAAGCGCAAGAGCGACAATTGGATATTTTTCAGGCAACCACCTCAGAAGATGCTTTTTGCTCATCAATGAAGGAAGCTGAACCGCCCGCCCAAGCGACACTGACAGAATGGCAAAACAAAATGGCCGACATCCAGCCAGATGAGCTCAGCCCCAAACAGGCGCTGGATACACTTTATGCCTTAAAGCAATGGTGGCAAGCGCAAAATAGCCAAAGCTAAACAATTCAAAATTTGACAATATAAAATTTATCTGTATAATTAACTTTCTTCAGACGCGGGGTGGAGCAGCATGGTAGCTCGTCGGGCTCATAACCCGAAGGTCGTAGGTTCAAATCCTGCCCCCGCAACCAAATATTAAAGTCCGCTTTATTAGCGGTCTTTTTTTTATCCATTCTTTTTTACCCACCTATCTTTCGCGCATCATCACTTCATAAATATTCATAAGTTTTTATGGCGATAGGTCTTCTAGTTGAGCTATTTTACCAACACATTGAACAATGGATTCCGACCCGTATTCATCAAAGCGATTGCTGCTTGGCTTCCATAATCTCCCAGGCAACACCAGAAGTGAGCACGAACATTCAAAAGCGCTCGGCCAATCACGGCTCAAACCCATTCAGTGCGTCACTTTGAAATCAAATGGTCATCATTACCCAACATTCTTTCCCTTGATCCCAATACTTGATACTTGATACTTGGTCTTTGAATAGGCCTCAGTGCGCATAAACAATGCCACCCAAAAATGAGGTACACAGCGTGCGCCGCATAGGCATCGGTTAAAATGTGGTTATGATACTGGCAAATTGACACTCAATCCCAATGAAAATAAATGCTCTGAGCAACGCAACCCATCAGCATTTTCGATGCAACAAGATTAAAACGGGAACTTCCCTTAAAATATATCCATATAAAAACAGCATTTTGTATATTTTTTTTTATTCATGCTTGACAGCAGCAGCGCATCGTTTAAAATACGCGCTTCATCGCTAGCCCAGGTGGCGAAATTGGTAGACGCAGGGGACTCAAAATCCCCCGCCGCAAGGTGTGACGGTTCGAGTCCGTCCCTGGGCACCAAATATAGAAAAATGACCGCAAAGGCGGTCATTTTTTCGTCTACCCCCATTCAATAAGTATCCAAATAATCATTTTTTCAATTATTTGTATTTACATCACATGCCCATTCACACAACTCGGCACAACAATATCCAGACATTTTTGACGATCTATTTATTGATGTATATTCGCGTTGCGCATGAGCAACCTCCAACAAATAGAAACCCAAACAGGTGTAATCTGGCCTTGATGGCCATGCAAATCACAATAGCCATTGTTGTTTCATAATAGTTTCTCCTTTGGCTGCCTGAAAAATTTCAGGCAGCCAAAGGAGAAAGAAGTTAATGACTCTGGGGCAAATGAATGGGATACACATAAACGGTATTGGCGTCTATTTTCCCCGTTGCAGGTAGAATTTTGGTGATCACTTTGTCATCTTGATTAACAATACCAAAATCATCGTCGTTAATGACTGCCAAATGATTTTTATCCAGTAACCACATCCCTTCAAATTTCTCATGTGGGTAATGGTGCGTTTTGACCAAATCCACCACCAGTGATTTTCCAACGGGTTTGATGCCTGCTTGAGCCAATTCGGCCCAGCTACTCTGCTCCAACGTCTTGCCATTGATCAGCAAGCCAGAAGGGGCGTTGACATCACTAGACACTTCCGTGCCGGTACGCAAATCAATCAAATAAACATGTTTCTGTACATCCGGTGCCGCCCCCGGGAACGCACTATCCCGTTCATCGACCAAAAATCGATGATTATCCAAAGCCAAAATTTCAGAATTTGAAAAATTATTGCCGTTTTGCCGATATAAATATTGTCGTGTTTTACCGCTTTTTAAGTCAAACGTTACGATGCGCACCAACGTTTTATTGGTAGCTGATTGCTTATCAGGATTGCTTAATGTTGACTGCATGGTGCCTACTAGCGTTTTACCATCAGGTGTAATGGTTAGGCCTTCCATTCCCCTATTGGGTGTCCGCGCTGCCAAAACAGCGGGCAGTTTTCGCCCTTGAGTTTGAATGCCCACGGGGCTGATCCGCTCCAACTCGCGGCCTTGGGTATCGAAATGAACAATGTGAGGACCATATTCATCCGACACCCAAAAACTACCATCAGGCGCAATAGCCAAACCTTCACTGTCAATGCCATAAGGGTCGTTTGGCAGCACCTTCCCGGTCATATCGAGCGCACGCTCGCCTGTGCTACCCAATCCTTTGGGGTTGGGCAAGCCTGTCAACAATTGTCCATCAGGCCGACGCATAGGAATCGTTTTAAGTAGGCGGATTTGACCATTTGACGCGATTTCAAAATGACCTATGCTGGGTGTGAATTGAGGAGTTGGGAAAATTTTGGTGTTGCCGTCGGGTCCATCGGCGTTGGGGCCTCTGTCGGTAATGGCATAAAACCGGTTGGCATTTTTAGGATCCTTAAAAGCAGATGATCCATACCCACCATTGCGAATTTCCACCTCGCCAATCTTACCCATAACCTGGTATGGCAAAGGGCTGCCTTTTTCTCCGATGACCAACCCAGTCGATTGCGCCGCCGCCACCGTAGAAATAGCCACGCACAGAAATGCCAATAACTTTTTTTTCATGTCACAAGATCCAATAATGAATAACTGAGGCATTATCGGCATCGTGTTTGACACGTTGATGACACGACACATGAAATCAAAACCCAATGAGTAGCACTTTGCATTTGCTCCGTTTAAGGCTAATTATTGGGCACCATAATCAATTAAAACCGACGGTTTCAGTGGTCCCCGAGGGCGCAATTTGTAACACAGTCACACCACAGGTGGCGTTGTGGTGACTCGGTACAACTTCATAGTCTCTTCCCGCGAGCGGCGTAAACTGAACCTCATTTCCTTGGCACGACCCTTGGTAATGAATCGTGGTCTTGGTGGCGCCCACATTGCGATTGGCTAAGCCCTGAAAGGAATTATGCACACTCACTGGCTGACCAGCAGGAATCACGTATTCTTCATAATAAGTCTTAGACAAAATGCCATCATAGTCACGCATGTGCCGCGTCATCTCTGTGGCAGGAATACCGATGCTTCGGTTACTGGCGGTGCGGGTCAACGAAGACAGCGCTCCACTGAAAGATCCTCCCACATTCACCTTGATCATTTTCCGATTGGACGTGTATTTCATAATGGTGGGTTTCTGATTCTGCCCATAAAGGCGAATTCGCGCCTGGGCTTGAGCATCATATATATTATTGGGCAAGGTATTGCTTTGGCAGGCAGTCAACACCAGCACGCCAGCAATGATTAATACGGTTTTGACAGTCATATTGACACCTTTTAAATGAATGCTTAATTAGTCAGATGGCATTATTCAATACCACCGATTGATCGTCAAACACCACTAAGGCTGCGTTGCCTCAAATTTCCAGCACTTCAGTGCTACAATAAACACTATTGATTAATGAATTGCGCCTCATGAAAAAAAACGCCCCAAAAAACTTTGAAGATGCTTTGGCACAGCTGGAAATCATTACGGAATCCATGCAAAACAATGATTTGCCATTAGAAGAATCCCTGGCGTCCTACCAACGAGGCCAAGAATTGGTGAAATATTGCCAAGCCAAGCTCGCTGAAGTCGAGCAAAAGCTGCTGGTTTTGGATCAGGCGAACTAAAGGATTTGAATCTTGACGCCGATGAAGAATGATTTTGTTGCTTGGCAAAAGCGCGCACGGGCACAAACCGAATTAACCCTAGACCGACTCTTGCCAGCGGCCGACAGGCTGCCTGAACAACTCCATGAAGCCATGCGTTATGCCACCTTGGATGGTGGTAAACGCTTGCGCCCTTTATTGGCGCTGGCCGCTGCCGAGTTGGGCTGTGCTGATGAAATGGCATTGAGCCACACATTGGCGGCCGTCGAATGCATACACGTGTATTCGCTGGTACACGATGACATGCCAGAAATGGACAACGATAGCTTGCGTCGAGGCAGACCCACCTGTCATGTTCATTATGATCAGGCTACCGCTTTATTGGTGGGCGATGCCCTGCAAACTTTGGCGTTTGACCTGCTCAGTCGACCCAGTGGTTTGCCTGCTGAACGCCAGCTGCGCATGGTCCAGGTATTGGCCTCTGCTTCAGGCAGCTTGGGTATGGCGGGTGGTCAAGCCATTGATTTAGCACACGTGGGGTTAAGCATGACTCAGGCAGAACTGGAACAAATGCACCGTTTGAAAACAGGAGCACTCATTCGTTCTGCCGTAGTATTGGGCGCACTAGCCTGTCCCGACATTGGCGAGCCCACATTGGCCACCTTGGATGATTACGCCAGCAAGCTGGGGTTGGCCTTCCAGGTGATTGATGATGTATTGGATTGCGAGCAAGACACCGCCACTTTGGGTAAGACCGCGGGCAAGGATGAAGATGCCAACAAGCCCACCTATGTAAAACTGTTGGGCTTGGCAGCGGCACGTGCTTATGCCGAGCAATTGGCAGCCCAAGCAACAGACGCTCTGTCTGGTTTAGATGATCGCGCTTGGCACTTGCGGGCGCTGGCGCAGTTTGTGATTCACCGCCACGCTTAAGTTAGGCAAAAGAATAAGCGATGCCATGTGGATGGATTCAGGCAGCCTTGGGCTAAACATTCATCAAAAAACAGCCGGTTGGCAAACCGGCTGTTTTCATCACCTTACCCAAAACTAAGGGGCAACAAAACCGCTGTGCCGCAACAAGGCATCAATACTGGGCTCTCGTCCGCGAAATGCCTTAAATGAAGCCATGGCGGGACGCGATCCACCTACAGCCAACACTTCACGCCAAAATCGCTTGCCCGTAGCCACCGGATTGGCTTCCTCTTCAAATGCAGCATAAATATCAGCTGACAAAACTTCTGCCCAGCTATAACTATAATAACCAGCGGCATAACCGCCCGCAAAAATGTGGCCAAATGAATGCGCAAACCGATTGAAGTCAGGTTGCTTGATCACCGAAACTTCCGCCCGAACGGCGCGCAATACCTGCTGCCAATCACAATCAGGTTGGCTATAAATAGTCATGTCAAACAGCGCGAATTCCATTTGTCGCACCATAAACAAACCCCGTTGGAAATTCTTGGCCGCCAACATTTTGTCATAAAGTTCTTTAGGCAATGGCGCGCCTGTTTCTTGGTGGCTGCTCATGCCGGCCAACACGTCATATTCCCATACAAAATTTTCCATAAACTGGCTCGGCATTTCCACTGCATCCCATTCCACGCCATTGATGCCTGACACACCCAATTCATCAACCTGGGTCAGCAAATGATGTAGACCATGACCTGTTTCGTGGAATAAGGTAATGATTTCGTCATGACTTAGGCGTGCGGGTTTACCGGCCACAGGCGGGGTGAAATTGCACACCAAATAAGCTACAGGGGTTTGCAACTGACCACGACGATCACCACCCTCAAAGCGCCGACGCCCCCGATAATCATTCATCCATGCACCACCACGCTTGCCTGCCCGCGCATATAAATCCATGTAAACACCACCAATAATGGCGCCACCTTTTTCCAATTCGAAATAACGCACATCCGGATGCCACACCGGTACTTTTTTCTCCATCAGGTGCACGCCATAAAGCTTGTCAATTTGCGCAAACAAACCATGCAGTACTTTATCGGCTGGGAAATATTTTTTTACTTCGGTTTCACTGAACGCATATTTTGCTTGCCGTAATTTTTCACTGGCGTAGGTGATATCCCATGCTTGTAAGTCAGGCAATCCCAGCGATTCAGCCGCAAACGTACGCACTTCGGCCAAGTCTTTTTCTGCATATGGCTTGGCTCGTGCAGCCAGATCATGCAAAAAAGCCAATACTTGTTTTGGCGTGTCAGCCATTTTGGTGGCCAAAGACAGTTCGGCGAAATTAGCAAAGCCCAATAACTGAGCTTGTCGCTGTGACAATGCCAGCCGGCGATTGATGTTGGCAGTATTGTCCCATCGCGTATCGCCTTCATCGCTGGCGCGGGTGGTGTAGGCACGGTATAAGGTTTCACGCAAAGCGCGGTTATCCGCATATTGCATCACGGCCAAATAATGCGGCATTTGTAAGCCGATTTTGTAACCAGACTTGCCTTCCGCTTCTGCCGCCGCTGCAAACATGGCCAAGGCATCTTCAGGCAACCCTGATTTGACGCTGTCCTCAGCCAAATCCACTTCTTGGCCCCCGTTTGCGGCTGCGTCGGGCAAGCCGGCCAATTCATGGCCATTGGCAAAATACAAGGCAAAAGCATCAGTGGCATCCAATACATTTTGGCTAAACTGCGCCGCCAGCTGCGCACTTTCACTTTCCAACGCAGCAAACTCCATTTGTTCTTGTGCTAGCAATTCAGCCCCACTCAAAACAAAATCGCGCAAATCGTGATCCAATTTGGTTTTTTGTGCTGCGGTTAGATGAGCATACTCATCGGATGCCTTGATGTTTTTAAAACGTGCATACAGTTCGATGTCTTGGCTGATGGCCGTAAAAAAATCAGTGACAGCAGGCATCAACTCGTTGTATACCGCCCGCAATTCAGCTGTATCAGCCACACTATTGAGGTGTGCCACCACACCCCAGATACGGCCCACCCGCTCGGTAATATCAGTGAGTGCTTCAACGGTGTTATGCCAATTGGGCTGCGTTTCAGCCTTCACCGCATCAATGGCTGTTTGCGCTTCTTGCATCGCCATGGTCATCGCAGGCTGAATATCGGCAGCACGAATGGCATCAAAATGAGGTTCGCCCTGCAGGTTCAATAATACGTTGTCGGACATGTTTGTTCTTCCATTGGCGGCTGCCGAATCGCATTCAGGCAACCTAATCAATAACAGGATGCATGATAACGCCGAAACCATCAGGCGTGACCAAGCGCGCGCACATACGTTAAACTCATCTTTGGTTTCTTCCAGAATAAGGCCAAACTCATGAAAAACAATATTCGCCCATATTTGACGACCATGCCCAGCATCGGTGCTGGCTGCTATATTGACGACATGGCGGTGATAATCGGCGACGTGGCATTGGGAGAAAATGTATCGATATGGCCTTTTGCTGTCATCCGCGGCGATGTCAATCACATTGAGATTGGCCGCAACAGCAATGTTCAAGATCATTGTATGCTGCACGTAAGCCACAAAAGTAAGACCAAGCCTGATGGTTCTCCATTGCACATCGGTGAAGACGTGACCATCGGCCATCATGTCACACTACACGGCTGCACCATAGGCAACCGCGTATTGGTGGGCATCAATACCGTGGTATTGGATGATGTGGTTATTGACGACGACGTGATGATAGGGGCAGGCAGCTTAGTACCGCCACGCAAACACTTACACAGTGGTTATTTATATGTGGGCAGCCCCGTACAACCGGTACGAGTGCTTACCGAGCAAGAAAAAGCTTTTTTACCCTATTCTGCCCAGCATTATGTTGTCGTGGCGCAGAACCATTTGTCTTCAATAAAGGAGTAACTCATGAAAAACGCATGGACCTGGATAGCATTGGGCACCACAATCGTATTGTCAGCGTGTGCCACCCACGGCAATCACGCCAGCGGCAGCAATCAATTCTATGGCGAAGTCAAAGCGGGTTATGAAGCCAGCCATACCCGCTACTAACCACTTTACCGTTCAATCCAAACCGGTAAGTGGGCAATAAAAGCGTCACATCAGCATGAGAAAATGTGTAAAATAACGCTCGTTTCCCACTTTACCTGCTTTCGCAGGATTTTTTTATGGAACCCCCGAGTTGGGCTTTGGCCTTTAAAACATCTTCAATCAATTAAATCCCCCTGAGTGGCGGTTGGCCGTTGCTTAGGCAACGGAGCGACCATGAGCGCCACAGACACCAGCACGCGCGAGCCCAATGATTTGGAGCGCCTGCACATCGACATTGACCGCATCCACAAACTGGCAGAATCACTGCTGCCGGTGTATGCCCAAATTGGCTTGGGCGAAACCTTAGCGGATGCCGAACTCAATCACACCTTATCAGAACTCATCAGTGTTTTGCATGAGCTGCATCCCGCCGACATGGCCGTGGTGTTGGAATCACTGCCGCTGCAAGAGCGTGTATTGGTGTGGAAGCTGGCGGTACCAGATGAAGATGGTGAAGTGCTGCTGGAAGTATCCGAGCCAGTTCGTGAAACCCTGATTGAGGCCATGGGCAAAGATGAGCTCTTGGCAGCAGTGGATGATTTGGATGCTGACGAGCTGGCCGAATTGGCACCAGATTTGCCCAATCAGGTTGTCTATGAGGCTTTAAGTACCCGCGATGAAGAAGAACGGGCGCAAGTAGCCGCCGCGATGTCGTTTGAAGACGACCAAGTTGGTGCTTTAATGGACTTTGAATTGGTGAGCATTCGCGCAGATGTGAGTTGTGAAGTGGTCTTGCGTTACTTACGCCGCTTTGAAAGTCTGCCTGACCACACTGATAAAATTTTCGTGGTCGATGACGACGATGTCCTGCAAGGGGTGCTCACCATACGCAAATTGCTGGTGGTGGACACCGACACCTTGGTTTCAGAAATCATGTCGGATGATGTGGTTACATTTCGACCAGAAGACGATGTCGAAGAGGCCGCTGCGGCTTTTGAACGCTATGACTTGGTCACCGCACCGGTGGTGGATGGCAACAAAAAACTGATTGGCCGCATCACCGTGGATGAAATGGTGGACGTAATTCGTGAAGAATCAGAAGCCGATATGTTAAACATGGCGGGTTTACAAGAAGAAGAAGATTTATTTGCCCCCGTAATTGATTCAGTTAAAAACCGCTGGATGTGGCTCGCCATCAATTTGTGTACCGCGTTTGTGGCCAGCCGAGTGATTGGTATGTTTGAAGGCTCAATAGAAAAAATTGTGGCTTTGGCAGCGCTGATGCCTATTGTGGCTGGGATTGGCGGCAATTCAGGCAACCAGACCATTACCATGATTGTGCGTGCTATGGCGACTGGGCAAATGAGCACCAATCAAGCTTGGCGCTTATTGCGCAAAGAGGTTGGCGTGGCTTTAGTCAATGGCATCATCTGGGGCTCCGTGATGGGTTCGGTGGCTTTTTTGCTCTACCACAGCATCGGTATTGGCTTGGTCATGGTGTCCGCCATGACATTAAATCTATTGCTGGCGGCCACTGTGGGCGTGCTGATTCCGGTAGCCATGCAGAAATGGGGCCGCGACCCAGCTTTGGGCAGCAGCGTATTGATTACAGCCGTTACCGACTCAGGCGGTTTTTTGATTTTCCTAGGATTGGCGACCCTGTTTTTGCTTTGAGGCCCGAGTTGTGAACCCAGATACCATTACTGATTGGCTGGCCCAGTGCGCATTGCCACGATTAGAAGCTCGGATGCTGTTGCAGCACTTCACCGGACTTACCCACGCACAAATACTGACTCATGGCCAGCAAAGGCTGCCTGAAAAACAATGGGCAGCATTGCAACAAGCAGCGGCTAAGCGGCAACGAGGCGAACCGATGGCTTATATCTTGGGTGAGCGCGAATTTTATGGTCGTCGCTTCGAAGTCACGCCAGATGTATTGATTCCCCGACCAGAAACCGAACATTTGGTTGATGCTGCTTTAAGCAGATTGCCCCCCAATGGGGCTCTCTGGGACCTCGGTACGGGCAGTGGCGCCATTGCGGTGACCCTTGCCTGTGAACGCCCAGACGCCCACATCTGGGCATCGGATGTCAGCGCCAATGCATTAACCATTGCCAAGCGCAATGCTGACGCATTTCAGGCAACCATCACACTGGGATGGGGTAGTTGGTTTGACGCCAATCCACGACCACAGGCACACAGCCTAGACGTGCTAATTTCCAATCCGCCCTATATTGAATCGCAGGACCATCATCTACAACAAGGCGATTTGCGCTTTGAGCCGCGCCACGCGCTCACCGATTTTGCCGATGGCTTATCTGCCATTCGTACCATCATTGCTCAAGCGCCCTGTTTCCTGAAATCAGCAGGATGGCTCATGTTGGAACACGGCTTTGATCAAGGGCGAGCCGTACGCGCCGCTATGGAACAGCAAGGTTTCCAGCACGTACAGACCCAGCAAGATTGGGCCAATCTAGACAGATTAACCTTGGGGCAAATGGCTTAGCACCCTCTAACAGACGGCTGCCGTGGCAATTGCTTTACTTTAGGCGCCGAGCGCGCAGACAACAATGCCCATTGCATGGCAATAACCAATTGAACCACCAATGCCAAGACAACCAATTTGGTCAGGGTCGGCCAATACCAAGGTTGGATGGGCATACTGACGGTGCTTTGGTCAGCCGAGCCAACCCCAAAGAACAATAGGCACGTCAATATCCACACAGTCCAAGTAATGGTGGTGGCTAATCCATATTTCAGTTTGTGCCGAAATGGCAATAAATGATGGTTATTAATAACAAATGACAATTTGTGTTGGTTTTGTGCTTGCATTTTTATACTCCTCTGTCGGGGCTTTTCCAAACGGCTTGCTTATTTCTATTTCGAATCAGAGCCTTGGGCAAACCGATAGCCAAAGTCACTAAATTCACTACCCAATAAGCATAGGGATACCAAATACTGCTGAAAAAATATTTGCTCAATCCTTTCTCATAGTGGTTGTCGATATACAGGCTGATTGAGAACTGGAACATAAAAAATGCCAGCAACAAAACACTGTTGATTTGCAGTAAACCAACTGTTAACTGCTGGCTCACCAAAGCCCAATTCAGCAAAGAAAATATAGTCAGCGCAATCAGGGAATAACACCACAATGCGGTTAAGCAATATTCCTGATATAACGGCCAAAACCGCCGATTTTTCCAACCAAACATAAACGGCATGTAGCGGAAAACGACTTCGGCTCCGCCTTGCGCCCAACGCAATCGTTGCTTATAAAAACCCTTAAATGTTTCCGGCATCAAGACCCAGCATAAGGCACGAGGCTCATAGGCAATGCTGTACCCTTGACGCTGAACCTTCCAGCTAATATCGATGTCATCAGTAATCATATTGGTGCTCCACCCGCCCACCTGCTTCAACACCGCAGCTTTAAATCCGCAGATCACACCGGATACAGTAAACAACGTGCCCATCAAGCTTTGTGCCCGTTTGATTAGGCCAATAATGGAGCTGAATTCAGCCACCTGCAGGCGGCCAAGCAAGGTGCTACGGTTACGCACACGGGGATTGCCAGTTACCCCGCCTATTGAGGCATCGCTACTGAGGCGCTGCACCATATAATCCAGCGCCCATTCATCCAAGATGGCATCGGCATCCACACAAATCACGTATTCGGCATCGACATAAGCCAAGGCCATGTTGAGTGCACTGGCTTTGCCGCCATTGGATTTATGCAAAGCGTGGATATTACTGTACTGATTTGCCCACTCATCAATGATGACTGCGGTTTCATCAGTACTACCATCATTGATGAATACCAAATCAAACTGTGGATAATGCAGTTTTTGAAAATATGGAATAGACTCACGCAAATGTTTGGCTTCATTAAAACAAGGAATCAAAATAGCGACTTTTGGCGCTGGCTGCCCTTCCTGATAAGTCGGCACGGGCATGTGTCTTTCATGTTTCCAAAAATAAATTAACCCCATCACCGTCCAATGAATCGCCATCACCCCTGGATAGATAAATACAATAATCACGACAAAATCAAAAAAATTATCCACATTCATGTCTGAGTCTTTTTATTGTTGGTGGTGGCATCAAAAGTCTTTTAACGAAAAAACCGGTTTCAATTGCTGCAGATCCGGATGATTGTTCACAAAATCATCTGGGTAATAGCCCATGTTTTGAATGCCATTTTTTTTCAAAATAGCCATCCAATTCAATAACTCAGCCGTGGCAATCGGCTTTTGCGTATGCCAATTAGTGGCTTGTAGTTCAAACACCATTTTGTTGGGATTGGCTTGCTGTTTTGCAGTTTGGGCTAACTGCGTCAACCAAGCTGCCGCTGTTTTGGTGGAGATGGGTTGCTCATGCTCCATATATGGCATCGCCATGACCGCCACATAATCATAATGTTTTGCCATTTCAGGCAAGCTTTGTGCAAACCAGGCCTGTGCTTCAGGGTTCATGATTACGCTGGCATAAATATTTCTGGCTGTAAAAAAAGAATGCGGTTCAAATCCACCCATCGCATACGGCTTCACTGCACGAACCAACTGGTCTGTCGTCTTGATGAGATCCTGCTCTTTTCGGCGTGCCTGTGCCAAATCCCCAGGTTCTTGTTGAGGGTGGGCAGCAGAACCAGCACTTTCGAAATCATCCATAAACGCATCATCATGGAACAGCAATCCATTGAATTTGGCATAAAAGGACAAATCGGAATAAATTGATTGGATTGCCTTTAAATTGGCGTCTGAATAGGGTGACAGCCTTTGGTAGTGTCGTGGGTTCGGTTTGCCAGTGCGGCCATCATTTATGTAGGTGTATGAATGGCCCAAATCAAAAGCCAACACTGGCATCCAAGCATAAACATCAGCATGTGCCCGTGTGAGTATTTGCCACGCCACCTGACCAAATAAATCCGCTTTGACCGGCAAGTATTGATTGGGGAAATACAACGCCTCAGCCACGCCATTACCATCTTCATCCGCGAAGGCCTGCAAATACACCGTGGTCACACCAAGCTGGCTGATGCGCTCAATCAATGCATCCACGTTGCGATTTAGTTGCGTGGGATTTTTATCGTAAACCCGATCTAAATCCACATGCACTACCCTCTGAACCGTTGGCGATTTGAGTTCGCTTTTGAGGTATTGGCCCAGCATGTCCAAGGTGCTTTCTTCCTCAACCAAAAAGCGCCCCAAAACAGCACGACCTGTCTCGTTATCAACATCGTCATTGAGGGTGTAGCTGTCTTTCATCCCCGCTTGAGCAGCAGCTTGTTGAGCAACTTGATTGAACCGCCCATATGGCCAAACCATGACACGGGGTCGCTTGCCTGTGTGCTGAGCAATCAATCGAGCAGAGGTTTCGAAATCATTTTCTAACCTGGCTTGATATTGCGCTTTGTTTTCATAGCGCCCATTTTGGTAAATCGGTGCCAACACGGCCGCAATAACACTGCCCCGAGGATTGGCAACCACTCCTTTGTGTAAAGCATGGGTATGTGATGCCACCTCAACCCACCCGCTGTCACTCATTTCTTTGAGATGCGCCCATGACATAAAGTTTTTTCGCGGCAGTGATAGATTTTTATCATACGGCACCATTTGTTGATCAGGCACTTCTAGCCAAGAAGTCACCACAGCAAACACAGCCGGAAAGCGGTATGCCTTCAATAAGGGATAAACATTCTGATAAAAGCTCTCATAGCCATCATCGAATGTCAGTAATACTGGTTTTTCCGGTAATGCTCGTTTACCAGCACGGGCATCTACCACTTGCTGCCAGCTTACTGGCTGATAACCATGTTGCTGAAGCCAATTAAAATGATTAACCAGATTGGGCACCGAAATCGTTTGCGGATAAAAATGGCGGTAATAAACCCCATCAATCTTTTTTTCCGGCGGTTTAATCACAGTTTGCTTTAATGCTGTTGTATCGACATCGTGATAGGCCAATACAGGCAACCTTTGTGCCACTGCAACCCAAGACATGAGCATCATGAAGCTCAATATCATGGCGTGAACGGTAGTCTTTCTCAAATGCATGGCTATTTTTTTCATGTGTAGACTCCATCAATGGAAACGATAGCCGAAACCCAGCTGTCCAAAATTCTGGTATTCAGGCCGACCGTCATACACCGAGCGTTTTCTACCTGCCGTCAATTGCAGGAATGCCGCCTCACCCAGCTGCCATTCTTGACCATATTGCAATAGCCATGTTTTTTCAGCGTTGTAATCAGCTTGCCAATAACGACCACCTCCCAGCGTGATCGATTGTTTTAGCTTGATGTTTTGATCAAAAGGCTGGCTATAACTCACACGAGCCTCTGTCCACAAGGCATGGGCGGAATCAGGGTTGTAGTAATCCACGCCGGTCAACTGTCGATTTTTTTGCCAATCGAACCTAACCGTCTGATCTAATTGCCAGCGGTCATGCTGTAACCAGACATGATTGAAAGACGCAAATCCACTATTTCGATGATTACCATCATCAAAATCTAAAAAAGACCCACCTAGGTTGATGCGCCATAAAGGTGAATGACTGTATTGAACGCTCGCCGCTATCTCATTGGCATAAGTCTGTTGATTAATGGCGCGAAGAGGCGTGTTTTCACTGTTGATTTGACCATTGACCGACAACGTCCAAGATTGATTCAACCGATAATCCAGATTGGCACTCAGATAGCCACGCTTGTTCAGCTCAACCCCTTTACCAGCCTCAATTTGTGCATGCCAAGGATCTCGGTCAACATCAAGACCGGCACCAACACGTTGCTGGCGTAAAGAATCATTGCCCACAGGCACTTCATCGGTATGGTAATGCACCAAAGCACGGTAACCATCTAAGCTTCGTTGGCTGTATAAATATACATTGTGGCTATTCTCATTGCCCAGTTCCTGAGGATGAGTATTTCGCCCCACACTAGAATCAATCCACAGTTCTGGCGCACGCGCCTTCGAGGTTTTGCGTATATATTCTTGCCAATCCGCATTGTCAGTTTGTCCAAATTTAGCCAAATACGATTTAACTTCAGGCCAATTTTGGTTGTCCAACATCACCTGCGCCACTGAAGGAGCAAATTGATTGGGCTCTGGCACTTTGCTTTGCGCCTCTCTATATTCTTTTAAAGCATCATCCGGTCTTCCCTGCCACCGATAAACATCGCCTTTGAGTTGATGGCCCCAAGCATCCCCAGGCAACGTATTCAACCAGTCATCAATCAATTGATGTGCTTGTTTAAAATCACCACGCCAAGCTGATACTCGAACTTTGTCGAAATAAACCGCTTGGTAACCATCATTGTTTAAAAGTTGAGTTCGAGTAAAATCATTGATTCGCTGCTGGGGACGCAAAGATTCTAATATCTGCCAAGCCTGATCAAAATGCTGCGCATCGGCGGCTGCCTGAATCCGTTTTCGTTGTAGCGCAAACGTCTCCTGCCCGGCGGCTTCCTTATCCAACCACAACCGCTGATAAACAGCACCGGCTTTAAACGGAGAACCAGTGGCCAGCCACGCATCGGCCACGGCCTCTTGTACATAAGCGGCGTTTTGCTCTTCAGTGGACAGCTGCCGATAAAGGGACAATGCCTGCTTAGGCTGACTGGCTGATCCAGCCAAGACCACGCCATCTTGCAGGCTTTTCCGATACACAGGCGCATCTTGCTCTGATTGATGGTAAACCGATTGCAAGGTGGCATAAGCGGCTTGGTAATCACTGGGTTTAACCGCAATTTTATGCAACTTAACCGCTTCATCATGAGCCAACCACACCGCATCGCCAGGTGAAAAATACTGCGGATACTGCTGCAACAGGTTTTTTTGCACTGGGAAAGCACCCAATTTGGCTGCGGCCCGGTATGTTTGCAGCACTGCGTTGCGATCACCGGGCTTTTTGCTTATTTTTTCTTGGAAATACGCCAATTGTTCCATTGGCGATAAATATTGTTCTACCCAATAATCTTGAGCAGATTCAAAACCATCATCCTCACCAAATCGTTTCTTATAGGCAGCCAATAAGCCCTGAGCTTGTGTATAACGCTGGGTATCAATGGCCACCAGCGCCAGCCCAAGCCAACCATCTTTTTGATCGGGATAATGCTTCCTGAGGGCTTGATAATAGCCCTCAGCCTCAGGCCATTGCCCTTGTTTTCGGGCTTGGAAGGCCCGCTCGGCCAGTGCTACTGCTGGCAAAAGACCGGGATGACAATCAGTGCACACTCGCTTTGCCACTGGCTTAGCCGTCTGCTCAGGTGTTTTTGCCATGCCAAACGTCCACGCCGACATCAAGCACAAAAATACCCATTTACGGGTCACGACCATCTTGTGTTCTGCGGGACGAGCTAATTTTTCTGTGTATTCCATGCAATTTAATCAGCAGCCCACAAGAATGAGCGGCTACCATCCATTTATGATTTTGGGTTATGACAAGAGACTTAACAAAAAGTTCTAGTTCCGTAAGAAAAAATAATTCATGTAAATTATTTAACCAACACAGCATTGTTGCTTTAGCCAAATAAAAAAAGCTGCTGATGAGTCAGCAGCTTGTTAATCCGCTTGTGAAAGCCGATGATGGGCTTACATCAGCGGCAGTATCACTTTCATTACCAATGCAAAAATACCAGCACGATGGGGCGCATAATGGGCAGCAATATCCCGAAAATCAATAAAAATAGAATAATCCAAGTGCCATATGGCGCAATTTTGTGAAATTGCATAGAGGCTTTAGGTGGCAAGAAGCTATCCACAATACGTCCACCATCCATGGGTAGAATAGGCAACAAGCTCAACACCATAATCCACGCATTGAAGCTGATGCCAATCATGCCCATCTTACTGAGTGGATCTTGAAATGAGACAGGCACCCATTGACTCACGACAATGGCCAAACCCCACACAAAACACATCATGAAATTCGACAGCGGCCCCGCCAAAGACACCAACCGTTGGCCTTGCCGCCAATTGCGGAAATTGCGCGGATCCACTGGCATGGGTTTGGCCCAACCAAAAATAAACATCATGCCACTCAATGAACTAATGGCAAACGACACCAAAGGCACCACAATGGTGCCAATGGGATCAATGTGTGATGTCGGATTAAAGGTAAGGCGACCGTATTGTTTGGGCGTGGCATCGCCACAGTAATACGCCGCAAAGCCACGCGCGGCCTCGCTCACAGTAAACGCAAAAATCATCGGCAATATCGCCAGTAAAATCAAGGAAGCATCCATATATTCTTTCTTCGGTTCTTTCTGTGTTGTTCAGGCAGCTTGGATTGTAACGGTTTTCACAAGCCAAATGGGGTGCTGTCGCCTTTGCCCTGGCGTACCAATTCAATGCCTTGTGTCATATCAATCACCGTGGTTGGTTCGGTACCACACCAGCCACCATCAATCACCAAATCAACACTGTGCTCCAAACGATCACGTATATCATAAGGATCAGTTAATGGTGCTTCATCTTCAGGCAACATCAACGTACACGACAACATGGGTTCACCCAAGTCAGCCAACAAGGCCAATGCAATCTTGTTATCAGGCACACGCAAGCCAATGGTCTTGCGCTTGGGGTGTAGGGTGCGCGCTGGTACTTCCTTGGTCGCGCCTAAAATAAATGTATAGCTTCCTGGTGTCGTGGCCTTGAGCAAGCGAAACTGGCTGTTGTCTACTTGAGCATAAGTGCCCAGCTCGCTTAAGTCATGGCACATCAATGTTAAATGGTGTTTTTGATCGATGCCGCGTATTTGCAAAATGCGCTGCATGGCTTCTTTATTCCCCAGTTGGCAACCCAAGGCATAACAAGAGTCCGTAGGATAAGCAATCACGCCACCTTGGCGCACAATTTCAGTGCATTGTTTGATTAAGCGCTCTTGTGGCGTTTCTGGATGAATGGCAAAAAATTGAGCATGATGAAATCCTCTCATTTATTGTTGTGATTATTGTGTGTGAACAGCATTGAGCCCTATTCAGGCTGCCTGAAACCGTGTCCATACCGGCTGACAAATCGGTGGCAACTCGGGGCACCGCCCCAAATCCCCGCCGCCAAAATCACCAACCCGGTGGAAGTCACTGCCACAGCTGGCCATCAAATCGAAACGCTCAGCCAATAAGGCATAGTTCAACCTGTCGTTTAGCGATGAGCGCCCACTGTGAACCTCAATAGCCACACCACCCAGCGCTTTAAACTCTTCAAACAAATTGCGCTTGGCTGTGGCCGATAAATCGTAACGCATGGGATGGGCAATCACGGCCAGCCCACCTGCTGCTGTGATGGCACCAATGGTCTCGCCCAAATCCGCCCATTGATGTTTGACACAACAAGGCTTCCCTTCTCCTAGGTATTTTCGGAACGCCTCAGCCTTATTGCGGACATGACCATTATCCACCAAGAATTGTGCCAAATGGGTGCGGCTGGGCATGTCGGGATTGGTGACCAACGCCGATGCGCCAACGAGCGCATCGGCAATGCCTTTGTGCGCCAATTTTGCAGCCATTGCCTGAAAACGCATGATGCGCCCTGCGCGTACCTGTGCCAGCAGTTGCTGCAAACCTTCGTGCCGATCATCAAAATCCAACCCCACCACATGGATACTACGTGCGCGCCAAGTCACGGAAATTTCAACGCCATTAATCAAACGCATCCCCAGCTGCTGCGCCTGTTGGCGGGCTTCGACCAACCCACCGGTATGATCATGATCGGTGAGCGCCAGCAAGGTACAACCATGCTCATGGGCGCGGCGCACTACCTCACCTGGCGATAGAGCACCATCGGATATGGTGGAGTGGCAATGTAAATCGATGCTCATCAGCCGGCCTTATTTATCAGAATCAAGTTTGGAAATGCGATGAGCGGAATCGATCGGTGTTTGCATAGAAGATACTTCAGCCAAGTGGCGCTGTTGGGCATCATAGGCCGCTTTTTCTCGGTAATACAATTCCCACACACACGCATCTCCGCAATCGCTGCCGCAACACTCCCAATCTTCGGGCGGGATCGGTTCAGGCAGCAAAGATATTTCACTCATGGCTGCCTGAACACACCTCGATGATCACGTCACCCAAGGCAATGATTTCGCCTGCATGAATTTTGGCGGTTTTACGTGTTTCCACCACACCATTGCGACTGACCGCGCCATCACCAATCACATGCTTTGCACGCCCGCCACTGTCAACGACACCTGCCAACTTCAGCAAATCGCACAAAGCCACATACTCGTGACCATCCAAATAAAAAGCTTGTTTCATGGCATTCTTTCCACCCGTTGAGGGCCATATTGTAAACGCAAGCGCTGCGTATAACCGATAATTTGTGCTATCTTGGCGAAAAATCAAGCGGATGCACACATGGATACCATCAACTGGCTTAAGACCTTAATTGGTTTTGACACCACCAGCCGAAGTAGCAACCTACAACTCATTCACCACATTGCCGATTACTTATGTCAAGCCGGACTTGATCCTTGGCTGGCCCACAACGACATCGGCAACAAAGCCAATTTATTTGTGACCATTCCGGCCGCAGATGGCTCAGTTCATGACGGCATTGTCTTTTCCGGTCATACCGATGTGGTACCGGTAGATGGCCAAAGTTGGTCGTCTGAACCGTTTGTTGCCAACATACATGAAGGTCGCCTTTATGGCCGCGGTAGCTGCGACATGAAAGGTTTTATTGCAGCGGTGTTGGCAGCATTGCCACAAATGCAGTCAGCCGCACTCAAAAAACCTTTGCACATCGCCTTGTCCTATGACGAAGAAATCGGCTGCTTGGGTGCGCCAGTTATGCTGGCTGAGCTGGCTCGGCGCGGCCTCAACCCGCAACACTGCATCGTGGGTGAGCCCACCAATATGCGCATGGTGGTAGCACACAAAGGCATACACACCTTTTGTTGCGAAGTACATGGCAAAAGTGCCCATTCATCATTGACGCCACAGGGGGTCAACGCCATTGAATATGCGGCCAAATTGATCGTCTACATCAACCAATTGGCAGGAAAATTACAACAGCGCGCCGATCTGGATCAGGCTTTTGATGTTCCTTTCTCAACATTATCTACCGGCGTAATACAAGGCGGTACTGCGCTCAACATCATTCCCAATCATTGCACTTTTGAATTTGATTACCGCAATCTACCGCACATGAGTCCTGCCGATGTGGCGGAGCCAATTCGCGCCTACATTCGCAATGTACTCGAACCCGCCATGCAGGCCACCGACCCCCATTGCCACATTGATTTTTTCCAGCGAGAGAATGTGCCCGCATTGGATGGTGCCGACAACGCCCTACTGCAAGCACTCATTGCCCAACTGGTGGATAATAGTCAGCTAAGCAAAGTAGCGTATGCCACCGAAGGCGGCCAATTTCAGGCAGCCGGCATACACACCATTATTTGTGGACCGGGCAGCATCAACCAGGCACACAAAGCCGATGAGTATATTGAATTGGCCCAACTGGCTCGATGCGATCATTTTTTAAGCAAGCTGATTCGCACACAGCTGCCTAAACATAAAAATAGACATTCAACCCATAGGAACACGCCATGAACACCAAAAATATTGCCAAACCTTTATTACTCAGCCTAACGCTGGCCTTAACCGGGCTTTCGACAGCCTCTGCCGCCGACCTAGATGAAAACATGACGACGCTGACCGTCAAATACCATGCATTCAATACCGCGCAAACACCAACAGCAGCGATACAAGCCTTAAATGCGATGAAAGCAGCAGCGATAGATGCCAAAAAAAGCACTCCCAATCGCTTGGATAACCAGCCAGCCAACAGCGCCCCTATGCGCGACTACCGCGCAGGCATGGATGCGTTGATTAAACAAATCGACAAAGTGAACGCATTGGCGGCGGCCGGCCAATTGGCGCAAGCGAAAGCAGAAGGTCAGAAATTGGGTGTCATCCGCGACGAAAATCATAAGAAATTCCGTTAACCACTTAGTGGTTTGCGCGGCAGTTGATTTTCAATTGCCCATCCATCATCCACTCAGCCGCCAATCGCAACAAGGCGGCCTAATGTGTATCCCTGAATTAATGACCTGAGAGCGCGTAAATCTCATCCAAATTACGCCATTTGTTTTCGGCATCCATGCCATACCCAAAAACATAGCGATTGGGCACATCCAAGCCCACAAAATCAGCCGTAATGGGTTTGGGCTTACCAATGAGCTTATTGGCAAATACCGCAGTCAAACAACTGGCGGCGCCCATAGACAGCACCTGCTGCTGGATGGCCGCCATGGTATGGCCTTCATCCAAAATATCATCCAAAATCAACACATGCCGCCCTGCCACTTCATTTTGTGGCGCCCGCAGCCATTTAAATTGACCGCCCTGAAGCTTATCGCCATACCGCGACACATGCACATAATCAAAATCCAGAGGAAAGCGCAACAAAGGCAGCAGTTTACCGGTAAACACCACCGCACCGCCCATCACCGGCAGCACCAGCGGGTATTTGTCACCCAAGGCCGCCGTGATGTCTGCACCTACCCGCTGCAAAGCAGCTTCACACTCGGTTCGGCCAAACAACAAATCAGCCTCATCCAACATCGCTTGGGTCGCAGCACGCTGCGCAGACATATCCAATTCATTCATGACTCGTTTTCCCTATATTCAAGCTTTCAGGCAGCCTGATTATTCATTTTCATTCACACTGAGATAAGATGATTGCTTGAGGCCGCGGCAAAATTCAGCAAAATACACCTTACGGTTGGTCGCATCGAGCTTTGCAAAACGGGCCTTTTCTTCAAATTTATTGAGCACCTCATCTGGTGCTAAGTGCACATACCGCAGCATATCTTCAATGGTATCGTGTTCTTCCATGCCCGTATATTCCACGCGCCCATCATCATGCACCCAAACATTCACCGAGTCGGTATCACCAAAAAGATTGTGCATGTCGCCCAATATCTCCTGATAGGCCCCTACCATAAACACCCCCAGCAAATAAGCCTGATGTTCTTTCAATGCATGGATGGGCATACTGGATTCAATGCTCTGCTGATCCACATAAGCACGCACCTTACCATCCGAGTCACACGTCAAATCTTGCAATACGGCGCGCCGTGTGGGCTGTTCGTGTAGGCGGTGTATCGGCATGATGGGCAAAACCTGACCAATGGCCCATGCATCCGGCAAGCTTTGGAACACAGAAAAATTACAGAAATATTTATCCGCCAATCGATCGGTCAGTTCATCAAATACCTGCCGTTGGCTGCGTTGACTGGCTTGTAGTTGCTTTTTCAAGCGCCGGCACAACACCGCATACAACTGCTCGGCCAAGGCTTTTTCTGCTAAAGGCACTTTACCCTCGATGTAGTTTTCTGTGACCTCTGCCAAATAATGGCTGATGCGGTAATAAGTTTCGGTAACTTGATCACTGTCGGTGACATTCAATTTTTCCAATAACTTTTTGGTCGCAAAACTCAGTGCGTCCTCATCCACAATGGGTGGCACACTGTCAGGCAAACGCTCCACATCAGTCACGTTCATAACCAAAACCGCGTGATGCGCGGTCATGGCGCGGCCCGATTCCGAAAAAATATGAGGATGCGGAATGCTGTTTTCATTGCAATATTCAGCCAACATAGACACGATTACATGCGAATATTCACCCATGTCGTAGTTAATTGAACTGGCATTACGTGAATGGGTCCCATCGTAATCCACCCCTAAGCCGCCACCCACATCAACATGGTCAATGTTTAACCCCATAGCACGCAGTTCAGCAAAGTAGCGCACGGCTTCTTTGAAGCCGCTGCGGTAATCGCTGATATTGGCAATTTGTGAGCCCATGTGAAAGTGCATCAGCCGCACCTTATCGCCCAGCCCAGCGGCAGTAAGCTTATTCACCGCCGACATCAATTGTGCGGCAGAAAGACCAAATTTACCTTTATCACCACCGGTGTCTGCCCATTTACTGGATGCCAGCGACGAAAGACGCACACGCAAACCAATATTGGCAGTGACACCCAAACTCTGTGACTCAGCAATCACATAATCAACCTCGGCTTCTTTTTCAATCACGATAAATACCTCGTGACCCAATCTCTGTCCCATCAGCGCCAAACGGATGAACTCGCGATCTTTATAACCATTGCAAACAATGGTGCCGCCCTTAGGGGCAAATGCCAACACAATCATCAGTTCAGGCTTAGAACCTGCTTCCAAACCAATAGAAACTTCATCATTTTTGGGAACAATGATGTTTTTGACCACACTTTCTTGCTGATTCACCTTAATTGGGTAAATGGCGGTGTAACGGCCTGCGTAATCGTTTTTGTGGATAGAACGGTTAAAAGCTCGACACAACTTAGCAACCCGATCTTGCAGAATATCAGGGAAACGAAACAACATCGGCAAATCTTGGCCACGGTTTTGCAAATCATCCACCAGCCTACTAGGCTGACAGCGGTATCCGATTGGGCATTGGGCCGCACCATGACTTCGCCTCGTCATTCACAAAAAAATAACCATCCCCCCAATGATTGACGCCATACAGGCTGGCACTATCGGCGGCAGTCCAAGTCATATTGATTTCCTTATCTTTGATGGTGGGTGTGTTGTGGTCATTATCCCAGATTTAGTGTGGCAACAGTGTTTCTACCTAACCGCTCGACAGGCTGCCTGAAATAAAACCTAGAACGCTGTTTTTATTACATTTAAATAAATTTTATCAACTGGCCGTTTTTGTTTATTATATTGTTTTTAAATAATTTTTCTAGTTATTCCGTATTTATCCACTATTTTATCCACAGATCATGCTGCCTGAAAACAATACCGCCCATGTGCGGGACATGGGCGGTATTGTTCCATGGCTGGTTTTACGACTGTTTCAAGCGCAATTCTGCGGCACGAGCATGGGCAATTAAACCTTCGCCATGTGCCAGTACACTGGCAATCTCCCCCAATTTTTGCGCACCATCAGCAGATACTTGAATCAGACTACTGCGTTTTTGGAAATCATACACCCCTAGCGGCGAAGCAAATCGAGCGGTGCGGCTGGTCGGCAAAACATGATTGGGGCCAGCACAATAATCACCAAGGCTTTCACTGGTGTAGCGCCCCATAAAAATAGCCCCTGCATGGCGAATTTTAGGTGCCCATAATTCGGGTTGCGTCACCGACAGTTCCAGGTGTTCAGGCGCCAAATAATTGGCGATTTCACAAGCCTCATCCAAATCTCGCGCCAAAATCACCGCACCTCGATTATTGAGTGATGCCTCAATAATGGCGCGCCGCGGCATCGTGGGCATGATATTGTTCATTTCGGCTTCAACCTGCAATGCATAGTCCGCCGAAGTGGTAATCAAAATGGCTTGGGCAATTTCATCATGTTCGGCTTGACTGAATAAATCCATTGCCACCCAATGGGCAGGTGTGGATCCATCCGCTACGACCAAGATTTCGCTGGGGCCTGCTACCATATCGATACCCACCACCCCAAATACCCGCCGTTTGGCTGCCGCCACATAAGCGTTACCAGGGCCTGTGATCTTGTCCACTTGGGTAATGGTTTCAGTACCATAAGCCAGCGCCGCTACCGCTTGCGCACCACCAATAGTAAACACTTGGGTGACACCAGCGACATAGGCTGCCGCTAGCACAATATCATTGCGCTCACCGCCGGGCGTAGGCACCACCATGATAATTTCCGGCACACCCGCCACATGCGCAGGCATCGCATTCATCATGACCGAACTGGGGTAGGCCGCTTTGCCTCCCGGTACATAAATGCCCACTCGATCCAGCGCGCTGATCTGTTGCCCAAGCAAGGTACCATCTTCATCCCGATATGACCAAGATGCTTGCTTTTGATGCTGATGATAGGACTCAATACGCTGAGCAGCGGTGGTCAGTGCGGTACGCACCGATTCAGGCAACCGCAAAAATGCTTGCGCCAAATCCTGCTGACTCAAGGTTAAATCAGCCATGCTGTGCGCACAGGTGTGGTCAAAACGATTGGTGTATTCCACCACCGCAGCATCGCCTCGCTGCTGCACATCCGCACAAATCGTCGCCACGGTGGCATCCACCTTAGGATCTTGCGCAGTTTCAAATGCCTGTAGCGCCTTCAGTTGCGCCTTAAAATCGGCATCCTGCGTATTCAAGTATTTCATCACTGTGTTCCTATCGGCCCAACGGCCTCACTTATTCCAGTTTATTATTGCGCTTGTCGGCAGGGTTTTGCGAGGGCGCCAATACATCGTTGTCATCCCTCAGGGCTGGAATCACCACCTTCAGTGGTGGCTGTTCACCAGTCGGCGTGCTAGCTACGCTATTGGCCGAACCATAGCGCTTATTAATGCGAACACGTTCCCCTCGCCCCACTTTTTTGGTTTCAACCCAATCCTGATAGATCGCCCCAATGGCTTGCTTGATGGTATCAAACCCATATTCTTGAGGAATGAAATCTGAATCAATCACCAACAATTGCTTGGTTACCTGCGTTACGGTTGCCCAACCATCGGCATCGGCACTTTTAGCAATGGCTTGCTGCACCAAAGGAATCAATTGCTTGAACGTATGGCTATTGGCAGAAAAATCAGGCGGATTATTTTGGTTGACAGTCTGCTCGGCTGCTGCGGCGGGATAGGTATTTTTGGGTGGGCGGCCGCGACCGCGTTTGGGTGCGGCATTGCTGCCATAATTATTGCTGACTTTATGCGCTGTTTTTGATTCGGGATGGGCCCCAAACACGGTCGGCGTTGAGCGTACAGCAGCCTTGTCATTGCCTGCCTGCGCATGGATGTTGGGCATATTATTGCCATTATTGGTGCGCGTTTCCGTTTTCACCAATGGCACATTGTTGCTATTGTTGCGTTTTTTGGTGCGCAGCCACAAATGGTTCCCCTTGATCTGCGTTTCAAATAAATCAATGGCGCGTATCAAGCTGGATAATTTGGCATACCCCCAATTGCGGGCATCAAAATCCGAATTCACTTTATTGATGTATTGCCCCACCACGCCCAATGAAGCCCAGCCATCATCATCGGCATGCTCTTTCACCGCATTGCGAATCAAGTTCATCAAACCCGAATCTTGCTTCAATTCTTGTGGTGATTTGCGTTTTGGCTTATCGGCTGCCTGAATTTTATTGGTGTCTTCCACTTCCGCAGCAGCATGACGCAATAGATTTTCAGTGTAAATAAATTTGTCGCAAGCTTTGCGAAATGCTTCTGGGGTTTTTTTCTGGCCAAAGCCATAAACGGTTAACCCGTTTTCACGAATGCGACTGGCCAATCGGGTAAAATCGCTGTCGCTGGAAACGATGCAGAAACCATCAAAAGTATTGCTGTAGAGCAAATCCATGGCATCGATCACCATAGCCATATCGGTGGCATTTTTGCCTTTGGTGTAGGCAAATTGCTGTACAGGTGTAATGGCATGCGGCAACAAGGCGTCTTTCCATTTTTTCAAGCCACTGCTCCAGTCGCCGTAAATGCGCTTGACACTGGCAATGCCATATTTGGCGATTTCTTCCAATAACACATCAACAATATCGGCAGATGCATTGTCAGCATCGATGAGAACAGCCAGTTTAGCGGAGTTTTCAGTGCTCATAAGTGTCTTCCTATATAGCCTAAGATGCAGATTGGGCCGTGGCTTCGGCAAAAACATCAATAATGGGCTGAATGGTATCGTATTTCAATTTTAGAGCGGCTTTGTTGACCACCAAACGGCTGGAGATGTCGGCAATGTGCTCTACCGCTTCCAAATTATTGGCCTTTAAAGTGTTGCCGGTGGACACCAAATCCACAATTGCATCCGACAAACCAACTAAAGGTGCCAATTCCATAGAACCGTAAAGCTTAATCAAATCAATGTGTACCCCTTTGCTGGCAAAATGTTCGGCAGCGATGTTAGGGTATTTGCTGGCCACGCGCAAACGGCTACCAGGTTTGACTGCCGCAGCATAATCAAAGCCCTTGCGTACGGCCACCATCATCCGACATTTGGCAATTTTCAAATCCAGCGGCTGGTATAAACCGTCGCCACCGTGCTCAATCAGCACATCTTTACCAGCAATACCAAAATCAGCCGCACCATATTGTACGTAAGTGGGCACATCGGTTGCCCGCACAATCACCAACCGAATGTTGTCATGATTGGTGCCGATAATTAGCTTGCGCGATTCTTCCGGGTTTTCTGCTGCCTCAATACCAGCGGCAGAAAGCAGCGGCAAAGTCTCTTCAAAAATACGCCCTTTGGATAAAGCAATGGTTAATTGTTTGGTCATAATGGGTTCAAGCAGCCTTGTGTGTTCGACAATCAGACAACGGACAAGGCTGCCTGAAAATAACTGCGATTTGCTGCAGTTGGTCGCTAATAAAGTGGTGAAAACAATTCAATAAAAGTTTATTTTAATCTAACAGGATTTTGATGTCATGGGCCAATTGCGTGGCTGTTTGGCTATGCGGCTCATACACTGCTGTCTGTCCATTGCGGTCAATCAAATAAGTTCCCGTGCTGTGGTCCACCATATACTGCCCTGGCACATCGCTGGCCACTTTGCGCGACACCACTTTATATTGCTGCATCACCTTGTCTAAATCAGCCTGGTGCAGGCGATCCACCGTCAACCCGATAAAAGTAGGATGAAAAGCAGGCGCATATCGCTTCATTACTTTGATGGTATCGCGCTCTGGGTCCACCGTCACAAACAATACTTGCACATCTTGGGCACGTGGGCCCAGTTGCCCCAACGCATCGGCATAAGCCAATAAATTGGTGGGACAGACGTCGGGACAATGGGTATATCCAAATACCAACGCCACCACTTTGCCTTTAAATTGGCTCAAATGTATCGGCTGACCATCTGGGCCCAGCAACGTAAAATCGTGCCCGCCCAAACCAGCATCGCGCACATCAGTACCCTCAACAGCCAATGTCTTAGAAGCCGGTTTGGTATGGCTTTTTTCAGCCGCAGCAGAATGAGTCTGTTGCTGTGGCTGGCAAGCGCCCAAAGCCAAACTGCAACCCAAGCCCACAATGATGCGCATGAATCGATAAATCATACTTCCCCTTATGAAAAATCAGGTCATGCCGGATTTTTTCAGGCAGCCTCAATTAAAGAATATACGCCCGACCCACCACCAGAATTATTGGCACAGATTGTGTCTCAGCGTAAACGCTTGCCACTGGCCCAATCAATAATTTGGCTGGGCTGTTTGCGCCCGCCGGTACGCCCGCCAACCACCATCACTTGACGGCCAAATTGACGGCACACTTCACGTTCACTGCGGCAAGGGCGTTTTCCTGCGCGATTGCACGAGGTCGACACCAAGGCAGACCCCATGACCTGACACAAAAATCGAGCCGGCTCAAACCCAGGCACCCGCACCGCCAACGTGGTCCGCGCACGACCCCGCAGCAATGGCAATACGCAATCCCGAACCGGCAACAGCAAGGTTTTCGGTGCAGGCCATTGCGCCATCAAAGCCATTCGCTCATGGGCCAGCTGCGGCTGTAAAAGCGGCGCCAGCTGGTCCCAATGCGCACCGATCACAATCAACCCTTTGTATTGAGGCCGTTTTTTAACCGCAATGACGCGACGCAAGCCCATCGCCTGCTGAGGCAAACAGCCTAATCCATAGCTGCCTTCCGTGGGATAGGCAACCAAGCCGCCACGCTGTAAGTGCGCGCGTAAGCGATGTAAAAAAAAGCCACTGGGGCGAATAGGATGGGTCATAATCCAGCCAAGGTGTTCAGGCAGCCCGGCAAGACCTGGGCAAAGGGGTATAATCGTACACCGAATTCCTCATTGGGTCAGCGACCCTGCTTTGTCAACTTGGTGTTTTTGCCATGATTAACGATACCCAACTTCTGCGTTACAGCCGCCACATTTTACTTGATGACATCGATATGGCTGGCCAGCAAGCCATTTTATCGGGGCGGGTGCTGGTAGTCGGTTGTGGCGGGCTGGCACATCCGGCCTTAGCCTACCTGGTCAGCAGCGGTGTTGGACACATTACCCTGGTCGATGACGACACCGTGGATGCAAGCAATTTGCAGCGGCAATTTTGGTTCACAGCAACCGACATAAACCAACCCAAAGCGCAAGCATTAAGCCTGCGATTGCGCCAACACAACCCCGACACCCAGATCAGCAGCCACATCCAACGTGCCGATGAATCTTTTCTCGCCACACAATTGCCTTTAGTTGATGTGGTGCTGGATTGCACAGACAACTACGCCACGCGGCAACTCATCAATCGCTGCTGCTTTGCTGCGCGCAAACCGCTGGTTTCCGCTTCAGCGCTGGTATTTGCAGGACAGCTGGCGGTATATGACTTTCGCCAAGGGCATGGCCCCTGCTATCAATGCTTGTTTGATGGCGATTTTGACGACAGCGACGCCAGTTGCGCCAAAAATGGTGTATTCGCGCCTCTTTTGGGCATCATGGGCGCCGCACAAGCCAACGAAGCACTCAAATTATTGGCCAATCTCAACCAAGATAGCAGCAGCTATTTGCATTGTTTTGATGCCCGCACATTCCAATGGCAACGTTTACGCATCACGGCCCAAACCCATTGCCCCATTTGCGGCAGCATTGAATAACACCCAGTACCCTTTATTATCAAGGCTGCCTGAAAACAAAATAGCGTGCAACCTCCACACGAGCAATGCTTCAATGACAATCAACTCGTTTGCTGCCGACAGTTCACGCTCA
This sequence comes from Snodgrassella sp. CFCC 13594, assembly GCF_001590725.1. Lineage (GTDB taxonomy): Bacteria > Pseudomonadota > Gammaproteobacteria > Burkholderiales > Neisseriaceae > Snodgrassella. The sequence goes on along the minus strand of NZ_LQXR01000002.1, from coordinate 141,809 downwards.
CCCGCCACAACCTGATCAACCGCTTGCTGCCAGCAGCATAAACAACATTGCCTCAGTCATGCCCATGATTATTTAGCTGGGCTACCTACTCACTCACCCACATCAATGCTTTGCAGCCTTGCGTTAAAGAATGTGATCCAAGCGCGCTACCATTGTCTAAGCACAGACATCATTGAACTTTTATTCAACTCGATTCACCTCTTCAGACGCGATTACCGGCTCGGACGATTGCGGTTTGGTTCTGGTGTAGTTACGACACAATAATTTTATGGTTAACCAAGCAGGGTAAGGCATCAACAGGGCAACAACCAGATAACGGATATTATGGATATCCACTACCCAGTGACCATGCAGCAAATCCCACAAGGCCCAGCCCCATTGCCACCATGCAGGCAAACTGAACGCCAACACCGCCACCAAGCCTACCAGCCTACCGGGCGAAAATGCCCAAGCGGTGTTTTCTTGAATCGCCCGACTCAATTGCAACACTGTTAAAAAGCCAAACGAAATCGCCACAATCATGCCCCCATTGGCCAACACCTGTAGCCAACTAAACGCAATATCGGGAGAAAGCGGTAGCCCACTTTTGGGCGAAATCGCACGCCCCATAGACAAACTTTTGCCCATATTCAAAAAAAAGCCATACAGCAGATCAAGCCACAGTATCCACAGCGGCCATACCGCCAACAAGCGTTTTAACATGTCACTATCCCGAACAGATGATGGGCCACAGTGTACGCAGGCGCAGCATAAAAAACCATGCTTCAACCATGTTGCCTGAAGGTTTTTCAGCACTTTTACTGCAAAATTCTAGAGAAATTACTTTAAAAAATTTTCTGGAAATCAATTCTTTGTGTTTGACAAAGCTATTTTTAAAACGTATGTTTCAAACACTTGTTTTAATCGGATACCGCATGTCCTCCTCTGCCGTCCAAGACACTCAAACCATAGACCGCTTATTACACGCGGCCGAAGAGCATTTTGCGGTACACGGCTTTTTCGCCTCATCGTTGCGCCAAATCACGCGTGATGCAGAAGCCAATGTGGCGGCGGTTCATTATCACTTCGGCAGTAAAGAAGCCTTATTTGTGGCGGTACTGAATCGCCGTATCGCCCCTTTTGTGAAGTCGGTTTTAGATGGATTGCATCAGGCCAAAGCCCACAGTGGTGCGCTGCAAGCAGAGGACGTGGTGGATGCCTTTGTGCACGCTTGTTTTGATTTGATTCAAGAGCGCCATGCAGCGGCTCTATCGAAGTTGGTTTCACGCTTGATGTTGGATGAATATAAACCGTTTCGTGACCGTCTGATTACCGAGCATGGTGAATTGGCAGAACAGCTTCAGGCAGCCTTTGCACACAGTCTTCCAAATTTACCTGCCGAAACCGTGCGGTGGCGCATGCATTTGGCTTTAAGTACTTTGTTTAACGCTTTTGCCGGCAATGATGTGGTGAAAGCGCTGGCGCCAGGAGCGGCAGTCAATGCCAAGGATCCGCAGCAAGTGGCCCGCTATGTAAAACCGTTTGTGGTCGCCGGGTTAACAGCCCCGGCATAATGGCAGTAAAACATTTTTACACATAACAAACCTTGATAAAGAGAGGCAGAAATGTTGAGTATTCTTTTAATGCTGGTGCTATTGGGCATTGCCGCTTATTGGCGAGCCAATGGTTGGATATTGGCCATCGCTGCCATCGCCGGCTTGGCGCTGGGGCAGGCAGATTGGTGGTGGGTAGGCGCCATTGTGGTGGCCGTCATTGCGGTATTGAGCTGCTTCTCCCCCGTACGTCGCTGATGACCGCGCCCATTTTTGGGGTATTCAAAAAGGTGACGCCGCCCATGTCGGACACTGAACAGGCTGCCATCAATGCTGGCACAGTATGGTGGGATGGTGAATTATTTTCAGGCAAACCCAATTTCAGCAAATTACTCAACTATCCTGATCCAACGTTAAATGAAACCGAACAGGCTTTTATTGATGGCCCGGTAGAAGAACTATGCGCCATGCTGGATGACTGGGACATCACCCACAACCGCAAAGATTTGCCACCAGAAGCTTGGCAATTCATCAAAGATCATGGTTTCTTAGGCATGATCATTAAAAAGCAATATGGCGGTTTGGATTTCTCCAATTATGCCCATGCCAAAGTGGTCATGAAAATCGGCACCCGCTGCGGTAGCGCGGCGGTAACTGTCATGGTGCCCAATTCATTGGGCCCAGGCGAACTACTGCAACACTATGGCACTGAAGCACAGAAAGACTATTATTTACCGCGTCTGGCCAAGGGCATTGATATTCCTTGTTTTGCCTTAACCAGCCCGCATGCTGGCTCAGATGCCGGCGGCATCCCAGATTTCGGTGTGGTTTGCAAGGGCGACTTTACGGATCCCATTACGGGTGAGGCGCACAAAGACATCCTTGGCATTCGCCTATCTTGGGAAAAACGCTGGATTACCTTGGCACCCATCGCCACCGTATTGGGCTTAGCATTCAAAATGTATGACCCCGACGGTTTGCTCGGCGACACCAAAGATATTGGCATTACTTGCGCGCTGGTGCCCACCAATGTGGCCGGTGTTGAGATCGGTCGTCGCCACTATCCTTCTGGCTCAGTGTTCATGAATGGCCCGACCTGGGGCAAAGATGTTTTCATTCCCTTAGATTACATTATTGGCGGGGTTGCCTATGCAGGCAAAGGCTGGCAAATGCTGATTGAATGCTTATCGGTGGGTCGTTGCATTTCGCTGCCCGCCAACTCTGTGGCGGCAGGCAAAGTTGCCAGCTACACCACCAGCCTATATGCCCGCATCCGCGACCAATTTGGCCTCCCAATTGGCAAGTTTGAAGGGGTCGATGAGGCTCTGGCTCGCATAGGTGCATATACCTATCAAATGGAAGCCAGCCAAGATTTGGCCTTAACGGCATTAGACTTGGGCGAAAAACCCAGTGTGATTTCAGCCATCTTGAAATACCACAATACCGAGCGTTATCGCAAAACCATTAACGATGCCATGGATATCCATGGGGGGCGAACCGTGGTATGGGGACCTCGCAATTATCTGGCCAACGGCTATTCTTCCATTCCGATTGCCATTACGGTGGAAGGGGCCAATATCCTCACGCGCAGCATGATGATCTTTGGCCAAGGCGCGATTCGTTGCCATCCTTTTGTATTGAAAGAAATGCAAGCCGCCATGAGTAATGATGGTGTGGCATTTGATCAGGCATTCAGTGCTCATGGCCACTTCATTCTCACCAATATTTTCCGTAGCTTCTGGCTGGGGTTGACCAACGGCGCCTTTAGCCACAGCCCCAAATCGGGCGTTAGCGCACGCTATTACAAACAAATGAACCGAGTGGCAGCCAATTTCGCGCTATTGGCAGACATGTCTATGTTTAGCTTAGGCGGCTCCTTGAAGTTTAAAGAAAAATTATCGGCTCGACTGGGAGATGTGCTATCGCAGCTCTTCATTTGCAGCGCGGTGGTGAAACGTTTTGAGAAAGAAGGTGCCACCAAAGCCGATGAGCCCCTGATGCAATATGCCGCCCAACAAGCACTGTTTGATGCCCAAACAGCAATGGATGGGGTACTCAAAAACCTACCCGCTCGCCCGCTGGCTTGGCTATTGAGAATTTTAATCTTGCCCACCGGACTGCGTATTGCACCACCCTCAGATAAAGTCGGTACAAAAGTGGCCAAGGCCATGATGCAAGGTGACGAAACCCTAAGCCGCTTGGCCGCCAATATGTATATTCCGCAAGATGAAAACGAACCGATTGGCGTATTGGCACCGGCACATGCCGCCGTATTGGCCACAGAGGCACTGGAGAAAAAACTGCGCCATATGGCACGCAATGCCGAATTCAGCGCCATCTCACCTGCCGACCAATTGCAAGAAGCGTTGTCTAAAAACATCATTAGCCAAGACGATTTTGATGCCATCACTCGGGCTCGCAAGCTCAAGCGTGATGTCATCATGGTGGATGATTTTGACATGCAATTGCACGATTTCGATCCAAACTTGCTGCAACGGCACGTGTTTTAACCCCATTCAGGCAGCCTAGCAGGCTACACTTAGGCTGCCTGAATAAGTTAATTGAGATGTAGTCAATAAAAAAGCACCGTCCGAATGAGATTATTAACGAGAAAATAATCAAATTTATGTAAACAATAAGTGCTGCAATGCACAATAAATAAAGCCTTGACGTGTTAATAATTGTGAGAATTAGAGTAGATATACAAGACCTGTTTCGGTATAGAATGAAAACTCAACACGCAATTAAACCTGTTGATTTTTTTGTTTGCATCTACTGACACACCTTGTTTCTTGGAGAAACCATAATGACAAAAACACCACTGACTGTAATCAAAGCCACCACTTTACTGATAGGCACGGCATTCTGGGCGCAAGGCGCTTGGGCATCCGGTTATCATTTCGGGACACAATCGGTTAGCAGCCAATCCACTGCCAATTCTTCGGCCGCGGAAGCCGCTGATCCGTCTACGTTGTTTTACAACCCAGCCGGTTTAACCAAGCTGGATGGCACCCAAGCCACCATCAACCTCAATGTGGTGGCCCCCAGTGTGAAATACAAAAATGCCGAAGCCCAATACCCCGCCAGCGTGTTGACTAACGGGCAGCAGCAGCCAGTGGAAGGCAGTACTTCAGGTAAAATTTCTGACGACATCGTCATCGCCCCGCATGCCTATGCTTCGCATAAAATCAACGATCAATTGACTTTCGGTTTGGGCATTTACGTCCCTTTTGGTTCAGGCACGGATTATGACAAGGATTCCGTGTTGCGTTACAACCTCAACCGCTTGGGCTTGGAAACCATCGCCATCCAACCCACACTGGCATACAAAATCAATGATCATCATTCTGTTGCCGTAGGTTGGTGGCGCAACACACCAAGGCGCACTTGCGCCAATTTGCTAATTTCGGCTCCGCGCTCCAAGCCAGTGCCGCTCAAAGCGCACAAAAAGCAGCGGGTGCGGCACAACAATACGCCACCGCCGCTCAACAAGCCCAAGCCGCCGCTCAAGCCGCTGCTGCGGCTGGCAACACCGCAGCAGCAGCTCAATATGGTGCCGCTGCCCAAGCCGCTGCTGCTGAAGCCGTAAAATACAAAGGATTGGCCACACAAGCCGCAGGCATGATGAGCCAATTTGGTAATGGCAAAGCAGATGGCTATGCAGATGTTACCGGTGGCGATTGGGGCTTTGGTTATAATTTGGCATGGCTGTGGGACATCAATGATTCGTTCCGCGTGGGTGTGAATTACCGCTCGAAAGTAGACCATACTTTAAAAGGCGATGCCGAATGGAAATTGAGTGGTGATATTTTCAGTGATCCCGCTTTGGGTCAAATTGCCACTCAAGGCATCCGCAGTAACGGCTACGTAGCAAAAGAAGACGCAAAAGTAAAAATTACCACACCGGAAAGCCTGTCCGTGCACGGCATGTGGAAAATCAACCCCAAATGGAATGTATTTGGCGATTTAACGTGGACTCGTCACTCTCGTTTCAACAAGGCTTATTTGCAATTTGAACATGAAAAACTGGTAGCGGATCCCCAAAATGGGGGCACCACCACCAGCGACACCACCATCCTCAACCCAAACTGGCGTAATACTTGGCGCGTGGGCGTGGGCGCTTCTTACCAAGTCAACGACCCATTGCAACTGCGTTTTGGTGTGTCCTACGACCAATCGCCGGTGCGTAGCAGCAATTTCCGAATGAGCACGCTGCCTGACGCCAACCGCATTTGGTATTCATTGGGTGCCAAATACGATATCAACAAACAAAATACCCTGAATGTGGCCTATAGCTATATTTACATCCAAGGCGCCAAAGCCAATGTAAACGGCTGGTGCGGCGGCACATCCAGTGGCGAAGGTTCGGTTGCTTGCGTCTCCAGCCGCACCAATGGCAGCACCGAATTTAAGAGTCATGCCCAAATTTTGGGTGTGCAATACACCTATAAGTTTTAACCCGCGTAAACCGCGCTTTCAGGTAGCAGACATTGAGGCTGCCTGACACGCGGTTTGTATTTAACCGAAGAAAAAGAGGTCACCATGTCACAAGAGAAATTTGTGGTACGTAAAGTTGCCGTATTGGGCGCAGGGGTGATGGGTGCGCAAATCGCAGCTCATCTGGCCAACGCCAAAGTACCCACCGTCCTGTTCGATTTGCCGGCCAAAGAAGGCCCCAAAAATGCCATCGTACAGAAGCCTTAGCGGCATTGAAAAAACAGAAGCCCGCGCCTTTGGCCTGCAAAGACACGCTGGATTATATTCAGGCAGCCAATTACGAAGACGATTTAGACAAACTGCAAAATTGTGACTTGGTCATTGAGGCTGTGGCCGAGCGATTGGACATCAAAGAATCGCTGTATGCCAAAGTGGCGCCTCATTTAGGCGCCCAAACCATTTTCGCCACCAATACTTCAGGCTTGTCTATTGAAACGCTGGGCGGGGTATTCCCGGCAGAATTAAAGCATCGCTTCTGCGGCGTACATTTTTTCAACCCGCCGCGCTACATGCATTTGGTGGAGTTGATTCCTTGTGCCGCTACTGAAAATCAATATTTGGATAACTTAGAGCGTTTTCTGGTATCCACCTTGGGCAAAGGCGTGGTGCGCGCCAAAGATACGCCTAATTTCGTGGCCAATCGCATTGGCGTATTCTCCATGCTCGCCACCATTTACAACGCCAAGCAATTTGACTTGCGCTTCGATGTGGTCGATGACTTAACGGGCAAACGCTTAGGTCGTCCTAAATCAGCCACATTCCGTACCGCCGATGTGGTGGGCTTGGATACGTTCGCTCATGTGGCCAAAACCATGGACACCAATTTACCCAATGACCCATGGCATGCGCATTTCACTTTGCCTCAGTGGCTACATACCCTGATCGAACAAGGTGCATTGGGCGCCAAAACCAAAGCTGGTATTTTCAAAAAAGAAGGCAAGCGCATCATGATGTTTGATCCGGAGCACATGGATTATGTGCCATCCAATCAACGCGCCGATGCTGAAGTCACTGAGATTCTGAAAGAAAAAAACTGGGGTAAAAAACTCGCCGCCTTGCGCGCCAGCCACAACCCCCAAGCCCAATTCTTGTGGGCCAGCTTCCGCGATGTATTCCATTACATCGCCGTACAAGCAGAAACCATTGCGCAAAACGCCCGTGATGTTGATTTCGCCATCCGTTGGGGTTTTGGTTGGGATTTGGGCCCACTGGAAACATGGCAAGCGGCGGGCATACAGCAAGTGGCCGCATGGATAGAAGAAGACATCGCTGCAGGTAAAGCCATGAGCACTGCACCGCTGCCGACTTGGCTGAAAAATATTGACGCATTCCACCAAGATTCAGGCAGCCTGAATTTTAAAACAGGTCAATTCGATCCACGCTCTTCATTGGACGTTTACCAACGCCAATATGCGCCAGCCAAACTTTTGGGCGAAAGCGACAAAATTTTGGGTGAAACCATTTTTGAAACCGAAGTCATTCGTGCCTTTACACTGGATGGCAAAGTTTTGGTGGTGGAAAACCGCAATAAAATGCGCGCAGTCAGTAAAGCCGTTTTGGATGGCCTCAATCAAGCCATTGATATTGCCGAAGAACGCTTTGACGCCTTGGTGATTTGGGCGCCGGATGCGCCTTTCTCGGTGGGTGCCGATTTAAAATCCATGATGCCGGCCTTTGCCACGGGTGACATGGTGGCAATTGAGGCAATGATCAAACAATTCCAAGATACCGCCATGCGCCTGCGCTACAGCCAGATTCCCACCATTTCTGCAGTGCAGGGCTTTGCATTTGGTGGCGGCTGTGAATTTGTGATGCACAGCAATAAAGTAGTGGCAGCCTTGGAAAGCTACATTGGCTTGGTAGAAGTGGGCGTGGGCCTGATCCCGGCCGGCGGCGGCAGCAAAGAATTCGCCCTGCGCGCGGCACAAGCCAGCCAAGGCGATATTTTGGCGGCATTGAAAGATCGCTACATGAACGTGGCGATGGCCAAAGTGGCCACCAGCGCATTGGAAGCCAAAGAAACGGGCCACCTCACCGCCGACGCAGTGGTGGTATTCAATGCCTATGAATTATTGTATGTAGCCTTGAGTGAAGCGCGGGCATTGGCTGATGCAGGCTGGCGCCCTGAAACACCCAAAACCTTTAAAGTTGCAGGCCGTGCGGGCGCTGCTTCCATCATGGGCCAGTTGGTCAACATGAAAGAAGGGGGCTTCATCAGCGATTATGACTTCTATATCGGCAGCAAAATTGCTTGGGTGATGACCGGCGGTGATGTCGATGAAGGCACTATTGTCGACGAACAATGGATTCTGGACTTGGAGCGCCAAGTATTTGTGGGCCTATTGCAGCAGGAAAAAACGCTGGAGCGCATTGAAAACATGCTGTCCACCGGCAAGCCCTTGCGCAACTAACCCAATCACCCAATTAGGCTGCCTGAAACCTTTTAATCCCCCGTTTTCAGGCAGCCACACCAGAATCAATGGAGAAGAAAATGACGCAATTTCGAGATGCTTATATTGTAGCTGCTACCCGCACACCGGTTGGCAAAGCCCCGCGCGGCATGTTGCGCACCACCCGCCTGATGATTTGCTGGCACATGTGATCAAAAGTGTCATTGCCCAAGTGCCGGAATTCGATTTACACGAAATCAACGATGTCGTGGTGGGCTGCGCCTTCCCCGAAGCGGAACAAGGTCTGAACATGGCCCGCATCGGCGTATTGCTCGCTGGCTTACCCAATACCGTGGCTGGCATCACCATCAACCGCTATTGTTCTTCTGGCATCAACGCCTTGCAAATTGCCGCCGATCGCGTGCGCACCGGTGAAGCAGAAATCACCATTGCGGCAGGCAGCGAATCCATGTCCATGGTGCCCATGATGGGGAATAAAGTTTCCCTCAACCCCAGCATTTTTGAGAAAGATGAAAACTACGCTATTGCCTACGGCATGGGTCTGACCGCAGAAAAAGTAGCCGAACAATGGGGTGTGAGCCGCGAAGACCAAGATATTTTCGCGCTAGAAAGCCACCGTCGCGCCTTGGATGCGATTGCGAAAGGCAGATTTAAGGCCGAAATCAGCCCCATTGAGGCAGTGTACCGCAGTGCCGATTTAGCCAGCCGCGAGCTGAGCGTGATACGCAAATTGTGCGATACCGATGAAGGCCCCCGCGCCGATACATCATTGGCAGGATTGGCCAAACTGCGTACGGTTTTTGCCGCCAAAGGCAGCGTGACGGCTGGCAATAGCTCACAAATGTCGGATGGCGCCGGTGCATTGTTGGTGGTGAGTGAAGCGGTCCTCAAGCGCTACAACATGACGCCAATTGCGCGCTATGATGGTTTTGCCGTACGCGGCGTGCCGCCAGAAATCATGGGCATAGGTCCGAAAGAAGCGATTCCGGCTGTACTCAAATCCAGTGGTAAAACTTTGGCCGATGTACAATGGATTGAGCTCAATGAGGCATTTGCCGCACAGGCTTTGGCTGTCATCCGCGATTTGGATTTAGACACCAGCATCGTGAACCCCAATGGCGGCGCGATTGCTTTGGGCCATCCGCTGGGTGCCACAGGTGCCATCCGCGCCGCTACGGCCATCCATGGCCTACGCAACCAAGGCAAAACTGGCTATGCCATGGTCACCATGTGTATCGGAACTGGCATGGGTGCCGCTGGTTTGATTGAAGTCCTGTAAGCGTATCTTCACTTGATCAAGGCTGCCTGAAAACATTCAGGCAGCCTTTTTTACGTAAGGGTGCAGGCGGCAAACACGCGCTATTATTTTAACAACAGCCGGTGGGTAACCGGACCCCATGGCTTGTATCAAGCCTACACCGATCAGCGCAAAACGATTGCAGTGATTGCTTATCGCCGAGTAAGCCATATTGACGCTCTTACGCCACACAGTAAGGCACTTCATCACGCTCACCTATACAACTGCTATCGAGATGAGCAATCTAGGCTACCGTAAAAGAAAAATGCCGCCTGATTGAATCAAGGCGGCAGAAGAAACATCATCCGAAATCAGCTGTTTTTCACTTCGGCATAGTACAAATCGGCTTTCTTTTCATCGTATTTGTTTTCCCATTTGGCAATAATTAAACTTGCCAGAGAATTGCCCACCACATTCACCACTGTACGGCCCATATCCAATATACGATCCACGCCCAAAATAAAGGCCAAAGATTCAACGGGCAGGCCCATTGCCGTTAATACTGTGGTCAGCACCACAAAAGACACCCCAGGCACGCCTGCAATCCCCTTGGATGCCAGCATCAACGTGATTACCATGGAAATTTCTTCAATCAGCGACAAATCAATACCATTGAGCTGCGCAATGAAAATCACCGCAATACTTTGGTATAGCGTTGAGCCATCTAAATTAAACGAATAGCCAGTGGGAATCACAAAGCCCGTAATTGATTTGGGCACACCATATGCTTCCATTTTTTGCATGATTTTGGGCAGTACCGCTTCTGAACTGGCCGTAGAGAATGCCAGCAACAATTCATCCTTGATGATGTACAAAAGTTTAAATAGGCTGAGCCCCGAGAGACGTGCAATCAGCCCAAGCACCACCAAAATAAACAACGCCATGGCTGCATACACAATAATCACCAATTTCGCCAACGGCAATAAGGCGGCAAAGCCAAATTGGGCAATGGTGACTGAAATTAACCCAAAAACGCCGATGGGGGCATAGTGCATAATGGTACTGGTTAGGCGAAACATGGTATCCGAAATACCCTTAAACACATTGAGTAACGGTTCTTTGGTTTCTTTCGGCAAATGCAGCAAAGAGACGCCAAACAAAACCGAAAAGAAAATCACGGGCAGCATCTCTGCTTGCGCCATGGACGCCACGATATTGGAAGGAATCATATCCAATATCATCACGACCAGACCGTGGGGCTTATCCGCTAGCTCCGAAGACGTGGCTTGAAATGAGGTTAAGGCTTTGGTATCACTCATGTGTAGGGTTGACGTGTCAATACCGGTCCCAGGTTGGAACACATTGGCCATCACAATGCCGATAACGATGGCCAAGGTGGTCACCACTTCAAAATACAAAATGGTTTTCCCACCTAGAGTGCCTAATTTTTTGGCGCTTTCCATATTGGCAATGCCCACAATCAGGGTGGAGAGCACGATGGGAATCACAATCATCTTAATCAGCTTGATGAAAATATCGCCCATAGGTTTCAAAATATTGACGATGAGGCCTTTGTAAGAATCATGCAGCCAATGAGTGGGAGTGGCGTTCACGTGATGCAAATAGAGTCCAAACAAAACACCCAAAATCAAGGCCAGCAAAATTTGATAAGCGATGTTCGATTTTATTTTTGTTAATAAAAACATATTAATATCCGACAAAATCATCAAAACAAAGAAGCCAAGGAAAGCTTATTAATAAAGAATAACAATGCCATCCTTGGCCTAATCTTTGCACTATTTAGCTTGTTAATAATACCTTAAATAAACACAAGTTCATGAGATTAAATCAAACCCCAGTCAATTAGCGGTCAAAAATTGATCATCATCAAAACCATTGCCCAAGACAAACAAGCCAAATAAAAGCCCTTGTTTAGACGCCTAAACAAGGGCTGTGAGACTCATTAATGCGATGGTTTAATGCGTTTCGGACACCACAGGTTTTGTATTTAACTGATGCAATGTGGTCAACTTACGGCTGAGGTAGCTCAGTAAAACGCCATAAATTGGTAAGAAAAATAACGCCGAAATGGTAATTTTAAAGGCATAATCCATCAACGCAATTTGCGGCCAATGGGCTGCCATAAATGCATCGGGCTCATGTAGAAGGCCACCGAGAAAAAGACCAAGGTATCCATGGCGCTACCAAATACAGTTGAAGCGCTGGGTGCCAGCCACCAAATCCGCCGTTGCCTTAAGCGGTTAAACACTACAATATCCATCAGCTGGCCAACCACATAGGCAGTAAAGCTCGCCAAAGCAATGCGCCCCACAAATACATCAAATTGGCCCAAGGCTACCCAGCCGGTCCAAGCGCCTTGCTGAAACAACACAGACACCACATACGACAATATCAAAGCGGGCCACATCACCCAAAAAATAATGCGCCGGGCCAAACGAGCGCCAAAAATACGCACCGTCAAATCGGTGGTGAGAAAAATAAAAGGGAATGTAAATGCACCCCAAGTATTGTGCAACCCCATTAATTCAAAAGGGAATTGCACCAAATAATTACTGGTGGCAATCACGACAATGTGCCAAAACGACAACCATTTCAATGCTTTCCACTGCTGTGCTGAGCTAAATTCGTACATCATCCATCCATTCTGAGTGAGCATAGCCAGGCTGCCTGAAAGGCGCCGACTATGCTATTTATCTATAAATTCAATCAATTATTTAAACGCCAGCCCACGCAGCCGCGCTGCCGCCAAATTGGCATACTCAGTATTCGGCTCGCCGTAATTGGCATAAGGATGAATAGCGATGCCGCCGCGAGGCGTGAATTCGCCCAATACTTCGAGGTATTTCGGCTGCATCAACGCCACCAAATCGCGGCGAATGATGTTGACGCAATCTTCATGAAAGTCGCCATGATTACGAAAGCTAAACAAATAAAGTTTCAATGATTTGCTTTCCACCATTTTGAGATGGGGCCAATAATTGATATATAAGGTGGCAAAATCAGGCTGACCAGTTTTAGGGCACACGCTCGTAAATTCGGGACAAATGAATTTAACGGCATAGTCATGATCGAGATGCTGATTATCGAAGGTTTCCAGCACATGAGGGGCATAATCAAACGCATAATCGGTATGACCACTGCCCAATAGATGCACACTCCGCATGGAGTCGTCAGAACGCATAATGATTTCCTTAGTTTTTTATTGTGGGAGGTTTTCGAACCACAGGGGCGCTATTGTACGGCAGAGCCACATCGCGCCTAGCTCATTGCCATGCCTGCACAATAAAATCACTATTTTTGGCAGTTTATTTTAATAAAATACAATTAAATAAATTATTTTAAAAATTTTAGGCAAAAAAATTGATATGGTGGCAATTTAATTTCAATATCAAGCATTATGACTTGCTTTTTCCCAACAAACCCGATACGCTGACCAATACATTCAAAAAGACGATGTGTTATAGGAACCACCATGAGCCCCGCATTACCGCGCCAAACCGATGACGTAAAAATAAAAGAAATTAAAGAATTACTACCACCTATTGCGCACTTATATGAATTACCCATTACCGAAGAAGCTGCTGAATTGGTGCATGATACCCGCCACGGCATCGCCGACTTGGTTCATGGTCGAGATTCTCGCTTGCTGGTCATCATCGGCCCTTGCTCTATTCATGATCCCAAAGCAGCCTTGGATTATGCTCAGCGATTGCTGCCTTTGCGTGAAAAATACAGCAACGAATTATTGATTGTGATGCGCGTCTATTTTGAAAAGCCGCGCACCACCGTGGGCTGGAAAGGCTTAATCAATGACCCACACTTGGATGGCACTTACGACATCAATTTTGGCTTGCGCCAAGCTCGAGATTTGTTACTGAAACTCAATAACATGGGCATTCCCGCCGCCACTGAATTTTTAGATATGATTACCCCGCAGTATTTTGCAGATTTGATTGCTTGGGGTGCCATTGGGGCGCGTACCACCGAAAGCCAAGTGCATCGGGAACTGGCATCCGGTTTATCTTGCCCTGTGGGCTTTAAAAATGGCACCGACGGCAATTTAAAAATTGCCATTGATGCCATTGGTGCGGCTAGCCATCCGCATCATTTTTTATCGGTCACCAAAGCTGGTCACTCTGCCATTGTTCGCACTAGCGGCAACCCCGATTGTCATGTGATTTTACGGGGCGGGAAAGAACCCAATTACAGCCATGAGCACGTTGTGGCAGCAGTAGCGCAATTACAAAAAGCCGGCACTACTACGCAATTGATGGTGGACTTCAGCCATGCCAACAGTCGCAAAGACTATAGGCGACAAATGGAAGTGGCTGAAGATGTGGCCAATCAAATCAAAGCAGGCGACAAGCACATCATGGGTGTGATGGTAGAGAGCAATATAGAGGAAGGCCGCCAGGATAAGCCTGAAATTTATGGCAAAAGCATTACCGATGCCTGTATCGGCTGGTCAGATACAGAAATATTATTGGCCCAATTGGCCGATGCCATTAAGGTTCGTCAGCAAAATCCATAAACCATCTGCATTTCAATAAGTGTATTCCTACCCTACCGGCTGCCTGAAAACAGCCGGTGGTTTTTTCAGGCAGCCCATTCTTGGCAAATGGTGAGAATATCATGACCAAAATGGCGAATTTTGCTTTCCCCTAAACCATAGATGCTACTCAAATCAGCAGCATTGTGTGGGGGATTCTGTACTAAATCTTGCAAGGTTCGATCAGCAAAAATAGTGTAGGCGGGCACATTGGTGTCACTGGCGCGCTGTTTACGCCATTGTCGCAATGCCTGCCACAAACGCTCTTCCCGCTCAGTGCGTAGCCACGCAGCTTGCATTTTCCCAGCTAAAACACCGGATGAACGGCGGAATGGTCGCAACCATACCTGCGTTTCACCTTTCAATACCGCCCTCGCTGCTGGCGCCAAACGCAACGTTTGGCTGGCGGGTTCAATAGTAAGATAACCGGCCACCACACTCTGGCGTACGACCGTGCGCCAATCTTTGGCAGACACACTGGCACCCACCCCGAATGTCGACAACTGCTCGTGCCCAAACCGCTTTACCCAATCAGAGTCACGCCCACGCAACACATCAATCACATATGCAATACCAAAACGCTGACCCACGCGATACACGCAAGAAAGTAATTTTTGCACCAGCACCGTGCCATCGAAGCGATCCGGCGGCGACACACAATTATCACAATGCCCACAAACACCGCTATTTTCGCCGAAATAGTGCAACAGCATGCTGCGCCGACACGAAGTGGTTTCACAAAAAGCAAGCATGGCATCAAGCTTTTGCAAATCAATGTGCTTCTGCGCCTCATCTTTTTCACTGGCCATGATGCGGTCACGCAACAGCACCCAGTCATTCAACCCATAGCAAAGCCAGCTCACGGCAGGCAAACCATCACGCCCCGCACGCCCAGATTCTTGGTAAAAATGCTCAATGCTCGCCGGCATATCGAGGTGCGCAACAAAACGTACATCCGGCTTATCTATGCCCATGCCAAAAGCCACCGTAGCCACCACAATAACGCCATCGTCTTGCGTAAACCGGCGTTGATTGGCGCTGCGTTCGGCCCAGCTTAATCCAGCATGGTAAGGAATGGCATCCAAGCCCTGCTCACGTAAAAAAGCTGCAATGTCCTCCACCCGCTTGCGCGAGAGACAATACACGATGCCGTTTTGCCCAGACATTTGTTTTTGGATAAATTGCAACAGCTGCTTTTTGCCACTGTTTTTTTCAATAACTTGATAATCAATATTGGGCCGATCAAAACTGGCAACAAATACCCGCGCGTCGGTTAAGCCCAAATAATATTGGATATCGGCGCGGGTCGCTGCATCCGCTGTCGCGGTAAGCGCAATACGCGGCACGTCTGGGAATTGATCGACCAGCAACCCCAGCTGTTGATATTCAGGGCGGAAATCATGGCCCCATTGACTCACGCAATGGGCTTCGTCAATGGCAAACAAGCTAATCGGCGTGTGGTGCAAAAATTGCAGAAATTTTGGCGACACCAACCGCTCTGGAGCCACATACAACAATTTTATGGTGCCTCCCGCAATGGCATCGCTAATGGCCCTAATATCATCAAAGGCAGTGCACTGTGCACACAGGCTGCCTGAACCCCAGCAGCAGTTAACGCCGCCACCTGATCCTGCATCAAGGCAATTAACGGCGACACCACAATGGCCACGCCTTCTCTCATCAGCGCTGGAATTTGATAACACAAAGATTTACCGGCGCCCGTGGGCATCAGCACCAAAGCCGAGTCGCCCGCCACCAAAGTATTGATGATATCAGCCTGTTGGCCGCGAAATTCGGGATAACCGAAAACATCGTGTAGAATTTGCTCTGAACCAACCACAACACACCTTCACCTAGCCAAGTGGCGCTATTGTACTGCATTGACTGCTTAACTTCATGGCGATTGCACGGCAAAAAGGTGGGTTAATTGAGGACAACATCATGAATCAACATATTTTTAAGCCCTTTGGTTTGGCATTGACCACAGCCTGTTTAGTGGCCGCTTGCGCCACCAGTAGCGGCCCCAGTGTGAGCGGTAATTGGCAGCCTCTGGGTGAAGATGGCAGCGGCAATATACGCCACGCGTTGGATACATCCAGCATTCGCCATCAAGGTGGCTTGGCCACATTCCGCGACAAAAAAACCATCATCGACACCAAGCAAGAGCGCTTCAACAATACGCCCGCATACAAAGTAGCCATTGGCACTTGGGAAATGGATTGCACTCGAAAAACGTTTCGTCTGAGCGCATTGCAACTATTAGATGAACGGGGCAGTACAGTTCGACAAGAGCAATACAATGCCAGCCAAATGCGGCCGATGACAGTCATCCGCGGCTCTGCCTCAGAGCAACAATACAAACGAGTTTGTGGCAAGTCATTGTGATGTACTTCAGGCAACCCCACCATTTCAGGAGAGTACCCAAGATGAAACAGCATCTATCCATCTGGATCAGTGCCGGGCTGGTATCCGTTTTGGCTGCGCCATTATGGGCGCAAACGCAGGCAGAAGCCGATTTATTGAGCGCGCAAACAGCCTATCAATCGGCCTTATCGGCACAACGCACAACCCAAACCAAAACACTGGATTTACAAGCGCAGCTGGAATCCGCACAAGCGCGATTGAACCGAGCTCAGGCCGACGTCACCCAATTGCAAGGTGCGCTGAACCAAGCTGATGCAGCACGGCAGCAAAATGACGCCTTGCTGAATGCCGCCGGAGCCCGTTTGGACAGTGCATGGCAAGCGGTGCGTGGCGGCCAATAGCAGCCCATGCACACGCTCTGTGCGCAATAGAAATTAGCCACCACCTCGGCATTGAAGATCAGCCAAAGCCCGAATGTACTCGGGCCCAATACCGCAGCACCCGCCAATCAATGTGGCGCCTGCTGCCAGCCATTGTTCGGCTAACGCCGCATAGGCTCGAATGGTTAGATCAGGGCGCATGTCATCCAAGTATTCATTGGCGGCTGTTTCCGCTTCGGCGTCATGCGAACAAAAGGCATTGGCGTAGACCCCAATGGGGCAAAACTGACCAGAACTCGCCATGACCTGTTGAGCTGTCTGAATGGCGGCCAACATAGTCTCTGGTGCACTGCAGTTAAACAACAAAGCATCAACGCCCAGAGACAACATGGCTTGAGTGGCTTCAGCAACCGGCTCCCCCGAACGCAAGATTGGCCTAGTCCCCCCCGCCTCATCAGCCAAAGTAAACGACACCCAAAAAGGTTGGCTACTTTCAGGCAACATTGATTGAATAAATTCTGCTTCCTGAATGGATGATAAGGTTTCAGCGAGCCATATATCAGCATAAGGCGCCAAACCAGCAATTAAGCGTTGGGCAATCTCGGGGGCGCGCACCACGTCAAAAAGTGCTGGCTGATAAGAGCCAAACAAAGGCGGTAATGAGGCCGCCACGCGCACATTTCGCCTAGATTCCTGCACCGCTTGGCGAGCCAGCCGCCCTGCCAAATCAGCCCATTGTTGTCCGTGCGCATAAAACGCTGGCGCTCCCAAGTGAAAAGGAACCAAAGCATAGCTGTTGGTGGTGATCACTTGGCTCCCGCCGCAATGAACCCACGATGTACCGCCAGCACCGTTTCTGGAGCCTCCATCAGGGCCAAAGCAGACCACTGTGGTTGCCGAAATGGCGCGCCTTGTTTCAATAATTCACGGCCCATGCCGCCATCCAACAGCGTCCACGGTGCCAAATTATCGGTATGGTTGGCTTCGAAGCAATTCATTTGAATGGCACCCTTTATCTGGTAGTAATCCGATCTCTTACAATCATCACCCAACCATCCCAAATTCATTTTTCGAATTGGGTCTGATTGTATCAATGCATGATAAATAAATACTTGCCTATTCAAGCAAACCTTGGCTATGATTCGGCTGAGTAAATTGACATAATTTTACAGGAATAAACACAATGAAATCACTGAGTATTTTACTGTTGGGGGGAATGTTGTTGTCTGCTTGTACTGGCGTTTCTTATGGCAATAAAACGTTTGTGAGCTCGCCAGAAACAGAAGCAAGAATGCAAGCTGATTCTGCCCGAGTGAAGGCAGATGAACGTGCCGAACGAGCTGAGCGCCGCCAAGAATACTATGAAGTCATTGATAAGCAAGCTGATGCGTATCGCAAGGCAACCAGTGGCCAAAAAATCTATTTATTGCACTAATCTCCGAATCGAGACCAGGGAAAACCAATGAAAAAAATTCTGATTGCTTTATCTTTATCTGCCTTTTTGGTGACCGGCTGTGCCACTGGCGGCTCAGTAGGCGATTATGCCATGGGTGACGACTCCGCAGCCATTAAAGCCGGCCGCAATCAAGCTTCGGCACAATTGTCCCGTGCCGAGCTGGAACAGCATCGTCGTCAACGCCAAAATGTTTCTGAAGAGCTGGCTTTGGAATCCCAAAAACGCCAAAACAAACGCAACGAAATCAATGGCACCATGGGCACTGCTGCTTCAGCAGTTGGCTTAATTGGCGGCATTGCTGGTACAGCCGCATTGATTAAAGCATGGTTCTAAAACCATAAGACTTCTTATCTCCAGCCGCAGGCCACCATGCCAGCGGCTTTTTCATGCCCAATCGGCTACAATAGCCCACTATGGACATTTCATCTTCAGGCAGCCTATTGGCTGGTCTCAACTCCGAACAATTAGCAGCAGTAACCTGGCCGCCGCAAGCGGCATTGGTACTGGCGGGCGCTGGTAGCGGCAAAACCCGAGTGCTCACCACCCGTATTGCCTGGTTGATTCAAACCGGGCAAGCCAGTGTACACAGCATTTTGGCAGTAACGTTCACCAACAAAGCCGCCAAAGAAATGCAGCTGCGTTTATCGGCCATGCTGCCCATTCCCGTACGCGCCATGTGGCTGGGTACTTTTCATGGTCTGTGTCATCGATTTCTGCGTCTACATTATAAAGACGCAGGCCTACCCAATGGCTTCCAGATTCTTGACAGCGGTGATCAATTGGCGGTGATCAAACGCCTATTAAAAAGCCTCAATATCGCCGAAGAAATCATTGCACCTCGCAGCCTACAAGGTTTCATTAATGCACAAAAAGAAGCGGGTTTGCGCGCCAGCCAGCTCAATGCCCCTGATCCGCACACCCACCGCATGATTGAGTGCTATGCTGCCTATGATGCTTTGTGTCACCGCGAAGGCGTAGTGGATTTTGCCGAGCTGATGTTGCGCAGCTATGAATTACTGCAAGCCAATGAGGCGTTGCGCACCCATTATCAGCATCGTTTTAATCATATCTTAGTGGATGAATTCCAAGACACCAATAAATTACAATATGCTTGGCTAAAACTTCTAGCAGGCAGTCATGCAGCCGTTTTTGCCGTGGGTGATGACGACCAAAGTATTTACCGTTTTCGGGGTGCTGATGTAGGCAACATGACCCAGTTCATCCGCGAATTCGGGGTAGAAGCACCCATTAAGTTGGAGCAGAACTACCGCTCGGTGGGCAATATTCTCACTGCTGCTAATGCTGTGATTGCGCACAATGCCGAACGCCTAGGAAAAAACCTGTGCACCGATGCAGGCGAAGGCGAAAAAATTCGTATTTTGCAGGCCCTTAATGATGTGGAAGAAGCACAGTTTGTCGTGGATGAAACCAAGTCACTGAACCGTGAAGGCTGGTCATTTCAAAATATGGCGGTGCTGTACCGCAGCAATGCCCAATCACGGGTATTGGAACAGGCCCTTTTCCGAGCAAATGTACCGTACAAAATCTATGGTGGTCTGCGCTTTTACGAGCGCCAGGAAATCAAACATGCGCTGGCTTATTTGCGCTTGGCAGTAAACCCAGATGACGATAATGCGTTGCTGCGGGTCATCAATGTGCCCACCCGCGGCATAGGCGCACGCACCATTGAGCATATCCAGGCAGCAGCGGCCACGCAAGGCATATCCTTGTGGCAGGCAACCTGTACGCTGGGCGGCAAACAAGCCAAAGTAGCGGCATTTGTGCGGCTGGTGGAAAACCTACATGCCCAAGTAGGTCATGTCCAGCTGCCTGAATTGATGCAGGCCGCAGTGCATGATAGCGGGCTCATGGAATACTATCGCAATCAAAAAGGCGAACACCAAGACCGTATCGATAATTTGGAAGAATTGGTGAGTGCTGCGGTGGCATTCAAACCGTTGGAATCAAATTTTGAGGTTTTGCCGGAACATGCCGAAACCAACCCCGCGTTCCCGGTATTGGCCTTCTTAAGCAGCGCCGCATTGGAATCGGGTGAGCATCAAGCGGGTCAGGGTGAAGATGCATTGCAGCTGATGACCATTCATGCAGCCAAAGGTTTGGAATTTGATGCGGTGTTCCTCACAGGCATGGAGGAAGGACTTTTCCCCAGCGAATACAGTTTGGCCGAGCGCCATGGCTTAGAGGAAGAACGCCGCCTAATGTATGTGGCCATTACCCGCGCCAAAAAACGCCTGTACATCAGCATGGCCCAACAACGGCTGCTGCATGGTCAAACGCATTTTGGTTTAATCTCCCGCTTTGTGGATGAAATTCCAACAGCAGTGGTGCATCATTTATCAGCGCAGCTTTCAGGCAACCTAATCACCAAACCGGCGTCTTTTACACGCACCCATCCAGCCCGCCAACACAGCAACGCTCCGGCTGAAAACGCCATTGATTTCGATGGCTTTAGGCTTGGTCAAAATGTGCGTCACGAAAAATTCGGTACTGGCGTTATCATTGATGCGGCAACCAAAGGCGAGCACGCGCGACTCACCATCAACTTTGGCAAAAACGGCATCAAAGAATTGGATACGTTATTTGCCAAAAGTAAACTCACCCAAATTTAACTCATTCGCCACTCAAGGAACGTTCAGGCAACCCAAAATTACAGGAGAACGACATGCAAACCCCATACGACAGCAACAATATTTTCGCCAAAATCATTCGTGGCGACATTCCCTGCCACCGTGTTTTTGAAGACGACAAAACCTTGGCCTTTATGGATGTCATGCCTCAAGCCCGCGGCCATGTTTTGGTGGTACCCAAATGTGCAGCCATCGAACTGTGCGACATGACGCCTGAATACCTGCTGGCGGTATTCGCCACGGCCCAAAAAGTGGTGGTGGCACAGCGTCATGTACTGCACCGCGATGGCATAGTGCAAATGCAACTCAACGGCGCTCAAGCCGGCCAATCTGTGTTCCACTATCACATTCACTTGATTCCGGGCAATGTCCACGAACTGCACCAGCACGAAGGCGGCATGGCCGACCAAGCAGAACTGGCTGCGTTGGCCGAACAACTGCGCGCAGCACTGGCTTAAGTCTGCCTGAAATAAAAATTTAGGCTTATTGAATGCGGCATTGAAAACCATGCATGGATTGGTTGTCTTTGTCCACAATCCACCTTAAATGGGCCTGAGGCGCTTTCAATATTAACAGCGCTTCAGGCAACCTTTATGGGTGAGGGCGTGATCGGCAATCAGCCGATGGCTCATCAAAACAACCGCATATTCCATACTATAGCCTATTTCGCCCCTTGTTCCACCTGCACCAAATGGGCTTTGCCCAGCGATTGCAAGCGCTCGCTGACTTGCTGCAAATACACCGAACGTACTTGCCACACATGCCAATACACGGGCACATCAACATAGCATCCAGGTACCATGTCCCGCAGCAATCCTTGCGCCACCTCTGCCTCTCCCTGTCCCGTTGGAATCATACCCCAGCCCATGCCATACAACACCGCTTGAAAATAAGCATGACTACCCGGCACATAATGAATCGGGCAAGCATCGGCAGCATAATTGAAGTAGCGCTGCAGAAAGGTGTGGTTTACCTGGTCTTTCCGGTTGAATCCGATCAGCGGCGCAGCGGCCAAAGTCTGGCGGTTGATGCCTTCGCGGAAGTAACGTTGTGCAAAAGTCTGGCTGGCCAACATGCGGTATCGGTGGTAGCCCAAAAAGGCCACTTCGCATCCATTCAATGCTTTACTCTCGCTACTGAATGCCGCCACCACTTTACCTTCAGCCAACCAGCGCAAGGTGTGTTCCAAATCGTCACCATGCAACTCAAACAATACGGGATAGGTTTCCGCCAGCTGCGCCAATACCGGTGTGAGCCAAGTATCCAGAGCGTCATAATTGACCGCTAAATTCAAGGTGATCGGACCGCATTGCCCTGAAAAATCACGCTGCATTTCTTCCGAAAGCAAGGCGGCGCTGCGCAAGTAACGCAACAGTTTTAATCCATCTTTAGTGGCCACACAAGGCCGTTGCCGCGTCACCAACACACAACCCATGTGGCTTTCTAGGGTACGGATTCGCTGCGACACCGCCGATGAGGATAAATGCAGCGCCTCAGCGGCACGCTCAAAGCTGCCCCATTGCACTACCGCCAAAAAGGCGGCTGATTGTTTGGCGTCTACCAACATAATTTCACTTTCTATCATCAGATGGGTATGGTGACACATGCCCATTGATCACCACAAACACAGATTTTCAGGCAACCTGAAAATTTGTGGTCGCGTTTGCCTAACGCCCGTATTCATCCGATCATCCGCGCATCAACCAATGGGAGGCAATATGGGGTTGCAGGTATTTCTGGATGGCGCCATCATGATGAGCGGCCTAATCGTGGCCGTCGGCGCACAAAACACTTTTGTATTACAACAAGGATTGCTCAAGCAACACACGCTGCTGGTGGCCAGCATATGTTGGCTGTGCGACATGGTGCTAATGGCATTCGGCATTGCGGGCATGGCTTCGGCCAGCAAACAGCACCCTTTGTTGATGACGCTGGTTACATATGCGGGGGTTCTATTCTTAGTGGGTTATGGCGTGTTTGCAGCTCTTCGTGCTTGGCGCGGCGGCAGTCATTTGGCATTACAGCAACAAGCAGATTCAACACCAGCACCTGCCCGCCAAATCGCTTGGATTACCTTGGCCATCACTCTACTCAACCCCCATGTGTATTTGGATACAGTTTGGCTCATTGGCAGCGTGGCCGCACCACTCAATTCCACTCAGAAAATGGCTTTTTGGATGGGCGCCAGCACGCTATCTGGCTTATGGTTTTATGGCCTGGCTTTTGGTGCTCGAGTGTTGTTGCCATGGTTCCGTCGCGAGCGAGTTTGGCAAATTCTCGATGGATTAATTGCGGTGATGATGTTTTATTTGGCTTGGCGCTTGTTACTGCCGCTGTGGACAAAATTCTGAATGCGTCTCATGGCCAAGCAGCCAAATACATACTATTTTGCCGAGTTGTTGTCTGATTGCGCTGCTAACTAACCCCACTCAACATAATGCAGCAGGCAATGGCATGGCTCAACAATCAACCAGCAGATAAAAACGATGGCGTCGCGCCGAAGCCACGCTTAATGAGCGTGAGTCGGCGTTCAGCACAGTTTCGTACCACAAACATCGCAAGCAGGCTGCCTGAAACTGTTCAGGCAGCCTGTGCTGTACTCATGGTTATCCCAATCGCTTATTGCGCAATCAGTGCGCCCCACCGCCACCTTTGGAGCCGAAAGGTGGCTTGGCAAACCACACCAACACAACCAACGCCACAAAGGTTACACCACAGAGCCAAAAAATATCATTGGCACCCATTATGTTGGTTTGTTGCTCAATGATGCGCTCGAGCATGCCATATTGTTGTGGCGCAGCCATGCCCATTTGTCCCATGCCATTGAGTGTTTGATTGGCGGTATCGTTGTAAGGATTGATGGATTCAACTAAGCGGCTGTGGTGTAGTGCTTCACGCCTATCCCACATGGTGGTTACCAGTGAGGTACCAATACCACCGGCCAAAATACGCACAAAATTGGAAATACTGGAAGCGGCCGCAATTTGATTGCCAGGTATGCGTGACAGTGTAATCTGCGTGAGTGGCATGAAAAACATGGCCATACCAATACCCTGGATAAATTGTGGCCAAAACACATCCATGAAATCCATTTGGGCGTTGAATTCACTGCGCCAGAAAAAGCACCCGGCATACACCAGAAAGCTGACAGTAACCAAAGCACGCATGTCCAAACGATTCCCAAATTTACCAATCAAAGGCGAAAGTAGCACTGGGAAAATGCCAATCGGCGCAGTAGCCAAACCGGCCCAAGTAGCGGTGTAGCCAAGCTGTGTTTGCAACACCAAGGGCAGCAATACAATGGCGCCCATGTACACCATAAACGCGGTGCTTAAGGTAATAACGCCAACGGTGAAATTACGATCACGAAACAGCTGCAAATCCACGATCGGGTGCTCGGCATACCATTCCCAAATCACAAAATAACTCAGGCACACCACGGCCAGCACCGCCAATACAATGATTTCGGTAGATGAAAACCAGTCCAGCTCACGGCCACGATCCAGCATCATCTGCAATGCACCCACACCCACCACCATCAATGCCAAACCCAGGCGATCTATGGGTTGATGCACGATTTCGGTTTCTCGGTGTTTGAGTTGGCGCCAGGCCACCCACCCAGCCACAATACCGATGGGAATATTGATGAAAAAGATCCAGCCCCAATGCCAGTTGTCACTGATGATGCCCCCTAAAATCGGGCCAAAAATGGGCGCCACAATGATCACCATCGACCACAGCGCCAAGGCCATCGGCCTTTTTTCCGGCGGATACGCCGCCATCAACAAGCTTTGCGACAATGGAATCATGGGCCCCGCAACTGCACCTTGAATAACCCGAAATAACACCAATAGACCAAGGCTGGGCGCAATACCACACAGAAATGAAGCCACCACAAACAATAAAGTCGAGGCCACAAAAACTTTCACCTCGCCATAGCGCCGCGCCAACCATCCGGTTAACGGCACTGAAATGGCATTGGCCACCGCAAACGAGGTAATCACCCAAGTACCTTGGTTAGTGGCTGCACCCAGGTTCCCGGCAATGGTAGGCAGTGCCACATTGGCGATGGTGGAGTCAAGCACCTGCATAAACACCGCCAACGACAAGGCGATGGTCACCAATACCAAGGGGGTACCGCTTAATGGAGAAACACGCATTCAGGCAGCCTTTATTGAGCGTACTGCGCAAAAATTTTGTCGATGATGGTATTCACCGGCGCCCAATCAACATCAGCCAATTTATCGCCTTTATTCGGTTCACCCACATTGGTCATGTCTTTGCCATTTTTATTTTGGGTGTTGACTTCCACATCCATAGACAAGCCTACACGCAAAGGATGTTCGGCCAATTCTTTGGCATCCAATTCAATACGCACAGGCAAGCGCTGCACCACTTTAATCCAGTTACCCGTGGCATTTTGCGCGGGCAATAAGGCAAATGCCGAACCCGTCCCAGCGGATAACCCAGCCACACGACCATGGTATTTCACTTTGCTACCATAAACATCGGCAGTCACCGTGGCCGGTTGGCCAATGCGCATATTGGCCAGTTGGCCTTCTTTAAAGTTCGCATCCACCCACACATTGTGCAACGGCACCACTGCCATCAGCGCCGATCCCGGTGCGACTTTTTGCCCAACCTGTACGTTGCGCTTGGCTACCTGTCCATCCATTGGCGCTTTAATCTGCGTACGTTGCAAATTGAGCCAGGCATCTTTCAAATGACTAATGGCCGTCAATACTGCGGGCTGTTGACGCAAAGCAACATTGTTGCCAATCACCGCTTTTGCAGCTTTATCTTGTGCCTGAGTGGCTTCCAAAGCTGCTTGTGCTTCCACCACAGCCGCACGCGCATGGCTTAATTCTTCTGCCGAAATCGCATCGGTGCCCGCCAAGCTTTCGCGGCGCTTTAAGTCCGACTGCAGACGCGCCAATTGTGCCTTTTGAGCGATAACTTGAGCCTGTGCTTGACTGGATGCCGCAGTTTGCTGCTGATTTTGGCGAATGGCATTGATCAATTCGCTTTGGGCGCGTTCATACGCCAATTGCATATCGCTGTCATCCAACGTCACCAATACCTGATTGCTTTTCACGCCTTGGGTATCATCCACATTCACAGCTTGTACCGTCCCGGCGATTTGCGGTGTCACTTGTACCAAATGGCCATTGACATAGGCATCATCAGTGCCTTCCTCATGTTGCCAAACCAAGAGATACATCAACAAAAAGCCCAATGCAATCAACAGAAAAATGGTGGTCAGAATAATCAGGTTGCGCTTGCGCTTACCATTGGTTTTTTTCCTGGGTGCACTGGGTTGGGTGGGTGTGGGCGCTGTTGTAGCGGGCGTGCTGTTTTCTGCGTTCATGTCATTATTACTCATGGAATTTAACGTTTTCTTTAGTGTGTTTGTGCGGATGTGGCTTGCGGATTAATGAAGCCGCCGCCTAAGGCTGCCTGAAGGTTATTCCAGCTTTGCTGTTGCCATGATGCCACTTTCAAATAATCACCCTGTGCACTCAAAGCGGCGTCTTCCAACTGCAGTCGGTTTAAGCCATTATCCAAACCAGCCCGCAGACGACGGGCACTGGAATCAGCATTTTTCTGTGCCAGCTGCCATGCTTGCTGCTGTAGGGGTAGGGCGTCTTGACTGTGCTGATAATCACTGCTGGCATCGGCTGCTTGTTGTAAGGCAGTGACCACGGTTTTATCGTACATCGCTACCTGCTCATCATATTGGGCATGCTTGCCAGCCAAATTCGCTTTCAGGCTGCCTGAAGTGAAAATTGGCAAGGTAATGGCTGGCATCAACCCCAATAAACGCGAACTGGAATGCAATACATCAAAGGCATCAATGTGGGAAAAACCAGCCAAACCTTTGATTTCAATATTCGGATAAAATTCAGCCTTGGCGGCTTGAACCCCGAAATAGCGCGACTGCAACAACGCTCGTTGAGCCGCGATATCTGGCCGCTGGCCCAATATGTCAGCGCGCAAATGATTCACCGCCACAACCGGAACAGAGCCCAATGCCTGCGGATTCAAGCCCTGCACAGCAGTAGGTGGCTGGCCAATCAAAGCCGCCAAACTGTGTTGGGTGCGCTCACGCTCCGCTTGCAACTGTTTTTGCGATGACTGCAAAGACAGCAAAGCTTGGCCTTGGTTATATGCAGCACTGCCCGGCAATAGCCCAGCACGAATCCGCCCTGCCAACAAAGCTTTCAATTGCTCATTGACTGCAATGCGCTTATCCACCACAGCCAGCTGTGCATCCAATAACTGCCACTGCGTATATTGCGCTACGATGGCCTGAGCCAATACCAAGCGCGCTTGTGCCACTTGCCATTGCGCCGCCTCTTTTTGCCCCAAGGCTGCCTGAATGGTATTGCGCTGTTTGCCCCAGAAGTCAAATGTGTAGTTGAGCGCCAGCGCCGCCATTTCGTTGGTCAGAACATGATTGGTATCGTAATTGGGGATGTCTGGTTTCGGATCCAAATAAATGCCATTGGCCCGTGCTGGATGCCTATTTGCACGCCGGCCTGACCTTCCGTCCCACGCCATTGCGCCTCGGCCTGACGCAAACGCGCCTGAGCAATACGCAAATCTGGCGCCTGAGCCAAGCCCACATCCATCAAGTGATTCAAGGTAGGTTGCTGCAATTGACGCCACCAGGCCGCCGATACCGCGGCAGTCTGGCCCGCGGGCAAAGACAAACTGCTTGCTGTCATGGCGCTGTCCAAAGGCCGCTGCTGCCCAGTTTGTGCACAGGCACTCAGTGCCAGCGCACAGCACAATACCAATCCCTGCACACGATAGATTTTGATCGTTTTCAACATAATGTGTATGCCTTATTTATACCGCCTCTGCTGATTCGGCATTTGTTCACGCCGTTACAACAGGGGAAGCGCTTATTTGTGTTCCAATAATTTTTGCAGCAAACAGCGCAATTGCTGTTGCTCATCAGCCGAAAGCGCTGACCAAATTTGCCGCCGCACTGCATTGGTATCAGGGCTCACTTCTTGAATTAGTTTTTCCCCTGCGTCAGTTAGCTTTAAGGTAATTTTGCGGCGATCTTTGGGGTGAGTATAGCGAGTGGCCCAACCATTCATCACCAATTCATCCGATAAACGGGTGGCACTGGTGCGTGTCAGGTTCAGCACATCACTTAATTCTGAAGGCAAGATTTCATGCTTGGGTTGAGCATAAACCGCCAATAAGGCATGCCACAAACTTTCAGTCAGCCCGTGCTGGCGCAAGCAATCGTTTAATTGGTTGGTAATGCGCGTGTGCAATAAGCGCGATAAGCGCCCAAGAAGAATCAAATCCACATTCATACTGGGCATTTTGGCCGACAAAACAGACAGCGCGTTTTCCAATTCATTGGCAGAAAGAGCAAAAGACATAACAAACTCATTTGGTAAAATTGCCGAAATTATAGTAACAGAAAAAACTATAATCAAGTTTTTAATACCAATGATTAAAGATCTATCGATTCGTGTGTAGGCAAGGTGGGGGCAATTTGCTATGCTTGGTTATGGCATTGTGCTTTGCACAAAAGCCATGCACCCCCAACCAACGCCTTGGCGATTAAAAAAATAATATGGAGAAATATCAGCATGACCTATCGCGCCCCTTTAAATGAATTGCGCTTTGCCTTAGCAACCCATGGCCGCTTACCAGAGATTCTGGCCATGCCTTTTGCCGCTGGTTTGGATGCAGAAACCGTGGACGCCATTTTGGAAGAGGCCGGCAAGTTTGCCGAACAAGAATTGGCCCCCACCAACCGCAGCGGAGACTTAAATGGCGCTCGTTTGGTGGATGGCAAAGTCATCACCCATCCAGACATCGCCAATGCTTTTTATGCGTTTCGAGATGCCGGCTGGCTGGGGTTACGTGCGCCAGTCGAATACGAAGGTCAAGGCTTGCCTTCGATCATTGCGTCGGCTTGCGAGGAACTGTGGTGTTCGGCAAATCTGGCCTTTTCGCTGTTGCCAATGCTTACCTTGGGTGCCATTGGTGCCATTGAAGCGCATGCCAGCGACGAACAAAAGCAACGCTATTTGCCCAACATGAGCCAAGGCATTTGGTCGGGCACCATGAATTTAACCGAACCCAATGCGGGCAGCGATTTGGCGCAGGTGGCAACCAAAGCCATCCCCAACGACGACGGGTCCTACGCCTTGTCTGGTCAAAAAATATTCATCACTTGGGGCGATCATGAACTCACAGAAAATGTGATTCATCTGGTGCTGGCACGTTTGCCTGATGCACCTGCAGGCGTCAAAGGTATTTCTCTGTTTATCGCACCCAAATACTTGATCAATGCCGATGGCAGCTTGGGCAAACGTAACCCAGTTTATGCGGTGTCGTTGGAACACAAACTCGGTATCCATGCCAGCCCCACTTGCGTGATGTCATTTGAAGGTGCTGAAGGCTATCTGGTGGGTGAGGCGGGCAAAGGCTTGAACTACATGTTTACCATGATGAATCATGCCCGCTTGGGTGTGGGCATTGAAGGTCATGCGGTGGCTGAGCGTGCTTATCAAGATGCAGTGGCATATGCCAAAGAGCGCGTGCAAAGCCGTGCTTTGGGCAGCAGCAACAAAGAATCTGTCCCCATCATTCAGCACCCAGATGTGCGACGCATGCTGATGGTGCAAAAAGCCACTTTAGCAGCCCAACGCGCCTTATATATGAAAGCCAGCGCTGCGCTGGATCAAGCCCACTACCATCCAGTGGAAAGCGAACGGGCTCGCGCAGATGCCGAGTTAAGCTTCTTAATTCCGATTGTAAAATCTTGGTGTACCGATAATGGCACCACGCTCACCAATTTGGCCATGCAAGTATTGGGCGGCATGGGCTATGTTGAAGAAACTGGCGTGGCTCAGTATGTACGCGATGTGCGCATCACCCCGATATACGAAGGTACCAATGGCATACAGGCTTTGGACTTGGCGGGACGGAAAACCGCAGCCAATGGCGGCAACATTGCCAAAGCAATTTTGGCGCAAGGACATGCGGTGGCAGACAAACTAGCGGGTGTCCATTCAGCCATGGCCAAACAACTTCAGGCAGCCTTAACACTGGCACAAACCAGCGTAGATGATATGGTGTCGTTTATGCAGGAGACACCGGAAAAAGCGGCAGCGGGTGCTTGCGCTTATCTCAATCAAATGAGTTGCACGCTGGGTGCAGTGGCCGTGGCAGAAAACCATTTGGCTGCAGGCGCCGCGTTGACCGATGTCATCAATGCGCCTTTAGGAGCGGATTTTTATCAGGCCCAGCAACAAGTCGCCGAGGCTTATTTTGCCTATGTTTTACCGCAGATTTATGGATATGCAGAAAATGTGCATACGGGAGCCGATGCCATTCTGGCGCTGCCCTTAGACGCATTTTAAAGCTGCCTGAAACCAATAAAAAGCGGATGCTCAGCATCCGCTTTTTATTAACCACTTCTATTTCCTGATTAAGACGCGGTAAGAATACAAGCCGCCAGTGGGATGCAGGCGCCGGAATCACAATGGTTCACAGCACTTGAATCCTTTGCATTAGTAATAACCGAGCATTTTCCACCAAGCTGCGCCCACCACCACAAACACCAACAATTCCACCACACTCATCACAAATCCGGCTTTCCACCACTCCGACATGGTGACGTATTTAGAGCCAAAAATGACTGGTGATGTGCCCGTTGCATAATGCGTGAGCGTCATCATGATGCTGGAAGAAGCGGCCATCATCAGCGCAAACAACATCGGCGGAGCACCTAACGCCAACCCAGCGGCATAAAATGCACCAAACATGGCGGTGATGTGGGCAGTGGTGCTGGCAAACATATAATGCGCGTAGGTATACGCCAACAGCAATAAAGTGCATGAACCCAGCCACCCCCAGCCCAACTGCCCAATACCACTTTCCAACACTTGGGAAAACCAAGCAATCAAACCGAGTTTATTCAAAAAAGTAGCCATCATCACCAAAGCCGCAAACCACGTTATTGTGTCCCACGCGCTTTTTTCTTTGAGCACATCTTCCCAGCTCAATACCCCTGACAGCAGCAATAACGATAAGCCAATAAACGCCGTGGTGGTAGGATCAACGGTATAAGCCTTGCCCAATAGCAAAGCAGGAATGCCTGCCCATAAAATCAACAATACTGCAAAAATAAACAACATGATGTATTCATCTCGGCTCATTGGCCCAATTCACGCAATTTGGTTTTGGCAAAATCAATTGCATTGGGGGTTTTCTTGATTTCTGGAGGATAGAGCCAGTAAAGCACCAATGGCATCAACAGCATCGCCACCACGCCCGGCAACAGCATCGCCAAGGCCCAGGTACTCCAACTGAGATGAATATTGCTGTTGGTGGCTTTGGCCACCAAATCCACCACCAGTGGATTGGGGGCAGTGGCGGTAATAAACATAGCAGAAGAAATCGGGTTGCAATGGTAATTCACCAAGGCCAAATACTTGCCAATTTTCTTTTCTGTACCTTGATCGGGGTGCGAGCCAAAACTTTCAGCAATGGCTTTCATCAACGGGTGCATAATGCCGCCGCCCCGAGCGGTATTGCTGGGCGTCACGGGTGCCAACATCAGTTCAGAAATGGCAAAGCTATAACCAATGCCCAAAGTATGTTTGCCCCATACCGCAATAAACCAATAGGCAAAACGGGAGCCCAGGCCGGTTTTCAAGAGCCCGCGTGAAATCATGATGGCCACACCAATCAACCAAATCAGTGGATTGGCAAAACCGCTGAGCGCATCTTTCATGGCATCGCCCGGTTTATCCGCAGTCACACCCGTTAACGCAACCAGCATGATGGCAATGATAGACAATGCGCCTATTGGCATCGCCTTGCCAATAATGCCCGCAATAACGCCCACAAACATCGCCAGCAAATGCCAAGCCTGTGGGGTTACGCCTTCTGGCACCGGAATAACAAACGCAATAATCAGCCCCAATGCCACGGCAATGGCGGCGGGGATTGGTTTAAAGCCCATGATATGGCCTCTCTTTGTGTGTGGTCATAGAACCATTATTCTACGATAAATAAGTCTGCTTCAGCAGGCTTGTGCAGATACATCCTGATGTGGCTCAAATACAGCAATGACCATGGATTATGGTTGCCTGAAAGCCATTGTGGTCTTTCTTCAATCCCATCAGTTGCACCACCCAAATACCATGCGCCTTTTTTTTAATTTTCGCTTGAAATCCGCACAAGCGTGCCCATTTAAGCGTCAACAAGGCAGCAAAGGGCTGCCTGAATGCTGTATGGCAACACAACCGATTGAAGACATTTAATTATAAATTAGGAGATTGACACCATGGCAAAAGTAATTGGTATTGACTTAGGTACTACCAACTCTTGCGTGGCCATTTCTGAAGGTGGTCAGACCAAAGTAATCGAAAACGCAGAAGGCGCACGCACCACCCCTTCAGTAGTGGCTTATCTAGACAACAACGAAATTTTGGTAGGGGCACCAGCCAAGCGCCAGGCCGTCACCAACGCCAAAAACACCATTTACGCAGTGAAACGTTTGATTGGCCGTAAATTTGACGATGCAGAAGTCCAACGCGACATTAAAAACATGCCGTTTGACATCATTAAAGCCAGCAATGGCGATGCATGGGTGTCTGCACAAGACAAACAATTGTCACCACCGCAAGTTTCTGCCGAAATTCTGCGCAAAATGAAAAAAGCCGCTGAAGATTATTTGGGCGAGGCCGTCACCGAAGCTGTGATTACCGTTCCGGCTTACTTCAATGACAGCCAACGCCAAGCCACCAAAGATGCTGGGCGCATCGCTGGTTTGGATGTCAAACGCATTATCAACGAGCCGACCGCTGCTGCTTTGGCTTTCGGCATGGACAAAAATGCTAAAGGCGACCGAAAAATTGCCGTATATGACTTAGGCGGTGGTACTTTTGATATTTCCATCATTGAAATTGCCGATGTAGACGGTGACAAACAATTTGAAGTATTGGCCACCAATGGTGATACTTTCTTGGGCGGTGAAGATTTTGACCAACGCTTGATTAATTACATCATCGATGAGTTCAAAAAAGATCAAGGCATTGACCTGAAAAACGACGTCATGGCACTGCAACGCTTAAAAGAAGCAGCAGAAAAAGCCAAAATTGAACTGTCTAGCGGTCAACAAACCGAAATCAATTTGCCCTACATCACCATGGATGCCTCAGGCCCGAAACATTTGGCCATGAAAATCACCCGCGCCAAATTCGAAAGCTTGGTGGAAGATTTGATAACCCGTTCTATCGAGCCTTGTCGCACTGCCATCAAGGATGCGGGCTTGAGCGTGAACGACATTGACGACGTGATTTTGGTGGGTGGTCAAAGCCGCATGCCAAAAGTACAGGAAGCCGTTAAAGACTACTTCGGTAAAGAGCCACGCAAAGACGTGAACCCAGATGAAGCCGTTGCTGTGGGCGCTGCCATTCAAGGTGCCGTATTGACAGGTGATCGCAGCGATGTCTTGCTGTTGGACGTAACCCCTCTGTCTTTGGGTATTGAAACCATGGGCGGGGTGATGACCAAACTCATCAACAAAAACACCACCATCCCAACCAAGGCGACACAGGTTTTCTCTACTGCTGATGACAACCAAAACGCCGTAACCATCCACGTTTTGCAGGGTGAACGCGAACGCGCCTCGGCCAACAAAAGCTTAGGCCAATTTAATTTGACCGATATCCCGCCAGCACCACGTGGCATGCCGCAAATTGAAGTCACTTTCGACATTGATGCGAATGGTATTTTGCACGTATCAGCCAAAGACAAGGGTACGGGCAAAGAGGCTAACATCACCATCCAAGCTTCTTCTGGTTTGAGCGAAGAAGAAATTGAACGTATGGTGAAAGATGCCGAGGCCAATGCCGAAGAAGACCGCAAATTGTCTGAATTAGTGGCCAGCCGTAATCAGGCTGAAGCGCTGATTCACTCAGTGAAAAAATCATTGGGTGAATATGGTGACAAGCTGGATGCTGCGGAAAAAGAAAAAATCGAAACTGCTGTTAAAGAAACCGAAGAGGCAGTGAAAGGCGAGGACAAAGCAGCCATTGATGCTAAAGCTGAAGCGCTGGGTCAAGCCAGCCAGAAATTGGGTGAAATGATGTATGCCCAGGCTCAGGCTGAAAGCCAAAATCAACAGCCGCAAGGTGGTAACGAGCAGGCCACAGGCAAAGCCAATGATGATGTGGTTGATGCTGAGTTTGAAGAAGTGAAAGACAAAAAAGATTAATGTCTTTCAATCGGGCAAGGGCACCTTCGGGTGCCCTTTTTTTATGGCTGTATATTTCACGACACGCTCAATGTGTTTCATTCACCATTCAATACATGGCTGACAATACATCGATCGTCTTTGAAAAATCCGTTGAATGGTTAGGCAGCCATCCCAATCATGGACAGTTGCCATGCGCCCAATGGGCGGATAATGCATGCGCAGCACAATATGATGTGTTATTCCCTGCGCTTTCCTGCTGTGCAAGCTTCACATCAACTATGGGATGCACAAAAACACTGGTTTAAGGCAATACATGGCTAACTCAACATCCCTTTGTCCATAAATTAAGGCTGCCTGAACACATTTTCAGGCAGCCTTGCATTACTCAAGAGAAACCGAATCCGAAATTTATCGATAAAACGCCAATTTACGATCGCGACCGGCAAAATAACCCGTTACGGCAATCAATACCGACACCAGCAGCAACAATACCAGCGGATATATCCAACTGTGCGTCCAGTCATGCAACAAGCCAAACAATACCGGCCCACAAGCTGCCAATAAATAACCCACCGCCTGCGCCATGCCGGATAGTGCCGCGGCTTCGGTAATCGAATCGCTGCGTAAACCAAACAGCATCATACTCAAACTGAATGCGCCACCCATACCAACACCCAACCACAGCACAGCAGTGAAATACCATGCTGACCAGTGCGCCACAAACACCACCATAGACAACACCAGAATCATGCCGCAAACCACCCCGAGCCATTGTTGATGCCGTAACTTACTCGCCAAAATTGGGGTAATTAAGGTAATGGGTAATACCACAACCTGCATCATGCCCAACATGGCACCCGCTTGCGTAGCCGAAATGCCTTCTTCAGCCAAAATATGGGGCAACCAGCTCAGTAGCGTATAAAACATCAATGACTGCAAGCCCATAAACAATGTCACCATCCACGCCAGCGGATTGCGCCACAGCGATATTTTAGCTAAAGGATGCTGCGCATGGTCCGCTTGCACCGTCGAAGGCATGGATTTTACCGCTACCACCTGAGTCACCCAAATCAACAATGCCAGCATCCCTGGTATAGCCCATACCGCCAAAGCACTGCGCCAACCCCACTGCCATTCCTCCGACAGCGGTACACTAACGGCCGATCCGGCCGCGCCACCCAAATTCATCGTCAGTGCATAGAGTGCAGTAATCAGCCCCACTTGCAGCGGATAGTGTTGTTTAACCAAACCCGGAATCAACACATTTCCTACGGCAATCGCCATGCTCAATAAAGCAGTACCCAAATACACAGCCCAACTACCACCAGCGGAGCGCCATAAAATACCAATAATCAATAAGCCCAGCGCCGCCAACAAAGTATTTTCCGTGCCAAATCGCAGAGCTAATTTAGGTGCGAATAAAGAAAATCCAGCAAACGCCAACAAAGGCAAAGTCGCTAAAATGCCCGCTGCGGTATTATTCAAACCCAAATAACTTTGAATTTCCTGCAAAAGTGGCCCAACGCCGGTAATCGGCCCACGCAAGCACACAGCCACTGCCAGAATACTGAAAAATAAACTCACTTGGCGATTAGCCAACAACCGAGAAATCAACACAAATCATTTATCCATATCAAAAATATGCCCTTAGGCAATCCAAACATTCATTAATTGACCAAAACCATTATGCTAATGAAAACAAAATACACCCTATATTAATGGCCATTTGGCCAGCAACCTCACAACAAAAAATTCATTCCCATGAGAAATTATTAATACTACAGTGCCGATGCCAACCCAAAAATAATACATATCAAGCTATTGGCATTAGCCTCTTTCCCATAGGTGGGAAGTTCTTTATTTAAGGTCATTTATTCCGCGACTTGAGGCAAATTTCTGGGGGCTAAGCGGCAACGTCGAGCCTCACTTTTTACCTCCTCACCTGTATCGGTGTTAATCACCTTAAGTGTGGCATTCGGATAAAAAGAACAAAGCGAATTTTTAGCTGTATAAATACCACTGCCTTGCGCCATCATACGGATATTGTTTTTGATAAGCCGACCCTGCTCATCATAAGCCTTGACTTCATAATTGCCATTTAAAATAACGCATGCGTTTAATAAACCTATGAATAATAGAGCCCATGTTTTTTTCATTGATTGCATTTCCTTTATTGATTTCACTTCCTTTATTGACGGTTATTGAATCATATTTAAAACTGTTAATCAAAGAACAAAAAAATGTCTTTTTATCAGATAAAAAAAGCCAATCTAAGATTGGCTTTTTTTAAATTTGCGCGGATAACGAGGATTGAAATTTTAATATAAGAAATTGTTTTATATTAAATTTTTAATAAAATAAGTTATTAACCTAAATATTACCTCAAAATATAAATCTACCAGCCTAAGCCCATCCATGAAAAATATTTTTAAGTTCCTCTCATAAATTTGAACTTAAGTTTAGATTTCAATTTTTCTAAATCAGCAACATTCGATTGTTTATGTATCATACGATGGCAAGTTGGGCATAAAATCATAAAGTCATCATTAATAGAATACCGACGGGATTCCCCGTCAGACAAGTCTTTTAATTGTACTGCATGATGAACATCTAGAGGTATTTTCTCTAACGGTCCAGAATAACCATAATCTAATTTAGGATCAAGACCACAGCATTGACAAATTGCCGCTCGACTTTTCAAAATTTGGCTACGCACTTTTGGGGAACGTTCAATTCGTCTCGACAACATATAACGACGGGTTTCTATCAAATTTACAATACCTGATTCTTCTCGCATGAGATCGCTCGGAGCAAGCCCACCTCGTTCCAGAATTACGGAATATGCTTGAAACATTTCATAAAGATCCTGTAATAGTTCACTTTCTGATAAATCCTCAGCTTTATAGGTCCTACCAAACGCATGGCCAGCTTCGTAACCAGTTGCCAATTGTAATGACGAGCCTAAATTTATAGGCTCACTTGAAAATTGATGTGCATGATCAAATACCCTATCTGCTATATCAGCCGCTTGCCTCAACAGCACATTTCTCCCTCTTTTTTTTCCATACTCATTATAAATTGCTGTTGCCCCTTGATTTAGTGATAACGAGATCGTCTTTTCCAAAGGGTTAATTAAATAGACCACATATATACCATGCATGGCCGAATCGGTTTCAATGGGATCAAAAAAAGCAAGCCAAGGAACATCAGCCCATACCGATTGACCCACACTAGCCTTCACAATCAAATCAAAAGGCCATTCTCGAATTGCATCTTGTGCAGCCGCGACCAAATCATGGCGTACAAAATTAGCGAATGGAGAGGACTTAAACGGGCTTTCCTTTTCCTGATAATACTCAGTAGCAAATCTAAAAAGCAATTCGGAAAGCATAGCTATCTCGATTATTATTAATACCTAAATACAAAAAATTTAACTTCATTCATATTAGACCCTATGAGTCAGCTTAAATCTATAAAAATCAATCTTGAATTACATTATTTTTAGCAAGCTTGTTGGTTGGCTGCGGCACGGGGTTGCTTACTGCCAGGGGACTGAATGCTCTGGCCATTTGTTTTGTGGCCACTCTATGGTAATTGTAAAGATATACAATGCGCACTTACATACAGCATAAAATTCTAAAAAATCATCTCCTACAACTTATTGACGTCCTGTTAACAAAAACTCATACCGAAATTTTCTTTCCGCGTGAGAAGGTCAGCGGCGTCCGGTATGTGTTTACTCCAAGCTTTTACCTACCTCTAGCTATCCACACCATCCAAACGGCGCTCCTTTCCCTTTGGTTTGTGTACGCACATAACCGTTTAACAAGGTCTTGGTGACAATATTAATCTGCAAATCATAGCCACCATTCATTGGTTATCTTGCAATGGCATCGCTCACCATCCTGCACAACAAGGCTTTGAAAATCCTATAAATGTAAAAATTAAGACACTGTTTTCCAACAAATAGAGATTTTTTAGGGTGGCAAAAAAATTACCCTAAAATCCATGAGCTAGTGTGCTATTTTATGCTAGCCCGTGAAAGGAAAATAGAATGAAAATCAAATAAAAACAGGGTTTTCATCATCACTGAAAACCCTGAAAAGTGTATTTGGAGCGGATAACGGGATTCGAACCCGCCCGAATTGCTTGGGAAGCAATTATGCTACCACTACATCATATCCGCGACGATCTCAGTCAGTTTGAGGCTGCCTGAAATGAAAGAAAACGCGATTATACGCGCTTGTGGCATTTTCAGCCAATCTGATGGGATGCATATGACAATGCTTTGTTGGCAATGTCTTTGCGGTATTGCATGCCATCAAAGTGGATGCATGATAATGCCCGATAAGCCTGACTTTGTGCTTGCGTCACATCATCACCCAAACCCACCACACACAAAACTCGACCACCATTGGTGACCAGTTTGCCCTGTGGGTTTAAAGTGGTTCCCGCATGAAATACTTTACCAATAGCGTTGGCATCCTCAATCCCCGTAATCACATCACCTTTGCGTGGTGACTCTGGGTAATTGGCCGCAGCCAACACCACGCCGACAGCAGTTTGTGGTGTCCACTGCGCACTAACCTGATCCAAATGGCCAGTTAATCCCGCTTCCACCAAATCCACCAAGTCACTGTCTAAGCGACTCATGATGGGCTGAGTTTCAGGGTCACCAAATCGGCAATTGAACTCAATGGTGAATGGCGCACCCGTTGCATCGATCATCAACCCCGCATAAAGAAAACCGGTATAGGGATGACCTTCTGCCTTCATGGCATTGACCACAGGCAAAATGATTTCATCCATTACGCGCTGATGTACGGCCTGGGTAACAACCGGCGCGGGCGAATAAGCGCCCATACCACCGGTGTTGGGGCCCAAATCGTCATCCAGAAGCCGTTTGTGGTCTTGGCTAGAAGCCATGGGCAGCACATGGTCGCCATCGACCATCACAATAAAACTGGCTTCTTCTCCTTGCAAAAAATCCTCAATCACCACGCGCGCGCCCGCATCGCCCATTTTGTTGCCCAACAGCATGTCATCAATTGCCGCATGTGCTTCGGCCAGTGTCAACGCCACAATCACACCTTTGCCTGCGGCCAAGCCATCCGCTTTAATCACAATCGGTGCGCCTTTGGCAGCCACATAATCATGCGCGGCCTGAGCATCGCTAAATGTTTGATATTCGGCTGTGGGCACCCCATATTTGGCCATAAAGGCTTTGGCAAAATCTTTTGAGCTTTCCAACTGGGCGCAATATTGGGTGGGGCCAAACACCGCCAGCCCAGCAGAACGAAAATCATCCACCACACCCGCCGCCAATGGTGCTTCTGGGCCAACAACAGTGAAAGCCACATCGTTATCGCGACAAAATTGAATCAAATCACCATGTGCACTGAGCGTGATATTACTTAATTTGGGCTCAATGGCTGTGCCCGCATTGCCCGGTGCCACAAATACCGTTTCAACTTTTGGCGATTGCGCCAATTTCCATGCCAGCGCATGTTCGCGCCCGCCACTGCCCAAAACCAATACGTTCATGTGTTGCCCCAAAGTCACCAAAAAATAGCATCCTCCAACGCATTTAGAGGCTGCCTGAAAGCATGAATCCACATTATAACCAATGCCAGAAGTACTGGCAGAAACTTTCCCTCATGGGTAAATGATTGTCCGCACCACAACGTTAAGTCGTCATCCATACCATATAGCCACTTATTTCTTAATCCATGCTGCGACTGATTGCCACCCCACAACGTCGAGATTAAATATTTTATTTTGCATTGCGTAAACTGGGTAAAGTTGATGCACCAAATATCCTCAGAGCGATACCAGCAATATTATTCGACCTAAGTCCAAAAACCACACCCATAAATAAAACCATGCATAAGCCACCGTGATAAAAGCCAGCACATTGCGACCATGAAAGCGACCTGAAAAATACATTTCAGTATTTGCCGTATGGTTTTCAGGCAGCCTAAGCCACCACCATCATGAATACTCAAACAACAATGCTTATCATTTATTTCGCAAATCCTGCAAGGCTTGCTTCAAAACCATAAAAATTTTCGGATCTAATGATTGTGCGACGTTAAAACGCATAAATTGCCCTGCGCCCAATGATAGACTAAATGCATTCCCAGGGGCCAAAATCACGCCTTGCTTTAAGCATCGTTGGGACAAGTCTGTGGCCGTAATGCCGAAGGGTAAACAACACCACAAAAACATCCCCGCTTGCGGCACAATCCAAGGCTTGATACCCAAGGCATCCAAATTGTGTATGGTTTGCATCATGGCTTGAGCCAATCTCAAGCGCACCGATTCCATATGCTTGCGATAGCCGCTGTTAGTCAACGTGGCCAATAAAACATCGGCGGCCAAGCTACTGCCACCAAACGATGTGGCAATTTTCAAATCAATTAAGCTGTCTATCCATTCTGGCCTGGCCGCAATATAGCCACAACGCAATGACGCAGAAACCGTCTTGGCAAAGCTGCCAATATGAATCACCTGTGACAAACCATCAAACGCCGCCAATCGAGGTGCCGCCTGGTATTCAAAATCAGCAAAAATATCGTCTTCGACAACGATGAGCTGCGCTGCGTCGGCCAGCTTTAAAATGCGGTGGGCTGTGGTGGGCGTGAGGACGGCGCCGGTAGGATTGTGAATGGCGGAATTGGTGATATAAAGCTTAGGTCGATGCTGCAAAGCCTGCTCAAAGGCACGGACATCAGGCCCATCCGGCGTATAAGGCACGCCGACCACATGCACCCGATGGGCCTTCAGCAAAGCATGAAAATTAAAATAGCAAGGATCGTCCACCAATACATAATCACCAGGCTGCAACACAAACCGGCCAATTAAATCAATCGCATGTGTTCCAGAATCGGTCAACATAATTTGCGTTGGTGACGCATTAATGCCTTTTTTGGCCAAGCGGTGACTCAAGAAATGGCGAAATTCAAGGTTACCTAACGGCGTTGCATATTCAGTTAAGGCTTCGGTGTGGGCACGTGCCATGTACCGCAAAGCACGGCGCATCCCATCATGATACAGCCATGTTGCAGGTAGCCATCCACACCCGGGCTTCAATACCGCCTCATCAGCCACCAAAGACTGCCGGGAAATCCACAAAGGATCGATTTCCCGATCCAACGATGGTGCCATCTGCGCCAAATTCAGCGCCGTAACCAAACCATTTACATAAAAACCAGAGCCGGGGCGAGCAATGATAATACCTTCTGCAGCCAAGCGCTCATATGCCTCAACCACGGTAGACACAGAAAACTGCATCGCTTTGGCTTGGGATCGCACCGAGGGCAATCGGGTACCTGGTAAATAAATCCGAGTATCCACTTGCTCACGAATATGCGCCATCACCATTTCAATACGGGTTTGCTGTGTATTCATACAGTTTCCTAAAAGTGTATGGGTTCAGTAAGCAATACAGTTCTTTTCTATTGTATTGGATTGTGTCTGGCGATGCTATGTAGCTACATGGTTTACTGAGTACTGTCCATTCAGGAGAAAATAATGAATAAAACAAGCAAAGGTTGGCTCAATGGCCTCATGGGTGTGGTTATTTTTTCTGGATCATTACCAGCAACCAAAGCCGCCGTCATGGGCTTTGACCCTTTTTTTCTAACAGGTGCTCGAGCCAGTATAGCCGCATTGATCAGTCTTGTTTTTCTGCTGTGGTTACAGCAACCTCGGCCAACGCGCCAAGACATGTCTGCACTCAGTATGGTTGCTTTAGGTTGTGTGATTGGCTTTCCTTTATTTACAGCATTGGCGCTACAACACATTAGCTCGACACACTCCATCGTATTTGTGGGATTGTTGCCTTTGTGTACAGCCTTGTTTGCCGTATTGCGAAGTGGCGAGCAACCACAGCCTCTATTTTGGCTGTTTGCATTAATAGGCAGTGGTTTTGTCGCAGCTTATGCACTATTGCAAGATGGAACAGCATCATTAAAAGGGGATATATTGATGCTATTGGCTGTTGCCGTGTGTGGGCTGGGCTATGCCGAAGGTGCGCAATTATCACGAAGATTGGGCGGCTGGCAGGTTATCAGCTGGGCATTGGTTTTGGCGCTGCCCGTCATGCTGCCGCTCTGCTTTTGGTATCTACCCAATTCATTGGCCCAAATCAACGCATCAGCTTGGCTGGGGTTTGTGTATGTGACGCTATTCAGTATGTTGATTGGCTTTGTATTTTGGTATCGCGGATTGGCCTTAGGCGGCATTGCGGCGGTAGGCCAATTACAATTGCTGCAACCCTTCATGGGCTTGGCTTTGGCTGCATTATTACTACATGAATCGGTTAACAATGGCATGCTGGTGGCCACGGCCGGTGCCATGGTGTGCGTGGCGGGCGCCAAAAAATATGCTGTTTAATATCAAATTTAGAGAATGGATAGGGCAACTGGTCGCCCATAAGCCATTTATCTTAATCTGTTTATACACAACACATTAGTCATTTTTTTGGCAGATGAAGGCTGCCTGAAACATTTCAAGCAGCCTTTGAATACATTGCTTAGCTGCTCATATTGAGCACATCTGACTAAATGCACAATTTTGAACCGCCCACCTTCAATCCAACCTGATTATTTCTTAAATTCATTTATTGTTTAAAGTCAGGAGGCAAATCAACCACTAAGCCAGTTCAATGCTGGTTTTCTACAGATAGCCTCATTACCCGAGTATCCTGCCACGCTTGCCAACAGGCATCAAGCTGCGCCAGAGGCACCTGAATCACCAATTTGCAATCTAATTGCAAATCTTGCTGTATCACGGTTGCCTGAAATTGTTTGGCAATGCGCAGTGCTCCGCTTAAATGTGGGTATTCGCAACGCAACACAACAATTTTCTGAATATCCTTTTCTGCGGTTTCACCTAACGCTATGGCCGCCGCTGCTGCGGTTTTATAAGCATGAATCAATCCCGGCACACCCAATAAAGTACCGCCAAAATACCGCACCACCACCACCAAAATATCGGTTAATTGTGCCGAATCAATTTGACCCAAAATGGGCCGCCCAGCACTCCCCGATGGCTCCCCGTCGTCATTAGCCCGAAATCGATTGCCATCTACACCCAATCGCCAAGCAAAACAGCAATGCCGAGCTTTATGGTGTGCTTCTCGCAGATCCTGTATTAGAGGCTTGATATCGGTTTCCAGTAAAATAGGGGACGCGAATGCCAAAAAACGGCTGCCTTTATCCTTAAATTCAGCTTGGGTTGATTGCACCAACGTGGTGAATTGAGTAACCGCCATGATTACCGCGCAGCAGCAAAAGCAGCCTGAATGTCTTTTACAAAAGCCTCAACCTGCGCTTCGGTAGTATCAAAACTGGTCATCCAACGTACTTCACCAGTATGCTGGTTCCAATCGTAGAAATGATATTGCTGATGCAATTGCGCCGCCACGGACAAAGGCATTTGGGCAAAAACTGCATTGGCCTGCGGCAATTGTGTGATGGTGAGCTCAGGAATCGCTTGGATACCTGTATATAATTTTTGCGCCATGGCATTGCTGTGGCGCGCCAATTCCAGCCACAAATCTGCTTCCAAGAGCGCCAAAAATTGGGCAGAAATAAACCGCATCTTGGAACCCAATTGCGAGTTGATTTTACGCAAATATGGCATGGCCTGAGCCAAACTTGGATTCAACGTCAGTACACACTCGCCCAGCATCATGCCATTTTTAGTCCCCCCAAAACTGAGCATATCCACCCCAGCATCTGTGGTCATGGTTTTGACATCCACACTCAATGCTGCCACAGCATTGGCCAAGCGTGCACCATCCATATACAACATCATGCCCAATTGGTGGCAATGATCGGCCAATACTTTGATTTCGGCTACGCTGTAACAAGTACCCAGTTCAGTGGTTTGGCTGATGTACACCGCACCAGGTTGAGCGCGATGGGGCACACCAAACCCCCAAGCCTGTTGATCAATCAATCCCGGTGTTAACTTACCATCTGGCGTGGGTACAGGCAGTAACTTCACGCCACC
This sequence comes from Snodgrassella sp. CFCC 13594, assembly GCF_001590725.1. Taxonomy (GTDB): domain Bacteria; phylum Pseudomonadota; class Gammaproteobacteria; order Burkholderiales; family Neisseriaceae; genus Snodgrassella. The sequence goes on along the minus strand of NZ_LQXR01000002.1, from coordinate 97,448 downwards.
AGCGTATTCTGGAGCAATCCCCTCATCACAATTAATATGGGCAGTCTCTGCGCAAATCACCGCGCCCCAGCGGGGCAGCATAGCTTGTAATGCCGTCACGTTCGCACCGGTACCATTAAACACGGGAAAGCAGTGCGCGCTTTCGCCAAACAAGGTTTGCATTTTCTGTTGCAATGCTTGCGTATATACATCTTCGCCATAAGCAGATAGATGCCCTTGGTTAGCCGCAGCCAAAGCCGCCAATACTCGTGGATGCATACCCGCATAATTATCAGAGGCAAAAGAAAAAGACTGAGTATCGTGAATGGTATGCATTGAAGGTTCCTTAAATAAAATTGCTTTTAATACAAAAGGCTGCCTGAAACATTTCAGGCAGCCTACGCTGTTTCACGTGAAACATTATGAATCTAATGCGGCAATCAACTCAGGCACAGCAGTAAACAAATCGGCCACCAAACCATAATCAGCCACATTAAAAATAGGTGCCTCGGGATCTTTATTGATGGCCACTATCACCTTGCTGTCTTGCATACCCGCTAAATGTTGAATTGCGCCAGAAATACCCACCGCAATATACAATTCTGGCGCCACCACCTTACCGGTTTGACCAACCTGATAATCATTGGGGGCATAACCCGCATCTACCGCCGCCCGCGACGCGCCAATAGCGGCATTCAGTTTGTCTGCCAATGGCGTTAAAACACGGTTGAATTGCTCTGCACTACCCAAAGCGCGCCCACCAGAGACAATTACTTTAGCTTGGGTTAATTCAGGTCGATCCGATTGGGTTAATTCACGGCCAACAAAGCGGCTGAGATTTTGCGCCGGCTCTGCAGCAACCGTTTCCACGGTGGCGCTACCGCCTTCTGTGGCGGCAGCATCAAACGCTGTGGCGCGGAATGTTAATACCAGCTTAGGCTCTTGGCTTTGTACCGTGGCATAGGCATTACCTGCATAAATTGGCCGCACAAAAGTATGCGCATCAATGATTTCGGTTAAATCAGATATCTGCGAGCAATCCAATAAAGCAGCCACTCGAGGCATTAAATTCTTACCAAAAGCAGTTGCCGTAGCACCAATATGGGAATAAGAAGAGGCCAAACTCACGACCAATGGTGCCAATTCTTCGGCCAAACCAGTTTCATAATGAACGGCTTGTGCCAATAAAACATGATGTACACCAGATACCTGCTTGGTTTGTTCGACCACCGCCTCAGCTTGATGGCCGGCCACCAAAACAGCCACTTCACCCAATTGCCTGGCGGCTTGAATGGCATGAAGTGTAGCTGGATTCAACTCGCGGTTATTGTGTTCCGCAATAATCAATACAGACATGGCATTCTCCTTAAATCACTTTGGCTTCATTTTTCAACTTGGCCACCAATTCAGCCACGCTATCCACTTTGATACCGGCACTGCGTGATTTAGGCTCTGCCACTTTAATCTGTTGCAAACGAGGCGTCACATCTACACCTAAATCCGCCACTGTTTTTTTCTCCAATGGCTTTTTCTTCGCTTGCATGATATTAGGTAATTTAACATAACGCGGTTCATTCAGCCGTAAATCCGTACTAATAACCGCAGGCAGTCTTAATGCAATGGTTTCCAATCCCCCATCAATTTCACGGGTAATCACTGCTTCACCATCATTCAATTCAACCTTACTCGCAAAAGTGCCTTGTGGCGCATTCAATAAGGCAGCCAGCATTTGCGGTGTTTGATTGGCATCGTCATCAATAGCCTGTTTGCCCAACAACAACACATCTGGTTGCTCGCTTTGTGCCACTGCATGAAGTAATTTAGCCACTGCTAAAGGGGCTAATGTTTCATCAGTCTCAACATGAATGGCTCGGTCAGCACCCATCGCCAAAGCCGTACGCAATGTTTCCTCACATTGTTTTACACCCAAAGAAACCACCACAATTTCACTGATCTTGCCTGCTTCTTTTAAGCGGACAGCTTCTTCAACTGCAATCTCATCAAAGGGATTCATCGACATTTTAACGTTGCTGATATCCACATCAGAACCATCCGATTTAACACGGACTTTAACGTTGTAATCAACTACCCGTTTTACTGCAACCAGTGCTTTCATCTAGCCTCCTTTATAATTTGGATGTGCCAATATCTTTAAATAAATCGGCTCATTATATTTAATTTGTTAGAAAATCGCACAGCAACTCCCGCGATATGGTATCAGAAAAACCATGAAATTAACTAATTCTCGCTGCAATGCAGCATTTTAAATAAATTTTAATATCTTGATTAATTTATAAAAACTTATTCTTCTTTTATCAATTACAGTGCTGACAACCCATGAATAATGATACTCATCCTTTTACCATAACCCCCATAGGTTATGTGACCTCCCCTTACAAACAAAAATTTGGATTGCCTAGCAACCTGGCTTAGTCCCCAAAGCCAAAATTCATATTCAATTAACAGCCGAATTTACACCGGAATGCGTTCGCGGTTTAAATGAATTTGACTATGTTTGGGTTCAATTTGTGTTTCATGCTGCCATTGCTGAAGGTTGGTTACCATTGATTCGGCCTCCTAAATTGGGAGGTCGTAAAAAAATAGGGGTATTCGCAACGCGAAGTCCTCATCGACCCAACCATTTGGGTTTGTCTTTATTGAAATTAGAAAACATTGAAATTGATGAGCATCATCAAGTAACTTTAATTCTCAGTGGCGCTGATTTACTGGATAAAACACCGGTTGTCGACATTAAACCTTATTTGGCTTACGTTGAAGCAAAGCCTGAAGCAAGAAGCAGTTTTGCCCATGAAAGGCCTTTACTTGAGTCAATTTGGTCTTCAAAAGCCAAAGAACAATTAGTGCAATGGTCTATCCCTGTGGATTTTAAAATATTGGTTGAACAAAGTTTGGCCCAAGATCCAAGGCCTGCCCATCAACATCACAAAGATAAAATATTTGTGATGCAACTTGCTGATTTTGATGTTTTGTTTGAAGTTCATAATGAATCCGCATTAATTTTAGAATTAAGACAAAGATAATTAACTCTTTTTATATTATTAATAATAAAAAGATGAAGAAGAGAATGAAGGCATAATAGATAGGGATAATGCTTTTTTCTATTAATAAAACAATAAATTAAGATTGGATAACCAGTGTAATATGCAGGCGGATAGACTGTGGATTAATATGGATAATTTTTAAAGTATGGGTTTAGCCTGTGTATAAATAAAAGATATCCTTCTTCATAGCGGCCATTTATCTTCATTTTTAGAATTTTTAACCGCTTGAAATCATGAATTCCCTTAGAATGAACGCAATTGTCCTATTAAGGAATTGCGATGCTACAAAGAACTTTGGCCAAAGGCATTAGTGTGACTGGGGTGGGCCTGCATTCAGGAGAGCGTGTGGCTTTAACCTTAAGTCCTGCAGCGGAAAATACAGGTATTCGCTTTCGTCGCACTGATTTGTCGGGCAAACAAGGCGAGCCTGTGCCATTGAGCCCCAATTTAATCAATGACACTCGTCTTTCTTCGACAATCGTCACCAAAGATGGGGTGCGCATTGGTACCATTGAACACATTATGTCGCTTTTGCCGCTTATGGTGTTGACAACATTTTGGTGGAATTGAATGCCCCTGAAATTCCAATCATGGATGGTTCCAGCTTGCCCTTTATTTACTTGCTTGAAGATGCAGGGATTGTGGACCAAAATGCAGAAAAACGCTTTATCCGCATTAAGCAAGCTGTTCGGGTTGAAGACCCAGGAAAGTGGGTGCAATTTACCCCGTATGAAGGTTTTAAAGTCAGCCTCACCATTGATTTTGATCATCCGGTTTTTAATTGCACCAATCAGACCTTTCATATTGATTTTGCGGGTCAATCCTATATAGATGAAATTGCCCGGGCGCGCACTTTTGGATTTATGCAGGAAATGGAATTAATGCGTAGCCACAATTTGGGCTTGGGTGGTAATTTGAATAATGCCATTGTGATTGATGATACAGATGTTTTAAATCCAGATGGGCTTCGTTACAGTGATGAATTTGTACGCCACAAAACTTTGGATGCTATTGGCGATTTATATGTATTGGGGCACCCAATTATTGGTGCTTTTGAAGGATTTAAATCTGGCATGCCATCAACAATGCGTTGTTACGTAAATTAATGGATTTGCCTGAGGCTTATGAATGGGTTACGTTTCCTCATAATAAAGATTTACCTGCCGCATTCCATGGTTTACCTCAGGCTGCCTGAAGTCAAGGGAAGTGTTTAATGATTTAACTTCTGCTAAAATCAAAAAAAGATGTTTGTGATATGGGCTGCCTGAATAGCTTGTTGAATAACCCTAATTTAGGAACAGTGGGATGGATTACGATAATGCAGTAGCGCAGCTATTGAATGTGGATGGCGCTTTGGCTGTTGGGGTGGTTGATTATGATAGCGGTATGCTTTTGGCTGGCACCGGCTCAGCGCGTATTGATTTAGAAATTGCAGCGGCCAGCAATACAGAAGTAATGCGCTCAAAATTAAAAACCATGGAAATGCTGGGTATTAAAGATGAGATCGAAGATATTTTGATTACTTTAGAAAGGCAATATCATTTGATCCGCCCTTTAAAAAAACATGAAGGTTTATTTCTCTATGCCGTATTGGATAAAAGCAAAGCCAATTTAGCATTGTCTCGTCGGGCTTTGTTGGATATGGAACGAGAATTAGACGTTTAGTTGATTTAGCTATAAAAAAGGCTGCTTGAATCTTTCAGGCAGCCTTTTTTTGTGGATGTATAAAAATGATTGCCTTTTTTAAAAGCCATAGATAAATAATCTATTCTTATATTTAATTAATAAATAGATGAAGAAATAGAAAGAATATCATTTTGGGGATAGTAAAAATAAATAACATTAAATCATGAATTTATGGAAATTCTAAATGTTGCAAATCATAATTTAGCGTGGTGGATAAAAAGGGATAAAAACTACATAAAGATAAAGTGCTGTGGATAACGTTATCATTGATCTTGGGTTATCCACAGTTTTGAGGTATTAACCCACGACGTTTTGTGGTTTTCCCTGAACAAAAGCATTGATGTTGTCTTGAAGCATACCAAATAATCGTTGCATGGCTTCTTCACTGCCCCATGCCATGTGAGGAGTGACAATCAAATTGGGTAGGGATTGGGACAACAATGGGTTACCCGATTGGGGAGGTTCTTCCGTTAGTACATCGACTCCCGCACCGGCCAATTGACCATAAGTAATGGCGTCTAGCAGCGCTTGTTCATCAACAAGCCCACCGCGACCCACATTAATTAATAAGGCGCGGGATTTCATATTTTGCAATTCAGTGCTGCTTATCATGTGCCGAGTTTGGTTGTTGAGTGGACAATGTAGCGAAATTACATCGGCCTTTTGTAGTACTTCATCAAAAGGGACATAGCCATCTCGACAACCATTGGCGTGTTTGTGTTCGCCCCATAATATGGTCATTCCAAATGCTTCTGCGCGCTGAGCCAGTGCCTGACCAATACCGCCGCGGCCAAAAATCCCTAACGTTTTGCCGTTTAAATCGCGGATAGGCGCGCCAAAATAGCAGAAAAAAGGACTGCTTTGCCATAGCCCCGCCGCTACATCGCGTTGATAAGCAGGCAATTGGCGCATCAAGGCAATCATCAGCATAAATGCATGCTCTGCCACCGTATCATTGCCGTATGCACGAATGTTACAAACCACCACGCCGCATTCTTGAGCTGCTTTTAAGTCCACATGTTCATAACCGGTAGCAGCCACTGCAATCAATTGCAAATTCGGGCTATTTCGAATGGCATTCGCATCAATTTTTACTTTATTGGTGACGATAATATTGGCCTTGGCTATCCGTGAAGATACTTGGTCGGCATTGGTATGGTCATGAGCAGTAATGTGGTGGGGAAAATCCAAGTTTAAATTTTGGTCGGGTAAGGTTGCCTGATCTAAAACAACAATTTCAATGGGATTCATCTTGTTCTCCTGTGGGCGATAAAATTTATTTTACTGATAATTGCGTGTTTGTGTTTGTGTCTGCGCATCATAGGAGCTGCTTCTAATTTGTGATAGAGTTGGCGCAGCCATAATTAATTAAATGAGATGAGGGACAAAGCATGAGTTTGCAAATTGAAGACATTGAAGTTGGCACCGGCGATGAGGCTGTTAAAGGCAGTGAAATTACGGTGCATTACAGCGGCTGGTTAGCTGATGGCACCCAATTTGATTCCAGCATTGAACGCAAGCAGCCTTTGAGTTTTGTATTGGGTGAAGGCATGGTAATACAGGGTTGGGATAAAGGTTTTGATGGCATGAAAGTGGGCGGTAAGCGCAAGCTCACGATTCCGCCGGAAATGGCTTATGGGAGCCGGGGCGCAGGTGGTGTGATTCCCCCCAATGCCATGTTGGTATTTGAAGTTGAGCTGCTTCGCGTGGAAGCAGATTGAGATGGGCATGGATTACCCCAATTGTATTCAATGTGATTCCCAATTAACCTATCATGATGGTGCACAATTGGTTTGTCCCGAATGTGGGCATGAGTGGTTAGAAACCACCACAACCGATGTTGATGATGGATTTATGGTTAAAGATGCGCATGGTACAGTGTTGAATGATGGCGACACCGTGGTATTGATTAAAGATTTAAAGGTCAAAGGCAGCACACAAGTCATCAAACAAGGTACTAAGGTCAAAAACATTCGTCTTCAGGATGGCGATCACAATATTGCCTGCAAAATTGACGGATCGGGCATGAATCTCAAATCCGAATTTGTTAAAAAATCGTAGCCTTAATCTTTGTGTGGTTTCAGGCAGCCTGACGTTGACATTGTGAATGAGGTTGAAAGGGTTTTGTTGTGTGCAAACCCAAATCGTTTTTTTATGAATTTCGGGCTGCTGTATCCATGTGCGCCATAATACACTGTGAATGGTGCAGCCTATTTGAATTCTTCAAGATATGAATCAGGTGTGATGATGGCGGTGAATCCGACAATTGTGGCCATTGCTACTGCGCCCGGGCGCGGCGGCGTGGGTGTGGTGCGCTTATCTGGCAAAGATTTATTGCCACTGGCGCAAACATTGAGTGGTGGTAAAACCCCAAAACCCCGCCAAGTTTTGTACACGGATTTTTTGGATGAGGCGAGCCAAATCATTGATAACGGGTTAATGCTGTATTTCACTGCCCCTGCCAGCTTTACTGGTGAAGATGTGATTGAATTACAAGGGCATGGCGGGCCTGTGGTGTTGACCATGTTATTGAACCGTTGTTTACAGCTGGGCGCACGTTTGGCGGAGCCAGGGGAGTTTACCAAACGGGCCTTTCTCAACAATAAATTGGATTTGGCCCAAGCCGAAAGCGTGGCTGATTTGATTGATGCCACCAGCCAATCAGCTGCACGCATGGCGGTGCGTAGTTTGAAAGGCGCATTTTCGGAACGCATCCATGCATTGGTGGATGAGCTGATTACGTTGCGAATGCTGGTGGAAGCCACCCTTGATTTTCCCGAGGAAGACATTGATTTTCTCGAAGCTGCCAATGCCAAAGGAAAATTGGCCCACATTCGGCAGCAAGTGGATGGGGTGTTGGCACAAGCTGAGCAAGGTGCGCTGTTGCGCGAAGGCATGAAGGTGGTATTGGTGGGTGCGCCTAATGTGGGTAAATCCAGCTTGCTCAATGCCTTGGCTGGGGATGATGTGGCCATAGTGACCGACATTGCTGGCACCACTCGCGACACCGTACGTGAACAAATTGTGTTGGATGGTGTCCCTGTTCATATTATTGATACTGCGGGTCTGCGCGATACCGAGGATGTGGTTGAAAAAATCGGCATTGAGCGCAGCCACAAGGCCGTGCGTGAAGCCGATGTGGCTTTGGTTTTGGTGGATCCGCGTGAGGGTATCAATCACAAAACCCAAATGATTTTGCATTCGTTGCCCTCAACCCTAAAGAAAATTGAAATTCACAATAAAATTGACTTAACGGGTGAACCGGAAGGCTATGTTTCACGTGAAACGCGAGCGAATGACGATGAGCTATATTCAGGCAACCTCAATGCATGGACCAATGCAGATACCGTGATGGCGTTGTCTGCCAAAACAGGCGCTGGCTTGGCTGCCTTAAAGCAAGCATTGCTGCTGCAGGTGGGTTGGCAAGGAGAAAGTGAGGGCTTGTTTTTGGCACGACAGCGCCACTTACAGGCTTTGCAACAGGCTCAAGATGAATTGGGAAATGCCGCTTTGTGTGATGATAATCACATTGAATTATTGGCCGAGCATCTGCGCTTAGCACAAAATGCGCTGAATAACATCACCGGTGAATTTACAGCGGATGATTTATTGGGCGTGATATTTAGTCGTTTTTGCATCGGGAAGTAACACTGCGTCCGTAAGCGGTTACTCACCCCGCATAACTGCCTGTTATGCGGGATTTTTTGTTCCATTAATGTCTATTCGCTTCCACCGAGAGCCAGGGATTCTTGTGCCGGTAATCCCCCCTTTAAATAAGTGCAGCATTAAGTAGAATTTTCTCGTAATCTATACGTAGGAGATTTTGCATGAAACAGTCACGATTTACCGATAGCCAAATCATTGCTATCTTGAAGCAGGCAGAAACTGGAACACCTGTACCAGAAGTGTGCCGAGAGCATGGCATCAGCTTTGCCACCTTCTACAAATGGCGCTCCAAATACGCAGGTATGGATGCATCTTTGATGGCCAGAATGCGGGCGTTGGAAGCCGAAAATACCCGTTTGAAGAAGATGTATGCTGAAGAGCGGCTCAAAGCGGAAATTATTCAGGAGGCCATGGCAAAAAAGTGGTGAAGCCATCTTTGCGCAAGAAGATGGCGTATGAGGCGGTCCAACACAAGGCTGTCAGTATACGTTTTGCCTGTGCTGCATTCCAAATCAGCGAAACTTGCTACCGCCACCAACACCAATTGTCGGATGGCAATGCCTTAATCATTCGTTGGTTATTGGCGTTAACGCAGGAGCACTGCGATTGGGGATTCGGACTGTGCTTTGCCTATATTCGTAACGTACAAGGTTTGCGCTTCAATCACAAACGGGTATATCGGATTTATTGTGAATTGGCTTTAAATCTGCGGATTAAGCCCAAACGGCGCATCAAGCGGCCTGTACCGGATGTATTGAAGCAGCCTGGTCATACCAATGACATTTGGTCTTTGGATTTCATGCATGATCAAATGAGCGATGGCCAAAGCTATCGTTTGTTGAACATTATTGATGATTACAAACGCGAAGGCTTGGCGATGGAGGTGGGCTTGTCGCTGCCGGCCAGCCGGGTGATACGGACGCTGAATCAGCTGTTAGAATACCATACCACACCACAAGCCATACGCTGTGATAATGGACCTGAGTTTACCAGTCATGAATTTCAATCTTGGGCCACACAAAAAGGCATCCGAATTGAATACATCCAACCTGGCAAGCCACAGCAAAACGCTTATATTGAACGCTATAACCGCACCGTTCAGGTATGGCTTGTTAAATCAGTATTTGTTTAGGAATTTGGAAGACATTCAGGATTGTGCTACCCGTTGGTTATGGTTTTACAATCATGAAAGGCCACATCAGGCCAATGGTGGTAAGCCACCGCTGATGGGTTGTGATTCTACTGAAACCTGCCATTAGATATGGGAAGGTTACCTGCCCACGGACGATTTCATGGGTGCCTTAGTTCATTTTTTGAATTAAAAATAATACTAAAAAGACACATATATAGAGTATAAAAAAATAGACAGTATAGGGTTTGTATGGGCACACTCAAACAAAAATGAGTTTAGCCTATTAATTATCAAAATATTACACGCATACTTCATGGGCATAGAGGCAGGTGAGGAATGATTCTTCCTGATACCAAGCTAATGGGTAGGTCCGTTGCCCCTTGGTTGCCATTCCCTTACCCCCTGCCTTTTCCTTTGTGGCAGGCATTTATGATCGACGATGACTGCCCAATACTGATACAATTTTGAATTAACATGTCATTGGATTTTTGATCATGAAGCGCTGTATTGCGGGTATCTGGCGGCCAGAAGGTTTACCACCACAGGGAAACGAAACACCCAGCGGCCATCAAGCGGCAAGCCAACGAGACCCGCAAGGAAGACAAGCATGACGCAATACGGGACAAAGACATGAGACCCATCGAACAACAGTTCTTCAACGACCTGGAAAAGAAGCTCTGGACTGCTGCCGACAAGCTGCGCTCCAACCTCGATGCCGCCGTGTACAAGCACGTCGTGCTCGGGCTGATCTTCCTCAAGTACGTCTCCGACGCCTTCGAAGAACGGCAACGCGAACTGCGCGAACAGTTCACCAACCCTGAGCACGACTATTACATGGACCCGGCCGAATACGGCGGCGCGGGTACGCAGGAGTACGAAGAAAACATCGCCGCCGAGCTGGAAGTCCGCGACTACTACACCGAGAAGAACGTGTTCTGGGTGCCAGTGGAGGCCCGCTGGCAAACCCTGCGCGATTGCGCGCAACTGCCGCCCAAAGCGGCGCTGCCGTGGAACAAGCCCGGCAAGGACGAACCGGAGGAAATGCGCTCGGTCGGCTGGCTGATCGACAACGCCATGGAAGCCGTCGAGCGCGAGAATGCCCGCCTGAAGAACGTGCTCAACAAGGACTTCGCCCGTGTGCAGCTCGATTCCAGCAAGCTGGCCGGGCTGATCAGTCACTTCTCGGATACCGACTTCGCTGCCCGCGAATACAAGGGCCAGCCGCTGAACCTGAAATCCAAGGACATCCTCGGCCACGTCTACGAATACTTCCTCGGCCAGTTCGCCCTGGCCGAAGGCAAGAAGGGCGGCCAGTACTACACGCCCAAGAGCATCGTCACCCTGATCGTGGAAATGCTCCAGCCGTTCAAGGGCCGCGTGTACGACCCGGCCATGGGCTCCGGCGGCTTCTTCGTGCAAAGCGAAGAGTTCATCGAGCAGCACAGTGGCAAACCCACCAACGGCCAAGGCAAAAAAGCGACCGGGCAGATCAGCGTCTACGGGCAGGAGAGCAACCCCACCACCTGGCGGCTGGCCGCGATGAACATGGCCATCCGCGGCATCGACTTCAACTTCGGCAGTGGCCCGGCCGACACCCTGCTGAACGACCTGCACCCGGACCTGCGCGCCGACTTCGTCATGGCCAACCCGCCCTTCAACATGAAGGAATGGTGGGACGAAAAGCTGGCCAGCGACCCACGCTGGATCGCCGGCACGCCTCCACAGGGCAACGCCAACTTCGCCTGGTTGCAGCACATGCTCTGGCACCTGGCGCCCACCGGCAGCATGGCGCTGTTGCTGGCCAACGGCTCCATGAGTTCCAACACCAACAACGAAGGCGAAATCCGCAAGCGGCTGGTCGAAGACGACTACGTGGAATGCATGGTCGCGCTGCCCGGCCAGTTGTTCACCAATACCCAGATTCCCGCCTGCATCTGGTTCCTGACCCGCGACAAGCAGAACGGCTTCGCGCTGGACAAGAAGAAACGCGACCGGTGCGGTGAGTCCCTGTTTATCGACGCCCGCCAGATGGGCTACATGAAAGACCGCGTACTGCGCGACTTCACCCCGGACGACATCAAGAAAATCGCCGATACCTTCCATGCCTGGCAGCAGGGCGAAGGGTATGAGGATGTGCCGGGCTTTTGCCATTCCGCCAAGCTGGACGAAATCCGCAAGCATGAACATGTGCTGACACCGGGACGCTATGTGGGCGCGGCGGAGCAGGAAGAAGACGGCGAGCCCTTTGCCGACAAGATGCAGCGGCTGACTGCGCAATTAGCGGAGCAGTTTGTGGAAAGTGCCAAGCTGGAAGCTGAGATCAAGCGGAACTTGGCGGGGCTGGGTTATGGAGTTTGAAAAACTTTTGGTTTCTGAGTTGCTTGAATCTGGCGACCTCGAGATGGTTCAAGATGGTAACCATGGTGGAAGCTATCCGGAAGTTACTGAGTTTGTTGATTCTGGAATACCTCTTATCACAGGTGCTTGCATTAGCAATGGTCGGATTGATTTTTCAAAGGCAAATTTTTTAACGGAAGCTCGCGCATCGCGATTAAGGGTTGGTTTTGCGAGAGTTGGAGATGTATTGCTGTCGCACAAGGGGACAATGGGAAAAACTGCAATTGTTCCTGAGCTGAGCACGCAGTATCTAATATTAAATCCACAGCTTACCCTGTATAGAGTCAAGCGGAACGGAAGGCTCAACAATAGATTTTTAAAGTATTACTTTGATTCAAGTATTTTTCAGGGCTTTGTGGAAAGAATATCTGCAACATCGACAATTAATACATTGTCGATAACTGAGCAGCGGAAAATGAAAATTCCAGTGCCTCCACTTGAATTTCAAAACTATGTTGCTGATGTTGTAGGTGTGCTTGACGACAAGATCGACCTCAATCGCCGCATCAACCAAACCCTCGAAGCCATGGCGCAAGCCATCTTCAAATCCTGGTTTGTCGATTTCGACCCGGTCAAGGCCAAGATCGCCGCCATCGAACAAGGCGAAGACCCGCTGCACGCCGCCATGCGCGCCATCAGCGGCAAGACCGACTTTGAGCTCGACCAGATGCCCCGCGAGCACCACGACCAACTCGCCGCCACCGCCACACTGTTTCCCGATGCCGTGGAAGAGTCGGAGTTGGGGGAGATTCCGAAGGGGTGGGAGATCAATCACATTAGCCAATTTGGTAGTGTGGTTTGCGGAAAAACCCCATCAAAGGCAAACCCAGAATATTTTGGCATTGGCATTCCATTTATAAAAATTCCAGACATGCACAACAGTGTGTATGTAATAAATCCATCCGATCAATTAAGTGCACTTGGCTCTGCATCGCAAGCAAAGAAAACCATTCCCGCTGGCTCAATCTGCGTAAGTTGCATTGCGACAGTGGGCAAAGTGGTAATAACGCATGAACCATCACAAACAAATCAACAAATAAATACCATCGTCCCGAATTTTTCTGAATACACGGTTTATTTGTATTTCCAAATGAGAGAAAAAGAAAAAGAATTTCATGATTTGGCAAGTGGTGGCAGTGCCACTTTAAACATGAACACGTCGACCTTTTCAAAGGTAAGCGTTCTGATGCCAAATTTTGAAATATTGGGGAAATTTAGTTCTTTCGTAGCGCCACTATTTAGTGAGATTTTGTCGAGACAAAAAGAGTCTGCGTTTCTTTCAGAGGTCCGCGACACCCTCCTCCCCAAACTCCTCTCCGGCGAGCTGTCTGTCGATCACCTCTCTGCGGAGGCTGAGACCACATGATTGACTTGACCTCTTTGGACGATCTTTCCCTGCTGCGTGAATCTGTCTCGCTCGAATGCAAACTGGCCAATGGCCGTGATGGCAAGGGAGCATTGCCGGAGGATTTTTGGCCCACCTACAGCGCGATGGCCAATACCGAAGGCGGCATCGTGATTCTGGGCATGCGTGAGCGCAAGGGACAGTTCGAGCCGGAGGGCATCGAGAACCTTGCCAAGGTACGCGCGGAACTGTTCAACAACCTGAACAACCGCCAGAAGGTCAGCGTCAACCTGCTGAGCGACGCGCAGGTGCGCGAGTGGGCCATGGATGGCAAGACCTTGATGGTCGTGGAAATTCCCCGCGCCCGCCGTCAGCAGCGCCCCGTGCACCTGACCCGCAATCCGTTGGACGGCAACACCTATCGCCGTTTGAATGAAGGCGACCGGCCTCTACCAGATGAAGAGGTCAAGCGCATGCTGGCCGAACAGGTAGAAGACAGTCGGGACGACCGCATCCTGCGCAACTACGGATTCGATGATCTGGACATGGGTACCTTTCGCGCGTATCGGCAGATGTTTGCCAACCGTGATCCCGGTCACCCATGGAATGCGGAAGATGACCTGGCATTTCTGAAAAGAATAGGCGGGTGGCGCAAGGATCGCGAAACCGGCGAAGCCGGGCTGACCCTGGCCGGGCTGTTGATGTTCGGGCAAATGCACACGATTCAGGAGGCGCTGCCGCTCTACATGCTGGATTACCAGGAACGGCCAGAGGCGCGCACGGAGCGGCGCTGGATCGACCGCCTGACGCTGGACGGCAAGTGGTCCGGCAACCTGTACGACTTCTACCGCAAGGTGTATCTGAAGTTGACGGCGGATCTGAAGGTTCCGTTTCAACTGGAGGGTGGCGAGCGCCAGGAAGAAACACCGGTGCATATTGCCTTGCGCGAGGCATTGGCCAATGTGCTGGTGCATGCCGACTACACCGATCGCGCCTCGGTGCTGGTGGTCAAGCGGCCCGACATGTTCGGGTTTCGCAATCCGGGGTTGATGCGCATCCCGGTTGAGGTGGCACTGCATGGAGACGAACCGGATTGCCGCAACCGCGGCCTGCACAAGATGTTCCGCTTCGTGGGCGTGGGAGAACAGGCTGGCACGGGCATTCCACGCATCTTCCAAGGATGGCATTCCCAGCATTGGAAGCCGCCGAAGCTTTATGAATCCTCGGTGCCGTACAACCAGACGCTGCTGGAACTAAGGATGATTGACCTGTTCCCGCCAGATGTCATTGCCGATCTACGAAAGCGGTTCGGAGCACGGTTTGATCAGCTCAAAGATGAGGAGCGCGTGGCCTTGGCGCTGGCGGGTAGCGAGGGAACGGTCAATCATGCCCGCCTGTGTACGGTGTCGGCGGCACACCCTGTGGAGTTGACCCGTATTCTTCAGCACCTCACCCAGATCGGCATGCTGGCTTCTGCTGGCAGTGGACGCGGAGTGGTGTATTTCCTGCCGGGACAGGAGATGCCGACGCCGGATGATGTGTTCGGCCCGGTTCTGATGGCAGATGTGGGCAGCACGCTGCCCGAGGGAGCGAGCTCCTCAGTTTTGCCGGATAGCTCCTCAGTTTTGCCGGATAGCTCCTCAGTTTTGCTGGATAGCTCCTCAGTTTTGCCGGATAGCTCCTCAATTTTGCAACAGCGGGATGAGGACGGCTACCTGCATACCGATCAGTTGCCGCTGCCCGTAATCAACGACCTGGGTCTTCTGTCTGCCTCCTTGCGCCAGCGGCTGGAACAACTGGCAGCCGAGCCCCGGCAAAAGAAAAAAATGAATTACGAGGGGATGGAGAGAGTGATTCTTGCCGTTTGCGAAGGGAACTACCTGACCTTGCAAGCCCTGGCCGAACTGCTCAACCGCAAGCCGGAATCGCTGCGCAATACGTACTTGTCACCGATGGTGCGAGCCAGGGCCTTGAGCCTAGCTTTCCCCGCCACGCCCACGCACGAACGCCAAGCCTATTGCTCGACGCATACCTTGCCTGAAGCCGCGCAGAAGGAAACCTGAACCCATGCTGAATGAGCAACAACTCGAAAGTGCAACCATCGGGTGGTTTGGTGAGTTGGGCTGGAGCTATGCCAATGGTCCGGACATTGCACCCGATGGAGACCAGCCTGCCCGCACCGATTACCGCCAGACGGTGCTGCGCGAAGGCCTGCTGGCAGCACTGGCACGCATCAACCCGCACATCCCCGTCGCGGCGCTGGAACAGGCTACGCACGAACTCCTGACGGTCAGCGAGCCGCTGCTGATCGCACGCAACCGTCACGTGCATAGTTTACTGCTGGCCGGCATTCCGGTTGAGTTTTCAGTGGGCGACGAGAAACGCAGCGACCTGGTCAACCTGATCGACTTCGCCAACCCGCGCAACAACGACTTCCTCCTGGTCAGCCAGTTCACCGTGACCGGCACCAAACAGCCGCGTCGCCCGGACCTGGTGGCCTTCATCAACGGCCTGCCGCTGGCGGTGATCGAGTTGAAAAACCCCGCCAACGAGCAGACCGACATCTGGGATGCCTTCAACCAGATCCAGACCTACAAGGACGAAATCAGCGACCTGTTCAACACCAACGTGACGGTCGTAATCAGCGACGGCTTCACGGCGCGGCTGGGTTCGCTCACGGCCAATCAGGAGCGCATGCAGCCCTGGCGGACGATTGCCGATGAGGATGATCGGCCGTTGCTGGAGTTCGAGCTGGAAACGCTGGTGCGCGGCTTCTTTGAGCCTGCGCTGTTTCTCGACTATGTGCGCCACTTCGTGCTGTTCGAACAGGATGCCGACCACATCATCAAGAAGATCGCGGGCTACCACCAGTTCCATGCGGTGCGCGAGGCGGTGAAGGCCACGGTGATCGCCTCCAGCAGTCCGAACAAGGGCGTGTTGGAAGTGCAGGAGCCGCGTGCCACCTATGGCAAGGAAGTGCGGCCCGGCAGCCGCAAGGCCGGCGTGGTGTGGCATACGCAAGGCTCGGGCAAGAGCATCACCATGGCCTGCTACGCGGGCAAGCTGTTGCAGCAGCCGGAGATGAAAAACCCCACGCTGGTGGTGGTGACGGATCGCAACGATCTGGACGGGCAGTTGTACGGCACCTTTTGCGCTGCCGAAGACCTGCTCCGGCAGACGCCGGTGCAAGCCGGCAGCCGCGAGGAACTGCGCGAGATGCTGGCCTCGCGTGAGGCGGGCGGCATCATCTTCACCACGGTGCAGAAGTTCGCCCTGCTAGACGATGAGGAGCAGCACCCGCTGCTGTCGGGCCGCAGCAATATCGTGGTGATTTCCGACGAAGCGCACCGCAGCCAGTACGGCATGAAAGGGCGGCTGGACACCAAGACCGGCAAGTACGTGTTCGGCTATGCCAAGCACATGCGCGACGCGCTGGCCAACGCCACCTTCATCGGTTTCACCGGCACGCCCATCGCCCTGGAAGACAAGGACACGCGGGCAGTATTCGGTGATTACGTCAGCATCTACGACATTCAGGATGCGGTGGACGATGGCGCCACGGTGCCAATCTTCTATGAAAGCCGCCTGGCCAGGCTGAACGTGAACCAGACCGAGATCGACGCGCTCAATGCCCAGGTGGATGAGGTCATTGAGGACGAGGAAGACATCACCGCCCGCGAAAAGACCAAGAGCGACTGGGCGGCACTGACCAAGCTGGTGGGTGCGCAGCCGCGTCTGACGCAGGTGGCTGCCGATCTGGTGCAGCATTTCGAGACGCGCACGGCCACGCTGGAAGGCAAGGCGATGATCGTGTGCATGAGCCGCGACATCTGCGCCGAGCTGTATAACGCCATCGTTGCCCTGCGTCCGGATTGGCACGACGCCGACCCGGAAAGGGGTGCGATCAAGGTAGTGATGACCGGCTCGGCAGCGGACAAGCCCTTGCTGCAGCCGCACCTTTACAGCCAGCAGGTGAAAAAACGCCTGGAAAAGCGCTTCAAGGATCCGGCGGACCCATTGAAGCTGGTGATCGTGCGCGACATGTGGCTAACCGGCTTCGACGCGCCCTGCTGCCACACCATGTACGTAGACAAGCCCATGAAGGGCCACAACCTGATGCAGGCCATTGCCCGCGTCAACCGGGTGTTTCGCAATAAGCCTGGCGGATTGGTGGTGGATTACATCGGCATCGCCAACGAGCTGAAGGCGGCGCTCAAGACCTACACCGAATCCAAGGGCAAGGGCGACCCGGCGCACAACGCGGCCGAGGCGCTGGCTGTGCTGCTGGAGAGGCTGGACATCGTGCGCGGGCTGATGCACGGCTTCGATTACAGCGGGTTTGAAACCAATGCGATGAAGCTGCTGGTGCCGGTGGCCAACCATATCCTGGGGCTGAAGGACGGCAAACAGCGTTTTCTCGATGCCATGCTGGCGGTGAGCAAGGCGTTTTCGTTGTGCAGCACGCTGGGCAAGGCCACCGCCCTGCGCACGGAGATTGCCTTCTTCGCTGCCGTCAAGGCCGCCATCGTCAAGTTCACCACGGTGGACGGCAAGCGTTCCGACGCGGACAAGAACAGCGCGCTCAAGCAGATACTGGACAACGCCATCGTAGCCGACGGGGTGGCGGACATCTTCGCCCTGGCGGGGCTGGACAAGCCCAACATCGGCCTGCTGTCGGAAGAATTTCTGGAAGACGTGCGCAACATGCCCAGCCGTAACCTGGCGGTGGAACTGCTGGAGAAGCTGCTGCGCGACGAGATCAAGGCCAAATCGCGCAACAACGTGGTGCAGGAGAAGAAGTACGGCGACCGCCTGCTGGAAACCCTGCGCAAGTACCACAACCGGGCGGTGGAGACGGCGCAGGTTATCGAGGAGCTGATCCAGATGGCCAAGGACTTCCAGGCAGCGCTGGAGCGTGAATCAGCACTGGGGCTGAGCCCGGATGAGATCGCCTTCTACGATGCTCTGGCCAACAACGAAAGCGCCGTGCGGGAGTTGGGCGACGATACCTTGAAGAAGATCGCTGTCGAGATCACCGAGAAACTGCGTAACAGCACCACGGTGGATTGGCAGGTACGCGAGAGCGTACGCGCCAAACTGCGGATTCTAGTGCGACGCACGCTGAAGAAGTGGAAGTACCCGCCGGTGGGTGAGGATACCGCCATCGAACTGGTGCTGAAGCAGGCGGAATCACTGTCGAACGTTTGGTCGCA
This sequence comes from Snodgrassella sp. CFCC 13594, assembly GCF_001590725.1. Lineage (GTDB taxonomy): Bacteria > Pseudomonadota > Gammaproteobacteria > Burkholderiales > Neisseriaceae > Snodgrassella. Next base: position 78,968 of record NZ_LQXR01000002.1, on the reverse strand, counting down.
GTGATGGCATTGAGGGATGTTGCGGTGGTTTATCCATGAGGCCTGAATCGTGTGGCTGGATATTGTGTTGATGGGTGTCTGGTACAATACAGCGTTCAGGCAGCCTGTATTTACCAAGACACCCTTTATTTTATTTCACTTTTTTTGGCCACCCGTGGGTATCGACTTGCGGGTAGGTCATGTCCAGTGCCGTGAGCCGCTCGATTAAAATATCGATAATAATTTGGTTGCGGCTGGATTTGGAATCGGCAGGGATGGCATACCATGGGGCAGTTTCGGTCGAAGTGGCTTCGATAACGCGGTTATATTGGTTTTGATAAGCATCCCAGCGTGCTCGGTCTTCCAAATCGCCAGGGTTGAATTTCCAATTTTTTTCGGGTTTGTCCAAGCGTTCTTGCAGTCGGCTGCGCTGCTCTTCTTTGGAAATGTGTAGAAAAAATTTGAGGATGGTGGTGCCGGTTTCACTGAGTAGGCGTTCAAAATCATTGATGTGCGCCAGTCGGCGTTGGCATTCCGTTTCATCGATCCAGCCGCGGACTTGCGTGATTAGCACATCTTCGTAATGGCTGCGATTGAAAATGACCAGTTCACCGGTTTTGGGAACCACTTGGTGCACGCGCCAGAGATAGTCGTGTGCGGCTTCAATCGGCGTGGGCGTTTTAAAGGCTTCGGCCCGAACGCCCAAGGGGTCAATGTTTTGGAAGACTTTGCGAATGGTTCCATCTTTGCCTGCGGTGTCCATGCCTTGGAGAACCACCAAAATTTTGTGCTTGCCCTCTGCATAGAGCATATTTTGCAGTTCATCCAATTTGATCGCTTGTTTGGCCACATAAGCATCGCGTTCTTCTTTGGTGGGCAAAACAGCTTGCTTGTCTAAAGTGGGCAAGTCTTGAATGTTGAAATCGCTATTGGGCTTGATGCGGTACCGTTTTTCCATGGGGGTCATGCAGGATCCTTTGATGGTGGGCTAACTTGAGCGGAGTTATTGTTGTCTGTGCTGTCTGAGCCATCGGTAGGCTGGTCTATTATGGTCGATGGTAAGTCGTGTTCAGGGCTGCCTGAAACGGAATGGTCGATGTCGTTAACTTCTTTATCTGATAAGCCGTCTTCAAGGTTGCCTGAAAACGGTTGCTGCGCTTGTTCTGTATGGTTTTCAGCGTCTGTCGCATTGCCCATGGTGTCGTCGCGGGGATCGAGGTCACCGATAATGGTGCCGCCATTGGCGGGCATGCCCACATACACGCTGCGTTCTTCTGGTGGGATGGGTTTCTGCAACCAAGCAAATACAGATAAAGCCAAGGTGACCATAAAATAGACGCTGTAAAAACCAAAATGATTGGCGTGTTCGGTGACTACACCCAACAATAAAGGCGCCACCAGCGATCCCAAACCATATACAAATAACAAGCTACGGTTGATTTCCACTGCATTCATGAGTTTGGGTTTGACGTCGTTGGCGCGGGCCAAGCTGAGTGAATACAAGGTGAATAAGCAGCTACCAAAAATAAAGGCAGTGATGTAATGGATGCCGATAAAACTGGGTTGTATCTGCATTACGCCCAATGCGCTGATGGCCATGGCGCAAGGAATGGCCGAGCAAAGCATGATGGTGGTGCGCCGCCCAATGCGATTAGATACATAGGCCACAGGGATTTGTGAGATTAAGCCGCCAAACATGGCACACCCCAGATAAACCGAAATTTGGCGTACATTAAATCCTTGTTGCAAAATAAAAACCGAGGCCATGGTAAAGAAACCATTGATTAAAATGCCGGCAGCAAAACTGCCTGCTGTGGCCAAAGGTGCCACCGCTAATACGCGCGGTAAACTGATTTTTTGACGTGGCGGGATGGTGGGTTCGGCCACGCGCGTTAAGCCCACAGGCAACATGGACGCCATCACCAAGATGGCTGCCAGTGTAAAAATATTGTTGCTGGAAAACTTGAAACTCATCAGGGCAATGCCGACAGTAAATGCCACATAAAACACCACTTCATAAATGGCCAAAACTTTGGCACGCTTATCGGCGCTGCTACGCTCGGTAAACCAGCTTTCAACCACCATCAGCAAACTGAAATAACAAAAGCCCAACAAAGCACGTAAACCACCCCAAGCCCAAAAGCTGTCGAACATCATGTGGGCCATGGCGGCAATCGCAAACAGCGCGCCAAATACACCAAAGCTGCGAATGTGGCCCACGCGCGAAATAATGCGGTGCGACACAATGGCGCTGATGGTTGCGCCTCCGAAAAATGCCGCATTGAGCGCACCAATGGCAATATTGCTGACGCCCATTTGTGCCAGCTTAATACCGGCGGAATTCAAAAATAGGCCGTAGCCCGCAAACAGCAAAAATACCGCACAAAACAGTGAAAAAAATTGGCGCGAAGACATAATCAATAGCCGTGGGAGAAAGGATCAGATAGAAAGCAAAAGCCTGACACAGAATGCGCCTGCCTGTAAAGATGGTGCACTGCAAAAGGATAGAGAGACGCCCATGTTGTGGGCAAGATACCCACAGTTGAGATGAAAAGAGAGGGGATATGTCAGTGAATCGGTAAGCCGGGTTCTGTCGTTGGACAGTCATTCCTCTAGGCAATGCATTGCTACATTACTCCAGCAACCTACCCGAATGCTCGGCGAGCCGCGTCAACGCATTCTGTTTGGTCTTGCTCCGAATGGGGTTTAGCCTGCTGCGCGTTGTTGCCAACGGCACGGTGCGCTCTTACCGCACCTTTTCACCCTTACCTGTGCTGCAAGCAGCCATCGGCGGTATTGCTTTCTGTTCCACTTTCCGTCGCCTCGCGGCGCCCGGCCGTTAGCCGGCATTCTGCTCTATGGAGCCCGGACTTTCCTCCCCGTGCGCAAGGCACGCGGCGACTGTCTGACTCACTGACACATCGATTGCCATTGTACCAGACCTCAGGTTAACGCTGTGGGTGCGTTTGTGGGTGTGGCTTTCAGGCAGCCGTGGCTTGGGGGATTGATTTGTGCTTGCGCCCCAGTAGCGTTATGGTTATGATGATTTTCATATACCCCCCAGTAGTATATTAGGAGAAGGTGATGCCCAAACAGGTTGCAGACAAAAAGAAAATGCTGATTCGGGTGCACCGTATTCAGGGGCAGGTTCAGGCCATTGAGCGGGCGCTGGGCGAAGATGTACCTTGTACACAACTATTGCAACAATTGTGTGCCATCCGAGGGGCTATGGATGGCCTAATGCGTGAGTTACTGCAAGTGCATTTAAAAGATGAGTTGGTGGATGGAGACACCACTTCGGCTCAAAGGGCAAAAGCCTTAACCGACATCAACCAAATTTTGACATCGTATTTCCGATAACCCAATAGCGATATTTGATTGAAAGGATGTGTTATGAAATCACGTGCTGCAGTGGCTTTTGTGCCGGGTGAACCATTGAGAATTGTTGAAGTAGACGTTGCGCCCCCCAAAGCGGGTGAAGTATTGGTTAAAATTACCCATACGGGCGTGTGCCACACCGATGCCTTTACCTTGTCTGGTGATGATCCAGAAGGGGTATTTCCTGCGATTTTGGGTCATGAGGGCGCTGGGGTGGTGGTTGAAGTGGGTGAAGGCGTGCACAGCGTGGCACCTGGCGACCATGTGATTCCACTCTACACGGCTGAGTGTGGCGAGTGCTTGTTTTGCCAAAGCGGTAAAACCAATTTGTGTACGGCGGTGCGGGCTACTCAAGGTAAGGGCCTGATGCCCGATGGCACCACCCGCTTTTCTTATGAAGGCAAACCCATTTACCACTATATGGCTGCTCAACATTCAGTGAGTATACGGTGGTGGCTGAGGTATCGTTGGCGAAAATCAATCCCGAAGCGAAGCACGAGGAAGTGTGTTTGTTGGGCTGTGGCGTTACCACCGGCTTGGGTGCGGTGCACAATACCGCTAAAGTGCAGCCGGGTGACAGCGTGGCTGTTTTTGGTTTGGGTGGGATTGGCTTGGCGGTGGTGCAAGGCGCACGGAAAGCCAAAGCGGGTCGGATTATCGCCATTGACACGAATCCAGACAAATTTGCATTGGCCAAGCACTTTGGTGCCACTGATTTTGTGAATCCGAAAGATCATGATCAACCGATCCAAGAGGTCATTGTATCGATGACTGGCTGGGGTGTGGATCATTCTTTTGAATGCATTGGCAATGTGAATGTGATGCGCGCGGCGTTGGAATGCGCTCACCGTGGCTGGGGCCAGTCGGTGGTGATCGGTGTGGCTGGTGCGGGCAAAGAAATCAGCACACGTCCATTTCAATTGGTGACTGGGCGCAGCTGGAAAGGTTCTGCTTTTGGTGGCGTAAAGGGGCGCAGCCAGTTGCCTGGAATGGTAGAAGAAGCGATGAGCGGTGAAATTGAGTTAGCGCCATTTGTGACCCACACTATGCCTTTGGATGACATCAATCACGCTTTTGATTTGATGCACGATGGGCAATCCATTCGCAGCGTGATTCATTTTGATTGATTATTTTCAGGCAGCCTTAGGTTGCCTGAATACGTTCAAGGAGTAATCTTGTGTCGGTTTTAACGGAAGTGGGCAAACACAAAATATTCAATGGCGAGCAAATTCGTTATCGTCATTTTAGCGAAGCCAATCAGTGTGTCATGACGTTTTCGGTATTTTTGCCATCACGCGCGTTGCAGGGGTATCGTGTGCCGGTCTTGTATTGGCTCTCTGGCTTGACGTGCACCGATGACAATTTCTCAGTGAAATCTGGGGCGCAGCGGTTTGCGGCTGAATGGGGCTTGGCTTTGGTCATGCCGGATACCAGTCCACGCGGCAGCGAAGTGGCCGATGCCGAAACGTATGATTTGGGTCAAGGGGCTGGATTTTATGTGAATGCCACCCAAGCACCGTGGGATAGTCATTTTCATATGTATGATTATGTGGTGCATGAGTTGCCTGAAATCATTGAACACAATCTACCCGTCACCACGCAGCGCAGTATTTTTGGGCACAGCATGGGTGGTCATGGGGCATTGGTGGTGGCGCTGAAAAACCCAGGCCGATATGCGGCTGTATCTGCGTTTGCACCCATTGCGCACCCCGCTGTCAGCCCGTGGGGAGAACAGGCTTTCCAAGCTTATTTAGGGAATGATCAACAGGCATGGGCCGCTTACGACAGCACTGCTTTGGTTACTCAAGCAACACATCGATTGCCCATACTGATTGACCAAGCAGCGCGGATGAATTTTATCCACAGGAGTTGAGACCAGATGATTTTGTTCAGGCAGCCCGCGCGGCCGGATTCAATGTGCACTACCATTTGCGTCCAGGCTATGACCACAGCTATTACTTCATTGCCAGTTTCATCGAAAGCCACATTGCTTTCCATGCCCAAGCCCTGGGCCTGTAGCATGGCAGGCCCCTAGTGTGATGGACATGGGTGGATTAGTCGAAACCCGCTAAAACGATTTTACCGCGGGTGCAGCCAGATTCAATTAAGGTATGGGCGCGCATCAAATTTTGGGCATTGATGGCGCCTAAGTTGTTACTGAGCGTGGTTTGAATGCGGCCCGAGTCGACCAAATCCGCAACCTCCTGCAATAATTGCCCTTGCTTGGCCATGTCGGCCGTGTGAAACATTGAGCGCGTATACATAAATTCCCAATGGGTGGAAATGGATTTGGATTTAAAGGGATTGATGTTGAGCGCCTCAGGATCATCAATTAGACCAAATCGGCCTTGCGCTTGCATGATTTCAGCCACCGCTGCGACATAGTCTTCAGAATGGTTTGTGGAAAAAACAAACTGTGGTGCGGGAAGCTGTTGTTGTGCCCATTGGGCTGGCAGCGGCGCATGGTGGTTGACACAGGCATCGGCGCCCAAAATGGTCACCCATTGCTGGGTCTCTGGGCGTGATGCAGTGGCGATGACGGTAAGGGGCGTCAAGGCTTTGGCCAACTGAATGCACACGGAGCCAACACCGCCGGCCCCACCAATAATCAATAAGCTACTTGCTGATGAGGCTGCCTGAAGATGGGTTGGCACACTGAGACGGTCAAACAGCATTTCCCAAGCCGTGATGCTGGTCAATGGTAAAGCAGCCGCTTCAGCAAATGTAAGCGATTTAGGCATCATACTCACCAAGCGAGCGTCGACCGCATGTAATTGGGCATTGGTGCCTTGGCGGGTTAAATCTCCGGCATACCACACGGCATCGCCTATTTTAAATTGATTTACGTGGTGCCCGGTGGCCACCACGCGGCCGGCCGCATCCCATCCGAGTATCTTCCATTGGCCCAATGGCGCGTGGGTGCTGGCGCGTACTTTGGTGTCCACAGGATTCACTGATATGGCTTCAACGGCCACCAAAATATCGTTATCACCCAGTATCGGATCAGGCAGTTCAATATCGTGTAAAAAATTTGGCTCTTCGATAGAGCAAGCACGTTGGTAGGCTACGGCTTTCATGATTTACTCCAGCTAATAAAAGTATCATCATATTAGACATATCTGGTTTTTGTGCATACAGACAAATTTTGCCATCAGTATAAAATAGGAACTAAATGAAAAAAGCCAAACATGCCCGTTTTGATTGCAGCCCTGGCTGCTCGGTGGAGGCTGCCATTAATGTGATTGATGGCAAATGGAAAAGTGTGATTTTGTGGCATTTACTCACGGAAGGCGTGCTGCGGTTTAGTGATTTAGCGCGCCAAATCCCCAATATTTCAGCCCGAACGCTAACCAATCAGCTGCGGGAAATGGAACAAGATGGATTGGTGTGCCGAGAAGTTTATGCGGTGGTGCCACCTAAAGTGGAATACCAGCTCTCTCCCTTGGGCGTGAGCCTGCAACCGATCCTACAGGCACTGAAAGACTGGGGTGACCGACACATGGATTTATACGGCAAAACCACGACATAGTCTTACTGCGCGCAATACGAAAAAGCACGCAAAAGCGTGCTTTTATTGATGCGATGCAAGTTTTGGTTGTGGTTTGTGTTAGTCTTCTTGCGCCGCCTGTTGGGCATAATTGGGTAATCCCATATCCGCAATCAAATCCAATTGCGTACCCAACCAATCTAAATATTCTTCATTGATGTCTTTTTGCTTTTCAAGCAAATCGCGCGACACAAAATCAGCGTGGTTTTCGCACAGGGCAATGCCGTCCATCAATGCTTCATGCTTGCCCGTTTCGGCTTTTTTGTCGCATTGCAAAATTTCTTCTATGGATTCACCCACCAAAATTTTGCCATATTCCTGTAAATTTGGCAGACCTTCCAAAAGCAAGATGCGTTCGATGATGGCGTCGGCACTTTTCATGTCGCGTATGGAATGCTTATACAACACTTCACCCATTTCTTCGAAGCCCCAATTTTTTAATACACGAGCATGTAAAAAATATTGGTTGATGCTCACCAATAACAAGCCCAAATTTTTATTCAGTGCTTGAATAACTTGACGTTCACCTTTCATGACTGCTTCCTTTTACAGCTGGCTTTGCAAATAATTTTGCAGGCCGATGATTTCAATTTGTTTGAGCTGTTGTTCTAACCAATGGGCATGGTCTTCTTCGGTGTCTTTTAATTGGTCAACCAAAAACAGACGGGTCACATAGTCTTGTTCTTTTTCACACAAGGCAATGGCGTCTTTCAAATTTTGACGAACAGACAGTTCCGTGGCCAAATCTTTTTTCAGCATGTCCACCACATCTTTACCCACATTGATGGCTTCAGGGACCACAACCGGGGTACCGCCTAGCATGAGAATGCGGTGAATGAATTGATGTGCGTGTTCGGTTTCATCGGCCATTTCATGGTTGATGCGGTCAAACAATTTGTTATATCCCCAGTCTTCGTACATACGAGAATGGATGAAATACTGATCACGTGCGGCCAGTTCACCGGCTAACAATTTGTTCATGCAATCCAAAACGACTTTTTTGCCTTCCATGGCATAGCTCCTGTTGTTATTGGCTGCCTGAATGTTGGCAGCGCATTTATTCCATGTCGAAATTCTAGCAAGACCAGCGCTGTAATTCAAAAAAATCAATTTAAAATACAAATAATTATCATCAGTAAACAGATTTTTTTATGGACTCAGCCAAAAAATATCATTCAAAACAAATCGCTACAATGGGAATGGTTTGTACTTGCTTTTACTTATAAAAAACCCTTTGAATTATTTACGATTATTTACAAAATAATTTGTACTTTACTGCTGATTTAAGACTTGATTGTGCTCAAAAAAGCAGATTCAGGGACAAAAGGTAGACATTTTTTGATGAATTGGGCTTTAATAAGACGATGGTCATGGCGTTTGGGAGAATAATGAATCAAAACCGCAAAAATTGGCTAATGAGTGCTGCCATTATGATTATCGTGTGGTTGCTGTTTGGTTTGGCTGTGGTGATTTATGCTCAGTGGAAAAACCCGGCGGTGTTTGATACGAAGCCGGTATCTGCGGCCAGCCAAACACGCTAAGCACCATTTTTTCATTGTGGTCCGTCTATTTTTCGGTAATTGGATCATATATGGGCGGGCTGTAGTACAGATAAGATCGGGGTGGCGTGCTGGCTTGATTTTGAAATCTTTTATCGGCGACGAGATGAGGAGACAAGATCAGATGCCCGGTTCTATTCGGACTTGGGCAGGCTGCGTGTGGTCAATATTCAGGCAGCCTATTGACTTTTTATGCCTGACTGCCGCCCACCGTTAAACCGGCATCAATGCGCAATGTAGGTTGGCCCACGCCCACAGGCACACTTTGCCCTTCTTTCCCACACACCCCCACGCCGCTGTCGAGTGCCATGTCATTGCCGATCATGCTGACATGTTTGAGCACATCAGGACCATTGCCAACAATAGTGGCACCCTTAACCGGATATTGTAATTTGCCATTTTCAACCCACCAGGCTTCTGAAGCGCTAAACACAAATTTGCCGCTGGTGATGTCCACTTGGCCGCCGCCGAAATTCACGGCATAAATGCCTTTGTCTACTGAGGCAATGATTTCTTCGGGATTCATGGCGCCATTTTCCATGAAGGTATTGGTCATGCGTGGCATGGGTGCAGAAGCATAGCTTTCGCGGCGGCCATTACCAGTGGGCGTTGAACCCATTAGGCGGGCATTGGTTTCATCTTGCAAATACCCTTTGAGAATCCCATCTTCAATGAGTACAGTTCGGCTGGTGGCATTCCCTTCGTCATCGATATTCAGCGAGCCACGGCGTTGAGCAATGTCGCCTTGATCGACTACAGTGACGCCTTTGGCTGCTACGCGTTGGCCCACTAGCCCAGCAAAAGCACTGGTACCTTTACGGTTAAAATCGCCTTCCAACCCATGACCCACGGCTTCATGTAAGAGAACGCCGGGCCAGCCATTACCCAATACCACGGTCATTGCGCCCGCAGGTGCTGGGCGAGCCTCTAGGTTGGTGAGTGCTTGCGCCACGGCGGCATCGGTATAACGTTTAATTTGGGACTCATCAAAATAGGCCAAGTCAAAACGACCACCGCCGCCGGCGCTGCCTTGTTCACGGCGTTCACCTTGCTTGGCGATGACGGTGACCGATAAACGTACCAATGGGCGCACATCAGTATGCATGCGGCCATCCAAACGTGCCAAGTAGATTAAATCGTGTTCGCACACCAACCCTGCCATTACTTGGACAATGCGTGGGTCGGCGGCCTTGGCCAGCTCCTCAACTTTTTGTAACAACGCTACTTTGGCTGCCGCATCCAAGCTGGCCATGGGGTTTTCACTGGCATACAGCAAGGGCCTTGGTGTCGGTAAATTCAAGCCGATGTGCTGATGCTGGCCCGCTTGGCCAATGGCACGCACTGCTTGTGCAGCATCCACCAAGCTTTGGCATCCAGATTGTCGGCATAGGCAAAAGCCGTTTTTTCACCACTGACAGCCCGCACGCCTACACCTTGCTCGATTTGAAAACTCCCCGATTTCACCATGCTTTCTTCCAGATGCCAGCTTTCATAGGCAGTACGCTGGCAGTAGATGTCGGCATAATCGACATGATGTTGGCCGATGATCGACAAGGCCTGAGAAAAATCTGGCGTGGCCAATTGGTTGCTGTGCAGCAGTTGCTGCTCAACCAGCGAGGTGGGGTGCGTTTGCGTGTGTGTCGACATGGCGGCCTGAAGCAAGGGCTAATGGGGAGATGACAGAAATATGAAGCAAATTATACCGAAATCAAGCAAGGCATGTGTTTTTACTGACCAAAAACAAATCGGCTTTGTTATGACTGAGTGTCGCTCTCGAGTGTAAAAGTGCTTGGGGAATGGATTAAATTGAAATATTGCTATTGATAATAATTATCATTATTGTATAATGCACCTCACGATCTGCTTTCCCCATAAGTAAATCGCTTGATTTAAATCGACTTTTATTGTGTCAATCGCAATTGCTTTCTCACAGGAGTGCGCGTATCGATTAGCAAACGTCTATTGCATCAAATACTCAAAACCGAAAAGCCAAACCCGCTGCCTGAAACAGCGGGTTTGGTCATTGGGCGCGATGAAACCATGGATTAAGCACAGTAGCCTTGTGGGTTCTGATGTTGCCACCGCCAAGCGTCTGCCATCATGGTGGGTAAATCGCGTTGCGCCCGCCAGCCTAACTCGGCCGCCGCCTTTTGCGGGTTGGCATAACAAGCGGCAATGTCACCTGCGCGGCGAGGACTGATTTGGTAGGCAATTTTCTGACCGGAAGCGGCTTCAAACGCTTTGACTATATCCAATACAGAATATCCTTGGCCGGTGCCCAAGTTATAGATGTGCACCCCAGCGACATTTTGTTTGGCGCGCATGGCAAATAAATGGCCATCGGCCAAATCCACAACATGAATGTAGTCACGCACGCCAGTGCCATCGGGGGTGGGATAGTCGTCGCCAAACACCGACAGCTGGGCCAATTTGCCCACAGCCACTTGGCAAACATAGGGCAATAGGTTATTGGGAATGCCATTGGGGTCTTCACCCATCAAACCAGAGGGTGCGCACCCACTGGGTTAAAGTAGCGCAGCAAGGTTACGCTCCAGCGCGGATCGGCTGCTTGGATGTCTTGGAGTATACGCTCCACCATGTATTTTGAGGTTCCGTAGGGATTGGTGGTGCCGCCCACGGGCATGTTCTCACTGATGGGTACGGTGGCTGGGTCGCCATACACGGTGGCAGAAGAGCTGAACACAATGTTGAAAATACCCGCTTTGGCCATTTCTTCTGCCAATATCAGGCTGCCTGAAACATTGTTGTCGTAGTATTTAATCGGTTCGCGCACACTTTCGCCCACGGCTTTCAGCCCGGCAAAATGCAACACATTTTCAATCGCATGAGTCGAGAAAATACGTTGCAATAGCGCGCGATCACGGATGTCGCCTTGGTAAAACGTGGGGGTTTGCCCAGTAATATGTTGGATGCGTTGCAATACTTCTGGTGAGGCATTGCATAAATTATCCAAAATCACCACCTCATGGTTGGCCTGTAACAATTGCACCACTGTATGCGAGCCAATGAAACCGGCACCTCCGGTAACCAAAACAGCCATTGTGTATCCTTTTTATTCAATAGGGTTTCAGGCAGCCTGAACGTTCGGCACGAGGCTGCTTGAAATCAACGGGCACCAAATCCCGTCAGCATGGTTTTCAATGTTTTAAAGAAAATCAACAAATCCAATGAAAACGAAAAATGTTTAATGTAATAGAAATCATGTTCAATTTTGACTTGGGTTTCTTCGGCGTCGGCAGCATAACCTTGTGTGACTTGCGCCCAGCAGATATACCCGGTTTTACGATATGGCGATAATTGTAAAACGGAATTTGTTGTTCAAACTGATCAACAAAAACTTTTTGCTCTGGGCGAGGGCCGATCAGACTCATATCGCCTTTTAAAATATTCCAGAATTGCGGTAATTCGTCGATGCGGGTTTTGCGGATGAAGCGGCCAATACGGGTAATGCGGGCATCCCCTACTTGGGCCATTTGCGCGCCTTGCTCTTCCGAGTTGGTGCACATGCTGCGGAATTTATAAATGCGAAATTCGCGCCCGCCTTGCCCTACTCTGTTTTGACAAAACAGCACGGGGCCTGCGCTCTCTAAGCGCACAGCCAGTGCCGTGATGAGCATGACGGGCAAGGTTAGGGGTGCGGAAAGCACGATCAGCAACACGTCCAAAATACGTTTAATCCGCACATAAATTGGCGAGGGCAATAAGGAGCCCAAGTCGTTCTCATACAAGTGCTGAATCCGCACTCGGCCGGTGAGAAACTCTTCCACTTGGCGAATGTTATACACGGGCATGCCCGCCAATGTTTGTTGTGCCAAAAACTGTTGCCAAGGGCCGGTGAGGTGTGGATCGTGCAAATCGGCCACAATGCCGTGGATGGCTGGGGATCCAGGAAGCACTGGCGCGTTGAGCGAAACCCAAGTGACGTGGGGCAACGTCTGCGCATCGTGAGCCCGTCCAAAAGGCAAGTAGGCATAAGTTTTGGTGAATACATTGCGGTAATGTATGTCTGCCATCGACAGCAACAGCGACAAACAGCCTGCCATGAATAAAAACCATACGGTATAAGGCAAATTGAAAAACTTCACCGTCATCCATGTCCCAAAAAACCAAAAAAAGGTATGGGGCAGCGCCATGATTGCCGATTTCCGCCCTGGGAAATTGCTGAATACATAAAGCGATTGGGTGTTGAAAAAATGGGCAATACCCGACAAGAAAATGCACACAATAAAGGCTTCTTTGCCTTGGTAAAAGCCTTTGATGGGCTGCATGATGGCCATGGGGACACTCATCACCAGCAAAGTGCCGAAAAACAAACGGGTTTTGAAAGACAGTAGATTTCTCATGATGTGCTATGGGTTGGCGAATGGCGTAAAAAGCGATACAAAGTGCTCAAGGCCACCGTGGGTAATAAACGGCTGGCACTGCGCAATAAAAAATACACATAAGCGGGTAAAGCTGCCTGAAACCGCAATTGGCGTTTGAGTTGCAGGAGTTGCCATTCGCTGTGGATGTAACCCAGACCGCGGCGACGGGCATGCATGTTGTGTCCTGCTCGAACGTGTACCAACACATCAGGGAGGTTGTGGCTGTGGTGACCTGCAGCCAACAAACGCAGCCATAAATTATAGTCCTCCATACCGAGGTGGTGCTGGTAGCCGCCCACAGCCAATACGGCACTTTTCCGATAAGCCATGGCCATGTGGTTAAATGGATTGCGTTTTTGCGCGTAGCATACAATGGCTTGATGCTCGGTGGGGACGGATTTAATGGCACTCAAGACGTGCGGATCATGGTTAAACTCAGCCACTTGACCACTGAACAGCACCACTTCTGGATGGGCCTGAATATAGGCCATTTGTTGCGCACAGCGATTGGGTTGGCACACATCATCGGTATCCATGCGCAATATCCATTCATGTTGGCATTGCATCAGGCCTGCGTTTAGGGCTCGCCCCAGTCCTTCATTCTTTGGCAGCGGCACAAGGTGCAGAGGTAAGCGCGCCTGATACCTGCGAATAATGGCTTGCAATTCGTCGCCGATGGGCCCATCCAAAACCAATACGATGTCATCGGCGGGCAAGGTTTGCGCACACAAACTGGCCAAACAGCTGTCGAGATAGGCAGGCTGCTCCTTGGCGTAAAGTGACATCAAAATAGAGAAAAGTGGTGGGGTCATGGCTTTTCAGCGCGTACCAAAGCAATGCAATTGCGTATTATCCCATAGCTTGTGGGCTTGTGCTTGTGTACCTCATGGGGATGCTAGGTACGGTTTTTGTGCTCAAAATCCGCAGGCTGGGGCAAATGGCGCTCAAAAAAGGCATTTTGTGCATGCTTGAAGGCATCGTATTCTGCTGATGAGGTTGCCTGAAAGGTGTCATTGAGACACACAAAACGATATTCCGGATGATGGTCCAGATAATGAATGGCTTTTTCTAGTTGGTGCAGATTGGCGATGTTACGCACAAAGCCATCGTGGTGTTTTTCCGGGACAAATTGGCCGCTGGCCAAATGCCAATACCGATTCAAATACACCGTTAAATCATTGTCGGCCCGAAAGCGGTTGCGGGTACAGGCCAGAATTTCAGATTGAAAGTGTGCGTAAACTTGTTGCAGTGTGGTGCGAGTGTAAGGCTGAGGTAGATGCCAGTGCTCAAACCAAAAATAATGGTGATACAAATACTTTAGCAAAGCATTGCTGGCTTTGTTGCGCAGTTCATAGCTGGGGGCAAACAAAAAGCGATCGGCCAGATCGCTGGGTCGATGTACGCGATTGATCAATCGGATGTTGTTATTGAGGGCATTTACCCAGCTATTGGCACCGCGTAATCGCTGAAATAATCGGTTTCGTTTGAGCCAGCCGTGACACAAAAAATCCACTGGGAGCCCGTTTTGGAACAAGCGTTGCGAGGGAATGGGGCGTAAAAATACCGTATCGTCATTGAGATAAACAAAGGTTTCGCTCAAATCCGGCAGGTTAACCAAATTCATTTCAATGGCGGATGAATTGAATACAGGTAGATTTTGCGGTTGGATGAATAATTCCTGATGAGTTACCAGGCGGATTTTGGGGTGATGGATATTCAGCCACTGCGGGTAATGTCCGGCAGTGATCAAATAAATTTGGCGATACCACGGGCAGTGTTGCTCAATCGAGCGCAAAACATAGCGCAGCGTCCCCAAATCTTGATAACGGTTGCTGCTGGTGGCGTCGGCAAGACCTTGGTGTTGACCCAAATAATGGTTTTTTTGGGCTATCCAGGCTGCGTCATTACCATCTACCCACGGTAAGACAAAATCAATGGGATTAGTAGTGGGGGTCATGGGCGTCGGTGGCGTTTGAGCCAAGTGATGAGTTGTTGACTGCGCCTAGCGCCCAATCCATTCCGCAACAGTGCCAACAGCCGGCGCTTGGCTGCATTTTTGTGCTTGCCATCAGCGAGCCAAGTGCCATCGTAGTGGTGGATACACACTGTATGAGGCGTGATGTTGAGTTCGTGCGTGTAGGCGTTTTTGGCCATAAAATAATCGCTGGGGTATACCGTCAATACATTAGGAATGGTTTGTAGCGTGTTGTCGAAGCGAATGCCATATTCTTCATAAAGCTGCCTGAAAACCACATTGATGGTCACCAATTGGCGTGGATCGAAGGTCAGGTTTTGGTAGCGCTGTGCTACCGCTTGCATAAACCCATTTCCGGCTTCACAACCCATCACCCCAGCTTGGGGGTTGCAGGTGATTTCTCGGGTATATGGATTGAAACCTTGCTCAAAGCCGGTAAAACAGCACTGATTCAACAATGCATCGAAAGAATGCAATACCTGCACGTCCGTGTCCAGATATAAACCGCCTTCCATACACAGCGCTTGAATACGGCATACATCAGCTACAAAAGCATACTTTTCTGCAGCGTAGGCCGCTTTGGCATAGGCATGGTCATTGATGTCGAAATTGTCCTCGTTCCACAGTTTTAATTCATAGTCTGGCAGTATTCGGCGCCAGCTTTCAATATAGCGTTGAGTCTCAATGGGTAACGGGTTGGGGCCGAACCAACAATAATGGATGCGTTTGGGAATCATGCGGTACGCCAGCGTGAAGTAAACCAAAAAATGAAGACAAATGGGAGGGCCAAACAGGTGGCGGTGATGGCACCCAAGGCCACCCAATGTACGAAATCAGGTACAGCGAATTGGTTGACCAGTGGCCTAGCCAGCCACACACAGGCTGCCAATACCCCAATCACCATGCCTGCCAGTGCATATGAGCGCCAAAGGGGTAAATGCAAAATATATTTGGCATTGTAGTGCAGCATCTCATTGCTGCGGTACAAAAATGATAACAACGCACCGAGCAATAAGCCTGGCAAACCCCACCATTGGATAAACGCAATGGCGCACACCAAATTGAGCGTTGCCTCCAGCAGTGCTTGCGGCCTGGTCGCCTTATAGCGCCCAGCGGCCATAATCATGGTGACGCTGGGAATGCGGATATTTTCCACTACGCCCACCAGCAAAAACAACATGGCCAAGAGCGGTTGGTGGTAATCGGCATCGTGCATGTGTTGCGTATAGAGGGTAATAAAAGGCATGAACAGCAAAGCGGTGCAGGCGTAAGTCCAGCCCAAAAAACACACAAACGCGCGTTCATAGCGCCAAAAATGATAGCGTGCTAAATCTGCATCGGTGTTGAGGGTGTGGCCAAAAACCGCTTGCATACCTTGCGATAAGGATTGTAAGGCCAGTTTGATGGCGGCAAACACCAAGGCATAAATGGCATAAATGCTGGCGTCTTTGAGCGACAAAAAAATCGTGATCAATACCAGGGGTGAGCTGAAAATCACCAAGGCGCACAATTGATGCGTGAGTGCATCCCAGGTTTGCTCCAATTTAAACGCATGGGCCGGTTCATAATGGAGGTGGAGGTTGGTGTAATGGTGGCGCACATATGCACTGAAAATCGCAAATTTACTAATCAGTATAGCGGATGAGGCAATCTGCACCACCAAAATGGAATATCCTGATTTAATCAGGATATAAGACACCGCCACATTCAATACGATGGCGGCTGCCTGCACCGCAGAAATGACATAGGTTTTCTGATCTGCGGTTAAGAGTGCGCGATAGGTACCAAAAAAAAAGAAATCGAGGATGTTGACTGAGCCCATCACCAGCACCATCCAAAAAGTCAGCTGTGGACTTAGTTCGGCGTGGGTCAGCCAAGCAAAGAGTGCAGCCAGAATCAATAAACCCACAGCAAACAGGCTGCCTGAAATTCGATAAAAATGGTGGGTAGCAGCCAGAATCCGGTTGCGTAATGGACGGTCTTGTTTGGCCAATGCCTGATACAGTGCCACAATGCTGGCGGCACCAATGCCAGCTTCAAGCAGTGTTAAATAAGCAATAAACTGTTTGATGGACGCGAGCATACCATTGGTGGCGGAACCGTAGGTCATCACAATCAATGGGGGCAAAATAAAGCCGCCAACCGCTGTGATGATTTGCAACAGCATATTGGCAGAAATATTCTTCACAATAATTGAGCGCGTACCCATGTAGCTTACTGGCGACAGCTGCTGCGTTGTAATTTGCTGTAGCGGCCAATGATGCGATTGATGTCTTGGGCATCCTGATCATTGACTTGAGTGAAATTGACGCGCATTTTGGCCATGCTCGATGCGGCATCGCCATCGTCTTGTTGATTACCCAAAGCCACCACTTGGGCGTTGCCAAAACCACTTAATTTGGCGCGGGCAACCACTGCTTCAGCATCGCTGCGACGGCCAAATACACCCAAGCTTACTTGGCCTTGGTTGATGGCGTAGTCAAAATTCTGTGACTTAAGATTGGTTGCAATGTCTGGTCCGGCGCCAGGAATGGCCGCCATGTAGCGCGTGTTGCGCGGTTTGCTGCTTTTCGCTGGGGCGCGGGTATCTACAAAGCGGGTAGCGGAGTGAGGCCAGCGATTGAGCAGCCCTTTCAAGCGGTGATAATCGTCTTCAGGCAACACGGCGGAGGCGCTGCAATTGGCTGCTGAGGTCGGCGCAGTTTTACTGTCATCAGTTGCTGTGGTTTTGCTCTCGGTGTTGGCTGGGCTGGGTTGACTTGTGCTTGTGGGGGCCGTATTGGCTTTGGCGGCTGGCGCTGGTCGGCTGGCTGCCATTGTGCCCGCCACGCTGATGCTGGGATTGGCAGGGTCCACGGCCAAGGCAGCATCTGAAGCAGCGGGTTGTGGCTCAGCATGATTCATGTGGGCAATTTTACCGGCCACCATGCTGCCAAAAACCACAATATTCAGCGCCACCAAAATGGCAAACAACCACTTCATTT
Source organism: Snodgrassella sp. CFCC 13594 (assembly GCF_001590725.1). GTDB lineage: Bacteria > Pseudomonadota > Gammaproteobacteria > Burkholderiales > Neisseriaceae > Snodgrassella. The sequence goes on along the minus strand of NZ_LQXR01000002.1, from coordinate 61,161 downwards.
GTGTTCCACCCAGTTGAGCAAGCCATAAAGAACCAAATTATCCACAATTTCAATGTGTTTGTCTAAAACAAATGGCTCTGGTAAGGCTTCTGCTACTTTGCTGGCGCCACCGCCCGTGAGGACGATGTCTACCGGTTGGTGGGTGCCTTCCTTGGCCAGCAATCGCGCGTGCATCAGCACAATGGCACCGCACACTGCATCCATGATGCCGCTGGCCAAGGCATTGGCGGTGGTGGTGGCAAAGGCGTAAGGGCGACCGAGTGGGCGATTGAGGTTGGCAGTACGCTGTGCCAGTGCTTCCTTCATAAGATGAAAGCCGGGCAGTATGCTGCCACCCAAATAATGGTTGTCGGCGGTGAGTGCATCAATGGTGACTGCGGTGCCGCAGCTGACAACCACGCATGCATGCTGACTGAAGCGGCGGCTGCCCAATACATTAAACCACCGATCAGCGCCGTGTTCACCAACATGGCGGTAGTGGTTGCGTATGCCCAAGGCCTGAGGCATGGATGAGAGCCATTGAATGGGTTGCTGCAACGCACTGGCTACTGCTTGCTGTTTGATTTCACCACACACTGCGGCGCCCACAATGGATTCGCCTGGCAGGCCATGGCGCTGCCAGTCTTCAAGGAGCAAATGCAAATCATGATAGGCGGCTTTGCTTGATGTTTGATGACACCGTTGTCAGCCCATGCCCATTTGAGTTTGCTGTTGCCCGCATCCAGTAACAGACAGCGGGTGGCTTTGGGCGTGGCTGCTTCTGTTTCAGCCAAGCCCGGGCGCAAACTAATTTCGCCGCTTACGTAACATGCCTCTCCTGTTTCCGTGTGCAGTTTGATAGCACCATTATCAGCAACCCCCACGACTCGGCCTTCGACAAACGCATGGCCCTCGCGTAGTAAATGAACGATTTGGCCTTGGTCGCGATGGTATTGTTGATAATCTGCGAGAAATGGTGCGAGGCCATGGGCGGTAAATTCAGGCAGCATGGCTGCCAAGGCGGCCAAAAAATCCCGATAAATGGATTTGACCTGCACTTGCGGTACCACGGTTTGAACGGCTGTGGCCTGTGTCACGCCTTTGGGCAGCACAAAATTCAAGCCCATGCCGATAATGGCAATGGATTGCTCGTGTTGGCGCACCACTTCAATCAGGATGCCGCCCAGTTTGTTGTTGCCGAGCACCAAGTCGTTGGGCCATTTGATTTGGGCGGCTACGCCAGATTGGTGCAAGGCACGACATGCTGCCAAAGCAACCACCAATGCAAGCCCGCCCAATGCCGATTGAGGCGCATCAAATGCCCACGCTAGACTCAGCATCAGACACTCGCCTAAACGGCTTTGCCATGGCCGCCCTTGCCGCCCACGGCCTGCACTTTGTTCGTAACTCACGCGCACTTGGGCATGTGCCGCGCTCGCCGAATGCCGCGCCAAATCCAATAGTAAAGTGTTGGTGGATGTGGTTTGCGGTACTAAGGTTGCCTGAAAGCCATTTTGGGCCGCCACCTCGATGACGTCATGGGGCGACAGTACCGCCAGTGGCCGCACCAAGCGCCAATGACCATCTTGTTGTCGCAACAAGCCGCGGATGTGTGCGGGCATGCGTTGCCAGGCAGCGTTGATTTGTGACGGTCTAAGCGCGAGCGCTTTGGCCAGAGATTTGATGTGGTGCGGCTTACCATCGGCGAGCAGCGCCAGCAGCGACCAATGAATGACAGTAGAATCCAACATTCAACGCCTTGTGTGCCAATGGGATAGGCAAAAAAAGAATCGACAATAGGAAAACTGGTGTTCAGGCAACCTAGGGCTGCATGAACGCCGGACAATAACACCCTCATTCCACCACAATTTTTGGGAAGCGGCCGCTGAAGTCTTTGCCTTGATCGGCCAGTGCTTGTACCAGCTGCCATGCGGCATGGGTATAGACAGCAGCCACTTCTGGGTGTTGCTGTTGCAAGGTGACGGCGCTACCAGCATCCATGGCTTCCCGGATGGCCAGCGTCAGCGGCAATTGGCCCAATAGAGGCACACCCAGTTTTTCGGCCAGCAACTTACCACCATCATGGCCAAAAATCGGTTCGGCGTGGCCGCACTGGCTGCAAATGTGGACCGACATGTTTTCCAATACCCCAAAAATCGGAATATTCACTTTTTGGAACATGTCCACAGCTTTGCGCGCATCAATAAGCGCGATGTCTTGCGGGGTAGTGACCACGATGGAGCCTGTGACCGGAATTTTTTGTGACAGTGTCAATTGAATATCGCCGGTGCCCGGCGGTAAGTCCACAATCAAATAGTCCACGTCATCCCATTGGCTTTGAAACAGCAACTGCTGTAATGCTTGGCTGACCATGGGGCCGCGCCATACCACTGCTTGATCGGTATCCACCAAAAAACCAATCGACATGACTTGAATTCCGCCTACAGCGCTGACTGGCGTGAGCTTGCCATCATGTTGTCGCGGTTCTTGCCCAGCCACGCCCAGCATGGTGGGTTGGCTGGGGCCATAAATATCGGCATCCAAAACGCCTACGCGTGCGCCCATATTGCTCAAAGCCACTGCTAAATTGGCGCTGGTGGTGGATTTGCCCACACCGCCTTTGCCCGATGCCACGGCAATGATGTTTTTGACGCCCGCAATGGTTTGCACGCCTTGCTGTACTTTGTGTTTGTGCACGGCCAGTTGGATGTGTAAATGCCAAGGCACATCGCCGCACTGTTGGCTGACCACCTCATCCACGGCTGCTTGAAGGGCTGCAGCCAAATGAGCAACAGGATAAGGAAAGGTGAGTGTGATGTGGACACCGTCGTCGTGCTGCTGTATCTCAGTAACGGCTTTTTCGCTGCCCAAGGTGCGCGCACTGTCGGGCAAAACAATGGCTTCGAGTGCGGTGGTTAAATCGGTTGTGTTCATGAGTGTGTGGTTATCAATAACAATGTGTGGGCATATTGTAGCCGATTTAGCCCACATTCAGCAGCTAAGGGCGATGGGCAGCAAAGCGCAAACGCACATAATCCGCTACAGCGCAGCCATCGTGCTGAGGTAATTGGTTGGCCAGTGCTGAGGCGGCTCGGTCGCGCAGACGTTGCTGCTGCGCGGGAGGTAGATGGTTGAGTAATGGGGCGGCGAAGGTATTCAACCAACCTGAGATGCCGGTGGGTAAAGGGGTAGGTCGCGCAAATAAAGTGATGGCATCCACTTCAAAGCCAGCATCTTGCAAGAGCGTTGCATAGCCATCGGCATCAGGGAAAAACCAGATTTGAGGCAGTGATATGCCTTCTTGTGCGGCAGCACTTTCTAAGGCTGCCTGAATGGTGGCAATGTTGCCCTGCCCACCCATTTCTGCGACAAAACGGCCCTGGGGCTTGAGTGCTTGTGCTACCCCGCTTAATACGGCCGCAGCATCTGGCATCCAATGCAAGGCTGCATTGGAAAATACGGCATCAAAAGTGGATTTGAATGTCAAATGCTGAGCATCCATGCAAACTGCTTCAAAACCGCGGGCTTGGGTGGCGGTCACCATGTCAGCGCTGCCTCGACACCCAATACCAACGCGCCGGATTCGGCCACCTGCGCCATCAATTCACCATTACCACAGCCCAAATCCAAAATGTGCTCGCCCGCTTTGGGTTGCAGCCAGTCCAATAAAGACGCGCCATATGCCGATACAAATGCAGCATGGTACTGATATTCTTGGGCCAGCCAATGTTGACTCGGTTTGGTTTGGTTCATGGTCATGCGCCTATATTGATGGGATCCAGTTATCTTCATGGTCAGCAAAAGAAAGCATGCTTTGAGTCAATGATGGGCTTGGTGCGCGTTAACCCGATGCGCGATTACACGGCTTTTATTGGCACAATGGATTGGAAATACACACTAAAGCCAAGTTTATCAGAATGCTCATGGATGAGCGCCATCTGGTCGCCCATGCTGCTTGCTGCATTTTTTCAGCCGCAGTTGCTGATGAACAGGGTTAAAGTCGGTGAAGAAGGCCAAATCGAACCCAGCCTTGAGCTACACTGAAATCGCATAACACACTTAATGGGCAACACAAAAAGGATAACACATGGCTGAATACCAATTTGATTTTGTCGCCATCGGTGGTGGCAGTGGCGGCATTGCTGCTGCCAATCGAGCTGCCCGTTATGGGCAAAAATGTGCTGTTATCGAAGCGGCAGAACTGGGTGGAACGTGTGTGAATGTGGGCTGTGTGCCCAAAAAAATCATGTGGTATGGTGCGCAAATTGCCGATGCCTTGCGCCTTTATGCTCCGGATTACGGTTTTTCCAGTCTTCATTCTGATTTCGATTTCACACGTTTATTGGCCAACCGCCAGGCGTACATTGAACGCATTCATGGGCATTACCAGCAGCAGTTTGCCAAAAACGGCGTACAGGTTTTGCATGGTCGTGCTCAATTTATCGATGAACACACACTGGACGTCAATGGCGACAGGGTGCGTGCCAAACACATTTTGATTGCCACCGGTAACCAAGCCAATTGGCCCGATGTGGTGGGTGCGCAGCTGGGCATGGATTCCAGCGGTTTTTTTGCGTTGACATCGCTGCCGCGGCGTATGGCGGTAGTGGGGGCTGGATACATTGCCGTTGAGCTGGCTGGGGTGTTGCACAGCTTGGGTGTGGATACGCATTTGTTTGTGCGCAAAGACAAACCTTTGCGTGAATTTGATGCGCTGCTCAGTGATGGCTTGGTGGCTGCGATGGCAGAAGATGGCCCCGTATTGCACCCGCATGCCACGCCACAGTCTTTGCGCTTGAATCCCGATGACAGCCTCACGCTCACCTTGACCAATGGCGAAACGCACATGACCGATGGTGTGATTTGGGCCATTGGTCGCACCCCCAATACCGCTGATTTAAATCTTCAGGCAGCCGGTGTGGCCGTGGATGAGCGTGGTGCGGTGCATGTGGATGAGTATCAGAATACCAATGTGGCCGGTATTTATGCTTTGGGTGATGTGGCCGGCAAAATACCACTTACGCCCGTGGCGGTTGCTGCGGGGCGGTTGTTAGCCGAGCGCTTATTTAATCATCAGCCACAAGCCAAATTGGATGCCCACTTGGTGCCCACTGTGGTCTTTAGCCACCCGCCCATCGGCACGGTGGGATTAACTGAAGCGCAGGCTCGCCAGCAATTCGGCGATGAGGCTGTGAAAATATACACGTCTTCGTTTACCGCCATGTATACCGCGGTTACCCAGCATCGACAGGCTTGCCATATGAAGCTGGTGTGCGTGGGGGACACCGAGAAGATTGTGGGCTTGCATGGCATCGGCTATGGGGTCGATGAGATGATTCAGGGCTTTGCTGTGGCCTTGAAAATGGGTGCCACTAAGCGTGATTTCGACCACACCGTGGCCATTCACCCCACCGGTTCAGAAGAGTTTGTCACCATGCGCTGATGGACTATTGCCTGACCGATCAAGCTGCTTGACGTGATTCAGGCAGCTTGAGTGCCTCACTGAGCCCATTAATCTGGATAATAGCTTTTCAATGGGTATTGGCGCACGCTTTTGTGCCAACGTCCATTGACCCATTCTCGTTGTGTCACGGTGACTTTCTCACCCCCGCCAGTGGCGTCTTCCGTGTGTTCTGAAACCAACCTTAAACCCTTGCCAGGCACCACCGAATAGGTGCTGCTTTGATGCCAGCAACAGCCTGATTTACTCATGGTATGCAGGCGTTTGCGTGTGGCATCGGTTTGAAACATACCCAGATTCATTTGCGTGAGCTCGGATAATTCGCGGCTCAACACAAATCGTTGGCGGGTTTTGTTGAACACATAGACCTGGTAAACAGGCCCGCCATAAGGCCCGTCATTGCTTGCATAAATAGCCAAATCAGGCTGGCCATCAAAGTTGAAATCATTAAAAATCAAAGCACTTTGTTCATCGTATAGCTGCACCACATTGACGCTGGGTTGGGCTTGCTCATTGAGAAAAATAGTCATGTCTGGCACCGTAAAAGTTTGCACTGGAGTCTGGGTATTTTTACGGTAAAGGGTGATTTCTGCCGGCCCTTGGCAGTGATGTTTCTCGCATGCGATGTCAATTTTGGCATCATAAAGGGGAGAGCCCTGCTGAACCAAAAAGGTTTGAGCGAATGCTGTGGTGCTGACGATCAGACAAGCAAAGACAGTGGCAAAAGTTGTGGTTCTCATGGCATCGATTTCCTTTCAGGCAGCTTTGATTTCGACAGATAGCACAACTATGACACAAAAAAATGAGATGCAGCTGACTAGATGGTGGTGCGGCAAATGTCAGCGAACGGGATAACAGGGAAAATGCCGATGGACTTTGTGGAAACCAAACCTGAGCTTAGAAAAAAGCGAATAGCGTATTGTTTCTGATGGGTTTTATGCTAAACGCTCACACTTCAATGGAAATGGACACATGCTGACTCAAGAACAACAAGCTTTTGCCCGCGATGGCGCAGTGGTGCTGCGCGGGGTATTTAAGGATTGGGTAGAAACGCTGCGCGCTGGTGTGGCCTACAACGAAAGCCACCCCGGTACTTATTTTCGTGACTATACCCCCGAAGCCAGCAAAGGCCGCTTCTGGGCCGATTATTGCAATTGGCCCAACAATGCATCCTTTCGTGACTTTATTGAAAACGGCCCCGCCGCGGGCATTGCCCGGGATTTGATGCAATCTCAGCGTTCGCGTATTTTTCATGAGCATGTGTTGGTGAAAAATGCCGGTTCTGGCAAGATTACACCGTGGCACCACGACGGCCCTTATTATCCGGTTGCTGCCAAACAAACTGTGAGCCTGTGGATTCCCTTGGATCCGGTCAGCCGCGATTCCACCATTGAATTTGTTGCAGGTTCACATCGATGGGGCAAACAATTCCAGGCGCAAAGCTTTACTGGGGATTATTACGAGCACACAGAAAGCAAAGAAGAGCCGCTGCCCGATATTGATGCCAATCGCGACCAATACACCATTTTGGGTTGGGCAGTGGAGCCCGGGGATGTGGTGGCATTCGACTACCACACCATTCACGGTGCTCCTGGCAATCATGCCACCGATCATGCTCGTCGGGTAGTGTCTATGCGTTGGTTGGGCGATGATGCTGTGTATGTCAATCGCGGTGGTGTGACTTCCCCTCCTTATCCGCATTTGGCGGCCACATTGAAAACAGGCGATCCTTTGCCCGAAGACGAATTTCCATTTGTGGCGTAGTGATGGATAAGCAAAAAGGCGTTTGTGCTGATTTGGCTTTATCTTGGCGCGGCCAACCCTTAAAATAGGTTTATCTTTCCATTCAGGCTGCCTGAAACTATTCAGGCAGCCTTTTATAGTGATCTTGAATGAGCAAAAACCTATTTTATGAGGAATCTGGCCAATTTAAAGTGGCGGAGATTGTGCAACAAAACGAAGCCACTTATCTGGTCAACACCCAACACGGCAAACGGGCGAAGATTAAAGCCAACCATGTGTTTTTGAGTTTTGACGGTGACGCAGCGGCTTTCTTAGAACACGCGCAAGCGTTGGCTGCAGACATGGATGTGGATTTATTGTGGTCGGTGTGTGGGGAGGCTGAGTTCAGCGCGGACGATGCAGCACAGGAATATTTTGGTGCGCAGCCCAGCCAAAGCGAATTGGCCGCCACTTTGATGGCGCTGTATGCCGCACCCATGTATTTTTATAAGAAAAACAAAGGGGTTTTTAAGGCAGCGCCTGAAGATACGTTGAAGCAGGCGTTGGCGGCGATCGAGCGCAAAAAACAACAAGAAGCGCAGATTGAGGTTTGGGCGGCTGAGTTGATGGCAGGCAGGTTGCCGGAAGTCGTGGCGGCAGAAGCCAAGAGCATACTGCACGCACCAGACAAGCAAAGTCTCAGTTACAAAGCTGTGGTCAAGGCCGCTGAATCACAAAAAACCTCTGTGTTTGGGCTGATGCAAATGGTGGGCGCGGTGCCGCCGCTGCCACAGTATTTTCTGGATGGTTTTTTACTCAAGCAATTCCCCAAAGGTGCTGGTTGGGGTGCACATCCGCAGCCGAACATTCCGGATTTGCCGCATGCGGATCCAACCATACGCGCCTTTTCCATTGACGATGCGGACACCACTGAAATTGATGATGCGTTGAGTGTGCGGGTATTGCCCAATGGACATCACGTTATCGGCATTCATATTGCCGCGCCTTCGCTATCCATTGAGCCAGAATCACCCATGGAAGCGCTGGTGTTTGCCCGGCAAAGCACGGTCTACTATCCTGGCGGAAAAATCACCATGTTGCCGGAAGAATGGATTGGCGCATTCAGCCTAGATGAGGGTGGCTATCGGCCGGCGATGAGCCTATACGCAGAAGTGGACGCTGATTTTCACGTGGTGGCTACTGAGAGCAAGCTCGAAGCCGTGTATGTGGATGCCAATTTGCGCATTCAAAACATTGAAACGGCTTTCCAGCCTGTAGCGGATACGCGCCGAAATGATGAATTTGCGCATCAAGAAGCCATGAATTGGTTATATGATTTTGCCATTGCCCAACAAAAAGCGAGGGGTAAATACGACCCTACTCGCCCCAAGCAATTTGATTACGGCATTGATTTGGGTGCCAATGACGAAGTGCACATTAGTGTGCGCGAGCGCGGCGCGCCAATCGATACCTTGGTGAGTGAAACCATGATTTTGGCCAACAGCACATGGGCTCAAATGCTCAATGATGCCGAAGTACCTGGGTTGTTTCGCGTGCAACCAGCAGGCAAGGTGCGCATGAGTACGCAATCAGAGCCACACATCGGCTTGGGCCTACAGCACTATGCGTGGTTTACTTCCCCACTGCGTCGTGCCGCTGACTATATCAATCAAAAACAGCTCATCAGCCTTATTCTTCCCGATGTATCACCCCGCTTCTTGCCCAAAGACAGCATGCTTTTTGCTGCATTGCGCGATTTTGAAGCCACTTATGGAGCCTATGCTGACTTTCAGCGGCACATGGAAGCCTATTGGAGCTTGGTGTACATACAGCAAAACCAAATGAGCGAATTGAATGCCTTGTTGCTTAAAGACGATTTGGTGCGTATTGAGGGCTTGCCGTTGGTAGGCAGGGCGAGTGGCATTCCCATTGATGCGCAACCCAAAAGCCGCATCAAATTAGCAGTCACTGGCGTGGATTTAAATCAAGTCAGCATCGGCCTCAACTATTTGAATGCGTTGTTGCCAGCAGCGGCTGCACCAGCAACGGCGTAAAATTGGATACGGAACAATATAGATAGGCTTGTGATTGAACTGACCTATCACCAAGCCACAATGGCTGTTGACGCTTTGCTGCCCATGCATGTGTTGTGGTTGCCGCAGCATTTTGATTCAGACTATTTTATGGTGGCTGGCCGCCAAGAGCCACGGGTGGGCGAGGTGATTTTGGCCAAAGATGTGGCGCGCACAGGGCCGAAGCTGGCTTGGTTGATTTGTCACACTGCGACTGAATGATGGAAGGCGTCTGCAAGGCGCCGCTTTTTTTATTTATTCCTCATTGCCTCAAGCCAAGGTGTGGGTTTCTTCGGTGCAGCTGACTTGTATTTCACCTGAATGACCGCATATGGGCAGCATTTGTTATTGCATTCATTCTTTTCAGGCAGCCTAGCCTCTGCCGCAGTGATTCTGGAAACACAATACCATGACCGAAATTGATTTTTACGAAGTGCTGGGCGTGACCCGCACGGCCAGCGATGAGGAAATCAAAAAAGCCTATCGTAAAATGGCAATGAAATACCACCCCGACCGCAATCCGGATGATGCGAATGCGGAAGAAAAATTCAAAGATGTACAAAAGGCCTATGCCATTTTGTCTGACCGAGAAAAACGTTCGGCTTATGATCAATATGGCCATGCCGGGATAGACCCCAACATGGGTGGTGCCGGCGGTTTTTCTGGTGGCTTCGATTTTGGCGATATTTTTAGCCAGATGTTTGGTGGTGCCGCAGGTGGTGGTCGACAGCCCAATTATCAAGGGGCTGATTTACAGTACAACATTGAAATCAGCTTGGAAGAGGCTGCTCATGGCGTCAAAAAAACCATCACCATTCCCACTTATGAAGAATGCGATGTGTGTCATGGTAGCGGTGCTAAAGAAGGGACATCGGCCACAACCTGTTCGATGTGTGGTGGCAGTGGCACGGTGCATGTGCGTCAGGCCATTTTTCAAATTCAGCAAACTTGTCCGCAATGTCATGGTACTGGCCGCGAAATCAAAAATCCGTGTTTGAAATGCCACGGTGAAGGGCGCGTGAAAACGCGCAAAACCGTGGAAGTATCGATTCCCGCCGGTATTGATGATGGTCAGCGTATTCGCTTGAGTGGTGAAGGAGAGCCAGGCTCACATGGTGCGCCTGCAGGTGATTTGTATGTATTGGTGAGTGTGCGTGCCCATCAGGTATTTGAACGCGATGGCATGGATTTGCATTGTGAACTGCCCATTAGCTTCACTATTGCAGCGCTGGGTGGTGAAGTAGAGGTACCCACAATCGATGGCAAAGTCAAACTGAATATTCCCAAGGAAACGCAAACAGGGCGGCGCATGCGTGTGCGTGGGAAAGGCATTAAATCCGTGCGATCTGCCGCTGTGGGCGATCTGTACTGCCATATTGTGGTGGAAACACCGGTGAATTTGACCGATCGACAGAAAGAATTGCTGGAAGAATTTGAAAAAATCTCCACGGGCATGGACCGAGCACAAACACCCCGCCAAAAATCCTTTATGGATAAACTGCGCGACTTGTTTGAATAAACCCAGTGGCGGCTGGATGGATGATGGTTCATATCCGGCCTTCTGTTGCGTGCTTATGAGCAAAGCTGCCTGAAGTTTCAGGCAGCTTTTTGCATGGGCATTGATTAGTGTTTATGCTGTTGTTTTATGTAAAAGAAGGGCGAGAATGAAAACAAAATCATACAGCCTGGTTTTGAGTATTGTGCTGAGTGTGGCATTCGTTGCATCTTTAACGGCCGCCCCTACTCTAGCTCGCTATATTGAGTTGGCCCAAAAAGGTGATGCGCCAGCACAAGTATGGCTGGGTATGGTTTATATCCATGGTACGCAAGAGGTGGTACGCGACCCGCTCAAGGCACAGCATTATTTTCAGTTGGCAGCACGGCAAAATTCAGCTGATGGATTTTACAATTTGGGCCTAATGAATGAATGGGGCGACGGCATCCCAATGAACTATGCCTTGGCCAAACGCTATTATGAACAGGCCATTGCCTTATCCGGCCATAAAGAAGCCTTGAATAATTTGGGTTTTATGTATGTTAAAGGGCTAGGGGTTCGTAAAAATGCACAAAAAGCCAGCGCATTGTGGCAACAAGCTGCGGCCAAAGGACATGCGGGTGCGCAGCAGAGCTTGGCGGTACTGTATTATTTGGGAGATGGTGTGCCGAAAGATGAAGCGAAAGCCCGTTATTATGCACAATTGGCGGCACAGCAAGGCAATAACGAAGCGAAGGCACTGTTGAATCACTTACCCCAACCTTAATATGACCGCAGGCATAAACGGCGTGCGAATAATGGTCAAATCAGGCTGCCTGAAGTTTCAGGCAGCCTGATTTTTTCTTTCATCAATAGGTTAGATCACGCTTTTGATGATTCTCGCCATCTGTTCCAACGCCATTCGCAAGGGGTGCAAATCAGCGTTTGGCGCGGAAACTCAATAAATGCTGCTGGGTGGCCAGCCAAGCACCGGCGACGCCTAAGCCGCAAACCAACACCAAGACAGCGGCCATTTCTGTGCCGGTAAAGTAGCGCCAAGCCAAATCAATGCCGTATGGTTTAAAAATGGCGGTTACCAAAGGCTGGGTACTCCGTACTAACCACCAGCACAAGCCCAAACTGATGACCGCGGACAACAGACTTTGCCATGCCGCCAAATAGAGAAAGGGGCGACGGATAAAAGAGGCAGGCGCCCCCAGTAATTTGGTGATTTCAATTTCTTCACGATGGCTGAGAATTTGCAAACGGATGGTATTGTGGGCCACCAATACAAAGGCTACGCCTAAGGTGATGGCGAGGAACCACAAAATTTGGTGCACAAATTGGTCGATTTGGTACAAGGTCTGCATCCACTCCGCGTCCATTTTCACGCTTTCCACCATGGGTAAGCGGCCCAACTCCGCTGCCAAGGCTTTGAGGGCATCGGGCGTGTCGTTTTTCGGTGTCACCACAAATACATCTGGCAGCGGATTGCTGTCGAGCATGGAGACCAAATCCTGCTCGCCCATACTGTGTTGCAACTGAGCCAAGCCTTGTTGTTTATCGACAAAATCCACCTGGGCAATGTGGGCATTTTTTTTCAATGCTTGTTGCACCACTTGGTTGTTGGCACTATCGGCATTCAATTCCATATACAGGGTAATGGTGGGCGCTTCATTGAGTTTACCCAAAACCTGTTGGCTGCTTTGCACGCCCAAATATAAGCCAACGGCAAAGTCATGGCAATGGCCAGCATGAGCAAAATCAACAAAGTACCCATGGGCTGCCTGAATAACTGGCGCAAGGCTTTGGCGGCAGCTTCACGGTGCAGTGATAGATAAGGCATCATGCGTATAACCTCCCGTCTTGCAAACGGATGATGCGGTGACCATAGTCGGCCATCAGGCTTTCGTCGTGTGCAGCCACCATGACGGTGGTGCCTGCTTCATGAAAGGTTTTGAAGAGTTCCATGATGTCCAATGCGTATGCGCGGTCTAAGTTGGCTGATGGCTCATCGGCGATCAATAGGCTAGGTTGGTGCACCACGCTCGGGCGATGCACAAGCGCTGTTGTTCACCACCAGAAAGCGTAATCGGATCGGCCAGCTCGCGCCCGCCCAAGCCCACTTTTTCAATAGCGATGCGCGCGCGTTTGTCGGCCTGCTTGGCGTCATAACCAATGATGCGCAAGGGCAGCAATACATTTTGCAGTACTGTGCGGTCAAACAAAATTTTATGGTCTTGGAAGACAATCCCAATGTGCTGTCGTAAAAAGCCGAGCTGATTGTCGCCTAAGTGTCCTAAATCTTGGTTATTGAGCCACACGTGTCCTTGGCTGGGCTTGATGATGCCGCTGATGAGTTTCAATACGGTGGACTTGCCAGCACCAGAATGGCCAGCAATGAAAATCATCTCGCCTTTGTCGATGTTGAAGCTGAGGTTTTTCAACGCATGAAAACCACCCGGATAGGTTTTGGAAACTTGTTCAAAGCGAATCATGTTGCGTTCCGTGATTTCAAACTGCTGCCAGTGAATAGCAGTTGCCTGAAGGTTAACGAAAAAAATTAATGTTCATCGTCGATTAACGCATCGACAAAGGCGCGTGCATCAAACGGGCGTAAATCATCAATGCTTTCGCCCACACCGATAAAGCGCACAGGGATGGGGCGTTTGGCAGCCAATGCAGCCAATATACCGCCCTTGGCCGTGCCGTCTAATTTAGACACAATCAATCCAGTGAGGCCCAATGCATCATCAAAGGCAACCACTTGGTTAATGGCGTTTTGGCCCACGTTGGCATCCAATACCAGCATAATTTCGTGGGGCGCATCTGGCATTGATTTTTGCAACACCCGTTTCACCTTCTTGATTTCTTCCATCAGATGCAATTGCGTGGGTAATCGGCCGGCCGTATCCGCCAACACCACATCAATTCCGCGAGCCTTTGCTGCCTCCACAGCGTCAAAACACACGGCTGCGGAATCGCCCGAAGATTGAGAAATCACCGTAACTTGATTGCGCTCACCCCATTGTTGTAATTGTTCGCGAGCCGCCGCACGGAAAGTATCACCAGCGGCCAGAAGCACGCTTTTGCCTTGCGATTGAAACAATTTTGCCAATTTGCCAATGCTGGTGGTTTTCCCTGCCCCATTCACGCCGGCCATCATAACCACAAACGGTTGTGCCGATGGGGTTATGACCAAAGGTTGTTGTAAAGGTTTGAGCAATTCATAAAGCGCGTCTTTTAAGGCACCCCGCAATTCATGGGCATTCTTTAAACCCTTTAAGCTTACGCGATCACGTACTTCTTTTAAGAGCTTTTCTGTGGCTTCAATGCCCATGTCACTGGTGAGTAATACGGTTTCCAGCTCTTCATATAAGTCTTCATCAATTTTCCCGCCGCCAAATACCCCGGCCAATGATTTGGCCATGTGGTTCCGCGATTTGCTCAGGCCCTGTTTGAGTCTGGCGGCCCATCCGAGCTTTGCAGGCTGTTCGGGTTCTGTTTTTGCCAAGTCTGTCGGCGCGGTGAATGTTTTTTCTGATTCGACTTGTGTTATGGGCGTTTCTTCGCCAGTAGCTGCCTCGGGCACCGCAACTGCGGAGGCACCGGAATGTAGTGTTGGCGTCATTGCTGCAGGCAATACCCAATCTTGCTGCACGGTTTCGGATGCAGCATGGGGTAATGCTGATGGTGAATCTGTGGTTACTGTTTCGGTACTATTTTTTTTTTCGCCGTCATCGGCTGGAAATTGATCGTTGGGTAAAGGCGGCGGCAGATTCGGCTCGGTATCCAATAAATCGCTCACCATGCCGCTGATGGGATTTTGTTTTTCCTGCTCAGCTACTGTGGCTTTTTGGACTTCGGTTAGCGGCGGATTGACTTCACCTGGTAAATCATCACTTGGGAAGACATCATTGTTATAGGGTTGTGGTTTGACTTGGCTGGTTTCAACGGCTGATTCTTGGGTTTCTTCAACCGGCTTTTTTTTCTTGAAAAATCCAAACATGGCTTATCCTGATTCGTCGTTGTAGGCGGTGCAAGTGTCGTGGCGGAGCCAAACGGCTGCTCATGCCCATGTGGTTGCTATTGTAGCGCACTTTAATCCCTATATTGGCATCGCTGTAATGGACATCCATACATAATGAGCGGTTGCCGATGAAAAGGCCGGATGCTTGGACGAGTTGTTAGGAATAGATGTTAATAGAAAGGCTGCCTGAATGTTTCAGGCAGCCTTGGTTGGATGGGGTTGATTTTATTCTGCGGACAGACCCCATTCAGCTAATTTGTGTTTGAAACTTTCCAAATCGAAAGTATCAGTATGGGTGATGACCACGCGGCCATCATTGGTGTTGACATTTATCAGGCGGACGCCAGGAAATTGTTCGCCTTCGGCGACCAATTTGCGTGCATTATCCTCGTTGCCGACACCGGATACCTTGATGAGTGTTTGAGGCATGATTGTCCTTCATTATTCATATTATGGATAAGTCGAATTATTTTTATTATGGATAGTATTTATATGCGATCAACGGTCTAAGCTGCGTTCCACATCAATCAAGCCACGGCGGGCTAAAGCCAAGTTGGATTTGTTTTTGTCCAATACACAATACAAAAATAAGCCATCCAAACGTTTCAATGGACGGATCAGGTGGTATTGTTTCCCCAATGAAATCAAGATGTCGTCAATTTCATCTTTCAAACCCAGCATGCCCATGGTTTTGCGTTTGGCACGCATCACTTCGGTATTACCGGCCGCCGCAATTTCCAAATCAATGGCACCTGATCCGCCACCAGCAAGCATCATACCACTGTCAAAATCCACAACTGCTGCGGCCAAGGCGCCATCGATATTCAGCATTTCAGCAACTGCATTATCGTAATTTGTCGACATAAATTTTTCCTTTAATCAATTTAAATGGTCATTGAACCATGGTAAACCATGGGCATATTAATGATACTGCATAAAATGCCCTTGGCAATATATCCCATTTAAATTTACATAAAAATAAAATAAATTTGGTTATCCATGTGTGGTATTGAAAAGGGCTGGTTAGCTGGGATAAAGAATGTGATTAATAAATAGTATATTAGCTCAAAATATAGCTGCCTGAATCATTCAGGCAGCCTAGGAATACATTACTTAATTTAAATGAGATTAAAGTGTGGGCATCGAGAAGCTGGCCCCTTCTCGAATTTCGGAAGTGGGCCAGCGCTGGGTAATGGTTTTGCGGCGTGTATAGAAACGTGCGCCATCTGGGCCGTAGGCAGACAAATCGCCAAACAACGATTGTTTCCAGCCGCCAAAGCTGTGGTAGGCCACTGGCACCGGTAAGGGGATGTTGATGCCCACCATGCCCACTTGAATGTGATCGCTGAAATAGCGTGCAGCTTCACCATCGCGAGTGTAGATGCAAGTACCGTTGCCATAGATGTGGTCATTAATCAGTTGCATGGCTTCTTGCATGGTGGCGACGCGCATCACTTGTAAAACTGGGCCGAAAATTTCTTCTTGGTAGCTCACCATATTGGGTGTGACATGATCAATTAGCGTGGCGCCCACAAAAAAACCTTGTTCATAGCCCAAAGGCTTGGCGCCGCGACCATCCACCACAATCGTTGCACCTTCTGCGGCGGCGCTGGCGATATAGCCTTCAACCTTGGCTTGGTGGGCAGCGGTAATCACGGGGCCGAAATCATTGCTGGTGTCGCTAAACACGCCTACTTTGAGGGATTGCATGGCGCTGCTGATTTTGGCAACCACTTGATCGGCCACTGCATCCCCCACACACACCGCCACTGATAAAGCCATACAGCGTTCACCTGAGGAACCAAATGCCGCGCCTAATAATGAGTTAACCACATTATCCAAATCGGCATCCGGCATCACAATGGCGTGGTTTTTGGCACCGCCCAAGGCTTGACAGCGCTTGCCATTGGCGGTTGCGGTGGCATAAATATATTGGGCTATTGGCGTCGAGCCCACAAAGCTCACCGCTTGGATTCTTTTGTCGGTCAATAATGTGTCTACGGCTTCTTTGTCGCCATTGATGACATTAAATACCCCATCTGGTAACCCTGCTTCTTGCAGTAATTGGGCCAAATACAAGCTGGCACTGGGGTCGCGCTCAGACGGTTTCAACACAAAGGTATTGCCGCAGACGATGGCCATGGGAAACATCCACAACGGTACCATAGCCGGAAAATTAAAAGGCGTAATGCCGGCCACTACGCCCAGAGGTTGAAATTCACTCCAAGAATCAATATTAGGCCCCACATTTTTAGAAAACTCGCCTTTGAGAAATTCGGGCGCAGCGCAGGCATATTCCACATTTTCAATGCCGCGCTGTAGTTCACCGGCGGCATCATGCAAGATTTTGCCATGTTCTTCGCCAATCAAGGTGCAAATGGCATCGCGGTGTTGTTCTAGCAACTCTTTGAACTTAAACATCACTCGCGCCCGCTTCATCACCGGCGTATCTCGCCATTCAACAAAAGCGTGTTGCGCGGCTGTGATGGCGTCTGCAACGGTTTGCGGGCTAGCCAAGGCCACTTGCTTGCTGACCGCTCCGGTGGCTGGGTTAAATACTGCTTGCGTGCGCGTATGATCCGCCACTAATTTGCCGTTGATAAAATGTCCTAATGTTTGTGTCATGCTGTTTCTCCTGTGTAGATAATGCGTATTTACCATACTTATTCGTAAATTTCGATGGTTTTGCGCTTTTGTGCAAACCAATCCTGCTGCGGTGATTTTGGGGCATGCGGTTCTTAATCTGGGATGCAGCCAATTGAGAATCTGGTTGCAAGCATGCAGAACCGTTGCGTGATTATTTTTGTTGCCACTGCTGATTTTGACGTGGTCAGTATATGCCGTTATTGAGGTGTATATTTCCGCGCTTTACTGGATATGAGTCAAAGATGGTTTTGCCTTGATGATAAAGATAAAAAAAGGCTGCCTGAAAGGGTTTCAGGCAGCCTTGGGATTCAATCAATCAATTAAATGAATCTTGTTTAAATGCGTTCAGCCAGTTCTTGGGCTTTACCCACATACAGGGAAGGCGTCAAAGCCAACAACTGGGTTTTGGCATCATCTGGGATGGCCAATTGCTGGATAAATAAGCGCAAGGTATCGGGGGTGATGCCGTGTTTGCCGCGCGTCAATTCTTTTAATTGCTCATAGGGATTGGCCACGCCATAGCGGCGCATCACTGTTTGAATGGGTTCTGCTAATAGTTCCCATGTGGCGTTTAAGTCGGCCTGGATGGCGGCTGGGTTGATTTCCAATTTACGCAGGCCACGCAAATGCGCGGCTAAGCCGAGTATGGTATAGCCCACGCCCACACCCATGTTGCGCAATACGGTGCTGTCGGTCAGGTCGCGTTGCCAGCGGGAAATAGGCAGCTTCTCGGCCAAAAAGCCCAAAATTGCATTGGCCATGCCCAAATTGCCTTCTGAGTTTTCAAAGTCAATGGGGTTCACTTTGTGCGGCATGGTGGATGAGCCCACTTCGCCTGCTTTGACTTTTTGTGTGAAGTAGCCGATGGAGATGTAGCCCCATACGTCGCGATTGAAGTCAATCAAAATGGTGTTGATGCGGCTGATGGCTTGGAAAAACTCGGCCATGTAATCGTGCGGCTCGATTTGGATGGTGTAGGGATTGAAGGTAAGACCCAAATCGTATTCCACAAACCGACGACAGTGGCCTTCCCAGTCAACATCGGGGTAGGCCACCAAATGGGCGTTGTAGTTGCCTACGGCACCATTGATTTTGCCCAGAAATTCTTGGTTTTTGATGAATCCGATTTGGCGTTTTAAGCGTGCCACCACATTGGCTATTTCTTTCCCCAGTGTGGTGGGTGTGGCCGGTTGACCATGGGTGCGGCTCATCATCGGCAAAGCAGCATGTTCATGCGCCAAGTCGCGCAAGAGGGCGGATACTTCGCTTAATTTGGGCAGCAATACTTCATCGCGTGCTGTTTTCAGCATCAAGGCGTGTGACAAATTATTGATGTCTTCACTGGTGCAGGAAAAGTGAATAAATTCGCTCACAGCCAATACTTCAGGAACGCCGGAGAAGCGCTCTTTGAGCCAGTATTCAATGGCTTTAACATCGTGATTGGTGGTGGCTTCAATGGCTTTCACCGCCTCGGCATCGGTTACCGAAAATCCAGCAATTACTTTGTCTATTTCACTGATGGTGTAGGTGCTGAATGCCGGAACTTCGGTGATTTTGGGTTCGGCGGCCAAGGCTTTGAGCCAGCTCAATTCAACCTGTACGCGTGCACGCATCAACCCGTATTCGGAAAAAATGGGCCGTAAATCTTCGCCAGATTTGGCATAGCGGCCATCTAAAGGGGACAGTGCGGTTAAAGGATTAATCATGGCGCTCTCTACTGTTAAAAGAATAGAATCATATAAAAACAGGCTGCCTGAACGGTTTCAGGCAGCCTGTGCGGCGCTTACACGCCTTGTTTCAAGCTGGCTTCAATGAAGCCGTCCAAATCACCATCCATCACGGCTTTGATGTTGCCCACTTCATAGCCGGTGCGCAAATCCTTGATGCGTGATGAGTCGAATACGTAGGAACGAATCTGATGACCCCAGCCCACGTCGTCTTTGCTGGCTTCTAAATTTTGTTTTTCTTCATTACGGATGCGCATTTCGCGTTCAAACAATTTGGCTTTCAGCATGTTCATGGCTTCTTCGCGGTTGCGGTGCTGAGAGCGGTCATTTTGGCATTGCACCACAATGCCGGTGGGCTCATGGGTAATGCGCACCGCTGAATCGGTTTTGTTAATGTGCTGGCCGCCGGCGCCTGAGGCGCGGTAGGTATCGGTGCGCAAATCAGCTGGGTTAATTTCGATTTCAAAGCTATCGTCCACTTCTGGGTAGACAAACACGGATGCAAACGAGGTATGACGCTTGTTATTGGAATCAAATGGCGAATAGCGAACCAATCGATGGATGCCGGTTTCGGTGCGCAGTAAACCATAGGCATATTCACCATCTAGTTTGATGGTGGCGCGGTTGATACCGGCGATTTCGCCTTCGTCTTCTTCTAAGATTTCTACGGTAAAGCCTTTGCGTTCAGCATAGCGTAAATACATACGCAACAGCATGCCGGCCCAATCTTCGGCTTCGGTGCCGCCAGCCCCGGCCACAATGTCGATAAAGCAGTTGTTGACGTCAGCCGGCTGGTTGAACATGCGCTTGAATTCCAAATCGGCCATTTGCTTTTCTAATTCGGCCACGTCGGTTTCGACCGCCATAAAGCCATCTTCATCGCCTTCTTCTACTGCCATGTCCAAAAGCAGGCGATTGTCGTCTATGCCGCTGTGGATGTGATCCAGCGTGAGTACAATGCCTTCCAATAGCTTACGTTCTTTACCAATTTCTTGTGCTTTTTTGGGGTCATTCCACAGATCGGGATCTTCTGACAAACCCACCACTTCTTCCAGACGGTCTTTTTTGCCGTCGTAGTCAAAGATACCCCCGAATGTCGTGGCTGCGGGTTTCCAAGTCGTCTAATTGATTCTTCAATTGATTGATGCGTTCGGCTTCCATGCTGATGATTCCAGACAATATGTTCTTGAAAATAGGCGTGTATTATACGGGAAAAGCGGCTGCTGGGCGATGCTGAAAATGTTTCAGGCAGCCCTGCATGCATCATGGCACTAACCCAAGAATTGGCTGCCAATCAAACGGCCGATGCCATAAGTCACCAGCATGGCCAATAAGCCTCCGGCCACGTTGCGCCACGTTGCTGGCCGAGTTGGTGCGTGACCCAGTTTGGCTGACGTATAGCCGGTGATGCTCAAGGCAATGGCCACAGCCAATACCGTTACCCATAAGGCGTTTTGGGCGGTAGCCATCAATACAGACAGCAGTGGCACCAAAGCCCCCAGTGAAAATGAAATGGCCGAGGCAATGGCTGCCTGCCAAGGATTGGTGTAGCTGCCTAAGCGAATGCCCAGTTCCATTTCAGCATGGGCGGCGAGCGCATTTTGTCGGGTCAGCTCACGGGCTGCTTCAAAAGCGATGCCGCGATTGAGGCCTTTGGCTTCCAGAATGTCTGTGAGTTCCGTTAATTCAGCACTGGGTTTTTGGTGTAGTTCTGCTGCTTCGTGTTTGACGGCAGCACGTTCAGTATCGCGCTGCGTGGACACCGATACATATTCTCCGGCTGCCATCGACAATGCGCCCGACACCAAGCCTGCCACTCCTGCTACCAAAATGGCCGTATGATTATCTGTGGCACCCACAACCCCCAATACCAAGCCTGCCGTTGAAACGATGCCATCATTGGCGCCCAACACCCCTGCCCGCAACCAATTAAGTTTGTCGGCTAAATCTTCGTGTTGTGCCGCCACGCGTTTTTGTGCTTGTTGTTGTGTCATGTTGTTTCCTTCAAAACAATGTCATTGGTTAGGCGGTGGGGCTCAGTTGGTCCGATAGCGGGATAGCGCTGCGCGAATTTGCGGCAGCGCGGCGCGGGCGGCCTGCTCACCCAGCTGGATGGCTTGTTCTTTTTCATCGAAGCCACCTACCGAGCCCAGCCGCTGTACCTGTGGCCGAATCACCACGTTGGCTTGCTTTAATTCATTATGCAGTGCCGCTGTGCTCATGATGTTGAGACTTTGATCCAGATAAGAAAAGAAACCGGTGCTGGATAGTTTGGCTGGCTTGGCCGAAATGTCTACAGCAATGACCACATTGGCCCCCAACCGCCTCGCCGCACTCACTGGTACTGGCGCCACCAAGCCGCCGTCAACATAGCGCTTACCATTAATGGTAGTGGGCTGGAACACATTGGGAATGCTGGCCGACGCGCGCACCGCTTGGCCTGCATCGCCGCGGTTAAACACGGCCATGCGCCCGCTACCAAATTCTGTGGCTACTGCGGCGAATTTTTTCGGGAAAGCCTGTATCGGTCGGTTACCGACTTTTTGATTGATGTAATTTTGAAGTTTTTGGCCTCGTATAAAGCCTGTGGTGGAAATGACCGGATCCACTAAGTCGGTTTTTCCCAAAATTTGCGCCTCTAAAGACATGCGGTCTGGGCCCATACCGGATGCATACATGCTGCCCACGATCGCCCCAGCGCTGGTGCCAGTGACGACGCTGATGGGGATGTGGTTTTCTTGCAAAACTTTAATGACCCCAATGTGGGCAAATCCCTTGGAAGCACCGCCGCCCAATGCCAAGCCGACTATTGCTCGGGGTTTTTCTGTTGTGCTGGATGCGGAGGGCTTATTGATGCTGCCACAACTGGCCAATAGCAAAGACATTGCAGCAATCATCATCCATGGGCGGTGTGGCAGGTTTTGTTGAGTTTTCATGGGGTTTCTAACTTCCAATCCATTCATGTATTAATCAGATGTGTTGGTTTTTAAGGGTGTGGGCCGATGGGGGTAGAACTGTACCAAGGCTTGGTTGACGGGCAATACGGTTTTTTTGATGCCATGTCCATACACCAGCTCCAAGGTGACGTCGTGAACGGAGCCATCGGCCCATGCTTTTTCTAAAGCTCGAATGGCAGCCTGTTCGTCATGAAAATGCAGGCTTTGCCAAATGCCCGCAACTTGCATGTCGCAGATGAATCGTTGGGGCTGGGTGTATTGCAGTGTGAGCCTACTCATGTCCATTACTGGATCGTAAAAGCCATGGTGGAACAGCATGTCGCCCAAATCGTGCATATCAATGAACAGCGGCGTTGTTACGGCAATGCCCTGGGCTTGCCAGAGTGCCTGGATTTCTTTAAGTGTATCAGGGCCTACGTGGGTGAAAAACAACAAACCATCGGGTTTGAGTGCGTGTGCCCAATTGTCGAATACGGCGCTGGGTTCGGGTTGGTGCAGTAAGGCCAAATTGCCCCACACCATGTCTGCTGTTTCCTGATTGGGCAAGGCGTCACTGGCAGTTTGCGGCGGTAGCTTAGTGCCAATTTTTTGCCACAATGACCGCGATTGCTTACGCAGGGATAAGGCTGCCTGAAGCTGGGTTTTGCGGCTGTCATATTCGTGAAAGGCTGCCTGCGGATAACGGGCATTCAGACAACCATAGCTGTGGTTGGCATCGGCACCCGCTAAAATAATGTGTTGAGGTTGGGCTTTCACGGCCAGTAGCCGCTCATCCATGGTGGTGGCCAAATGCGCATGAATAAACCAATCATCCGCATTAGGTAGGGTTGTCTGACTCATGGGGCAAGGCGCTCCCAAAAATAGGTAATAAGGTGGGTGAACTCGGTGGTGTGGCTGAGGAATGGTGCATGGGCCGCTTGCGGGATGATATGCAATTGGCTTTGCGGAATGCATTGATGCAGGTATTCCCCCATGCGTACTGGGGTGAGGGCATCGCGTTGTCCGTAAATCAATAAAGTGGGGCAGCGAATGAGTGGTAAATCTGGCGCAAATCTGCGGCCAATAAGGCGGCTAATGCTGCGCGCAAACCAGTAGGCGTACCACCTGCTGCGATGGTGGGTAATAAATTTTCCACCTGACGGCGTGTTTCCTTCGCCGCATACATCATTTGTAGGCCCAAGAACTGTCCCATAGACTGCTGGTAATTTGTTTCAAATTGCGCCACCATGTCAGCAAAAGCTAGGCGTTTGAGTCCTTGGGGATAATTGGCATCGGCCATCACTTTGGGCAGACTATCGACTAGACACAAGGAGGCCACTTTATCAGGGTAGTGCGCGGCCATTTTGATGGCCACCATGCCGCCGAGCGACCAGCCCAATATGTGTGCCGGTTCACTCACTTGAGCCGCATACGCTGCGGCGATGGCGGATAGGTCGAAAGCATTTGTCGACAATGCTGTGGTACCGTGGCCGGGCAAGTCGGGTGCATGATAGGCTGCCTGAAAAGCACGTGGCAGCGCTGCATACACTGGATCAAATATGTGGTGATTCGCGGCCCAGCCGTGAATCAGCCAAACGGGATGAGGTGAGGACATGGGCAATCGTCTGTCTTGGCTGGCTAACATAGAACGCGCCATCATTGGCGCACCCTATTGCGTATTATGCCACGAAACCTCGTCTTCTTTAGGGCTGTGTGCGGGTTGTCTGAACGATATGCAGATACTGCGCTTGGATGAAAACCAAACGTGTCCGGGCTGCGCCCGCTTAAGCTTGCATGGTGTGTTGTGTGGCCATTGCCAGACGCACCCACCACCCACGGTGGCTTTATTTGCTTCTTATGCGTATCAACCACCCATCAGCACTTTATTGTATGCCTACAAACACCAACATCAAGCCGTATTGACACCTGTCATTGCGGCTTTGATGGTCGAGCACGCTCCGCCGTGGCTGGGTGCTGAAGTAATTGATGAGATATTGGTGCTGCCCATGCCATTGAGTAGAAAGCGTCTGTCAATGCGGGGTTTTAATCAAAGTGGTTTATTGGTTGATGCGTTGGCAAAGCATTATTGCTGGCCCGTGTTGTCACCATTGCGTATTGGCCGCATTCATCGCGCGGCGCAGTCCACACTGAAACAAGCCGAAAGGCTGCGCAATGTGCGCGGCATTTTTAAAATTAATGCAGATGTTAAGAATCGTAACGTGCTGTTAATCGATGATGTTGTGACCACTGGCGCAACAATCGCTGAATTGGCGCAAGCCCTGAAAAAAGCGGGCGCCCGCTCGGTTTGGGCGTGGGCCTTGGCGCGCCCATTATGAAAAATTTTTGACGGCCTTATGGTTTTTTTGGCATAGTAGCCCATCGTTAAGTCTATGATTTAATTGTTTACTGCTGTTTTTGTGTGCGGTTGTTGATGTTTGGAATCATGCTTGGATGCCGCTGTTTACGTGCGTTGGCGCGCCGTTTGGATCTGGCCTTTTCCGAATTCATTAACATTGAGCCATAACAATGGTTTTCAATTAATGTTTGATTGTGTGTTGCCGTTTTATACGTGCCAAACATGCCTTGATCATTCGCAATGATCATTATTGGTTTGAAATCTCAATGGGATTTTGCGCCATCGCCCAAGTAACAATATCACCTCATTTCTTTATTGATTGTTCAAACAGGTGGATTGTGGGCACTGCTATTTTTAACTCAAGAATGGATACCGGTTTGACTACGGCTAAGAATGTATTTTTTGTTGGGGTAAGTGCCACCATTGGCCTGTGTACCTTATTGATGAATCCTGCTGCGGCAGAACCGAATGGCCGCTTGATGGCGCCCGTTTATCACGCGCCGAGCGCGGTTCCGAAATTAAGTTCAGACAGCCCGGTTAAAACCGAGCAACTACACCGCACTGCCAACAAAAGCTATAAAGTAGCCGGCAAACGTTATTATCCACTGCAAAAAGTGGCTGATTTTTCCCAAGAAGGCAAAGCCTCTTGGTATGGCGGTCAATTTCATGGCCGTAAAACCTCATCAGGCGAACGCTACAACAAGCATCAGCTGACTGCGGCCCATCCTACGCTGCCTATTCCTAGTTATGCGCGCGTCACCAATTTAAAAAATGGCAAAACCGTTGTGGTTCGCATTAATGACCGTGGGCCATTCCACAGCAACCGCATCATGGATGTTTCCCAAGCCGCCGCTCAGCAATTGGGCTTCATCAGCCACGGTACCGCACGGGTGCGGGTTGAGCAGCTCCAAGGCAGTAAAGAGGCCGTGGCAACCAATAAAAATGGCAACATCTATGTGGATTTGCAGCACTTTCGCGATGTCAAAGAAGCACAGGCTTATTTGAATGCCACCAGCAAGCATTTAAAAGCGGTAAATAGCGATAACAAAGCTTCACTGGTGAAGGTCAAAAACAACTACGTGGTGCGCATGGGGCCGTTTCGTGAACAGGAACGTGCCGACAGCATGAAAAAAGCAGTGCTGACTGCACTGTAATCACTCCTAGAAATCACCTTTTTGCAGTTTGCGCCCGTGTTATCATGCACGGGCTTTTGTTATTGAAGCTGCCTGAACAAGGAGTGATTATGATTGGCCGTTTGCGTGGCACATTGGTGGAAAAAATACCGCCATTGTTGTTGGTGGATGTGCAGGGCGTGGGTTATGAGGTGCAGGTTTCCATGCAAACGTTTTATGCTTTACCGGCTTTGAGCGAAACGGTGCAACTGTATACCCAATTGGTGGTGCGCGAAGATGCACATTTGCTGTTTGGCTTCGGCACCGCCGAAGAACGTGAAACATTTCGGCAATTGGTGAAGGTGTCTGGTATTGGTGCCAAAACGGCCTTGGGTATTCTGTCGACCTTATCCAGCCAAGAGTTGGCTCAGGCGGTGGCGGCCGAGGATGTGAAACGCTTATCGGCGGCACCAGGTATTGGTAAGAAAACCGCCGAACGCATGGTGTTGGAATTGCGTGGTAAATTAGGTACTTCAGACGATGGAGCTTATTGGCGCCGTTGGCTGTAGGCAGTCATGGTGACATTGTGGGTACTTTGTTGGCACTGGGTTACAGTGAACGCGAGGCCCAGGCTGCATGCAAAGGGTTGCCTGAAAATACCGAAGTCAGTGAAGGTGTGCGCCTAGCTTTGAAAAATATGCTGAAGTGATAGAGGATGGCACGGTGGAATGCAAACTGCTGTTGATTGATCAGGATGGCGTATTGGCCGATTTTGATTTAGGCATACGTGAGGCGTGGCTTCGCCGTTACGGTGTACCTGCACCGCTGGGTGAGCGTCATCATTTTTACCTGCGTGATGACATGGAACCTGCCTACCATCAGCAATTGCATGCGCTTTACAGCGGGGTCGGTTTTTTTGCTAACTTGCCGCCTATTGAAGCGGGGCTGGATGCGATTCAGCGGTTGCTGGCTGCGGGTCACGATGTCCGTATATGTACATCCCCCATTCATGATTACCAACATTGTGTGACCGAAAAATTTGACTGGGTTCGCCAGTATCTGGGCGAGTCTTGGTTAAGCCGCATTGTGTTGACCAAAGACAAAACTTGGGTGCGTGGAGATATTTTGATTGACGACAAGCCCCAAATTTCAGGGAGTTTGTCGCCATTGTGGCAGCATTGGCTCTATGACCAACCCTACAATCGTGACAGCCATCATCCGCACCGAGTGAGGTGGTCAGACGAACGCACGTGGCTTCTTTGTTGCCGTTATCGGGCGCTTGTGATTGAAGCATCAAGCGGCGACCCCATATTGTTTTATGCCACAGACCGTAGTCAGATGACGAGAGCAAGCGCACAAAATCGTCCCACTGATTGTTCAGGCAGCCTTTTTAAGTGACCATATGAGTATTTTCTTTGCTTTATATGGCTAAAAACCTTGGTTAAATTATGTTGAACCGATTTTTTTCGTGGTTTGAAAACCGCATCAATCCCTATCCTGAAACCTTAACGCAACCTTCGCAAAAAAGTGTGGTGGCATTTATTTGGTCTTGTCTGGCTGGTTCGCGCGGCTGGTTGTTGGTGCTCACGCTATTGACGGTGGGGACGGGCATTCTAGAAGCGCTGATTTTTCAATTTATGGGCACCATTATTGATTGGATGGGGCAATACACCCCTGCCACACTCTGGGCTGAGAAAGGGTGGCCGTTGCTGGCTATGGTGGGTGTATTGCTACTGAGCATTGTGTGGTCGTTTGTGGCATCCAACGTGCGCTTACAAACATTGCAGGGCGCTTTCCCCATGCGCTTGCGTTGGCAGTTTCACCGCTTGATGCTGGGCCAGAGCATGGGATTTTATCAAGATGAATTTGCTGGACGGGTATCGGCAAAAGTGATGCAAACGGCGCTGGCGGTGCGGGATACCGTGATGTCGGTGGCTGATATGCTGGTGTATGTATTGGTGTATTTTGTGACATCTGGTGTGATTTTGGTGAGTTTGGATCGCTGGTTGTTGTTGCCATTTGTGGTGTGGGTGGTGTTATTTGTGCTGAGTTTGCGTTTGTTGATTCCCCGTCTGGCGCAAACCGCTCAGCGTCAAGCTGATGCGCGTAGTTTGATGACTGGCCGCATTACCGATGCCTACACCAATATCGCCACTGTTAAATTGTTTTCACACAGTGCTCGGGAGTCGGCATATGCGCGTGCTTCTATGCAAGAATTTCTGAATACTGTGCATGCGCAAATGCGCTTAGGTACGATTTTGGATAGCTTGAGTACGGCCATCAATATGTTGTTGATTGTGAGTACGGCGGCCTTAGGTGTGTGGTTGTGGATGCGCGGCCAAGTGGGAGTGGGTGCCTTAGCCACCGCTACCGCCATGGCATTGCGCATCAATGGTTTGTCTCATTGGGTGATGTGGGAAAGTGCGCGCCTGTTTGAAAACATCGGTACAGTACAAGATGGGATGAATACGCTGTCTAAACCCCACATGGTTGTGGATGCGCCCAAAGCGTTACCGCTCAAAGTGACCCAGGGCGATATCCAGTTTAAGCATGTTCATTTTGCTTATGACACTGATAAACCGCTGCTGCAGGATTTTAATCTACACATCAAGGCCGGCGAAAAAGTGGGATTGGTGGGGCGCAGCGGTGCCGGTAAAACCACGCTCACCAATTTGTTGTTGCGTTTTTATGATGTGCAACAAGGCGAGATCGATATTGATGGGCAAGACATTCGCCAAGTTACCCAAGAAAGTCTGCGTGCGCAAATTGGTTTGGTTACCCAAGATACCTCGTTGCTGCACCGATCTGTGCGCGACAATATTGTTTATGGTCGGCCGGATGCCAGCGCCGAACACATTAAACTGGCGGCAGAAAAGGCGGCAGCCGATGGTTTTATTCACACGTTGCACGATGCTAAAGGACGCCAAGGCTATGATGCTCATGTGGGCGAACGCGGTATTAAGTTATCGGGAGGCCAGCGCCAGCGCATAGCCATTGCCCGCGTGATGCTGAAAGATGCTCCGATTCTACTTTTGGATGAGGCCACCAGCGCCTTGGATTCTGAAGTGGAAGCCGCCATTCAAGAAAATCTGACTGAACTCATGCGCGGGAAAACGGTGGTGGCCATTGCTCATCGCCTGTCCACCATTGCAGCTATGGATCGCTTGGTGGTCATGGATAAAGGGCGGATCGTAGAGGAGGGGTCTCACGCAGAACTGCTGGCGCAAAATGGGGTGTATGCCAAGCTGTGGCAGCATCAAAGCGGGGGGTTCTTGCCCGATTCTGCGGATGCGTGAGGTAGTGGATAAAATGTTCATAAATGAAAAGATACTTTCATTCATGATGATTGCTGCGTAGCATAGTAGAATAATTGCATATATCACATCAAGCTGCCTGAATAACGCAGCAACACTCATTCGGAGCTTTAACCATGGCTACATTTGACGCACACACTTTGATCACTCAATTACAAAAAATTGTGGGCACCGAGCACACGCTCACCGACCCTGCACATACACTGCCGTACCGGCAAGGATTCCGTTTTGGTGTGGGCAATGCTTTGGCGGTGGTGATCCCGGGAACCTTATTAGAACAGTGGCAAATTTTGCAGGCCTGTGTGGCAGCCGATGTGATTGTCATTACGCAGGCGGCCAATACCGGTCTTACCGGTGGCTCTACGCCTGATGGTAATGATTATGACCGTCCTATCGTGATTGTCAGCACACGCCGTCTGGAAGGTGTGCAAGTGATTGAAGACGGTAAGCAGGTAGTGTGTTTGCCTGGTAGCACGCTCAATCGCTTGGAAAAAGCCCTATTACCGTTTCAGCGTGGTCCCCATTCCGTGATTGGGTCTTCCTGTATTGGTGCTTCGGTATTTGGTGGTGTTTGCAACAACTCGGGTGGCGCTTTGATTCAGCGCGGCCCAGCGTACACACAAATGGCACTGTTTGCCCAGGTGGACGAACATGGGCAGTTACAATTGGTGAATCATTTGGGCATTGATTTGGGCCAAACCCCTGAAGAAATACTCACCAACTTACAAAATCACCATTACCAGGCCAAGGATGTGCAACACGATGTGGGTGCTGGTCACGATCATGAATATTGCCATCATGTTCGTGAAATTGATGCAGATACTCCGGCGCGGTTCAATGCCGATCCATCGCGTCACTATGAGGCATCGGGTAGTGCCGGCAAGCTGATGGTGTTTGGCGTACGTCTGGATACATTTCCGTTGGAAAAAAATACCCAAGTTTATTACATTGGCACCAACAACACGGCTGAATTGGATGACATTCGCCGCCATATTTTGGCAAATTTTAAAAACTTGCCGATTTCTGGGGAATACATCCACCGCGAAGCGTTTGATGTGGCGGCCATATACGGCAAAGATACGTTCCTGCTGATTCAGAAATTTGGTACTGATCGTCTGCCCATGCTGTTTGATTTTAAGAATAAAGTGGACCGCATTGCTCAGAAAATTCCGTTTTTACCCAAATATTTTACCGATCATGTGGCGCAATTTTTGTGCAAATTTTTACCACCGCATTTGCCACAATCGCTGCGTGATTACCGCGACCGTTATGAACACCATTTGATTTTGAAGATGGGCGATGAAGGCATTGCTGAAGCCGATGCTTTTTTGAAGGAATTTTTCCAAGGCAAAGACAGCGCCTATTTCCGTTGTGATGCCAAAGAATCGCAAGCGGCCATGTTGCACCGATTTGCAGTGGCTGGTGCAGCAGTGCGGTATCGTGATGTACACCCCGATACGGTAGAGGACATCGTGGCTTTGGATGTGGCCTTGCGACGCAATGATAAAGATTGGTTTGAAACCTTACCTGACCACATCAATCAAGCCTTTATCCACAAGCTTTATTATGGTCATTTCTTTTGCCATGTATTTCATCAGGATTACATTGCCAAAAAAGGCACTGATTGCATGGCGGTTGAGGAAGAAATGCTGGCGCTACTGGATCAACGAGGCGCACAGTATCCGGCTGAACATAATGTGGGCCACTTGTATGAAGCCAAACCTGCACTCAAACAGTTTTACCGCAAACTGGATCCCACCAATAGCTTCAATCCGGGTATCGGTAAAACATCAAAAAAGAAAAATTGGCAATAATGGCGTTGTGTTGCAAAAAAGGCTGCCTGAAATGTTTCAGGCAGCCTTTTTTGAATATATATGTAGCGCGGATTATGCCTTAGTGGCGGGTTTATGGCGCCGGCCTCGCCACCACAGTGCCACGCACAACAGCACCAACAAGGCCATCAAAGGCCGACTGCTGCCCAATTGCATGTACGGGGTATTGCCTTGCTGTCCTTGAATCTCGGCAGTTAAAACCTGAGCAGTATCCGGCGGCAGCAGTGCGGTGATTTCGCCTTTGGGGTTAATGACGGCCGTCATGCCAGTATTGGTGGCGCGCACCATATATCGGCCCATTTCTAAAGCGCGAGCTTGTGATTGCTGTAGGTGTTGGTCCATGGCATGGGATTGGCCATACCAAGCCATGTTGCTGATATTGGCCAATAGACTAGATTGTTTGGCCGAGGCAATCAGCTCATCACCAAAGCCATCTTCGTAGCAGATATTGAAAGCCACGCGTTGGTTGCCCAAGCGCAAAGGTGCTTGCGCATCGCCACCACCTGAAAATCCAGCCAAAGGCATGTTCATTAGCTGGTAGAGCCAGCCTGTGAGCGCCGGTAACGGGATGTACTCGCCAAAAGGCACTAAATGATTTTTGGCATAATAAGGCAGCGTGGCCTCGGGTGTGTTGTCGTGGTAATCGGCCAGATTCACCACGGCATTTTGATAGCCGCGCCCATCGCTGGTGTATTGAACCATGCCCACTGCCAGTGCTGCGTGGTTGTGTTTGGCTGCAGCGGCGAACGCCGATAGTACTTGCGGCGGTAAATCTTGACGCATTACTGGGATGGCGGTTTCCGGCAAAATAATGATGTCGGCTTGGCTGTGTTGTACTTGCTGATAGTAGCGCGTTAATGTGGGCGCAAATTGTGCTTCATCCCATTTTAGACTTTGCGCAATATTGCCTTGTGCCAAAGCCACTCGGGCGTGGCTGCCATCTGGTTGTGTCCAGTGAATGCGCGCCAAGCCCATGCTGCCCAGCCACAAAGCCACTAAACCAATACTGGCATACATGCGGGTGGATTGGGTACCTTTAAGGAGCAATGCCAGCCATGCTCCCGTGCATGCGGTGGCTAAGGTGACTAAGGCGATACCGGATAGCGGTGCCCAAGCGGCGAGCGGCGAGGCGGCAATTTGTGAATACCCCAGCGCACCCCAGCCAAAACCGGTCAGCGCGTGTTCGCGTATAAACTCAGTCAATGTCCACAATAGTGGCAATACCACACCCATGCGCAGACTTTCAGGCAGCCTGAACAAACCCAATAACCAAAAACTGAGTGCTGGATACACCGCCAGATAAGCAGGCAGCAGCAAAGTGAGCGGAATGGCAAACAATTGAGGCAATCCCGCAACATCATGCAGCGCAATATTGATCCAATAAAATTGCGCCGAATAGGCCACCAAGCCCCATAAATAGGCACTTCGAATCTGCCTGTCTGGGCGAAGTAGGGTAAGCAATACCAGCAAGGCAAACAGCAGCGGCAACAGCCAAAATAGGCGGTAAGGTGCAAAGGCCCACGGTGTGGCGGCTGCCGAACCAATCAGCAAAGGCCAGTATAGCCACGGGCGTGCCAGTGTGGTTTGCCAACGAGGCGACGTGGTTGGGGAAACAGCAGATGAGGTCATGGGTGTCTTTGTTTGTCTGGGGTTAATGTGCTTTGGCGCGTCGTTGGCGCCACGCCATCAGTGGCAGTACCACCGCACACACCACCATGCCGGTTATGATGCCCACCACCAAATTAGCGAGCATGTTCATGAGCCCGCTGTCCCAGTGTTGCGCGTGCAAGAAATCATGCACAAATGCCAAGCCGTGTACCATGATGCCACCGCCCACCAAAAACATCGCCAGCATGCCTGCTACTGCCAGCAAGCGCATGAGCCAGGGGACGGTCACAATTAAACCTTTGCCCAAGGCGCGTGCCAATGCAGAGGATTGGCGGCCTAACCACAAACCAGCATCATCCATTTTGACGATGCACGCCACCACGCCATACACCAATACCGTCATGCCCACACCGATTAACGTCATGACCACTGCTTTGGGCCACATCGCCATATCGGCCACCACACCCAAGGCGATAATGATGATTTCTGCCGATAAAATGAAATCAGTACGCACCGCACCGCGGATTTTTGCTTGTTCATCTGCCGGAGTGCTTATGTCCTCAGCGGCTTGGTGTTGATCAGCGGCGTGTTCGCCAGAACGTATTTTGTGCCATAGTTTTTCCACCCCTTCAAAGCACAAATAAGCACCACCCACCATCAATAAAGGGGTAATTAACGCGGGTATAAAATAAGAAATCAGCAAAGCCAGCGGGATCAAAATGATTTTATTGATTAAAGAACCTTTGGCCACGGCCCAAATGACCGCCAATTCTCGGTCAGCTTGGACGCCGGTGACCTGATTGGCGTTGAGCGCCAAATCATCGCCCACGACGCCAGCCGTTTTTTTGGCCGCCATTTTGGTCATCAAGGCAACATCATCCAAAACCGCAGTGATGTCATCCAATAAAGTGAGGAGGGAGGCAAATGCCATGGTCAATCCTTAAATAAGCTGAAGCAACAATGCGGCCATGCCAGCGAGGTCAAAACATATTCAGGCAGCATTAAGGCTGCCTGAAATTAAGAAAGCAAGCTTAATCGGCCTGGTTTTCGTCGTTATTGGGGGTGACCATCAAGGTATGCAAACGGCGTGCATCGGCGCGTGCTACAGTGAAGTTTAGCTTGCCGATGGTGATTTTTTCACCCCGCACGGGCAAATGGCCAAACTCTTGAATAACCAGTCCGCCAATGGTGTCCACTTCTTCATCGCTGTATTGAGTGCCAAAAAACGCATTGATGTCGGCAATTTCAGTGATGGCATTCACACGGAAGCGCTCAGCAGAAACCGCAAAAATATTGTCGGCACTGTCGTCCTCGTCAAACTCATCTTCGATGTCACCGATGATTTGTTCGATGATGTCTTCGAACGTTACTAAGCCTGAAATGCCGCCAAATTCATCGACCACAATGGCCATGTGGTTGCGTTGTTCGCGAAATTCTTTGAGTAGGCTATTGAGTGATTTGCCTTCGGGCACGAATACTGGTGCACGCAATACCTGTTCCAGCTGAAATTGATCCGGCCGATTCCAATACTTAAGTAAATCTTTGGCGTGCAAAATGCCCAGAATCTGGTCTTTGTCTTCACCAATCACGGGAAATCGGGAATGCGCAGTGTCCACAATGTAAGGCATGATGCGCTCAAGGGGCTCGTCGGCTTTAATTACATCCATCTGGCTGCGCGTTATCATGGCGTCGCGCACTTCCAAGTCAGCAAAATCCAGCGAATTTTCCAATAATTGCAGCGTGTCGGCATCAAAAATTTGATTTTCGTGCGCTTCACGCAGGGTTTGCGCCACATCTTCTGCGTTTTCCGGTGCATCGCCGGTAATGCGGCTGATTAAACGTTCAAAAAAACTCGGCGGCTTCGACTCGGTGTCGTCCATCAGTATTCATCCTGTGCGTAAGGGTTATCGTATCCTAGCTGATGCAGGATGCGGATTTCAAGTGCTTCCATGATTTCGGCCTCGTCATCATTCATGTGATCATAGCCCATCAGATGTAAGGTGCCATGAACCGTGAGGTGGGCATAGTGTGCGATTAGGTGCTTGTGCTGTGCGGTGGCTTCGCGCGCCACCACTGCGGGGCAAAACACCAAATCACCGTGAAGGCTGCCTGAATCGGGTAAACACATGTCTTCGCCTTCGTTTAAGGCAAAGCTCAATACATTGGTGGCGTAATCTTTATCGCGGAAATCATGGTTGAGTGTTTGTGCTTCTGCTTCGTCACACAGCGACACGGAAACGTGTGCTTGGCGGTAATCATTTTTGCAGCTTTGCCACACCCAGCGACAGAAATCGGCTTGGCTGGGGATGGTTGAGGTGCTGCTGCGGTTGTCTACCCACACTTGGCAGTGTTGGCGCCAACGCGCTAAAAAAGGGTTATTTTTGGCGTGTTTCATGACAATAAGACTATTTTTGGGTTCAGGCAGCTATTGTAACGCAAAGCGGTTGGCTGCTTTAGCGTTTGCGACACAAGTGATACACCAACATTGCAGTAGCCAGCACCGCCATCAAGCCCAACAAAACGTGCTTATATGGCTTGATGTCGCCTAGCCATTGGTGCACATACACGCTGGCTTTGACCCCTAACAGTACAATGATGGTTGACCACAGCATGCATGCTAATGCATTGACTAGCGTATATCGCCAATGTGAATACGCTTTGATGCCAAAGCTTACCGGCAAGATGGTGCGCAGCCCCCAGGCAAACCGCATGAGTATGATGGTGATCAGAGGATGGGCATCAATGAATGAGCTGGTTCGGTTGAATTGACGCAACAATTTGGGGCGTTTGTCGAGCCACGGCCGGCCGCCATGCCGACCCAATAAATAATAAAACTGATCGCCCACAAAGCCCCCAGCAGCACCAGTTAAAATCAGCGGCCAAAGCTGTAGAAAATGCTGGTGCACGGCATAAGCGCCGAGCAGCATCACGGTTTCGCCTTCAAAAAAAGCGCCCACAAATACCGCCCAATAGCCATAATTGGCCAATAAAAGCGACCAGTTCACCCATTGTCCTTAAAAACGATTAAAAAAATGCAGGCAAGAGTTGTTCAGGCAGCCTGTGGTTAATTACTGATGGCCACTGAACTGCCAATATAGGCATCATCATGCAATGCTTTGAGCATCAGTGACGCCACATCAGCACGCAATACCCGACCGCTACCTTGGGGCGGTAAGCCTGAGCCGGTTTCAACGTAATGGCCGCTGGCCGCTCCATCTGCCAAACCCACTGGCCGGATTATTGTGGCATCCAAGTGCGCTTGGTGGATGTGGGCGATGGCCGCTTTGTGATCGGCCAATGGGTGGCGCAAAAAGTGCATGGCAGCTTGCCCTCGCTCCCCCGCCAATTCGCCTTCTATGCCTGCGGATGCACAATATACCATGCGCTTTAACCCGTGGTGTTGCATGGCCGCAGTGATATTGGCCAGCATGCGGGCTAATTCATTGCCAGGCTGAACCCCTTGGTGGGTGTTGAGGCACGAAGCCACGGCGTCCACCAAACCTGCCTCTTGTATGACTGCCTTAACTTCTGAATCTATCAATACATCGGCATGAAGTATGTGTAGTCCTTGGGTCTTGGTTGGTGGCGTACTGTTTGTGCGCATCACTGCCCAAACTTCGTCACCATAGTCCAAGGCTTGTTGTACTAAATGATGGCCAACGCCACCGCCGGCGCCAAAAATCAGAATTTTCATGTGTGGTTTTTCTCTAAGTGGGCTTGGATTGGCAATAGGCTGTCTGGGTCGTCTTGGTGTTGATTAATGGGTCAGTAGGCCGATGTCTTTGAAAAATTGCCGATAAATAGCGGCTTTTTTGGCCAACGCCAAAGGATAAGCACGGGATGATGAGGGCAGGCGAAAGAGATGTAAGTCGCGGTTTTCAAAGCGCCATGACAATTGCGCCCCTACCGCAGGTATGGGCAGCGTGGCCTGAGTCAGGCGCAATAAAGTGGCGGTGGCTTTTTCTCCGGTGGTGAGCAGCGTCTCACAATGCGGTAACGCACGCAACAAGGCGGCTAAATCCACTTCTTCTTGTATCTGCAAATATTTGTCGGCGGCGTTGTTTTGTAGGCGAATAACGGATTGGGCAGTGTCGCTAATGGCAATGCCTTTTTGCCACAGGAAATCGCGCAATTTTGTCTCGGCAAAGCCTTTTTTGTTGGATAAAAGGAAATGATCGGCGTCATTAAAAAACACCACACCAAAGATGCGCCACATGTCGTTTTGCAAGTTGGGGTAATAAAAA
Organism: Snodgrassella sp. CFCC 13594; assembly: GCF_001590725.1. Classification (GTDB taxonomy): domain Bacteria; phylum Pseudomonadota; class Gammaproteobacteria; order Burkholderiales; family Neisseriaceae; genus Snodgrassella. The sequence goes on along the minus strand of NZ_LQXR01000002.1, from coordinate 24,648 downwards.
TCCATTTTCCATCGTGCACGCGGCGGCGGAAAGCTGCCCAGCATCAATAAGCGGGCATGTGGCGGTAAAAAAGGCGGCAAAGGATGGGTTTCAACGAGTGGATGGGTCATGTGTGCAAAGGTTGCCTGAAATAAGCGGTGATCTTGGTTGTCGTGCGTAATGGTGGATTAACAGCGACCAAATAAGCTAGCCACCATGTGGGCTTGTTCATCGGTATAGGCGGGCTGCCCTAGCCTTGCGGCCACTGTCCATTCATTGGAAAACCCTGCTTGCGCTGATAGCGCTTGCCAATATTGACATTGATTTGCTTTGTTGTTGTTTTTTATGGCCAGCAAAAGTTTTTGTTGGTCATCTAAGACATGCGAATGATTGCTCATGAAGCGTCCTTGGGTTGTGCTGCTTGCCGTCGCGGTATTAATTCCCAGTGACGGTGAAAATAGGCCAAACACACAAAACCAGCCAAAGCCATGGGTACGCCGATCAAGGCGGTGTAGGGTAAGCCCCAATGATGGCTGATGGCTAAACCGCCATTATACGCCCCCAGTGCGTTGCCTAAATTGAATGCCATCTGCACCGCCGCCGCACCCAATAATGTACCGCCCGGTGAATAACGCAATAACAATAGTTGCTGTGGGCTGGAAACAGCAAACAGGCAAAAAGTGCAGACGCACATCCATATCACCGCCAAAGCCGGTATGTGCGCCGTAAAAAAGATGAGCAACAATGCTGCTGCGCCCACCAGTTGCAAAATGGAAGCCACTTTCCCCGGTGTATAGCGATCAGATAATTGGCCTCCCAATACATTCCCCGCTACCATGCTGCGCCGGCTAACATCATTAATCCACCCGCTTGGTTCTCAGAAAAACCGGCAATTTGAGTGAGCATGGGGTGAACGTAGCTGTACCAGCAAAAAATACCGCCGTTGCCCAGCAAGGTGGCACCCAATAGAAGCCAGGGTGCTGGCGTACCCAAAAAACGGAATTGGTCGCGCAGGCCGCTGCTCGGCAAACTGGCTAAATCGGGGATCCAGCGACGCAACGCCCACCAGAGAGCTACCGCTACTGCGGCCACCAAAGCAAATACCAAACGCCAGCTAATGTATTGGCTTACAAAGGTACCCAAAGGCACGCCCAGTAAGTTGGCGACGGTCATGCCCGCCACCATCACAGCCACGGCTTGCGTGGATTTTCCGGCGGGGGCCAATTGCGTTGCTACAATTGAGCCGACCCCAAAATAAGCACCATGGGGTAAGCCAGACAGAAAACGTGCAACCAGTAAAAATGATTGATTGGGTGCCAATGCGGCCAGTGTGTTGCCCAATGCCATCATTATCGCTAACCCTAGGAGGATATGCTTTAGGGGAATACGGTGTGCGAAGATCAAAAAGCAAGCACCAAAGCACACGCCTAAGGCATATGCTGAAATCAAGTGACCTGCTTGGGCCAGTGTAATCGACAACCCTGTGGCCACATAAGGCAAGATGCCCATCATGCCAAATTCGGCCATGCCCAGTGCAAATGTACCCAAAGACAAGGCCAATAAACTTTTGTGTGTCATGGTGTATAACCATCCTATTTCACAACATGATAATGATGCTCTTTGGTTGTGTCTATGCTACCAAAATTCATTTCGGTTAACGGGGTGTGGCTGCTTCTGGGCACAAGATGAATGAGCGGCTATCCAGTATGTTTGGGGTGTGGAATGGGTCGTGTATTTGTGGGCTCATATGGTCCACAAACAAACATGCTTGGAGCAAAGTGATCAGGGGATGAAACGGTGACGGCAACGATCCAATAATCAAAATGTTTTGATTGGCAATAAACAGTACTGATACTTTATTAATGGTTGCTTTTTAATCCTATTTAAAACAGCTTAATGTCATGCTAATGATTGATGTGATTTATGCTTGCTAAAACTTGGCAGAATCTGGTTTTTTATATAAGAAGACCTTAATTAAACTGAATTAAAGGCAGACAATAAATATGTTAAAAAGGTATAATACAACGGTATTTAAAATAATAAATAATCAACACAAACCACTAGGATATTAACATGAGTTTAAATAAAATCTGTCAAGACATTTATGGTGAAGTTTCGGGTGCCATCGCCATGGCGGTAGTCGATTTGTCTACAGGGATGCTTTTAGAGGTTTATCACCAAGTACCGTATTTCGATCAAACTTATTTGGATGCGGTGTCTGCCGCGGCAGTAGATATGTTCCGAGGCCGTACCGTGACCATGGTAGAAGAAATGCTGGCCAAGCAGCGCAACAAACCAACAGCACACTCGATTCAAGAAATCCAAATGACCACCGATGGCACGTTCCACTTTATGGCCATTGTTCCGGAAAAACCATATGCTTTGGCGATTCTGATTACCACTAAGCGCGCCAGCTTGGGTATGGGCTGGGCGTCTTTGCGTCGCGCTCTGCCTGAAATTTCAAAAGAATGCCCATAGAGCAACTTTTTGTTTGGGTTTTATCTGTGTTAAAAATAGCGCCTTAATGGCGTTATTTTTTTACCCCCAAGCAGGTTTTGTGGTGGCGTCTTCAAGGGATCGGCAATGTTTCGATAGGTTTTCCTAGTGGTAGCCTGTCTCGATCAACATCCTCATGATAATCAAGCTGCCATCAGTATTAATAGCGCGCGCATGCCTGTGGAGATTGATCCGGTGATGACCATATTTGTTGATCAGCAATTGATGTGGTCACAAAAGCTTTACCGCTGAGGCAAGAGCAAGTTATCGTGATCCGCGCAGAGCGAGTGGGGCGCCATATTGTTTATTACTATAGCGTATCGGCCGCGATTGTATCAGCCACGACTTTGATGAAACTGCAGTCAAACGTGCCGCCCAGGAACCCAACTGTGGCTATGCCGCCACCAAGGGCATTTTAACCAGTGGTTTTGCATTTATTTATATATATATATCGATTTGCTGACAATAGCGAGCGGATGGCAACGTTTACGGCTGCAGATTGCCCATGAGCGGCTTTGAGTGCCCGCCAAGGGTTGCCTGAAAAAGCAATCGACGGATATTGATGACTTTGCTGATGCGTGTTCGCCAAAATTTTGCTTTGAGCCATCTCAAGTAGCCGAATCAAGGCCACCAGCGCTTGTCTAGCAGGCTGGTGTAGATTCCTTTGCTACGCTTGCCAATTATCTTTGCCATGTACTACAACTGATTCGATTGCCTGTGGCACAGCCCATTCTTGCCGACTATGACGACCACTTGCGATTAGCGTTTGAGTTTGGCAAAAGCTTCAGCCATGGCGTTGTTGTTGGGCTTGGGTGTATTGTTTGGTCGCGTTTTGGGGCTGCCTGAAGAAGCAGTTGTGCGCGTATTCGAGCGGGTTGTGCCGTTGTCGTCATCATCCAGCCGCATGGTCAGCGCAATGCGTTTACGGCCAACGTCCACTTCCAATACTTTTACTTTCACGACTGCTCCCGCTTTAACCACTTCTCGTGGATCTGCCACGTAACGATTGGCCAAAGCCGAAATATGAACCAAGCCGTCTTGGTGAACGCCGATGTCCACAAAGGCGCCAAATGCTGCTACGTTACTGACGACACCTTCCAATACCATGCCTGGGCGTAGGTCTTTCATGTCTTCAATGCCTTCGGCAAAAGTGGCCGTGTGAAATTCGCCGCGTGGATCGCGACCGGGTTTTTCCAATTCGGCCAAAATATCGCGGATGGTGGGCAAACCAAAGCGCACATCAATATAATCTGTGGGCTTTAAGCGTGAAATGGCGCCATGATTACCAATCAACTCAGGCGCTTTAAGACCGATGCGGGTGAGCATATTGGTCACTACTGCATAGGCTTCGGGGTGCACCGCGCTCGCATCCAAAGGCTCAGTGCCGCCATGTATGCGTAAAAATCCAGCGGCTTGCTCGAAGGTTTTATCTCCCAAACGCGCAACCTTCAATAAAGCGCGGCGGTGCGCAAATGCACCATTTTGATCGCGGTAGCTGACTATGTTTTGCGCGAGGGTGTGATTGAGTCCAGAAATTCGAGCCAGCAGCGGCACCGATGCTGTGTTCACGTCAACCCCCACAGCATTCACACAATCTTCCACTACGGCATCCAAACTTTTGGCCAGCTGGCTTTGATTGACGTCGTGTTGGTATTGGCCCACACCAATGGATTTGGGATCGATTTTCACCAATTCGGCCAATGGATCTTGCAGACGCCGGGCAATTGATACGGCGCCACGCAGACTGACGTCCAATTCCGGAAATTCCTTGGCGGCCAATGCCGATGCTGAATAAACCGATGCACCAGCTTCCGAAACCACGATTTTGTGGAGTGTTCTTTCAGGTAGCCCCTTTATCAATTCTGCAGCCAATTTATCGGTTTCGCGGCTGGCAGTGCCATTGCCTATGGCAATGAGTTTGATGTTGTATTTTTTGACGAGGGTGGCAAGTGTACTTAATGCGCCAGCCCAATCATTGCGGGGCGGGTGCGGGTAGATGGTGGCGGTATCCAATAGCTTCCCGGTGTCATCCACCACTGCGGCCTTTACGCCCGTGCGAATGCCTGGGTCCAGTCCTAGAGTCGTCAGCCGTCCTGCCGGTGCTGCCAGCAGCAAATCTTTCAAATTCTGGGCAAATACATGAATGGCCTCGGTATCGGCTGTTTCTTTGAGGCGGTTGAGCGCTTCCAGTTCCAGCGTCAAAAATAACTTGGCGCGCCAAGCCAAACGTACTGTATCGCGCAGCCATTTATCGGCGCTACGACCCAAATCGGCTATGCCAAACTGCTGTGCAATCAACGTCTCATAGATACTGGGTGTGGTGAGCGGTATGTCGTCAGGTTGATAGTGTAAATTGAGTGTCAATACGCCTTCATTGCGGCCGCGCAGCACAGCCAAAGCACGATGACTGGGCATGCGGCTAATGGGCTCCCGATGATCGAAATAATCTTTGAATTTTTCGCCTGCGGTTTCTTGTCCTGATATGACTTTGGCGCGCAATTCGCCGTCATGCCATAGCCGCTCACGTAAGCGGCCAAGCAGGCTTGCGTCTTCGGCAAAAGTTTCCATCAAGATGGCACGCGCACCATCGAGCGCTGCTTTTACGTCGGGGATGTGCTCATTTAAATAAGCGGCTGCCTCGCTTTCAGGCAGCCGTTCCGGGTGATGGAGCAAGGCATCGGCCAGTGGCGCCAGACCATGTTCACGGGCCATTTGCGCTTTGGTGCGACGCTTGGGTTTATAAGGTAAATATAGGTCTTCAAGCGTGGTTTTGTTGTCGGCCGCGTCAATCTCTGCGGCCAATTCAGCTGTCAACTTGCCTTGGTCGGTGATGCTTTTAATCACGGTTTGTTTGCGTTCGGCCAGTTCTCGTAAATACTGTAACCGCTCGGCCAATTCGCGTAGCTGAATGTCATCCAATCCGCCAGTGGCTTCTTTGCGGTAGCGCGCCACAAATGGCACGGTCGCGCCTTCATCAAGTAAATCAATCGCGGCTTGAACGCGAGTAGCATGGACGGCTAATTCTTGAGCAATGATGTGGGTAATATTCATGAGGCAGATAAATTCAGTGAGCAGAGGGGTTAAACGTGGAAGTGGGCAAGCTTAGCGGGATATGCGCCAAATGTCATCTTGGTGTTGATTTAGGCTGCCTGAAATAGCAGGAGATGGGCTTGAATCGGCCATGGAAGTACCCGTACTTGGCTTCAGGATGCTTCATCATGCACACATCGGGAAGGTGGTTTGTAGACGTATTTAGGATGAGGAAGTGCAGGGCCGTGGCCATGCCATTGTTGTTGCATTGATGATGGTGCAATTCGATTGGCTTTGCTGGATTCGATGTGGCTATGGGTAAACGGCTTTTGGGTGCTTGCTTCATCCATCAGGATGGGTGGACGTTTGTGGCAGCAAGGCCGCATAATGCAAGCAGATGTCGCCTTGTTGGACAGCACCATGCCTTTATTAAACCACCCAGGAGTCAAGCATGAGTGATATATGGATAAATATCCCCTATGATGAATTGAGTATCGGCCAGAGCGCGAGCCTAACCCGAACCGTGCGTGAAGCGGACATCACGCTTTTCGCTGCAGCCAGCCACGATACCAACCCTGCGCACATGGATGCGGATTATGCGGCTGGAACGCCATTTAAAAAGGTGATTATCCATGGTATGTGGACGGCGGGGTTGATTTCCGCCGTCATCGGCACTCGCTTACCAGGTGTGGGGTCGATTTATTTAGGCCAAGATCTGCAATTTCGCCGCCCAGTTTATGTGGGTGATACGGTGACGGCCACCTTAACCGTCACGGAGAAGGATGACAAACGCAAATGGGTAAAAATCAACACCATCGTCACCAATCAACGTGGTGAAAAGGTGGTGGTGGGCGTGGCCAATGTGATGCCTCCGCGTGAAAAAATTAGCCGCGAAGTCATCCCAGTACCTGAAGTGTCCATCAAATAACCATCCCGAAATGACCATTTTGAAAAGTGTGCAGCCTATGTGCTGTGTTCCTGCCGTGGTAAGTCGTGGCGGAGGTTGCGCAGCAGAGGCGCGAATATCGAAAATACGGTATTTATGAGGGCAATATGGTTGCCCAACTCAGATGAAAAGGCTGCCTGAATGGTGTTTCAGGCAGCCTTTTTGATTAGGTTAAGATTGGGTATTACAAGCCAGCCGCGGCTCGCAAAATAGCGGCTTTATCCGTCTGCTCCCACGTGAATTCCGGCTCTTCACGGCCAAAGTGGCCATAAGCAGCGGTTTTGCTGTAAATCGGGCGTTGCAAATCGAGCATTTTAATGATGCCCTTGGGGCGTAAATCAAAATGGGCGCGCACCAATTCAATTAGTTTGTCTTCGCTGACCTCGCCTGTCCCAAAGGTATCAATGGCGATCGAGGTGGGTTGAGCAATGCCAATGGCGTAAGAAATTTGAATTTGGCATTGTCGCGCCAAGCCTGCGGCCACGATATTTTTGGCCACATACCGGCAAGCATAGGCAGCAGAGCGGTCTACCTTGGTGGGGTCTTTGCCTGAGAAGGCACCACCACCATGCGGTGCGGCACCGCCGTAGGTATCGACAATGATTTTACGACCGGTCAAGCCGCAGTCGCCTTGTGGGCCGCCAATCACAAAACGGCCGGTGGGGTTGATGAGGTATTTGGTTTCGGCAGTGAGCATGTCTGCGGGCAAAACCGGATTGATAATGTGTTCTTTAACCGCCGCAATCAACGCTTCGCGTTCAATTTGCGGCTCATGCTGTGTGGAAAGCACCACGGTATCAATGCGTTTGACTTTGCCTGTTGCTGCATCATACACACACGTTAATTGGGCTTTGGCATCTGGGCGTAGCCACGGCAGTACGCCGCTTTTGCGCACCTCGCTTTGGCGCTGCATTAAGCGGTGGGCATAGTAAATCGCGAAAGGCATCAGTGTGGGTGTTTCATCGCAGGCATAGCCAAACATCAAGCCTTGGTCGCCCGCGCCCATGTCTAGATCCACACCTTCGCCTTCATTCACGCCTTGGGCAATGTCTGGGGATTGCTCGTCATAGCACACCATGACGGCGCAACCATCGGCATCAAAGCCCATTTCTGAGGCATTGTAGCCAATGCGTTTAATGGTATTGCGTGCTACTTGGATGTAGTTTATATGGGCGGTGGTGGACACTTCCCCAGCAAGAACGCATAGGCCAGTGTTGACCAAGGTTTCTGCAGCCACGCGTGCCGTGGAATCTTGGCTGAGAATGGCATCCAGAATGGCGTCGGAAATTTGGTCCGCCACTTTATCCGGATGGCCTTCGGATACCGATTCAGACGTAAACAGAAATTCACTCATGATGATTTAGGTTCTTTCGGCTGCATAGGCAGCCAAATGGGCAGTTATTCGGGGCTTTTGCTACAATAAGGTGTCTTAATATAACGAGGCAGATGCATGCAAAAGTTGGTTTATGGTGTGTTTGCGCTGGTGGCATGGTTGCCGCTGCCGATATTGCACGGTATAGGTTCATTTTTGGGTTGGCTGGGTTTTCACTGTGCCACCCGCTCACGCGCGCTCATTACACAAAATGTGCATTTTAGCAAACTTGCTGCCAACGACCAAGACGAACGCAAGTTGGTGCGTGCGGTGTGTGAAGAATCGATGAAAGGTGGTTTGGAATTGACGGTAGCGTGGACGCGTTCCAGCCGACATATTGTGTCTTTGTTTAAGGAAGTTCACGGTTGGGAATACATTCAGGCAGCCATTGAGCAAAAGCAAGGATTGTTGCTGATCACCCCGCATTTGGGCAGTTATGATTTGGCAGGCCGTTTTATCAGTGAACGCTTACCTTTCCCGTTGACCGCTATGTATCGCCCGCCTAAAGTGCGCTGGCTAGAAGGGGTGATGAACGCTGGGCGTGTGCGCGACAATGGGCATACGGCGCCTGCCACCATGCAAGGGGTAAAACAAGTCGTGCGGGCGCTGAAAAATGCCGAAGCCACCATTGTTTTGCCTGATCAGGTGCCCAAAACAGGCGAAGGGGTATGGGTGCGCTTTTTTGGCCGCCCAGCTTACACCATGACTTTGGCTTCCCGTTTGGCCCGCACTGCGGATGTCACCACGTTATTTTTCTGTGGTGAACGCCTACCTGGCGGTCGTGGTTTCGCTTTGCATGTGGCACCGCTGGAAGGGACGTTGAATGGCGAACGGGCACACGATGCGCAAATCATCAATGACAATGTGGCGATTTGGGTGGCACGTTTCCCAGAGCAATATTTGTTTGGCTACAATCGCTATAAAGGCGTTGCGCCGACCGACATGAAAAATGAATTCAGGTAGTTTTACCGGCTGCTTGAATAGGGCGCCTCTGTTGCCTTCGTAAATGTTGGTTTAGAGAAGAGAGGGGACACCATGAAATCATCATTGGGATGCACCTTGGGTGCACTGTTGATCATGACGGCTTGCCATGCGCCATCGGTGCATTCTGCTGCTGCGTCTTCAGTCGAAACGGGCGCCCCTAATACCCATTATCAACCTGCGTTTGCTGGGCAAACTCGGGTGGCTTCGGTGCACACCCGTACGCCCTATCAAACCAAGTTACTGGCTCATGATTTAGGTCGGCCTTGGGGCATGGTTGCTTTGCCAGATGGGCAATGGCTGATTACCGAAAAATCAGGATTTTTATGGCTCTTGTCTGCGAATGGGCAGACACGGCAGCGCATCCGCGGCTTGCCGCGAGTGGACGCGCGTGGGCAAGGTGGTTTGTTGGATGTGGTCTTGGATCCGCAGTTCGACCAAAACCAAGTGATTTATTGGACGTTCAGCGAACCTGTGGGTAAAGGCAATCTGACGGCGGTGGGCAAAGGTGTATTGAATTTGAATGAAGGCATCGTGACGCAGGCACGAGTGATTTTCCGAGCAGCGCCCGCTTATGATGGCGACAAACATTATGGCAGCCGATTGGCATTTGGCCCTGATGGGTATCTGTATGTGAGTACTGGTGAGCGGTCTGACAAAAAAATGCGCGCTTTGGCGCAGCAGGGCAACAATGATTTGGGCAAAATTCTCCGGCTCACCAAAGAAGGCCATGCCGCACCTGATAACCCTTTGGCCAAGCGCGGCTTTAAGCCTGAAATCTATGCCTATGGCCTGCGCAATCCGCAAGGATTGGCATTCGATGAGCAAGGACAACTTTGGTCGTCTGAGCATGGGCCCCGAGGCGGAGATGAAATCAATCGCATTGTGGCTGCTCAAAATTATGGTTGGGGTGACGTCAGCTATGGTATCGAATATTTGGGTACCAAAGTGGGACAAGGGATTACTCGAAAACAAGGCACTGAGCAGCCCGTTTATTATTGGGATCCGGTGATTTCGCCCAGTGGCATGGTTTTTTATTCAGGCAGCCTGAAAGAATGGCAGGGCAATTTATTTGTGGCTGCACTCAGTGGCCAGCACATTGTTCGGCTGGTGCTGGACAATGGCAAGGTAGTGGGTGAAGAGCGCTTGCTCGTGGATAAGCGTGAACGGTTCCGCGATGTCGCCAATGGCGTGGATGGTGCGCTTTATGCAATCACTGACAGCGGCAAGCTTTATCGCATTGCGACGCAATAGCAGCGAGCGGGTGCATCTTGATACGGGCTGCCTGAATCAATCAATGTTCAGGCAGCCTTATATATTGCACCTTATCTCCAATATTCATGACGGGTTCTTTTGGCATGCTGCACCCATCTTGCGTATATAAAATAGAGGCAATTACAGCTGAATGTCCAAGCCTGCGTAAGCTCGGCGGGCTTTTTCTCGCGCTGCATCGGTGGTTTCATCGCGTGCCAATACCACGCCCATGCGGCGGTGCCCGTGTACTTCTCCTTTTCCAAAGAGACGGAGTCCCGTGTGGGGTTCGGCCAAAACGTGTTCCAAACCGCCAAAACGTACATTGTGTGAATCGCCTTCCACCACGATGGCTTTAGATGCCGATGGGCTGATGACATCAATGTGTTCGGGGATGGGTAAACCCAAAATGGCACGGGCATGCAAAGCGAATTCGGATAGCTCTTGTGAAATCAGGGTTACCAAGCCTGTGTCATGGGGTCGCGGCGACACTTCATTGAAGATGACCTGATCTCCTTTAACAAATAGTTCCACGCCAAAAATGCCGTAGCCACCCAATGCTGAAGTGATTTTGCCTGCCAATTGTTGCGCCTCTGCCATTGCGGCGGCCGTCATCGATTGGGGTTGCCATGATTCGCGGTAGTCACCCGCTACTTGTTGGTGGCCGATGGGAGCGAGAAAGCTGGTACCACGGGCATGGCGCACTGTGAGTTGGGTGATTTCGTAGTCAAAATCCACAAACCCCTCGACAATGACGCGCCCGGCTCCGGCTCGACCATTTTGTTGGGCATGGTTCCACGCGGCCAGAATGTCGCTTGTGGACTTGATGACGCTTTGGCCGTGCCCCGACGAACTCATGATGGGTTTAACAACGCACGGAAGGCCAATCTCCATCACGGCCGCCTGAAAATCGGCGCTGTTATCGACAAAGCGATAAGGCGAGGTGGGCAAGCCCAACTCTTCGGCGGCGAGACGGCGGATACCTTCTCGGTTCATGGTGAGTCGTGTGGCCTGTGCGGTGGGGATGACGGTAAAGCCTTCTTGTTCCAGTTCCACCAAGGTTGGTGTCGCGATGGCTTCTACTTCCGGTACGATATAATCAGGTTTTTCTTGTTCGATTAGCGCCCGTAAGGCGGCGCCATCAAGCATGTTGATGGTATAGGCTCGATGCGCCACCTGCTGTGCGGGCGCGTGCTCGTAGCGGTCAACGGCAATGGTTTCTACGCCCAATCGCTGTAGTTCAATAATCACTTCTTTGCCCAATTCGCCTGCGCCCAAAAGCATAACTTTGGTAGCGGATGGCGTAAGCGCCGTGCCCAGTGTGGTCATTATCCTAATCCTTAGTGTGGGTTGCCTGACTGTAATGTTTCCATTATAAAGCAATCCGTTGCCATTTTCGGCTTGGCGGCAGCATGCAGAGGGGGAGATGTTACAATGCTTTTGGTCGAACACGGGTGGGCAGCAGGTTGCCTGAAATGGTTATGATGAAATTGGCTTTCGCCGTTTTGTATGCGGTGCAATGGTTACCTTTGCGTGCGATTCATGCTCTGGCCCGAGTGGTGGGCTGGCTTGCGTATTACGGCGTGGTGCCACGTCGGCGCATCGGGTTGATAAACTTGCGCCTGTGCTTTCCGGAAAAACCGAGCGCGCGCGACGCACTTTGCTCAAGCAGCATTTTTACCACATGGCCATGTTGTTGTTGGAATATGGCTTATATTGGTATGGCTCTGCTGAACGATTGCGCCAGTTGGTTCGGTATCAAGATAAGCACCATCTGGATGATGTCTTGGCGGCTGGGGAAAAAGTCATTATTCTGTATCCCCATTTCACGGCTTTTGAAGCAGCCGTATATGCTCTGAATCAAGATATACCTTTGATCAGTGTGTACGCGCATCAGAAAAACAAAGCATTGGATGCGCAAATTTTGAAGGGGCGTGAGCGTTACCGCAACGTATTTTTGGTGGGGCGCACAGAAGGGTTGCGTGCCATTATTAAAAAAATTAAGGCCACTACCGCACCTTTTTTGTACTTACCTGACCAGGATTTTGGCCGCAGAGAATCGATCTTCGTTCATTTTTTCGGCATTCCCACGGCCACCATTGCTGGGTTGAGTCGTATTGCGGCGCTAACCCATGCCAAAATCGTGCCTGCCATCCCCACTCGGGAAGCGGATGGGCGTGTGACGTTACGCTTCTACCCTGCCTGGTCTGATTTCCCCAGTGATGATATGGTGGCCGATACCCAGCGCATGAACGATTTTATTGAGGCGCGCATTCGCGAATGTCCAGCTCAATATTATTGGTTACACAAGCGATTCAAAACCCGCCCCGAAGGGACCGCTTCTTTTTATCGTTGATTGTATTGATACATCAATAAGCCCATGCCATTCGGATCAACAGAATCGCATGGGCTTTTGCGCATTTGGCAACAAGTCGGGTTGGCCTATCTCATTGAGCCATGTCGATGTAATTTTCAATAAACCGTTTAAACCCAATGATTAATAATCATTAATTTGATTTTTGTGGCGTCACGGTTGCCTGAAAAATGTAATCAAATGTAGTAATTAGCCATTATTTTGTATGGTGCGGCGCAATAATGAACATGAATTCGGTGGTTTTCGGGTTTTTTTTGCCAAATAATCAGCGTATTTTCTCAAAACAATTACAATAAACTACATTTGAACATTTTTGTTTTCATATTCGCAATACTATGAAAACAATAAAATTTTTTTTATTTTTCGGCTTCACATGCAGAATAAAAACGGTTACATTGTCGACACCGTACCCAGTTTGGGTGCCTTCTAAGAAAAATACCGCAGACAGAAAGCAAAGGATTACCATGCTGAAATACTCAGAAGAAATCAACAAAGCCACCACAGAAATCCAGCAAGCTGGGAAAAGTTGGCACGCCATTAGTCCTGAAGCCGTGGCCCGTATGCGCATCCAGAATCAATTTCAAACAGGGTTAGACATCGCTAAATACACCGCTGCCATCATGCGCCGCGACATGGCTGAATACGATGCAGATTCCAGTCAATATACCCAGTCTTTGGGTTGCTGGCATGGCTTCATTGGTCAGCAGAAGCTGATTTCCATCAAAAAACACCTGAAACACACCAATAAGCGCTATCTATACTTATCGGGATGGATGGTGGCTGCATTGCGTTCTAAATTCGGCCCACTGCCGGATCAATCCATGCATGAAAAAACAGCAGTATCTGATTTGATTGAAGAGCTGTATACCTTTTTGCGTCAAGCCGATCAACGTGAGTTGGATTTGCTGTTTACAGCTTTGGATCGGGCGCAAAATGCTGGTGATGCGGCCAAAGCAAAAGAAATTTTGGCGCAGATTGATCATTTTGAAACCCATGTGGTGCCGATTGTGGCGGATATTGATGCCGGGTTTGGTAATGCCGAAGCCACTTATTTATTGGCCAAGCAAATGATTGAGGCTGGTGCCTGCTGTATTCAGATTGAAAATCAGGTGTCTGATGAAAAGCAATGTGGCCACCAAGATGGCAAAGTCACTGTACCCCATGCTGATTTTTTGGCCAAAATCAATGCCGTGCGTTATGCCTTTCTGGAATTGGGTGTGACTGATGGGGTGATTGTGGCGCGTACAGACTCTTTGGGTGCTGGCTTGACCAAGCAAATTGCGGTGACCGAGCAGCCAGGTGATTTGGGTGACCAATACAATAGTTTCTTGGATTGCGAAGAAATCAGTGCCGCTGATTTGGGCAATGGTGATGTGGTGATTAAACGTGAAGGTAAACTACTGCGGCCGAAACGCCTGCCCAGTAATTTGTTTCAGTTCCGTAAAGGCACAGGTGAAGAGCGTTGTATTTTGGATAGCGTTACCGCTTTGCAAAATGGTGCTGACCTAATTTGGATTGAAACCGAAAAACCGCATATTGGCCAGATTAAAGGCATGATGGATCGTATTCGTGAATCGGTGCCCAACGCCAAATTGGTATACAACAATAGTCCTTCATTCAATTGGACTTTGAATTTCCGCCAACAGGTATTCGATGCTTGGCAAGAAGCAGGCAAAGATGTGGCGGCTTATGATCGTGCCAAGCTGATGAGCGTGGAATACGATGATACAGATTTGGCTAAAGAAGCCGATGAACGCATACGCACCTTCCAACGCGACTCATCTCGCGAAGCAGGGATTTTCCATCATTTAATCACCTTGCCTACTTATCACACCGCGGCTTTGTCAACTGATAATCTGGCCAAAGGGTATTTCGCAGATTTGGGTATGTTGGCGTATGTAAAAGGTGTTCAACGGGAAGAAATCCGACAAGGGATTGCCACAGTGAAACACCAGAATATGGCTGGCTCTGATATTGGTGATAATCACAAAGAATACTTTGCCGGAGATGCTGCACTAAAAGCCTCAGGCAAAGACAATACTATGAATCAATTCCACTGATTTGTGCTTTCTGTGATGTTTTGGCAGCCTTCGGGCTGCCTTTTTTATTGCTTCTTGGCCGTTGGCGGGGGTATGCATATAAGGGGAAGGACGCTGCTTTTACGCCATCAATGTGCATCACAGGTTGAGTCATCACTGAGATGGGTGGTGCAAGAGTCGATTTTTGATTATGTACTCGGCAATAAATTCATGATGTTGTGGTTTGCATGAGCGTGATAAATAATGGCTTCACCCATCCCGTGCAAGGGGATTAGGCGTTGCTGGTGTTCGTGTTTATTGTGGTTTTAACATGGGGTGCGTTGTTGCCCAACATCAATAATAGAATCATAAAAAAACCGCCACGCAGCAATCCGTGGCGGTTGGGTCGATTTAGGCTGCCTGAAATTTAAGCATCCAATTCTTGGCGCAGCTTTTTGGTGACGGTCATCATTACTTCCAACGCGGCGATGGTTTCCGGCCAAGCACGTGTTTTTAAACCGCAATCTGGGTTAACCCACAGGCGGCGAGCTGGGATGACGTCCAACGCTTTGCGCAATAAATGTTCTACTTCAGCTTCCGTGGGGACGCGTGGGCTGTGAATGTCATACACACCTGGGCCAATGTCATTCGGATACTGGAATTTCACAAATGCATCCAGCAACTCCATGTCAGAGCGTGAGGTTTCGATGGTAATCACGTCAGCATCCATAGAGGCTATCGCTGGCAAAATGTCATTGAATTCAGAGTAGCACATATGCGTGTGGATTTGCGTGGTGTCTTCAGCGTCGCTGGAGGTGAGTCGGAACGATTCACAAGCCCATTTCAGGTATTCATCCCATTGTGCACGCTTGAGTGGCATGGCTTCACGAATGGCAGGTTCATCAATCTGAATTACCCGAATGCCGGCTTTTTCCAAGTCCAGCACTTCATCATTTAAAGCCAGTGCGATTTGTTTGCACACCAAGCTCAACGGTACGTCATTGCGCACAAAACTCCATTTCATCATGGTCACAGGGCCGGTTAACATGCCTTTCATGGGGCGTTTGGTCAATGTCTGTGCATAAGAAGACCAAGCAACCGTCATGGCGTTGGGCCGAGTCACGTCACCAAAAATAATTGGGGGTTTCACGCAACGGGAACCATAGCTTTGCACCCAGCCGAATTGGGTAAAGCAGTAGCCGTCCAATTGTTCGCCAAAATATTCCACCATGTCATTGCGTTCAGCTTCACCGTGCACGGGTACGTCGATTTCCAATTTTTCTTGGATATCTACACAATGGGCAATCTCTTTTTTCATTGCCGTTTCATAATCCGCTGCGCTCAATTCGCCTTTCTTAAAGGCGGCGCGGGCTTGACGAATTTCCTGCGTTTGCGGGAAAGAGCCAATGGTGGTGGTGGGCAGCAAAGGCAGATTCATCCAAGCCAATTGTGCCTCAATGCGTTGCGCAAACGGGCTCTTGCGTTGGTCTGCATTGGGACGCAATGCGGCAAGGCGCTGTGCGACGGCATCATTGTGGATTAATTTACTGGTTTTGCGATCAGCCGCAGCTGCATCGGAAGCAGTCAAAGCGTCTTTGACCGCGTCTTTGCCATGTGCCAACGCTTGTTTGATGACACCCAGTTCGACCAATTTTTGGGCAGCAAAAGCCAACCAAGTTTTGATTTCTGAATTCAGTTTTTCTTCCACACCCAGGTCTTGGGGGCTATGCAATAAAGAGCAGCTTGGTGCAATCCACAAATTATTGCCGAGTTTTTCGCTAATGGGGGCCAAGGTGTCGATAACTTCGCTCAGATTGGCGCGCCATACGTTGCGTCCATCAATCAAGCCCACAGACAAGACTTTGTTTTCTGGCCAAGTATCAGTAAATACAGCCAATTGTTCTGGAGCGCGAACACAGTCGATGTGGATGCCGTGCACAGGCAAGTTTTTTAGTAAGCTAACGTGCTCGGCTACGCTGGCAAAATAAGTACCCAAAATGATGCGTGTGCCCGTGATGGCCAATTCTTTATACGTCGGCGCAAATGCGTCCAGCCATTCCTTTTCTGCGTCTACAGCCAAAATTGGTTCATCAATCTGAATCCAATCGACGCCTGCATTAGCCAATTCGCGCAATAATTTTTGGTACTCAGGCAGTAATTTAGACAGTAATTCCAAGCGGTTGTGGCCGACATCTTTTTCTTTACCTAACCACAGTAACGTAATTGGCCCCAATAATGTGGGCTTGATGTCGTGGCCCAGTGCCTGAGCTTCCTTAATTTGGGCAATCAGGTTTTGACTATTTGCTTTAAATGTGGTGTTTTGATGCCATTCAGGTACGATGTAATGGTAGTTGGTATCAAACCATTTGGTCATTTCCATGGCCACTTGAGTGGCATTGCCACGGGCTAACTCGAAATATTGGGGCAAGGTCAAATGAGCAGCATCAAAACCAAAGCGAGCCGGAATGGCACCCAACGCGCACAAGGTATCCAAAACATGGTCATAAAAAGAGAAATCGCCTACTGGCAATAAATCCGCGCCAGCCGCGATTTGCGTGGCCCAGTTTTTTTTGCGGATATCTGCTGCTACTTCGCGCAGTTCTTGTTCTGTTTTGTTGCCTTTCCAAAAGGCTTCAACAGCAAATTTCAGTTCGCGTTTGGCGCCCACACGGGGATAGCCAGATAGGTGGAAAGTATTCATGTTTAATCCTTAAAATG
The DNA here is from genome assembly GCF_001590725.1 of Snodgrassella sp. CFCC 13594. Classification (GTDB taxonomy): domain Bacteria; phylum Pseudomonadota; class Gammaproteobacteria; order Burkholderiales; family Neisseriaceae; genus Snodgrassella. The sequence continues at coordinate 7,483 of NZ_LQXR01000002.1, read as the reverse complement.
GATGAAGAATCAGATACTGGCAGTGTGCGATAGATAATGTGACCAATCAAGCGATAAATTTTGCAGGGGTGCATGAATAATTTTAATATATACTGATTGATGAGGATGTTTGTCAGGCAGCCTAAAGCTACTGGCTAAATCTCGCAGGGACTTGAATAGCGGAACTTAAATACGGCGATTGGTCCTTCAGATTTGTCAAATTGAAATTTTGGGTAGTGTATGAAAATTTTGTACTTAGCTTAGCATTATTTGTTCTATGGGATGGGTTGATGTTGTTACTAACCATTAGTCATCAACCACTCTAGGTGGTGTTTGTGGACGTATTACTTCATGATGCCAGTGCATTCGTCATGATGAGGCATCACAGATGTCGATAGAGTGGGCGGTCATGAAGCGATAATCCAAGCTCAAGATGAGCTGCCTGAAAAAAATTGGAATTTAAAAGGATAAGGGATGGATTCGATTGTTGAATTGCGTCATTTGCGCACCTTGTTGGCGCTGGAAGAGACGGGCAGTGTGTCGTTGGCGGCCAAACGAGTATTCCTTACGCAATCGGCCTTATCCCATCAAATTCGGGCGCTTGAGCAATATTTTGACACGCCTTTGTTTGAGCGCAAGTCTAATCCGATCAGGTTTACACCGGCTGGGGAGCGTTTGTTACAGTTGGGCCGAGATTTATTGCCTTTGGTGGCATCTGCGGAGCGTGACATGGCGCAAATTATCGAAGGAGAGGCTGGGGAGTTGCGAGTGGCTGTGGAATGCCATACTTGCTTTGACTGGCTAATGCCGGCGATGGATGCGTTTCGGCCGCTGTGGCCGCATGTGGAGTTGGACATTGTTTCGGGCTTTCAGGCCGACCCGGTGGGCCTATTGCTGACGCACCGTGCAGATTTGGCCATTGTCTCGGAAGCAGTGGCTCAGGTTGGTATTGTCTATCAACCGTTGTTTGCTTATGAAATGGTGGGCATTTGTGCCAAAGACCATCCTTTAGCCGACAAACCCGTGTGGCAAGCAGCCGATTTTATCGAAGAAACGCTGATTACTTATCCCGTACCCGATGACATGCTGGATTTGTTGCGTAAAGTTTTGGTTCCTGTTGGCATCAATCCACCGCGGCGCCACAGTGAGTTAACCATTGCCATTATTCAATTGGTGGCGAGCCGTCGAGGCATTGCGGCGCTGCCGTATTGGACGGTGATGCCTTATTTGGAAAAAGGTTATGTGGTGGCGCGCCAAATTGGAGAGCCACCACTGCAAAGTGAATTGTATGCGGCCATGCGTGTTGATGATGGCAATAAAAGTTATTTAGATAATTTCTGCCAGATTGTGCGGGAGCGTGGGTTTGCTGATCTACCCGGATTAAGCCCATTGGGCTTGCCTGCGCTATAGGCCCGCGTTTGATGACTGACGGGGATAGGGTTGTGGTGTGGTGGTGATTCAGTTATGATGCCATCACTCTTAAGGGAGTAGTTTTTCAGGCTTTTTCAGGGAGCCTGAAGCGGTGGTCAACATATTTGTGCAGCAGCACATGGCCACAGCGTCCGAGCCTAGGCTGGATTAACGAGACTTAAGACATGGTAAAACCCCTCAGGCGGGCGTTTTCTGTGTCTTTTGTGTCGCCCGCCTAAGGTATCTTGAGTATGATGCAAGCGTTTGTTTCTTCCGTGTTGCCCGTGGCCTTGGCCGAAATTGGTGACAAAACCCAATTGTTAACTTTGTTCTTGGCAGCTCGATTTGCCAAAAAATATGCCATTATTGCCGGTATGGTGGTTGCCACCTTGCTCAATCATGTGGTGTCTGCTTGGTTAGGCGTGGAGTTGGCGCGCTGGTTGACACCATCGGTGATGAGTTGGGTGGTGGGCGCCAGCTTTATTGTGGTTGGTCTGTGGCTGCTTAAGCCAGATAAGGATGACGAAGTCAGCAGCCGTTATCTACAATATGGTGCTTTTACGGCCACGTTGGTGTTGTTTTTCTTAGCCGAAATCGGCGACAAAACACAAATCGCCACTATTCTATTGGCAGCGCGCTATCATGATGTTTTTTCTGTGGTTACAGGCAGTACGGTAGGCTTATTGATTGCGAATGTGCCCGTGATTTTCCTCGGAGCATGGTTGATGCAGCGGTTGCCCTTTAAGGCCATTCGGATTGGTGCTTGCGTGCTGTTTTGCTTGTTGGGGCTATTCACCTTGCTGCATGTGTGGGGCTGATTCATGGTATTTTGCAAAATTTTCCCCTTGCTTTGCGTCCATTTATGGGCAGAAGAGGCATAATCACGCCTGTTTATTTCCCCTACTGGATACAAGGGAGTTGGTTAAAATAAGGAATGTGCCGTGTTTGGGCATGAGACCGGCCCGAGTCGAGCTTGGGCTGTTTTAATTTTTGTGAATACTGATAATGAAAATGGGCAATCGTTGGGGTGGGCAATGGGTTTGTGTCGTGGGCTTGGTTTGCGCGCCCATATGGGCCAGTGCTGAAGAGCAACTGCCCATGATGAAAGAAGAGGCCGCGGCGTCGTCAACTGGGGACATGCAAACAAAAGCTTTGGAATGGTATGCCTGTCCTATTGGTGAAGCGCGTGCCGCTTATACCACACAGCCTTTGGATGTTCTGTGCCAAAAAGCCAAACACCCGCCTGTGGTGACGGTGGGACAGCTGGCGGCAGAAGGCAATGAAGCATTGCAGCGGTTGTGGTATGAGGCTGAGTTTGGTCGAGCCGGCGATCTGACAGTTTTGTCTAAGCCTGTGAAAATACCTGATGCTCATCTACGACAAGCCAGTCCACTACCCGTCACCAAAACCACCTTACGCCAAACTTCGGTGCCAGTGGTGAGGCCTGCGAGGGTGGTGGCTCCGCCCAAGCCGCTCACGCCCAAACAGTTGATTCAACGCGACATCAGCAAAGAACAAAGAGCATTGGCGGCGACACAAACACAATTGAAAATCGCACAAAACCAAGGGAACACTCAAAAAGCCTGGAAGTTGCGCCAAAGTGTGGCGGATCGGCAAAATAATATCCGCGCGTTAAAACAAGAGTTGCAACGACAATAGTGACTCGCCATGATTGCGCGTTGCGATTACATTCATGAAAGTCATGGCTTGGCGCTATGTTGAAGCTTCATGGATGAAATTTTTAATACGCTTACGCAATTGCGACGTAGACTAAAATATTTTGTACAGCTTTGTTGAGGTTGCCTGAAAGGCCGTAGTTGATTCGCATAGACCATGCTGGACATCTATTTTAATGGAAAAAGGACACCCAGAATCGGATGTCCTTTTTTGCATCAGTGGCTGGGCTCATTCACAAACCGCACACCGGCAAGTTTGGATGACACAATCGCGCTGCGGATGGCGGACAATGCTTTGGGACGGACGAAATTGCGGCGTGATGCCAATACAATGCGTCGTTCTGGTGTGGGCGGGGTGAATGGCACAATGCTAAACAGCATATGGTCGTTTTCTGTGAGCGCGGTAGCTGGTAAAACACTGATGCCCAGGCCACTAGCAACCATGTGCCGGATGGTGTTGATGGAGCTGCCTTGGATGGTATTGGCCAGGCCTTGAATTTTTTGCTTGGATGCCAACTCACTGCAGCTGGCAAGGACGTTGTCGCGCATGCAATTGCCTTCTGTGAGCAACAATACCCGCTCTTGCGACAGTTCGTGTGGGCTGACTTCATCAAGATCTTCAAAAGCATGGCCTTTGGGCACAATGACAAAAAAAGGTTCGTCATACAAAGGTGTGGTGACCAATCCGGGTTCTTGGAAAGGTTCTGCTACTACGGCCGCATCCAGTTCCCCTCGCTTGAGCGACTCAGTGAGTGTATCGGTATAGTTCTCATCCAGTTGCAGCGGCATATTGGGTGCGATACTCCGCAGCGATAAAATTAACTTCGGCAGAAGGTAAGGAGCCACTGTGAAAATCAAACCCAACTTGAATACACCTTCCAGTTCACTTTGCTCCTCATTGGCTAGATGCTTGATGAGGTCAGCTTCTTCGAGCACACGGCGAGCTTGCTCAATGATGCGTTCGCCTGCTTCCGTTGTCATGACTTCATTGCTGCTGCGGTCAAATAAGGAAACGCCCAGCTCTTCTTCCAATTTTTTAATGGCAATGGAGAGCGTGGGTTGGCTAACATAGCAGCGTTGGGCGGCTCGGCCGAAATGTTTTTCTTGAGCCACCGCCACGATATAGCGCAATTCCGTTAAGGTCATGCGCCTGCCTTTTTCTGGTCTTCTGGTAAGGTGATGTTTAAAGCCAATACATCCACTCCGTTTTGCTTTTCCTGAGAAATGCGGATGTCATCCAGAGATACATGTACATATTTAGACAATACTTGCAGTAATTCTTTTTGCAAGGTTGGCAAGTAGTCGGGAGCATGAGACGCTCGCTCTTGGGCAATGATAATCTGCAAACGATCACGTGCAGTTTTGGCGGAAGTTTGCTTTTTGCCGAAAATTAAATCAATCAAAGACATGGCTTAACCTCCAAACAAACGTTTCAGGAAGCCTTTTTTCTCTGCTTCCAAAAAGCGGATGGGGCGATCTTCGCCCAAAAGGCGGGCCACAACATCACGATAGGCTTCAGCGGCTACGGCATCATTCATGTGAATCACTGGAGAACCAGAGTTGGAAGCTTGCAATACATTTTGTGATTCGGGAATCACCCCAATCAACGGGATACGTAAAATGTCACAAATATCGGAAACTGAAAGCATCTCGCCTTTCTCAACTCGCTCCGGTGAGTAACGGGTAATCAGTAGATGCTCTTTTACAGGGTCTTCCCCATTTTCTGCGCGGCGTGATTTGCTTGATAAAATACCCAGAATGCGATCTGAATCGCGTACGCTGGATACTTCTGGATTGGTGGTGATGATGGCTTCATCAGCGAAATACAGAGCCATCAATGCCCCTTGTTCAATGCCTGCGGGGGAATCGCAAATCACATACTCAAAGCCCATTTCATTGGTGAGCGTGCTCAACACTTTTTCCACGCCTTCGCGTGTTAATGCGTCTTTATCTCGCGTCTGTGATGCAGGCAATACAAACAAATTGTCGCAATGTTTATCCTTAATCAAGGCTTGATTGAGGGTGGCTTCATCTTGGATAACATTGATTAAATCATAAACCACACGGCGTTCACAGCCCATAATCAAGTCTAAGTTACGCAAGCCAACATCGAAATCGATGACTGCGGTTTTGTGGCCTTGCAGTGCTAAGCCGGTTGCAATACTGGCGCTGGTGGTGGTTTTACCCACACCGCCCTTGCCTGAAGTGACTACAATGATTTTTGCCACAGTTTTTCCTTTATTGAAAGTCGGAATACGAAGAGTAAAAATGGTAGAAAAATTATTCTGCTTTAATGGTGCCAATCACCAACCGGTCATCTTGTAAATACACTTGCACAGCGTGGTGATCCAAATGGGGCGGTAGTTTTTGGTCGAAAACCCGATAAATACCAGCAACAGAGACCAATTCTGCTTGCATAGATTGTACAAAAATTCTAGCTTGCTTGTTGCCTGAAGCGCCCGCTAGTGCTCTACCTCGCAAAGGGCCGTAGACGTGGATGTTGCCATCGGCGATGATTTCTGCACCTTCACTGACCAGGCCTAAGACAATCAAATCGGTATTTTCGGCATAAACTTGTTGGCCGGTGCGGATGGGTCTGTCAATCACCACGGTAGGCAGCGCGCTCGTCACTGCCTGTGGGGGGGCGATATTGGGCGTTGGTGCAGTCGCCGAGGCACTTGCCATGGCAGTTGCTACAGTTTGAATGGTTTTGTCGGCTTTTTCTTCTGGCAATTGGCTGAAAGCCAAACGATACTGCTTCGCTAACGTCGCCCAATGGGCATCTGGGTGGCGAATGGCAATGATGCGCAGGCCAAATCGTGCAAACACCGCAATCAATCGCCCTAAATCTACAGATGCGGGGTTGCTGAGGTTTTGCAAATCCAGTGTAAACGGCATGTTGCGCAGGTCGCCAAAACGTGTGGCTTTACCTTCTAGTGCCGCCGCAATGGCGGTTAAGTCGTCTGTTTGCAGTTGGATGGATAAAGCATCCAGCCGCGCAGACTTGACTTCAAAAGCAGCTTTCATAAGTATCTGCACCAATAAATAAGAGATAGAATTTAATTTGTTGAGTGTACCGTGTTGGCGTTTGCGGTTCAATGATGCCAGACACGCTTGAGGGTATTTAGGAATGAAAAAACGCACGATTAATCTTGTTGGTGTGGGTAAAGTGGCACAAACTTTAGCGCTGTTATGGCAACAAAGTGGCGCTTATGTTATTCAGGCAGCTGGAATCGGCATGCGCATTCTCCAGCATCCACCGCGCTGCGCGCCCAATTGCCATCTGTTCAGTGGTGTGTACAGTTAGCGGATTTACCCCCTGCTGATATAGTGGTTCTCGGCGTTCGAGATGATGCTATTGAAATCATGGCGATGGCATTGGCAGATAGTGTAGCCATTCAATCAAACACCACAGTATTGCATTTCAGTGGTGCCAGAAGCAGCCAGGCCTTGTCTGCATTGGCTGACCACACATCTCTTTTGGGTTCTCTGCATCCCGTTTTTGCTTTTGCCGATGCCAATTCGGCGCAGCAACAGTTGTCTGGCCATTTATGTGCATTTGAAGGGGCGTTCAGCGCACGGCCAGTGCTGCAGGCATTGGCACACCATGCGGGCTTGCATGCCTTTGAAATGAGTGCAGCGCACAAGGCTCGCTATCATGCGGCTATGTCGGTAAGTGCGAATTTTCTGGTGACATTGAATTACTTTGCTCAGCAAATGCTAGCGCCATTAGCATTGCCAAACCAGTTGGCACGACAATTGGTCAATCAATTGATGACCCAAAACCTGGCGCAATTGGAAAAACACCCCCCTGAAGCTGTTTTGACGGGACCTATCCAGCGTGGCGATGCTCAGACAATTGCCATTCATTGGGCAACATTGACCCGAGAAGAGCAAGTGGTTTACAGAATATTAGCGGAAGAAACCATTAAATTAGCTCAGCTTGCATCGGAGAAAAGGGAAGAAATATTGGTTAATATGCCAATGTAGTTTAAAATTCCATTGCGTCATTCATTAATTGGTTTTGCTTTCTCATGCTCGCCTATCTTATGTATTACTTGATGATGCTAAATGGGAAAGATAAAGGCCCCTGTATTTTCGAAGCAAAGAGAATTAACTCGTTTATTTGTATTGAATGTTGTTATCGTGAAATACCAAGTTTTATTTATCTATACAATATTCAGGCAGGTAACAATGCTTTTGTGATAATAATTGCATTGTTGTTCAGTAATACAAAAAATGATCTATCTATGCCGCATACTAAGGAATGAAATTTTTTGGCATGATGGCATTTTGCTAAGAGCAGTAATTTTTAATTTTGTGGCTGATGTGAATGAATAAATGGCTTTTGCATTTTTGCTGTTTGTTTTTTATTGTTTGGTTTGCATGATTCAGTTCAGCAGGTGTTTTTTGAGTTC
>NZ_LQXR01000001.1 GCF_001590725.1 Snodgrassella sp. CFCC 13594 | reverse complement strand
AATGGCATCATTAACAGTATCTTTACCAGTGCCACCAATATTAGTGATATTGATGGTCCCATCAGTGTTCAAAGTAGCGTTACCACCCAAGATATCTGTAACACTATTAGATACATTACCCAATACAGCATTGGTTGCGTATAACTGACTACCGTTAATGGCATCTGTACTGGTTGAAGAAATTTGGCCCGGTGCAACATTTTTGATTTGGCGCTCATACCCAACGCTGCCTACCGATACCTGATCACCTGCCACAACACCACTAGCACCCGCAAAGTTGCCATAGGTAAGACCATTTAATGTAGCCGTAGTTACACTTACTGCATCTGCATCTGTTTTACTGTTTGCACCAATGGCTACCGAACCATCTTTGCTGGCAATAGCGCTGATACCCAATGCCGTTGAGGCCACGCCAGAAGATATTGTTCTGGTACCAAATGCCGTTGATAAATCACCTGAAGCTTGGGATTGAACCCCTACAGCCACTGCTGCATTAGCAGACGTGGTTTTACGGTAATCCCCAGCAGAGATTGTATCGCCCGTAATTTCTGTGTATTTAGCTGATAATGCGCTATTGTAGGCAATTTGATTCAAATCATCGCCACCAATGGCAATTGATGAGTCGCCCTGCGCGGTAGTGTTATTACCTATGGCTGTAGACTGATCACCAACTGCACTTACTTCCGAACCCAATGCGACAGATTGGCTTCTGGATGCAGATGAAGAATCACCAATCGCAACCGATTGAGTACCAGATGCATTGGACAATTGGCCCATCGCAGTAGACCATCTACCCAGAGATTTTGCAGTGTCGCCAATCGCAATCGAATAATTACCAGAAGCAGCAGATGACTTGCCAATCGCAACGGCATTCGACCCGCTCGCATTGGTTGAAAGCCCCAATGCAACCGCGTTTACCGCGCTAGCGTTGGCTGCATCACCAATAGCAACTGCATCTGCAGCACTCGCTTTGGCTGCGGTTCCCAATGCCGTTGCATTTGCGGCAGAGGCATTAGCTCCCACGCCCATGGCAATGCTACCCGTACCCGATGCAACCGAGCTCAAGCTAATGGCCGTACTACCCACTGCAGTCGCTTGAGCCCCAGAGCCCAGCGCAGTTGTGCTATTTGCTGAGGCAATTGAAGATTTACCAATGGCAATGCCATCATTTGCTGAGGCGGAAGAAGAAGTCCCTAACGCAACTGTATTGGCATTGGTTGAATTCGCGAATTCACCTATTGCAATAGCCCCGTTTGTGCTTGATCCTCCTGCAGTTGCGTTATTACCCAAAGCAATCGCACTGGTTGAGGCGTTAACGGTATTCGCACCATAGCCAATCGCAACACCACCCTTACCAGCAGCATAACCAGCTTGATCAGCATTTGCGTTCGTACCCAAAGCCACACCATAGGCATAACTCATGGCCGAAGGCCCAATTGCGATACCACTCACATCCAATAAGCTACCATTTACCCGAGCGGTATTGCCAATCGCGATGCTATCTGTACTTGTTGCTTGGGCTGAGTACCCCAGAGCAACTGTCTTATCAGCAGATGCAATAGTGGCATCCGCATTGGTTTGCCCCCCACCGATAGCAATTGCGTATTGACCAGAGGCCGCGCCCAGTGTCCCTATTCCTGCAGCATTGGCTGACGCCCCAACTGCAGCAGCTCTACCCCCACCTATCCGAAGTGACCCAGTCGCATTATTAGTTCCCGTTGCTCCAGTTTGGCCCCCACCCAACCCCAGACTTCCTCCATTCACGTATAGTTGACTACCTAGAATCAAGCTATCAGCGCCATCCACACCATCAGCACCAAAAAACATCGCGATATTACTTGTTGTATTTCGATTATTGATGGGCGTTTGACAAGTCGCTGCACTACTTATATCTCGGTCATTTGCTGAACCGCTAGGGTCTCCCAGCATGCGGCAACCTGAGTCCACGCCATCATTGATATAAATACCTTGCACAGCGTAGGCATTGGAGAAAGAAAACAACATCAATACTGATGCTGAAATCAAAGAAATTTTCAACTTTATGTTTTTTCGGCATTTAGCAAAACAAAACGTGTTTGTGTCATTTTTACTGACTACATCCACACTTCCATTACTTTTGTTTTTTGCGTTGGCAACCTCTGAGACCGCCACCCACGTCTCTGTGGTTTCGTTCCATACAGTGCGATAAATCTTATTCATGTATTTCTCCATTGAAAACTGAAAGCTAAATATCAATCTGAAAAATTAAGCGCCATATGAACAAACAAGTTGAACAACAAACCCATTGCTATTCACATTTTGCATTGAATCATTTCAAATTCATTAACCAAATCGATTGCCCAAAAACGTTATTTCAAGATCATGAGCATGCTCTGCTCTACAAAGCAATTTTTACCACTTTTAAAAAAAACGCATCATTTGTATTTTGTTTGATTTACATCAATAGAATTTATGATATAAATAATATATCATTTTGTTTTTATTAAATATTATCTATATTTTTTTGCAAATTATTGACACTGACAAAATATGTCACATAGCAACAATATCGAGTAGGTTATGATTAAAATTAGTACAAAATACGGCGTATTGATTTGACCCAAAAAATAACAATGAAGCAAAGATGACGATAAGAAATAAACCGTAATATGGCTGTATCAGTCCCTCAAAATAAACAATATAAAAAACAGGCTGCCTGAATAGTGCAGGCAGCCTGTTTTAATTAAAGTCGTTATTTTTATTTTGAATACGAGTCGTTTCCTGTATTTTTCTGAATAAGTTCAATTTTATAACCATCTGGGTCTTCAATAAACGCGATCACCGTGGTGCCGTGCTTCATAGGCCCAGCTTCGCGAACCACTTTGCCGCCCTTTGCATGCACTGCGTCGCAGGCGGCATAGGCATCCTCAACCTCAATCGCGATATGGCCGTAGCCAGTGCCCAGATCGTATCGCTCGGTCTCCCAGTTATAAGTGAGTTCCAATACTGTGGTATTGGACTCCTCCCCATAGCCCACAAAGGCCAATGTGAATTTACCTTCTGGATAATCCTGCTGGCGCAATAATTTCATACCCAGCACTGCTTGATAAAATACCAGTGAGGCATCCAAATTGCCAACTCGTAGCATGGTGTGTAGCAGTCTCATAGGGCGTCCTTTTCATTCTGATTTGGTTTGGTGGTTTGGTTTTATAAGGCGGCATGATAATGCGATTTTAAACCTCGGAATCTCGTTTAGATAAAGCCTGATTGCCCAACAACATGGCATCACCATAACTGAAAAACCGATATTGCTCATTAATGGCGTGTTGATAAATGGCACGAATTTCATCATAGCCGCTAAAGGCGCTCACCAGCATCAACAACGTTGATTTTGGCAAATGGAAATTGGTGATGAGCCTATCTACCACGTTAAAATGAAAACCGGGGGTAATGAAAATGTCGGTATCGCCTTGGCCGGCCACCAGAGAGCCAGATCGAGCAGCAGATTCCAAAGCCCGCATAGAGGTAGTACCGATGGCCCAAACGCGATTGCCGCGCGTTTTGGCTGCCTGAATCGTTGCCACAACGTGCTCAGGTACGTCATACCACTCACTGTGCATATGGTGTTGCTCAATATTATCCACCCGCACAGGCTGAAAGGTACCGGCACCAACGTGCAAGGTAATCTCGGCCAAATGCACGCCTTTATCCATCAAAGTTTGCAGCAAAGATTCTGTGAAATGCAATCCGGCCGTGGGCGCAGCCACAGCACCTTCTCGCTTGGCATACACGGTTTGATAGCGATCATCGTCATCCACACCTGCTTCTCGTTCGATGTAGGGTGGCAAGGGCATATGTCCGTGTTTGGCCAGCAAATGCCAAACCGTTTCGTCACCCGCAAAATGCAACTCAAACAACTCCCCATGTCGGGCCACCATTGTGGCCTTTAAACCGCCTTCAAACAGTAAATCGGCACCCGGCTTGGGTGACTTAGATGAGCGGATGTGCGCCCATGCTGTATGGGCATCCACCACCCGCTCAACCAATGCCTCAATCTTACCGCCACTGGCTTTTTGGCCATACAAGCGCGCTTTCATCACTTTGGTATTATTGAACACCAGCACATCACCCGCAGTCACATAATCAGGAAGATGCGTAAATTGATTGTCACATATAGTTTCACCTGGCAGAGCCACCAGTAAGCGGCTGCTGCCACGTATTTCAGGAGGATGCTGGGCAATCAGAGCAGGCGGCAATTCAAAATCAAAATCATCAATGTGCATTATTTTGCCACTTTAGCGAAAATAAAAATAAAGGCGTATTATAGGCTGCAGTTGAATATGGGGGTAATTGATTCAATTTAGGCAATTTACTCTAGACGCAACCGTTATTTCGCGTAGAATGCCGTCATCAATCAAACTAAATCGTCGATACAAGAGAAAATTTTTAAATTTTCTGGACATTTTCACCGAAATTCGGCGAAAATAACGCAAATTAATTCCAAATTCTATTTATGAGCGCACCCATTTTGGTGTTGAACGGGCCCAATCTCAACTTGCTCGGTCAACGTGAACCCCATATTTACGGCCACACCACGCTGAACGACATCAATCGACATTTGTGCGCCATTGCCAGTGCAGCAGATTTGACCATAGATGCGCTTCAAAGTAATGCGGAACACATACTCATTGAACGCATTCAAGCAGCCTTAAGTGATGATACTCGTTTTATCATCATCAATCCGGGCGCATTCACACACACCAGCGTCGCCATTCGCGATGCCTTGGCTGCAGCAAGCAAGCCATTCATCGAAATACATATTTCCAATATCCACGCCCGAGAACCATTCCGTCAGCATTCCTATTTATCGGACATAGCCATGGGCGTCATTTGCGGACTGGGTGTCTATGGCTATGAAGCCGCCCTGCACCGCGCCATTCAATATTTACAAGACGCCGCCTGATAAAAACGGCCTCAGTATTTCACAAGGATTACCATTATGGATTTACGCAAACTAAAAAAACTCATTGACTTGGTGGAAGAGTCAGGCATTGCCGAAATTGAAGTCACCGAAGGCGAAGAAAAAGTGCGCATTACCCGCACCACGGCCACGCCGCAACCTTTATATGCAGCCCCCATAGCGGCTCCGCAACCCATGCCGGCAGCGCCTGCCGCTGCGCCAGTGGCGGCACCTGTCGTGGCCACTGGCCCAGATTTAAGCAAAGCCGTTAAATCCCCCATGGTCGGTACTTTTTATCGCGCAACCAGCCCGAATACACCGCCTTTTGTAGAGGTAGGCCAAACCGTTAATGCAGGCGATACTTTGTGCATCATTGAAGCCATGAAGCTCATGAATGAAATCGAAGCCGACCGCAGCGGCGTCATCAAGGAAATTTTGGTTTCCAACGGCCAACCAGTGGAATACGGCGAACCGCTATTTATCATCGAGTAATCCACCTTTATCTTTGTTTTCAGGCAGCCCGGCCAACGGGCCAGCTTGCGACCGAAAGTTGTGCCTTATGTTGAAAAAAATTCTGATTGCCAACCGTGGTGAAATTGCATTGCGTATATTGCGCGCCTGCCGTGAGATGGACATTGCCACGGTGGTGGTTCACTCTGAAGCTGACCGTGATGCCATTTATGTGAGATTGGCCGATGAATCGGTATGCATCGGCCCGGCCAACTCAGCCCAAAGTTATTTGTATGTACCCGCACTCATCGCCGCCGCTGAAGTGACTGGCGCCGATGCCATCCACCCCGGCTATGGCTTTTTGGCAGAAAACGAAGCCTTTGCCGAACAAGTGGAACAATCTGGTTTTGTGTTCATCGGCCCGCGCGCTGAAACCATCCGATTAATGGGCGATAAAGTATCTGCCAAGCATGCTATGAAATCTGCTGGCGTGCCTTGTGTGCCAGGGTCTGCTGGTGCTTTATCAGATGACCCTGCCGCCATCCAAAAGATTGCCGAAGAAGTAGGCTATCCGGTTATTATTAAGGCTTCTGGCGGTGGCGGTGGTCGAGGAATGCGTGTTGTTGAAAAAGCCGACGAATTGATTAAAGCCGTGGAAATGACACGTGCTGAGGCAGGCGCAGCTTTTGGCAACCCAGAAGTGTACATGGAGCGATATTTGCAAAAACCGCGTCATGTGGAAATTCAAGTACTGTGTGACGAACATGGTAATGCCATTTATTTGGGCGAGCGCGACTGCTCTATGCAGCGCCGCCATCAAAAAATAATCGAAGAAGCGCCTGCTCCCTTTATCACCGAAGCCGAGCGAAAACGCATCGGTGAAGCCTGTGTGGCTGCCTGCAAGCGTATTGGTTACCGTGGCGCGGGTACTTTTGAATTTTTATATGAAAATGGCGAATTTTTCTTTATTGAAATGAATACGCGGGTTCAGGTAGAACACCCAATCACCGAGTTGATTACCGGTGTCGACATCGTACAAGAACAAATTCGTGTTGCATCTGGACTGCATTTGTCTTACAAACAAAAAGACATCAAGTTACAGGGCCATGCTTTTGAATGCCGCATCAATGCTGAAGACCCCTACACATTTATCCCCAGTCCGGGTCTCATCACCAGCTGCCATTTACCCGGTGGCAATGGCATTCGCGTAGACAGCCATATTTACCAAGGTTATACCGTACCACCTTATTACGACAGTTTAATTGGTAAAATCTGTACCCATGGCAAAGACCGAGCGCAAGCCATGGCCAAGATGCGCGTAGCCTTAGGCGAATTGGCGGTCAACGGCATCAAAACCAATACCGAGTTACACCGTGATTTGTTTGTTGACCCAGGCTTTCTGGAAGGCGGCGTGAGCATCCATTATTTGGAACACTGGCTACAAAATCGCAAAGACAGCGCCAAATAAACTACAATCGGCGCTTAAGGCATTGCCCCCGCTTCAGGCAGCCTCATGGCTGCCTGAATTTTTTGTCTTGCCGTCTTTCGAGTATGATGTCGGCAGTTTTGATTCTTATGGCACAGTGAAAGGCATTTTTTTATGCATTACCAGCAAGCGGCCATCACCGTAGCAGCACACCAAGCCGATGTATTGTCTGATGCCTTAATGGCGCACGGAGCGTTAAGCACCGCCATTGAAGATGCCAATGCCGGCACCGATGCAGAAGAACCCATTTTTGGCGAGCCTGGCATGCCTACTGATGCTTTATGGCAAAAAAGTGTGATTGTGGCTTTATTTGACGCCAATGCCCATATTGATGCCATTTTGGCAGTCGCGGCACAAGATTGCGATATAGCCCCCCCCACTTATCGGCTAGAAACCGTGCCAGAGCAAGATTGGGTGCGCTTAACTCAATCTCAGTTTGATCCGATTCAATTTCGCCGCGTCTGTGGATTACCCCATCATGGCACCCGTTACCACCCAACCCTGATATCATCAATCTCCAACTGGACCCAGGATTGGCTTTCGGGACAGGCAGCCACCCCACCACCCATCTCTGCTTGCAATGGTTAGATCAACATTTGCAAGGAGGTGAAACTGTATTGGACTATGGTTGCGGCTCTGGCATTCTCACCATTGCTGCCTTAAAACTCGGCGCAGCCAGCGCTTGTGGCGTAGATATTGACGAGCAGGCCATACGTGCCAGCCGCGACAATGCTGAACAAAACCATGTTCCCGCCCAATTTTTTCTTCCAGATGCCTTACCTGAAGGCCAATTTGATGTAGTGGTGGCTAATATTTTGGCCAATCCCCTACGATTACTGGGCGATATGCTGGCTTCACGAACCCGCATCGGCGGTCAAATTGTCCTATCGGGAATTTTGGTTGAACAATTAGACGAATTGAGCGATATTTATCGACAGTGGTTTGATTTAAATGAACCAATCACTGACCAAGGCTGGGTATGCATCAGCGGCCGCAAAAAAGCCTAATCACAGCCTACCTGCAAACCAATAGGTTATTGTCTTATGGATACCATTACCGTCATTTGCCCCCAGTGCCACCACGAAAACAGCATCCCCACCCCATCACGCGACGGTGGCCATGTGCTGTGTACCCAATGCAGCCATGTTTTTAAAGTGGTGCCCAAAATTCGCACCAATAAGCTGCACGACATCCGCAGCAACCAAGGCAAATTAACAGCAAGCGCCAGCCCAGATGAAATCATGTCAGCACTGGCCACCATGCTCTCACACACCAATCAGCAAACAGCGCGCCAGATGCCGCCCAAAGACACCAGCCCGACAGCCACCAACGCCCAACCCAGCATCAGTAAATTATTAAGTGAGCCAGCGGCGGCCATCTCAGAGTCGACGCCTTCAGCCTCCATCTCGACGATGACATTGACGCAAACCCTGCCATCCGCCCCCAAGCAAGCCCCGACAACTGAATCTACGATGCCGGTGGTCACACCTGCGCGAAGCGATAATGGCAATACAGTCAATAACCTGGTGTTCACGCTGCTGCCTGCACAAGAGACTACAAAGCATCATCAAGTGGACGCAGATGTACCTTTATTGCTCAATGACACCATCGAAAAAACCGAAGCCATCAGCGTTAATCAGCAACGTTTGCATGAACAGCAAAGCCGATTGCATAAAGAATTCAACTGGACGCTGGCATCGCTGGTTGCACTCACGGTGCTCATTATTCAATTATTTTACTTAATGGCCGTGAAATGACGGCACAGACACCCACATTCATTCATGATTTTCGCCAAGCTGCCCCTTACATCCATTATTTAAGGGGGAAAAAACTGGTGGTTGCCATCAGCAGCCATGTACTGCTGACTGAAAAATTGGCTTCCTTAGCCGCCGATATTCAGCTGTTAGCGAGCCTGGGCGTACGCTTGGTACTATTGCATGGCTCACGTCAATATTTAAACCGCATGGTTGGTGCGCACGGTCAATCACTGAACTATCACCAAGGCTGGCGCGTTACCGATGAAGCCACGCTACAGTTAGCCAAGCAAGCTTCAGGTCTGGCTCGATTTGATCTGGAAGCGGCATTATCGGCCACACCAGCTCAGGCGCCCGATCGCAGTGCCCAAACCTTACAAATCAGCAGCGGTAATTTCCTATTGGCGAAACCTTTAGGCGTGTTGGATGGCATTGACATGGGCTACACTGGCCGAGTCCGCAAAGTGGATGTCCAGGCAATCGAAGAGCGACTAGCGAATGGCCAAGTGGTATTGGTCAGTCCGCTGGGTCATTCTTTGAGCGGGAAATCCTATAATTTGGGCATGGATGACGTGGCCCAAGCCTTGGCTGTTTCACTCAAAGCCGAGAAATTGATTTTTTTGAGCACCGAATCGGGTTTATGCGATGCTCAAGGTGAGGTGATTAGCCAAATGACTTCTGCTGAGGCAGAGACTTTGTTGCAAACCGTGCCCCAGAAAGCCGATGTCACACGCATGCTTAAGGCAGCCGTATACGTATTGGAGCATGGCGTACGCAGAGCACATATCGTTTCAGGCTGAATGACGGCAGCCTGATTCAGGAATTGTTTACCCGTCAGGGCCGCGGCACGGCATTGGCCCAAAATCCATTTATGCGTGTGCGCGCCGCAGACAATCATGATATTGGCGACATCATCCGCTTGATTACCCCATTGGAAGATGCGGGTATCCTATTGCCTCGCAGCCGCGAATATTTGGAAGATCACATTGGCGAGTTTTCGGTGTTGGAACAAGACTGTCACGTGTATGGTTGCGTGGCGCTCAAATTATTTGCTGATAGGCAAGTGGGCGAATTGGCCTGTTTGGTGGTCTCCCCAGACGCCCAAGATGGCGGCTATGGCGAGTTATTGCTGGACCATGTGATTGCACAAGCACAAAACAAAGGCATGCACACACTGTTTGCACTCAGCACCAACACCGGCGCTTGGTTTGATGAGCGTGGCTTTCAGGCAGCCTCGTTTGACGATTTACCACAAGAGCGCCAGCGCCAATACCTACAAAACCAACGTCGCTCACAAATTTACTGTCTGCCGTTAGCAGCGCCATAACTGGGCGTTAACAGCAAAATCTTTTACAATAAAACCATTTAACCTCATCACACCATAAGGAATCACCATGACGCACATGGTTCATTGCGTAAAACTCGGCAAAGAAGCACCGGGCCTAAAATTTCCGCCATTACCCAACGACTTGGGTAAACGTATTTTTGACAATGTCTCACAAGAAGCATGGGAAGGCTGGTTACGTTACCAAACCATGCTCATCAATGAAAACCGCCTGAGTTTGGCCGACTCCAGAGCTCGCCAATACATCGCCCAGCAAATGGAAAATTATTTTTTTGGCGACGGCGCCGACAACGTGAGCGGATTTACCCCGCAAGCCTAATATTCAGGCAGCCTCATGGCTGCCTTTGTGTTTGATTTCACGCCCCACACGATGATCTTAGCGTATGCACACATTCACCTATATCAAAAGCGATTTATATCGCTACAGCGGCCGACTGAATTGGGTCGCCTTCACCAAAAACTATGTATTCAACCGAGGTTTTAATTTTTCGGTTTGGTTGCGCTTAACAGCCGGTGGTGGTTTGGTGGGTATACTGGCATACCCCATCTATGCATGGAAAAAACGGCGTTACGGCATCAGCATCAGCCATAAAACACGCATAGGTTATGGCCTGTATATCGGCCATGGTGGGCCATTGATCATCAATACCAGCGCCATCATCGGGCACAACGTTAATCTATCTCCCTACACCGTTATTGGCGCCAATGAGGGTCAGGCCGCACACATCGGCAACGGCGTCTATATCGGCCCTAACTGCTGTATTGTTGAACAAGTGCGCATCGGTGACGACGCCACTATTGGGGCCGGCAGCGTGGTCACCAAAGACATTCCAGCGCAAGCCACAGCCGCAGGCAACTATGCCCGGGTCTTAAATCTCCACCAACCTGGGCGCTATATTGGGCATCGATGGCCAATAGAAGACCAAGCTTCTTAGTTCGTCACACCTTTGTCACACTATTTTGCGATAACCTTTCCTCATCCTTATTTTGAAAACCGCCGACACCATGTCTGACACACAACCTCACTTACTTTGCCGTGAATTAAGCTTATTGGCTTTTAACCGACGCGTTTTGGCACAAGCACAAGACCACCGCATTCCGCTGTTGGAACGCCTGAAATTTTTGTGCATTGTTTCATCCAATTTGGATGAGTTTTTTGAAGTGCGTATGGCTTGGCTGCGGCGCACATGTGTATTGTCACCCCATACTCCGCTGGCCAACGGCGATCTACCCGCCACTGTGGTGGCCAATGTAACCGCAGAAGCGCACAGCATCATTGCCGAACAGTACCGTCTATTCAATGAGGAGTTGATTCCGGCTTTGCGTGAGGAAGGTATTTACTTTTACCCACGCCGCGACTGGAGCGCCGAACAACAACAATGGGTAGCGGATTATTTCAAACGTGAGCTTCTGCCCATTCTGACCCCCATCGGCTTGGATCCTTCACACCCATTTCCGCGCCTGCTCAATAAGTCACTCAACTTCGCTGTCGAACTGGAAGGCAAAGATGCCTTTGGCCGCACTGGCGGCATGGCAATTGTGCAAGCACCAAGAATCCTGCCACGGGTATTGAAAATGCCTAAAGAATTGTGTGAGGGTCATGACGGTTTTGTGTTTTTATCATCCATACTGCACGCTCATGCCCACACGCTATTTACAGGCATGACGGTAAAAGGATGTTATCAATTCCGACTCACGCGCAACAGCGACTTGAGTGTGGAAGAAGAAGACGTAAAAAATTTACGCACCGCCATCGTTGGTGAATTGCGTGACCGCCAATATGGCGAAGGCGTGCGCTTGGAGGTAGCCGACAATTGCCCAGCTCATGTTTATGATTTTCTGCTCAGCCAATTCCAGCTTGGCCATGATGAGCTTTACCGTGTTAATGGCCCCGTAAACTTGGTACGCTTGATGGCGGTACCCGACATGGCGGATCGTGCGGATTTGAAATTTTCACCGTATTACCCCAGCATTCCCAAAATACTCAATAAAAATCGGGTTTTGTTTGATGTCATTCGCAAGCAAGATGTCTTGCTCTACCACCCCTACCAATCGTTCGAGCCTACCGTTCGCTTGATTCAGCAAGCCGCAAAAGATCCTCAGGTGGTGGCCATTAAAATGACCATTTATCGCACCGGTAGTAATTCCGATTTGGTTAAGGCGTTGATGACCGCCGCCGTGGCTGGCAAGCAAGTCACCGTTGTGGTGGAATTGATGGCGCGCTTCGATGAGGAAACCAATGTCAATTGGGCAAGCCAACTGGAAGCCGCTGGTGCACATGTGGTTTACGGCGTGTTTGGCTACAAAATACACGCCAAAATGGCGCTGATTGTGCGACGAGAAGAAGGCATACTCAAACGCTATGCGCATTTGGGCACCGGCAATTACCACCAAGGCACCTCCCGCCTCTATACTGACTTAGGGTTAATGACCTGTGACGAAGCCATTACAGCTGACGTCAACACCGTATTTATGGAAATCACCGGCTTAGGCCAACCCAATCATCTGCGCAAAATCGCACAAAGCCCTTTTACCTTACATAAAATGCTGCTCGACAGCATTGAGCGCGAACAGACAGCAGCCTTGGCAGGCAAACCTGCACGCATCATCGCTAAAATGAATGCACTGGTAGAACCAACGATTGTTGACGCGCTTTATGCTGCCAGCCAAGCCGGCGTGTCGATTGATTTGATTGTGCGCGGGATTTGCGTCTTGCGCCCAGGCGTACCTGGGCTCTCTGAAAACATTCGCGTGCGCTCAATTGTGGGCCGTTTATTGGAACATGCTCGGGTATTTTATTTTGAACATGGCGGCGAGCCCAAAGTATGGATTTCCAGTGCTGATTGGATGGGCCGAAACTTATTTCGCCGTGTAGAAACGTGCACGCCAGTTGAAAACCCGCAAATCAAAGATCGCATCATTCGAGAAACATTGTTACTGGCTTTGGCCGATAACCAGCGATCTTGGCTCATGCAAGCCGATGGCAGTTATGTGCGCGCGCCAATCATTGACGGGGAAGATGTCGTCAATATGCAGGAAATACTGCTCCAAGAATACGCCAGTCATTAAGCAATATTCTAAAAACAGGCTGCCTGAATGGTTTCAGGCAGCCTGTTGGTATGTGGTGAAACCAAGTACCGTCTTTACTCAATGTTTTGCACTTGTTCACGCATTTGTTCAATCAATACTTTCAACCCTACCGAGGCTTGTGTACATTCGGTGGCAATGGCTTTGCTGCCCAAAGTATTGGCTTCGCGGTTGAGCTCCTGCATCAAAAAATCCAAGCGTTTACCTACACTGCCCTTGTGTTCGGTCACCAAACGGCGCACTTCAACCAAGTGTGTTTGCAAGCGGTTTAATTCTTCATCCACATCGGCTTTCTGCATAAACAGGACAAATTCCTGTTTCAATTTGTCTTCATCCACTTGGCCCACTGCTTCGCGCAAACGCGTTTCGGCCTTGTCAATGTGCTGCTGTAATAAGTGGGGAAATAATTGCATGACTGCCTGAACAATATCGGTCATGTCATCCAGTCGCGCCAGTAAATGCTGTTGCAATTTTTCGCCTTCTCGCGTGCGCGCCGCATTGAATTCGGTTAGCGCCTTGGCTAGCAAAGTATTAACACCGTCAGCCAATATCGCTTCGTCTTCGGCGGGAGCTGACAGAACACCGGGGAAATGCAAAATATCTGCAATACCCAATTTGGCCAAACCCTTATATTGTTTGCGCAACAATTCATTGGCCTCAGCCAATTGGGCGACCAGCGCATGATTGATTTGCAAAGTCTCTTGTGTGCTGTGCACATTTTGTACCTGAATGCGGCATTCCAATTTTCCTCGGGCCACCTGCGCTCCAATGATTTCACGCAAACGCCCTTCCAAATAACGCAAATCATCGGGCATGCGAAATTGCAAGTCCAAATAGCGGTGGTTGACTGCGCGCAATTCCAAACTGATCTGGCGATGGCCAAATTGGCCGGATGCATTACCATAGCCTGTCATGCTGTGCATGGTATCTCCTTTAATCATGGGTGAATTTATTGATAGGGTGTCGGCACAAATGGATGTTTTGCCAACTTGGCTATGGTACGTCAAACATTGCGTACGGGCAAAATACACGCGCGCCAGTGCTATAATGGCAACCTGAAAAATAAGGACTCATTATGGCCCATCTACAACACTACCAACGCGCAGGCCGCGCTGCGGATGCATTGCGCAACGTACACATCACTCCTCATTTTCTGCCTCATGCGGATGGCTCTTGCCTGATTGAATGTGGCGGCACCAAAGTGATTTGCACTGCCACCATCGACGAGCACGTACCACCCTTTTTGCGGGGTCAAGGGCAAGGCTGGGTTACCGCCGAATACGGCATGCTGCCTGCATCCACTGCAGGGCGCATGCGCCGTGAAGCGGCCGCAGGCAAGCAATCGGGCCGAACCCAAGAAATTCAGCGCTTAATCGGTCGTGCATTGCGCGCAGTAGTAGACATGACGCAATTGGGCGAGCGCCAAATTCTGATTGACTGCGATGTCATCCAAGCCGATGGCGGCACGCGCACGGCCAGCATTACAGGCGCTTTTGTGGCGTTAACCATGGCAGTTGAAAAATTGCGCGATGCTGACATGATCATCAACAACCCCATTCGTGAAGCCGTGGCTGCGGTATCGGTGGGTATGGTGGCGGGTGTGCCTTTATTGGATCTGGATTACCCAGAAGACTCTGGCTGCGATTCTGACATCAATGTGGTTATGACTGCAGCAAGCAAACTGATTGAAATTCAAGGCACGGCAGAAGGGGCGCCATTTAGCCTGAATGACTTACAAGATTTGATTTCGCTGGCACAAAAAGGCATCAGCGAATTGCTGCATGCACAACAGGCGGCCTTGCAACAACTCCGAGCCGACTGAGCGCATTTAGCCTATCGTAACCATGCTTCAGCCGATGCTCCTTTGATTTTTGTGGCATCGGCTTGTTTTTGGCGCATAAAAATGCTAAAAATAGACGTTTTGCTTTACTGGCAGCGGCCATTGTGATGCTCTGTTTCAGGCAGCCTGCATGCCGCACCATTTTGATTCTCCATTCCAACCAGAAAGTTTGCAGCAATCATGGCGTTAATTGTACAAAAATATGGCGGCACCTCAGTCGGCTCGGTAGAACGCATCAAAAATGTGGCGCGCCGTGTGGCCAAAACGCGCGCCGCAGGGCATGAAGTGGTGGTGGTGGTATCGGCCATGAGCGGTGAAACCAACCGTTTGGTGGCACTGGCCCACGATATTCAAGAATACCCGGACCCACGTGAAATGGACGTGGTGCTCTCTACCGGCGAGCAAGTCACCATTGGCCTTTTGGCCATGGCCTTGAAAAGCATAGGCGTGGATGCCAAAGCTTATACAGGCTGGCAAGTCCCAGTGAAAACCGATTCCGCGCACACCAAAGCGCGCATTGACCATATTGAAGACACCAATATGCGGGCTGATTTGGATGCAGGCCGTGTAGTGATTGTGGCTGGCTTTCAAGGGGTTGACGAGCACAACGACATCACTACCTTGGGGCGTGGCGGTTCTGATACCTCAGCCGTGGCGTTGGCTGCGGCGCTAAAGGCTGATGAATGCCAGATTTACACCGATGTCGATGGCGTGTACACCACCGATCCGCGTGTGGTTCCTGAAGCACGCCGGTTGTCGACGATCTCTTTTGAAGAGATGCTGGAATTGGCCAGCCTGGGCAGCAAGGTTTTGCAGATTCGCTCAGTCGAGTTTGCAGGCAAATACAAAGTGCGCTTGCGTGTATTGAGCAGCTTGCAAGAAGAAGGCGAAGGCACCTTAATTACTTTTGAAGAGGATCACCACATGATGGAAGAAGCCGTTGTAGCCGGCATTGCTTTTGATAAAAACCAAGCTCGGGTGAATGTACGCGGCGTCCCCGATAAACCGGGTATTGCGTATCAAATCCTCGGTGCGGTGGCAGATGCCAATATTGAAGTCGACATGATCATCCAGAATGTGGGCGCAGAAGGCACCACCGATTTCTCATTCACGGTGCCGCGCGGTGATTACCACCATACTTTAAATATTCTGCACGAAGTGCAGAAAAATATTGGCGCCACTGAAGTAGATGGTGATGACACGGTATGCAAAGTGTCCATCGTTGGTATGGGCATGCGCTCACACGTGGGCATCGCTTCCACCATGTTCCGCACATTGGCAGAAGAAGGCATCAACATCCAGATGATTTCCACCTCCGAAATCAAGGTTTCCGTATTGATAGACGAAAAATACTTGGAATTGGCCACGCGGGTTTTGCATAAAGCGTTCCATTTGGATCAAGAACCAGTGAAAGCTTGATTTCAGGCAACCTGAATCAGAAAACCGCCTGCGTACACAGGCGGTTTTTCAATGTTTAGACCCAAATGGCTCAGCTTACATAAACCAGCCATCTGGGGTTACCGATTTATTATCAATGAGCTTGACGATGCCCACCACCATACGGAATATGTACCACACATACACCAAAGCCAATATCACCAAGCCGATACCGACCACCGACAAAATCATGCCCACGATGCCACCCACCAGCGTTCCCCAAAAAGTTTTGATGAGAAAACGCATGTGGTCATAATAAAGAGTACCTTGCATTTCATCGCGTTTAACATAAGCCAAAATCACGCCAACCAGCAAAGTTAACCCCACAAACAGAGCTGAAGCATACAAAGCATAAGTAACATACATGTAGTTTTTTTGTGAAGAATCAGGCAACTGGTTGCTTGAAGCATCAATGATGGTGGGGCGGGTAAAATCTTGCTCGGCCATATACTTTCCTTTTTTCTGCGTTTGCATGCCCATCATGGGGTGCAAATGAGTACAATATAGCGGCTTCCCTTTCACCATCGCAAGGCCATTTACAGGGCTTCACATGCTTAGCTATCGACATGCTTTCCATGCCGGCAACCATGCCGACATATTGAAACACTTCATCTTGTATTACGTGCTGTCTTATTTCAACCGCAAAGACAAGCCGTATTGGTACATCGATACCCATGCCGGAGCGGGCTTATACGATTTAAGCAGCCATGAAGCACAAAAAGTGGGTGAGTTTCGAGAAGGCATACACCGTTTGCGTATCGGCTCGCAACTGCCGGAGACCTTGACGGCATTTCGCCAAACACTGGATGCAAGTCTGCCCGGCCAGCACAAAGACATCCATTACTGTGGATCACCTTGGCTGGCTCAGGCCTTAATGCGCCCGCAAGATCGATTGCGCCTGTTTGAATTGCACCCCACTGATGCAGAGCGCTTGCGCCTCAATATGCGCAGCATTGCTGAAAGCCATCGCGCGCAAGTATTTTGTGATGATGGTTTCAAAGGCCTATTGGCCATGTTGCCGCCGCCCAGCCGCCGGGCAGTGATACTGATTGACCCGCCTTACGAGCAAAAACACGATTATCAACAAGTCATTGAAACATTGAAATCAGCTTTGAAAAAATTCGCTACTGGCTGCTATTTGGTGTGGTATCCGTGTTTAAGCCGAGCAGAAAGTTTAAAGCTGCCTGAAAATCTCATCAAATTGATGCCCAATAATTACCTTCAAGCTGAGCTTTACGTCCACCACCCTCGTGCAGATGGCTTTGGCATGCATGGGAGCGGCATGTTTGTGATCAACCCACCTTATGACTTAGTCAGCATATTGCAAAACACCCTACCTGAATTGGTGACACTATTGAGCCAAGATGATGGTGCACGCAGCGTACTACAAAGTCAAATTGCTTAATTCACCCACACAATTACCTTGAACACCATGACCCGCATCAATCTGGTTCCCCCGCAAGAATTATGCGACCAACATTTATTGGCCGAGCATCGAGAGCTCACTCGCATCCCCAATGCCGTCGCCCGTGGCCGTTTCCATCTGGCTGGCCAACCAACAGACTACAAATTGGGCACCGGACATGTGCGCTTTTTCTTTAACAAATTGCGCTTTTTGCAGCAGCGTTATGCCGGATTACATGCTGAATGCTTGGCACGGGGGTTCCGTGTACACAACATTTGGCCAGCTGACTTACCTAATGACCCTGAGCTGTGGCTAGACTACCAACCCACTACAACGGCATTGGCCCTTAACCGCGAACGCATTCAGGAGCGCATGCCTGCCAAGCCACGTTTTACACCTCATGTCCACGCTGCTTCATAAACACCAAGCGTGCCCTATCCGATGACTGCTTTGCTATAATAAGCGCAAAACCAAGGATTGAATCATGACCGTTTTACTCAACGATTACTTGCAACAGCAATTGCAACAACACGGGCTGCCTGAAAAATTAGGCAGCGTTATCAGTAGCATCAGCAATGCCTGTCTCAACATCAACCATGAAGTGCGCTTAGGGGCGCTAGACAACATACTGGGCAGTGCCCACACTGGCAACATTCAAGGTGAAGAGCAGAAAAAATTGGATGTTTTATCCAACCAATTGATGATCAATGCTTTGCGCGCCAACCCGGCAGTAGCTGGATTGGCCAGTGAAGAAGAAGAAACATACGTGGCGGCGCATGAGGAAGGTGAATATTTGGTGCTGTTTGATCCATTGGATGGGTCATCCAATATTGACGTGAATATCTCCATCGGCACCATATTTTCAGTGTTGCAGAAACCGGCAGGTGAGCTTAGTACCCAAAGCTTTTTGCAACCAGGTAAGGACCAAGTAGCCAGCGGTTATGTTTTGTATGGGCCTCAAACCATTTTAGTACTGACATTAAAACACGGCATTGCCCTGTTTACCCTCAACGAAGACAACCAGTTTGTGCAAACCGCCCGCGATCCGAAAATACCGGCGGATACACAAGAATTTGCCATTAACATGTCGAATCAACGTCATTGGGAAACGCCAATGCAAGCCTATATTGCCGAATTATTGGCAGGCAAAACAGGACCGCGCAACAAAGATTACAACATGCGCTGGGTGGCTTCCATGGTGGCTGAAGTCCATCGCATTTTAGTTCGAGGCGGCGTTTTCACCTACCCCAAAGACCACCGCGATGCACAAAAGCCCGGTAAATTGCGCCTAATGTATGAGGCCAATCCCATGAGTTTATTAATGGCCCAAGCAGGTGGCGCTGCCACCAATGCTCATCAAAATATATTGGACATTCAACCAGAAGGTCTACACCAGCGCGTGGCCGTCATTTTGGGCAGCCGCAACGAAGTGGCCTATGCTACCGCCAAGCATCAAGCTTAACTCGCGCTTGAAATGGCTGTTGTTGCCTATACATCTGTGTGTTCTGCTGCCATGAAGCAAAGGCACACGAAAAAATGGATGGTTATGACCCGATTTATTGCTTTTGGTTTGGCCTTGTTGCTGGCTATGTACCTTTATTTGCAGCCGCTGCGCCACGCGCGGTAGTGGACACCAATATGGGTAAAATCATCTTGGAATTAAATGAGCGCCAAGCGCCGCAAACCGTGGCCAATTTTGTGCAATACGCCAAACAAGGGTTTTATAACAACACGTTGTTTCATCGCGTGATTAATGGATTCATGATTCAAGCAGGTGGCCTAACCACGCAAATGGCGCTCAAAGCCACCAATAAGGCCATTAATAATGAAGCCAATAATGGATTAAGTAATCAGCCTACACCGTCGCCATGGCCCGCGGTGGCAACCCCAACTCTGCTACCAGCCAATTTTTCATTAATCTTGCCGACAATATCCATTTAAATCATCGCGCCAATACCGCGGCTGGCTGGGGCTATGCTGTATTCGGGCGCGTTATCGGCGGGATAGATGTGGTGCAGCGCATTGCACGCCAAACCACGCACGACTGGGGCATTTACCAAAACGTACCCGTCAAACCAGTCATCATCAACCAAATCACCATCCTGAATTGATTCAGGCTACCTGAAATACTCAACCCCTATATCAAAGGACAACCATGATTAAATTAACCACCAATTACGGCACTATCGGTATTGAGCTGGATCACGAACACGCACCCAAAAGTGCAGCCAACTTTGAACGTTATGTCAAAGAAGGCTTCTATGATGGCACCATTTTCCACCGCGTCATCAATGGTTTCATGATTCAAGGCGGCGGCTTCGACCAAGACATGAAACAAAAGGATACCCACGAACCCATCGACAATGAAGCCGATAATGGTTTGAAAAACGATAAATACACCGTGGCCATGGCGCGTACCATGCAGCCTCATTCTGCCACAGCCCAATTCTTCATCAATGTTAAAGACAATGACTTCCTAAACTTCACTCAACCCAACCTGCATGGCTGGGGTTATGCGGTATTTGGTAAGGTCACCGAAGGCCAAGATGTGGTCGACAAGATCACCGAAGTAACTACGGGCAACCATGGCCCGCATCAAGATGTGCCAACCGAAGCCGTGGTGATTGAAAAAGCAGAAATCGTTTAAGCATTCTGCCTTCTGATTGCAGAGGTACTCAAAGCCACACAGGCTGCCTGAATGGTTTCAGGCAGCCTATATTTATTGCATTTATCAAGTATTGGGCGTACAGCCCTTTAATGCGGTTTCTGTTAGAATAGGCGCATTCACAGGAAATCACGGTCATGAGCATCACCCAAAACAAAAAAGCCTTTCACGATTATTTTGTCGAAGAACAAATCGAAGCCGGTATTGTATTGGATGGTTGGGAAGTCAAAGCCATCCGCGCCGGCCACGTGCAGCTCAAAGAAAGCTATATCCGCTGGAAACACGGCGCTTTTTATCTGATTGGCAGCCACATCACCGCCCTGCCCACCGCATCTACCCATGTCAAACCTGACCCCACGCGCGAACGAAAACTTTTGCTCAACCAGACTGAAATCAATAAGCTGATTGGCAAAGTGGAGCGCAGTGGCTATACCTTGGTGCCCATTAATTTGCACTTCAAACGTGGCTACATCAAACTGGATATGGGTTTGGCTAAAGGTAAAAAATTACACGACAAACGCCAAAGCAGTAAAGAAAAAGACTGGGCACGTGAAAAACAACGTTTGATGAAACAAACCCGCTAACTGATCAGCGCAACAATATTTTTACTCAGCAATCTACATGGGCAATGGCAAAAATAGTTTGGGCTATAAAGCGCCTATTTATTCTGTGGATTACCCAAACATATTGGCTACCACCAAACTGATCATCAATACTGCTTATAACAGCATGCGGACAGTACGATATAAATACACGGTGATAAACAAAAAATGCCTTGGCTGAGTCAATTCACAGGCTTCAGGTGATTTCATGGTTGCTCAATTACTGAGGGTAGCATCCAATCATTTAATTATTCGATTACATCAATGCCAAGACAGCAACCATGCATCACCTTGTGCTGCGCTTGCTGATTCGTTGGCTATTTTTATCGCTCATCTCAGGCTCGCTTATGAAAACACCTTCATTGACATTCCCCTTGTTGCTCATCATTATCGGAGCTTTGTGGCTTCTCAAGAGTACCGACATTTTACCTGCCACCACGACATTAGTAGCGGCAGGATTGGTGGTTGCAGGAGTGGCGGTATTGGTATTGGATGGCATCAACCGTCAATCCGTAGTTTCTGGGCCCATGCTGATGTATGTGGGCGCAGCCACCTATGCTAAAAGCGAAGGCTGGTTGGGCTACTCCCCATTAATGGCTCTGGGCATGGTGGTATTAGGCTGTTTATTGCTGCTTGCACGCAGCGCCTTCGTCCACAGTAAACACGCTCAGGCAGCAGCATCAATCAAAACTGAACAGTAACTATTCAGTCAATTTATGCCCATTATTGGCCAATTACCCAGAAATTAATCCATTACATATGAACCATTATTATTCCACTTCTCTACAATGGGCTTACCTAGCCTGTTTATTTTTTTTGACCGCCACCTGTATTATTTTCATACAATCCATTCCTTTGTTTTTATTCGATGAAAATGGTTGGGTAGAAAATTTGCAAATTGTGATCTTGTGCTTTGGCGCCATTATCTGCTGGCATACGGCCCTTCATCAAAACAATTCTTCTGATAAACACCTTTGGTATGGTTTTATATTGATGTTTTGTCTAATGATTGTGCGAGAATTAAACGCTTTTCGTGGATTATTGTATGCGGAAAACAGCATGCTATTAGGACTATCAAACCGTACATACAGCCGATTGATTATGTCTGCCATCGGCTTATTAATTTTATATTTATTCTCTAAGAATCATATTGAAAAATTGATACACAGCCAACCTCTACCTTGGCAAGCTGGATTA
Source organism: Snodgrassella sp. CFCC 13594 (assembly GCF_001590725.1). Classification (GTDB taxonomy): domain Bacteria; phylum Pseudomonadota; class Gammaproteobacteria; order Burkholderiales; family Neisseriaceae; genus Snodgrassella. Next base: position 333,113 of record NZ_LQXR01000001.1, on the reverse strand, counting down.
TTATGTTTGTTTTATATCGGTTTACAATACCTAGGGGAGCATGGTTTGTTTACTTTAGGTGAACGCGGTGTCATTATTGAAGAGATAAGCGAAACATTCATCTATTTGACGGCTGTACTCACTATGCACACCTACGCCATAGCCTGCACACATCGAGAAAATCCAAAGTCTGCGGCTGCTTTGTTGGCCCACCCACAGCGATAATACTGAAATCATCCACGTCCCTACATCAAACCATATTGTTGATACTCACTTAGCCCACTAATGGTTGTGTTCGACACAATGGTCAGCTTCCTATTTCACAGCCGACCATAGAAGACTATTTTTGTGATTGGCCTACCTCTATATTGGCTTATGGCTGGCACGGCCTGCAATGCGGTGTCATTGTATTTTCAAGCCTTGGTGTTCACTAGGAAAAATGAGCCAGCTCAGCAGAGGCCTGTTACTCGATTGTGTGTAGCATCTCATTGATGACGAATGCCTGCTTTGATCCAACAAGGCAGGCAAAGTATTTCATTGAAATTAGCGTTGTTTTCTTTCAGGCAACATGCTCAGTAACACACTGTCTTTATCAATGAAATGATGTTTGAGTGCAGCCAGTAGATGAACTACTACAACCAATCCAGCAAACAGCGCCAACCACTCATGCACAGGCCGAGCCCAAGCCACGATGCTAGGATTGGCCTGCACCAGCTGCGGGATATTAAATAAATACAACACCGGCACCGGATGTCCAGCCGACCAACTAAATACACAACCACTAATCGGCACCAACACCAACAATAAATACAACAAATGATGGGCACCATGGGCCATTTTTTGCATTAATGGCGACATATTCTCCGGCAATGCTGGTGCAGGATGGGTATAACGCCAAAAAATTCGAATCACCACCAAAAATAAAATGGTGGACGCGATGTTTTTGTGCAAAGTAATGACCGCCCCTCTCGAACCACCATCACCATAACTCATGAATTCAGTACTGTAAAAACCAATCAGCCAAGCCACTATAAAAATAGCAGCCATCAACCAATGCAGTATTCTGGCAGTGGTCGTGTATCGAGGGATATGGTTATATTGGTTAGTCATGTTGTGTCCTTTTTCTGTATTGGCAAGATTGGTTTTTATTCAATTTGGGTCATGTTCATAATCACAGGCCTATTCTATCGGAATGCACACAAAAAAAAGAAGTCGCTTTCAGTGGTAATGCTTTTCTTAATAAGAGAGCATGGGAAAACAAGATCCCAATCACACAAGTGTGATTTAAACCGTTCAGGTTGCCTGAAAGTGTTAAAATAGCCGCCATTCCCAATTCCACCACAACATACATCTGCACCATGAACCAAGACAAAATTCTGATTCTGGATTTCGGCTCTCAAGTAGCCCAGCTCATTGCCCGCCGAGTACGCGAAGCACATGTTTACTGCGAGTTGCATTCCTTCGATATGCCCTTGGCTGACATCAAAGCTTTTGCCCCCAAGGGCATCATTCTTTCTGGCGGCCCCAATTCGGTATACAACTCCGATTATCAAGCCGACCCTGCTATTTTGGATTTGGACATCCCAATACTGGGTATTTGCTATGGAATGCAATGGATGGCACACCAATTGGGTGGCCAAGTTTCACCAGGTAATCAGCGTGAATTCGGTTACGCCATAGTCAACACAGAGCCCAATGCACTTACTGAAGGCCTGTTTGATGGGCAGCTCAGTCAATTGGAAGTATGGATGAGCCACGGCGACAAGGTCAGTCAACTCCCCAAAGGATTTGCGTGTGTTGGCCATACGCCCAGCTGCCCCATAGCCATCATGGCCGATGAGCAGCGGCACTTTTACGGCGTGCAATTTCACCCAGAAGTCACCCACACCAAGCAAGGTCGCGAGCTCATTAACCGCTTTGTACTCGGCATCAGCCAAGCCCAACCCAGCTGGACCATGCCCAACTACATTGATGAAGCCGTGGCCAAAATTCGTGCTCAAGTGGGCAGTGACGAAGTTATTCTAGGGCTTTCAGGCGGTGTGGACTCTTCAGTGGCCGCAGCCTTGATCCATAAAGCAATTGGTGATCAACTCACCTGCGTGTTTGTGGACCATGGTTTGCTGCGCCACCAAGAAGCGGAAATGGTGATGGACATGTTTGCTCGCAATTTAGGGGTCAATGTGATTCACGTTGATGCAGCGGCCGACTTCATGGGCAAGCTTGCAGGCATAACGGACCCGGAACAAAAACGCAAAATTATCGGCGCCGAATTTGTTGAAGTATTCCAACGTGAGGCAGGAAAACGAGCGAATGCCAAATGGTTGGCACAAGGCACGATTTATCCCGACGTGATTGAAAGCGCGGGTGCCAAAACCAAAAAAGCCCACGCCATCAAAAGCCACCACAATGTCGGCGGGTTGCCTGAAACCCTGAATCTTCAATTATTAGAGCCTTTACGCGATTTATTTAAAGATGAAGTGCGTGAACTGGGCGTGGCATTGGGTTTGCCACGTGAAATGGTGTACCGTCACCCATTTCCTGGCCCCGGCTTGGGTGTGCGTATTCTGGGCGAAGTAAAACAAGAGTTTGCCGACTTACTGCGCTTAGCCGACCATATTTTCATCGAAGAATTGCGCAATACTTGTGATCAAGACGGTGTGTCTTGGTATGACAAAACCAGCCAGGCTTTTGCTGTATTTCTACCGGTCAAATCAGTGGGTGTGATGGGCGATGGGCGCACTTATGAATACGTAGTAGCCTTGCGCGCCGTCATCACCAGCGATTTCATGACCGCACATTGGGCACACCTGCCATATGATTTATTGGGGCGCGTATCCAACCGCATCATCAACGAAGTGCGCGGCATCAACCGCGTTACCTACGACATTAGTGGCAAACCACCTGCCACCATAGAATGGGAGTGATCCCGCGTCTGGTATGACCAGGCACCACATGGCATGAAAGTTCCGCTAAGCCCGCGTAATTTCGGGCTTTTTTGTTTTTTGAGTAGCATTGCTTGGCAGCTTCAAGCATTTTTTTTTCATGGTATCAAACTTGGTATCATGAGCTGTCGATACCATGAGTCGCGCCGATACCATGCCATGTTTATTCACATGGTCATGGTATCTAAAACATACAAACTATTGTTTTATATTGATTAATTTTGATTTTTGGAGTGGTTTTAAATCATGGTATCAGAATGGACATGGAGCCCCTCTGATGCTGACCGATACCAAGCTGCGCAACCTCAAGCCTCAAGACAAGCTGTACAAGGTGAATGACAGGGATGGCCTGTATGTGGCCGTCACGCCCACCGGCACCATTTCGTTCCGCTACAACTACGCCATCCACGGCAGGCAGGAGACGATTACGTTCGGGCGCTACGGCCTGGGCGACATCACGCTGGCCGAAGCGCGTGAGCAGCTGGGTGAAGCCAAGAAGATGATTGCGGCGGGCAAATCGCCAGCCAAGGAGAAGGCCCGCGACAAGGCGCGTGTCAAAGATGCGGAAACCTTCGATGCCTGGGCGCAGAAATGGCTACGTGGCTACCAGATGGCTGACTCCACCCGCGATATGCGAAGGTCAGTTTATGAGCGAGAGCTACTGCCAAAATTCGGCAAGATGAAGCTGGACGAGATCAACCATGAAGACCTGCGAGCCTTGACCGATGCCATCGTGGAGCGTAGCGCACCGGCCACAGCCGTTCATGTGCGTGAGGTCGTGCTGCAAGTCTATCGTTGGGCTATCGAGCGCGGCCAGAAGGTTGAGAACCCGGCGGAATTGGTGCGGCCAGCCAGCATTGCCCGGTTTGAACCACGCGACCGCGCGTTGACGCCGGACGAGATCGGCCTGATGTACCAATACATCGAGCGCATCGGCACGACACCATCTATCCGCGCTGCAGCCAAGCTCTTGCTGCTGACGATGGTGCGAAAAAAGTGAACTGACCAACGCCAAATGGAGCGAGATTAGCTTCAGCGAAGCGTTGTGGACGATCCCCCAAGGAGCGGATGAAGCGCCGTAACCCGCATCTGGTCTTCTTGTCCCGGCAGGCGCTGGATATTTTTATCGCTCTGAAAACCTTTTCGGGCGGCTCTGAGTACGTGCTGCCGTCGCGTTACGACATCGACGCGCCGATGAGCAGCGCCACACTGAATCAAGTGCTGACGTTGACCTATAGGCTGGCGCAGAAAGAAGGCAAGTCATTGAGCAAGTTTGGCCCGCATGACCTGCGACGCACCGCCAGTACCTTGCTGCATGAGGCCGGGTACAACAGCGATTGGATCGAGAAGTGTCTGGCGCACGAGCAGCGGGGCGTGAGGGCGGTCTACAACAAGGCTGAGTACCGCGAGCAGCGGACGGCCATGTTGCAGGACTGGGCGGACATGATTGATGAGTGGGCAGGAAGGGGCGTGAGGCCCTAGAGTGTGGTTGCGTAGCCTGTGAGGCTTGTTCAGGCCGGTTTGGCGTAAGGGTCAAGCTTCTTGATGGCTTCCGATGGGGCTTTGTTACATGCCTTGCACCATTCCACGAATTCGGCCAAGTCGATGTACTGCTCGCCTCGCTCTACCTTGGATACATAGCTTTCGTCTACGCAAACCCTTGGATCGGCGTATCTACGAGCTGGCACGCAAGCACTGCGGGGAGCAACCACGCTGGCGCATATCGTTGGCGGTGTTGCATCAAAAAAGTGGCAGCACGGGCCCATTACGTCGTTTTCGCTTTGACCTGAAGATGCTCGCCGAATCTGGCAACCTGCCAGACTACTTGATGGCTGTTGACGTAAAGCGCGATATGGTCACGTTTTACGCCAATGGCCCAAAAGGCAAGTTGGCTGAGGTGAAGGACATGCTGGCTGGACGGTCACATGCATCGCTGGCAGCGCATCAGAAGATACGTTCTCCTAGATCGAGAGGGCGCTGACTCCATGCCGACCGCTTGATGGCTCGTCCAGGTAGGTTGTTTTGGCACTGTGGATAAGCTGAGTTGCCCTGTGAATCACATCGTGCTTTTAGGAACGCTAGCCTGTGGATAGTATCGTGCTTTCAGGAACGCCAGTATCGTGCCTTTAGGAACAAAAGTCTTGAATATTTAAATTAAATCAATTGTTTATGAATCCGTAACGCGCGCGCGGTTTTAACTTTTTTATATTATTTAACGCGGCGGCCTAGCGCTGCTCCGATGTTACGCGAGGAAAAATCACTGGCTACTTGCCATTGCCTTTTACTGACCAATGCAGTGCAGTCAAACCTGTGAGTTCAGGGCTCTCGTAGCTCAAGCCTCAGGTTTGTAAAAAAGCACCAAAAGGAGTGAGTCTGACTATGCCTGCAATAGGGCTGTCCCCACGGGTTGAGTGGCAGCCGCTCCAGTGCGGCTTGCTCCGTGCTTGTAAGGCCTGGAGGCCTTGGCCCCTAATTGTTTAGTCCCGAATTTTAATGGTGCAATATTCTCACCTGATTGGAAGGAAGCACTATGGGACAAGTTCTACACGCAAGCGCCACGACGACTGAGGCAGTGCGTCGAGCAATACAAAATAGTCAAGAGAGCCTAAGAGCGCTCTCCAAGCGCTACGGCATCAATCAGAAGACGGTGGCGAAGTGGAAGAAGCGGACCTCGGTAGCCGATCTGGTGACAGGACCGAAGACGCCTTGCTCCACTGTTCTGTCGCTTGAAGACGAGGCAGCAATCGTGGCCTTTTGTAGGCACACCCTGCTGCCGCTGGATGATTGTCTCTATGCCCTTCAGCCGAGCCTGCCGCATCTCACGCGCTCATCCTTGCATCGCTGCCTGCAGCGTCACAGCATCTCCCGGCGGCCCGAAGTCGAAGCAGACAAGCCCTCCAAGAAACGGTTCAAGAGTTACCCCATCGGCTATTTCCACATCGACATCGCAGAGATGCAAACAGCCCAAGGCAAGCTCTATCTGTTCGTGGCTATAGACCGGACCTCAAAGTTCGCGTTCACCGAGCTTCATGTCAAGGCCGGCAAGATGGTGGCGGCGCAGTTCCTGCAAAATCTGATCAAGGCGGTGCCCTACGCCCTTCATACGGTGCTGACCGATAACGGGATCCAGTTCACCAACCGGACTTGTGATCGGTACGCTTTCGAGCACATCTTTGGTCGGGTCTGCGTCGAACACGGTATCGGGCATCGCCTGACCAAGATCAAGCACCCGTGGACCAATGGACAGGTCGAGCGAATGAACCGGACCATCAAGGAGGCCACTGTCAAACGCTTTCATTATGACGATCATGCCCAACTGCGACAGCGCCTGGGCGACTTCATCGCTGCCTACAACTTCGGCCGTAGGCTCAAGACCCTCAAGGGCCTGACGCCCTACGAATTTATCTGCAAACAGTGGACATCTGACCCTTGGCGGTTCAGGATTGATCCGATCCATCTAATGCCGGGACTAAACACCTAATGTACGGATATACCCTTGCAGTCCGGTGCAACGACACTTTTTGAGTTTGAAAAATAGTCTTGAGACGATATTGGCCGAATTTTTGACGTTGTTCCCGTACATTGGGGACCGTGTTGCTCCTGCCGCAAGACAGAAGCAGAAGGGACAGGTCGAATATCGCTGCGCGGATAGGCTTGTTGGATGCTCCGATCGGTTGCTCGCACGGATGGGCCGCTAGTCGGAAGGTCAGAATATTCCATCAACCTCTGGCGAGAAGGTGATTTTCTTTTGGTGTATGCGATTTAATGCAATTTAGTGCGACGGAATGCGAGCATACGCGAATAAATGCGAACAAACGCGATTTTGTGAGATTCCGCGTTTCAACAGCCGTGATCGCAAATAATCGCGTTCAAGCAAACGGCAATATGTGTTTTGTGGGCCCACAAGCTTTGCTTGTGGTCTCACAACACCGAACTTACTCGCGTGGGCTCGATGTTTACTTGCTCTGCGAGGCATACGGGCGCTACCGCACCTAGAGAGGCATGAATGGAAGAAAAGATAACAAAATCTAGAACCTATGGAACAAGGCCGAGGGGGCATTACATTAAGGTTTTTGTCACCTCGAAGGAGTTGGCTGAAATTCAAGAAAAATCAACTAAATCTGGCTTATCTATGTCAGCGTTTCTTCGGACTGTCGCATTGAATCAGAAAGTACGTTCTGCTTTGGATCTTGATGCTGTGGTTGATATAGTTAAAGTCAATGGCGATCTTGGGCGAGTTGCAGGGCTACTGAAGCTATGGTTGGCAGAAAAACGCGGCCAGGGCGCATCGCCTATTGCTGTTGAGTCGCTGATGAATGACTTTCGGATGCTGCAAAAGCAAATGGCAGACTTGATGCACAAAGCCGTCCGTGGTCCGCGATAGCTGATGTTGTTTTTGGAGGAATGTTATGGGAATGCACAATCCGCCCCATCCTGGTCAACTGATTCAACATGAAGTAATTGTCCCGCTAGGCCTGTCGCTCGAACAAGCAGCGGATAAATTCCAAGTCGATGTCCAGTACCTTGGTGCGGTGTTGGCTGGACAAGCGGAGTTGAGCACAGAATTAGCCAAGGGCTTGGAAGATGCGGGAGTCAGTACTGCGCGTGCTTGGCTGGCGATGCAGTCGGCGTTTTATCGTTCTAGGGCTGTATAGGGTTGTTGTCTGTACAGAAAACGGTGATATTCCAAACTATCGCTGTGTGTGCTGGCTTTGACGGTTCAAACTGGCTTCCGGCTGTTAAGAATTCCATCAACTTTTCAATGTTCAGTCAAAGCTCCCATGTTGGACGTCTTGGTATAGGGGAGGCGGTTGCATGTCTACAAGATGCTGCCTGCATCGACTGTCGGTGACAGTTAGTATGTTCGTGTGATAACATCACACGGTCACAACATGGGTAAAAAGATGCGCACGGTGATCGGTGTCCGTTCAGGTAAACCGGCAGTAAGCAGTAACGATCAGCCAACTCCTACCATCTGGTTCGACACATGGAGGCAATTGGCTGGTGTGCTCTCTGATGAAAATCGCGCATTGCTGCGACTGATGCACGAGCGAGAGCCCCAGACAGTACTGGAGTTGGCCGAACTGTCCGGGCGCGCAGCCAGCAATTTGTCGCGCACCTTGCGTACGATGGAGGGGTATGGGCTAGTCCGGCTGAACAGAAGCGCGGAGACCCGATCCGTCCGCCCAGAAGCTTTGGCCATCGAATTCTTGGTGCTGCTTGATTGAACCGTGTAGATAACTAGAGCCAAGTAACAGACCGACGGCTACCGTCCGCCAGACTCACACTTGTCCGTCGCAACTTACGAAATAGAGGTTTCAGATGCCTGATATTAAAGAGCAGAAGCTCATTTATCACCTGACCAGCCTTGAAAACATGCCCAGAATTCTTAAAATCGGGCTATTGCCCCGATCACACCTTCAAGATTTTGAAGACGTTGCCGATCAGGAAATTATTGAGGGCAGAAGGGAGCATGGTCTCGAGAATTACGTGCCATTTCATTGGTTTGCTCGAAACCCGTTTGACGGTCGAGTACAAGCAGATCGCTCTGATGAAGAGTTTGCGCTTATTGCCATTCACCGCAGAGTGGCGCAAGGCGAAAACTGGAAAGTCATTCCGCGCCACCCTTTGGCAAATACGGCACCTCAATTGTTGGATTATCTGCCTGGATTTGCTGCAATTGACTGGGGGACAATGAACATTCGGGACTATCACGATCCCGAATGCAAGAGCATATGTATGGCAGAGTGTCTTTCTCCTGGGCCAGTGCCTGTGAGTAAATTTTTCAAAATTTACGCGCCCAACAAAGCAGTGTCTGAAGCAATCTTGGAAATGATTGATGACCTGAACCTGACGCTGGAAGTAGATGTAAATCCAAGGATGTTTCTCTGATGCTCTATACCAGCCTCAATCCAGAAAAAGCACTGATCTGGCGGATTGTCCACCGTGACAATCTGCCCTGGATTCTGGACAATGGCCTGTATTGCGGCAACAGCTCGGTGAAGGCACCAGGCTGGCTGAGTATCGGCAACCCGGAGCTTATAGACAAGCGCGCCCATCACCCGGTACGGCTGCCGCCAGGTGGCTTGCTGAACGACTATGTACCGTTCTACTTCACACCCTTCTCGCCGATGCTGCGCAACATCCACACCGGATGGGGCGGCATCCAGAAGCGGCCAAACGAAGAAATCGTGATCTTGGTGTCCAGCCTACACCACATTGCCAGGCTGGGCTTGCCGTTTTTGTTCACTGACAGCCATGCCTATTATCAGTGGGCGGATTACTATTCGAACTTGGCCTACCTCGATAAGATCGACTGGCCATTGCTACAGCGCAGGGACTTCAAGCGTGACCCGGAAGACCCTGCCAAGTTCGAGCGCTATCAGGCCGAGGCGCTGATTCACCAACACTTGCCGGTGGGCGGACTTCTCGGCATCGTGAGTTATACGGAACCATTGAAACAACGCATCGAACAGGAGATTCAGGCCCGTAATCTGAACCTGCCGGTTTATGCCCGAACAGGGTGGTACTTCTGATGATTACATTCACTCAAGGCAATTTGTTGGAAGCCCGCACCGAGGTGCTGGTCAACACCGTCAATACCGTCGGGGTGATGGGCAAGGGCATCGCGCTGATGTTCAAGGAACGCTTTGATGAGAACTTCCGCCGCTATGCCTCCGCTTGTAAAGCTAAGGAAGTGCAGACCGGCAAGATGTTTGTAACGCAGGTGCACGAACTAGACGGGCCGCGCTGGATCGTCAACTTCCCCACTAAGCAGCACTGGCGTGCGCCTTCGCGCATGGAGTGGGTGGTGGAAGGCTTGCAGGATCTGCGGCGCTTCTTGATCGATCAACAGGTCCAGTCCATCGCCATCCCGCCGCTGGGTGCGGGTAACGGTGGTCTGGAATGGGCTGATGTGCGTGAGCAGATTGAATTAGCATTGGGCGATCTGGACATCGACATTCTGGTGTTCGAGCCCACCAAACAATACCAAAACGTGGCCAAGCGTGCTGGCGTAGAAAAGCTGACGCCCGCCCGTGCGCTGATCGCCGAACTGGTGCGCCGGTACTGGGTGCTGGGCATGGAATGCAGCATGCTGGAGATTCAGAAGCTGGCGTGGTTTCTGGAACGCGCCATTGAGCGTTACAACCCCGGCGACAACCCGCTGGACCTGCAATTTACACCACACAAATACGGTCCCTACGCCAACCGGCTCGACCACCTGCTGAACAATCTGGATGGCAGCTACCTGCACTCCGAAAAGCGCATCAGCGATGCCAATCTGCTGGATGTAATCTGGTTCGACGATGAACGCAAGGCCTTTGTTCAGATCTATCTAAAGAGCGAAGCCAAGGCCTACACGCAAGCTCTAGAATTCACGGCAGCACTGATCGATGGCTTTGAATCACCCTTTGGCATGGAACTGCTGGCGACCGTGGACTGGCTGCTGGCCCGCGAAGGCGTGGCACCCAACGTTTCGGCCTTGCGTGAAGGGCTCCGCCATTGGCGAGCTGGACCGGGCGCTGCCGCCCGTAAGGACCGCCTCTTCGATGACCGAGCACTGGGCATTGCCCTTGAGCGGCTGACGCAGCCTGCGACAGCGCTGGCTTATAGCGGCTAACAAAACTTCTCTGCGAAGCGCAAGCAGATGACCGCGCAAGCCAGCCGCAACAGCGCGAGATGTGTATCTAGCTGCCGCTCGAATCGGATGCGTAACTTGCCAAAACCTGCGAGCCAGGTGTAAGTGCGCTCGACGACCCAGCTGTGTTTTCCCAGCCGCTCCTTGCTCTCAACCCCTCGCCGAGCAATCCGATCCCCGATGCCGCGCTTCTTCAAATGTGCTCGGCAACGCGGATAGTCGTAACCTTTATCGGCATGCAGTTTGTCCGGGCGCTGGCGTGGCTGCCCTGACAGGCCACGCACGCTGGGCAAAGCATCCACCAGCGCCTCGAACACCACCGAGTCGTGCCGATTGGCTCCCGTGACGGTCAAGGTCAGCGGAATACCTCGTCCGTCCACGATCAGATGGCGTTTGCTACCGGACTTACCTCGGTCAGTCGGGTTCGGCCCCGTCGCTTGGCCCCCCGGGGGCTGGCAACGCTCGCCCCATCGATGCTCACACGATGCCAATCGATCTGATCGCACTGGCGCAGTCGTACCAACAACGCGTGATGCAGTTTTTCCCAGACGCCGGCCTGCTGCCAACTGCGCAAGCGACGCCAGCACGTCATGCCGCTGCTATAGCCCAGTTCCTGGGGTAGGTCTTCCCAAGGAATGCCCGTCTGCAGAACGAAGAGGATGCCGTTGAAAGCGGCACGGTCGTCCAGTCTCGGACGACCGCCGTGCGGTGAAGGCTTGGACTTGGGCAGCAGCAGCTCAAGCTCGGTCCACATTTTTTCACTGATGACCATACGCTTCATGGCGCGAATCATCGCATTTTCTGGCTTTTGTTAGCGACTCTTAAGGGGGGGAGCTAATACACAGAGGACGAATGGCTTTTTTGCTACAGCTGACTGAGTTGGGCTTGGTAGTGATCAACCGGGGAAATCTCGTGCCGTAGGAGCAGCACTCGGCCTGCATGCCAGGGCGCGGCCCAATTACCGGTACAGCAAAGAGTGGGCGGTTTTCCGAATGTAAAGCACTGAGCTGGGTTTTTGAGTGCAGATGTTGATGCCGAATTACCTCACTAAGAAAACATGGTATTTATCATGGCATACGATGAGTTATCGCATATCAACTCGTTGAAAATAAACAATATTTTTATGTCGTTCACCATAGAGTGGGAAATTATCCATCGTTTACCCCTGTTTCTAATCGTTTCAAAACAGCCTGTAAACCCTGTTCAATACATGGTTTTCTTGTTTCTAGATGTTTCAACCAATGTCATATAAATAATGGTATTTCATAGGATATAAATTACAATACCCAAAATCATGCATGAAATAAGTAGGAATACCCTTCGATGGCGAACATCCGGCAAAATGCTAAACGACAAGGGCTCAAAACATTGAAGCCCAAGAATAAACCACGCAAATTGGCTCACCATGGCGACGATCATGTCCAATTACGATTATTGATGAATTGTTAGGCTATGGCTTCATCCAAATCTGAAAAAATCCCTTGAATGATCAAGGGATTTGGTTGGAATTGATATTCCAATGGTGAACTTACTGAACAGCGCAATTAATTACTATGTCTTTTTTGCCTTCCCGATAAGTCCAAGTCCCTGCCTTGTCATCTTTAAACAACCAGCGAGTTGAATCATCTTGATCATCAGATGCCAATATAACGCCAGAAGCTGATCTCACCCGATGCATATTGACATCGACCCCATCCAATACCAGGCGCGCTTTAACATCAGTACGCTGATAAATATCGGAAGGACGGATAAATGTAACCTTTTTTCCATTATCACAAATGTATTGGGTGGTCACCATCCCAGCGCCCTGCTGTGCCTCTGCTTGAACATGATCACGGTCGCCCGTTGTACAAGCAGATACGCCAAACAACAATGCCAATGTTGTGAAGCATGATAATTTTTCCATTTCATCTCCTGTTTGTGCGGAATTATTTGGTAAGCTTTTATTATGACGATACAAATGACAAAGAGTTCAATCAATATACAGCAGCATTGAGCAAAGGCAGCCCATCTAAACTCAATGCCTGCATACCATCAACGTAATGATGTCCGTGAATGGATAAATGAATCATCGCCCTCATCAATTCCATCGCTTAAGACAAAATCCGCTTGTAAATATAAATCTCGAGGGTGCATTCTCTACATGGAGCAATGCTGTTTACAGCAACTGGCAGCGGAATAACCTCAAAATACAGAGAAGAATCGACTCAATAAGCTATGGCAAATGAACTAGATGATGCAAGCAACACGCACAACTGAACCTTAGGTTCGAATGCTGACGCCCAAACACTAAAATAGAGATTACAAACGGATATTAATCTAAATATTCTAACGGTGGTGTATCAAAGCCACGCAAAATATCCAATAACCCTTGTGACCATTGCGAGCGGATGGTGTGAAAATAAGCGTCATCTTCAGTAATGCGTTTGCCCTTGGGCATGACCAAACTATCGGTTCGATAAACCATTAAATCAATCGGAAAACCAACCGATAAATTGGAACGAATAGTGGAATCAAAAGACACTAACGTAGCCCGAATCGCATCGTCTAAATTGCTATCGAAATGAATGGCACGATCTAGGATAGGTTTGCCATATTTGCTCTCACCAATTTGGAAAAACGGGGTATCACGAGTGGCATAAATACAGTTGCCTTCGTTGTATACCATGTATAAACGTGGCTCATGGCCTTTGATTTGCCCCGCCAAAAGAAAGGTGCTGCCAAAGCCACCACCATCTTGCACCATAGCGGCTTTTTGCTGGGTTTGATAGGCTACCTCAGTTGCATAGCGCCCAATCATGTCTGCCGCTTCGGATAATGATGGGATATTCAATAGATGAGTACCATCATCCTGACGAATATCACGACGCAAACGGTTGACCACTGCTTGAGAAGTCGCCAAATTACCCGCTGTCATGAGAATCAGCACCCGTTCACCATCTATGCCAAATGTGTACATTTTCTTAAAAATAGAAATATGATCGACACCCGCATTGGTGCGCGTGTCGCTGGCCAAAACCATGCCGTCTTTCAAGCGGATACCGACACAATATGTCATGAACAAGTCCTTGTATGGGGTTGGCCACGCTTCAGGCAGCCTCAACAATGAGGCGCTATTGTAATCGCATTGTCACAATATGGCAGCAAGTACAATAAAAAAACAGCAGCATCATGCACCATCAATCTTATTATTGCTGGTCTGACAATACTTGCACATGATAATCCATGCGTTCGGGGCCACCACCTACGCGAATACCCCGCACCGGTGCGGCATCGTTATAATCCAAACCGATGGCAATTTGCACATGATGCGACGGCGTAAAAATTTGGTTGCTCACATCAAACACATACCAATTCCCATCCAAGTAGGCCTCTGCCCAGGCATGACTGGCCAAATGCTGCTCCGATTCCGTATACAAATAACCAGAAACGTAGCGTGCGGGAATACCCAACGCACGGACGCCAGCCAAAAACACGTGCGTATGATCTTGGCACACGCCCTTACCCAATAAAAAAGCATCACTGGCCGAAGTCGCTACTCCAGTGCTGCCTTGGGTATACGGCATGCGCAGCAAAATATCGGCGCTGTATTTTTCCAAAGCGGCGCGGCTCACACCATCGGCAAGATGCATTTCCGCCAAAGCCCTGATTTGACCCGTACAGCGTGTTAATTCGGTATCCCGCAGAAACAATTGCGGGGGGATACGCTTGTCTTCAACGCAGTTACGACTTTCATCAATGTCCACTTCCCCACTGGCCTGTATCAGCAGATGCTCATGTGGCTCATGCAAGCTGATGACGGTACAAAAATTGCCAAAGCCATCAAATAGCTCACTGCCCAAGCGTGGTAGTGTTAGGCGCCAAGACAAAATTTGCTGACCATTAAAGCTTTGTGGTGTCACCCGCAGCAATTGAATACTGCGTTTGGTGGGCGTGTCATAGCTGTAGCGCGTTTCGTGGTTAATGTTGATTTTCATACCCCATCCTCAAACAATTCATTCAAGCGGTCTAACCAATGGCGAAATTGACGCACATCCATGTTAAACACCATGGCCTGAGCTGGCTGTTTGAGTTCATCCCAAGCAGTATTTTCAGGCAACCCAGTAGCCACCAGTGCCAGTTGACGAAAGTGAACAGGATGATTGTCACCAAAACGGATGTGTTCATCCAAAGTTTCGACCGCATCCCCCAATTGCCAAAATAAACTCACCATGGGTTCTTGAGCCTGCATGGCCATATGGCAGGCTTGCAATTGAAAGCAAGCGGCACGCTGGCTGCCAGATTGGCGCAAACGATTAACGGTATTGAATAAATCATACGCATCTTGATCAATCACCCCGCGCACCGTTTGCACATTGTCATTCACGCGCTCAAAGTATTCAGGCAACTCGCGGGTGCGCATGTGATCAGCCAAATCACCTTGGTCACTGCTGTGAACATCCAAACCCATGGCATTTAAATACGTTTGAGCGTTGACACCATCGGGGCTGAAAAACCGCTGATACAACCGCACTGTGCGCTGCATATACCGGCCCAACCAAAACAGATCACCGGCAGTGGATAAGAGCAAAGTCATACCGCGCCCCCTTTCTCTGAGTTCATGCTGTCGCCGCGCAAAATCCACGTGTCTTTCACACCACCGCCTTGTGATGAATTCACCACCAAGGAACCTTCGCGCATGGCAACCCGTGTCAGCCCACCCGCCGACAACCGCACTTTATTGGGGCTGGACAACACGAATGGGCGCAAATCAATGTGGCGTGGCGCAATACCTTCTTCAACACAAGTAGGACAAGTGGATAATGCCAACGTGGGTTGGGCAATGAAATCTTCAGGAGCCGCTTCAATCCGCTTACGATAAAGGGCAATTTCCTCCTTCGTTGACTTAGGGCCAATCAACATGCCATAACCACCGGAACCTTGTGCTTCTTTCACCACCAATTCATCTAAATGCGCCAATACATAAGCCAAATCATCGGGTTTCCGACACATCCAAGTCGGCACATTATGCAAAATTGGCTCCTCACCCAAATAAAAGCGGATCATATCCCCCACATACGGATAAATGGATTTATCATCTGCAACCCCAGTACCCGGTGCATTGGCAATCATGACATTGCCGGAACGATAAGCCGCCATCAATCCGGGCACACCCAAAATAGAGTCCGATCGAAACGCCAAAGGATCCAGAAAGGCATCATCTAAACGCCGATAAATAATATCCACTTTCTGGCGACCTTGAACGGTACGCACATAGACCCGATTATTCTCGACATACAAATCATAACCGTGCACCAAAGCGGCGCCCATCTCGCGAGCCAAAAAAGCGTGTTCGTAATAAGCACTGTTGTAACGCCCAGGCGTCAGCACCACAATATACGGTTGATCTTTGCCACAGCATTCGGCCAAACTGACACGCAACATATTTGGATAACCATCAACGGGCAACACCTGTTCGCTGTCGAGCACCCCCTCCAGCAAGCGCTCGCTCACATAACGACTTTCTATCATATACGACACCCCAGAAGGGGTGCGCAGATTGTCTTCCAAAACGTAATATTCGCCATCGCCATGCCGAATCAAATCTATGCCACTCACGTGCGCATATATGGGCTGTGGCAAACGAATGTCCATCATCCAAGGTTCATAGCAGTCATTCACCAATACCTGCTCTAAAGGCACGATGCCTGCGCGCACAATGTCCCGACTATGATAAATATCGTGGATAAACGCATTGAGGGCACGAATACGCTGGGAACAGCCATTTTCCAGCATTTGCCACTCTGATTGAGTAATGATGCGCGGAATAATATCGAAAGGAATAACCCGCTCAGTATTACTGGCATCGCTGTACACCGTAAACGTTACGCCTTTGCGGTAAAACATCGCCAAAGCTTGTTGATTTAAGGTTTCCAGCTTTTCAGGCCATTGCGCTGTAACCACGCGGCCACTTCTCGATAAGCTGGGCGAACGCTGCCATCTTCGGCATACATTTCGTTGTAAAAAGCCGCTACTGCTGTATTCATTCAATACTCCTTGTCAACAAGCAACGATGTAGGCTGTTTCATTGTTACATCTTTTAAATTTTTACAACAAGATGCAATTGTTAATATACAACAGAAAATGTCAATTTCAGTTTGATTATGCATTTCAAACGTCATAAAACAAAATAATTACCCCCATTAAATTCATCATAATCTTGCTTATTTTATTTTATTTTTGAATATTTATAGATAAATAAATTTATTTT
The DNA here is from genome assembly GCF_001590725.1 of Snodgrassella sp. CFCC 13594. Taxonomy (GTDB): domain Bacteria; phylum Pseudomonadota; class Gammaproteobacteria; order Burkholderiales; family Neisseriaceae; genus Snodgrassella. Next base: position 316,303 of record NZ_LQXR01000001.1, on the reverse strand, counting down.
TCAATATATATCATCCTCAAATGGCAAAAATAACGCATTTTGACTGTGAATTTTCAAAGCAGCCATTAAGATGCAAAATTGCGCAAAGCAAGCTGGTTCATAGACAACAATGCCTTTCAGGCAACCACTATCAAAAGATTACATCTTTACATTTAAATTTATAAAATGTAATTAAATTACATTATGGAAGAAAAATTAAGATTCATTGCTACTTCAGCCAAAAAGCCCAATACAACCACACCACCCATTAACTTTGCACTATATTTAAGGCACAATAGCTCCAAACAGGAGCTGATATGAACGTATATTTAGTGGGCGGTGCCGTGCGCGATCGCTTATTAAACAGACCCATTAGCGACCGCGACTGGGTCGTAGTGGGCAGCAGCGGCGAAGACATGATTCAAGCTGGCTATCGACCAGTAGGCAAAGATTTCCCAGTTTTTCTGCACCCGCAAACCCATGAAGAATATGCATTGGCCCGCACTGAACGCAAAGTCGCTGCCGGCTATGCAGGGTTTTCCTTTGATGCCCACGCCAATGTCACGCTTCAAGAAGATTTGCAACGCCGCGATTTAACCATTAATGCCATGGCCGAAGACCAACAAGGCAATTTGATTGACCCATATGGTGGACATGCCGACTTGCAAGCAGGCGTGTTACGGCATGTCAGCTTGGCTTTTACTGAGGACCCAGTGCGCATTTTGCGCACTGCCCGCTTTGCTGCTCGGTTTGATTTTCAGATTGCCCCTGAAACCATGACGTTAATGCGCACCATGGTCGACAACGGTGAAGTTAACGCTTTGGTACCTGAGCGAGTCTGGCAAGAATTGTCGCGCGGCCTAATGGAAGCTCATCCGGCACGCATGATCGAGACTTTACGCGCTTGCGGAGCCTTAGCTATTCTGCTGCCAGAGGTAGATGCTTTATTTGGGGTACCGCAGCGAGCTGAATACCATCCAGAAATTGATGCTGGGATTCACACCTTGATGACACTCAACTATGCAGCGCAACATCAATACACATTAACCGAGCGCTATGCGGCTTTATTACATGATGTAGGTAAAGCCAAAACACCAACAACACTATTGCCCCGACATCACGGCCATGACTTAGCGGGTATTGAATTGGTAAAAGCGGTGAATACACGCTGGCATGTGCCCAAGCATTGCGCGCAGTTGGCACTTTTGGTATGTGCCTATCACATTCGTATTCATGCTGTGAGCCAATTGCGCCCCGCCACCGTTTTGACTATTTTGCACAAAACCGATGCGTGGCGTAGACCTGATCGCTTTGCCTCACTTTTGCGCGTTTGTATAGCAGATGCCCGTGGCCGACTACATAAGGAAAAAACAGATTATCCGCAACAAGACCATTGGCTCAATTTACTGCTTGCCGCTCGAAATATAGACACTGCCATGCTGGCCAGCACCATTTCTGATCCCCAACAATTGGCCACAAGCATTGACCAAGCCCGCTTGTCCAGCATTACACCACTACAAAATGCATACCGCCAACACCACTCGGAAACCCATTAACCATGCACAATAATCAGTCATTGATACAAGCCGTGGCCCAGGAATTGCAACAAAAAAAGCAAACCATAACCGAACAATATTTAGCGCGGCGACAACCTTTGCTTTTTTTCGCCGCCATGTGGCAATTTTAGAATCGGCATTGGGTGCATTGTGGCAAGACTATTTTCAAGGCCAAAATATGTGTTTGATGGCCATTGGCGGGTTTGGGCGTGGCGAAATGTATCCCTTTTCAGACATGGACATTGCCTTGGTCACGGCTACGCCACCGGATGAAGCCACGCAAGAAAATATTGCTGAATTTATTCAGGTATTGTGGGACATGCACATGCTGCCGGCGCCCAAAGTTGGCAGCTTAGTCCAATTGTGTGAAAGCGCACGCGAGGATTTAACCAGCGATACTGCATTTTTAGAAGCTCGGTTTATCTGCGGCAACCACAGATTGGCTCAACAATTTGTCAATCAACTCAATTTACAACGTGACGTGGCCTCCTTTATTGAAGGCAAACTACTGGAACAACAACAGCGCTATGCCAAAGCCCAAGGTGCAGGCAGCCTATTGGAAGCCAATGTCAAAACTGCGCCGGGCGGGCTGCGTGACGTGCACACCCTGGTGTGGCTGGCAAAAGCGCAAGGCTTAAATGCCCAAGTGAATAATTTGGTGCAGCAAAACATCGTCACACGCACGGAAGCTGGGCTGCTCACCCACAGCCACAAACAATTGGCCAAAATCCGCATTGACCTACACTTGGCTGCAGGCCGACCAGAAGAACGGCTGATTTTTGACCTACAAGCACAGGTTGCACTGAATTTAGGATTTACCGACGATGTCAAATACCGCGCCAGTGAAAAACTGATGCGGGCTTTTTACCGTGCCACCAAAACCATCAAACAGCTCAGTGGGATTTTATTACCAATGTTACGCGGCCGTGTCTATTCTGCCCTGCCACGCATCGTGGTAGACATTGATGAGGATTATTACCAGGTAGGCAACTTGCTGGCCGTAAAGGATAAAAAGCTATTTCAAAAGAAACCCACTCACCTTTTTAAAGCCATGTATATCGCCCAGCAACACAATGACATTGTGGGATTGGCCCCGCAAACATTGCGCAGTTGGTGGCGTGTGGGTCAAAAAATCGGCAGCGAATTTTACGACAATCCAGTGAACCGTGATCGTTTCATCGGCTTTTTCCGCCGTGGTGATGGACTCACTCATTTACTGCGGTTTATGAATTTGTATGGCATCTTGGGCCGCTATCTGCCGGCATGGGGCAAAATCGTGGGGCTTTTACAGCATGATTTATTTCATATTTACCCTGTGGACGACCATATTCTGATGGTGGTGCGCAATATGCGCCGCTTGGCTATGGACGCACACAGTCACGAACTGCCGTATGCGTCAGGCTTAATGCATTCCTTTGAGCGCAAGCATATTCTCTATCTCGCCGCTTTATTTCATGATATTGCCAAAGGCCGTGGTGGCGACCATGCCGAAAAAGGCGTTGCCGATGCGCGCCAATTTGGCGAAGATCATTTCTTATCAGAAGAAGAAACCGAGCTGTTGGCGTGGCTGGTGCAAGAGCATTTATTGATGTCGATAACAGCGCAAAAGGAAGACATTCAAGATCCGGAAGTGGTGGCTAAATTCGCGCGGGTGGTACAAACCCATGAACGCTTGGTGGCATTGTACCTCCTCACGGTAGCCGACATCCGCGGCACCAACCCTAAAATATGGAACAGTTGGAAAGCCAGCTTGTTGGAGAGCCTGTTTCAGGCAACCTTGCGACTGATTTCTGGTGAAAAGCGAGATCGTGCCGTGGTGGTCAACAACCGGCAACAACGCGCCATTAACGAGTTGGCGCGTTTGAATGTGAGTGCAGCCAAGCAACGCGAACTATGGCATTTATTGGGTGAGGCCTATTTTGTTCGCCATGAAATACAAGAAATCCTGTGGCAACTACCTAAACTCGTTAACCACGAACATGAGGCTCAAGCCCACACCCAATTGCTGCCCAATACCGACACCATGCAAGTGATGGTGTATATGCCCAACCGGCCCAAGCTATTTGCTGGATTAAGCTATATTTTCAGCCGCCACGAACTCAATATTTTAGCAGCACGGGCTTATGTTACTGAACACAACTACATTCTCGACACATTCATCCTGCAGATGCCCAATGCCAGCTTGCCTCAGGATTACCAACGCATTCAACATAAAGTGGAACACTCGTTAGATCAGTTTGTGAAAGGTGAGCTCACGCCCCACATAGACGCCCCCGCCAAGCCATTGGGGCGGCGGAGCCGCCATCTGCCCATCGCGCCACGGGTGAGTATTTATGAAGAAGACAATGCGGGCTGGTATATTTTGGAAATCATCACCTTTAACCGCCGCTATTTATTATCGAATATTGCCGAGGTGATGTCAGATTTTGGCATCAGCATTCGTTATGCCAAAATTGCCACCTTGGATGAGCGTGTCGAAGACAGCTTTTTGATTTATGCCCCCAAGCTAGAAGACACTCAACAACGTTTGGCCTTGAAGACCGCTCTATTAAAAGAAATCAGCCAATAAACACCTTGTCGGCAGCGCTGGCAAGCCATTAAAATGAGTCTCGGTTGCTTGTGTAACCACAGAATAGCCCCATCTCAGATGAGTATTAAGGCTGCCTGAAACCTTTCAGGCAGCCTATTGCCGTTATTATTTGCACACGGATAGCCATGTCAGCCATACCTTCTCTTTTCCCCGTACCCCAAGCCCATCACAAAGCCATTTGGCTGATTTGAGCGCAGGCAGTTTGCCTTATTACTGAGCGAGCAACTGCCTCACAGCCGTACCAAAATCGTGCTGACCGCCGATACCGAGCAAGCATTGCGCCTACAAGCAGCTTGGCATTTTTTCGATCCCAGTGCCAACGCTGTGTTTTTCCCAGATTGGGAAACATTGCCTTATGAACATTTCTCGCCTCACCAAGATTTGGTGTCTGAGCGACTGGCTGCCCTCTGGCAATTAAAAAATGGGCAAGTAGACGTGTTATTGCTGCCAGTGGCCAGTGCCATGCAAAAAGTGGTGCCACCGCATTTTTTAATGGGCCGTACCTTTTGGCTGAAAACAGGTCAAAACCTCAAGGTGGACGCACTCAAACACAACCTTATCGAAGCCGGTTACAACAATGTGTCACACGTCGTGGCCAGTGGTGAATTTGCCATTCGCGGTGGCATCATTGATTTGTATCCAATGGGCAGCGATACACCCTATCGTCTTGATTTATTTGGGGATGAAATCGACAGCATCAAAACCTTTGATGCCGACACCCAACGCACCTTAGCCAACGTAAACGAAATCCGCTTATTGCCCGCGCATGAATTTCCCACTGATGCCGATGCACAAAAGATTTTTCGCAGCCGTTTTCGCGAAGAAATTCAAGCCGATGCCAATCAAGCAGCCGTATATAAAGCAGTATCCAACGGCCAATACGGCGCCGGTGTGGAATATTATTTACCGCTGTTTTTTGAAGAAGATTGTGCCAGCGTATTTGACTATGCGCCCACAGATGCTTTGCTCATTTGCTTAGGCGAAATACACCAACAAGCAGCCCAATTCTGGCAGGAAGTAAAAAACCGCTATGGGTTGGCACAAGGCGATGAAACCTACCCACCATTGCCGCCGCAACATTTGTATTGGAGTGAAGACCAATTTGGCGCACGCATCAAACCTTATGCCCAAATTTGGCCAGAGTGGCAAACCCAAAATGCACAAACGCTACCCAATGTGGCAGTTGATCGGCGTTCGCCTGAACCCCTCACCGCTTTAAAAGCATTTCAGGCAGCCTTTGGCGGACGGATTTTGTTATGTGCTGAGGGTTTGGGGCGCCGAGAAACCATGTTGGGGTTTATGCAACAAAATGGTTTAACCATGACGCCTGTGGCTGACTGGCAAGCTTTTCTGGATAGCAATGCACCATTGTGTCTTACGGTAGCGCCCATTGCTTTTGGCTTTCAGCTACCCGAGCGAGCATTGGCGGTGGTCACTGAAGCGGATTTGTATCAATACGTGGTGCGCGGCAGACGCACGCGGCGCAAGCACAATGCCATTTCCGACGGCATGCTGCGCGATTTGGCTGAAATCAATATCGGCGACCCAGTGGTTCACGAGCAGCATGGCATAGGTCGCTACATGGGCTTGGTGAATTTAGACTTGGGTGAAGGCAATACTGAAATGATGCTTTTGGAATATGCTGAAAATGCCCAATTGTATGTCCCAGTGTCGCAGTTGCATTTGATTTCACGTTATGCGGGCCACGCACACGAAAGTGTTTCACTACACAAACTGGGTCATGGCGCGTGGAATAAAGCCAAACATAAGGCCGCCGAAAAGGCACGCGACACAGCGGCAGAGTTGCTCAATCTTTATGCGCAGCGCGCGGCGCAAAGTGGTCATCAATTTGCGTTAAACGAACAAGATTATCAAGCTTTCGCCGATGGCTTTGGTTATGAAGAAACCGAAGATCAAGCAGCGGCCATCGCTGCTACCTTAAAAGATTTAACCGCAGACAAGCCGATGGACAGGCTGATTTGTGGAGATGTGGGGTTTGGCAAAACAGAAGTGGCTCTGCGCGCGGCTTTTGTGGCGGCGATGGCAGGCAAGCAGGTGGCGGTTTTGGCCCCCACTACCTTGTTGGTTGAACAGCATTTCCAAAATTTTGTGGATCGATTCGCTGATTTCCCCATCAAAATTGCGCAGCTCTCCCGCTTCAACAGCAGCAAAGAAACCCGAGCCACACTGGATGGCTTGGCCAAAGGCACGGTAGACATCGTCATCGGCACGCATAAATTGGTTCAGCCAGACATGGTGTTCCATAATTTGGGGCTGGTGGTGATCGATGAAGAGCACCGCTTTGGGGTGCGCCAAAAAGAGCAACTCAAACGCTTGCGCGCCAATGTGGATGTACTCACCCTTACAGCCACACCGATTCCGAGAACCTTGAGTATGGCCTTAGAAGGCTTGCGCGATTTCTCTTTGATCACCACCGCACCCAACCGACGTCTGGCGGTGAAAACCTTTGTGCGGCCTTTTGAAGAAGGCTTGATTCGAGAAGCGGTGTTACGTGAATTAAAACGTGGCGGCCAAGTATTTTTCCTGCACAACGAAGTCGAAACCATGGCCAATGCCTATGAGCGTTTGGGCGAGTTGTTACCAGAAGCGCGTATCGGCGTGGCCCATGGCCAATTGCGCGAGCGTGAACTGGAGCAAGTGATGCGTGATTTTTTACAACAACGCTACAATGTCCTATTGTGCTCCACCATCATCGAAACGGGCATCGACATTCCCAATGCCAATACCATCATCATCAATCGCGCAGATAAATTCGGCCTAGCACAATTACATCAACTGCGTGGACGCGTGGGCCGGTCCCACCATCAAGCTTATGCCTATTTGCTTACGCCCGAATTTGTGAGTAAAGATGCCCAAAAACGATTAGAAGCCATCGAAGCCGCCGATGATTTAGGCGCTGGTTTTACGTTGGCCATGCAAGACTTAGAAATTCGTGGCGCTGGTGAGGTTTTGGGCGAAGGTCAATCAGGCGAAATGCTGCAAGTGGGTTTTACGCTCTACACCGAAATGCTGAAACAAGCGGTGCGCGATTTGAAAAAAGGCAGAGTGCCCGATCTGGATGCGCCGCTGGGCGTAACCACCGACATCAAATTACACAGTCCGGCGCTCTTGCCTGAAGATTATTGTCCTGATATCCATGAACGTTTGGTGTTGTATAAGCGATTGGCCACCTGCGAAACCGAGGCACAAATCGATGCGGTACACGAAGAATTGATTGATCGCTTTGGGTTGCCTGAAGAACCGGTCAAAACCTTAATTGAAAGCCACCGCTTGCGCTTGGTCGCCAAGGAAATGGGTATAGATGCGATTGATGCCACTGAAGACGTGCTCACTTTAGCCTTTGGTCGCCACCACCACATCGACCCCGCTCAAATCGTGATGCTGATGCAAAGCAACAAAAATTATCGCTTGGCTGGGCCTGATCGCTTGCGTGTGACGGCGGTGATGGAAAACGTGGCGCAACGCATACACACCATCAAAACCGTGCTCAAACAGTTGCGTGCCTAACTGGGCACGATGTAGCAACGCCACCCTCTGGCACCGAGCAAACCAATAGGCTGCCTGAATCTATTTCAGGCAGCCTATTGGCTATAAACAACAAAAAGATCAATGAAAGCCATTGGCGCTGCATGCACCCAACTGCAAATATACACACCGACCCACTCAGCCACACACCAATGCAGAAACAACATCAATGCAATTTCAAACGTCCCGACACACGACTTTGTGCCAGTCGGGCAATGGCCAATAAGCCAGTTTTCCAATAGCCCAAAATGGCGGCATGGTGTTTTAAATGCAAAGACATGTACATCCACTTGGCAATCAAGCCTTCAATAAAGAAATTACCACCACTCAAACTGCCCATTAAATTACCAACCCCTTGATTGTTGCCGAGCGAAACCAATGAGCCATAATCTTTATATACAAAAGATTGAGTGAATGGCCGCTGTTTGTATTCATGCCACCATTTATCAGCCAAATACGAAGCCTGCTGGTGCGCCACTTGGGCACGTGCAGGCAAAATTTTATCATCATGCCATGGACAGGCAGCACAATCACCCAAGGCATACACACCTGCAAACGGGGTTTGCAGGTGTGTATCAACTTCAAATTGATTCAAGCGGTTCACCGGCAAGCCATAATCGGCATTGCTTTCCGCCGCTTTAATCCCAGCGGCCCACACCACTACATCGGCATGGATGCGTTGCGGCTCTGCATCTGGCCGCAATTTATCTGCCATCAACACAAAATCGGTACCCACTTCAACCGCCCGATGGCTCTCATAAATAGACACGCTTTTGGCGCGCAACGCTTGAGCTGCCTGAACGGAAATGCGTTCAGGCAATCCTGCCAAAATACGGGGTGCAGACTCAATCAGGCTAATGTGGATATCGAACTTCTGGCTGGAACCAAAAATGGGCAAAATTTCGTGATACGCTTCCAACATTTCTGCGGCCAGCTCCACACCGGTAGCCCCGGCGCCCACGATCACCACGTCCAGATTTTTGTTGTCTCCATAAGCGGCTTTGGAAAAGAGATTGAGCAGATGCTGTTGAAAATCAACAGCATCCAATGAGTGTTCCAATACATAAGCATGTTCGGCTGCGCCGGGTGTATTGAAAAAATTGGAGCCGCTGCCGATAGCCAATACACATTGGCCAAAACGGATGTTCCGCTCTGGAATGATAGCCGCCTCATTTTCATCATCGAATACGGCTTCCAGCGTGAGGCTTTTGTTCTCGGGATCAAAATCCAACAACTGACCACAAGCAAAACTGAAATGATTGCTACGCGCCAAAATGCTGTATGAGAGGCCCTCCTGTTGCGGATTGAGGGTGCCAACTGCTACCTCGTGCAAAGTCGGTTTCCAAATGTGGTAGCTGGATTTATCGATGAGCAACACTTTATCGTGTCCTTCTCGACCAAAATGACGCCCCAAACGGGAGACCAGTTCCAAACCGCCGGCACCACCACCCACCACCACGTAATCGTAATACATAATTTATCCTTAGCTGCCCACAGCCGATATTCTGACGCAGTTAGGCTGCCTGAAATGTGTGTTTTGCCAGTATAGTCGCTGCACTAGCCATGTCAAAGTCCATGCCATTGCGGCATCGGTATACGTCGACATTCCCCTAAAGCCAATTTTAAATCCAACACATTAAACGGGCCAATGCCGATCCGCACCAAGCGCAGGCAAGGCCATCCAGCCCGCGCGCACATGCGCCTGACTTGTCGATTTTTACCTTCACGTATGCGTATTTCCAGCCAAAAATCAGGCACCGTTTGGCGCACACGAATGGGCGGCTCACGTGGCCACAAAGCCGCAGTATCGGTATGGTGCAGCACCCTTATGTTGGCAGGCTGCGTTACAAAATCACCCAAATCCACGCCTTGGCGCAACATGGCCAAACCCGCATCATGGACACTGCCCTCAACCTGCGCCCAATAGGTTTTTTCCATTTTGTATTTGGGATGAGCAATTTTGGCTTGCAACTGACCATCATCGGTGAGCAGTAGTAAGCCTTCGCTGTCTGTATCCAAGCGCCCCGCTGGATAAACATCAGGAATAGGCACGTATTTTTTTAAGCTGGGGTGTTTTTCGTGTTCACCAAACTGACAAATCACCCCATAAGGCTTGTTCAAAACCCATACCAAAGATTCGTGGCTCATGACTTTTCGTCCTCGGGCTGCCTGAAAAAGAAACCAAGCACCTGTTTATCATGCTTGGTTGTTGGCTGTTGTGATGCATGCACAGTTGAACTCAAGGCATTTTGTCTTGGCCCAAAATCATCGAACCCACCCCTTGATCGGTGAAGATTTCCAGCAACAACGCATGAGGCACTCGCCCATCGATAATATGGGTAGCTTTAACACCGTGGGTTGCGGCTTCCAATGCCGCGCTGATTTTCGGCAACATACCCCCATAAAGGGTGCCATCAGCCACCAAATCATCCACTCTACTGGGTGTCAGATTGGTCAGCAAATGCCCTTCTTTGTCCAATACGCCAGCAATATTGGTCATCATGATGAGTTTTTCTGCATGCAGTTCTTCCGCCAATCGGCCTGCCACCACATCGGCATTGATGTTAAACGCTTCGCCTTGTCTACCCACACCAATAGGCGCCACCACCGGGATATAGCCACGTTCAACCATACCTTCAATAAGCGTAGTATCTATGCTTTCCACTTGGCCTACTTGGCCAATATCCACACCATTTCGCTCTGGCGTATTGATGAACATTTTTTTTGCTTTGATGAAATGACTGTCCCGGCCAGTCACGCCCACAGCTCGACCACCATGTTGGTTGAGTAATGATGTGATTTCTTTATTAACATGCCCACCCAATACCATCTCAACGATGTCCATGGTTTCACCATCGGTTACCCGCATGCCTTGAACAAACACACCTTCTTTACCCACTTTTTTAAGCAAATCATTGATTTGTGGGCCACCACCATGTACCACAACAGGATGAATACCCACCAATTTCAACAACACCACATCTTTGGCAAAATTTTCTTTCAATGAAGGGTCCGTCATGGCATTACCACCATATTTAATGACAATGGTGCTGCCTGAAAACTGACGGATATAAGGCAATGCCTCAGCCAAAATATTGGCCTTTAGGCTGGCTTCTACGGTATCTACCGTGGCTCTTTTTTCACTCATGAAACATCCCCAAGTTGAATCCAATCAGATTGGAAGGCAATCGCAGCGTGTGATGCTGTCAAGCAGTGATTATACTGCCATCACACTAAAAATGTGCTCATTGGCGACGTTAATACCTGCTGATGGCGGCACCAACAATAAGCTTTCTCGCAACTGCCTCAATGCCATCATGGGGTTTATAATAGTACTATTAACTTATTTTTTTATTGCAATACAAATAATGTCTACTTCCCACACCACAGCCCAATCAAGCAATACTTTCTCCGAATCCATGCTCAACCGAAAATCCGATATTGTGCTGCGGGTGGGCAAAATATGCTTGGCATCGGGTACCGGCAGTTATCGAGTGAAGCAATCCATGGCGAAAGTGGCCCACATGCTGGGCGTGGTCAATCAAGCCCACGTCACCCTCACTGAAATTGACTCCACTTGCCGCCAAGGCAATCAATTTAAAACTGAAGTCTGCACGCTATATTCCGTTGGCGTCAACAACCACCGCATTCAACAAATCGAGACCCTCATCATCGATCTGGAAGCCAATCCAACACAATGGTTCAAACCTAATTTCCTTGACGAACTGGATCATCAGCTCAGCCGCATCGAACAGCAGCCAGGCTTGTATCGGCCTTTAATGTCGGGCTTATTTTCCGCCATTGCGTGCTCATCATTTACCTTCTTGGTGGGTGGCGGTTTCATGGAAATGCTTGGTGTCTTTTTCGCAGCGGGCCTAGGCCACTTGGTACGTCGATTGTTGATGGACAAACACCTCAACCATTTTTTTGCCACCATGGTGGCAGCAGCAGTGGCCGCGGCTTTGTATTTCCTGATTTTCTCCGTGATCAAGCACGTTTATGGCATCAATTCCCAACACGAGGCTGGTTACATCGCTTCCATGTTATTTTTGATTCCTGGATTTCCACTGATTACAGGCGTATTGGATCTGGCCAAATTGGATTTTTCTTCCGGCATCCAACGCATTGGGTATGCTGTTGCCATCATTTTTTGTGCCACCTTCTCCGCTTGGTTGGTGGCTGTTTGCGTCAATATGGAGCCTCAGCCTTTACTCACCCCACACTTAAACGATGGCCTATTGTTTGTGTTCCGGCTATTGGCGAGCTTTTTTGGAGTATTGGGCTTTTCCTTGATGTTTAACAGCCCAATGCGCACAGCCACAACCGCAGCCGCCATCGGTATGATAGCCAACACATTGCGTCTGAGCAGCATCGATTGGTGGCATGTACCTCCACAAGCAGCAAGTTTACTGGCGGCCTGTCTTGTAGGTTTATTGGCCTGTGTATTCAGTCAAATCCGTCATTGCCCACGCATCGCGTTATCGGTGCCGGCCGTGTGCATTATGGTGCCGGGGGTATATATGTTCCGTGCTGTATATTATCTGGAACAAAACAACATTTTGAATGCCATCAATTGGTCAATACAAGCCTTGCTAATCGTGGTGGCATTACCCATGGGTTTGGCATTGGCACGCATGTTTACTGACAAAGAATGGGCCTATACCTCAGGGCCCAGTAAAAACAGCTGAAATAAGTAAGATTCGTTCTTGTATCCTTTCAGGAACATAGCCACAACAAGCTAACGGCCCCCTAGCGCACAAGAGAATATTTTGTGATTGGTGACTGCACCACCGATCTTTGCGGCAATACTCAAACCACCACTGCACAAAATGTTACGCTGAATAACGCTGGTACCGTGGATGTTTCCGGTACGGTTGATTTCACCGGTTCTGACATTACCAACACAGGTACTTTTGATGTTAAGGATGCCACCGTTACTGGTGGTACGATTGACAACACAACGACCGGCAACATCAATCTTTCAGGCAACAATACCATTAGCAGCGATGTCATCAATAATGGCAACACCAATGTCAGCAGCGGCACCACCACCATTACCGGCAATATTTCAGGTAATGGATCATTAACCAAAGACGTATCGGGTGAGTTGATCACCACCGGGAGCAATACCTATTCTGGTGATACCAGTGTATCTTCATCAACGTTAGCAGCAGGTGCAGCAAATACATTAAGTCCCAATTCAAATTTCACCATCGACGCTAATGGCATTTTAGATTTGGCGGGATACGATCAAACCATTGCTTCCTTAGCCAATGCAGGAATCGTTAAATTAGGTAAAGACCAAGCAGGTACCACCTTAACCGTTAATGGTGATTACGTGGGCAAAGGCGGCGTATTGGCCTTGAATACTGTATTGGGTGATGACAACAGCACAACTGACAAATTGGTGGTTGGTGGCAACGTTAGCGGCAACACCACAGTTCAAGTCACCAACGTTGGCGGATTGGGTGCGCAAACAACGGGCAATGGTAGTGAAATTGTCGACGTCGGCGGCACCAGCACCAACGATGCATTTACCTTGGCTGGTACCCATGTGGATGCAGGCGCTTATGAATATTATTTATACAAAGGCAATGCCACTGGCACAGGTGAAGATTGGTACTTGCGCTCACAAGCGCAAAACAACGCCACCGCATATCGCAAGGAAGTTCCTTTGTATTCAGCCATCGGTGCCCAATTGCGGGAAGCTGATCGTTTAATGCTGGCAGATATGCACAAGCGCATAGGTGAAACACCTTCTGTGGATGACCGTGCTGCCTGGGGACGGGTGATTAGTGGCCGCAGTAAAATCGAGCAAAATGGTGCGGCCAATGCACAAACCAGCGGTAATTATACAGGCTTACAATTGGGTAGCGATTCATGGCGCAGCCATGGCTGGCGATTGGGCGCCTATGCAGGCTATTTACAAGGCGATTTAGATGTAGATGGCAACGCCGGTGGCGTGAATGGTTCTGTGGGTAGCAACACCACCAAATCCTATTTCTTGGGTGCCTATGGCAATCGCACTTGGGATGATGGCACTTACGTGGATTTGGTTTTGCAAGGTGGTCGCCACCGTGTCACTGTTGAACCCAACAATGGCAATAACAGTAAATTGAAAGGCAATGGCGTAACTGCTTCAGTTGAAGTTGGCAAACCATTTGCCTTGGGTAACAGCAATTGGAAAATTGAGCCACAAGCACAAATCATGCACCAATGGTTGGATCTGGATGACAGCGATATTTCTGGTGTAACCACGGTTAGCCATGACCACAATAATGCATGGCTGTTCCGCGTGGGCGCGCGCATCCAAGGTGAATACGCGGTCGGCCAAGGTAAAATGGAACCCTATGCTCGTGTGAATTTTTACTATTCACCGAATGGCGGTGACCGGACCACCTTCACCACCTCTTCATCTGCCAACACTTTAAGTTCTGGCGGTCACCACGGCAGCACAGAATTGGCATTGGGCACCACCTACGCTTTGAATGATGCAGTCAAAATATACGGCGAATTGGGTCACACTTGGTCTAATGGTGGCGACACTCACAACAGCGCACCAATCAATGGTTCTGTGGGCGTCAAAGTGTCCTGGTAATCAGTCATTAAACCCATCCACTATTCAGGCAGCCTTTGGGCTGCCTTTATTTTTGTGAATTGAGTTTGTTATCAACATGCGCATCAGGCAGGAAACATGAAAAAGCCCGACTCATGCCGCCGGGCTTTTGAAACCATATTGGCCTTATTTGATCGCGTCTACATCGGCTTGCGTGGGTTCCTTCAAACCATATTGTTGCAACAATTTGGCATAATCACCTGAGTCTTTGTATTTTTGCAAAGCAGCGCTGATGCTGTCAAACGTAGCCTTGTCGCCTTTTTTCACGGCAATCCCGCTCACCACAGGGAAGAATGTTTCCGTGGTACTTAAAGCCACTTTTCCTTGCAATTTATCTACCGCGCCTTTCAACACAGCCGCATCATCATATTGAGCATCAACAGCGCTGGCCAACAAAGCCTGAGTGGCTTGAGGCGAAGTTTCAAATTCACGAACGGTAATGGCACCTTTACCAGCAGCCTGACAGGTTTCCTTAGAGATGGTATTCAACTGTTGCACAAATGCAGTGCCTTTTTGAGTGCCAATGGTTTTGCCACACAAATCGGCTTTGCCTTTCGGCTGATAGCTAGAGCCCGCTTTTACAATCACGCCTTCATCGGTTTTGAAGTATGGAATCATATCCACTTTTTGCATGCGTTCCGGCGTCATATACAAAGCAGAGATTAACAGATTAAATTTGCCCCCTTCCAAGCCTGGAATCAAATTGGTGAAACGCGTGTCTTGATAGCTGACTTCACTGCCCATGTTTTTGGCAATGGCATTCATGAGCTCGATGTCAAAACCTTTGGGTTCGCTGCCATCAAGGTATTCATAAGGTGGGAATGTCATGTCGGAACCCACCACCAATTTCGTGGCTGCTGCGGGTGTGCTGGTGGCTGCAGCGCTTGCCGCAGGGGCAGAACCGCTGCTGTCTTTGGCTTGCTGTGAGCATGCGCCCAAGACAGCACACACCATCAATGACAAGGCAGTACGACGACGGATTAAAGACATCATGTTCATGAGGCATCCTCTCTGTTTTGTGTAAGTGGTTTCAAATTCAAGGTGTTTTTCAAACATGATGTCACTGTAAAAGAAACGACATAAAATTGTAATTTTGAATTTCTGAGCTTGCCCTTATCCAAATCCGATTCAATGACTTCGTGATGCATCCATATAATCAGCTGGTCCAACACGTACTTTTGTAACGGAGAATACACCATGAATTACCGCGTTTCTGAAGATTCGATTGCATCATTCCAGCGCGACGGCGCCGTGTGTTTGCGCGGCTTGTTGTCTGCTGATGCCATCACCACTTTAAAAACTGGGGTGGAAAAAAACATGCAACAGCCCAGCTCACGCGCTAAGTGGTACAGCAAAGAAGGTGACAGTGGCCGCTTTTTCCAAGATTTTTGCTGTTGGGATCGCATCCCCGAATACCATCATGTGGTGTTTGATAGCGATTTAGGCCCTACTGCTGCTGCGCTGATGGGCAGCAATAGCGCGCGATTAAACCATGATCACATTCTGGTAAAGGAAGCAGGCACTTCACAGAAAACACCTTGGCACCAAGATCAGCCCTACTATAATTTAGATGGCCATCAAAATATCAGTTTTTGGATACCTGTAGATCCAGTACCCCGTGAAAGCACACTAGAATTTGTGGCAGGCACCCATTTGGGCCCTTGGTTGATGCCGCGTGGATTTAAAGACAATGACGCCAAATGGTTCCCTGAAGGCAGCTTGGCCGAATTGCCAGACATTGAAAGCCACCGTGAAGATTTTCCCATTTTGGGCTGGGCGCTTGAGCCTGGTGATGTGGTGTGTTTCAACATGCTTACCTTGCATGCTTCACAAGGCTCCAAAAATACCCGCCGCGCCTATTCAGTACGAGTCACTGGCGATGACATGGTGCATGCCCCACGCCCATGGAAAACCTCGCCCGAATTCCCAGGATTGAATGAGGAACTGCCAGCCGGATCACCCTTGGCCCATCCGCTGTTCCCTTTACTCTGGCCCAAAGAAGCGCAGCAACACGCAGCTTAAATACTCAAGCTTAGGTGGGTCGCTTTTTCAGGCAAGCTTAAGGCTGCCTGAAAAAGCCTGACCTAAGCAGTTAATCCCAAAGCGGCTATTAAACAACACCGCAACGCAACAGAAATATTGGCTTTGATTTTCTATTTAAACACCCTTTGGCTTGTGGAAAACCAGTCAGTGTAACCAAATACTCGTCCTTAATCTGTGTTTACCCGCTTCGCTTAAGTCATGACCCAATAATCCGTTCAAGAGCATACTGTCACTGGGGCAGCATCAACCGGCATAACGCATGCCAAGATTGTATTGAAAGGCATGGCACCAGCCATGCTCTGCTTATATTTTATAGCCTTTCAATTCATTATTCTTGGCTTTCACTGCATTGATCAAGCACATATTGTAATCAATTTTAATCTGAACTTGAGAATCAGAAGAAGATGCATCGGCGCAGCGATCATTGGTTTCCTTCGCCCATTGATCAAAATCTTGACCCAATTGTTCTTGAACGGTTTCAGGCAGCGCATTCCATGTGCGGCCCAATGCAGACAACGCGCTATCGGATTGCGCATCCACCGCAGCCAATTTGGCTGCTTTCACTTTCGGCAGCATCTGCACCTGCGCCGTTTGTAATGCATCGATGCGTTCATTAATCATATTGGTTTCACAAGTTAACCGGTCAACCTCAGCTTCAGCAGCGGATGTATTGGGTGCCTGCGTACAATCGGCCTGTTTTTGCCGTATCCAAGAAGCTTGGCCTGATTTCAACACAGATTTCAAATCATCATCCAATTCACTCCATACCGTATTGAGCTGTGTGTCTGCAGTGGTATAAGTTTGCTTGGCATCAAAAAGCGCTTTTTGTAAGGCTTCAGGGGAAAGTCCGTCTGCACGCTCACTTGCTTGATGGGCCTCGCTCGCTGCACTCGCGGCAGTCACCACCGGATTAGGCAATGCTTTGGGTTGGTTGTATAACCACACAACCACACCAATAGCGGCCAATGCAATAATGCCCAAACCCATCAAAACGATGTTGGTATTGTTTTTAGCCGGCGCGGCCATCATCGGCGGCTGGCTCGGCGCTGCTGTCGAAGAAACAGCCGGCAGCACAGCATTACGCTTGGCAGTATCATCCTCACTGAGGTGAGGTGATACTGGCTCTTTGTGTTGAGCCCCCGCCAATACAATGGCCTTTTGTTGCTCATACTCTTCTTTCGTTAGCGCCCCCTTTTCATACAGCTCAAACAAGCGCGCCAATTCGTCCGCCATTGATGGCTTATCCATTGATTCATCCTTTTTATGGTCCATCAAACTGATGTTTCATTACTTTAATATTGAAGACAATCGAATCGGCATGGCTACCAAGCATGATTACTCGGCTACTTGGGTTTCCCATCCGCGTATTACACTACCAATGCATTTCAATTAAATCTATTCGTGCTTGAGTTGGACACACTGAGCCACCCCATTAACGCTCACGAACACCATTTATCCAGCCAAACTTAGGCCCATTGGAGTCGGATATTATCACAACCTGAATTCAATCCGGCAGCAACGGATGGAGATGATCCATGCCACACAAACTCCGTTTGATTCTGCATCTGCACGGCTGTTGTTGATGCCATCAATCGGCTAGAATAGAATTCACAACATGTGCCGGCAGATTCGGCTGTTCGCTTCTGTTGGGCAAATATCCATAACGACATGGCAAATATTGCTATGTCCACTCAATATCAAGGAGTTTGTTCATGAAAAAAACATCATGGTTGTTGTTGGCCGTACCCGTAATGACCTTGGCCGCCTGCAGCAGTGACAAACAACCGCTACTCAATATGGCTAACCCAGCGGCCAAATTCTGTGTGGCACAAGGCGGTTCATTGGCGCCCCAAACTGATGCCAAAGGCAATCAATCGGCAATGTGCCACTTACCAGATGGTCGCGTGGTGGAAGAATGGGCTTATTTTCGCGAACAAAACTCAGCCAAGCCCGCTCAAAAATAAACCACATTAGCCACCGCACATTCAGGCAATCTGAAAAGGCTGCCTGAATGTGCTTAGCTGATGAGAAATACCGTGTATTCGGCACACTCACATCTGATTAGCCATCTGTCTTCTTGCCCACTCTGCACCCCATCAATCCATCTCAATTCCCAAATAAAAACCCTTTGAAATTAATCTAAAAGATAAAAATAGATGAAAACATATCAAGATAAAGCAGAGTTAATCCAAGCAATTCAAAATAAATATCAAAAATATATTGCTGAATTTGCAGAGATTCCCGAAAGCATGAAAGATATCCATTTCGAAACAATTGATCGCAGCCCCTCAGAAAATTTATCTTACCAACTGGGTTGGATTAATTTACTCTTGAAGTGGGAAAGACTGGAGCAAAGAGGGATCGAGGTGATTACACCTGCGATTGGCCACAAATGGAATCAGCTTGGCAAGCTATACTTAAATTTCTATCAACAATATGGCAATCTAACATTAGATGAACAAGGTCAACAGTTAACCCTTGCAGTAAATCAACTATGCGCTTGGCTTAACGGCTTGCCGGAAGCAACCATTTTCAAACCTCAACAACGGAAATGGGCGACCACACAAGCACAATGGCCGATATATAAATGGGTACATATCAATACTGTCGCCCCATTTTCAAACTTTAGAACAAAAATTAGAAAATGGAAAAAGCTCAGTCATTTAATCAAATAATGATTACTCTAATTGGATACGAGACACAATGCCGCTTGATCCAACAAAAAAGCCTTGAAAACCTGCGCGATCAATGACAAATCATGGCGGCGTGGGTATATCAAATAATAGCCATAGGACGATAAAGGCACAAAATCACCCCAAGCTTCACCAATAAACCACTATCCAAATAGGGGCTCACCAACTGTTCCCGGCCTATCGCCACGCCTACATGATTCAAAGCCGCAGTGAGACACAAATCAGCACTGTCAAAAGTAAAACAGCGCGTAGGCAAAGCCCCTTTTTGGGCAGCGTACTGCCACCACATCTGCCACTCTGCATCATGGACTGCATGCGGCCAAGCAAACGCATCATGCAACAACACGCAATCAGTTAAGCGCTCTGGGTATTGATGCACATGATGTTGGGCGGCATATTGGGGGCTACAAACAGGTGTCATGCGCTCACCCAAGAGCTGCTCACTGTTGAAGCCCACAAAATCGCCACCGGCGTATTCAATGGCCAAATCCATGTTATGCAAACGAAAATCAATCGGATCATTACCCGTGCGAACATCTACACACACTTCTGGATAATATTGGGCAAACACGGCCAATCTAGGCATCAACCAGCAGCGCGCGAACGATGGACGCGCATAAACTGCAATCCGTCCAGCAATATTTGCTTCGCTCATTGGCTGAAGCGCATTAGCCAAATGAGCCATGGTTTCGTTTAGAATATTAAAAATACGCAAACCATCTTGGGTCAGCGCAATGCGCCGTGTTAAACGCACAAAAAGCCTAAATCCCAAAGCCGATTCTAATTTGCTGATGCGGTGGCTCACCGCACTGGCACTGATAAACAAAGTATTCGCGGCCTTTTGGAAACTCAACAAGCGCGCCACCACAAAAAAAGTATGCAGATGCGCAAATTGCGTACTATCTAACCTGCTGCGCAAGGGATCATGGTCATCAAAAACATCCAACATAGCATGCTTCCTCATCAACCTAGCGACGCAAAATCATGGCGCCTTTGGTAATATAGGCCTTCATTTCGTCTTTTGGCACCATGCTGCCGCCCGTGGCCCAAACCAAATGCGTGGCTTGTTGCATATGTGCAGAAGGCAAACCCAAGCGGGCGCGGTAGGCGGTGGCCACATCAGACAAAACGTGCACCATGCCCGGTGCACCCGCTATCGCCGAAGGCTCCAATTGTCGGCCTTCAGTTTGGTATAGCAAGGCCAACAAGGCATACAACTCATCGTCTGCTACGGTGATGTAACCATCAATCAAACGCTGCATTGCTTTGCCCACAAAACCCGAAGGCCGCCCTACTGCCAAACCATCAGCTGCGGTCACATTATCAATGCCGAAATCCTGTACACAAACAGCATCATGCAAACCTGTATATACGCCCAACAACATACACGGCGAATGCGTCGGCTCGGCAAAGATGCAATGCACCGCATCGCCAAACATCAGCTTGAGACCAAACGCCACGCCACCTGGCCCACCGCCCACGCCACAGGGCAAATAAACAAATAAAGGATGCGTGGCATCCACCACTACGCCGGCTTGTGCCAACTGTGCTTGCAATCGGCAAGCCGCCACCGCATAACCCAAAAACAAGTTGGTTGAGTTTTCATCATCAATAAAATAGCATTGGGCATCGCTTTCTGCTTGGCGCCGCCCTTCTGCCACCGCCAAACTGTAATCGGAGGCATATTCTTTAACATCCACACCCTGTGCTCGCAATTGATCCTTTTTCCACTGGCGCGCATCGGCAGACATGTGTACTGTGACCTCAAAGCCCAATCTGGCAGCCATGATGCCAATCGACAAACCCAAGTTGCCGGTAGAGCCACAGCGATTTTGTGTTGCCTGAAGAAGGCGCGGAAGCGCTCGCTGTCGAGCACTGCATAGTCATCGGTTTCAGCCAACAGTCCTGCCTGAAAAACCAAGCATTCGGCATGTTGCAAAACTTCATAAATTCCACCACGCGCTTTGATGGAACCCGAGATCGGGAGTTCATTGTCTAGTTTCAGCCACATGGCACCACTAAGCGCAGTTTGATAACGCTGCTCAAGGTGCTGCTGAAACGTGGGCACAGCGACCACGGGCGACTCAATCATGCCCATGCTGGGCGCCGTTTCAGGGAATGCACGAGCAATGAATGAGGCA
The DNA here is from genome assembly GCF_001590725.1 of Snodgrassella sp. CFCC 13594. Classification (GTDB taxonomy): domain Bacteria; phylum Pseudomonadota; class Gammaproteobacteria; order Burkholderiales; family Neisseriaceae; genus Snodgrassella. The sequence continues at coordinate 295,139 of NZ_LQXR01000001.1, read as the reverse complement.
AAACGGCCTAATCTTGCTTCGGCATCGCGCACATCAGCTAGGCTCAACCCCACATCGGCCAAACCGATATCAGCAGGTGCAATTCGTGGGTTAAACCAGGCCATGGGTGCCAATGTTTGCAATGACGCAATCAAAGGGTATTGAGCCAACCGTTGTTGCTGTGTTTTGCCAGCCACCATGGTTTTGTGTTGCAAAGACCGAATATTCATGGGTGTATCCCAAATGAGCGATGAATGCCGACATTGAAACAGATGAATCCCGGTGTGACAAAAGATAAATATTCACTCAATGGATGAAATGGCCTCAGGCGTATATGCGCCAATGCATGCTGAAATCATTATTCGCCATGTTTGTTGAATCATACCGGCCTAGAACAAAAGTGAGTGCCAGCAAGCCTCTTTGCTTGTGTACGATGCACAAACCAATTGCATTACATAAGAGGTCGGCCATCAGCATCCATCAATCCGCATATTCATGCCAGCACAAATAATTCAGGCAGCCCCAAGGCTGCCTGAAACCAAAATCACGCGGGATTAAGCCGATTTAACGGATCACCGGTTTGTAGCGAATGCGTTTGGGCTTAGCCCCTTCTTCACCCAAGCGACGTTTTTTATCAGCTTCATATTCTTGATAATTGCCATCAAAAAACACCCACTTAGAATCGCCTTCCGCTGCCAAAATATGCGTGGCAATGCGATCCAAAAACCAGCGATCATGCGACACCACCAATACGCTGCCGGCAAACTCCAACAAGGCGTCTTCCAACGCACGCAAGGTTTCCACATCCAAATCGTTAGAAGGTTCATCCAGCAACAATACATTGCCGCCCGAAATCAAGGTTTTGGCCAAGTGCAAACGCCCGCGCTCACCGCCAGAAAGCTTGCCCACAATTTTGCTTTGGTCACTGCCTTTAAAATTAAAGCGCCCCAGATATGCCCGCGCAGGAATCTCAAATTGACCCACCTGCAATATGTCGCGGCCTTCAGCAATCTCATCAAACACGGTTTGGTCATCATGCAAGCCGTGACGACTTTGGTCCACCACAGACATGTGTACCGTTTGGCCGACTTTGACTTCACCACTGTCTGGTTGCTCAGTACCGGTAATCATTTTAAACAACGTTGATTTACCGGCGCCATTGGGCCCAATGATGCCCACAATCGCACCCGCCGGAATCTGGAAACTCAAATCATCAATTAATAATTTATCACCAAACGCCTTGCTGACGTGATTGAACTCAATCACATCATTCCCCAGTCGCTCAGCCACTGGGATAAAAATTTCCTGAGTTTCATTACGTTTCTGGTACTCATAGTTGGACAACTCATCAAAGCGAGCCAACCGTGCTTTCGATTTCGCTTGGCGCCCTTTGGGGTTTTGGCGAACCCACTCCAACTCTTGTTTCATGGCTTTGATGCGAGCGGCCTCAGCTTTGGCTTCATGCGCCAACCGATCCTCTTTTTGTTCCAGCCACGAACTATAATTGCCTTTCCACGGAATACCGTGGCCACGATCCAGCTCCAAAATCCATTCAGCGGCATTATCGAGAAAGTAACGATCATGGGTAACCGCCACCACGGTGCCTGGGAAACGCACTAAAAATTGCTCCAACCACTCCACCGATTCGGCATCCAAATGGTTGGTCGGTTCATCCAACAACAACATATCAGGCTTACTCAACAACAATTTACACAAAGCCACGCGTCGCTTTTCACCACCCGATAATTGCCCAATGAGCGCATCCCACTCAGGCAACCGCAAAGCATCAGCTGCAATTTCCAATTGCAATTCAATATTATCGCCAGCACCCGCAGCAATGATGGCTTCAAGTTTGGCTTGTTCTTCCGCCAAAGCATCGAAATCGGCATCTGGATCGGCATAGGCGGCATACACTTCATCTAGGCGTTTCTGTGCATCAGCAACCTCACCGAGCCCCGACTCCACCTCTTCGCGCACGGTTTTATCAGCATCCAATTGCGGCTCTTGCGGCAAATAACCAATTTTGATGCCGCTCATGGGCACCGCTTCGCCTTCAAATTCTTTGTCCACCCCAGCCATGATTTTCAAAACGGTGGATTTGCCTGCGCCATTCAAACCCAGCAAACCAATCTTGGCACCTGGGAAAAATGACAAAGAAATGTCTTTAATAATTTGTTTTTGCGGCGGCACGGTTTTGCTCACCCGCAACATCGAATATACGTATTGGCTCATAATCTCTGGGTCATCAAAGGGTTGATGGCAACACGCAGCCCAAGGCTGCCTGAAAGGAAATTCAATTCTATCATCGAATAACGCATCAGCGAGCTTATGTTGCCAACCCATTACATACAAACAATTGCCGCACCACCGCGCGAATCCGTTAAAATAACGGATTAAACCTCAACCTTCATTCTTAACTCATGGACATCATCACCGCCCTGATTGATTTCATCTTACACATCGACCAACACTTGCAAGAACTGGCAGGACAATATGGCGTATGGATTTATGCCATTTTGTTTTTCATTATTTTTTGTGAAACCGGTTTGGTGGTCACGCCTTTTTTGCCCGGTGATTCATTGTTGTTTGCGGCGGGGGGTATTGCCGCCATTGGCAAAATGGACATCCACCTCATGGTAGCCTTATTGTTGATAGCTGCCATATTGGGCGACGCCGCTAATTTTGCCATTGGCAAATACTTTGGCGCCAAGCTATTTGCCAATCCGCACTCTAAAATTTTCAAGCAAAGCTATTTGCAAAAAACCGAAGCGTTCTATGCCAAACATGGCGGCAAAACCATCATCATTGCCCGATTTGTACCCATTGTGCGTACCTTTGCCCCTTTTGTAGCCGGGATGGGCCACATGCATTATGGCCACTTTTTGAAATACAACATCATTGGCGCCATTGCCTGGGTTTTACTGTTTTCCTATGCCGGCTATTTTTTTGGTCAACTGCCCGTGGTGAAAGAGAACCTATCCTTAGTATTGGCCGCCATCATTGTGATTTCTTTGTTGCCAGCCGTCATCGAAATTGTGCGCCACAAAATAGCGGCCAAACGGGTTTAACTGGCCGCAACCATTCTGCTGCACACTGGTTTGCCTGCCAGCATGGCACGTGATACCGTTTAGTATCTTTTTATGTTCAGGCAGTTTAAGGCTGCCTGAAGGCTAATCTCATGACCCACATTGCTCTATTACCTGATCACTTGATCAACCAAATTGCCGCTGGCGAAGTGGTCGAACGCCCCGCTAATGCCCTGAAAGAACTGATAGAAAATAGTATTGATGCGGGCGCCACTCAAATTGATGTTGGCTTATGGGGCGGCGGCATCAAACGCCTAAACGTGCGCGACAATGGCTGCGGCATGGTGGCTGAAGACGTGCCTTTGGCCTTACACCGCCATGCCACCAGTAAAATTCGTAGCTTGGCCGATTTAGAATCGGTTGCCAGCATGGGCTTTCGTGGTGAAGGCTTGGCCAGCATCGCATCGGTCAGCCGCCTTACCCTCACCAGCCGTCACGCCAACGCCACCCACGCCACTCAGATTTATGCCGAAGATGGGCATTTGAGCGCACCCAAAGCAGCTGCTTTACACACAGGCACCAGCGTAGACATCCAAGAGCTGTTCTTCAACACGCCAGCCAGACGTAAATTTCTCAAATCAGAAAATACGGAGTATGCCCATTGCCTAACCATGACTGAACGACTGGCTCTGGCACACCCCAATATCGGCTTCAACTTGACCCACAACGACAAAACCATTCTTGCCCTGCCTGCCGGAGACGAATGCGCACGGGTGGCAGCCATAGTGGGCAGTGATTTTCAGGCAGCCTGCTTGAGCGTCGACAGTGGCGCTGGGCCCATGCGCATCCATGGCTATATCGGCAAACCCACATTCATACAAGGCAAGAGTAGCCAGCAATATGTGTTTGTCAACAAACGCTTTGTGCGTGACAAAGTGGTTTTACACGCAGTCAAACAAGCTTACCGCGATGTTTTGCATCAAGCGATGACACCTGCATTTGTACTTTATTTGGACATACCGCCAGCTGAAGTAGACGCCAACGTCCACCCCACCAAAACTGAGGTGCGCTTTCGCCACAGCCAAGCCGTACACCAGCTGGTATTTCATACCCTCAATAAAGCATTGGCTGCCACCGATGCCACCCGTACGGAATCCGTGAGCCAACCTGGAGCGGTATTGCAACAAGTGATGGCGCAACAACCCGCAGAAGTACAACACTTATTTGATCAAGCGGCGCCGCTTCTACACAATAGCCGCACACCTGAGCCTTACCACCGGGCGCCCGCGCCAACACAGCGGCCGCTGAACTTGCGTGAATCACAACATGCGCTGGCCACGTATGCCGAGCTCTACCGCCAAGACGCGAGACCAAACAGCGCATCGACGACCCCAGAAAATGATTTAGAACTGGCTAATTGGGAAGCCAATCATGGCTTGAATAGGCAACCCGCCCCAGCAGCAATGAGCGTAGAATCCGCGCCGCCATTGGGTTATGCCATGGCCCAATTGCTCGATATTTATATTTTGGCGCAGGCCCAAGAAGCGTTGATTCTGGTGGACATGCATGCCGCCGCAGAGCGCGTGAACTACGAAAAAATGAAGCACCAGAGAGATGAAACAGGCGCTGTGTGTAGCCAGGCCATGTTGATTCCTGTCACGTTTCAGGCCACACACGAAGAAATCGCGGCGGCCGAAGAACACGCTTCAGTTTTGCATACATATGGCTTGGATGTATCGCAATTGGGCAACCACACTTTAGCGGTGCGCACGGTGCCGGCCATGCTGGCCAAAAGTGACGTCGCCACCTTAGTCAAGCAGGTGTTGGCGGAATTGGCAGATGTGGGTTCCAGCCGTACGGTATTGGAGCGCGAAAACCACCTATTGGCCATGTTGGCTTGCCACGGCTCCGTACGTGCTGGCCGCAAGCTCACCTTGCCAGAAATGAACGCACTGCTGCGTGACATGGAAGCCACCGAGCGCGCCAATCAGTGTAATCATGGCCGCCCCACTTGGATTAAGCTGCGACTACAGGATTTGGATGCGCTGTTTCTGCGCGGCCAGTAAGCGAATACCACATTGAGTGGCGCCGATAATCGCTGCATAGCCATGCCCTAACACTAAGATATCAGCAACGAACGCTGTATAAAATTCTGTGCAGTCGATTAAAGGCCGTTGTATATGGGCCAGCAGTGTTATCAAAACTGGCCTGAGGCTGCCAGAAACCCCACCATACTCGATTAAATTACCATGCCCACACAGCCGACATTAACCCCTTTCATCGTGATGGATATTGTGCGCCAGGCCGCACAATATGAAGACGCCGTGCATTTCGAAATCGGCCAACCAGACTTAGCCCCCGCGCCTAGTGTGCGCCAAGCCATTACCGAAGCAGTGGCGCGCAATCGCTTTAGTTATACGGAGAGCTTGGGCCTACCTGCATTGCGAGAACGCATTTGTCAGCACTATGTCGATACCTACAATGTCAACATCAGTCCCGACCAAGTCTTGCTCACGCCAGGCACCAGCGGCGCCTTTCTGATTGCCTATGGGCTAACCTTGGGCAAAAATGATGTGCTGGGCTTAACCGACCCCAGCTATCCTTGCTACCAGAACTTTGCCGCTTTCCTTCATGCACGCACCCACAGTTTTCCAGTTGAGGCAGATGAACAGTACCAACTTCATCCTGATGCCTTGCATGATGCCTCTCTTCAAGCCTTGCAAATTTCATCACCCGCCAACCCTACCGGCAATGTTTACACGCCAAATAGGTTGGAAGCCTTAATCCACACATGCGCCGAACGCGATTGTGCTTTTATATCTGATGAGCTATACCATGGTTTGGTGTATGACACACCCGCAGCGACAGCCCTCCAATTCAGCGATGAGGTGTATGTAATTAATGGGTTTTCCAAATATTTTTGCATGCCAGGTGCTCGGTTAGGTTGGATTATTGTGCCTAAAAAACAAGTCCGCGCCGCCGAAATCATCGCCCAAAATCTGTTTATTTGTGCCCCCACCCTCAGCCAATACGGCGCCCTGGAAGCATTTGACCACAGCTACCTGGCTTGGGTACGTCATGAATTTCAGCAACGGCGCGATTATTTGTATGCCGCATTAGCCGATGTGTTTGATATTGCTACACCGCCACAAGGTGCTTTTTATCTTTGGGCTGATATTGGCCGCTACAGCCAAGACAGCCTTACTTTTGCTCAACAACTATTGTCCGATACCCATGTCGCTACCACACCCGGCGTAGATTTCGGGCACCATCACACCCATCATTTCCTGCGCTTTGCTTATACTCGTGACATTGATCATATGGCCAAAGGCGTGGCGCGCATCAAAAGCTGGCTTTAAACCCGAGCCAAAACTAAACCTTTATCTAAACACCATCAAGCCTTGTCTAAATAAGTCGCTTGCCCATGGGCAATATGTCAATAGCCTGCCACAGCATGGGCAGGCTATTGACGCATTAAACGGCATGAGGCAGTGCACCTCCATTCATGACCACATCCTTTTCAGGCAGCCATTTCACCACCAATCTCAACACATGTCATGTCAAGAGATCCGCCTACAAATTGTTGATTAAAAATCCGAATATGCTCATTCTCCTCGCGCAGAGCCAATACATACAGCAAAGGCAAAAAGTGCTCAGCACTGTTCACGGCTTTGGCCACATCTTCACCCAAAGCAGCAAAATCCGCCAAAGCCGCGATATCATTTTTGATCACCAAGTCCAACAATGTTTTTTGCGCCCGGCGCGCCCAATCAAAAGCATAATCGGCATCGTTCATATGCTGCCAATCCAGTAAGCGCAAATTATGGACCAAATTACCGCTGCCGATAATCAACACCCCTTGCTCACGCAATTGAGCCAATTTCTTGGCCAAGATGATGTGTGATTGTGGCGTCAATCGGCGGCACAGGCTCAACTGTATCAATGGCACATCTGCCTTGGGATACATATGCTTCATTACAGTCCAACTGCCATGATCAAAACCGCGCTCAACATCTTCCTGCACAGGCACGATTTCATGCAATAAAGTTTGTATTTCGCTGGCCAGCGCCAGATCAGCCTGAACTGGATACTGCACACGATACAAGGCAGGTGGGAAGCCATAAAAATCATACACAAGACCAGGATCAGTGCTGCCCGTTTCAGCGATATTTAAGGTTTCCCAGTGCGCAGAAATGCACAATACTGCACGCGGCTTGGGCATATTCTCTGCTGCCTCTCGCCATTTTGGCGTAAAGGGATTGTCTTCGATAGCCAGCATAGGTGATCCGTGACCAATAAATAATACCGGCATTTTGACATTGGTTTGCATTATCATTACCTCGCTTTTTATATGCATTCAGGCAGCTATTTAAAGCTGCCTGAATATCATCACGTATCTATTTGAGTGGGCCACCCCGGTGTCACCCGTCATTTACCTTCATGCCAAGACTGCGAATTGTGTTCTTCATTCATGGCACTGCTCATTGCCTGTCTGGGGGCAAGACGGCAGTTAAACTGATTGACGGCAGAATCGATTATCCAAGGCGTATGCACCGCCACCGGCGACAACCAAGTACAGAAAAATAAAGCAAAACAGCACGGCGCTTTCGCCTTGATTGGCTAATGGCGTCAACAAAGTGTGCACACCACTCCATTGCAAAACATGAAAGCCCAGATAAGCCACAGCCATCTGACCCGCCAAAATAAATGCCGCGGGGCGCACAAACAAACCTAAAATCAGCAATACTGAACCCACCAATTCAATAACTCCCGCTGCACCCATTAAGGACAACAATGGAATCCCGCCATGGCCTTCTGTCATTGAGATGGGAAATTCCCAGAATTTAGCGGTGGCATGTTGGATAAACAAAAAAGCCGTTACCACACGCAACAGTGCCAATACTTGCAGTTGCCAACGGTGGAGTGAATTGCCTGTTGATTGAGTCATAATCGTCTTCCTTCTCTTATGTGGTGTGATTGATTCAACACACATTGTATTGAAGAACAAAAAAGAAAACGATACCATAAACGATGATGGATTATTTCCTATTAAGAAAGTATAAGCATGGATACTTTACAAAGTATGTGGGTTTTCCGCCGCGTGGTTGAATTGGGTAGCTTCACCAAAGCCGCTGATTTTATGGATATTTCAACGGCCATGGCGAGCAAGCATGTGCACCATCTGGAAAAAACCATTCAAGCCAAGCTACTGAACCGCACCAGCCGCCGCATCAGCCTCACCGAAGCGGGAGAAACCTACTACCAACGCTGTGTATTGGCGTTAGATACTTTGAATGAAGCTGGCAAAGTGGTACAGGAAGGGACGGTCACGCCGCGTGGCTTACTCAAAATCACGGCACCCGCTTGGGTAGCCACGCCCTATTTTGCGCGCTTGTTGGCTGAATATCGGCAACAATATCCAGAAGTCACTTTGTCCATCAACCTCGACAGCCGCCATATTGATTTGGTGGCTGAGGGCATTGATTTGGCTTTACGCGTCACCAGCCACCCCGAACCCAATTTGATTGTTCGCCCACTCACTCAAGTGGGTTTCCATTGGGTGGCCAGTCCGGGCTACTTAAAACAACATGGAACGCCTGCCGACCTAGCGGATTTACACCAGCATTTGGGCTTGATGCCGACTTATGTCAACATGGACGTCCCCATCCAAATGGCAGTGAGCAGCAATAATGCATTGATGCTGCACCAATTAGCCGTCAGTGGCGCGGGGCTGGCTTACTTGCCCGAATGGATATTAAAAGACGACTTGGCGCAAGGGCGTTTGTCCATCGTATTGCCTGCATTCTCCCGTGAGCAACACACCTTATATGCGGCGTACATGGATCGAGAGTTTCTCAGTGCCAAAGTCCGCAGCCTGATTGATTTTCTGGCACTTAAATGGGATAAACTTTAATGACCACACCGATTTTCAGCACACAAGATGCAATTGGCTGTTTGCAAAACCTATTTAAAGAAACCGTTCAGGCAGCCTTGCCGGAAGGAAAAATTGCCGCATTCCTGCCATCTGAGCGCCCCCAGGGAAAGGTTGTCGTGGTGGGGGCAGGCAAAGCAGCTGCGGCCATGGCAGCAGAACTAGAACAAATTTGGCCTTATGCGGATGTGCCATTAAATGGGGTGGTGGTCACACGTTATGGCCATGGTGTACCCACTCAACACATTCGTGTGTTGGAAGCCAGCCACCCTTTGCCCGATGACGCAGGCGCCGCTGCCGCGCAAGCGCTGCTTGATGCCGTAACGAATTTATCGGCTGAAGATTGGGTGATTTATTTGGTTTCCGGCGGCGCCTCTGCGCTGACTGCACTACCTGCAGAAGGGATAACCCTAGTCGATAAGCAGGCAGTTAATCGCCAATTATTGGTTAGTGGCGCGCCGATAGAAGCGATGAATATCGTACGCAAGCATTTATCACGCATCAAAGGTGGGCGTTTGGCCGAAGCTGCCGCGCCAGCGCAGGTGTTGACACTCGCCATTTCGGATGTGGTGGGCGATGATATCAGCACCATTGGCTCTGGTGCTGCGGTACCCGACAGTAGCACCTTAGACGACGTGGCACGGGTCGTCCGCCAATTTAGCATTGCGTTGCCTGAACATGTGCAACAGTATTTGCGCAGCGCTGAGCTGAAACGCCGAAAACATTGGTCAACCAAAGCCATCACATCATTGCCACCGCCAACCAAGCCTTTGCCAGCGCCACTGAGTGGGCACAAGCAAAAGGCCTGAATGTCCTGTATTTGGGTGACCGCATCAGCGGTGAAGCTCGCGAAGTGGCACAAGTATTGGCTGGTTTGGCTTTGCATATTCAGGCCACCAATAGCCCACTTGTCAAACCAGCCTTGCTCCTCAGTGGCGGCGAAACCACCGTCACCGTACGCAATCACCAAGGCCGAGGTGGGCGCAACAGTGAGTTTTTACTGGCATTGGCGCTCGCACTCAATGGCGCACAAGGCATTTATGCCTTGGCCGCCGACACCGATGGCATTGATGGCAGCGAAGACAACGCTGGGGCTTGGCTCACACCCGACACGATGGCCAAAGCCCAGCTTCACCATTTGGATGCCCACACTTTATTAACCCAAAATCGGGCTTATGACTTTTTTAGTGGCGTCCAACAACTGCTCAAAACAGGTCCTACCCGCACCAATATCAACGATTTTCGTGCCATTTTGATTGTGTAAACACCATCAGTGATCGTAAAAAGCTGCCTGAATGATTCAGGCAGCCATTACCCGAGTGCCCATCGCTGCGTGTACAATACACATTATTTGCTCAGCAATCGGCCATGTCGCACACACCCAAATCCCAATACGAAAACAACAAGCTCCATAAACGATTGCGCCACCAAGTGGGTGCCGCCATCAATGATTTTCGCATGATTGAACATGGCGACAAAGTCATGGTTTGCCTCTCCGGCGGCAAAGACAGCTATGCCCTTCTGGACATTTTGATGGGCCTGCAAAAATCAGCACCCATTGAATTTGAGTTGCTGGCAATCAACTTGGATCAAAAACAACCTGGTTTCCCCACGCACATTTTGCCTGAGTACCTCCAGCAATTGGGTATCCCGTTTCAAATTATCGAAGAAGACACCTACAGCGTGGTCAAACGGGTGATAGAAGAAGGCAAAACAACCTGTGGCTTATGTAGCCGCTTGCGTCGTGGCATTTTGTATCGAGTGGCCAAAGAAACAGGCTGCAATAAAATTGCCTTGGGTCACCACCGCGACGATATTTTGGAAACCTTGTTTCTCAACCTTTTTTACGGTGGCAAATTGAAAGCCATGCCGCCCAAGCTCTTGTCTGACAATGGCGAACATATGGTGATCAGACCTTTGGCTTACGTCAAAGAAAAAGACTTGGTGCGCTATGCCGGAATCAAACAATTCCCCATTATCCCGTGTAATTTGTGTGGTTCTCAGCCCAATCTACAGCGACAAGTGATTAAAGACATGTTGCAGCAATGGGATCAACAATTTCCAGGACGCATTGAATCCATGTTTTCTGCTTTACAAAATGTGGTTCCTTCGCATCTGGCCGACACCGATTTATTTGATTTTCACCATTTGCAACCAGGCCAAATGCTCAAACACGGTGGTGACACCGCGTTTGATAGAGAAGCATTCATCGCCACGCCGCCAGTCGTCAGCAAAACAGATGTAGCTGATGGCATCACGGCCAACCGTGTCATCAATATTCTCGACACGCGCAGCCGCACTTTGCCACAGCAAGCATAATTTCACCATACACCCCCACCAATTAAGGGATAAGGCATACACACCATGAGCAATACCCACTCAGATAAAAAACCACTGACACCCGCCAAAGCGATGGTTGCCGCCATCAGCGGTTATGCCATGGATGGCTTTGATTTACTGATACTGGGGTTCATGCTGCCCGCCATCAGCGCATCGCTGCTGCTGAACCACTCACAGGCAGGCTCATTGGTGACTTGGACACTGATTGGCGCCGTTTTGGGCGGGATCGTGTTCGGTCATTTAAGCGATCGTTACGGACGAATTAAAATTTTGTCTCTAACTATTTTAATGTTTTCTGTTTTTACCGGTCTATGCGCCCTGGCACAAGGTTACTGGGATTTGTTGATCTATCGTACTTTGGCAGGGGTAGGCTTGGGCGGGGAATTTGGCATTGGCATGGCCATGATTGCCGAAGCATGGCCAACAGAAAAACGCAATCGAGCATCGGCATGGGTGGGTATAGGTTGGCAGCTGGGCGTATTGCTGGCAGCTTTTCTCACCCCATTGCTACTCCCTTTAATTGGTTGGCGCGGCATGTTTTTGGTTGGATTAGCACCCGCACTGGTTTCCTGGCTGATTCGCCGCAGTATGGGCGAGCCTCAAGCTTTCGTGCACAGTGCGCAAAAGCAAGAAAACATCTCTTTTCTGTCTCGTTTAAAATTATTGTTTAAAGACAGGCACACCACCAAGGCCAGCTTGGGGATTTTTATTTTGTGTTCGGTACAAAATTTTGGCTACTATGGCCTGATGATTTGGATGCCTGCATATTTGGCATCTAATTTCGGCTTTAGCCTAACCAAATCAGGCCTGTGGACAGCCGTAACCGTGATTGGCATGACTGTGGGGATCTGGCTATTTGGTGTATTGGCAGATCGATTTGCCCGCTGGAAAATTTTTCTGTTGTATCAAGCGGGCGCAGCCATCATGGTTATCATCTATGCACAACTCACCAATCCCACGGTCATGCTCTTTGCTGGCGCCGTAATGGGGCTGTTTGTCAATGGCATGATTGGTGGCTATGGTGCGCTAATCTCCGATACTTTTGAACCCCAAGTGCGTGCCACCGCACAAAATGTTTTATTCAATTTAGGCCGCGGCGTGGGCGGGTTCGGCCCTTTGGTGATTGGCCTATTGGTATCGCAGTGGTCATTTATCGCAGCCATCTCGTTACTGGCCGTGATTTATCTACTGGATATTCTGGCCACTTTATTTTTACTGCCCAAAAAACACAGCCAAGGTGACGATACATTGGGCGCCATTGGCTGAATATTAAGTTAAAAATAAATGCCTTCCATTTTGAGTCTAGGAAAATATAATGCATCATTTTACTCATGTCATTTTATTCACCGACGCAGACGGTTATGCGCGTTTTCGTGAAGAGCCCATTGCGTTAACCGAGGGCAATGAAAAAAGCCGCTTATCACCATGGCTGGCTGCCAATGGGCTGCAACTGCGCCAAAGCCCTGTGGGCTTTACCAGCGATTTTCATTGCACGGGCAAAGCGCAATGGCTTTTTGTGTTGCAAGGCATTATGGAAATAGGTTTACGCGATGGTAGTACCCGCCGCTTTGGCCCAGGACAACATTTTTACTCGGCCGATACCTTGCCTGAAGGCGCGATTTTTGATAACAACATTCATGGTCATTGCAGCCGTTTGATTGGCGACCAGCCATTGATTACGGCATTTGTTCGTGGCGACGATTAATGGCCAAAGCCAACATGGGGTCTACACGACAACACATCAACCCGTGCGTCTGGCCGTATGGTGGGCAAAACCTTATTGAATTTTCCCACCCAAATCTGCCATGCCAGAGTGTGGATGTAAACCAGTAAAACACGACGACCATCAATTCTCACCAACATGCAGGCTACTTCGTTGTTGACCAAACCAACCTAGATGTCTTTAGCAAACCGTATATTTTATTTCACATGCAATTGTGTTTACCCCATTCAGGAGCATCGAGATGAACGAAAAAATGCTGTTTACCCTACCCGACACTGAAGGCCAAATTTTTCAGGCAGCCGAACATCTGCCGCTGGTGGTGTATTTTTACCCCAAAGACAGCACACCCGGTTGCACCACCGAGGCACAGGAATTTAGTGCCTTGTTGCCTGAGTTCCAAAAGTTGGGTTACACCGTGGTTGGCATCTCACGCGACACCGCCAAAAGCCACCATAATTTTGTTTGCAAATATGCGCTCAATGTGACCTTGTTGTCAGATGTCGACGAAACAGTCTGCCATCAATTTGATGTGATTCATGAAAAAAATATGTATGGCAAAAAAGTTATGGGCTTGGTGCGCAGTACATTCATATTGGATGAGCAAGGCCATATTGCGCATGAGTGGCGCAAAGTCAAAGCCGCAGGCCATGCTCAAGCAGTGCTGGATACCATTAAAGGTGCATAGCCCATGTACAGTCGCCAATATACTGCGCCGTGCTGCCCACTGCGCTTGGATTTCGATGATGCAGACCGATTAACCGGTCTACATTGGCAGCATCAACCCATGCCTTGGCTAACCACCCTGAGCGGCCATTGGGCGGCACAACTGGATGCCTATTTTTCAGGCAGCCTGAAGGCTTTTGATTACCCAGTTTCAGCCCAAGGAACAGCATTTCAACAACGAGTCTGGCAGGCCATCGCGTCCATTCCATACGGCCAAGTAGCCAGTTATGGCGACATCGCCAAGCTCATTGGCAGTGCACCACGCGCCGTAGGCCAAGCATGCGGCAAAAATCCTTTGCCCATCGTCGTGCCATGTCACCGCGTTGTAGCAAGCCATGGCTTAGGCGGTTTTGGCTTGGGCAACAACGAATCTGATTTGGCCATCAAAAAATGGCTACTGGCCCACGAGGGCGCACAGTGGTAGCACCCTCCCAAAACCAACAAAAGCTGCCTGAAAATATAACACAGCCAATTGAAAGCCTACTCGAGCATTTATGGCTCAGCGAGCAGTTATCCACCAATACGCTCAATAGCTATCGGCGTGATTTGTGTAAAGTAGCACGGCGATTACAGGCAGATAAACTCGATTGGCTATCGGTTAATGACCTGCAACTGGCAGCCGCGGTATTTGTGGCCGAAGAAAAACCCAGCTCGCAGGCGCGTGCGCTGTCAGCGTGTAAACGTTTGTTTGACTATTTACAGGTTTATGGGCAACGGGCTGATTTGCCCACGGCACACCTAAGCTCACCCAAATTGGGACGCCACCTCCCCGCCATCATCACCGAAGCACACATCGATGCCCTGCTCGCCACACCCATCACCGACAATCCATTGGGTTTGCGCGACAAGGCCTTGCTGGAATTGATGTATGCCACCGGTTTGCGGGTGAGCGAAGCGGTACAATTGCAACTGGTCGAAATGGACTTAAACCGAGGCCTCATCAGCACCATAGGCAAAGGCAACAAACAGCGTCTGGTGCCACTGGGTGAAGAAGCCGTGTATTGGTTGCAGCGGTATCTGGCTGATGCGCGTCTTTTTTTACTCAAAGGACGCGCCTGCGACGCGCTGTTTGTGAGCCAAAAAAAGGTCGCGATGAGTCGCCAGCTGGCATGGATGATTGTCAACAAATATGCTCAAGCAGCAGGCATCCAGCATCTAAGTCCGCATGGTTTGCGCCATGCCTTTGCCACTCATTTGGTGAATCATGGGGCTGATTTACGTGTGGTGCAAATGCTGTTGGGCCATGCCGATATTGGCACCACCCAAATCTACACCCATGTCGCGAATGAGCGTTTGAAAAGCATGGTGCACGAACATCATCCGCGTGGTTAACCGATTAGCGCTAGAGATGATTGCTTTTATCTAGGCAAGATCGCACGGCACCATGATTTTTAGTGGCCGCTTCCCAACCCAAATTCGCTTGTTTTTTGAGCACTTCTACGGCCTGAGGCAAAGGTGTCAACACCATAGTCTCTTTGGTATACACCGCGCCAAATTGTGCTGCCAAATGAGGCCACCAACGATTGCCCATGAGTTCCCACACCGATTGCGATTCCTCGGCTTGAACGCGCAACCGATAACCCATAAATTGCGCTTCGCTTAAGGTAAATCCATGTTTCTGGAAAAGTTGCTGCACACTTTGTGCCGTATGGTGATGCAGCCCACGTAAATTAGCATGGTGCCCATACCATAAACGCCAATAGCCGCAGGCATTTAAGCCAGTAATCACTATCTGTCCACCTGGCGCAAGAATGCGGTGCAATTCACGCATCACGCATTCAGGTTGAACACAACCATCTAGACCGTATGGCCAAATCACCGTATTGATACTGTGCGTTGCCCAAGGCATGGCATCATAAGCAGCCACAACATCAGTTTTACTTGTTGCAATCGTAGCTGAGGCTGCCTGAAACAAAAATTGACCTGCAAACGCACTGTCAACAGGCAATGGCAAGTTCGCCGCACCCAATTGCAATACGGTGGACAACGGTGCACGTGTCAACTTATCCATCACAAATGCTTGTGTTTGCTGCAGCATATAGTGGCCAAATGGACTGCCGTGTAACCAAGTAAGCAGTCCAGATTCGCAGTCATTGGGCATCTGCACGCAACCTCTCATTAAAAAATATCAATAAAATCAGTACTCATACTGTACTTTAAAATATGGCAAAAACTGTAAAAATAGCACGCTAAGCCTTGACCATCTTGGCATCAGCCTTAGTATCGGTAAGATTTTTATCATTATTAATGGTTTCATATGGCTCATCTTAAGCACATGGTACTGGCATTAACTGGTTTGGTACTGGCCCCGTCTTTCTCTTTTGCACAAACTTACAACAGCAACAGCGTGGGCTTGTCCATCATGAATTTGAACTCGGCAATCCTAAAAGGCCAAGCCTTATCCATGGGTGATATTTGGGGACGAATGCGCCAAGATTTCCGTATGACCGAGGTTAACCCGGAAATTATTCGCCGCCAAGAGCAGTATTATGCCAGTAAAAGCGCTTATTTTAATCGCACCATAGACCGCAGTCAGCCTTATCTTTACCATATTTTAACTGAAGTCGAAAAACGCCAAATGCCGGCAGAAATTGCCCTGCTGCCATTTATCGAAAGTGCTTTTGTCACCAAAGCAAAATCGCCCGTAGGCGCTTCTGGTCTGTGGCAGTTCATGCCCGCCACAGGGAGGCACTATGGCTTAGAGCAGACCACTTTATATGATGGGCGCCATGATGTGTACGCGGCTACCGATGCCGCTTTAAATTATTTACAATACTTATATGCCTATTTGGCGATTGGTCCTTGGCATTGGCCGCATACAATTGGGGTGAAGGTAATGTGGGGAAAGCAGTGGCGCGTGCGCAGGCAGCGGGGTTAGATCCCACGTACGACAACCTGCGTATGCCTAATGAAACACGTAATTATGTGCCCAAGCTGTTGGCTGTGCGCAATATCATCAACAACCCACAAGCATTCAGCGTTAATCTCGCTAAAATCGACAACAAACCCTATTTCCAAGCCATCAATGTCGAGCAGCCGCTGGACATTCAGTCTGCTGCACGTTTAGCCAACATTTCCACCAATGAATTTTTGGCGCTCAACCCAAGCTTCAACGGCCCCGTATTCGTTCCCAAAAACAATCGAAAAATGCTGCTCCCCATCAGCGCCATCAATACATTTGAAAACAATTACCGCAAAGCAGACAAAAGCAGCTTGCTGTCTTGGAATTTATATACCACGCTATCCAACACCAACGTGGCTGATTTAGCCATGCAAAGTGGCATGAGCGCCAGTGAAATCAAACGGCTGAATGGCATCAGTGGTAATACCATTGCAGCAGGGCGCAGCGTATTGTTAAGCAAAAATAGCATGGCAACACCGGCATTAAGCTCCTTTGCCAACAATGACTCAGATGATTTACTGCGACCAGCGATGGCTAAAGCTGACATGGCGCCAGTCTTGCCAGCGCGCAGTTTGGCTAATGTCAAAGTAAACGTACCAGCAACACCCGTTCAAGCGGTGCCTCTTTTGGCGCAAGCGCCTGTGACAGCTGCTGCTCCGATACGCACTACCCAATTAACACAAATCGCTGCACTTCCGTCCACGCCCGCCATCACCATCAGCCAAGCACCTGTGAGTGCGGCCCCCGCTACTGTATTGGCACAGGCGATGCCAGCTGCGCCAATAAACTCAGGTTCACCTGAAATCAGTCGTCATGAAAGCGTGGCTTCAATCAGTAACACCCCTATCAGCAACACGACTCTAGTCGATCCGCTGTTGACGCTGGCACAAGAATCCAGCTTGAAATTAAATGCAGCCGAATCGGTGCAAGATGCCTTGGCCAAAGCCGAAATGGAAGAAAACCGCCAAGCGCGCTTGGCGCAAGCCCGTGCTGAACGAGCGGCCAAATTGGCGGCCAATGCTGTCAAAAATGACACCGATGATGAGCGCGCACCCAAAACCCACAAAGTAGCATCGGGCGAAACTTTATTTGCCATCGCTCAGCGCTATAATTTAAATGTAGCTGATTTGGTGACAGCTAACCGCTTAAAAGGCAGTAACATTCACGCAGGCCAAGTCTTGAATGTGGCCTTAGATGGTCGCAACACCTTGTCCAAATCCAGCAGCGTGCGTCAAGTGTCTTATACAGTAAAACGCGGTGACACACTGACTTCAATTGCAGCACAGCTGAATATGCCAGTAAGCAGTCTGCAAAAATTGAATAAGGGTGAGAATATTCGCCCAGGCCAGAAAATCAAACTCACCAATCTGTAATTCCCTTAAGCAAACCCAAAGCAGCGCCACAAGGCGCTGCTTTTTTATGATGAGTGATCCAGCCAACAATTGACGGCAACGCTTTAGCCGTTATACTGGCACACATTCCATTCATCGATGTATGCCATGATCAGTGTGACCGATGTTTTCAAAATTGGCTTGGGGCCGTCTAGCTCGCATACGGTAGGCCCCATGCGTGCTGCGGCACACTTTGCCGCCTCTTTGGCTCGCCAGCAACAGTTATGGCAAACACAACGTGTCGCCGTCGAAATCTATGGCTCATTGGCGCTCACAGGTCTAGGGCATGGCACGTTTGACGCGATTATTTTAGGTTTGGAAGGCGCTGATCCTCAAAGCATAGACTTGGACAGCGTCGCACAGCGATTAGCCGACATTGAAACACAAGGTAAACTCAAGCTCGCGGGCCAACAACCATTGCAATTTGAATCCGCTCGGGATTTAGCAGTACGCTACGATGAAATTCTACCCAAGCATCCCAATGGTCTTATTTTTACGGCTTATGACGATCAGGAATCGGCTATTTCCCGTGAAACATACTATTCGATTGGTGGTGGCTTTATCGTGACTGAAGATGAATTTGGTCATGCGAGCGAAACCTCAGTTGCTGTGCCTTATCCATTCAATAATGCCGAAGAATTGTTTGCATTCTGCCAACAGCAAAATTTAACCGTAGCGCAATTGGTCATGGCCAATGAGATGATGCTGCATCAATGCAGCGCAGATGAAATACGAAAACGAGTAACCCACATCGCTACAGTGATGCAGGCATGTGTTGCGCGCGGCTTAACAACGAGGGGTATTTTGCCGGGCGGCCTGCAGGTACAACGTCGAGCGCCACAACTGGCGGAACAATTACAAAAGCTGCATGATGCCAATCAGGTCAATACCCAATTGTGGCCAATGGTATATGCTATGGCCGTCAATGAGGAAAACGCAGCTGGTGGCCGAGTGGTCACTGCACCTACCAATGGCGCCGCTGGGGTCATCCCAGCGGTATTGGCTTATTATCGACGTTTTCACCCTCTTTGCCATGATGACGGTGTGGTAGATTTCCTGCTTACAGCGGGTGCTGTGGGCATTTTATACAAAACCAATGCCTCTATTTCAGGTGCCGATGTGGGCTGCCAAGGCGAAGTAGGCGTGGCGTGCTCCATGGCTGCGGCGGCTTTTGCTGCCGTGAGCGGGGGTAGCTTAAAACAAATTGAAAACGCAGCAGAAATGGCTATGGAACACCATTTGGGGCTCACTTGCGACCCGGTAGGCGGGTTGGTACAAATTCCGTGCATCGAGCGCAATGGTATCGCCGCCGAAAAAGCCATCAAATTGGCACAATTGGCCTTATTGGAAAGCGGTACACACCAGAAGGTGAGCTTAGACATGGTGATTAAAACCATGCTGGCTACTGGACGCGACATGAAATCTACCTACAAAGAAACGTCATTGGCGGGCTTGGCCAGTACCCTCAAACAAAAAGCCGTGACCGTTTCAGTGCGGGTGGTTGAGTGCTGAAACCGTTCAGGCAACCCAATAATAAATGCCCAAAACCGAGATAAAGAATGTATTACTACAGCATAGAAAATGAAGATGCCCAGCATTTGGGGTTTTTGGTTGTGATGGGCCATGATCCAGAAGCCAATGCACAACATTGCGAAAGCGGGTTTTTCGCGCTCAAGGCCCAGGCAGATGAAGCAGTGCAGCATACTTACCAAGCCGCTTGGCGGGTGTTGCAACAGCGCAGCAAGCAAGAAGGACTCTGCTGGCAAAAACAAGCAGACTATTTGCTACTCAGTGATGCCGAAGGGGCCGTGATTGGCCGCCTACAACATCAATATCTGCGTTTAGATAACCAGCAATACATGTTATCAGACCTCACTGGAACGCTTTAATGACTGCTTCGAATAATCCACGGCAGGCTGTTTCAGGCAACCTGTTAAATTGCACGGAAAATCCAAGGTTAACATGAGTACCCCTGACACCATTAAACGCACAGGCCAGTTTGCCTTTGCCCGATCCCGCCGCTTTGCTCCTTTGTTTGCCACTCAGTTTTTGGGGGCCTTCAATGATAATTTGTTTAAAACCGCCCTATTTGTGCTCATCAGTTTTTATGGTTTGGGCTCCAACGCTTGGTTGCCTGCAAGTCAAATGCTTAATCTTGGCGCTTTATTGTTTATTCTGCCTTATTTTCTATTTTCCGCATTGTCTGGGCAATTGAGCAATAAGTTTGATAAAGCCATACTGGCACGTTGGGTCAAGCTCGGGGAAATTGCCATTATGCTGTTGGCGGCATTCGGTTTTTGGTGGCATTCTGCCGCTGTGTTATTGATGTGCTTATTTTTAATGGGCTTGCAATCCACGCTATTTGGCCCATTAAAATACGCCATCTTGCCCGATTACTTAAAAAGCCGTGAGCTCCTTTCTGGCAATAGCCTCATCGAAAGCGGCACATTCTTGGCCATCCTATTGGGCCAAATTCTGGGTACGCTACTGGCTGGGGCTGATACGCATTGGATTATTGCCTCGGTATTGTTGGTGGCGGCATTGGGTCAAGCCAGCAGTCTGTTTATGCCAAAGGTAGCCGCCAAAGCACCCAATACGGCCATTGATGCCCATGTATTTCGCTCGACTTGGCAGCTACTGCGTGCCACTTGGGCACAAAAAGAGTTGATGGTTGCCATCATCGGCATTTCATGGTTTTGGTTTATTGGTTCGGTCTACACCACGCAACTGCCCACTTACACTCGCCTTAATTTAGGCGGCGATGAAAGTGTGTTCAATCTCATGCTCACGTTGTTTTCTATTGGCATTGGCCTAGGCTCGATTGTCTGTGCCAAACTCAGTCATGAAAAACTGCACTTGAGTTTAGTGGTACCGGGCACGCTGGGGATGACTGTATTTGGCTTGTGCTTAGTATGGCTCACACATGGCCAGCACTACACCGTGACCCAAAATTGGGCTGATTTTTTACTCCGCGCCAATGCCTGGCCAATAATGGGTTGTATTACTGCGTTGGGCTTATTTGGCGGCTTCTTTTCAGTGCCTTTGTATACTTGGCTGCAAACCAGCAGCAGTGATGAATTTCGTGCCCATGCTGTGGCCGCCAATAATATTGTCAACGGGCTGTTTATGGTGGCGGCCGCCTTAATTAGTTCTGTGCTGATTTGGTTATTTGACAGCATCAATTTACTTTATTTGGTGGTGGCTGTAGGCAATGTGGTGCTACTCCTGTATTTACTCACAGCCACTTCCTCGGTGCGTGATGATGTGAACGCTTTTTTCTGGCGTCACTGACCATGCAACAACACGGCCATCTATGCTATGAGTGGCATGCATCGAAGTGGCAAAGCCAATTGAAGTGGCAAAGCCATGAGCGTTGCAAACAGCAACACTTCTATGGCATCATGGTGAAGCCCTATATTTTTAATGGCTTCATCAAGCAGCAACGGTTTCGGATCGGGGGAATAAATTATCCCGCACACCATTAACCTCAAAAACACGCCACGATAAAAATACAACGATGGCAGACCGAATATCTACTTCAGGCAACCTTTTTCAAACAATAAAAATTGATCAACAAATCCATCCTGATCATTGCTGAAAGATAAAAAATGCCCCATAACGGGGCATGATATATTTACCAGTAGTAGTGTAAAACATGAATTTAAATCCGACTTGTGTGCTCTTTTGCCAGTCGCCGTAATTCGAATTTCTGTATTTTCCCAGTTGCCGTTTTTGGCAATTCACCAAAAATAATCTTTTTGGGCACCTTAAACCGGGCCAGATGCTCACGGCACCAATCCAGTAGCGCCTGCTCCGTTAGCGATGCATCGGGTTTGATTTCCACAAATGCCACCGGCACCTCCCCCCATTTTTCATCCGACACAGCCACGACCGCCGCATTCATAACGGCGGGATGCTTATAAACCACATCTTCCACCTCAATACTGGAAATATTTTCACCGCCCGAAATAATGATGTCCTTGCTGCGGTCTTTAATCTGCACATAACCATCGGCATATTGCACCCCCAAATCGCCGGTATGAAACCAACCATCGGCAAACGCTTTTTGAGTGGCTTCCGGATTTTTCAGGTAGCCTTTCATGACAATATTGCCACGAAACATCAATTCCCCCATGTCTTCGCCGTCCGCGCATACAGCAGTCATATTTTCTTCATGGAATACCTGCAACCCCGCCTGTAAACTGCCACGCATACCTTGTCGCGCTTTCATGCTGGCCCGTTCACTAATTGATAGATCATGCCATTCTTCGTGCGCCACGCACACCGCTGAAGGACCATAGGTTTCAGTTAACCCATACACATGGGTGATATCGAAATCCATTTGTTCCATACTCGCCAACACAGCTTCCGGCGGCGCGGCACCAGCCACCAATCCTTTAACCGAATGCTCAATACCGGCTTTCTGGGCTTCAGGCGCATGAGCCAACGCCGCATGTACAATAGGCGCGGCACAATAATGGCTGACTTGATGCTCGCGAATCAAATCCAAACAGAGCTTGGGTTCAAATTTACGCAGACACACATTGACTCCTGCACGCGCTGCAATGGTCCATGCAAAACACCAGCCATTGCAATGAAACAGCGGCAAAGTCCACAAATACACAGGGAATTTGGCCATGTCCCACTCGAGTATATTGGACAAAGCATTGATGGCTGCGCCCCGATGATGATAGACCACCCCTTTGGGATTACCTGTGGTGCCAGAGGTGTAATTCAGCGCAATGGCATCCCATTCATCGTCAGGCCACACCCAGTCATCGGTATTGCGTGCACGCGCCAAAAAATGCTCATATTCATCATCGCCATAATGCGCCACATCGACTGGCCCCAAAAGATCATTCACTTGAATGACGTTCAATGTAGGCATGTGCGTTTTAATGCGGGGAATATAGGCAGCGAATTCACTGTCCACCAACAATACCTTGGCCTCTCCATGCTGCAAACAAAAAATCAGCCCCTCCACATCCAAACGAATATTGAGCGCACACAAGACACCACCCGACATGGGCACACCAAAATGCGCTTCAATCATGGCAGGTGTATTGGGCAGCAATACTGCGACCGTGTCATTTCGGCCGATACCCACTTGGCGCAAAGCAGATGCCAATTGGCGGCAACGATCATAGGTTTTGCCCCAAGTCTGGCGCAGATGGCCATGGATAATGGCCGTTTTATCACCATATACCTCAGCAGTGCGCTTCAAATAATCAATGGGGGTTAATGGGGCGTGATTGGCCGCATTGCGCGCCAAGCCGGTATCAAAATCGGCCATGTGTTTCTCCTTATCCTTTTTCTTCTCTATAAAAAGGCTGCCTGAATACTCATGCAGCCTCCATCGTTGGCCTCATGCCGTCAATGGTTCATACTTTTTATTGTGGTTAACTACTTGTATCAACAACCTTCATCACGTACATGACTATATGATCATGTTTTGATCACGGCGGTTGTCAATCATTTTGGGTTATAACACTAAAATCAGGCCATGTCATGACCTTCTATTGAGACATTAATGCTGTTCCGAGAGCCAGTTACGGGCTACTAGATATTCATTTAAGCGGGCTTCTGGCGTATTTGCTTGGGGTTGATGGTTATAGTCAAAACGCACCAATGGCGGCATAGACATCAAAATGGATTCTGTGCGCCCCCCACTTTGCAATCCGAAATGCGTCCCCCGATCCCACACTAAATTAAATTCCACATAGCGACCGCGTCGATATAATTGAAATTGTCGCTCACGTTCACCAAACGGCGTATTTTTTCGCCTCGAAACAATGGGCAAGTAAGCATGCAAATACCCTTCTCCTACCGCCTGCATCAACGAGAAACAAGTTGTAAAATCCCAGCGATTAAGATCATCGAAAAATAATCCCCCGACGCCGCGTGCCTCCTGGCGGTGTGGTAAGTAAAAATAATCATCGCACCATTGCTTAAACTCGTGGTAGATGCTGTCACCAAAAGGTTGGCACAAAGCTTGAGCCACTCGATGCCAATGCATAATATCTTCATCCACAGGATAAAATGGCGTCAAATCAAACCCGCCACCAAACCACCATACTGGCTCCGCATCCGCTGGATAAGCCACAAAAAAACGAACATTGGCATGGCTAGTGGGCACATAAGGATTATGGGGATGCACCACCAAAGACACGCCCATAGCCTCAAATGGCGCACCAGCCAACTGAGGACGCTGCGCTGTGGCCGAGGCCGGCATGGCATCGGCTTTGACGTGGGAAAAGTTCACACCTGCCTGTTCAAACACCGCACCGTGGCGCAACACCATAGTGCGCCCTTGTCCCAAACGACTTTGCCATTCATCCGTTTCAAAAATGGCCCCGCCATCTTCTGCGGCCAAAGCATGGCATATCTGCGTTTGCAATTGACGTAAAAAATGTCTCACTTGAGCTACTGGCAAAGTATCAGCCATATTGGTGTCCTTATCGAAAATCATTATTGTATCCGTTGTGTGCATTGGCGCCTCAGCGAACCACTCACGCCAATGCACCCACTGTACATGCCGATTTCACATGCGCATCAGCACACCCGCTATTCACTTTAGGCTAATGAACCTAGGTGGCATAAAACTGAAGATACACAGTATCACACACGGTTTCAGACAACCTGCCCATCAGACCAAAACCAATCTCATTCGTCTTCACCGCCCACATGCAACAGGCTTCGCCGTTTCATACCATCAGGCTTGCATTATCGCCAACTCGCCCCCATTACTTCTATCTCAAGGAGGCAAAATGAAACTATACACTTACGATCATTGCCCGTTTTGTGTGCGTGCGCGCATGATTTTTGGCCTGAAACAGGTACCTCTCGATAATACGGTCTTGCTCAATGATGATGAAGACACCCCCATCCGGTTGGTGGGGAAAAAACTGGTACCCATTGTGATTAAACCTGACGGCACAGCCATGGGCGAAAGCTTAGATATTGTCCATTATATTGATGCCTATGCTGGCGGACAGCAATTGGATGCGCACATTCGTCCAGAAATAGAGCAATGGCTACACACGGTGGGCGAATACAGCAATCGCTTAACCATGCCTCGTTGTACCCAAATTGGGCTGCCTGAATTTGCCACACAAGCGGCCATTGACTACTTTACCCGCAAGAAAACCGAATACATTGGTGATTTTAGCGAAAATTTAGCCAACACCCCAGCATTGCTGAAACGCCTAAATGTAGACTTGCTACAACTGGTGTCTTGGGTTCAATCGCATCAGGCCTTAAATGGTCAATTGGGCCTAGAAGATATCATTACCTTCCCCATTCTGCGCGGTTTGACCATGGTTAAAGGAATTGAGTGGCCGCCAGCCGTGCGTGCTTATGTTGAAAGCATGAGCCAGCAAAGCCGTGTGCCTTTATTTGACAGCAAAGCCATTTAGTTGCCTCGAGCCTGAGCATGGCTCAGCTCATGATGCCAACGAGGTTGCCTGAAAACCTGCGTCATTTTACATTGGCGCGGGTTTTCGTGATTAAAGCACACGGATACTGCCCAAGTGTTGATCTTCGGCAGCCGCCGCATGGGTTAGTTCCACACAGCCACCAATTAGCCCATTCCTGATGGAAAAATCAGCCAAAACCAAAACGCGGCCGCAACTGCCATCTGGGCGTTGCACCGTCACACGATGGTGTGAAAACACATGTGATTGATTGCCCATTAACGTGATGAATTCCAATTGCTTGATGTGCACCTTTTGTTGCAAAACCATTAAATGTTGCTGAAATTGAGCAAAATCGCTGTGAACCTCATTGGTCCATTGTTCATAATCAGGGCAGAAAAACTGGGCCACAGTGGGCACATCAGTATGGCCTGCCACCAGTAGCGTGTGCAAAGCATCGCGGACCAGTTGTGTATTGTGCATGGAATGCTCCTAAAATCAGTGAATACGATTGACTATAGCGCGCCCCGCTGCGTGCCCGTGAGGAAGAAGGAGTAAAATTTGTGGCCAAATCAGTCAAACGCAGCCAACCACCTCTATGGCAACAATATCCAAACCCTGACCAGTCATTCAACGCTGTAGTCAGACATTATTCACAGCAAACAGACGTTGAGTGGCACCAACATTCTTGGTTACAGGCCTATTGGGTGCATTCGGGCGTGGTTCATGTGTTTTTACAGACGCATTTGCAGTTGGCCGCACCAGGACAATTGTTGCTGCTGGCACCACACACACAACACGGAGCTTACTTTCCAAAGCATACTCGCCTAATCGCCCTAAATTGGCGGCCCAATATTGCTACTGACATCAATGGCGCGATCCTAACAACATGCCCTGCTTTCTTGGCGGCGTTATTACAACAAGCCGCTGACAATAGGCCATCAACACATCTTTACCAATCGGCTCTGCAAACTCTATTCGCGACTGAATTGCAGCTTGTATGCACATCCATACCGGTCGCTGCCGAGCCCCCCATTCCGTTGCCCCAACACAAAATGCTGCGCCGTCTGTTGATCCGGTATATACAAGGGCCTAAGCCTGCCGAAACATTGGCGCAATTGTGCCGACATGTGGGCAGCAGTGAGAGTACGGTGCAAAGGCTATTTCAACAGCAATTGGGTATGTCGTTTCGACAATGGAAACAGGCGTATCATGCGGAGAAAGCAAAACGATTGCTTTCTTCCGGCGCCAGCATGACCGATATTGCCGAAGCATTGGGCATGGCCGATGCTTCATCGGTGTACAAAATGCTCAAGCGCCTACAGCCCATCAAGGAACCGTCAACCCCATCATGAAAAAGCTCACTCAATTCCACGTCATTCGTAGCACAAGCATGAACATCGTCATTTTACTGACATTGTTTGCTGGTTTACTCAGTCTGCAAGGCTGTGTCACCAAACTGGTTACCGTGCCCGTGAAGGTGGTCTATGGCACCACGAAATTGGTGGCCAAAGGCACGTATCATGCCGTTAAAGCGGTCATTCCGGATGGTCAAAAAAAGAACGAAGCAGAAGCGCATAAAAACGACTCTAGTAATGCCACAGAACCAACGGCAACCCCAATTAGCGAGTGAGCTAGGCTGTTCAGGCAGCCTTGTCGGCCAATTGAGCCCCTCTATTTTTAAAACAGTTGGCCTTGTTGTTGCAAATATGCTTTCAAAGGCTGTGGCAAACCATAATCGGCCAATGCTTGTGGCAAGACCCAACAACCCTGTTGCTCAGGAATATTGGGCCTAGGCAAAATAACCTGCGCCCTGAATGGCGTAATCAGCAATTGACGATGAGTCAAACGGTGGCTGATTTCAGCATCTTCACTCAAGTCTGCTGCAACCAATTCCCACTCAGCAGCGGCTATTAAGGTTGCCTGAAAAGAATCAAAACACGGTACGCACCAAAGCCCACCCCAAATCCCTTTATTCGGCCTTTTTTGGAGCCACACGGCCCCTTCCGAGTTATGCAATACCAACCAAAATAAGGGCAATACTTTCACCGGAACCGCACTTTTTTTACGTGGTAGTTCATCTTGTTTGTGTTGTGCTCGGGCCAAACAGCTCATTGCCTGCGGGCAAATATCACACAAAGGCTTGCTGCGCCTACACACAGTGGCGCCCAAGTCCATTAGCCCCTGCGTGTAAGCAGGCATGTCGATATTGTTTTCAGGCAACAATTGTTCCGCCAGCGTCCATAATTTATCGGTAAACGCCTTATTACTCGGATCACCATCCAAAGCAAATACACGGCACAACACGCGTTTGACATTGCCATCCAGAATGCTTTCGCGCGCATCAAAGCAAAATGCCGCAATGGCCGCTGCAGTGCTGCGGCCTACTCCGCACAAGGTTTCTAATTGTGTGCGTTGTTGCGGAAATACACCGCCAAATTCATTCATGACCTGCCTCGCTGCTTTATGCAGATTGCGGGCGCGGCTGTAATACCCCAATCCTTGCCATAATGCCAATACCGCATCTTCATCGGCTTCGGCCAAGGCCCCCACTTGCGGGAATGTTTGCAAAAAGCGAGGATAGTAATCCAATACTGTGGCCACTTGCGTTTGCTGTAACATGATTTCCGATAGCCATACCCGATAAGGATCGCGCACCTGCCAGGGTAAATCATGGCGGCCTGCCTGTTTTTGCCAACACACCAAGCGCGCAGAAAAACTCCTAATCTGGTTATCCACTATCATGGCATTGTTCATCTTCATTTAGCACACCATCCAACACGGGGACATCACGGCTATTTTGAAATCATTGATGCTATCGGCATTCAAAACATGCAGATGGATATTGTCTGTTGTGCCGATCCTCAGCATATTCAAAAACGCAACTCCAATTTCGCAGTACACAAAGTAAACATCAGACCCACAGAATGCAATCGCCATCTCATCAGCATCAAATAAATTAGCGTTATATTGTTTTAAAAAAACATAATCAAACAGGATTAACCAACGTCGATTATAATAATAGGCTGTCTGAATGTTTCAGGCAGCCTATTATTGTACACAAAGACTTGGCATGAGCACTTTCTCTTTATTTGTTTCCTGTCCGCGCGGTTTGGAACAGCCTCTGGCAAACGAGCTGGCTGCCTTGGGTGCTGCCGACATCCGCATCAGCGATGGCGGGGCAGCCTGCAGCGGCGATTTGGCGGTCATTTATCGCATTAATTTACATGCCCGCACCGCCAGCCGTGTGTTGTTGCGGTTGGTGCAAAACCGTTTTCGCAACGAAAATGACATTTACACATTGGCCCGCAACGTAGACTGGCCACACTGGTTTGGGGTAGATAAAGGGTTCAAAATCCACATCGAAGGCAAACGCGCCAAAGTGGCGAGCTTGAATTTTGCCGCACTTAAAGTTAAAGATGCATTGTGTGATGTCTTTCGTGAAACCACAGGTGCGCGACCCGATGTGCAAAAGATTCGGCCCGACGTGCGCATTCAAGTATTCATTGAAGAGCAAAATCTAGCCATCTAC
The DNA here is from genome assembly GCF_001590725.1 of Snodgrassella sp. CFCC 13594. Lineage (GTDB taxonomy): Bacteria > Pseudomonadota > Gammaproteobacteria > Burkholderiales > Neisseriaceae > Snodgrassella. The sequence goes on along the minus strand of NZ_LQXR01000001.1, from coordinate 266,179 downwards.
TTGGACACCAGTGGCGAGGCTTTATTCAAACGAGGTTATCGTACTGAAGCAGGCGAAGCGCCCATGCGCGAGAATTTAGCCGCCGGCTTGCTACTTTTGGCCGGTTATGACGGTAGCCAACCATTTATGGATCCCTTTTGCGGCAGTGGTACCTTAGCCATTGAAGCGGCACTCATCGCAACCCGTCACGCTCCAGGATTGCACCGCAGCTTCGGTTTCGAAAGACTGGATAATTTCGACGCTCATTTGTGGGATCAACTCAGGAAGCAGGCTGAAGCGAGCATTGGTACTGCATCCGCTCCCATTGTCGGCAGCGACATAGACCGCTTCATGGTTCGTACTGCCAAGGCCAACGCCGAGTATGCGGGCTTGACACATTGCATAGACTGGCAGGTGGCCGATGTTTTGGATGTGCGACCACAAGGCGAGCACGGCATTCTCATCAGTAACCCACCGTATGGTGTGCGACTATCTGAAATTCAAATCTTGCAAGCACTTTACCCGCAGCTAGGCAGTTGGCTGAAGCAATATTTTGCTGGCTGGCGCGTGGGCATGTTTACTGCAGATCGTGACATGCCAAAAATGATGCGCCTGACGCCAAAACGGAAATATCCACTACACAACGGTAATCTAGACTGCCGCTTGTTTGTATTGGATATGGTTGCAGGTTCCAATCGGGGAAGTAAATGACCACACCAACCAATGCCAATCCAGCTGATGATACTATGCGTTTATCAAAACGCATGGCTCAACTGGCTTATGTTCGCGCCGTGAAGCTGATGGTTACATAGAGCAAGGCTGGGTTAAAGTAAACGGTCAAACCGCGATTTTGGGGCAAAAAGTAACGCCATCAGATCGCATTGATCTTGAGCGGCAGGCTCACCAGCAGCAAGCCAATCGTGTCACGATTTTGCTGAATAAACCTGTAGGTTATGTGAGTGCACAACCAGAAAAAGGCTATAAAGCCGCAGTGGAATTAATTACCGCAGCCAATCATTGGTCGGGCGACACCAGCGGCATTGTGTTTCAGGCAGCCCAACACATCCGGCACTTGGCACCTGCGGGCCGCTTAGACATTGATTCAGTGGGATTATTGGTACTAACCCAAGATGGCCGGATCGCCAAACAACTAATCGGTGAAAACAGTGGTATGGAAAAAGAATACCTGGTGCGCGTCAGAGGCCAGTTAAACGATAATGGACTGGCTTTACTCAATCATGGACTGAGCTTAGATGGAGAGAAGCTGCGACCAGCCAAAGTCAGCTGGCAAAACGAAGACCAACTGCGTTTCATCCTGAAACAAGGCAAAAAACGCCAAATCCGACGCATGTGCGAATTGGTTGGTTTGCGTGTCGTAGGGCTAAAACGCGTCCGCATGGGTAAAATCAAGTTGGCAACACTACCGCCAGGGCAATGGCGTTTTCTCTCATCTCATGAACATTTTTGATCATTATTTGCCCATGAAAAGCCTTGCATCACGTTCCGCAAGGCTTTTTTCATGATACTCATGCTCCATTTTCGGCCATGCTCTCTGCATGAGTTTAAAACTCATCATTCCCATACAGCAAAAAATAATAATGGAGAAAGCCTAATGACAGTCATGATAACGGCAGCATGAGTTCGGTTAGGTTTATTTGAGAATGGCGTATGATAATAGGCAAGCAGCAACCAAGCTGATATTTTGCCAAAACGCATTTCACAGTCAAGCAAACCGCACAGCACACAAACACATCAATTTTCATGGAGTCTGACATGAATGTCCAAAACGAAAAAGACAATCCACTAACTTATCGAGAACGCATGGTTCTGGAAGAGCATGAAAAACTCTCACCGCGCTTGATGTATGAAATCATCCGGCGTAACGGCATAGAAGAACTTAGGCGTCCCACCAAAGCATTGGTTTTCTCCGGCATTACCGCCGGTATTGTCATTACCTTTTCTTTTGTATTCAAAGCCATACTCAGTGCCCTTTTACCAGACGCCAGTTGGGCACCTTTGATTGCCAATATGGGTTACACCGTAGGCTTTCTCTTGGTTATTCTAGGACACATGCAGTTATTCACGGAAAACACCATTACCACTGTTGTGCCTTTGTTTAACCCTTTATCCCTAAGTAAATTGAAAGCTGTACTGCGCCTATGGGCCATTGTTTTGGTTTCCAACCTCGTAGGAACCGCCATTGCGGCCGCATTTTTGCTCAACACCCATCTATTCTCGCCTGAGTGGGCCGCTGCTTTGGACGCATTGGCGCATCATGTGGCCTCATTTACTGCCATGGAAAACCTAATACGCGGCATTCCTGCTGGTATTTTAATTGCTTCATTGGTTTGGATGTTGCCCAGCGCTGGATCCAATAAATTCGTGTTGATCTTCTTTTTTATCTATTTGATTGCTTTGGGCGACTTTACCCACATCGTGGTGGGTTCTGCCGAAATGGCCTACTGGTTATACAAAGGCCAAGCGACGATCGGCCAGTATTTATTTGATTTTTTGCTGCCAACGGGGCTGGGCAATATCATAGGCGGCACCGGCGTGTTTACTTTGCTGATTTATGGCCAAGTCACCGACGAACTGAATTAGCACGCAAGGAAATAGCTGCATACCCCAATCCATCCAAAACATACCAGAGCGGATACGGTTCTGATTTTTTAACGCCAATCAATGGTCGGAGGATGCAGTCAATTGAATTCAATGCAACCTTACTCCATTCAAAAAAAATACTGCTGGTTCAAACTGATATGAGCCATCCCAACTAAAACGGATGGCCTAGTACAATAGAAAATTTAAACTTCTCTACGAGGCCAATATAAAAGGCTGCCTGAATAGGCAGCCTTTGCGGACACCGAATTACTATTTCAATTTAATGCTTTGCTTGGCGACCAAAATACACAAAACCAATCGCACCCAAAATCATCATGGGCAAACTCAGCCATTGCCCCATTGATAAGTGCATGGCCAATAGCCCTAAAAAATCATCGGGTTCGCGCGCAAATTCGGCAATAAAACGGAACGTACCGTAACCCAATAAAAATAACGACGACACTTGCCCAAGCGGCCGTGTTTTTTTGGAAAACACCCACAACACCACAAACAGTGCAATGCCTTCCAATAAAAATTCATACAATTGCGATGGGTGACGTGGCAACATTTGATACTGAGACCAAATTGGCAACCACCGTTGCGGGTCTTGCGCCACAATCATCAAGTCTTCATTCTGTGCATGAGGAAATCCCATGGCCCAAAACGCATGAGGATCTGTAACGCGCCCCCACAGTTCACCATTGATGAAATTACCGATGCGGCCCGATGCCAAACCCAGCGGAACTAGAGGCGCCACAAAATCAGAAATTTGAAAAAAACTCAATTTGTGTTTTCGAGCAAACAGCAACATCGCTGCCAAAACCCCTAAGAAACCGCCATGAAAAGACATGCCTCCTTGCCATACCTTTAGGATTTCCAGTGGATGAGAGGAATAAAAACCAGGTTGGTAAAATAAAACGTAGCCCAGCCGCCCCCCTAAAATAACCCCCACTACACCCCAAGTGAGGAAATCATCCAGCATATCTTTGGTCCAAATCGTGTTGCCCGCTGCAATGCGTCGTCGCCCAAGCCACATAAACAAACAGAAACCAACAATATAACTGAGCGCATACCACCGGATTGCCAACGGACCTAAATGCACCAATACTGGGTCAAAATTGGGGTGTATCATCATAGCGAATCTATCCTTGATTAAAGTGCATTTCAGGCTCCCTGAAACACCTATAAAACTCCCGCATTATAGCCCAAGCCCAACACGCTCAGGCAGCCTCCCAGTTAAAATTTGGTGAAGGTCACTACTCCATACATGGCGAAACCCACACCAACCTGCTCATCTTCTTCGCCACGCCACCTTTCTTGCATCAGTGATCAGCAGAATCGCATCGCCTGAATCACCTGTGACGAACAATCCAAGCCAGCCATGTGGTGATCGCTGTGTCGCCAGTATGTAGGTGCTGGCATACTGCGCCAATGGCATAGCATCACATAGAATTAAGCACCGAAATTTCAGCATTTTCACCCGCACTGGTACAACTTATCTTTTATCTATATTCATCTCGTACCTTCAAAAATATGAACCGCAGTCAGCCCTACCAAATATGAATTCCAGCCTAAGCACAAACGTATTGACAAGAATAACGACACTCTTTAATATTAAATTATGTATTTTAAATACATATTATATTAATCACAGGGATCCACCATGAGCCTTACCAATCAACAAATCGAACTGATTCAAGCCACCGTACCAGTATTAAAAGAACACGGCGCTGAATTGACTGCTTACTTTTACAACCGCATGCTGACCAATAATCCAGAATTAAAAGAAACATTCAATATGGGGCACCAACGCAGTGGAGCCCAAGCCCGATCATTGGCTGGCGCCGTTTTGGCCTACGCGGAAAACATTACTTCTTTGGAAAATTTAGGCGATGCTGTCAGCCTGATTGCCCACAAGCATGTCAGCCTGAATATTCAACCAGAACAATATGATATTGTTGGTGACAATCTCTTGCATTCCATCAGTGAAGTATTGAATGTTCCTATGGATGCCGATCTGATTCACGCATGGGCCGCTGCATACCAGCAATTGGCCACTATCCTGATAGATGTGGAACGTGATTTATATGGAAAGCAAGTCCAAGCGGAAAATGGCTGGACGGGATGGAAGCCTTTTAAGATTGCGAAAAAAGAAGCAGAAAGCAGTGAAATTACCTCATTTTATTTGACCCCAATGGATGGTCATGCCTTGCCAGCCTACCGCCCTGGCCAATACATTTCGGTACGTGTGAATGTACCGGAGCTGGGCTTGCACCAACCGCGCCAATATACGCTTTCTGACCACAGTAACGGGCAATATTTCCGTATCTCTGTCAAAAAAGAAGCTGGTCATGACGGCCTGGCTGACGGCTATGTATCCAATACGCTACATCAGCAATATCAAGTTGGCGATATTGTGGAAGTCAGCAACCCTACAGGTGATTTTGTCTTGCTCAACCCCAATAAAGATAACGTATTCATCAGCGCAGGTGTAGGGCTAACGCCTATGGTGGCCATGCTCAACGAACTCTTAGCACAACAAAGCAAACATCAGATTAGCTTCATCCACGCTTGCCGTAATAGCCAGGTTTTGGCAATGCACAATCACATTCAAACCATTGCTGCCCAACACCCAAACATACACACGTACTTGGCTTGCGAAACCGAGGATCCACAACTGCCCGCTGATAGAATTGGCCGTTTGGATCTGACGGCCTTAGATGCTGATTTATTGCCGCGCGAGGCTGATTATTATGTATGTGGCCCCAAGCCTTTTATGTTGCACAGTGCCAATCACTACGACACTTGGGCATTCCTGCGCAAAACATTCACATGGAATTATTTAATACAGGCGGCGTTGCTGACATTAAGCAAGCCGAGGCGGCTTAATTAAAAAGTCCCGATTGGTTCAGGCAACCCGGAATGCTGCCTGAATCTGAATCATAGCAATACCCATAAAAAAACCTGAATTGCGCATGGCGATTCAGGTTTTTTATTGATACAAAGGCTTATTTACGCAAGCCCAAGCGACCAATCAACTCACGATAAGTATCGGGTTTAGTGCGGCGGATATAGGCCAGCAAACGGCGGCGTTGGCTCACCATTTTCAACAAACCGCGGCGGCTATGATGGTCTTTGGGGTTGGTTTTAAAATGCCCAGTCAAGTCATTAATGCGAAAAGTCAACAAAGCAATCTGCACTTCAGAAGAGCCAGTATCGCCTTCAGTACGCTGGAAATCTTTAACAACTTGTGCTTTTTGTTCTACGGTCAACATATTTTACTCACTTACTTTAATCAATTAGGTCTTACGACCGACAAGTTTGCCGAGCAGGACTTACCCACAAAACAAACTCCAACTGCGATTCACGCTTCAGCGGTGGTGCTCATCAAACGCAATGCCTTGATGCCATTTAGCGCCGGTATATATTGCGCCAAACCCATAAACCGATTTGCTTCGTCATAAATACGCAAGGGCGTTATTGTGCCACAATTTTCTTTGGTTTGCACAGGCAAACCATGTTGCAAGCGCAAAACATCGGCATTATTGAGACATTGTGAGGGGAAATGCTGCACCATAACATCACAAGGCAATAATTCGGCATCCCGTGCCACATCGGTCATGTCCTGCAATTGACTCAAGGTATGCGCAGAAGCCACTTGGAAGCCTGCAGTGGCAGTACGCCGCAGCGCCGTCAAATGCGCTACCGTACCCATGTGTTTAGCCAAATCCTCAGCCAATGTCCGAATATAAGTACCTTTGCTGCAACGCACGGCCAGCACCAGTTGCGATGGTACAAACGATAAAACTTGAATATCATAAATGGTAATTAGGCGTACTTTACGTTCAACCGTCAATCCTGCACGCGCATACTCATACAAAGGCCGGCCTGATGCTTGAGGGCTGAATACATAGGAGGCATTTGCTCAATATTACCGTGAAATGCGCTCAGCGCCTCCGTCACGTCGGTTTCGGTCACGGTCTTCTCGGCTCGCTGCACCACTTCGCCTTCGGCATCGCCCGTAGTGGTGGCTTCCCCTAGCCTTAAGGTGGCGAGATACGCTTTATCCGCATCCAATAAATACTGGGCAAATTTAGTGGCTTCGCCAAAACACACCGGCAACAACCCCGTTGCCAATGGATCCAATACCCCAGTATGCCCAGCTTTGGCCGCCGAATACAGGCGCCGCGCTCGTTGCAAAGCGGTATTGCTGCTCATACCACAGTCTTTGTCGAGTAATAAAACGCCATTCAGCCTGCGCTGTGGTGTGGGTGTTGAAACCATGATGTTATTTTCCCCAAAATCATATTCAGGCAATTTGTAACCTTTTTTCCCAATCACATTCTTTGAATAATGCAAACAAGTCGGTAAGCTCAGTGGGCACGCATCATACCATGCTTTCTTTTTTTGAAGCTTATCGGTACACTGCGGCAGATGGCCGATGTGTACGGCCTTTAATGATGCACTGCCGCATTTACACATCATAATCAATTATTTGGGAGGATTCATGAAGAAACGCATTTTGGCCATTTTGGTGGCTGCTGCCGTGGGTGCAGCATTGACAGGCTGTAATAAAAAAGCCAGTGGTGAAGCTGGCGCAGAAGGTGAAAATGTGATTCATCTGGCTTCAGGCAGCCCATTGTCTGGCGGCCAAGCCAGTGCTGGTAAAGACTTTGCCAACGGTGCGCAATTAGCCGTGGATGAGATTAACGCCGCAGGTGGTATTGAAATTGGTGGTAAAAAATACACGCTGGCATTGGATGCTGAAGACGATGCTGGCGATCCCAAAACTGGCGCCACAGTGGCCCAAAAAATTGCCGATAACGATGATATTATGGGCGTGGTAGGCCACTATAATTCGGGTGTAACCATGGTGGCCGATCCCATTTATGCTAAAGCAGGCATTGCTTCAATTACCGTGAGCACCAACCCAGACGTCATCAATAAGGCACCGAAATTCGACAATGGCGGCACCGCTGTATACCGCATCAATGCCGGTGATGATAAACAAGGCCCTGCTTTGGCTACATTTGCACAAAGCAAAGGCGTCAAAAATATGGCGATCTTTGACGATGCCACTGCCTATGGCAAAGGCATTGCCGATCAAGTAGAGAAAAAAGCCAAAGAACTGGGGGTTAATATTGCTGCACGAGAAGCCGCGACGGACAAAACCACGGACTTCAAAGCGTTGCTGACTAAGGCTAAAGCAGCCGGTGCCGATGCGGTAATGTGGGGGGCTATGACGACACTGGCGCGATTTTGGCCAAGCAGGCACGTGAGTTAGGCATGAGCGTATTGGTATTGATGCCAGATACAGCTTGTACCGACAACTACATCAAATTGGCGGGTTCGGCCGCAGAAGGCACCATTTGCTCTTCAACCTCTGTTCCTTTAGATAAGATGCCCAAAGGTGAGCAATACAAAGCCTCATATGCCAAAAAATTCCCAGGCCAAGTTGTTCAAGCCTATTCACCGTTATCTTATGATGCGGTCTATGTATTTGCCGCAGCGGTGAAAAAAGCAGGCGCCATCGACAAAGCCAAAATTGCAGCAGCCATGCCAACTGTCAGCGTGGATGGTTTGACTGGTGCCGTTGCCTTTAATCCCAATGGTGAGCGCAAAGATGCAGAAATTGCTATATTGCAAGAGCAAGGCGGTAAGTTCAATGTGATTCAAATGGTTAAATAATCGGTGTACCACAACAAAAATCCCCACCCTTGCGGTGGGGATTTTTTATTCAGACAGGTTAAGCGCGAGCCATTATTTGCAATGCACCTGCCCGCATAGGCCGTCGGTGCTTCATCTTCCAGTAAAAAAACTAGTCTTCATCAACCGATTTTTCTTGTGTCACTTGGTCAATCAAATGCGATATGCTCATCCCTCTTTCTAAGGATTCGTCATACTCAAAATGGAGCTCTGGAATACGAAATAAACGAATGCGCTTGGCCAATTCGCTGCGCAAATAACCCTTAGCATGCTCCAATGCTTCTTCAGTTACTACCCGAGTTTTGTCATCCAATACCGTGTAATACACCACCGCATGGCTGTAATCTCGGGTTACTTCCACTTCATTAATGGTAATGAACCCAGCACGAGGGTCTTTCAGACCAGTGCGCACCAGTTCAGCCAACTCGCGCATAATTTGCTCTTTAACTCTATCTTGGCGGGCATAACCGCGTTGTTGTTTGCGCATTGTTTGTCCTTTCTGTATTCAATCATGGACGACAACAAAAGGCAGCCTGAAACCACCAGGCTGCCTGAATAGCCGGTTCCAGCATTAAAGCTGACGAGCCACTTCCACCACTTCAAATACTTCCAATTGGTCGCCTTCCTCGATTTCATTGTAGTTCTTCAGCATCAAACCACATTCAAAACCTTGGCGGACTTCCTTAACATCATCTTTAAAGCGTTTCAATGAAGCCAGCTCGCCCGTGTGAATGACCACGTGGTTACGGATTAAACGCACATGGGCATCCCGTTTAATGACGCCATCTGTCACCATACAACCGGCAATATTGCCCACCTTAGAAACATTAATGACTTGACGGATTTCCACCGTACCAATCACGTTTTCCTTTTCTTCAGGCGCCAACATACCGCTTAAGGCAGCCTTCACATCATCAATGGCATCATAAATGATGTTGTAATAGCGAATTTCCACGCCCTCATGTTCAGCCAACTTACGAGCTGCCGCATCGGCACGAACATTAAAGCCGATAACAACGGCCCCTGAAGCGATGGCCAAATTGACGTCAGATTCGGTTACACCACCCACACCGCTGTGCAATACGCTGACTTTCACCTCATCGGTAGACAATTTTTGCAAACTACCAGCCAAAGCTTCATAAGAACCTTGAACGTCTGCCTTGATGATAACAGGCAAACTTTGTGCTTTATCTTCACCCATGTTGTTGAACATGTTTTCCAATTTGGCTGCTTGCTGTTTGGCCAAACGTACATCACGGTATTTGCCTTGGCGGAACAAAGCAATTTCACGTGCTTTTTTCTCATCTGCCATCACAATGGCATCTTCACCCGCATTGGGTACATCAGACAAACCCAAGATTTCCACTGGAATGGAAGGGCCAGCTTCGGCAATTTGCTTACCGTTTTCATTGACCATTGCGCGAACGCGGCCAAATGCCGTACCCGCCAGCAACACATCGCCTTTGTGCAAGGTACCACTTTGCACCAGCAAGGTAGCCACTGCACCACGCCCTTTATCCAAGCGCGACTCAACAATAATGCCCTTTGCCGGTGCATCAATAGGAGCCTTAAGCTCCAACACTTCAGCTTCCAACAATACAGCCTCCAACAAGGCATCAATATTGGTGCCTTGTTTGGCCGATACGTCAATGAATTGGACTTCGCCGCCCCACTCATCCGGCACCACTTCATGTGCTGTTAATTCTTGGCGAATCCGTTCCGGATTGGCGCCTTCTTTATCAATTTTATTGACAGCCACCACCATCGGCACTTTTGCGGCTTTCGCGTGGGCAATGGCTTCCAAAGTTTGCGGCATCACGCCATCATCGGCAGCCACCACCAAAATCACGATATCAGTGGCTTGCGCACCACGGGCACGCATAGCAGTAAATGCTTCATGGCCCGGAGTATCCAAAAACGTAACGACGCCACGCGGTGTTTGTACGTGGTATGCGCCAATGTGTTGCGTAATACCACCAGCTTCACCCTGTACCACTTTAGCGCGGCGAATATAGTCCAACAAAGAAGTTTTACCATGATCAACATGACCCATTACGGTCACCACAGGTGGGCGCGGTAAAGCTTCCGCTTCTACCACCGTCTCATCTTCGTCCAAAAAAGCTTCTGGATCATCGGCTGCCGCCGCTTTACCGATATGACCCATTTCTTCCACCACAATCAAAGCCGTTTCTTGGTCGAGCACCTGATTAATGGTAACCATCATGCCCATTTTCATCAAAATCTTGATGACTTCGGCTGCTTTAACTGCCATTTTGTGCGCCAACTCGGCCACAGTAATGGTTTCTGGTACCAAAACTTCATGCACAACGGGTTCTGTTGGGGCTTGGAAAGCATGTTGGTTGGGTTCCAACTTCAACTGTTTTTTGCCACCTTTTTTCCCACTACGCCAACGCCCATCATCAGCGCTACTTTGACTGCGACCCTTACCACTCTTCAAAGATTTACCTTTGGGCACATCATCGTCACGATGGCGGCGTTCTTCTTTCTTACGGCCAACTGAAACAGGGGCTGCAACCCCTGCAGCTGCCAAAGGCTTTTTCTCAGTAGGCTTGGCCGACCGGTGCTCTGCTTGCTTCTGTTCTTTGCTGGCCTTAGCATCTTGAATAGCCTGCAATTTAGCAGCGTCACGACGTGCTTGGCGCTCTTGCTTTTGCTTCAACAGCGCTTCCTGATGCGCACGCAAAGCCTCAGCTCGTTTAGCTTCATCTTCACGCTGTGCTTGTTCTTCCACACTGATAATCGGCTTAGCTGCTTCTGCAGCCAAGGCAGCAATATCCAATTTTTTCTCGCCACGCTTGCCTTTTTTATTGGTGGCCTTTTGGTGCTCAGCTTTAGGAGTCAATGGTTTGGCTTCTGCATGATGACTAACAGCTGTTTTTTCTACCGGTACAGCAACTACTTCTACTGCTTTAGCAGCAGGCTTTTCTGTAGGTAATGGCTGCGCATCAACTGGGGTCGGTGCGGGTTCTACGGCTGCCTGAATAGCTGCAACTTCCACCTTTTCAGTCGATGTCTGCTGTGCTGCTTTCAGTTTTGCCGTTTCAGCTTCTGCCTCAGCACGCTGTTGACCTTCATCCGCTTCAACCACTGGCGCAACCGGTTGAGCTGGTTCTGCGGTCAAGTCTTCCGTCGGCACCGCAATCCGACGACGACGACGAGTCTCAACTTCCACACCGGCTACGGTGCTTTTTTCAGTGCTTTTCTTGCGTGTCAATGTAATGGTGCTACCACCTTGGTTACCATGTGATTGCTTTAAATGAGCCAGTAATTGTTTTTTGTCGGCAGCAGTCAATTCATCGGCCACGGCCTTTTTATCCACGCCAGCTTCAGCCAATTGTTCCAACAAACGTTGTGGTGACAGACGTAATTCTGCTGCAAATTGCTCAACTGTTGTTTGATTACTCATAAACTCCCTCTCTTATGCTTCGTCAAACCAGTGGGCGCGTGCAGCCATCACCACTTTTTTGGCGGTTTCTTCATCGATACCGGTGATTTCAATCAATTCATCCACCGACAACTCTGCCAAATCATCACGTGTTTTGATGCCAGCCTGAGCCAAATCACGCAACATCTCCTGATCCACACCTTCCAAAGACTTTAAATCTTCATCTAAGTGTTCCATTTGCTCTTCCGAAGCAATGGCCAAGGTCAAAATAGCATCGCGGGCACGGTTACGCAGCGCGTTTACCGTATCTTCATCAAAACCATCAATTTCCAACATTTCCTGTACTGGGACATAAGCCACCTCTTCTAAGCTGGCGAAACCTTCTTGCACCAACACATTGGCCACATCTTCATCCACACCCAGATTGGCCACAAACAATTCACGCAAAGCCTGATCTTCCGCTTCATGGCGCTCTTGGGCCTCTTCCACGGTCATGATATTTAACTGCCAGCCTGTCAATTCAGCCGCCAGACGCACATTTTGACCACCGCGACCGATGGCAAGCGCCAATTGGTCTTCTGCCACAATCACGTCCACTGAGTGATGATCTTCATCAATCAGAATACGGGTTACCTCTGCCGGGCTTAACGCATTAATGACAAATTGGGCGGTTTCAGGTGACCACAACACCACATCAATACGCTCGCCTGACAACTCATCGGTTACCGCATTTACACGAGAACCACGCACACCAATACAGGTCCCTTGTGGATCAATGCGTGCATCGTGAGATTTAACTGCAATTTTGGCACGCAACCCAGGATCCCGAGCCACCTCTTTAATTTCCAGCAGCCCATCTTCAATTTCCGGCACTTCCATTTCAAATAATTTCACCAAAAATTCTCGAGATGTGCGGGTCAAAATCACTTGGCTACGGTTACCGATTTGGTCAACACGCAAAAATAAAGCACGCACTCTGTCGCCATTCCGAAAGCTTTCACGGGGAATCATCTGATCACGCGGCAGCAAGGCTTCCAGTCGACCGATTTCGATAATAGCGCCATGCCGTTCCACACGTTTTACAGTGCCCAGCACCAAGCTGTCTTTGCGCTGTAAAAATTCACTCAAAATCTGTTCGCGCTCAGCATCTCGTATGCGTTGCAAAATCACCTGTTTGGCAGTTTGTGCACCGATACGGCCAAACTCCACATTATCAATCGGCTCTTCGTAATAATCACCAATTTGCAATGTCGTGCCTGGTTGTTCTTCCTGAATTTCTTCAATGGTCTTCTGAATATCAGGATAAGTGTAGTCCTCATCGGCCACGATCAACCAACGACGGAAGCTCTGATAATCACCGGTTTCACGATCAATGGCCACGCGTACATCCATGTGTTCACGTTCTGTTTTTTTCTTCGCGGCGCTGGCTAGGGCGAATTCCAACGCACTAAACACCACCTCGGTGTCCACGTTTTTCTCACTCGCCAGTGCCTCTGCCAACTGCAAAATTTCACGACTCATTATTGTTCTCCAAGCAGGTTTGTCCCGCGCAAGATTTAAAAATCAAATTCTGGTTTCAATCGGGCTCTGTCAATATTACTCAATTCAATTGCCACAGTTTTACCAGCAGCCACAGCTGCTCGCTTGGCCTTGCGCACTTCATTGGCTTCTTCCAAAGTGAGCTGGATCACACCGTGTTCGTCAATAGAGACAATGCGGCCCATAAAATTCTTTTGTCCATCAATGGGCAATCGGGTTTTAATTTTGGCCAACTGCCCAGCAAAACGCGCAAAATCGGCTGCTTTTTTCAAAGGGCGGTCCAAACCAGGGCTGGACACTTCCAAGCGCTCATAATCCACATCTTCCACCAACAATACGCGGCTAAGGTGATTACTCACTGCCACGCAATCGTCTAATGTAATGGCGCCATCAGCTTTATCAATGTACACACGCAAGTCACCCTGGGCGCTCAGTTCATAATCCACCAGCTCGTAACCCAAGCCGGGTAAAGTTTTGTCCAGAATGCTCTGAATATCCATGTTGCCCCATAAAAACAAAAAAATGGCCCCGTGGCCATTTCTCAGTGATTCGAAAAATTTCTTTATTTTAACCCATTGTGCACCAAAAAGAAATAGTTCAATTGCTGTTGCAACTCCTGCCCCACTATACTATTAGAATTTATGCGCCAGACTTAAATGCTTCAGACAGCCTCAATGTCAGTTGACAGCAAACACACAGAATTGACGGCGTATAATATTGGCTGCGCTCATTTATTTATACTGAATTATGCTGGCCATACTCACCATCACCACCCCTATTTTCCTGTTGATTGGCTTGGGTTTTTTCTCAGTCAGATTTGGTTGGCTGCAACAAGAACACCTACAAGGTTTAGGCGCCTTTGTCATTCGCTTCGCGCTGCCCGCATTAATTTATACGGCCTTAGCAAGCAAACCCATAAACGACATTATTAATCCAATTTATTTGACCGCCTATGGCGGTGGTTCACTGCTATCTTATACTTTGGGCTTTTTATTGACTCGAATATGGCGAAAACAAGATTGGTCTACGGCCACACTTAATGGCTTTGGCATGGGCATCAGCAACAGCGGCTTTATCGGTTATTCGGTATTGGTAATGGTATTGGGGCAAACCGCTGGTGTGTATTTGGCGCTGAATGTCATTGTAGAAAATCTCTTGATTATTCCTTTATTTTTGATTCTGGCCGAATTGGCACAGCCCCACGAACGCAATTTAGCCAAAACCTTTTTACACATTGGTGCTACTTTGGTGCGCAACCCTATGGTGGAAGCCTTAATACTGGGCTTATTGGTTTCAATAACCGGCCTCAAACTGCCAACGCCGCTAACCCATGCCATCGGCATGTTGGCACAAGCATCAGCACCAGTGGCTCTATTTGTGATTGGAGGGAGTTTGTTTGGCGTGCGTTTAGGCCATAACAAATGGGATATGTTGGTCATCAGTAGCGGAAAATTATTGATACACCCGTTGTTGGTATTGGCCTTGTTTTTATTGCTGCCCCATGACAATACCTTGGCTGTACTGTGCGGAGTACTATTGGCAACAGCCCCCATGGCCAGCATTTTCCCCATCATGGGGCAACGCTTTGGGCAAGAACAGCGTTGTGCGGCCATATTAATGAGCGCTACATTAATGTCGTTTTTCAGCATGAGTTTCATGTTGCTGATTTGGCATACTTGGTTTGCCAACACGCTACCGCAATAAAAGCGAGCTTCGTCCCTAAAAGTTGGGGGAGTGCTTTATTTCATCAATGGAATAAGGTTTTTCAATTAAATATTGAACATTGCAGCACTGCTTGCTGCTGGTTGATTTCTATTCAATGCATTGTAGTAAAAATAAGATTGATGAAGCCCAGCAATTTGATGGCTAGATAGGAAATAATTTTAGTGAGCAAGCTCGCTATAAGGCTGCCTGAACTAATGCAATAAAAACAAACTAAGTTCATACATCGCTTATATACGGCGCAAATATCCTTCCAAGAGTGCTATTGGGTGTACAAGATTTGAAATTAAGCGCTAAGGTAGAATTTCTGTACGCCAGTTTGCTTGATTGGCTGCAACACAGTCGCCTGTATCAACATGAAGTCACTTGTGAGCGCATGGCAAAGAGCCAAATATTACAAGCATGCCCATCCTCAAAACACGCAAAACAACATCCCCCTCTAGAAATACCCAGAACCATCAGCCAGCATCTAGGGTTGTGTTCCCAATGTCTGCACCAACCACTGTGCATAAGGTGCTGCTGCTTGTTCAACAGGTAATGCCAGAATTTGAGGACAATCATAAGGATGGATGGCTTCAATGGCAGACTGGACCTGCTCGTAGTATGAACAAGCGGTTTTCATGATGAGCCTGATTTCATTATCACGCTGTATCTGCCCTTGCCACCAATACTCACTCACAATGGCTTCATATTGCACACAGGCCACCAATCGCTGTTGCAACAAAACATGACCAATTTTTTCGGCATCGGCCTGCGTGGCAACTGTGGTATACACCACACACAATGCATAAGGATTTAAATCCATATTGAATTCAGACAAAATTCAATACAGGCCAGCCATTTTTCTGCGCATGAGCCAGTAGAATATCATCGGGGTTCACGGCAACTGGCTCATTAGCAAGCTTGAGTAAAGGCAAATCATTGTGGGAATCACTGTAAAAATACACTTTTTCATAATCCGCCAGTGTTTTGTTTTGCCCATCCAACCATTCGTGTAAACGCGTGATTTTGCCTTCTTTAAAACTTGGCGTACCAATATAGTGCCCTGTGTAATTACCTTCATCATTGGTTTCCAAGCGCACACCAATGATGTTAGTGATACCAAAAGCTTGGGCAATGGGCGTAATCAGAAACTCATTAGTGGCCGAAATCATCAACAACTCATCGCCTGATTCACGGTGGCTTTGTACCAACAATCTGGCCATATCACTGATATGTGGAACAATATACTCTCGCATAAACTCGGCATGCATCTGATTGAGTTCATGACGGTCAAATTGGCTTAAAGGCGCCAATTGAAAAGCCAAAAATTCATCAATATTCAGGCAGCCATTTAAGTAATCTTGATAAAATTTGTCGTTTTTCATGTCAACAAATGCTTTGTCAACCACACCTTTTTGCATCAGATATTTCGGCCATTCATTGTCTGAATCGCAGTTAATTAAGGTGTTATCGAGGTCAAAAATGGCCAAATTCATGCAAATTCCTGTTGTTTGAGTAAATTACGCAGCAAAGGCAAAGTAATGCGTCGACCTTGTGCCAAAGAATAATCGTTTAAAATATTGAGCATCAGCAGCAAACTGTCCAGGTCTCGGCGCCAATGGCTGAGCAGATAATGGAATACTTCTTCATCTACCGGAATTTGACGCGCCTCAGCCATACCCATGAGCGCGGCAACTTTTTCTTCATCACTCAGCGGCTTGATTTCATACACCAAGCAATAAGCCAATCGGGTACGCAAATCCTCACGCAGCATCAGCCGCGTTGGAGGAAGCGTACTGCTGAGCAGCAAGTGCCCACGATTTCGGTTGCGGAAATGATTAAATAAAGCAAACAATTGCTGCTGCTCACATTCATTGAGGCATTCAATTTGGTCAACCGCCACAAAATCCTGCTCCCAAAGCCAATCACCTAAATTTTCCCGGCGTGCATCCACGTATTCCGCTGCTTTACTTTGCAGTTGCGCTTGTGCAACCCAAGCTTTAAGTAAATGACTTTTGCCACAGCCTTCTTCACCCCACACCAACACAAAAGGCTCACTCTGACTTTGCAATACCTGCAACAAGGCGCCATTGGCTTGCCCCAAAAATTTCTCAAAACGGGGATAGCTGTGGTCGGCAAAATCAAAAATAAGCTGGTTCACGAGTGGCAAAATCCATGCAAAATTGTTTAAATTGTACGCTGTCTTTCTACGCCACAGCAAGACCAACAGGCTGCCTGAAACACACGCTGCGCCCTTCCCATGTTACACTGAAGCCATGGCCATCTATGCCGCATTGATACTTTACCTGAAAGGTTTGACATCCCCATGAATATTGATAAAAACAGCGTCGTAACGCTGCATTATGAAATGTACGACGCCAACAACCAGCTAATCGACAAAACCGAAGAGCCCATTGCCTATTTACATGGCGGCTATGATGGTATTTTTCCGTTAGTTGAGGAAGCATTGCAGGGCAAAGCAAAAGGCGACGTGGTGGAGGTCACCTTGACACCAGACGATGCCTTTGGCGAACAAGATCCAGAAATGATTCGTATCGAGCCTTTAGACGTGTTTCCGGTAGAAGTCGAAGTGGGTATGATGTTTGAAGCAGACGACCCTGAAACTGGCGATGTCATCATTTACCGCATCACTGATGTGGCTGATGGCAAAGCCGTTGTGGACGGCAATCACCCCTTGGCAGGCATGCGCTTGCGCTTCAAAGCCACCGTAGATGACGTGCGCGCAGCGACTCAAGAAGAGCTGGCACACGGCCACGTTCACGGTGAACATGGTCACCATCATTGAGCCGTTCGACACCGAATATTGAGTCCATAAATCAACAAACCCGCATCATGCGGGTTTGTTATTTTCAGGCAGCCTAAGTAGCCTGTCCAGAAACTCAATGACAATCATACCGCCCACATCGTGATAACTGATCACATGCAGCTTCGCGGTCACTCTTGCGGTCCATATAGCGAATCAACGTCATGCAGCGTCGACAAAGTACAACTTCAGCAGAAAAAATCTGTTGGTCAAAATACCTCATCAGAAAATAATTTATTTCCCATCTCATTTTGTTCAATCAAGAAACCATCAATACATCGACTTCCTGAATTTGGTTCTAATGGCTTTCGGCAGCTTGAACCTATTCAGCAATACAGCTGAACGGTATGATGAACCCATTATTTGCTGATTTCTCCTATCATGACACCCGAACAAATGATCGCCAGCGCGCGGCCCTACTCTCAATACCTGAGCCGTCATCTGGATAATGGAATGCTCCAGCCCAGTATCTTGTTGCCACTGCTAACGCGCCCACTAACATCAGAAGATTTTGCAGCGTTTACTGATTGGACGGCACTCCAAGTAACCGGTAATGAAACTGAATTAGCCCGACAGCTGCGTTTATTGCGCCGTTACGTAATGGCCCATATCATCATCCGTGATTTGGCCCGAATCAGCGATTTAGACGAAGTCACAGGCACTATCACAAGACTGGCAGATTTTGCCATCAATATGGCGGAGCAATTTTCGCATCATTATTATGCGGGACTTTATGGCGAACCCATCGGCCATTTAAGCCAGGCAACACAGCGCCTCAGCGTGGTGGCTATGGGCAAAATGGGTGGATACGAACTGAATGTTTCGTCTGACATTGATCTCATTTTTATTTTTCCAGAGTCTGGCAACACCAATGGCAAACGCGAAAAAAGCAATCAGGAATTTTTCACCAAAGTAGGCCAAAAAATCATTGCCTTGCTCAACGATCTCTCTGGAGATGGACAAGTATTCCGCGTCGATATGCGCCTTCGCCCAGATGGTGATTCCGGCCCATTGGTCATCAACGAAACCGCCTTGGAGCAATATTTGGTTACACAAGGCCGGGAATGGGAGCGCTATGCTTGGATTAAAGGACGCGTGGTCACGCCTCACGACAACGGCATCAGTGCCTTGGTTCGGCCGTTTGTGTTCCGCAAATACCTCGATTTTAATGCTTATGACGCGATGCGCAGTTTACACAAGCAAATCCGCCAAGAAGTCTTGCGCAAAGGCATGGCCGACAATGTCAAACTGGGTGCAGGCGGTATTCGCGAAGTGGAGTTTATTGCCCAAGTGTTCCAATTGATTCGAGGCGGTCAAGTGCGTGCCTTGCAATGCAAAGGTACTCAGGAAACCCTGCGACAATTGGCGCGCTTGGATATGTTGGAACCCGAAACGGTAGAAACGCTACTCTCGGCTTACCGCTTCCTGCGCGATACCGAACACCGGCTTCAATATTGGGATGACCAGCAGACACAAATGTTGCCCGAACACCCTGAGCAACAGGCTTTACTGGCGCAAAGCATGGGGTTTGCAGACTATGCTGCTTTTTCAGGCAGCCTACATGTGCAGCGACAAGCTGTTAATAGCATATTCAACGACATTCTCACGAACCCAGAAGACAAATCCAAGCCAGCCGACCCTGAGTTAAACCGCATCTGGCAAAGCAATACCGATGACGACGAACGTATGGCCTTATTGCAGCAACACGGCTTCCAAGGCCGAGACGCGCTGCAAAGGCTGCGAGCCATCCATCACGGCAGTCAATATCGGCAATTATCTGCTTCAGCTAAGCAACGATTTGACGATCTGGTTCCACAATTACTCACCGTTGCAGCTGGCTGTGCCAACCCCAATCCAACACTCATGCGTTTGCTCGATTTTCTGGAAGCCATTGGCCGCCGCAGCGCTTATTTGGCTTTTTTGCAAGAGCACCCAGAAGCGTTGGGACAGTTGGCAACCCTCATGAGCCAGAGCAATTGGGTGTCCACCTATTTGCGTCACCATCCGGTGCTTTTGGATGAACTATTGAGTGCCCAGCTACTGGAAATCGACACAGATTGGCATGCACGCCAAACCGAATTGGCCCGTTTATTGGATGATTGCCGTGGCGATGTAGAAGCCCAAATGGATGTATTACGCCGTTTTCAGCATGCGCAAACATTCCGTTTGGCGGTTCAGGATTTAGCCGGTTTATGGACCATAGAGGCATTGTCCGATCAGCTTTCCGCACTGGCTGATTTGATTGTGCAGCAAGTATTGCCACGCGCATGGGCAGATTTACACAAACGCCACACCAACACGCCTCATTTTGCCGTCATGGGCTATGGTAAGTTGGGTGGCAAAGAATTGGGCTATACCTCTGATTTGGATCTGGTTTACCTCTACAATGATGATCACCCTGACGCTGCCGATACCTATGCCCGACTGGCCCGCCGCATCACCTCATGGCTAACTGTTCCCACTGGAGCCGGCACCTTATATGAAGTGGATTTGCGTTTACGCCCAAATGGAGACTCAGGTTTTGCAGCCACCCACATCAATGCGTTTGATCGCTATGAGCGCGAAAATGCGTGGACATGGGAACACCAGGCGTTAACACGGGCTCGCTTTATCGCTGGAGATGAACAAACTGGCGAGCGCTTTAATGCCGTTCGTGATGACATGCTCAGTCGCCCACGCGACCCGTCCACTTTAAAAACTGACATCATCGGCATGCGTGAAAAAATGTTCCCCACGCATCCGCCGGAAATCCGCAATGTTAAATATGCGCGTGGAGGTGTCGTGGATGTGGAATTCATCGTGCAATATCTGATCTTGGCACATGCCCATCAATATCCTCAGTTGCTGCAAAATTATGGCAATATTGCTCTGCTGAGCATCGCGGCGGACTTAGATTTAATTGATGAAACCTTGGCTGAAGCCAGTCGCACGGCTTATCGCTATTATCGTCAACAGCAGCACAATACTCGCCTTCGTGACGCCACACATGCCGAAGTCAATGAAACACTGCTTGGCTACTACCACGTGGTGAAAACATTATGGACACAGGTTTTTGGAGAAACACCCAAAGAAGAATAAAACCCTGACCGAATGACTGCCTGAAGGCTGATTTTGATTCTTTTGCATGACTCCGTTGTTGGGCACATTATCGTATCGGCCAAATCAATGGCCGTAGCCTGCAGCTGTGCATCCTACCCAGGCAATGAATTAATCATGCCTATTTAATACAACCATTTTTTATCGGCATGATTATTGCACTCCCATACCCGCATAAAAAAGCCGCGCAATTGCGCGGCTTCACCATCTAGGCTAATGAAATTAAATGTTTTTATCCACTTCTTCCAATGTGGCCTTAGCGTCTCCAAAACACATTTGTGTATTGTCTTTATAGAATAATGGATTATCCACCCCTGCATAGCCTGCATGCATGGAGCGCTTGAATACAATCACGTTATGCGCTTCCCAAACATGCAGCACAGGCATCCCTGCAATCGGACTAGTAGGATCAGTGGCTGCAGCCGGGTTAACTGTATCATTGGCTCCAATCACCAATACCACATCGGTGTCTTTGAAATCATCATTGATTTCATCCATTTCCAGCACAATGTCGTAAGGTACTTTGGCTTCAGCCAGCAATACATTCATGTGTCCAGGCAATCGACCCGCAACAGGGTGAATACCAAAGCGAACTTCCACGCCCTTTTCACGCAGTTTGCTGGTGATGTCTGCCACCACGCCTTGTGCATGGGCCACAGCCATGCCATATCCCGGAGTGATGATAACGGAGCTGGCGTTTTTGAGCATATCGGCTACTTGCTCAGCTTTGATTTCATGAATTTCACCAGCCGGCTGTTGTTCTTGCGTACTCTTACTTGGTGCCTGGCCAAAACCACCGCCAATCACCGACAAGAATTTTCGGTTCATGGCTTTACACATGATATAAGACAGAATTGCGCCTGAAGAGCCCACCAACGCGCCAGTTACAATCAATAAGTCATTACCCAGCATGAAGCCTGCGGCGGCGGCGGCCCACCCTGAATAAGAATTCAGCATGGAAATCACCACTGGCATATCAGCGCCACCAATTGAAGCCACCATGTGATAACCAAAGGCAAATGCAATCAATGTCATCACAATCAAGGCCAGCATGGAACCTTCAGCACTCACAAACCACAACATCAACAAGAAACACACCACCAAAGCGGCCAAATTAAGTAAATGGCGATGCGGCAGCATCAACGGGCTACTCTTGATCTTACCATTGAGTTTACCCCAAGCCACTAAAGAACCAGTGAAGGTAACCGCGCCGATAAATACACCCAAAAATACTTCCACCAAATGAATGGTTTCCATATCTGGCGCCACATCAGCTGGGTCGATAAAGCTGTTATAGCCCACCAAAACCGCGGCGAAACCCACAAAGCTGTGTAACATCGCAATCAGTTCCGGCATTTCTGTCATTTCAACTTTTTTGGCCTTATAAATACCGATGGCACCGCCGATAACCATGGCAATAATCACCCAGCCCAAACCTTGAGCTTTGTCACCAAATACAGTAGCAAGCAAGGCAATCAACATACCCAGCATGCCCAAATAACAACCGCGTTTGGCGCTTTCTTGCTGTGACAAACCGCCCAAGCTTAAAATAAACAGCACGGCGGCAACGATGTATGCCGCAGTAACCAATCCATGAGACATGTCGTACCTCCCTTATTTACGGAACATATCGAGCATACGGCGGGTAACATAAAAGCCGCCAAATATGTTCACGCTGACAATGGCAATTGCAAAAAATGCCAACCATGAAACCAAAGCATGACCTTGCCCGATTTGCAATAAAGCCCCCACCACGATGATGCCAGAAATGGCATTGGTCACTGACATCAGCGGTGTATGTAGAGAATGGCTCACATTCCACACTACGTAATAGCCGACCACACAAGAGAGCACGAACACAATAAAGTGATTCAAAAACTCTTCTGGTGCCACAGCACCTATCCACAATATGGCAAGTGCACCAATCACAGCAGGAGCCAATTTTTTCCAAACAGGTGTTGGTTTGGGTGCAGGTGCCACAACAGGCTCAGCTTTCGGCGCGGCCTTGGGCGCAGCAGACACTTGAATGGGTGGAGGTGGAAACATGGATTCGCCATTGTGCGTTACGCTCATATTGCGAATGATCACGTCTTCAAAATCCAAAGCCATGTTGCCATCTTTATTGGGCGTCATAAGCTTGGCCAAATTCACCAAATTAGTGCCATAAAGCTGTGAAGACTGGCCTGCCAAACGGTTTGCCATATCCGTATACCCAATGATTTTCACACCATTAGGCGTTTCAAACACCTCGCCCGGAACTGTGTATTCACAATTACCACCAGTTAAAGCGGCCAAATCCACGATAACCGAACCTTCTTTCATGCTGTCAACCATGTCTTTGGTGATCAGCTTGGGAGCAGGTTTACCAGGAATAGCCGCGGTGGTGATGATGATGTCGACTTGTTTCGCTTGATCAGCAAACAGTTTCATTTCAGCATCAATATAGGCTTTGCTCATGGTTTTGGCATAGCCATCAGTGCTTACCGAGGTGTCTTCTTGGTAATCCAATTTCAAGAATTGGCCACCCATGGATTCAATCTGATCTGCCACTTCTGGTCGTGTATCAAACGCCTTTACTACTGCGCCCAATTGCCGCGCCGTACCAATAGCAGCCAAACCGGCTACACCCGCACCAATCACCATAACTTCTGCCGGTGGCACTTTGCCGGCTGCTGTAATTTGACCCGTAAAAAAGCGACCAAAATTTTCTGCAGCCTCAATCACCGCACGATAGCCGCTGATATTGGCCATCGAAGACAAGGCGTCCATGGCTTGCGCGCGCGAAATGCGTGGAACCATGTCCATGGCCAACACAGTAATTTTTTGGGCTTGCAGCTTAGCCACCAAATCACTGTTTTGTGCGGGCATGATGAAGCTCACTAAAATCGTGCCTTCAGCCATTTTGGCAATTTCATCATCACTTGGGGCATCGACTTTAAAAATAGCAGGGCAAGCCCATACTGTTGCGGCATCAGCAATGGTGGCGCCCGCATCAGTATATGCGCCATCGGACAAGCTGGCCGCTTTCCCGGCACCGCTTTCCACCACCACCTCGTAGCCCAACTTAATGAGTTGAGCAACGGTTTTAGGCGTAGCCGCAACCCGGGTTTCACCGGAAAGAGACTCGCGAGGAATACCGATTTTCATTGTTTATCCTCTCACTGGGTGTTAAAAACTATCTTGCTGACACGCATTCACACACCATGCATGGGTGCATGTCAGCAACATTCATTAAAGCTATTTTACTGCCTTTAAACGCTGCCTTATAGTGTTTCGGGTCTAAATTAATGCCTTAAATCAAAAATAGTCAATTTGCATTCAACGACTCGGTAAAAATGACATCAACTCGCCTTCCTACAGACCGCATGAAGGCACATTGAAACAAGCGTCTATCTCATTTTATGCTGTTCTTAACGTCAGTATCATGACTGCTGCACCATGCAATAGGCATATCACCAACAAAGGTAAAACCACGAAAAAAATTAAATGGTAAAAGCGTATATTGAAATTAAATTCCATATGGAATCTAATTTCAATATACTCCTTTTTAAGGTAGGTGGACAGGGACCATTAACATTGCCACTGTATCTATTCAATCCTAAGCTTATTCATATCCACACACTTGATTTAAGTATATTGACGAAACGGTTATAATATTTGATTGGCTACCTGTGTATGTCAGGCAGCCTAGATCAGCGGTATGACACACTTTATTCAGGCAGCCTGAAAGCACACTACATCATGGCAGACAACGACACCATCCGCATTCGCGGCGCGCGCACCCATAATTTAAAAAATGTTGACCTCGACATTCCCCGCCATAAGCTGGTGGTGATGACAGGACTCTCTGGCAGCGGCAAGTCATCGCTGGCTTTTGATACGCTGTATGCAGAAGGCCAGCGTCGTTATGTAGAAAGCTTGTCGGCCTATGCACGCCAGTTTTTACAAATGATGGAAAAACCCGACGTGGATTTGATTGAAGGGCTGTCACCAGCCATTTCGATTGAGCAAAAAGCCACCAGCCACAATCCTCGCTCCACTGTCGGTACGGTCACCGAAATCCACGATTATTTACGTCTCTTATACGCGCGGGTGGGTACGCCCTATTGCCCCGAGCATCATTTACCCTTGGCCAGTCAAACCGTATCACAAATGGTGGATCATGTACTGGCTTTGCCGGAAGACACCCGCGTGATGATACTGGCACCCGCAGTCCGCGCAAAGGCGAATTTGTGGATTTATTTGCCGACCTTCAAGTACAAGGCTTTGCTCGCGTGCGCGTGGATGGTGAAGTATATCCATTAGAAGACGTCCCCAAACTACAAAAAAACATCAAGCACAACATTGACGTGGTCATTGATCGGGTGAAAGTGCGACCCGATATTCAGCAAAGGCTGGCCGAAAGTTTTGAAACCGCTTTGCGCCACGGCAATGACCGTGCCTTAGCACTGGAAATGGACAGCGACCATGAGCACTGGTTTTCAGCCAAATTTGCCTGCCCGGTGTGTTCATACAGCCTGCAAGAACTGGAACCACGGCTATTTTCCTTTAACAACCCCGTTGGTGCCTGCCCCACTTGCGACGGCTTGGGTAGCATGAATTACTTCGATCCAGAACGCGTGGTGGTGCATCCAGAGCTGTCTTTGGCCGGTGGCGCCATCAAAGGCTGGGATAAACGCAACACTTTTTATTTTCAGATGATCCAATCTTTGGCCAAGCATTACGATTTTGACATCGATATGCCTTATGAAAAGCTGCCTGAAAATATCCAACACATTGTTTTGTATGGCTCAGGAAAAGAAGCCATCGAATTTAAATACTTATCAGAGAAAGGCACCACATTCAACCGCAGCCATGCTTTCGAGGGCATCATTCCCAATTTGGAGCGGCGCTATCGAGAAACCGATTCGGCCACGGTACGCGATGAATTGACTCAATATCAAAGTCACCGCGCGTGCCCCAGCTGCGGCGGTGCACGCTTGCGCAAAGAAGCCCGCTACGTGTATGTGGGCCAGCAGCCTCTACATGAAATCAGCGCTTGGCCGCTCACCAAAACGTTGGATTTTTTCCAAGCTCTAAAATTGGATGGCAACAAAAAGCACATTGCCGAAAAAATTCTCAAGGAAATCACTGAGCGTTTGGGCTTTTTAATCAACGTGGGCTTAAATTATTTGAATTTGTCGCGCAGTGCCGAAACATTATCCGGCGGCGAGGCGCAACGTATTCGCTTAGCCAGCCAAATCGGTTCAGGGCTCACCGGCGTGATGTATGTATTGGATGAGCCATCTATCGGCTTGCATCAACGCGACAATGACCGATTGCTCGCCACCCTCAAGCATTTGCGTGATTTGGGCAACAGTGTCATCGTGGTGGAACACGACGAAGACGCCATTCGAGAAGCGGATTTCGTGGTTGACATGGGCCCTGGCGCTGGTGAGCATGGCGGCCATGTGATTGTAGCTGACACCCCAGCCAAAGTGGCGGCCTGCAAAACCTCCATCACCGGCCAATATTTAAGCGGCAAAAAGTGCATTCCCATGCCAGCACAGCGCACGCCCGTTGACCCCAAGCGCTTACTGATTTTAAAAGGGGCTTGCGGCCATAATTTGAAAAACGTCACATTGAATTTGCCATTGGGGCTCATTACCTGCATCACCGGCGTTTCTGGCAGTGGCAAATCCACACTGATTAACGACACCTTGGCCAAAATCACTGCGCGCGAATTAAACCGCTCCAGCGAAGAACCAGCGCCGTATGATGAAATTCTGGGCTTAGACCAGTTAGACAAAGTCATCAATGTCGACCAATCCCCTATTGGCCGCACGCCGCGTTCCAACCCCGCCACTTATACTGGCTTATTTACCCCGATTCGAGAGCTGTTTGCTGGGGTTCCGCTGTCACGCGAACGCGGTTACAACGTGGGCCGATTCTCGTTTAACGTGAAAGGCGGCCGCTGCGAAGCCTGCCAAGGCGATGGTGTAATCAAAGTAGAAATGCATTTTTTGCCCGATGTGTATGTGCCCTGCGAAGTGTGCCACGGTAAGCGCTACAATCGAGAAACCTTGGAAATTCAATACAAGGGCAAGAGCATCAGTGAAGTGCTGGACATGACCGTCGAAGAGGCGCGGGTATTTTTCGATGCGGTTCCTGTGGTCAAACGCAAGTTGCAAACTTTAATGGACGTGGGTTTGGGTTATGTTCGCTTAGGTCAATCCGCCACCACATTGTCTGGTGGTGAGGCGCAGCGGGTGAAGTTGGCACTGGAACTCTCTAAACGAGATACTGGCCGTACCTTATATATTTTGGATGAACCCACCACTGGCCTTCATTTTGCCGACATTGATTTGCTGTTAAGTGTGATTCAACGCCTTAAAGGCAAAGGCAACAGCATCGTCATCATTGAGCACAATCTTGACGTGATTAAAACCGCCGACTGGATTGTGGATTTGGGGCCCGAAGGCGGTGATGGCGGTGGCATGATTATCGCCGAGGGCACGCCGGAGGAGGTGGCCCACAACAGCAAAAGCTATACCGGTAAATATCTGAAACCCATATTGGCCAAAAAATAGCATAAAGGGCTGCTTGAAACAGGTTCAGGCAGCCCTTCTTTATCAGGATATCTTTAGCTCAATAACAAAGCATCATCCGTGACTTTTTCCCCTCGAGTCCGCTCAAATAATTGTAGCAAGTCACTCACGGTCATGCCGCGCCGCTCATCCCCAGACACATCCAAAACCACTTGTCCCTGATGCAACATCACCGTCCGGGTACCATGATCCAAAGCTTGTTGCATAGAATGCGTTACCATCATAGCGGTAAGCTTGCCTTCTTGGATAATGCGATCGGTTAAACGCAGCACAAATGCGGCTGTTTTCGGATCTAATGCCGCTGTATGCTCATCCAACAGTAATATTTTAGAAGGCTGCAACGTAGCCATGAGCAAACTCACTGCTTGGCGCTGGCCACCTGAAAGCAAGCCCATACGATCACTCAAGCGTTTTTCCAACCCCAAATCCAGAATGGCTAACTTTTCACGAAACAGCGCACGATTGGCTTCATTCAAAGCAAAAGATAATTTCCGTTTACCGCCGCGTTTGAATGCCAAGGCCATGTTTTCTTCTATGCTCAAGGCTTCACAGGTACCGGCCATGGGATCCTGAAACACCCGAGCGACCAAATGCGCACGTTTGTATGCCGGCGCTCGAGTCACGTCTTTCCCATTAATGACAATTTTGCCTGAATCCACCATAGTGTCACCACTAATGGCATTCAAAAAAGTGGATTTACCGGCACCGTTACTGCCAATCACGGTCACAAATTCGCCTTCATTGATATTGAGACTCAGGCCACGTAAAGCCGGATTCTCAATGGGCGTACCCGGATTAAAGGTTAACCGCAGATTATCCGCCCGCATCATGATTGTTTTTTCCTTTTAAAATAAGCCTTAATCGCAGGCAGACGCAACGCCAGCACCACCAAAATCGCTGTGACCAAATTTAAATCTTGTGGCCCGAATCCGATGTTTTGCAATGTTTCGCTGCCCAAGGCCAAGGCAATAAAAGCACGATACAACACCGCACCCACAATCACCGCCAAGGTAATGACCACAAACCGTTTACCAGGTATTAAGGTTTCACCAATAATGACCGCGGCCAAACCCACCACGATGGTACCAATACCAATAGAGATATCGGCACCCCCTTGGGTTTGTACAAACAAAGCACCGGCTAAGGCAATCAATGCATTAGACAACGCCATGCCCACCATAATCATGCGTGAGGTATGCACCCCCTGAGCACGCGCCATACGGGCATTGACACCGGTGGCCCGCATGGATAAACCTGCTTCGGTAGAAAAAAACCAATCCAGCAATAATTTGGCCACCACCACAAAACCCAAAATAACCAGTGGCTGTACCCAAAATTGGTTACTGCCATCCATACTCAAAAACGGTGTGAACACACTGGGCTCATTTAACAATGGCAAATTTGGCGCGCCCATGATGCGCAAATTCACCGAATAAAGTGCCACCATCACCAAAATACTGGCCAAGAGCTGCAATATCTTCAGCGACACATTCAACCAGGCGGTGACCAAGCCAGCACAGGCACCAGCGCCAGCGCCAGCCAAACAAGCCAGCCAAGGATTGACACCATGCAAAACACAAACGGCGAAAACAGCGCCACCAAGCGGGAAACTCCCATCGGCAGTCAAGTCCGGAAAATCCAAAATACGGAAAGAAATCAATACACCCAAAGCCACCAGTGCGTAAATCAGCCCGCTTTCCAAGGCACCAAACAGAGCAAGTGAAGACATACTCAATCCATCAACAAATCACACAAAAACAACATCGGCAAAGCTTTCAGGCAGCCTGCCGATGTCCGATCACCCTCACCAAATGTTATTCAACCACTTTGGCTTCTTTTAATACTGCATCAGACAAGGTTGCGCCCTGCTCAGTTGCATTTTTTTTGCTCACATACAAATCCAATTTTTGAATGCGTTGTGGCGCAATATCACCTGCTTTTTCGCCTTTTAAAATGCGAGCCACCAACTTGCCAGTGGTAACGCCCACTTCATGGTAATTGGCGCCCAAGGCCGCCACCGCACCGCGTTTAACCGAATCGGTATCGGAAGCAATTAATGGCAATTTGACTTCTTTCGCTGCTTTATACATGGATTCATAAGCTGATACCACGTTGTTGTCCAGCGAGGTGTAAATCAAATCGGCTTTGCCCTTTAAGCTTCGTGCTGCCAAAGGAACATCTGTTGTCCGTTGTGCAGGTGCCGCGGCCACAGCGATGCCATCTTTCGCCAACAAGCCTTTGAGCTGATCCAAAACCACGGTTGAGTTCACTTCACCAGGGCTGTATACATAACCGACTGTTTTTAAATTCGGCACAATTTTTTTCATCAAGTCAATTTGTGGTGCCAAAGGTAATTCATCTGAAACCCCCGTTACGTTGGTTTTCGAAGGCGCCCAACTGCTGACCAATTTGGCCGCCACCGGATCTGTTACGGCGGCAAAGACTACAGGCACGGTTTTAGTAGCCGCAATTACCGACTGGGCACTGGGCGTGGCAATGGCCACAATCACATCGGGTTTGTCACCAGCAAATTTCTTGGCAATTTGACCTGCTGTGGCGGTATTACCTTGGGCACTTTGAAAGTCCACCTGCAAATTTTCACCCTGTTTGTATCCCTCAGCCGCAAGCTCATCCAACACCCCTTGGCGCACCGCATCCAAAGCAGGGTGTTCCACAATGGCAGTAATCGCCACTTTTTTAACGGCTGTGTTGCCTGAAGCCGCAGAGCCGCTTTCTGTTTGCTTTTCAGCAGGCGAGCAAGCCGCCAACACTACAGAAGCCAATGCTGTAAGCATCCATACCGACTGTTTAACGCATACTTTCATGTTTCATCCTTCATTTTATTATTGATGTTGTTATGCTGCAGGCAGCAAGGGTTTTAAAATAGCCACAGCGATACTGCAACAATTAAACAACCAGCATCCAAACAGATAGAAAGTCAAACCATCAGCACCAAACAGCGATGTTTGCCAAATTCTATTCTGATGATTTTAACTGATTTTAGCGCAACTTTTTAACAATCTATCTAACATGGCCAATCAATATTCAGGCAACCCAACCCAGCCACCAGATTACTCTTCGTCCTCATCACTCACGCGCACACTGTGATCCACCAAGCCTGGAGCCACAAAAGCCGCTTCTCTAGTGGATTGTTTGCCCACAGACAGACGCTCCAAATAAGCCTCATCCACATCGCCGGTAATATAGCGGCCATCAAAGCAAGAGGAATCAAAGCCTTCAATCTTTGGATTTAAGGTATTCACCACTGCCTGTAAATCACTCAAGTCCTGGAAAATGACGCCATCTGCGCCAATTTCTTCAGCAACTTGTTCGGCAGTGCGTCCATTGGAAATCAATTCTTCACGAGTGGGCATATCAATGCCATACACATTCGGATAACGAACAGCGGGAGCTGCTGAAGCAAAATACACCTTAGTAGCACCAGACTGGCGAGCCATTTCAACAATCTCTCGACTGGTGGTACCGCGCACAATAGAATCGTCTACCAGTAGCACGCTTTTGCCTTGAAACTCATACCCCATCGGATTGAGTTTTTGGCGTACCGATTTTTTGCGTACCGCCTGTCCTGGCATGATAAAAGTTCGACCAATATAGCGGTTTTTAAACAAGCCTTCACGATACGGTTTGCCCAAATGCTGAGCCAATTCCATGGCACTGGGGCGACTGGTATCGGGAATCGGCATCACCACATCAATGTCATCCAAATTAATGGTGCGCTTCACCTTCTCGGCCAAAGTCACCCCCATATTCAAACGCGCCTGATACACAGAAACCCCATCCATTACCGAATCTGGGCGCGCAAAATAGACATATTCAAACAAGCAAGGCATTAATTTTGGATTTTCGGCACATTGTTGCGAAAATAATTTGCCATCCATGGTGATAAACACCGCTTCGCCCGGCACAATGTCGCGCACGTATTCATAACCCAAGCTTGGGAAAGCCACCGATTCGGAAGCCACAATATAGTCGATGTGACCATTTTCTTGTTTTTGCCCTAAACACAACGGCCGAATACCAAATGGATCACGAAAAGCCAACAGGCCATAACCAGCGATTAAGGCAACAACGCCATAAGCGCCACGCACGCGTTGATGCACCGCCGATACGGCATTGAAGATGTTATCCAGATGCAATTGGGTATGATCGTTTACTTGCGTTTCCAGTTCTCGCGCAAACACATTCAACAAGACTTCTGAATCAGATCGGGTATTGATGTGTCGCAAATCGGTAAAGCACACATTTTGATACAGCTCATCGGTATTAGTGAGATTGCCGTTGTGTGCCAACACAATGCCAAATGGTGAATTAACATAAAAAGGTTGCGCCTCAGCGCTGCTACCTGCATTACCAGCCGTAGGATAGCGCACATGAGCAATGCCGGCATGACCCAACAAATCGCGCATATTACGCGTGCGAAATACATCGCGCACCATGCCTTTGCCTTTATGCATATGGAACATTGTTCCTTGAGCGGTAACAATACCCGCTGCATCTTGACCACGGTGTTGCAACATTTGCAGGCCATCGTACAAAAGCTGATTCACCGGCTCATGGGCCACAATTCCCAACACACCACACATATTATTTTCCCCAGATTGGCCCTTGAGCGGGCGGATATTGCACATCTCCGGCCATGAATGGCGGCAAATAAGGCACCGCCAACATGGCCAACTGTTCAAACACAAAAGCCGTTTGCGATTGTTGCCACGCGTCTGTATGAGGCAAATCCGTAAACGCACACACCAGCACCGCCAAGGTCACCAATAAAATGCCTTTCACTGCCCCAAATACGGCGCCCATCACGCGATTAATGCCACCCAAACCTAATGCGCTCAATAGCGATGTCAGTAAAGAGCGCAACAGCCGTTGCATGACCCATGCGGCCACAAACAACAGCATGAAAGACAGCATCACCGCCATGGCATGCGGCTGCATATGGCAAACGCAATATTGGCCAAAGGTTCGGCCATCATTCGCGCCAAAACAAAAGCCACTACCATGGTAGCCAAGGATGCTATTTCTGCCACCAAACCGCGCATCATCGACACCACGGCGCTCAATGCGATGACACCCAGCGCCAAGATATCAAATACCGTCATTTTATTGACCGATCACAATGCCATCCAGACCATGAGAACGAATGCTGCCTAATTTTTGCTGTGCTTGCGCACGACTGGCATAGGTTCCAGTGCGCACTCGATACAAAGTACCCTTGCTGGTTTGACTCTGGCTAATGTGGGCAGATACCCCTGCCGCTGTTAATTTTTGTTGTATTGCTTTGGCCTGTTGTTCGCTGGTATAGGCGCCAATTTGGATCAACGCTTTACCACTGCCCGCTGCCGTTGCGGAGCGCCCATTTAAGATTGCGTTGGGATCGGTTTTTTTTGCATTACTTGAACTAGCGGGTTTGGCTTTCTTTACTTCGGCCGCCGCTTGATTTTTCAGAATTTGTTGGGGCGTCAACGATGGGTGGACTTTGCTTTTCTGGTCATCTTGAGTAGCTGGTCTAGCGGGCTTTTTATTATCGTTTTTTGTCACTGAATGGGTATTAGCCGTCTTTTTACCATCATGAGATTGGGTTGTAGGAGTGGGTTTGCTCACGGGTTTGACGGTTGCTTTTTTGACTTCGGCTGAATGCGTATCTGCCTTGCGTTCTGGTGTCTGCGGCTTCACCGGTACTGTTTGGGGCGTATGGTGCGCTTGTACGGCGGGCTGCTTGGCTGTCGCAGAAGGTGCCGTTAGCGACTTATGTTCAACATTTGGGGCAGGTTTCGGTAGCGAAGGCAGCGGTGCCGTTGCTGGTCCCACTTGAGGAGTTTGGTTATTGCCGGCAAGCGATGCAGCAGGAATACTGGCCGCAGGCACCGACGCTGCTGCCGCCGAAGCCGAAGCCAAAACTGGTGCTGATGCAGCACTGGCAGACGAAGCTGTTGTTGGCGCCGAAGCGGCAGGCACGCCGGCAATGTCCACAGTGGGCACCGCTTCTGGCGGTGCCGATTGGCGGTTGAGGGCGGTCAGCAAAATACCGCCGGCGGCCACCACCATCACCACGGCACCTACCAAGCGGCGACGATTACGGCGACGCAACTGATCATAACTGTCTTGCGGATTCATAAACCGGACCTACTCCTAAGCGTGTGGCAAAGCCATGACTTCGGCCACAGTGTGAAATGAACCAAATACCACGATTCTATCATTTTCGCCTACCTGCGATAAAGCAGCCTGATAGGCTGCCTGAATATGGTCATAAGCGGTAACATTATCAATCCCGTGCGCCACCAATTTTTCCACCAATGCGTTGGTGGTCATACTCCGTGGCACAGGCAGAGGTGCCACCATCCATTGATCGAATTGGTCTTTAACGATCTCCACAACACCATCGATGTCCTTATCAGCCAGTATACTGAATACCGCTATTCGCTTTTCGGCATATGGCAACGCAATCATGCTTTGGCGCAAAGCGCGTGCCGCATGAGGATTGTGCCCCACATCCAAAACCCGCAAAGGGCGCCCTGGCAACACCTGAAAACGGCCTGGGTTGTGTACCCGCGTCAAGCCTCTTTTTATCGCCCCAATATCCACCGGTAATTGATTATCCAAACATTGTACCGCAGCCAATGCACAAGCTGCATTGCTCAGCTGAAACCGGCCACGCAGCGCGGGGATGGGCAAAGCGTGGCGGGCGCGGCTGCCTGAAAACAATCGGCTTTGCTGTGGGTGAAAGCGGAAAGACCATTGTTGTTGCGCCAACTGTTGCACATCAAAATCGGTTTCCATCACCAATAAATCGGCATCAATATCAGCCGCATGCTGGCGCAAACTATCGGGCACAGGCAGCTGCCCGCACACTACCGGTTTACCGGAACGCATAATGCCCGCTTTTTCATAAGCAATTTGTTCGATGGTGTTGCCCAAGTAGGCCTGATGATCCAGATCCACACTGGTGATTACGGCCACATCGACATCAAACACGTTCACCGCATCCAAACGCCCACCCAAGCCCACCTCTAATACCATCACATCGACATTGGCATGGTCAAACACATCCACTGCAGCCAAGGTATTGAATTCAAAATAAGTCAATGAAATTTCTGCGCAAGCAGCTTCAATGCGTTCAAAGCTACGGATAATGGTTTGGTCGTCTGCCGGATGCCCATTCACGGCAATGCGCTCATTAAAATGCAGTAGATGTGGGCTGGTAAGGGTCCCCACACGGTAACCGGCTTCCACATAGATTTGGGTTAGAAAAGCACATACCGATCCTTTCCCATTGGTGCCGCCCACAATAATCACTGGGCAACGCGGCTTCAACCCCATGCGCTGGCGTACCGCCCCCACCCGTTGCAAACCCATATCGATTAATCCGGCTTGGTGCGCCGTTTCCAAATGATGCAGCCACGCATCCAAACTGGCCAATTGTGTTTTCATGGTTCATTCGTGCTTATATTCAATGCCGTATTGATTTCAGACTCAAGCCGCCATCAACACAGCCATTCCATTTTTAATCTTCCAGGCAGCCTTTACGACAGGCAAGCTGATTGGCCTCGCCACCATCGCCACGCTAATCCATGGGCGGCGCGTTCCTAATATTCATCGGGATTTTTGGGCGACACCAAATGGCCCACACTTTCAAGCGTCGGAACGCATCGGCATCCGTCATGTCCACCCACACAAATTGCCACAATGTACGCCGTCCCAATTGCCAATGCAGCCACGCACCATACCGCTGAATACGACTGTCTTCATGCAAATAGGCTGCCTGAAAACCGTTTTCGCCGTGCAATTGCAAGTGGGCCTCGCCGGCCTCATCTACCACCAACACAGCCACATTGGTACCACGGCCCCGTAGCCGCCCTAGCACCCAGCAACCCGAAAACCACACCAACCCCAACCACAGCCATTTCAGCCACCCGGTTAAAAACCAAGCAACCACCGCTATGGTTGTGACGTGCAGCAAAATACTCAGCACTTGGCATTGCTTGATGGCGTGAATTGGACAGTAAATGCTGGCATACCGGCCTCTCTTTAATGATTTTATCAGCCATCCGGTGCAGCCAAAACACGCACTAGCGTCGCATCAGCAGTAGACCAACGCCCGCACCCCCGAGCACCGCTGCACAACCGCGGTTAAAACGACGACGAAATCTGATTTCAGTAAAGCGGCGACGAAGATATGCGCCCACATAGGCATACACCGCGATGGCCAACCATTCCAACAGCAAAAACACACTGCCTAAAATCAAAAATTGCAAACCACTGGAGGCGCTGGTATCAATAAATTGTGGTAAAAAAGCGGTAAAAATCAACATTGCTTTAGGATTGCCCGCCGCCAACCAAAATTCCTGCCGCATCATCCGCCACAGTGAATGTGTGTGGCTATCAATGGCAGGCGCAACCGAGGTATCGGCATGCCACAGTTGCCAAGCCATATAAAACAAATACAGCGCACCACCTATTTTGATGATGTAAAACGCCATCACCGAGGTTTGCAGTACCACAGCCAAGCCCACAGCAGTCAACGCAATCATCATGACAAACGCAGCTAGGCGGCCTACGCCAGCCCAACAAGCTGGCAGAAAACCATAACGGCTGGCCAAGCTCACCGACAACAAATTATTGGGCCCAGGCGCCAGATTAAGCGCAAAACACGCAGGGATAAACAACAAAAGTGTGGTCCAATTCATGCTTAAATCCTCATTAACCGCCCAAAACTTTGTACTACATCATGTTATCAAACAGGGGAGACACCTGAATATCAGCATCCACCATATCCAACACCATGTCATTGACGTCTATGCTAAAAAAAGTCCAAAACGTCTCCACATTCAAGTCTTTAGGCCATTTGGCTTTTTCAATTTCCCAACCCGCCAATTCGGCTTCGAAAATAGGCTGAAAATGCTCGCCTACATAGCCTACCACTTCCTCAGGTGTATCAAATTCTGGCACCAATAGAGTGGTGCAATTGCTTTGTAATTGTGCCAAGGTAATCTCAGGCATGTCTTCGTCTGTGGTGAATAACCAGTCCAAAAAAACCTGTGTGGGTTTCAATACCACTGCACTGCGGTCAACAAAATACATCATTCGTCCCTCAACCAAAATCAGCCACCATTGTACTTGACTTAACTTCAATCTGGGCAGATTCGCAGCGATTTCAAGCAACCAGCGACCATTGGCAAGTTAGCGTACAATCCCAACCACTATATCCACGAGAACCACCATGGAAGCGCACATCCATTTGGCCGCCATGCAAGCCTGCTTGGGCGAACCCGACATCCTCACCAAGCCAGAAGACATGGCACCGTATTGTATTGACCAACGCCGGCGCTATAAAGGCAATGCTTGGGCGGTTTTACTGCCACGAAGCGTGGCACAAGTGCAAACCATTTTGCGTTATTGCCATACACATAACATCCCCATTACCCCACAAGGTGGCAACACCGGCTTGTGTGGCGGCGCTA
This sequence comes from Snodgrassella sp. CFCC 13594, assembly GCF_001590725.1. Classification (GTDB taxonomy): domain Bacteria; phylum Pseudomonadota; class Gammaproteobacteria; order Burkholderiales; family Neisseriaceae; genus Snodgrassella. Next base: position 229,255 of record NZ_LQXR01000001.1, on the reverse strand, counting down.
CCCCACTCGCGTCTTTAAACGGAAAGGGCTTTCTCTTGGCCATGGGCCGGCTCAACCGCGTGCGCGAAGTAAATACAGCCGACAACACCATTACCGTAGATGCAGGCATGATACTGGCTCAGGTGCAGCAAGCTGCACGCGCGGCAGACCGTTATTTTCCGCTTAGTCTGGCCAGTGAAGGAACGTGTCAAATTGGTGGCAACATAGCCTGTAATGCGGGTGGCTTGAATGTGGTGCGCTATGGCACTGCGCGAGATTTGGTACTGGGTCTGGAATATGTCTTACCCAACGGCACTTTGGTCAGCCATTTACAGCCTCTACACAAAAACACCACCGGCTATGAATTACGCCAGCAAATCATCGGCAGCGAAGGCACTTTGGCAGTGATTACCGGTGCCACTTTAAAACTCTATGCCCAGCCGCAAAGCGTGCAAACGGCTTGGATAGGTTTAAACAGTATTCAGGCAGCTGTGGCTTTATTGGGCGCAGTGAAAAACCGTTTTGCAGAACGACTCAGTAGTTTTGAATTAATCAGTGATCAAGCTTTGGCACTTTCGGCCCAATACAGTCAACACACGCCGCCCGTGGCAGCAGCATGGCACGTGTTACTCGAACTAACCGACAGTCTGCCGCAAGCGGCCTTGGACGATCCGCTTATTGAAGTGCTGAGCGCAGGTAACTGGCTCAATGCGGTAATTGCCCAATCCGACACAGAACGCCAGCACCTATGGCTGCTGCGCGAAAATATTTCGGCTGCACAACGTCATCTTGGCGCCAGCATCAAACACGATATAGCGGTACCCATTGCACAAGTCGCCGATTTCATCGAAACCTGCGCACAGGCCATGGACAAATTACACCCCAATACGCAACTGGTGATTTTTGGCCACTTAGGGGATGGTAGCCTGCATTACAACGTATTCTTGCCCCATGTCCTCAATAACGCCGTATACGATTTTGAAACAGACATCAATGCCACGGTTTATGAGCAGGTTTTGGCGCACCACGGCACCATCGCTGCGGAACATGGCATAGGCCAATTGAAAACCCATTGGCTCACTAAAGTGCGTAGCACTGAAGAAATAGCATGGATGCGCGCACAAAAAGACCATTTTGATCCGCATCATGTATTAAACCCAGGTAAGGTCATTCCAGCCACAGACTGACAATAACCAAGCTATATTAATCGTAGACAACACGCTGCTTTTCAGGCAGCCTCTCCCCCTCATTTGATGACACCACATTAACTTCATGAACAAACCCAAAGTTACCCTTTATACCGATGGCGCCTGCAAAGGCAATCCAGGCATCGGCGGTTGGGGCGCACTCTTAAAATATGGCGAACACGAAAAAGCCTTATTTGGTGGCAACCCCGACACCACCAATAACCGCATGGAACTCATGGCGGTCATTGAAGGCTTGCGCACCCTCAAGCGCCCCTGCATCATTGATATTTACACCGATTCCAAATACGTCATGCAAGGCATGAGTGAGTGGCTTGTTGGATGGAAAGCGCGCGGCTGGAAAACAGCGAATAAGCAACCAGTCAAAAATGTGGACTTGTGGCAAGCACTGGATACTGAAGCAGGCAAACACGAGATTAAATGGCATTGGGTTAAAGGCCATGCAGGCCACGATGGTAACGAACGGGCCGATGCATTGGCCAATCAAGGTGCAGCCTCCATAACCCGCCCCTGATGGCAACCAAAAAAAACCGGCTTCATTACAGAAGCCGGAACAAAACAAACACAAATTGTCGCACCACCAAAATATCCATCGAAGTCCATTTCAGTAGTACATATAAATTAATGCAAGGACCATGCCAAATAATAATTTCAACAATTTCAATACTATAATTTAAAAACATCAATAACCAAATAAAAGGCCTGCCACAAAACGTGTAGTTTCCTGCCGTAAATTGTCAGTCACCCAATGTATAACGCCAGCACAGTCGCGCATCCACCATAGGCATGATGCTATCACGCAGTCAATTCACCTACTGAGCACCAGCCTCATCCCCAAACCTCTAAAGTACAGCAACATCCCAACAACATCGCTACCGTTCATATTGAATGCACAGCAACAACACCCAAATAAAAACTCATCTTATTGTTTTTAAATTTATTTAATCCACATTTATTTAGCTATTACACCTCATTTTACAATCTACTTTGATTTTTATTAAGAAATTATATCAAAACCATTCTCAAATAGAATTTATCGGCGTATATTGATAACAGGTATCATTAATATCCAGTAGTTACAAGCTGTCTGAAACCAATTCAGGCAGCCTTTACTGGGTATTAATCCTAATATTGATTGAGTCTAACCAAATCGGGAAAAAAATGAATATTTTTCAAAAAGCAGCTATTGTTAGCGTGGCTATGGTATCTACTGCGGCCTTTGCCCAAGAATACCCTATGGGCAAACCTGTCATCAAAAACGGTATGGAAATCGCCGGTGTATATTTGCCACCGATCACCATGGACACAGATGGCATGAATCACATGAATATGCATTTGCCCGCCAACAAATCCGACGTGCACATGGAAGCTGACATTCACGCCACCGAAGGCAACCCAAATGGTTTTGCGGAAGGTGACTGGATGCCAAATTTGAATGTGGAATACACCGTAACCAAATTGGGCGGCAGCTTCAAACATTCAGGTAAGTTTATGTCTATGGTCGCCAGCGATGGCCCACATTATGGCGACAATGTTAAATTAGATGGCTTGGGCAAATACCGTGTGACATACCGAATTGCTCCGCCATCTGCTGATCAAATGGCGCGCCACATTGATAAAGAAACCGGTGTAGCCCCTTGGTTCAAACCATTTGAAGTCAGCTGGGATTTTGATTACGCAGGCGTTGGCCGAAAAGGCAGCTACTGATTGTAAATAAAAGTGAATGGGGATTATGGTCGCTTCTTTACGGTGCGGCCTAATCCCTATTAGTATTTTTGAGATGGCATTTAATAAGGAGTTTTATGTCATGAATAAAAAAATAATAACTGCCGTAACCTTAGTGGGTATGGCTTTATCTTCTCTGGCTATGGCAGATGACAAGCATACCGTAAATCTCAAAATGAAAGACGGCGATATGATGCCCCTAACTCTTTACGCACCAGCCAATAAAATTATCCGCATCAATGTCAGCAATGTTGGCAAAGGCCCTGTGGAATTTGAAAGTACCCAACTGGTGAAAGAAAAAGTACTGGCGCCTGGAGCCAGCTCAGTTGTGGTGATTGCGCCAAAAAAACCAGGCACATATATCTTTTTTGATGATTTTCATCTTAATAAGCCCAAGGGCAAACTCATCGTTAAATAAACGAGGAATCGGTAATGGGACAAGTTATATTCGTGGTATGGCGAGAATGTTTTGAGGCACTCTTGGTCATCGGGATTATTTACGCTTGGATTAAGCAAAATCCAGACAGCAAAAACGGCATGCGTTATTTATTGGGCGGCGTGGGCTTGGGTGTTTTGGTGTCAGTGATATTGGCCATGGTCATTTATGGCGTATTTAATGTATTACAAGGCAACAACCAGACTTTATTTATGATGGGCATGTCATTTGTGGCCTGCGCATTGATTGTGCAAATGGTGTATTGGATGAACAAGCACGGCCGCACCATGAAATCTTCTCTGGAGAGTGAGATGGCGGCCCATGTTGAACATCATTCATGGTGGGGTGCACTGTTTATTATTGCCATTGCCATCGCTCGCGAAGGCAGTGAGATTGTGGTATTTTTATCCGGCCAAATCATGCAGTTGAATCACACCAATTACATGAGCTTCCTATTGGCCGTGTTGATTGGCGTGGCCGTATCTGCACTGACTTTCTATGCTTTTGTACTTACCAGCCGCGTCGTGCAATGGAAGAAATTTTTTACGGTTACCGGCATTATTTTATTGTTCTTGGCTGTATCATTACTTCTGAAAGGAGTTGAAGATGGTACTAATCTGCTTCTCGAACAAGATGTAGCTGTGCCCGATTTCCTCATTAACCCAGCTTGGGATACATCTCATTTGATGGATGACAGCAGCTTGATTGGTGACTTTGCGTCTTCTTTCTTTGCTTATCGTTCACAGCCCATGTGGATTAGCGTCATTACTTTCGTGGTTTATTGGGTAGTGATGGCCTGCTTATTTTTGAGAAAAAAAACCAAATGAATCGCTCGACAACCTATTTAGGTGTGCTCTTGGCGTGTGTGCTGATGTCTCCTGTGTATTCATCGGCACACGGCTTGCGTGCGCCCATTATTAATGATGCTAATTTTGTTGCCGCCAAAGGCGACATCCCCACGCCGACCAAATACCAACCGGCTATCCGCGCCTATTTGCAAGAAGTACAGCAGCAATTAAAAAACTTGGATGATTTAGTAGGTGATGTGGTTCGATACAGCAAAGCTGGCCACCTTCAGGCAGCGCAGCAAGCTTATGTCAAAGCACACCAAACGTATGAGCGCATTCGACCGATTGTGGTTTTGTTTGGTAATGCGGATAGAACCATCAATTCACGTGCCGATTATTATATTGATGGGGTGAATGATCCACGTTTTGTGGGTTTTCACTTGGTTGAATATGATTTATTTACATTGAAAGACGCCCAAAAAGCACATGATGACGCGGTTCCACTACAATATGAAGTGGGCGATTTGCGCAAACGCATGGCCGTTGAAACCATTGAGATTGCCAAAATGGTGCAATCGTCAGCGGATTTCATGGAAATGATTCTGCAAACCAAACTATTGGGGCAAGAAAACCAGTTCAGCCACAGCGATATTGCCGATATGGAAGCCAATGTGGTTGGTTCACAAATGATCATTCGCCACTTGCGCCCGTTTATCGCGCAAGCCCAATTGCAGCCGATTGAAGAAAGTTTTGCTCAAATCCAAACCATCTTGCAAAAATATAGGCTGTCTGACCAGCAATACCGGCCTTTTGATCAACTGAGCATGGCGGATCACAATAAATTGTATTCATTGGTCACGGAACAAGCTGATCGATTGGCACAGCTACGCGCTGACCTAAATGTGGATATTTATTACAAATATCGCCGTTGAGACAAACAACATGACCAAAATTAACCAAAACTCTGTAGCACAAACGACGAGCCACAGCGATGTCGATACCCCTTCTAATTTGAGCCGCCGTCAAGGCATGAAAATGCTGCTGGCGGGCGGACTGGGCGTGGCCAGTATCAATGCGCTGGCCAAATCATCAGGCACTTCTGCCTCCAGCTGCATCCATGATTACAATCAGGCCGTTGACTATCGCGGACCGCACCAAGCTGGCGTCATTACGCCTGATACCAAAGAAGCCATTTTTATGGCTTTCAACCTCAGCATCACCACCGCTGATCAGTTGCGGCAACTATTTAAAACATTGTCTGCGCGCATTGCTTTTCTGACGCAACCACAATCATTTCCCACACAAAAAAACGACAAATTGCCACCGCCAGAATCGGGTATTTTGGGCGCCCGCTTGGAACCAGATTCCCTCACCATTACCTTGTCTTTGGGTGCACCTTTATTTGATCAGCGTTTTGGTTTAGCCAAAAAGAAACCCAAAAAATTGGTTACCATGACGCGATTTCCCAATGATCGCTTACAAAAAGAATGGTGTGGTGGTGACTTGGTGTTGCAATTTTGCGCCAATAGCCGTGAAAGTGTGATTTATGCCTTGCGTGACATTGTTCGTCACACCAGCGATCAAATGATGCCCGTGTGGAAAATTGATGGTTTTTTACCCGCACGAGACATTGATCGCCACTCTACTGCCATTAATTTATTTGGCTTTAAAGATGGTACTGGCAATGCACCAGCCACCGACAAGCAACAAATGGATGATTTGGTTTGGATCACTGAAAACAATCACGAACCTGATTGGTGCTTGGGCGGGAGCTACCAAGCCATACGCTTGATCCGCTTTAATTTGGCTTTTTGGGACAGAACCCCATTGGAAGATCAAGAAAATGATTTTGGTCGCTATAAAGACAGTGGCGCGCCCATCGGCATGAAACACGAAATGGATGATCCACAAATGAATCAGGATCCCCATGGCGACCGTATTTTATTTGATTCACACATGCGCCGCGCCGAACCACGCAATCCAGAACGACACGTAGCCAAATTGCGTCGTCGAAGCTTTAGTTATTCCTTGGGCGTGTTGCCTTCCGGCGAAATTGACATGGGCTTGGTTTTTATCTCATACCAGAATGATTTGAAAAAAGGTTTTATCGATACCCAAAATCGCTTGAATGGCGAACCGCTAGAACGCTACATCAAACCTTTTGGTGGTGGCTATTATTTTGTACTGCCGGGCGTGAATAGCACCAAGGATTATTTGGGCCGTGCTTTATTAGAAAGTTAATACTGCCAACGAGCAAAGGTTGTCTAAAATACCAAACAGCCGAGATGGAATTCATCTCGGCTGTTTTCTACATGGCTCACAGTTGGACTAAACATCCATAAACTTATTTGATTCGGTGGGTTAATACTTCATCAACCAAACCATATTTGCATGCTTCTTCAGCCGACATAAAATTATCACGATCGGTGTCTTTTTCGATTTTCGCCAATTTTTGCCCCGTGTGATCCGCCAGCATTTGATTCAATTTTTGCTTCAATTTCAGCAACTCACGTGTATGAATTTCAATATCTGAAGCCTGACCGCCTAAGCCACCGCTAATCAAAGGTTGATGAATCATGACACGGCTATTGGGTAGCGCAAAACGTTTGCCTTTAGCACCGGCAGAAAGTAAAAATGCCCCCATACTGGCCGCCTGACCCAGACACAGTGTAGCCACATCGGGCTTCACAAAATTCATGGTGTCGAAAATCGACATCCCTGCACTCACCGAGCCACCTGGAGAATTGATGTATAAAGAAATATCTTTATCTGGGTTTTCGCTTTCCAAAAACAGCAATTGTGCGACCACCAAATTAGCAGTGTCATCGGTTACGGGGCCCACCATAAACACAATGCGTTCTTTTAAAAGGCGCGAATAAATGTCATATGAACGCTCACCGCGACCGCTTTGCTCCACCACCATGGGTACCAGCCCCAAATTGTCTATACTCGGCATCATCATCGTGCTCCTGTGTATTCGATAAAAAAGCACCCAAGCAGCGACAAAACCACTTTGGTGCTTTTCAGTTTCAGGCAGCCTATTTAGGCTTGGCCTTGTTGACCCATGACTTCATCAAAAGAGAGTTTTTTCTCTTCCACTTTGGCTTTACCCAAAATGTATTCAACCACATTATTTTCTACCGCCAACGCAGTTGGGCCTTGTAGATTTTTCTTGTCACTGAAATACCAATCAACCACTTCTTGTGGGTCTTCATAGCTTTCTGCAAACTCATTCACCACAGCTTTAATCTGATCTTCAGTGGGGTCCAATTTTTCATCTTCAATCAACTGAGCCATCACCAAGCTAATGGATACACGGCGTTTAGCAGCTTCTTTAAACATGTCCAACGGCAAATCCAAATTTTTCGGATCCATGCCTTGATTGGTGAAATTTTCCTTCATTTGTTCGGCCAAATGACGCGCTTCTTGCTCAACCAAAACACCGGGAACATCAATCGGTGTTGAGGCCAATAAAGCGTTCATCACGCTTTCTTTGGTCATTTCGCCCACACGACGGTTCACTTCGCGAGACACGTTTTTCTTCACTTCTTCGCGCATTTTGGCCACATCACCATCGGCAATACCCAAAGATTTAGCAAACTCAGCATCGACTTCTGGCAATATAGCCTCAGCTACATTTTTCAAGGTAATGGTGAATACCGCAGTTTTACCCGCCACGTCTTTGCCATGATAGTCTTCAGGGAATGTCACATTGACTTCTTTAACATCACCCTCTTTCATGCCGACAACACCCGCTTCAAATTCAGGCAACATTTGACCTTTGCCCAACAAAAACGGGTAATTTTCAGAAGAGCCACCTTCAAAAGCCTCGCCGTCTACTTTACCGGCAAAATCAATGATCACACGATCACCTTCTTTGGCTTCGCGCTCCACGCGGTTAAAGCGGGTGCGTTGCTGACGCAAAATATCAATGGTTTTATCTACTTCAGCATCGCCGACTTCGGTACTGACTTTGGTAACTTCTTGTGCAGCCAAATCGCCAACCGCAACGTCAGGATAAACCTCAAATACAGCAGCAATTTTGAAATTTTTGTCGTCGTCTTGCTCTTTGTCATCCAAAGCATCCAAACGCTGCAAACCAGCGACCTTCAATTTTTCTTCCACCACGGTGTCATAAAACGCTTTTTGCGCCGTTTCATTCAACACTTCATCACGGATACCTGCACCATACATAGAATCAATCATTTTCAATGGTGCTTTACCTGGACGGAAACCGTCGATGCGCGCGCGCTTTTGTGTGTTTTGCAAACGTGCACTGACTTTGGCATTGATGTCATCCCAAGGCAAAGCCAAAACCACTTTACGCTCCAGATTGTCCAATTTTTCTACCGTTACGCTCATCGTAAACCCTTAATCTTTCCGTTAATTCAAGTGTTGGTTGATTCACCCATCGGCATAGCCGGCGCAATAGTGCCTGCCAATTCAAGCCAATGAATGCAAAAAATGAAACCGCAAGTGTACCATAAGCCGCTTTAAAAAAATACGCATTGCAGACGCCTAACGCATTCAGGCAACAACACAAACACTGCCTGTCATACCATTCAAGGTGCTTCTGTTTTCATCAGGCGCATCACTTCATGCCAATACTCATCAGCCCGTTGTTCTAGTACCGCTACCATGCCCACTGATATCGTATGCTCAACTTCGTCCCAAAGCAGTGGTTCTGCCGCTTGGCGCAACGGCGACAATTGCGCCAGCCGCGGTACCGAAGCAAACCGTAATGAAGAAATATTTTCTGGTAATTGCGTTGCCAACGCTGCCCATTCGCAACCCCAGCCACCTTGCCAAGCCAATCGATTAATGGGGGCAATAGATGGCAACGCAGGCGCAAACAGCATACCGCGCAAAACCGTGGCACGGTGTATTGGTTCGTCATGAATGCCACATGCCATTAAGGCTACCTGAAATGCTGGATGCTGCGACAAGCGCAATTGTTGTTGAATCTTCTCAATCTTATTTTCCATCGCGTCTTGTGGGTTCAAGCCCACAAAATCGCCTAAAGATCGGCCACAACCACCGTAATATTTGCAGGCCAGCTCCAAGTGATACAGAACCCCATTTAAACGCACCATAAAATCAGCAGCACCCACCGTTTGCGTAGGCGTGCGCAGCGCCAAATTGTGTGCCAACAATATCGAATGTGGTGCATGGGTAAACCAAAACGCCAATAAGGACTCAGCATACAAACCCAATCGCTGACCAAAAGGCGCTTTGGATACCAACCAATCATGCATCACAGAAGGTTCGTCATCCAAAGCCAATAAATAACGAAATCCGCCATCACCCAACAACACCGAAACTGGCAGCTCACAACCACTTAGCCACGGTGCAGGTGCCGTCAATAAGCTAGCCAAATCACGCACCATGGGTGTTTTCAAGCGCCACCACAAAGCGTCCAAAGCATAATTCATGGATTCGATACTCGGTGTTTTTCAGCCTCAAATGCCGTCACTGCGGCGTTTGCTTGATGCATGGTCATGCTTGGAAACGCTTGGCGCAATTTTTTGACGAGCTCCACGCGATTCGGCGAATAATGCTGCACGATATAGGCACGAACATGCTCTGCTGCTACAGATCCGTCATGCGACGAACGCTTTTTGGAGTGATGCGCCAGTGCACGTCGAAGCCACAACGCCACCGCTATCACCAGCAACAAGCCCATGATGAGTTTCATGCATTACCCCTCAGATAATTACATTAATGAATGGTTATTGGCTGCGCTCAACTTGTTTGCTGACGGTTTTAAAAAAACCCCGCAAAATATCAATGTCTTCTGTATTGACTTGCGCCCGGTCAAACAAAGCGGCCATGCGCCGCATCAAACGCGCTTCATTGCGTCGTTCAAAAAAGCCCAGTTCCCCCATCACATTTTGTAGGTGCGCTACCATACCTGCTACCTGTTCATGGGTAGCCAAATGAGCGGCTTGTTGGAGATAATCCATGGGCACGTCTGTGTGGCTAAACAATTCATAAGTCACCACTTGGACGGCTTGGGCTAAATTGAGTGAGAAATAATGAGGATTGCCATTGATGGTCATCAGGCGATTGCAACTTTGCACTTCTTCAATGCTCAGGCCAAATGTTTCATTACCAAACACCAGCGCTACTTGTTCCCCCGCAGCAGCAGTTTGCAGCAATGCAGGGGCCAATTCGCGCGGCGTGTGCATGGGCGCGGTTAACTCACGCTTGCGGCTGGTGAGCGCGCAAGACACCACTGTATCGGCCAATGCCTCATCCAATGAGGCCACTATGCGGGCCTCTTCTAATACGTCACGGGCGCCTGAAGCCAAGACGAAACTTTCTTCAGGCAGCCTGAAATCCTGAGCATGATCCGCATCAAACGATGGTGGTTCTGGAGTCATAGGCGTCGCCATTAAATGAGGTGAGACCAATGTTAATCGGGTTAACCCCATCGTTTTCATGGCGCGCGCCGCAGAACCGATATTGGCAGGATGGCTGGTGCGTGACAGCACCACGATAATATTGTCTAAACAAGACGGTAATTGCGGTTTTTCCATGGTCTTTCTGTCCAAATACCGTGCCCGCACTGGACACAGCAAAACGCGGTTATTGTAGCAAAGCATAGCCTGCTTCGCTTGTTCCAGAATGAGCCATTTACGTACATCCTCTTTAGCCAGCACTGAATTTCCCGTATAATTGAGCCATTATCTGCCGCGCGGCTTGGCCTGCGGCTTTTGTTCTTTAACAGCACCATCTGGCAGCACCATGCTTGCCTAAAATCACCATACGAGTACGCACCATGAATCCGATTTTGAATACCGCCTGGAAAGCTGCGCGCAAAGCAGGCCACATGATGACCCGCGCTGCGACCAATTTAGGCGCCATTAAAGTAGACAGCAAAGCCTACAATGATTTTGTTTCCGATGTTGATCGTGAAGCCGAAAATATTCTGATTCAAGCCATCAATGAGGCCTACCCCCACCATGCCATCGTGGCAGAAGAATCTGGCTTACATGGCCATGAACATGCCGAATACCGATGGATTATCGACCCTTTGGATGGCACCACCAATTTCCTTCACGGCCATAAGCAATACGCTATTTCCATGGCGTTGCAGCACAAAGGTGTGCTCACCGAGGCATTGATCTATGCGCCAGAATACAATGACTTGTATACAGCCAGCCGCGGTCAAGGCGCTTTACTTAACGACAAGCGCATACGCGTCAGCAATCGTATCGACCTACCACGCTGCTTGATTGCCACTGGATTCCCAGTTGTTGACCAAAGCATGATGGATAGCTATTTGGCCATTCTGAAAGAGGTTTTGAGTAAAACCGCAGGCGCACGTCGCGAAGGCTCAGCCGCTCTGGATTTGTGTAATGTAGCCAGTGGCCGTGTTGATGGTTACTTCGAATTCAATCTGAAGCCTTGGGATATCGCTGCTGGTGCCTTGCTTGTGCAGGAAGCAGGCGGTTTGGTGACCGATATGCAAGGCGAGCAAAACTGGCTATCCAGTGGCGATATCGTAACCGGCAACCCCAAGGTGCTGGCGCAACTGCTGCAAATCATCGCCCCATACATCAAAGCATAATCAACAGCGCTAATGGTTTTATATCCCTTGTATTCAGGCAACTCATGCTTTTAGGTTGCCTGAATATAGCCATATTTCATATTGAGTCATCGTTTTTATCAAGAGGAAAACACACAACATGAAGATCAAATCATTATTTTTCGCTGCCAGCCTGCTCAGTAGTACTGGTTTGACCCTGGCTCATGGCATGACAGCCGAGCAAGCCTGGGCCCGTTTTACGGTACCGGGTGTCACCATGGGTGGCGTGTTTATGAATTTAAATAATCACACCGGCAAAGATGATGCTTTGGTTTCAGTAAGCACGCCCATAGCCACTCAAACTGAAATACACGAAACAATCAACATCGATGGGATGATGAAAATGCGCCCCGTGCCACAAGGCGTTGCTTTGCCCAATGCCAAAATCACAGCCTTACAGCCAGGCGGCCACCACATTATGCTGATGGGTTTGAAACAACCTTTAAAGGTAGGCACCCAAATCCCGCTCACACTCACCTTTAAACACACCCACCCCATTACCATTCAGGTTCCGGTACGCAAAGAAGGCTTAGGTGCCACGTCAACGGCGCCGATGATGCATTAATCCTTACTACACCAGCCAAGCCTGCAACGATATTAGACCTTTGGTTGTGGGCCTGGCTACAACGTGCTGGTTTGCCGAAAACCGCACTCTACCGATACAATCCCTTCCCTTCATCTCAATTGCGGATACCCACATGCTTGCCATACTCAGCGGCAGCGGTTTAAATACGCTGCCTGAATTTGTGATTCAACGCCGTGAAGTCGTGCGCACGCCCTACGGTTTGCCATCCGCACCAATTTACTTTGGCCACTTGGGTGAATGGGCAGTGGCTCTGCTGGCTCGACATGGTGCCAATCACGTTTGGGCACCACATGAAATCAACTACCGAGCCAATATATGGGCCTTACACCACATGGGCGCACAGCAAATCATTTCGGTGAGTGCCGTGGCCAGCTTGGTCCATGAATTGCAACCAGGTTCGCTGGTGGTGCCGCATGATCTCATTGATTACACCCATAACCGCGCACACACTTTTTTCGAAGGCCAAAGCCAAGAAGTGGTGCACACCGACTTCAGCGAACCCTATGATTCAGCGCTACGCCAGCGCATCATTCAATTGGCCAGAGACACCCATACGGCCATTCATGCACAAGCTGTTTACGCCTGCACACAAGGACCGCGCTTAGCCACCATGGCAGAAGCCAAACGTTTTGCTCAAGATGGTGGCGACTTATTGGGCATGACCGGCATGCCAGAAGCGATTTTGGCAAAAGAATTGGGCATGGCCTATGCACACGTTTGCGGCATCATTGGCTACGCGGCCAACATCCAACCCATAGATGACCGACCCGACTTTCGTCGACAACACACCCATCAAGCAATGGCGTACATCAGCCGTTTGCTGAGTGCGTTGACGCCCGATAGCTGATTTCCCTGAACGGGTATTCCGCCATTCTTGACACAAAATTGCCTGCTATCGCCTTTTCAAGATGTTTTAATGTGGTGTACCCTCTAAGAATTGTTTCACCCATGGACCTGTTTAACCACATGACCGTATCTCATGATTTCGCTTCTCCACTCCGGTAAATTTTGGCTCAAAACCCTGGTTTACGGCAGCATTGCTATGCTACTCTTGCTGGTAGCCAGTGCAGCGACTTTGCACTATGTATTCAACCCCATTAAACTGGATCAGCACCTCAATGGCATCATCGCCCAAACGGGGCGCCAAATCCGTTTTGATCACAACATTGATCGTGGCTGGTTCCCTCGCCCAACCGTAACATTGTCTCAAGTCGACATCAGCAATCCCACCCGCACAGGGACTGACTTGCATGCAGGCAGCCTAAAAATTGGCTTAGGCTGGTCAAGCTTATTGGGTACAACCCACATTGAAAAATTACAATGGCAAGACGTAACTGCTCAAGTGCGCATCAATGCTCAGGGCAACACCAATTTTGCTGATCTACTGCAATTATGGCGAGAACCAACCCAACCAACCCAAATCAACCGCGTCCTCATCAACAACGGCGATTTCAATGTAATTGATAGCGCAGGTCAACGCCAAGAGTGGCGCCAATTACAAGGTAAAATAATTGATTTAAACGACGTCAACAGCCCTTTTGAACTCAGTGGCATTTGGCAAAAACAAGGCTGGCCAGCCATCGATTGGCAAATCAGTGGCAACCGACATCAAGATAAGCAATGGGTCTGGCAAAATCTTGCAGTCGTGGCCGAAGGCCAGTTGCCTTATTTGGGCCACACCCGTGCAAAATGGGGATTTGATGGTACCTGGCAACCGGAAACCCATCGTTTGCGCACAGGCGACGTGCAGTGGGAGTGGCAAAGCGAACGGGCGGCACTTCACGCCAGTGGCACGGGCAAAGATTGGCAGCTTAACGGGGCGGATTTCATCATTCCTCAACTCAATGCTGTTATTACTGGACAAGAACAAAACCATGCCCTCAATGCCACCATCAACCTCAACCAGCTGCGCTGGCAGCAACAGCGCTGGCAAATCGGTCAATTCCAAATAGAAAGCAGCTGGCAAAACGGCATTCGTCAAGCCGCTTTATCCTTATCTGGGCGACTGTTGTGGCCCAACAACCAACAGTGGGTATTGGATGATTTAACGTTTAGTAGCCATCAGGACACCGTTAATCGACTACCCAATCCCCGCTGGCTAAGTGAACTGAGCGGTCGTATCAGCGGCCAAGGCTTGAACAAGGCACACATGCAATGGCAGGGTACATTAGACAACCAACCGGTCCATTTGGCCGCTGATTTTCAACAACAGCCAGATGGACAACGCACGCTTTCAGGCAACCTGAGCTTAGACCAATTCAATCTGGGCCCCTACCTTCAAAACGCACAGCCACTGCAAATTAACCCTCAATGGCTTCAACGCTGGCAGCAATATCTGCACAACTGGCACTGGCAATGGCAGCTGCAAATTGGGCGCATCATCACCCCCATGATGCAATTGAGCGATATCACCACGCAAATCCAACTGGATGAGCACAGCTTAGTGGCCAATCCTTTGCGCGCTAGCCTCTATGAAGGCCACAGCGATGGCATGCTGCGCATCGACAATACTCAACCATTACAATGGCAGATACAACAAAATTTCAGTCAAGTGCAAATCAAGCCGCTCTTGCAAGACAGTTTGGGATTTCACAACCTTGATGGCCAGGGCAATGCGCAGTTTAACTTGCGTAGCCAAGGGCTCAACAGCCGCGATTGGTTGGCTCACTTAGCCGGTACTACACAATTAAATCTACAGCAAGGCAGCATGCGTGGTATCGACATCAATAACATCTTGCAAAACAATGCCCTCACCCAAACCACATTGGCCTACAACGAACTCAGCCAAACCCCTTTTCAAAGTTTGCAATTAATCATGCCTTTAGAACAAGGTCTAAGCCGAAAAAGCACCATCAGCGTACATGCCAAAAATTTCGATATCAGCGGTTTGGGGCTGGTTAATTTAGGCCAAAAAAGCATGAATTATGATGTACTCATCAACACACGCCAGCCCGGAAGCCGTAACCGCTTGCCACTAAAGATGAATGGCAGCCTCATGCGCCCTTCGTTCAGTGTTGATTACCAACGCTTAACAGCCGGACTGCAAACCCCACAGCAAAAACAACAAACACTCAGCCAAACCCTGAAAAAGCAGTGGCAATGGATGAACCAAGGCGGTGCCTCTGCACCCAAAACGTGGCCACCTAAACCATGATGGGCATCAATCAATGCTGGCACCACTGGCCCAGTATGCGCGCGTTATGGGAAGCGCATCTACAAGCACCCATGCAGCATCAAACTTGGCTTATCATCAGCGATCACTGGCTGCCTGAAGCAGCAAACGCATCACCAAACACCGCTCCGGAGCCATTGCAATCCGCGTTGCAGTTGGCTCAAACGCTGTATCAGCACCAACCTGTATTCTGCATACCCCAATTTTTGTCCCATGTTCGTTTATTGCTGATTCATCCCGATCATCTTGATGACTGGCAGGCAAATTTTGCTGCAGATGCAGCGCCCAAGCCTTGGCTGCATCTGCCTCACCCTACGCCTATGACACACGTCATGGTGGTGGGTGCTGGCATTGCGGGTGCAGCTACTGCTTATGCTTTGGCTGTTCGTGGTATTTCGGTCACCGTCATCGACAGCGGCGCAGTAGCTCATGCGGCCTCAGGCAATCGCCAAGGCTTACTCTATGCCAAAATCTCTGCCCACAACACCATTCAAAGCGAGTTACTGCTTGCGGGTTATGCATACAGCCGCCAACTACTAAGCCACATTTTACCCATGCAGCAAGAATGGCAAGCTTGCGGGGTTTTGCACTTGGATTACAACGAACAAGAACGCCGACGCAACCAAGCTTTAGCCACACAATCACATTCAGGCGCATTGTATGACTATATTAATGCAGCAACGGCCAGCCAATTGGCTGGCATCCGCATCCACCAAAATGCCTTATGGTGGCCGCAAGGCGTTTCCCTACACCCGCCTGCATGGGTACATGGCTTGCTCAAACACCCCTTGATACAGATGTTTGAGCATACCCGCATGGAACACATGAGGTGGCACAACAATGAGTGGCTGGTACACACCCAAACGCCTTCAGGCAACACACATATAGCCGCATCACATGTGGTGCTGTGTACCGGCGCACAAAGTGGCCACATCGGACCGATGCTGGGTTGGCCTTTTCAGCGCATTCGCGGGCAAACCACCGTGGCCGCAGCCCTCCCCGGCCTGAATGGCCTGCGCTGTGCCCTTAGTGGTGCCAGTTATGTCAGCCCGCCCTGGCAAGATAAAATATGTTTTGGGGCCAGCTTTGCGCCCGGGAATGACAGCGATGCAATGAGCCAAGCGGATAATACGGAAAACTGGCAACAACTCAGTCATCTGATCCCAGATTTGGCAGCAGAATGCCAAATGGCGCAGGCCAAAACATCCCCATTGGCAGGCCATGCCGCTGTACGCTGTGATGCTTATGACCACCTCCCTGTGGTTGGACCCATAGGGGATGCTGCGGCCATGCGGGCGGTATATGCAAAATTGGCGAATGATAAAAACCTACCCCTTCAATCGCCTTGCCCATTTGTCCCCAATCTCTTCGTTAACAGCGCCCATGGTAGCCGCGGCTTAGCCACTGCACCTTTATGCAGTGAAGCCCTAGCCGCGATGATGCTGGGCGAGGCCAGTCCATTGTCGGCCCGTGTACAGCAGGCCTTGCTCCCCAACCGTTTGGTTATTCGGGCGCTCACTCATCATACGTCTTGGCCGATTTAAAACCAGTTTGTCTCGGATCACCCTGATTCAACAGCGCCCCATCCGCTTGTTTTCCGGGTAAAAAAAACCGCCAGAAATGATTCTGGCGGCCAAGTCAGGACAAACGCATCTTATTTCATGGCACGGCTCAGCTGTGCCACATTGTGTCGAAACATATTGGCATAGGTATTGGCCTGAGCATTTTTGCTCAATGCATCTGAATATAATTCACCTTTGATGGCAGTGCCCGTTTCACGCGCGATTTGCTGTACTACGCGTGGGTTTTTGATGTTTTCAAAGAAAATGGCTTTGATGCCTTGCTGTTTTACTTGGCGGATGATGCTGGCGACATCTTTGGCAGAAGGTTCGGCTTCGGTGCTCACTCCTTGTGGGGCAATGAATTGAATCTGATAGCGACGACCCATATAGCCAAAGGCATCATGACTGGTGAGCACTTTGCGTTTGGCGACGGGAATGGCGGCAAAAGACTTTTGCGCATAGGCATGCAAGGATTTGAGTGTGTTTTCATAGCTACCCAAACGTTGCTGATAATAGGCTTTGCCTGCAGGATCCACTTTAATCAAAGCATTGGCCACGTTGCGCACATAGGTTTGCATCAGGACGGGGTCGTTCCATACGTGTGGGTCAAACTCACCGTGATCATGACCTTCATGGCCATGATCATGCTCCTCTTCTTCCGCTTTGGCTGCTTTGATGCCACTACTAGCATAGGCCACAGGCACTTTTGCTTGCTGGGCAGCACGCACTTCTGCGGCTTTTTCCAAACCCAAACCATTAAACACCACCAACTTGGCGGTACGGATTTTGCGCACATCTGCAGGCGTTAATTGGTAGGTGTGTGCATCTTGGTCTGGCCCCACGATCGTTTGCACCGATACTCGGTTGCCCCCTATTTGATGCACCACATCACCCAATACGCTGAAGCTGGCCACCACCGGCAGCGGTGCCGCCATCAGGCTGCCTGAAAATAGCGCAGCTACGGCGCCCAATTGCCATTGTTTCATTGTTGTCTTCCTTGTAAAAGCGGCCGACGCGCACCATGCGTGCAGCCAAATTGTGTATTGCCCACAGCCTCAGTGAACATGGCCGATCTGGAATGTCAGCGTGGCATAATTAGCAGAAAATTGACAAATCTTGGCATCTCCATATGCCGCTTTGTGCACCACCCTTACTTTCCAAAACCCTTGCCGCAGCGGAATTACACCCACTTTGCCCTGGCCATCGGTGGTAGCCGAAAAAGCTTGCGGTTCCAAATCGTGATTGTGTTCATCAGCATCACGTTGAGTGAAACCATCAAAGGTGGCGACAACGGTGGCATTGGCTAAGGGCTCGCCTTGATACAACACTTGCACCGGCAATGATTTGCCCACTTGCACATTAGCTGGGTTATCCAAAGGAACAATTTCCAGTGCTTGTCCCGTGGGCTGGGTAATAATTTTGGTATCCGCACTGTCATGGCCTACATTCAGTACATTCTTGCCAAACATACGTGTTTCTTCACAATAAGTGGCATCCGGCATTTGCTGCAAATTAGCGCGGCGCCAACCTTGTGCATTTTTAGACCAAAACGTGGGCGCATATTCTGCCAACACCAAATAGCTACCTTCTGGCAAAGGTTTTGCACTTTGATAGCTGTAGTTATGCAGTCCTTTTTGCAGCAAATTTTGCTTGCCTTGAGGCCCAATCAACTGCAATGGTTTTTTGAAAATATCTTGCCGTTCGGCACTGATGGTCATGGCAGCAGGAAAATGACCATAAGCCAATTCCGCTTTCAATGTTTCGCCGCCATGGGTGTGATCTGTATTTACCCACACTTCATGCGCCCACACTGGCACTGAACCCATCCAGCTACCCAATACTGCCACTGCTAAACTTGCTTTCCAAGCCTTCATCTGGTAACACTCCCTTAGTTTGCTTGATCACTCAGATCACTTAAAAATGATTATTTATCGGCATCATGAATTGACGTTGATGAGCTATCACCATAAACCTGGATTTCAGGCAGCCTCATGGTGGCGCCATTCATCAAATGGACATGGCCATTGTTGCCATGTCTCTACGCCCGCAGCCATTTCCGCATCTGTGAGCAAGCAGCCGTCGAACCCTGAGCGCAGCGCGGCTTCATCCATATCCATACCAATCATCACCCACTCTTGGCGCGCATCACCCACCTCTTCATCCCAATGGCTGCGAATAAACGCCAAAGATTCGGGATCTTGCGGCCATTCAGTGCGTTCCACTGCGGCCCACCAATATCCAGCCACGCCATGGCGTGCCACCGCACCAGCTTGTGACCAAGTGCCAGCCAAAGCAGGCTCGCTGGCTAACCAAAAATAACCTTTAGAGCGCACTACCCCAGGCCAATCAGTATTAATCCAATCCCATAATCGTTGCGGGTGAAATGGCCGCCGCGCCCGGTAAACAAAGTTAGTAATCCCATATTCCTCCGTTTCTGGCGTGTGCGTACCACGTAATTCTTGTAGCCACCCTGGGGCCTGTGCGGCTTCATCAAAATCAAACAAACCCGTATTCAAAACGGCGTCCAAAGACACTTGACCAAACTGAGATTCCAGAATGCGTGCCCGTGGATTCAATTGATGCAACAGCGAATGCAGGTAGCGGCGATCTGCCTCATCAATCAAGTCCGTCTTATTCAGCACCAACACATCACAAAATTCCACTTGGTCTACCAAAAGATCAACCACAGTACGCTCGTCGCCATCGCCCAGCGATTCCCCTCGAGCCTGAAGTCGATCACGACTTTCATAATCCCGAAGGAAATTGCAAGCATCCACCACTGTGACCATGGTATCGAGCTGGGCGACATCGTTCAGACAGCGACCATCTTCACCTGCAAAGGTAAATGTTTCCGCCACCGGCAATGGTTCAGCAATCCCAGTAGATTCAATCACCAGCTGATCAAAACGTCCTTCTGCAGCCAAGCGCGCCACTTCGGCCAATAAATCCTCGCGTAGGGTACAGCAAATGCAGCCATTACTCATGGCCACCAATTTTTCATCGGTGCGCGACAACTCAGCCCCACCTTCGCGCACCAGCGCCTCATCAATATTGACTTCTGACATATCGTTCACAATCACGGCCACTTTTCGGCCTTCGCGATTATTCAGAATATGGTTTAACAAAGTGGTCTTACCTGCCCCTAAAAAACCAGACAGCACCGTAACGGGCAGCTTGGTTTGGCCCGTAATGTTTTGTTTGTGCATTCGTGTTCCTACCATGGTGAAATACTGCAGTGATAATCTACCGCTGTTTTATTTATATTTATGTTATACCATAACATTATCAGGATGCAAATTATCTCTCCATCTAGCCACTCAAGGTCAGCTGGTGCGGCTAAAAATGTTATGGTGTATCATTACGCTCTAAATTTTGGTGACAAGATATTCAGCCAGATCAAAGTGCCTGAATTGAACGGGTCATTTCACTTAAACTGAAGGATAAATATGCCATCTTTATTGCTGGCAGGCGTAGGCAAACGTTTGCTATTGGCGTTGGTGTTACTGGTATTGATTTGGGGCGTGTATGCTTGGGCGGTGCAATAATGGGCATTGCCATTGACAACCTCACCGTTAGCTATCGCCACCGTCCAGCCGTGCACCATGTCAGCGCCGATTTTGGTGACAATCAAATGTGGGCGTTATTCGGCCCCAATGGTGCAGGCAAATCCACTCTACTTAAAGCCATTATGGGCCTATTGAAAGCAGACACAGGCCGCATCGATTGGCACGGTCTGCAACGCGCCGATATTGCCTATTTGCCTCAGCAATCAGATATTGACCGCAGCCAGCCATTAAGCGTCTATGAGCTCACGGCCATGGGTTTGTGGTATGAAATCGGTTATTTCAAGGGTTTGACACCGGCCTTGCGAGCACGAATTCAGGCAGCATTAAAACAAGTAGACATGCTTGATTATGCGCGCCGACCAATCGGACAGCTCTCAAACGGCCAATTCCAACGTATTCTTTTCGCGCGCATGCTGGCTCAAAATGCACGTGTTTTGCTGCTCGATGAACCATTTAACGCCGTTGATGCGCGTACCACCTACGCTCTACTCGACATTTTGCGCGAACACCAGCAACGTCAGCATTGCACCGTCATTGCCGTATTGCATGATTATGAGCAGGTGCGGGCCTATTTCCCACACACCTTATTGCTGGCGCGGGAAAAAATTGCGGCAGGAAAAACAGAGGTGGTACTCACTGATGCATACTTGCAACGCGCTGCCGATGCCATGCAACAACACGACAGCAACGAATGGTGTGCTGCCTGAAAAAGGAAATTCCATGCAATGGTTGTATCAAGGGCTGATTGAGCCTTTTGTTGAGTTCGATTTCATGCGTTACGCCTTGGCTTCGGTGGTTTTCTTGGCCTTGAGTGCGGCACCAATGGGGGTATTCCTCATGATGCGACGCATGAGTTTAGTGGGCGACGCTTTGGGACACGCCATCTTGCCAGGTGCTGCTGTGGGTTACATGGTGGCAGGATTGAGCCTGCCAGCCATGAGTGTGGGCGGTTTTGTGGCTGGGTTGCTGATGGCCTTGTTTGCGGGTTTAGCCAGCCGTTTTACCAACATCAAAGAAGACGCCAGTTTTGCTGCTTTTTTCCTCACCTGCTTGGCCTTAGGCGTGGTATTGGTGAGCCGCAATGGTAATAGTGTCGATTTGCTCAATTTACTGTTTGGCTCTATTTTGGCGGTCGACCGTCCTTCGCTGTTGCTAGTAGGCGGCGTGGCCAGCATTACATTGGTGGTATTGGCCGTGATTTACCGGCCTTTATTGTTGGAAAGTATAGACCCTTTATTTTTGCAGTCGGTTGGTGGTAAAGGTGGGCTTTGGCACATCGCATTTTTGGTGTTGGTGGTGTTGAATCTGGTCGCTGGTTTTCAGGCCCTAGGTACATTGATGTCGGTAGGCCTAATGATGTTACCTCCCATCAGTGCTCGCTTATGGGCCAAAACCATGGGCGGCTTAATGACGCTAGCGGCATTGATTGCCATGGTGTGTGGTTTGACCGGTCTGCTTTTTTCCTATTATGTTAATATTCCATCAGGGCCTGCAATTATTTTGTGTTGCGGCTTGGTATATTTGGCGTCTATCTTATTGGGATGGGAAAGTGGAATTCTACCTCGGCTTTATCGTCGCGCTCGCCACCACACCGCATAAACCTTTTTCTGATGATTCATTGACCATTGAGATAACTTGCATGAGAACCAGCTGTTTAAAACGTCTTTACTTCGGCATATTGGGTATTTTCCTTTCAGGCAGCCTATTTGCAGCACCCATACCGGTGGTGGCCAGCTTCAGTATTTTGGGTGACGTAACCAAGCAGATCGGCGGTAACAGGATTACAGTGCACACCCTTGTCGGCCCACAACAAGATGCCCACGTGTACCAACTTAAAACCAGCGACATTCGCCAACTGCGTAATGCCAAGCTGGTTTTGCTGAGCGGTTATGGCTTTGAACCTGCCGCCGTACAGCGAGCAGCGCAACAGAGCAAAGTGCCACTCGCGTATGCGGCACAAGGCATCCGTCCCATGGTGGTGAAAGATGCTGATGATCACGGCCATACACATGGCCGCTATGACCCGCACGTATGGAATGACCCCGTTCTGATGCAAACCTATGTGCGCAACGTGGCCAATGCTTTGATTAAAGTGGATCCTGCAGGCAAAGCCTATTATCAGCAACGTTTGGGTAGCTATGAAAACACGCTCAAATCCTTGCATGCCTATGCGCAAAAGTCTTTTGCCGCCATTCCAGTAGCTAAACGCAAAGTGCTCACCAGTCATGATGCCTTTGGCTATATGGGTCGGCGCTATCAGATTCAATTCATTGCCCCACAAGGAGTGAGCACCGAAGCCGAACCTTCTGCCAAAGATGTCGCCAGCATCATCCGCCAGATCAAGCAGCTGCACATCAAGGCCGTATTCAGCGAAAACATCAAAGACCCACGGATGATTAATCGCATTGCCCAATCAACAGGCGCGCACGTGTCTGGCAATCTCTATTCTGATGCGCTAAGCCAAGGGAATCCGGCCGGTACGTATGTCGATTTATTCCGACACAATATACAAGCGTTGAGTGCGGCCATGAAGTAGGCAAAACAACAAGCCGAAAAGACCATCAGAAACTCCGTCTTTCCCTCTTTTTGAGCCGTCCATCAACGACCATTGCCAACATTTATTGAAATCGCTGCTTTATGCCCACCATCACCGCAGATTCACCGCTGTGGGATCGCTTACAACAATCCTCATTTCGCCGCCGCTTCAAACTCAGCGGCCAAGATTTAATTTATGCTCAAAAAAAAGGCCCGCACGTTATCGCTGAGCACGCCGCCGATTTTATCCAACAACGTCTCGCAGCGGCAGACCCAAGGCATGATGGCAAACAAACACCTTGGCGTGGTCATCCCGTTTTTGTGGCCCAACATGCCACTGCAACCTGTTGTCGTTCGTGTATGGAAAAATGGCACCACATTCCCAAACACACTGCATTAAGCGCCGAACAACAACAGTATGTCCAAAATGTCATTATGATGTGGCTCGTTCGACAGCATGGATTTGACACGGCACCAACCACCAACCCTACCACCCAGCCTGATTTATTTGATTCATAATACACACTGGTTAAGGGTTATTGAATGCGATGTAAAGAATCAATTGGCTTGCACCACCTCAAACCCACTTCAATAGAAAAACGCAGCCACATGGCTGCGTTTCATTTTAAAAAATCTTTTCACATACGCTGCAAACGCATGATTCGATTGTCTAAAGAAGGATGCGTACTGAGCAGGGAATCACGACTACTTTCACTGGCAATCCCCAATGCCATCATTTCCTGCGGCAATTCACTGGTTTGTCCTTTCAAACGCTGCAAAGCCGCTATCATTTTAGGAGCACCCACCAATTTAGCGGCACCTGCATCAGCGCGGTACTCACGTTGGCGACTGAACCACATCACGATTAAACTGGCCAAAAAACCAAACACCAACTGCAATACCATGCTCACCACAAAATAAGTACCCTGCGATACCTCACCATTATCATTGCGCGCCACCATGCCTGAAATTAGGCGTGATAAAAACACCACAAATGTATTCACCACCCCTTGAATCAGTGTTAACGTTACCATGTCTCCGTTACCCACGTGCGCCATTTCGTGCGCCAAAACTGCTTCAACTTCATCGCGCGTCATGTTGCGCAATAAGCCGGTGCTAACCGCCACCAAAGAATTATTGCGGCTCGCACCTGTCGCGAACGCATTGGGTTCTGGCGAATCGTAAATCGCCACTTCTGGGGTTTGCAAATTCCACTGCCTAGCCAAATTTTGCACAGTATTGAGCAACCAGGCTTCCACTTCACTACTGGGCTGGGTAATCACTTGCGCGCCAACGGAACGCTTGGCCACCCATTTGGAAGTCAACAGTGAAATAATCGAGCCGGTAAAACCAACCACGGCAGAAAACACCAGCAGACCACCCATGCCACCGGATTGCCCATTCACCCCCAGAAGACTCAAGATGATGCTGATAACGAGCAATACCGCCAAGTTGGTAGCAATAAACAGCAAGATGCGTTTCACAATGTGTCCTTATTAATGAATTGCGTTTTTAGATCGTTATTCATGTTTCAGGCAACCTGTCATTATTTCAGGTTGCCTGAAAGCTTTATGGCGTCATTGTCGCAAAATCAAAGAGGACATCCCAGTAATTTTCCTGCAAATTTGTGCAAATTCGCAGAAAATAGCATCACCCTTGTTGATTCTGAATTTAAAGGCGTACTTCGCCATGCCCCAATACCACCCATTTCTGACTGGTGAGCCCTTGCAAACCCACTGGGCCACGTACATGAATTTTATCGGTGGAAATGCCGATTTCTGCACCCAATCCGTATTCAAATCCATCTGCGAAACGAGTGGATGCATTCACCATCACGCTCGCCGAATCGACTTGACGTAAAAATTGTTGGGCACGGGGATAGTTATTGGTGATGATGCTGTCGGTGTGATGGCTACCATAATGGTTGATATGGGCAATGGCTTCATCCACGTTCGCTACCACTTTAATCGACAAAATGGGGGCCAAATACTCTGTCTGCCAATCCGTTTCGGTCGCCGGCAAAATTTTGTCACCCAGTATCGCCTGCGCTTGCGCACAACCACGCAGCTCAACACCCTTAGCCTCATAAGCTACCTGCAATTGCGGCAGCCATTCGGCGGCGCGCTGCTGGTGAATCAATAGGGTCTCCATCGTATTGCACGTGCCGTATCGAGAAGTCTTAGCATTGATGGCCACCTGAATCGCCATGTCGCCATCCGCGTCCTCATCCAAATACACATGACAAATGCCATCCAAATGTTTAATCACCGGTACCTTAGCCTCGGCGCTGATGCGCGCTACCAGGCTTTTGCCGCCTCGCGGAATGATCACATCAATATATTCAGGTAATTGCAACAACATGCCTACGCCATCGCGATCAGTTCCGTAATGAGCTGGATGGCCTCTTCAGGGAGCCCTGCGTGACGCAGACCTTGGGTAATAACCGCGGCGATGGCCCGATTGCTGCGAATGGCTTCACTGCCGCCCCGCAATACACAAGCATTTCCTGATTTCAAACACAATGCTGCCGCATCAATAGTGACATTTGGCCGCGATTCATAAATGATACCAATGACGCCCAGCGGCACGCGCATCTTGCCCACCGTGATGCCTGATGTTTGCGTGCGAAAATCATCCATCTCGCCCACAGGATCAGGCAAGGCAACAATTTGGCGCAAACCTTCTACCATGGCAGCGATGGTATGCTCATTCAGTTGTAAGCGATCCAACAAGGCGCTATCCAGACCCTTATTACGCGCCGCAGCCATGTCTTCGGCATTTGCCGCCAACACAATGTCTTGCTGTTGCAATAAACCATCCGCCATAGCCAATAAGGCTTGATTTTTCTGTGTACTATTGGCACTCCCCAGTGCAAAATAGGCGGCTTTGGCCTGTTTCGCCACATTTTCGATATATTGGGCTAGCTGATTCACAGACATTCCTTTAGAGACAAAACACTTTGCTTAAACACAAGCTCGGTTTGACGCAAATATGATTGATGAAGTATGTGCATCATATTAATGCACCCAAATCCAATTGCAAAGATGAACAGCGCAACCAACCATGAAAACTGATACCACCACACCGATACTTCAATTGGCTGACACACAAAAAAACAGCACAAAATCAATTATACAAAACACTTTGCCACAATGATGGCAGTTAGGGTCGCGGTTGCTGCGCACAGCCCTTCAAACAAGGTACGGTACAAACACAGCAGAAGGTCTGCCCTCGTTACTGAACAAGACAAAGCAGCAATCTGTGTAACAATGCACTTATGGCGCGTATTCATCTTGGCTTTTTTGGCTTATCCAGTTGCAATCAGCACAGCAATATCCAAGCCGTCTTTAAGCAGGCAGTACCACCATACGTACGCAGAAGAATATCCGTGAAAATGCTACAATAAAACATCTTGTGGTTACGCTAAGGCACCCAACTCATGCTTAAAATCAGTACCCAGTTCGACGGCGGTCATGTTGATATTATTGACGCCACCGACCCAACCAATATCCAGTTGAATTTGCCCAAAGACAATGCTGCTGAATTTCATCAATGGTTTTATTTCCGCGTACAAGGCGCCGCCTATCAAAACCTGCACATGCATTTTCTCAATGCAGCCTCATCGGCTTATCCAGAAGGTTGGCCTGATTACCAAGCCACGTGCTCTTATGATCGTGTTAATTGGTTTCGCGTACCCACTGATTACCATAATGGAATTTTGAGCATCAACCATACCCCGCTAGGCAATAGTGTCTATTATGCATATTTCGAACCTTATTCATATGAACAACACCTCAACCTTTTAGGGGAAGCACAAGGCAGTGGTTTGTGCCAAATTGATGACTTAGGCAATACCCACCAAGGGCGGGACATCAATTTACTCACCATTGGCAATCAAGCGGCCAGTGATTTGAAAATCTGGGTTATCGCTCGCCAACATCCGGGAGAAACCATGGCGGAGTGGTTTATCGAAGGTTTGCTCAATAGGCTGCTTGACCACCAAGACCCCACTGCCCGTGCCTTGCTCGACCAAGCCACATTCTATATTGTGCCCAACATGAATCCTGATGGAGCGGTTTTAGGCAACCTGCGCACCAATGCCACAGGCGCCAACCTCAATCGCGAATGGCTAAGCCCCACACTGGAACACAGCCCTGAAGTGTATTGCGTCCGCGAAAAAATGCATGAAACAGGCGTTGATTTGTTTCTCGACATTCATGGCGATGAAGCCATCCCTTATGTATTTTTAGCAGGCACCGATGGCGTACCCGCATTCAACGAACATATTGCCAAACTTCAACAGTCGTTTACTCATGCCTTTAAGCTTGCTAGCCCTGACTTCCAAGATGAGCATGGTTATCCCATAGACAAGCCAGGAGAGGCTAACTTGAGTATGGCCACGGCTTATGTCGGCCAGACCTTTGGCTGCTTGGCTTATACGTTGGAAATGCCGTTTAAAGACAACCATAATTTACCCGATGATGATTTTGGGTGGAATGGGCAACGCTCATTGCGCCTTGGCGAAAGCATTTTGAGTGCCATTTATGCCGTGAGTGATGGCATTCGCTGACTGCGATTATAGAAACGATTCTTCTGCATGAAAAAAATGGGGTGTATGTTCATTCCATCCAGACAGTACGCGACTGGAATACTTATTTTATTCAAATAACACTGGGTTGCTGCTGTTGATTAGGTGTATTAAAACAGTTGTTTATAGATACATATCCCCAACAAGGTTCTACGCTTGCCAAACAGAAACCTGTTTATTTGAATCGGATGAAAAGTGAAGGCTGCCTGAAAGGCATGAAGGTTGCTTTAAGATTCACACTCATTGCTACTTGATTATTCCCCTATTCATGTAGCATCCTTAGCCTCACCACAAGATGGATTGCATACTATCCGCTATAGAAGTTAAATCGATTGTTTTTCAACACAACATACCAAACCAACAATAAAAAAAAGACACTGCATGCAGTGTCTTTTTGATGGCATAAATCAATTATTTGCTTTTACCTGAAGCCGCAGCCACAGCCAAATTTTCATGGCGACGCAAAGCCACGCTGGTAACACCTTCTGGGTAAGGCAAATCAGACAGATGACGAATTTCACCGCCATTGATGGCACTCACATCCAAGTCCAAAGAAGCTGGGATGTCTTTCGGCAATGCAGTAACTTCAACAGTTTGTGCCAACAAAGCCACACGGCCGCCTTGCAATTTTTCTGCAGGAGATGCAGCCGCATTCAACAAATGCACCGGTACACGGATATTAACCGGTTTATTGGCATCCACGGCTTGAAAATCAATATGCTGAACTTGGGGTTTAAAGGGGTGAATCTGGAAATCACGCACAATAACATCGTGCACTTTACCTGCCACGTCCAATTTGATGACCGCGGTATGGAATGATTCTTTATCCAAATCAAACCAAATATCGTGGTGATCAACGGCAATGGCCAAAGGTTCAGTAGCCTCACCGTACAATACGGCCGGTACCTTGTTTTCACGACGCAGGCGGCGGCTCGCACCAGTGCCCTGAGCTTCGCGGATTTCTGCTTTAATTTCGTATGACATAACAACTCCAAAAGTAAAAAACGTCGTCATCGGCCGCGACCAGCTTAAGACGACGGGGGTTACGGGAGAAACATGGCTCCCGGTGCGACCAAATCTTCATTGAAAAGATAGGACACAGATTCTTCATTGCTGATGCGGCGCACGGTCTCAGCCAACAAGCCCGCAATGGTTACCTGACGGATGCGGTCGCATTGCTTGGCTGCGGCAGACAACGGTATGGTATCAGTTACAACCACTTGATCGATATCAGATGACGCAATGCGGCTTACTGCCTCACCAGAAAACACAGGGTGTGTGGCATACGCCAATACCCGTTCAGCACCACGCTCTTTCAGCGCAGACGCCGCTTTGCATAGCGTATTGGCGGTATCAATCATATCGTCCACGATAAGACAAGTTTTGCCCTGAATATCGCCAATCACATTCATGACCTCAGCCACATTGGCTTTCGGACGGCGCTTATCAATAATAGCCAAATCGGCATTCAACATTTTGGCCACCGCGCGGGCGCGAACTACGCCACCAATATCGGGGCTAACCACGGTTAAATTATCAAAGCGTTGCTTTTCAATGTCGTGAACCAAAATCGGCGTGGCATAAATATTGTCCACAGGAATATCGAAAAAACCTTGAATCTGGTCGGCATGCAAATCCACGGTCAGTACGCGGTCAATGCCAGCCGAATAAAGCATATTGGCTACCAACTTGGCAGAAATCGGTACCCGCGCAGAGCGCGGACGACGATCTTGGCGTGCGTAACCAAAATAAGGAATGGCTGCCGTGATTCGGCCAGCAGAAGCGCGTTTCATCGCATCCGCCATGGTCAAGATTTCCATCAAATTATTATTGGTGGGTGCACAAGTTGACTGCACAATAAACACATCCCGACCACGTACATTTTCCAACAACTCAATGGCAATCTCGCCATCAGAAAACTGGGATACGCTGGCACGCCCCAAAGAGATATCCAAATGCTTGACCACATTATTGGCCAAATCGGGGTTGGCGTTACCGGTGAACACCATCAAACTGTCGTATGCTGCCATGTCTTCTGTACCTGCGAAATGTTTTGCATGATGTAAATGGAACATTGTGCGTGCTCGAATCTGAATGTACACAAAAATCACGATGTTGCCGTGCAGCGCGCATGATACCACTTTTGCCACGAGATGGCTGCCTGAAATTCACGCCACACTCAAATACCAAAGAAGCGTGTAAGGTATCTCACACGCTTCTTTCATTGGCTGGGGAGGTAGGATTCGAACCTACGCATACCGGAATCAGAATCCGGCGTCTTAACCACTTGACGACTCCCCAAGAGAGTCTTTATTCGTAATGCATTGATTGGCTGGGGAGGCAGGATTCGAACCTGCGCATACTGGGATCAAAACCCAGTGTCTTAACCACTTGACGACTCCCCAACACACCACACATCAAGCATAAAAAGGATGGCGATTTAAGCCAGCCACACAATAAGCCTGATGCGTAGGAAAAATGTCCTGATAAACCTTGCGCGCGGCTGTTTCGTTAGCAAAGCGCAGAAACACGCAAGCTCCAGAACCAGTCATCATTGGCTCACCATAACGAGCCAACACATCAAACGCCGATTTAACTTCAGGATATTCAAACAAAACAACAGCTTGCATGTCATTTCTGCAAGATTGTGGCGTTTGAAAGACTGGCATTATGCTGGCTTCGGAATCGCGTGTCAAGCCCCCATGATCGAAAACCACTGCCGTACTCACATGCACCGCGGGTTTAATGATGACATACCATTGTAAAGGCACAGTAATCGGCGTCAATACTTCACCAATACCCCGAGCAAAAGCAGGTTCGCCAAACACAAAAAACGGCACATCGGCGCCCAAGTGAACACCCAAATTAATCAACTGTTGCCGATTCAAGCCGCATTGCCATAACTGATTGAGTGCCATCAACATTAATGCCGCATCGGAGCTTCCACCACCCAAGCCACCGCCCATGGGAATGTGTTTTTCTAACCAAATATCCACCCCTTGTTTGCTGTGTACCGCAGCTTGCAAACTGTGTGCGGCGCGACAACACAAATCGTGCTCAGGCAGCACCCCTGCTGTGGGCGTATGCAGCCGAATTTGACCCTCCGGATTCGGCTGTAACCACAGACGATCATACAAGGCAATCAACGTAAAAACACTTTCCAATAGGTGATACCCATCTGGACGTCGACCCACTATGCGTAAATCCAGATTCAGTTTCGCAGGCGCCAAGTAAGCATGAGCAGTTGCGGGTATATTACTACTGGCCGGCACGGTCAATGCCCTTCCTCTTGGCGCAATGCACATACGCCATTCGCTTCGGCTGATGTAGACCCATATTCATCAAACACCAAGCGAATATTAAAGCGGGTATTGCTCAATTCCACGCGCTTGGGCGCGGCACGATTGGCATTCAATTCCCGCTCAATAACCCAACCGGATTGGCGGAGCCGACCATCTGGCAATAACTGATAAGGCTCACCCACCGCCCAATAGCCCTTCACCCATTGATTTAAATGATCAAAAGGCAAAGCAAAACCCAACATCCGCTCACTCAAATCCGCCACACTGGCTGCCTGAACAACGCGGCCAGCACTGTCTTGCGCAATCACACCCATCCCATCTTGACACAAAACCCCTACACTGTTTCCCAGCGGCGTTTTGACTTCTAGATTCTGCATGCCACCCATATCTTGCCAAGCAAAATTGGCATACGAACCTTTACCCTCATCTTTCACCGCCAATCGACCTTCAGCATCAAACCCTGATTCAGTAGTAGGCGCCGGACGCCAAAGTGAATCGGCCACCGCATTTTGTTTTGGAGGTTGAACCGTGCTGCAGGCAGCCAATAATACACTGCCGGCACACACCAACACCCATCGGCGCATGAAATGTTTTTTTTTAATGCGATTCATGGAGACACCTCAGCATTCACTTGTCCTACTGCTGCATCCATGGATGCAGGCTTCAACAACACACCCAAACGCCGCAAAGTGGCGCGCAAGACTCGCTGATCGCCTTCGCCATTCAAGCCTTGCTGCCAAATCACCTTGGCTTCATCCCGTTTACCCAGTTGCCAAAGTACCTCGCCCAAATGAGCCGCGACTTCTGGTTCAGGATCTTCGCGGAACGCAAATTGCAAATACGGCAACGCCCGTTCGGCATCGCCATTGAGAAAATAAGCCCAACCCAAGCTATCATTGATGGCAGGTGACTGGCTGTCTAACTGATAAGCCTGCTCAATCCATTGCTGTGCTTCTACCCAATGGGCCTTGGACAAGGACAACATAGAATACCCAAGCGCATTCAATCCGGCCGCGCTATCGGGTTTCAATTCATTATAACGGCGCAAATCAGCCACGGCTTTTTGCGGCTGACGAAGTTCATCAGCATAAATCAGCCCCCGCTGATAAAGCAAAGATGCTTCGTGACTAGCTTGCCCAGTACGCTGAGCTTCTGCCAACCAACGGTTGATCTGCGGTAACATTTGCGCAGGCTTGGTGGTTCTACTCAACAACAAAAACTGCAAACGCCACAAATCATCTTGATCAAAAAATACCCCTTTGGCCATTTTTAAACGACGCGCTGCATCCAATTGTTGCTGGGCTGCCTGAAAATGTTTTTCTTCGCCTTCCAAAGACGCTAACAATAGGGCTTTATCAAAACCATAACTGGGGTCTTTGATTTTATTGGCCCAGCCACGTGCCTCACGGGTTTCGTGCAAATCCAGTAAGCGCATAGCCGCCAAAAAAGCCGCTTTACTTTGCTGCGCGCTGTTACCTAATGCATAAGCCTTGCTTAAATAATCCAATGTTTTGGCCACAGGCTCTTTTTGATTAACCGACAAAAAGCCAGCCTGTAAGTACAAATCGGCACTGCTGCTCGTGGTCAATAGGGGTTGAATTTCTTGATAGGCTTTGGCCAACTGGTTGCTGCTCATCAAACCATCGATGTATAAGCTCTGCCACATAGGCGAAAGCGAGCGGATGTCGGTCTGGCGAAAAAAAGCCTGCAACACTTGTGGCTGACGCACATTGATCAAGCCCAATGTTAATTGAGTGGCCGGTTGCAATTGGCTATCTAAATCAGCCAAATGGCGCAACGCCACCACCGCATCCTGCTGGTGCCCACTAAGTGCAGAAAACAGCGCATCTGCAATCATTGCCTCTGGCATATCAGTATGACTACGGGCACTTTTATGGATATTGGCATAAGCCAGCTCGGCCACCGATTGATCGCGCAAACTCAATTGCGCCATTTGTAGAAAAATGCGCCGCAATGCATAATCGTTGGCTTTTTCCAAAATGAGGGGCAACCCAGCCGTTACTGATGGTATATCACCCTTCGCCACGGCAATTTGCCAGCGCATGCGCTCAAATACAGCACCCGTATCATCAGGTCAATTTGCTGCCACCTGGCCCAAATGGCATCAGCCTGGGCAATGGCACCTGCATTGACCGCAATATCCAAAGCACGTTCTGCCACTTCAGGGTCTTGTGTGCGCTCCATCATCACCATATAGGTCGACAACGCGGTACCCACTTGACCGTGCGCCAGTGCCAATTCGCTGGCATACAGAGTAAACACATTATTGGCACGTTGCGCAATGTCTAGGCGGCGTTGCATGGATGCTTCATTGGCCTTCAATACCTGCGTATCCACCTGCTTGATATTGGCATTGATATTCGGTACTGCGGCCGTATCCGAATGACTTTGCGCCCACAAAGGCGTTGCCGATAATGCCATCACCAGCGGGATAAAACGGTGTAACCAAAGGGACATCGACACATTCTCCGTAATAACCAAAAGGCAACACAGGCTGCCTGAAAAGCGCTACTTTATCACAACCGAATTTGTCTGCGTTTCGGGGTTGTGTGGTCTTTACCGCTTCTTACCCAGTCTCCTTATTAGTACCATTGGGCTGACAACTGTTCAGCTATCGTGTGTTGTGTTATGGTTGCCCCCACTCCACTGGCAGTAGAAACCGCGCCAACCATGCCTGAATTACCCGAAGTTGAAACCACCCGTGCTGGCATTGCACCACACATCACGGGGAAAACCATCCAACAAATCATCATTCGCCAAGCCCAGCTGCGCTGGCCCATTCCCGCGTCACTAACCAAGACACTACCCGGACAAACCATACTCAGCGTCAACAGACGCGCCAAATATCTGTTACTCCACACGGCGCAAGGTCATATATTGATGCATTTGGGCATGTCTGGCAGCTTGCGTATTTATGCTCATGATGCCACCCCTGCGGCACAAAAACACGACCATGTAGATTTGGTTTTCACTGATGGCACCGTGTTACGTTTTCACGACCCGCGTCGGTTCGGAGCCATTTTGTGGCATCCAGGTGCGCCAGAACACCACCCACTATTGGCGCATTTGGGGCCAGAGCCATTCAGTGATGAGTTTAATGCAGGCTACCTGAAAGCCTCATTACACAAGCAAAGCCGCGCCATCAAGCTGGCGCTAATGGACAACCATGTAGTCGTGGGCGTGGGCAATATTTATGCCAACGAATCGCTGTTTTACGCAGGTATTCGCCCCACAAAAGCAGCCCAACGGCTGACTAAAGCCGAAACTATCCGCCTAGTGGAGGCGGTGAAATCGGTGTTACAACGCGCCATTCTAGCCGGCGGCAGCACCTTACGCGACTTCGTCAACAGCAATGGCCAAAGCGGTTATTTCCAACAACAATACATGGTTTATGGTCGCAGTGGCGAAACCTGCCGCGTGTGTGGCAGCTTAATCATGAAAATCACCCAAGGCCAACGCAGCAGCTTTTACTGCCCCCATTGCCAGCATTGAGTACATCATTTTATGCAAAAACGCCCCTACACTTCTTTGACAACCCGTTTTTGGCGCCTAATCCGGATGGCCGCATGGCTGTGGTCCACCACATGGATTGTTTATGGCTTTAAGAAACGCAATAAAATTGAACGCGATCACGCCTTAACCGGCATTGCCGAACGCATGTTGCGTATCTTGAATATTCAACTGCACATCAATCAGCACGCTCAATGCCCCAGTAATGGGCCTATTCTGGCGGTGGCCAATCATGTCTCGTGGTTGGATATTTTTGTATTGATGTCGCAATACCCCAGTGGTTTTATTGCCAAAGAATCCATTCGGCGATGGCCGCTAATTGGCACCTTGGCCACCCATGTTGGCACAGTATTCATCAACAGACGATCACACCGCGACGTGGATACCGTGAACCGAGCCATTGCTGATGCATTGGCACACCAGCGCAGTGTGACCTTTTTTCCAGAAGCACGTACATCCAACGGATTAGAAACGCTGCCGTTTAAAGCCGCCTTGTTTCAGGCAGCCATTGATACTGGAGCACCGGTGCAAGCCATTGCGCTGCGCTATTATTATCCACAAGGAACGCGCACAGCCGATGTAGCCTACGTGGGACAAACGCCGTTATTGATTACCCTATGGCGTATTTTAAAGCTGCCTGAAATCCATGTGAACGTAGATTATGCGCCTTTGGTGGGTGGCGAAATCACGCGCCATGCCGACCGATTTCAACTCAAAGATGCGGCAGAACATTTCATTGGTAGTAAAGTCAACCAGCGCGACTAGGCCCTTCTCTCAATCAATAATCTGTTCATCCCGTTGCCACAGACCAGATTTGCCGCCTTCTTTGCGCAACAAAGCCACTTGTTGAATAACCATGCCTTTA
The DNA here is from genome assembly GCF_001590725.1 of Snodgrassella sp. CFCC 13594. Classification (GTDB taxonomy): domain Bacteria; phylum Pseudomonadota; class Gammaproteobacteria; order Burkholderiales; family Neisseriaceae; genus Snodgrassella. The sequence goes on along the minus strand of NZ_LQXR01000001.1, from coordinate 193,824 downwards.
TCAACCGCCTTGAGCATGTCATAAATGGTGAGCAACCCCACACTGGCGGCGGTCAAGGCCTCCATTTCTACCCCTGTTTGACCCACCGTCTCCGTCTGCGCACGGATATGTATACTCCGCGCTGCCGCATCGGTTTCAAAATCCACATTCACCCGTGTCAATGCAATCGGATGACACAGAGGGATCAATAACGCAGTTTGCTTCGCCGCCTGAATGGCCGCAATCCGCGCCACACCCAAGACATCGCCTTTTTTGCTGTCGCCTGCCATTAATTTGGCAAACGCCACTTCATTGACCACAATGCGCCCTTCCGCCACGGCCACACGTTTGGTTGAGGCTTTCTCACCCACATCCACCATGTGCGCTTCGCCGCGACCATTAAAATGAGTCAATTCTTGTTGATCCATAGCTTACTTGCTCCATGACAGACAAAGAACGCTATATTACAATACCCATCTTTGTTTTGCTGCAAGGGGATGCATCATGACTGCTTCTTTGGCTACATTAAAAATCGGCTTGGTCTCCATCAGTGACCGTGCTTCAAAAGGCATTTACCAAGATTTAGGCTTGCCGGGTTTAAAAGATTGGTTGGCGCAGGCGGTGCTGAATCCCTTGAATTTCGTTGAACACCTAATCCCAGATGAACAACCGCAGATTGAACACACGCTCAAGCAACTGGCTGATGAAGATGGGTGCCCACTTATTCTCACCACCGGTGGCACCGGCCCTTATTTGCGCGATGTGACGCCAGAGGCAACTTTGGCTGTGGCCGATCGGGTGATTCCGGGTTTTGGTGAATTGATGCGCCAAATTAGCCTGCACTTTACACCTTCTGCCATTTTATCGCGCCAAGTCGGTGTGCTGCGTGGCCATAGCCTCATTCTAAATTTGCCGGGCAAACCCAGTGCCATTGCAGAAACTTTAGGCGGCGTTAAAAACCAAAACGGCGAACAAATTATCCCTGGTATTTTCGCATCGGTTCCCATTTGCGTGGATGCGGTAGGCGGTCCTTTGGTGGAAACCGACCCGGCTATTTGCCGATCCGTTAGACCCAAAAAATAACACAACACCGTGCACATAAAAAGGCCCGACAACCATCAATTATCGGGCCTTTTTTTATGGACAATGTCGCCGCATAAAACATTGCTGACATTCATCATTGGATAGGCGAGTTTACATGACTGGCGCAAGACTACCGCAATCGAATAAACCACCCCAGTACGTCAACCCAAGCCAACAGCGCGATAGCAATAAATACCATGGCTCGAATGTGCTCAGGCAGCCTGAAAGGCATTGCCTGTTGCTTTTATTCATCCAAATGGCTGCTACTGGGTGCCAATACCGTGCGGTTACCATTGCCTTCAGCCGCAGACACAATGCCATCTGCTTCCATTTGTTCAACTAATCGGGCTGCGCGGTTATAGCCTATGCGCAATTGGCGCTGTACCGAAGAAATACTGGCTTTGCGTGTTTTCACCACCAAAGAGATGGCTTCGTCATACAAAGGGTCTTGATCACCATCGTTACTGCGCGCACCATTGGCGTTGCTGAACATATCGTCCTCACTCACACCTGCGGTGAGGATATCATCGATATAATGAGGTTCCCCAAATTGTTTCAAGTAATCCACCACGCGATGCACCTCTTCGTCAGCCACAAAGGCACCATGTACGCGTTGCGGATAGCCTGTACCAGGCGGCAAAAACAACATGTCACCTTGGCCCAGCAAGTTTTCCGCACCCATCTGATCCAAAATGGTGCGGCTATCCACTTTACTAGACACTTGAAAAGCAATACGCGTAGGAATATTGGCTTTAATCAAGCCTGTAATCACATCCACACTGGGGCGTTGGGTAGCCAGAATTAAATGAATCCCCGCCGCCCGGGCTTTCTGTGCTAAGCGTGCAATCAATTCTTCAATCTTCTTGCCTGCCGTCATCATTAAGTCGGCAAACTCATCCACCACTACCACGATGTAGGCAACTTCTCCAAAGGCTCGGGATCATCGGGGGTAAGCGAAAATGGGTTGGCCAATTTTTGGCCACGCGCGCCAGCCTCTAGCACTTTTTGGTTAAACCCAGCCAAATTGCGCACGCCCATGTGGCTCATCAATCGATAGCGTTTTTCCATTTCATTGACACACCACGTCAACGCATTGGCAGCCAGTTTCATGTCCGTTACCACAGGGGCTAATAAATGGGGAATGCCTTCATAAATACTCAATTCCAGCATTTTCGGATCAATCATAATCAAGCGCACTTCTTCCGGTGTGGCTTTGAATATCATGGACAAAATCATGGCATTCACACCCACCGATTTACCTGAGCCGGTGGTACCAGCCACCAAGAGGTGCGGTGCTTTGGCCAAATCAGTGACTACCGGCTCACCAGTGATGTCTTGCCCCAGCGCCAGTGTGAGCTTGGAGCGAGATTGCTGGAACACAGGCGCATTGAATATTTCACTCAAACGAATAATCTGACGCTTCGGGTTAGGCAATTCCAAGCCCATGCATGTCTTACCCGGAATGGTTTCCACCACACGAATCGAAGCAAAACCCAAACTGCGCGCCAAGTCTTTTTCCAGATTCACCACTTGGCTACCCCGAACCCCTTGCGCTGGCTCAATTTCATAGCGGGTAATCACAGGACCAGCAAACGCATCCACCACATTGACCTTCACCTTAAATTCGGCCAGTTTCTCTTCAATGGTAATGCCGTTTTCCAGCAAAGCTTCATCAGATTGATGCGCCGTCTCGTCATACTGAGGCGGTAACAACAAATCCAATTGCGGTAGGGGTGGCTGCATTAGGGACTCAGGTTGAGCAGAAGGTGCATTATGCAAAGCACTTTGCAAAGCCATGCCCATGGCTGTTGGCGATCCCGAATGAGACGTCAACACAGAAGGTGTAGGTATAGGCGAAGCAGCTGTAGGCGCCTCTGTTGATTTTTCTAGGGCACTGGCCATCCCCGATTGCAGTAATGAATTGCCGCCAACCAAAGCGGGCTGTTGTGTCTGCTCACTCGTCACAGAAGCATCAGGCACGACACTGGGTACACGCTTGCTCTGCCAATTGGGGGCCAAAGCCGTATCCGGCGCCGTCATTGCCTCATTCAGCGTTTTCTGCCATTCAGGCACCGCCGCTTGCGCCTCATCAACAATGGGTGCGGACGGCCATGTTGTGGTTTCAGTGGCTTGGTACTGATGCTGAGATGGTGTCAATGACGATAATAAAGACCCATCCGGCTCTGCCATTGCAACATCCATACGCTCATTTGGCACAACCGATTCATCTAGCAAGGTGGCATGACATCTAAACCATCAGAATTTGCCTGCGTTTCTTCAACCCAATCAATCGGGGATGGCTGTTGTAAACGGTCATGAATCGACCACTGCGGCGCATCAGTCATGTGCAGAACAGGAGCAGCTTCTTTTTCAGGCAGCCTATGCCCCATCGCAGCACCAACACCAGAAGGCAAGGCTGCGGCGCTATTGATACCTGTTTCAGCGCCACTCAATTGGTGATCGAAAGGTGTAAACCGGGTTGAAATGGGGGCGCTCACCGCAGCCGTTGGCAGCGCCGCTTGACTGAACGCAGCTGCCACGGGGGATACATTAACCGCATGGCTTTGCCCAATGCGAGCAGCAGCCGGAATCACGCTCTCCCGCACAGTGGTTCGGCGAAATTTGTGCTTATTCACGGGGGAATCGGTTTTGGACAAATTAGCCAACACCTCATCTTCGGCAATCACCGACAATTCAACCCCAGCCGTTTTTAGCGTGACTGGTTCGGTACGCCGCCTAGCTAGGCGTTGGCGCAATAGATTGCTGCGAATATCCTCGGCGCCAATAGTATGCACACTTTCATCAGTATGCGATTCATGACGAATTGTATGAGACGGCGGCACGACCATCATCGCTGGATCAGTTTGTGCTTCGCGCAACGCCAATCGTTCCGCTTCGGTACGAGAACGAATGCGTGACAAAGCTGGGTCAGCCAAGGTGATTTCCGGTTTGATTGGTTCTTCAGGCTGACGCACGACTTCTGGCAAAGGCCAGTTCAGCTTCACCGTTTCCAATGGCGCTTTGGTTGTTGGTGTGTCATCCGCTTTAACCAAAGTAGCAACTTTGCGTGTGGCTTCGGCCAACGTAATCACTTCCCAATGGGTGGCTGGGATGGACGTCTTTTCAGAGGCGGAATGCTCATTCTGCCCTATCGCTGCTAATGGTGCTTCGGTTTCAGGCAACTGAGTAGGCGTTCCGTACGTTTGAAGGGCGCTTTGAGCAAGGACTGTATTTTCTGGCGTCAAATTTGTAGGTGATAAAAAGGGCCTACCCGCAGGCAATTGTTCATCCAAAACCGGTGCAAAAGCAGGTACGTCAGCGACCATTGGGTGGTGACCATCAGATTCATTCAGGCTGCCTGAAACCACACTCTCGGCAGGCGTATCCGCAATGGATGCCTTGGGCGTAGCGTGCATGTGTTTAAGCGGGCTCGTTACTGTAATGCCATCTGCTGCTGCGGATCCAGATTGCGCATCTTCAGCAGGTGCAGTCGTTGCGATTTCAGCCTGCGATAGGGATTCTGATTCATAGCTTTGGGCAAAAATAGGCAGTTCTGCCAATGCTTCATCGCTGGCCAAACGCTGCTTGTCTTCATCAGACAATATTGGTGCTTGTTTGTGACGCGGGTTCAATGCCCGCATTTTGGCCTGCAAACGTTCACTTAAGGCTTGGTGGTGTTGCTGATTTTGTACTTGCTCACGCATATTGGTAAGCACAGGTGAAACTTTGCGCAAGGTTGGCGCTGGCGTTTGCAATTGAGCACCTTGTGCGTCGTCTTCTTTTTGGTGGCGTGACAAATAAGTCAACTCCATGCGCCACTCGCGTTCTTGCTTACCTCGCCACCACAATAACGCAGCTATGGCCAACATTAATAAAAATAGCAATATCCACCACATAAATACGTCATCCTGCCTTGCTGTCGTTTGCTCGATGCCGCCGACCTCAACATCGGCTGCTCCGTGATTAAAAAGCGGCTGTTACTTCGATATTATCAATTAATCGGGTATGGCCCAAACGTGCTGCACCCAATACCACCAAGTGGCGATCGCTACATGCGCCACTGCCAATGTATCGGCGTGGCGTACCTCAATGTAATCCACCACCCACCCTTGCCGTTGCAATGCATCAATAGCCGCACGTTCTAGCTCAGCATAATCCCCATTGCCCGCAACAATGCCTTTGGCCACTTGAGACAGTGCCGCATACAATTGCGGCCCTTGGGCGCGCTGTGCCGCCGTCAAATACGCATTACGGCTAGACAATGCCATGCCATCTGGAGCGCGGCCCGTGTCTACCGGCAAAATTTCGATATTGGCATTCAAATCAGCCACCATGCCTCTAATGATGGTGAGCTGTTGGTAGTCTTTTTTGCCGAAACAGGCTACATCCGGCGCCACAATATTAAACAATTTGGTTACCACTGTGGCCACCCCGCGAAAATGGCCAGGCCGAAAACGGCCGCACAATTCATTTTGCAGATGAGGCGGCATGACATTGTAATCTTGCGACACATGTGGATAAAGTTCGCGCTCATCAGGTGCAAACAAAACAGCTACACCCGCATGGCTTAATTTACTGGCGTCTTCTTGTAAGGTGCGTGGGTATTGATCAAAGTCTTCCCCTTGTCCAAATTGTAATCGGTTGACAAAAATACTCACCACCACTTTATCGGCTGCCTGCTTGGCTGCCTGCACCAACGCCAAATGGCCTTCATGCAGATTGCCCATGGTGGGCACAAATGCCACACGACCGACCGTTTTCCGCCATTGACGCAAGTCATCAATGGTATGAATCAATTGCATAGTGACTCACCTTTTCGCAACACGCACAGAATGGCTGCCCAAAGACCTTCAGGCAGCCTAAGCACGCCAAAGCACGGATTATAGCACCCTCGGCGGTTTTTTCTTACCGCACAAAACCCCGGCCCAAGCTTCTGTGTATATTTATGTTAAAATACAACGAAATTGATGGATTTCGGCATTATTTTTGATAAAACAACCAGCATTTGCCAAATATCATCTGAATTTAACTTTTTACTGTGCTGAAAGGGATAGCGCCAATGAACATCAAAATCAAATTTACAGCTCTGTGTGCCGCAGCAGGTCTGGCATTGGCCGGATGCGGCGGCCAACACGAAGCGTCAAGCGCAGATGCCAGCGCAACGCCATCTGCTGGCAAAACCTATATTGTGGGCACCAACGCCGAATTTGCACCTTTTGAATCACAAGGTGCCAATGGCCAATTGACTGGCTTCGACATTGACCTAATGAATGCGCTGGCTAAAGCGGGCGGCTTTAAAGTCACCTTTAAAGATCAACCTTGGGATGGCCTATTTGCGAGCTTAAACAACGGTGATATCGACATGGTGGCCGCAGCCGTGACCATCACGGATGAACGCAAACAAACCATGGCCTTTAGTGAGCCTTATTTTGAAATTACCCAAGTTATTCTGGTGCCGCAAGGCAAAGAGCTGAAATCGGCTGAAGAATTAAAAAATATGGCACGCATTGGTGTGGCTACTGGCCAAACAGGCGATTTAGCTGCCCAGAAATTATTGGGTGCCACCAGCCCCAAAATTGCCCGCTTCGACAGCGTGCCACTGGCTTTGAAAGAATTGGAAAGTGGTGGCGTAGATGCGGTAGTGAGTGACAGCGCCGTGGTCGCCAATTATGTTAAGAACAATGGCGATAAGGGCTTTCATATGGTAACTGTGCCCGATTTTCCAGCAGAGCACTATGGCTTTGCGGTACGCAAAAACGATGAAGCTGCACTGAAAATGCTGAATGCAGCGTTAGAAAAAGTGCGGGCGTCAGGTGAATACGATAAATTACACGACACCTATTTTGCCAAAACCAAATAAGCCACTGCATAGACTTTGATGCGCGATTAAGCATTTCACATTTTATATAGGCTGCCTGAATGTGCTCGACTTGGCTTTTAACCAAGGCAGCGCTAACATGGCAGCCTTTATTGATTGAGGCAGTTCTGCTGACATTGCTTATGTCTTTTCACGTCACGGTTGAACCGGCACAGGAAACATTCACCGTTAACGCCGATGAAACCATATTGTCCGCCGCCAAGCAGCAAGGGTTGCCACTGCCGCATGCCTGTCAAAGCGGCACCTGCGGCGCCTGTCAAGCGCATTTAGACAGCGGCCATGTCAGCGTTTTACAGGTGCAACAGGCCTTGAGTGAGGCCGACCTAAATCATGGCCAAATCTTGCTTTGTTGCACTGCTGCGCAAAGTGATGTGGTTGTCACTATGCCAAAATATCAAGGTGCGCAAGCCATTGTCCCGCACATTATGCCTACCAAAATCAGTGGACTTGTCATTTATGGCAATTATGCCGTGTTGACATTGGCGTTACCCAAGAACAAATCACTTCACTTTCATCCTGGTCAATATGCAGATGTCTTACTGCGCCAACAACAGCGCCGCAGTTATTCCATTGCCGCTTATGATGAAACCAATCACACCCTCGAATTACATGTACGACGCCATGCCGATGGGGTGTTTTCGGAACCGCTATTTTCAGGCAAGCTGCCCATCAACAGCATGCTGCGTCTGCAGTTACCTCTAGGCTCTTTTGCTCTGCAAGAAAACGCCAAGCCACTGCTAATGCTCGCCACAGGCACCGGCATTGCACCCATCAAAGCCATGCTCGCCCAATTGGTGCGCACTGCATCACCGCGTCCACTTGCCCTTTACTGGGGCATGAGCCAAAACGAATGGTTTTATGACACCGCCGCCATCATGGCTTTGATGGGCGCTATGCCTCATGCGCAAATCCATTTGGTGGCCTCCCATCCTTCTGCTGCTTGGGCGGGCTTGAGCGGTCATGTGCAAGACTGCGCCATTCGTAACCATCCTGATTTACACAATCATGAAGTGTATGCCTGCGGCAATCCCCACATGATTGATGACGCTTACATGCGCTGCATTAATGAATGTGGGCTGCCTGAATCTGCTTTTTTTGCCGACCGCTTCACCCCCACCACCCACAACGCTTAAATAACCCATCTCGCCACCACCGTGGCCAACGCAGGAAACGCGCATGACAGTATCACCGAAACTTCGTTACGCCATTTGGTTGGCTTGGCTCTTGGTATTGAGCGTCGCCAGCATATACGCGCTGGCCTATCCACCCAATCCGAATCGCATTGTGGAAACTTGGTTTTTCCTAATATTGCTACACCGTTTTTGTCCTCAAATATTGGCATGGGTATTATGGTTACTGGCGGTGATCATAGCGCTCTACCACCCCACAGCAGCTTTATATGGTCGACCCAGTTTTGGTATTGTGGCCTCGCTGCTCAGCACCAGCGCCAGCGAGGCCCAAGAATATTTAAGCGCCATTGGTTGGTCAACCTACTTGGCGACTGTGGTATTGGCATTCATGGCAGGCTTCAGCGCCGTCTGGGTCAAAAAAATACCTTCTGCCCATTTTCATTGGCTGTGGAGTGCCGTCATGCTGCTCGCCATCGCCATCATGACGTTATCAACAGCAAAGAAAGGCTATACCGTAGGCGGTTTTCCGATGCGAGTGATGCCTATTGAATTTTTGGCCGATGCCTATTTTCAACCCAAAGCCTATTTCGCTGAATTAGCCAAACTCAAAGCAGACTTAGCTCAACCCGATAACTGGACCGTTACCTCTGTTCATCAACCCTATCGAAACTATGTATTGGTGGTGGGTGAAAGCATGCGCAGTGATTACATGCAGCTCTATGGTTTCAAGCAAGCAGATACACCTTTCTTGCAGCAACATGCCAACGTGGTATTGGATAATATGTATGCTGCGGGTCCCAATACCCCCATTGCTTTACTTTATGGTCTAAGCCTGAGCAACCATCAAGGCTTTAGCCTGCAAAACAACCTTATGTCTCTGGCCAACAAAGCCGGCATGCAAACCGCTTGGCTATCCAATCAGGGAGCCTTAGGTCAATACGACACCACCATTTCCGCCATCGCACATCAAGCCCATTATGTGCATTTCTTGAAAACCACTGGCTACGATTTTGGTCAGGACACCTATGATGATCAGCTGATTCCTTGGCTCAAACAAGCATTGGCGCAACCAATACAATCAGGCCAAAATAGATTAATTGTGCTGCACTTAATTGGCTCTCACCCCAATCCTTGCGACCGCATTCGCTCAGCGCCACACCATTATGTTGAAAACAAAAATAGCAATTGCTACATCGACAGCATCGCGTTTACTGATCAGGTATTAAAGCAGATTTACCAAACATTGGGTCAAACACAGCAACCATTTAGCATGCTGTATTTCAGTGATCATGGTTTAAGCCACGACAAAGACACTTACGAGAAAAACGAATTGGTGAAATCATCCAGCATCTTGCGCCACAATGACCGTTATCGGCAGAATTACCACATCCCACTGGTGGTGGTAAACAGCGATGGTCAAGGTGTCAAACACATCCGCGCAGACCGTACTGGCTTCTACTTGATGGATGGGTTGGCCGCTTGGTTGGGCTTAAGCACGCCGCAATTACCCCACAGCCAGACATTTTTTGGCGAAACCACACAAAAAGACCATATGGTTTTGAATTTTAATAAGCAAGTACAAGCTGTTGATGCGTTACCCAATGATCCATTGCCAGCTGACTTGCAATAAATCAAAACAAAAAAAAGGTGTGACTTGTCGTCACACCCAAACACACACACATCAAGAGGAAACCAAATGTTTCGGGATTCATTATAATCAAATGCCCATTCCTGACTTTGATGCAAGTCAAGATTTTGCGCTTTGTATGCTGATTTCATATTCTCAAAATTTTATGATGTATTTTACCCAAACTGGATGACAAAGATTGCCATGAACCCCTATACCGCGATGAAATTGTGTCATCTGTTTTTTGTGGTGACCACTTTTGTGTTATTTAATTTGCGTTTTGGCTTGCGTTTGGCCCTGCCACACAAGCCATTGCCACGATTTTTGCACATTCTCCCCCACATCAATGACACCCTTTTGCTGCTCAGCGGCATCTCATTGATCATCATCACCCACTACATCCCATTTGAGAATGCCAATTGGCTCGGGCTAAAGCTGATTTTATTGGTGGTGTATATTGTTATTGGTGCCATTGCCTTAAAATCGGTGCCACGCAGCGGGCGCAGCCTGATGACATATGTTTTGGCGCTCCTGTGTTTTTTAAGCATGGCTTTACTGGCCGATTTCAAGCCCCTACTGTAAATAAACCCCAACACACCCAACAAAAGAACATCATGAAATTAAAATCTTTTTTACGTCAATCCGCGTCAATATTGCGACGGCTTGATGCGTGGCTACCACCCGAGACACACGAGCCCGATTGGTCAGCGCTGGCCTATCGTTGGCAAAAAATCGGTAATAAAGGGGTGTTGATGGGATTACCCAAACCCCATACCTTTGCGCTCAGCCGCTTGGCGGCCATAGACACACAAATGCAGCAATTGGTGCGCAATACCCAACAATTTTTAGCAGGCCGCCCCGCTAATAATGTATTGATGACAGGCGCTCGGGGCACGGGCAAATCATCGCTGGTCAAAGCGCTGTTACACGAATATGCAGCACAAGGGTTGCGGCTCATCGAGGTAGACAAAAGCGACTTACTCACATTGCCTTATCTACTCACGATTTTGGCCAAACGACCGGAGAAATACCTTATTTTTTGTGATGACTTGTCTTTTGAAGATGGTGATGATGCCTATAAGGCATTAAAAACCACCTTGGATGGCGGTTTATCCGTACGTTGTGCCAATGTGTTGGTATATGCCACATCAAATCGACGCCATTTGATGCCCGAATACATGGCTGATAATGAAGCAACTACTGGCCACAAAGGTGAAGTGCACCCCAAAGAAGCAGTAGAAGAAAAAGTATCGCTGTCAGACCGATTCGGTTTATGGCTGAGTTTTTATCCATTCGACCAAACTGCCTATTTACAAGCAGTGGCAAACTGGCTGGAGGATGCTGGCTTACCGTTTGACGAAACGGCACGTCAGGCAGCTTTAAATTGGAGCCTAAGCAGAGGCAGTCGCTCCGGGCGTGTGGCTTGGCAATTTGTGTGCGACTGGGCAGGACGAGAAGTAGATCAGCGTGTCGTAGAAAAAGGACGCTAATCAAGGCCATCTGCGCATTAAAATGGTCGAACTTGTGGCTGCCTGAACGGCTTCAGGCAACCACAAATTTTCACTGCCCAGCTGCGCCAAATAACAAATACGCCCCCACACTGAATACCCCTACATCGGCCAAGGCATGGCACACAAAGCCAGGCCAAATACTGCGATAACGCGCATACAAAGCCGACCATATTGCGCCGGCCGTAAACACCCCCAAAGAAGCCAACACATTTTGCTGCCACGGCACATAGGCAGCCAAGGCTAAGGTATGGTGAACCGTAAAAAATAAAGCCGCCAACAACACCGCGACCCAATTGCCATGCCCCACAATGGTTTCGCATTGCCGATACAGAAAAAAGCGAAACACATATTCTTCCAACAATGAATTAACCGCAATCCAATATAGGCACACCCAGCCATAGCGCCAGGGATCAGTCAGACCAACTACCTGCATTTTGTGCCGCAATTGCCCCAAATCAATGTATTGCAGACCCCAAAACCAAAATCCGCCCCAGATGACCAGCACCATTACCAGGCCTAAAACAACCGCCACACCAAAGCCACCCAATTGCGGCGGTGACCAACTCCATGGTTGGCGTTGCACACACAACCACCACAGCGCCGGTCCGATAAACAGCCATAATTTAGCCAACCCCCACAACAGCGTACCCAGCTGCCCCATTTCCGCATGCAAGGCCACCATCACCCCAATACTGGGCGCCGGTACAAACAAGCATAGTGCCACCACTGCCCACAACCGCGATGAGGTCCAACCCTCATGATTGTTTGCCACAATTTGCTCCTTATCTGACTACGCTTGTGCCAATGCGGCCAATACTTGTTCTGTATCGCTCACCTCACCCAAGCGCGGGAAAATACGCGTAATAGAATGGTGATGACTGTCGGGGTGACGATCGGTCATGGCATCGACAACAAAAGCCAAGTTGTAGCCCAATACGGCCGCATCGCGCGCCGTCCCTTCCACACCCACACTGGTAGACACCCCCGCCAGCACCAATTGGGTAATACCACGGTCTTGTAATTCAGCGTGCAATGATGTGTTAAAAAAGGCCGTCCATTGGTGTTTGCGCACCAATAAATCATTTGCCGTGGGCTGTAGCGCTGGATCCAACTGAGCAAAGTCACCGGGTATATGAGGTGGCCGTGCGGACACCATTTTGCGGGTGCGCACCCAAGCACCATCAGGGATGACCGTCACAAACACAACAGGCTGATGGGCTGCCTGAAAGGCCTTCGCCAGCAATGCCGATTGATGCACAATGGTTTCGGCTGGATGCACCAATGTCCCTTGTAAAATACCGGCTTGTAAATCAATCAACACCAACGCACTATGTGCATCCAGTTTCGTCAACATAAGCATCTTCCTTTTCATCAACCAGAACATGCTGATTGCGCTCATTTAACCACCGACCGCACGCAAAAATGGCCCCTCAATATCAAATCCAGCCACTCACGTCAAAGCGTCAGGCAGCCCACCACCTCAAAAAAGCCATGAGTACAGCCACATATCCATGTTTTTCAGAGCCTGCTTTCATGGCAGCACCCAATCCAATTACAACCCCAGCATCCACTCCATGCTGTTGTCCATGGGCACACATAAACCGCTACCACAGCGCTCATAATGATCGAAAATGTGCGCCACGATCGCATCTGGATCGTCCATGACACACAACAAATCCAAATCTTTTTCATGAATGTAGCCGTGGCTCAATAATTGCGTACGTACCCACTCAATCAAGCCACCCCAAAATGCGCTGCCTACCAAAACAATGGGTCGCATTGGGCTTTTTCCTGTCTGCACCAGCGTGAGACTCTCAAACAGCTCATCCAAAGTACCGAAACCACCGGGCAAGGTGACATAGGCAATCGCGTGCTTCACAAACATGACTTTCCGCGGGAAAAAATGCTTAAATTTCACCGATAAATCTTGATACGCGCTGGCATGCTGTTCATGTGGCAATTCGATATTCAGCCCCACCGCTGGGCTTTTGCCGTAGAATGCGCCTTTATTGGCCGCCTCCATAATGCCTGGCCCACCACCCGAAATCACCGCGAATCCCGCATCTGAAAGTTGGCGTGCTAAGGTTTCACACAAGGCATAATATGGGCTGCTGACCGGTGTACGCGCACTGCCGTAAATACTCACGGCCGGTTGAATGGCACGCAGCTCTTCGCCCGCTTCCACAAACTCAGACATGATTTTGAGTAAATGGTAAGACTCGCGCGAACGAATGGTATTGACGGTTTCTTCGGGCAGCGGCGGCTGTGGCAATTTGGCCTGCAAGGTCATGATTTTCCTTTTATATTCGCGTTCAGGCAGCCTGATGCTACCCTGGGAACACACAATGCAAAAAACCTTATTACTGGTTGACGGTTCATCGTACTTATATCGAGCGTATCACGCCATGGCACAGCTCACCAGCCCCAGCGGCATGCCCACCGGTGCTTTGTATGGGGTATTGAACATGCTGCGCCGTTTGCGTTTAGATGTGGCACACGATTTTGCCTGCTGCGTCTTTGATGCCAAAGGTGAAAATTTCCGCCACACACTGTATCCGGCCTATAAAGCCAACCGTCCTCCTATGCCCGATGACTTGCGCCCGCAAGCTGAAGCCTTACCTGAATTGGTGCGGCTGATGGGCTGGCCAACCTTGGCGATCAGCGGCGTGGAAGCCGATGATGTCATTGGTACACTCACGAAACAAGGCGAAGCAGAAGGCTGGCAAGTGGTGATTTCTACGGGCGACAAAGACATGGCGCAGCTGGTTGATGATCAGGTTACGCTGGTCAATACCATGTCCAATGAAACATTAGACATCGCGGGTGTAGAAAACAAATTTGGCGTGCGCCCCGATCAAATCATTGATTATTTGAGTTTGATTGGCGATAAGGTCGACAACGTGCCCGGCGTCGATAAATGCGGGCCCAAAACCGCCGTCAAATGGCTGGCAGAATACGGCAATTTACACAATGTCATGGAGCACGCCCACGACATCAAAGGCAAGGTAGGCGAAAATTTGGTGGCCGCTCTGCCGCACCTGCCACTGTCTTATGAATTGATCACCATCAAAACCGACGTGGATTTGCATCACACCCTCCCCAACGGACTCCAAGATTTGGCACGCCAAAGTCCAGATTGGTCCAAGTTGGCGGTGCATTTTCAGGAATTGGGTTTTCGCACCTGGCTCAAAGAAGCACAGCAGCGCTTAAACGAGCCCGTACCAGCCGCCCAATCACCGATACAGGTCGATGACTTGTTCACCGCTGAATCGATCCAGCCGGTTGCACACACCGCACCTACACCAATCGCGCCAGCAGGTTTGCATTATCAAGCCATCACCACAGAAGCCCAGCTGAGCGAATTACAAGCACGTTTGCAGACAGCAGACACCATCGGTTTGGACACCGAAACCACCAGTTTGGATGCCATGAATGCGCAATTGGTGGGTATCAGCATCGCCTTTGCAGCCGGTGATGCAGTGTATATCCCAGTGGGCCACAGCCTTACCGCCGCCCCTGAACAATTGCCGCTAACCACCGTATTAGGCTGCCTGAAACCTTTTTTGGAAAGCAACCAGCTTGGCAAAATCGGCCAAAACCTGAAATATGACCAGCATGTTTTGGCCAACTATGGCCTCCAAATCAACCACATTGTGGGCGATGCTATGCTGGCTTCCTATATTGTGGAAAGCCATTTGGGCCACGGCTTGGATGAACTGGCGCGTCGGCATTTGGACTTACCCACCATCACCTACGAATCATTGTGTGGAAAAGGCGCCAAACAAATTGGTTTTGGCGATGTAGGCCTTGCGGATGCCACCCGTTACGCAGCAGAAGACGCCGATTTTGCATTGCGCATTGAGCGCCATTTACGGGCGCAAATGGATGAAGCGCAATTAACAATGTACACAAAGATGGAATTGCCGGTAGCCCAAGTTCTGTTTGTTATGGAACGCAATGGCGTACTCATCGACAAACAAGAATTGGCTCAACAAAGCCATGAACTGGGTAGCGAATTGATGCGCTTACAAGAGCGTGCCTATCAATTGGCAGACCAGCCGTTTAACCTCAACTCACCCAAGCAATTGCAGGAAATTCTGTTTGATAAAATGGGTATTCCCACCTCCGGCCTGAAAAAAACCGCTTCCGGTGGCATTTCCACCAATGAGAGCGTTCTAGAAAAACTGGCGCCAGACTATCCCTTGCCTCAACTGATTTTACAAACACGTAGCTTGGCCAAGCTCAAATCAACCTACACCGACAAATTACCGCAACTCATCAACCCCAAAACGGGTCGCGTCCACACGACTTATGCGCAAGCAGTTGCCATTACAGGGCGTTTAGCGAGCAATAACCCCAATTTGCAAAACATCCCCATCCGCACCGAAGAAGGGCGTCGGGTACGCAGGGCTTTTGTGGCGCCCGCGGGCGCTGAAGTGGTGTCTGCAGACTATTCACAAATTGAATTGCGCATCATGGCTCACTTATCTGGCGATACCACGCTGATTGAGGCCTTTAAGCACGATCAAGACATCCACCGCCGCACTGCGGCTGAAGTTTTCGGCATTAGCCAAGACGCGGTCACTTCAGAACAGCGACGCTACGCCAAAACCATCAATTTCGGCTTGATTTATGGCATGAGTCAGTATGGCTTAGCCAAATCACTGGGCATCGATGTGGCGCAGGCGAAAAACTTTATTGACCGCTATTTTGCGCGCTATCCGGGTGTCGCTGATTATATGCAGCGCACCCGCGAGCAAGCCCAATTACACGGTTTTGTTGAAACCTTGTTTGGCCGCCGCTTGTATCTACCCGGGTTAAAAAGTAAAAATGGCAATGAACGCGCAGCCACCGAGCGAGCGGCCATTAATGCGCCCATGCAGGGTACTGCGTCCGACCTCATTAAAATGGCCATGATTGCCGTGGCCGACTGGCTGCAACACAACCAATTGCAAAGCAGGCTCATTATGCAGGTACACGATGAATTGGTTTTGGAAGTCCCCAACCACGAGTTAGCACAAGTTAATACTCGGCTGCCCGAACTGATGGCAGGCGTGGCAAAATTGCATGTGCCCTTGGTGGCGGAAGTTGGCCATGGACACAATTGGGATGAGGCACATTAAACCATGAGCGCCGCCCCAATAGCACCACCCAATAAAGCACAAGCAGGCCAACGCTATACTTGGATTTCTGCAGCCATGGCCTTTGTCTTATGGGGGAGCTGGGCGGGTTACATCAATGCCGATCATGGCTTCTGGCGTGGGCTCTTTTCCGGCTTAACTCAAGGTTTGTGTAGCTTGGTGATTACCTTAATCATGACACGCGCGTTGGAATGGCAATACAATGCGCTTTCTATCCGATTTTTGAAAATCGTTTTGCCGCCCATTGCCACGGTCCTGGTAACCGGGACAAGCTTGGTTGCCATTCATTATTTGATTGGCACCCCAAATATTGCCCAAACTGTTACCCCCGCATTGAGTGTGGCCATATTGTTTGGTTTCATGACCACCGCAAGACTGGCCAAACCAACATCGGCTGATAGCCATTAACCTTTTGCTTGATTGAGCCTATCCATGAACTCAAACGAACCCAATTTATCTGGACGCCGTCCCTTAAAAGTACGTAGCAGCCGTTTAGCGCAACGATTTGCACGTTATTTGAGTGGGAAAAACATTACCCCCAATCAAATTTCTTTACTCAGCATCGTGAGTGCAGCCATCGCCGCCTTGGCTTTTTTACTGGTACCGCTGACCAGCGGTATTGGCCGCGATGCCTGTTATGTGGTGGTCGCTTTAGGGATACAAGGCCGCTTGCTGTGTAATTTGTTTGACGGCATGGTGGCGGTAGAAGGCGGCAAATCCACCCCCGCCGGAGAGCTATTCAATGACATGCCCGATCGAGTTTCCGATGCACTGATTTTGATTGCAGCAGGTTATGCGCTCCTGGACATTACTTGGGGCGGCATACTGGGCTGGCTGACTGCCATATTGGCGATACTCACAGCTTATGTGCGCACCTTGGCCACTGCCATTGGTGCCCCCACCCGCTTTTTGGGGCCTATGGCCAAACAACAACGTATGGCCTTGCTAACCGCCGCAGCCATCGGCTGCATCATTGAAAATACCTATGGCGATCACAATTGGACACTGTTTATTGCGTTAATCGCGATGGCTTTGGGCTGCTTGGCTACCCTCTATCGTCGTACACGGGCTGCCTACGAATTTCTTCAGCAGCACCCCTTATAACCCAGCCCAAACCAAATTCATCTCTTATTTTTGTGCACACGCCATCAGCCCATCAACACCACAATATCCAATACTGGTGCATAGAGAACTTCCTAACGATTGCCATTGAGCAAACAATAAGGCTGCCTGAATGATTTCAGGCAGCCTTATTGTTGAATAAATTAAACCATTTAACTTTATTTTATATTGTTTATGCAGCGCCATAACCTTACTTTAAGATAGATTCAAATGCTTTCAATCGCTTATAAATCGACAACAATTCAATAATCGTTTTCCAAGAAGTAATCAAATATTGAAATGATTCGCGCACCTTATCAAACACATTGGCAATTTGATTAATCAACCCCAAGGTCATGGTACCCGCGGCAATCGATGGAAACAAAACCAGCAAACTATACAAAACATCCAGCTGGATATACCACGTACTCACCATGTTGAAATACGCATAATGGAAATACAGCCTAAAGTAATTCACGCGCACGCGACCAAACAATTCTTTTAAGGTTGCCGGCTGAGCTCGGTCATCGTGATCTTCACCATACACAAGCTCTTTGCGATAAGCCGCTTCTACTTTTTGGTTATTGAATTCCAAACCGGGTAATTTAATGCCCACTACCATCAGCAAAAAAGTACCAAACAGCGACCAAGCAATCGCCGCCCACACCAGAGAATGTTTGATTTCCCCCACCAGCGGCAATACAGGCACATGGCTGGAAAGTTGAAACAAGATCGGCAGAAACGCAATCAACACCATAATGGCACGCACAAAACTCACCCCCAAATCTTCCATGGTGGTAGCAAAGCGCATGGTGTCCTCCTGCACGCGCTGGGACGCCCCTTCCACATGCCGCAACTGTGGCCAGTTACCAATATAGTATTGATTCATGGCGGTGCGCCAACGAAAAATATAGTGACTGACGAAAAACGAATTGAGTACAGACACCGTCACGGCCACCATGGCGATATAAAGAAATGTGAGGGTGCCATGATACAAGTCCATGATATCGCCGCCGCCACTGGCCAGCATCTTCTGAATTAAGTCCCAGAATGGGCCATACCAAGCATTGATCACCACACTCACCTGCACACCAAACCAAATATTAAACAAAATCAGCGCTGAACCCCACACCGACCAACGCTGCCAAACATGCTTGCTCAATGTACGCCAAAAAATCGCAAACAACGCCGTAGCCAACCAAAACCAA
Organism: Snodgrassella sp. CFCC 13594; assembly: GCF_001590725.1. Lineage (GTDB taxonomy): Bacteria > Pseudomonadota > Gammaproteobacteria > Burkholderiales > Neisseriaceae > Snodgrassella. Next base: position 175,166 of record NZ_LQXR01000001.1, on the reverse strand, counting down.
GTATAAAACCACAAAAATGGCGCCGACCAAAATCGTTGAACACCAATGGGCAGAGGCGCTTGCGCATACCCGCTGGGCCAACCCAGAACGACACCCCATGCCTCACCATGACCGACATACCACAACAACACATTGAGTGCAGCCCATACTGCGGCCGACAAAAAAAACCAGCGTGGATAGGGAAAAAACGATTTAAACAAAGTCCATCCTTTACCGAGAAAAATTACCTGAACACCCAAACAGCCTAGCAATCTAAGAATACGCCAACACCACATAAACCACGCGACCACTTTAGTGATTAGCCATGCATCATGCTACCAAGAGCCCATTCAGTGGCTATGCTGCCAGCATCGCCATCACCATTTGTGCAGAATGGCGCCCGGCAGTTTGCAAAAAGGCATCAAATGACACGCTGGCAGACTCATCGCCATTATCAGAAATGGCCCGAATCACCACAAATGGCACTGATTGTTGCCAGCACACTTGCGCAATCGCTGCGGCTTCCATTTCCACAGCAGCAACATCAGCAAAATTGGCTTTAATGGCAGCAATCCGGGCAGAATCATGAATAAACTGATCGCCACTGACAATCAAACCGCGACCAATTGTAGCCCCTGTAAAGGCCACTGCTGCCCGTTCCGCCGCCTGCATCAACGCTTCATCAGCCGCATACCGGGCAGGCAATTGTGGCACCTGCCCCGGCACATAGCCAAATGCCGTGACATCCACGTCATGATGCGCGGTTTCGGCACCAATAACCACGTCTCCCACCAATAGCCCCTCACGCAACCCGCCGGCACTACCGGTATTAATCAGCGCTTGCGGCTGAAAACGCTCGATCAGCATGGCGGCGGTCATTGCCGCATTCACCTTACCAATGCCGCTTAATGCAAGCACCACGGGTTTATCGGCCAGCCGCCCTTGATACACATGAATACTGCCGATGGTGATGTGCTGTGCATCACAGAGCTGTTGTTGCAAGGCGTCCAATTCCGGCTGCATGGCCGCAATAATGGCAATGGGATTAGATGGCATCATTCCGATTCTCAAAATATTCAGGCAGCCGCTATTGTACACAGGCTGCCTGAAAAAATTCATGGTTCATGCTTAAGCCAATTCAGCCAGTCGTGCTTGCAACGCTGCACGATCAGCACACAGATTTTGATAACCCAAGCGCGTGAGCCATCCCGTGCGCGCCAACAAATCATGCGGCTGCTGGCGCAAACCATAGACCAAAATCGGTACCTGCCGTTCCTGGTAGGCTTCCAGCAACTCTTCCATTGATTCTTCGCCCGATGAATCAATGTAAATAACCCCAGAAAAATCCAACACCAAAGCCTTTTTGGGCACGACACGCACCAATTCATCAATCAATTTCACGGCACCAAAAAAAATTGCGCCTGTCAGCGTAAACCCCACTACACCCGGTCGTGCCAAAGCATCTGGCAATACCCACGGTTCAGCCACAGTCAGACTGGAAATGCGGTAAATGAAAATCAGACAAGAAACAAAAATGCCCACTTCCACCGCCACCGTCAAATCCACCACCACAGTGAGTAAAAACACCGATAGCAAGATAATCCGGTAAGGCAAACGGAATGCCCGCAACCGAGCAAATTCACGCCACTCACCCATATTCCAAGCCACAAACATCAAAATCGCCGAAAGTGCCGCCAAAGGAATGTATTGCGCCAAAGGTGCAGCCATCAACATCACCAGCAGCAGCACTATCGCATGCACCATTCCGGCTACTGGGCTGGCACCCCCATTTTTGATGTTGGTGACAGTGCGCGCAATGGTTCCTGTGGCAGGCATACCACCGAAAAACGGCACCACCATATTGGCAAAACCTTGTGCCAATAACTCCTGATTGGGGTCATGCTTATCCTTAATCATGCTGTCTGCCACACGCGCACACAACAGTGATTCAATCGATCCCAAAATAGCCAATGTGATCGCGGGCATGATCAAGCCTTGAATGTCATGCCAATTAAAATTAGGCACTGTGAATGGGGGCAAACCTTGAGGAATGCCGCCAAAGCGGCTACCAATGGTATCCACATGTAAGCCCAGCATAGGCACCAATACCGTGGCCACCACCAATGCGACAATTGAACCAGGAATCAAAGCCAATGAACCCGATACCCGTGGCAAAACACCCGCCTCTTCAGGCAACTGAATCTTGCGCTGCATGATTTTTTGCCATACCACAATCAGTGCTAAAGACAATAATGACACCCCCACTGCCTGGGGATTCCAACTGGGTAAGGCTTGCCATAATGTGCGAACCAAAGCAAAAAATTCTGCTGGCATCTTACCGTCAATACGCAGACCCAAAAAATCCTTGATTTGCGACAAACCAATAAGCACTGCAATGCCATTGGTGAAACCAATAATGACCGCCACGGGAATAAACTTAATCAACACGCCCATGCGCAAAAAACCCATCAGCCACAGTACAATGCCAGACATAAATGTGGCCAACAGCAAACCACCCACGCCATATTGCTGCACTATTCCATAGACAATGACGATGAACGCACCGGCGGGCCCACCAATTTGAACGCGAGAACCGCTAAACAAAGAAATCAAAAAACCGGCAATAATGGCGGTGAACAGGCCCGATTGAGGCGGCAAACCCGAAGCAATGGCAAAGGCCATAGCCAAAGGCAAGGCCACCACGCTCACTGTTAATCCGGCCCCCACATCCTTAATCAGCCGAGATCGATTATAGCCTTGCATCAATTCATACAGCTTAGGATTAAATCTCGTCGTAAATTTCATGAACAGTAACTTTGCAAATATTATTTAATTTGCGTAAATTATACGACCAATTAACCATTTTTCTCAGGATAATTGCCATCCAACACAATGGATGCTCAGGAATACCCAAACTCATGGCTACCTCTTCTACCCCGTCTCGCCTCAATACCTTTGTTGCGCCACGCCCCAACCCCACGCTGATTCGTCAGATGACTTGGGTCAATCGTTGGTTGAATTTGTATGGTACCCCTTATCTGCGCGACATTCCTTACCTCAACCAGTTACCACTGATACGCGGCCTGTGCGACATCCGTGATTTCGATCTACCCCCAGAAGACGATGCGCGCTTGAAAAGCACCATAAATGGTCAACACAGTGTATTCATCACCCCCAATCACCCTGAATTTTTTACCGATTGGATGATAGACAAAGAACTGGCCGCCCGTTATGCCCCCATGACCGCCAACTGGGCCACCCACGACATTGTTAACGGCATGGGTAAACAAGTACAAAATTTTTGGTTGGCCAATCACTTAATTGCTCAAATCCCGGGGCAAACCGAGGCTGCGCAAGCCTATTCCATCCATACTGCCGAAAGTGGCACGCCAGTATTGCTTCATCCGGAAGGCAACGTCTATTGGCAAAGCGACTACATCAACCCATTGTTTGGTGGTGCCGCCAAAATGGCTTTACAGGCTGCTCACGATGGCACAAATACACGTTCGGTACTCATCCAGCCGGTGGTATGGAAACTCAAATTTCAGCGCGATGAAAGCCCCCATCTACACGCGGAGATGGCACACGTTGAAAGACAATTGGGGATAGAAGAGCAAGCGTTTTTAAGCCTGCCACTGCGATTGGCGCGCCTCTACCGCCAAGTCTTATGGTTGCGCTTTCAAAACATGGGCTTCGCGCCACCACGACACCTGAATTTTTTTGATGCCCAAAATGTACTCATGGAAAAACTATTGGCTTCGTTAAGCGTGTATGGTCATTTTTCAGGCAACCTCACCGAACAAGCCCAACACATGCTCAAAGCCATCCGCCAGTCTGAAAAAGCGGGGGAACCCATTGATCGCATGACCTGTCGCCGCCGCAAGGAACTGCAATTAATCTTGCGCAACCCTCAAGAGGTGTATCATCAACCGCGGTGGCAACAAGAAACCATTGCCGAATGTCTTAAGCGCTTGCGCTGCGACCATTTGGCTTGGGGCAGTTGGATAAATAAGATACATCGCTTTTTGCCCCGCCCAGTCGGCCCACGAACAGCCCACATTCGCGTAGCAAACGCCATTGATGTTAGTGCATTGGTACGCAACCAAGCTGAATTCAACGAAACAGCATTAACCGATTTGCTGCACCATACTTTGCAACAGACTTTGGATGCCTTAAACCAAAGCTTAAACGAGCGTCATCCACAAATTGACTATGCCAATCCTTTTTTGTTGTGACACGCTCAAAAATAGCGGTAAACCTTCACAGCAGGTTCGTATAGAGAAGTGAAACGCTGCCCAATTGGGCAGCGTCCACGCGATTGATTGATTTTGGAGAACAACACCCATGCCCGTGAACCCACAGGTTTTTTCGTTATTGTTTCACCACTATGCTGGACTACCACATTGCGTGGCTCTGGGCATACGTACAGAGAGTGAACAACAAGATAAACCTTTGATGAGCGTTCCTTGGCGTCCCGATTTGGTTGGCAATGAACATACCCAAACCATCCACGGCGGCGTGATTACCACTTTAGTAGACGTGACCTCAGCCAGCGCTGTCGCAGCATTGCTACCTGATTTTGAAGTATTGGCCACCCTAGATATGCGCATCGACTACATGCACCCCGCTACCCCACATGACCGCATTTATGCCAAAGCAGAGTGCTATCGCTTGGCTGGCCAAGTCGCCTTTGTACGCAGCCATTGCTACCAGCACGATGAGTCTGATCCGATTGCATTGGGTACGGCTACCTTTATGCGCACACCACTGGGTGAACGCGAAAAAAAAGCATTACGTGAATACCTGCACCAGGAGCGCAACACATGAATTCGCCCAGCGACCCCGATGTTTTCCAGATTGATACAACGCTCACCCAACGCGCCCACGGGCTCATGCCTTATGCTGGTTTTATTGGTCTGAAAATGGGCTTCGATGAGCAGGAACAGCCTTTATTTTGCCTGCCGTTTGCTGAACAAAACATTGGCAATATTTTTCTACCCGCATTGCACGGTGGTCTGATTGGTGGTTTTTTAGAAAGTGCTTCGGCACTGTTTTTACACCATGTGAACAACATGAACGAATTGCCCAAAATGGTGGACTTCTCGCTCGATTATTTGCGCAGCGGCAAACCGCAAACCAGCTTTGCACGCTGTATATTAACGCGTCAAGGCAGCCGCATTACCAATGTTGCGGCTGAGATGTGGCAAGCCGATATGCACAAGCCCATTGCAGTGGCCCGCGTGCATTTTAAAATGCCACAAGAGGCTGCCTGAAAGGTTCATCATGAAATTTCATACATGCGTTTATGTTTCAGCAGCCATGGTCGCCCTGACTTGTACCAATGTTGCCACGGCAGGTTCGGGCAAAAATTTTGACAGCAAAGACTGGTCATTGGCTTGCGACAACACGCGCACATGTCGTGCAGCGGGTTACAGCCATGGCGATCCAAACGAACACAGCGTTTCCCTATTGCTGACACGTAAAGCCGGTGAGCAAGAGCGTGTTCATGCTCAGGTTCGTTTTCTGAGTTTGGCAACGGCCTCTGCGCCTCACTTATGGATAGGCAAAATTGATCTTGGGACCATCCAGCAACAATCTAACCAAATCTGGCAACTGTCCGATGCACAAACTCAAGCACTGATTCCAGCATTATTGAGTATTGGTCAATCTGTGCGTTTCAGCCAAGGCGACCATCACTACCCTTTATCCAGCAATGGCGCCAATTCAGTATTGTTGAAAATGGACGATTGGCAAGGCCGCATCAATACCCCCAGCGCTTTGACGCGCCTTGGTCACAGTACGAATGCTGTCTTACCCGCTTTAGCACCGGCTAAAGTTATCTACCAAAAACCAGCTATCCAAGCTACTTGGGCGGCCGCAGCTCAATCCATTTCACGGCAGCAAGTACGCGCTGAATTGGCCCAGCAATATGCTCCCCAGCTGAGCAAAACTTGTCCTAATCTAATATCCAAATCAAGCCAAAACGACAATTTCCAACTCCATATCTTGCCGCTGTCGGCCACCAATTCAGTGGCCACTGGTTTATGCTGGCAATCCGGACGGAATCAAGGCCATGGCATCTGGCTCATCAACAACCAAGCCCCATTTCAAGCCATGCTAGTGACCACCGATGCCAATCATTATGCTAATGGGTTGATCATGGTTAGCCAAAAAGGCGATGATGCCGGCACCTGTGGGTGGCATCAAACCTTCGCCTGGGATGGTAAACGCTTTGCCCTTGCTGGCGACAAACAAACGGGGCTATGTCGCGGTTTTGCTGGCGGCGCTTGGTCTATGCCCACATGGGTAAGCACATATTCACCAGCGCACTAACCAATATTTTTCAGGCAGCCTGTTGGCTTATTCAGCAAAACGACCAGCAGTAAAAAAACCTACATGCGAAAAACGGCCACTGATCGTGGCCGTTTACCGATTAACAAACAGACTTATTTTTTGATACCACCATGACCAGAGCAAGCACCTTGAGTGGTTTTGGCAGCCGATTTGCTGCCATCTTTACAGGTAATATTGGCTGCCGTTTTTTGAGCCACTTTTTTGTCTGCTTTGGTTTTGGCCTTTTCTGCTTTGGCCGGAGTCTTTTCTGCCTTGGCAGCAACCTTAGCAACGGGTTTGGTCACGGGTTTTACGGCTGCTTTTTGAGCCGGTTTCACCACCGGCGCAGCGCTTGATGTTGCCGCTGTGGCCGCCATTGCAGACACAGAAGACAAGCCCATAGCAGCAGACATCAGCACCAGCATTAATTTTTTCATGTTCATCATCCTTAGTCAGCGACACCCATGTGGGTGTCTATGAAACATAGCTTAAATCAACAAACTTAGGCCAAACTGAGCCTGATTTTAATCTTTGCAATCCATCATTAAATTTTGTTAAATTCATGCACACTGCCTCAGCATCACCCCACGCGGTAAAATGCCAGACTACCCAACAGGTTTGGCCACAATGACACGCGTCGATTACCGCTCATGACGGCTCTTTCCAATACATTCAGCTGATTTTGCGCGCATAAACGATCAAAATCCTGCAAAGTACACCAATGGATATTGGGGGTGTTATACCACTGATACGGCATACGCTCAGAGACCGGCATATGCCCTTGCAAGCCAATTTGCAATCGATTGCGCCAATAACCAAAATTAGGGAAAGTCACAATGGCCTCTTTGGCCACACGCATCATGTCTTGCAAAATGGTTTCTGTATTCTGCATCGCTTGGATGGTTTGAGAGAGCACAATGATGTCAAAGCTCGCATCTTGGAAATGCCTCAAACCCTGTTCCAAATCTGCCTGAATCACATTGACACCTCGCTGCATGGCGGCCAACACACCATCCATGTTAATTTCAACACCATAGCCATGACACTGCTTCTGGGCCACCAAAGCGGAGAGCAATTCACCATCGCCACAACCCAAATCCAGCACGCGGCTGCCCACCGGGATCCAGTCATAAATCAGTTGTAAGTCATCGCGCAAGGGCATTGCATTGGTTTTCATGCGCCTATCTCCCGTGCGATGTTGTCAAAATAAATGCGGGCAGCTGCCAAATAGGCTGCGTCATCCATCAAAAAAGCATCATGCCCGTGCGTCGATTGCAAAGCCACATATTGCACCGATTTTCTGGCCGCCACCAAAGCATCCACCAATTCTTCCGATCGCTTGGGCGAAAACCGCCAATCACTGCTGAAACTGGCCACAAAAAAATGCGCCTGTGTACCGGATACCGCCTGAATTAAATTATTATCAAAATCGCGTGCAGGATCAAAATAATCCAAAGCTTTGGTCATCAATAAATAGGTATTGGCATCAAACACATCGGCAAATTTATCCCCTTGATAACGCAAATATGATTCCACTTCAAATTCAACATCATAGCCAAATTGATAATCATCACTTCTAAGTTGACGTCCGAATTTTTTACCCAGCCCCTCTTCCGCCAAATAAGTAATATGGCCCATCATGCGGGCAATGCGCAAGCCACGCCGCGGTAGCGTGTGCTGATCGGCATAATGCCCAGCACAAAAATCAGGGTCGGTGAGAATGGCTTGTCGCGCCACATCATTGAATGCAATATTTTGTGTAGACAATTTGGGCGCAGAGGCAATCACCAGTGCATGGCGTAAGCGTTCTGGCAAATCAATGGCCCATTGCAAAGCCTGCATCCCGCCCAAGCTTCCCCCCATTACCGCCGCCCATTGATGGATGCCCAGCCGATCAGCCAACATGGCTTGACTATGCACCCAATCTTTAACGGTGACCAATGGGAAATCAGCACCGTAAGGCTGGCCAGTAAATGGATTAATACTCAAAGGGCCGGTACTGCCGTGGCAACCGCCCAGATTATTGATGCCAACCACAAAAAAACGATTGGTGTCTAAAGGTTTACCCGGCCCCACCATGGTATCCCACCACCCTGGGTGCTTATCATTCGGTGTATGATAGCCGGCAACATGGTGGTTGCCTGAAAGGGCATGACAAACCAATACCGCATTACTTTTGTTGGCATTCAACTTGCCATAGGTTTCCACCATCAACTCAAAATGCGGCAAAATACTGCCGTTTTGCAACGGCAGTGGCGAGTCGAATGCCCATTTTTGCGGCTGGACAATGCCGACACTGTCTGACAGATTCATAGACTCACGACAAACAACAAAATGATGATTATAGCCACTTTGCGCGGATTCTGCGCTCTTGTTTCAGGCAGCCTAAACAAGCATTTTATGCCCGAGTTACGCACATGATTGGCCGCCTGATTAAATTTGCTCTGGTGGTGCTGGTATTGGTATTGGTGATTCAGCGCTTATTCAACCGAAAGCAAAAAAAAGAAGTTCATTTTTGGTTTGTGAGCATTGCAGTTGGTTTGATATTGGCTTCATTGCTGGCGCTATTAGCAGCATGGCTGCGCACACGGTATCCATAAATTAAGAATCAACAGATTAAGATTGATTTCTGCTTAGATTGTTACGCCTCGCATCAGTGCATCCTTTTTTGAACTACACGGTTTGACTTTGTGGCGTGAAATGCAAATTTTAGATTTTAGATAAAGAAAATGTGCTTGCGTAGATGATTGACACAAAATACGTATACTCTTGAATAGAACGATAGACACCTGAACCAGATTCGCTTGACCGCATGAATGAAGCCTAAAAGTATTTTTGTTTTTTGTGGAAAAATGGAGGCGAAAAACATGACTTGGCGTACAAAAGAAAAAGACGCCCTAAATGACGTCTATTGCACTATGATGACACATGTCGCTCTATATTACTCTAACTTATGAGGTTGTATGGTGCCCAGGAGAAGACTCGAACTTCCACACCCTAAACGGGCGCTAGGACCTGAACCTAGTGCGTCTACCAATTCCGCCACCTGGGCTTTCATACTCGCTTGGTTTCGGTTAAAGTATGCGTTCACCGAAGTTGAGCATTATATATTTTCCCAATAGATTGTCAATCGCCCCATGAAAAAAACCAAATCCTTGCGTGCGCAAGACCCATTTCTCACCCGTGAACAACAGCGCTATGAAAACCCACTCCCCAGCCGAGAATGGGTTATTGCCGTATTAGACAAGCGCGGGGTTCCCATGCAAGCAGGCGAGCTAGCCCGCCTTTTGGATATTCAAGAAAACGAAATGCCCTTTTTTGAACGCCGGTTAGGCGCCATGGCGCGCGATGGCCAAGTGTTGATTAATCGACGCGGTGCTGTGTGTGTAGCGGATAAATTGGCGATTGTTAAATGCCGTGTGGAAGTCCACAAAGATGACTTTGGTTTTGCGGTACCCTTAAATTCTGCTGACGGCCCCGATTTTGTTCTCTATGCACGGCAAATGCGCGGTCTCATGAATGGCGATACAGTAACGGTACGTCCGGTGGGTAATGATCGCCGTGGCCGACGTGAAGGCCAGGTGTTGGACATCATTGAGCGCGCCAATAAAGACGTGGTGGGCCGCTTGGCACTGGAACAAGGTGTCGCCATGTTGGTGCCGGAAGACAAACGTTTGGGTGCCAATATCGTGTTGCAACCTCAATCTGTGGGGGCCGCCAAGCCAGGTCAAGTGCTTGTGGCCGCCATTGAGTCCTATCCAGAGGCCAACCGCGCTGCAGTGGGCCGAGTTACAGAAATATTGGGCGACTATGCCGACAGCGGCATGGAAATTGAAATCGCCGTACGCAAACACCATTTGCCACACGAATTCAGCCAAGATTGCCTGAAAGCAGCAGCCAAAATTCCCGACCATGTCAAACGGGGCGAATTGAAAGATCGGGTTGACTTGCGCGATTTGCCTTTGGTGACCATAGATGGTGAAACGGCACGCGATTTCGATGATGCCGTATTCGCCGAAAAAATCGGGCGCAATTGGCGCTTGGTGGTGGCCATAGCCGATGTGAGCCATTATGTGCGCCCCGATGATGCCATTGATCAAGATGCTGTTGAGCGGGCCACCAGTGTGTATTTTCCGCGTCGTGTCATCCCAATGCTGCCTGAAAACCTATCAAATGGAATTTGCTCGCTTAATCCGGATGTGGAGCGGCTGTGTATGGTATGCGACATGGTGGTTACCTATGCCGGCAATGTAAAATCTTACCAATTTTACCCGGCGGTGATGCGCTCCCATGCGCGGCTCACCTACACGCAGGCCTGGGATTGGATCAGCAATGACGAGCTAGCCGACCCCATGAAGCAACATGTACTCAACCTCTATTCGCTCTACAAAATCCTATTGAAGAAGCGGCAACAACGCGGTGCCATGGAATTTGAAAGCACCGAAACACAGATGATTTTTGATGAACACGGCAAAATTGAACGCATCGTACCGGTGGTGCGTAATGAAGCACACCGCTTGATAGAGGAATGCATGCTGGCCGCTAATGTATGCGCGGCTGAATTTCTGTTGACCCACAAACACCCAGCTCTGTATCGCAATCATTTGGGCCCTACCCCAGAAAAATTGGCGACTTTGCGAGAACAACTGGGCTTATTGGGTTTGGAACTCAAAGGCGGTGATAAGCCCACGCCCAAGCACTATGCCGAACTGGCTGCACAGATTCATGACCGGCCCGATTGGGAAGTGTTGCAAGTGATGTTATTGCGTTCCATGCAACAGGCTGTATATGAACCCAAAAATGTGGGCCATTTCGGTTTGGCCTACCCTGCTTACACCCATTTCACCTCACCCATCCGTCGCTACCCTGATTTAACCGTGCACCGCGCCATCAAAGCCATCTTGGCCGGCAACCGCTACGAACCCAAATCATGGGCAGAATTGGGGGTACGTTGTTCCTTTGCCGAACGACGTGCCGACGACGCCAGCCGCGATGTGGAAAATTGGCTGAAAACCTATTACATGCGCGACAAAGTGGGTGAAGTTTTTGAAGGTACCATCTCTGGCATGGCCAATTTTGGCCTGTTTGTCACGCTTGACGGCATTTACATAGAAGGCATGGTACACATCAGCGACTTGGGGGAAGACTACTTCAACTACCACCCAGAACTGATGGCCATGCTAGGCGAGCGTAGCGGTGTGCGTTTCAGCATGGGCGATAAAGTAACGGTCAATGTGGCCCGAGCCGACCTAGACACCAGCAAAATTGATTTGGTATTGATCAGCGGAGGTGTGAAAGGCCGCGCGGGCCGACGAAGCAAATCAGCAGATGATGGCCGTCGAGCCCAAGCAAACTCTGCACGCAAGAATCAGCGTAAAGCGCAAACCGCGCCCAAACGTGCGAGCAGCAAAAGCAACGCCGCAAAAATCGCTGGCAAACCAGCTGGCGCCTCATCGAAAAGCAGTCAAAAAACGTCAGGCAACCCGCGCAAAAAACGCCATCAATCCCGCACCGCGAAGAAATAGATCAATAGAGCGGCGTTAATCCGCCGCTTCATACACCACATACACCTTGCGCGTGGTTTCTAGTACCGCCCAGGTGCCGGAAAAACCAGCCGCAATCATGAACCGATCACCAGGTTTTAAGGTATGGCTTTGGCCGTGTTGATCGACCACTTCACTCACACCACTGAGTATTTCACAATATTCATCTTCAGTGTAATCAATCCGCCATTTGCCCGGCTCGCTTTGCCAAACACCAGCGTGAAAGACGCCGGCCTGATTGGTATAGCAAGGCCACAGACTTTGTTTGGGGTTGCCTGAAATTAATTTTTCGGCGGGCAGGTAATAATCTTCGCGTGCGCTTGCCTCGCTTGGCATAGGCAATCGAATCAGTTTGGTCATGATGAATTTTGGGTAATCAATCAAACAATTGGAGCGAGACTAGCATGTGGTGGCTTATTCCTCAACCCTTCCCACTTGTTGAGAATTTGTTATGATGACGATACTTTCCTGTTTAAAGGATGCGTATGATGAAACCGTTTATTATAGGCGGCAGCTTGGCCATAGCCATGGTACTGGCCGCTTGCTCTGATAAAAAGCCAGAAGCACCACAACTGACATGCGACAACCCGGCACTGGTGCAAACACTTCAACAACAAATACAGCAAACCATCGGCAATAATGCTCGCCAGTTTGCCCAAACCGATGCGCGACAATTCGTCGATGGCGACAAAGTCATTGCGGCAGCAAGCCAATTGGGTGTCAGCATACAAAATGCGCAATTAGACAGCAATACCGCCAACCCTGCGTGTTCGGCACAATTGAATGTAGCCATCCCAACCAGCGTTTGGCAAACCACCCAAGCCAATGCGCCACTGTTATTGGGTAAACGAGATTGGCTGGCAACCATCACGCAGCAACTCAATGGCAGCGGCATCACTTTGGCCGGCAACACCTTCAGTCAAACCATACACTATGCCCCCATCCCAATGGCTGCGTCGGCCGCTCTATCTGCCAGCGCCCCCAGTGCTGGATTGCAAGGCATGGGCATCGAAACACTGAGCGGTATTTTGGCCAACGCCTTGCTCCCCTATGGCATCAAAGACATGGTGGTCATTAATGGACAAGTGTATAACCGCACCGATGCCATAGCCATGACCTTGAACCCCCAGTCCGCACCATTGAGCCCTGACGCGCAAATGGCCAGTGCAATTTTGAATGGTGCCGCAGCAGAAGCAGTGGCACCACCCACGCAAGCAGATTTTTCCGGCACTGATTTACAAGATGCCCGCGACAACAACCGCAATGCCACTGGGCAACTGAATCAAGCATGGCACAGTTTAGATGACACCATCCGCCAAGAGCTGCAAAATGACCAGCGTAAATGGGTGGGTAAAAAAACCACCCAGTGCCAAAAAGAGGCGGCGAAAGCCGAAACCACTTTACAAGCCGAATACTTACGACTGAAATGCGATACCCGATTGACCAATCAGCGCATTGATTACCTGAAAGGCTACAGCATTCATTAACATCACACGAACCGCTTTCAGGCAGCCTTCGGGTTGCCTGAAATTTTTACCAACACACAAACGCGTTGCAACCCAACGGACTTGTCTCATCATGGACACCCAACACATCCGCAAAATCATCCACATCGACATGGATGCGTTTTATGCCTCGGTAGAGCGGCGCGATAACCCAAATTTGCTTGGCAAACCATTGGTGGTGGCCGGCACAGGACCTCGCTCGGTGGTATGCACAGCATCGTATGAGGCACGCCAATTTGGCGTTCATTCGGCAATGGCCGTAACCACAGCCAAGCGGCTTTGTCCTGATGCCATCTATGTGCCACCAGATTTCCCGCGTTATCGTGCAGTGTCTGTGCAGATTCACACCATTTTTGCCCGCTATACATCACTCATCGAGCCATTGTCTCTGGATGAAGCATTTTTGGATGTCACCGACTATGCAGGGCCTTTGATTTACGCACAAGACATTGCCCAACACATCCGTGCCAGCATTTTATCCGAAACCGGCCTCACGGCTTCTGCTGGCATCGCGCCCAATAAATTTCTAGCCAAAATTGCGTCTGATTGGCGCAAACCCAATGGCCAATTCGTGATTGCGCCACAGCAGGTATTGCGGTTTCTACACCACTTGCCGGTGGGCAAAATTCCCGGCGTAGGCAAAGTAACTGAACGCAAGATGCAAGATTTGGGTTGGCATACCGTGGGCGACTTGGCTCGCATAGAGCGGCCAATATTGGTACATCACTTTGGTCGCTGGGGCCATCGACTCTATGACTTGGCGCGTGGGCGCGATGAGCGAGCGGTACAAGCACAACGACAGCGTCAGCAAATTTCGCAAGAAATAACGCTGATCCACGATGAGAATTTGGCACAAATCTGCCTTCGGCTACCAGAATTGGCCGAGCGCTTAGTGGTGCTGATGCAACGAAAACGGATGATGGGCAGCTGCGTGACCTTAAAACTCAAAACCAGCAACTTTCACACCCTCACCCGCTCGCAGACTTTTTCGCACCCGCTGACAGAGGTGTCTGCATTGTTGCAAGCGGCAGACAGCCTCATCACACGCATGCCTCAGACGGCGGCTGAATATCGACTCATTGGTTTGGGCATCAGCCATTTGCAAGCGGAACACAACCAATTGGATTTATGGTCAACCGATTCCTGCCAGCCCTAACCAGCGATGTAAATCATAGGGCCGCAGAGGCCTAGCCCTCAATACGATCAACCCACCAACACCACTACAATCGACTACAAACACTGGCGCAAAACGTCAAAATCAAGCATAATTTTGGCGATTGGCCGTACGCACTGATCGCGGCTGTTTATCAGAAAAAGTTACATCACAGGAGACGCCATGAGTCACATCAAAGTGCCTGCAGAAGGCCAAAAAATCATTCCCGGTCAAGCCATTCCCAACGAACCCATTATTCCGTTTATTGAAGGAGATGGGATTGGTGTGGACATCACGCCGGTGATGATTGATGTCATTGATGCTGCCGTGGCCAAAGCCTACGGCGGCGCGAAAAAAATTCATTGGATGGAAATTTACGCTGGTGAAAAAGCCACCCGCATCTATGGCGACAATGTGTGGCTACCTGAAGAATCTTTGGCAGCCATCAAAGAATACAAAGTAGCCATTAAAGGCCCCATGACTACCCCTGTGGGCGGTGGCATTCGTTCTTTAAACGTAGCCATTCGCCAACAATTGGATTTGTACCAATGTGTGCGTCCAGTCCAGTATTTCACGGGTGTGCCATCTCCGCTGAAAGACCCCAGCAAAGTAAACATGGTGATTTTCCGTGAAAATACCGAAGACATTTACGCGGGCATCGAGTGGTTTGCAGAAAGTGCTGATTGCCAAAAAGTCATCGATTTTCTGCAAAACGAAATGGGTGTCACCAAAATCCGTTTTCCAAAGACATCCAGCATCGGCATCAAACCCGTTTCCAAAGATGGCTCTGAACGCCTGACCCGCGCGGCAATCCGCTACGCCATCGACAATGACCGCGACAGCGTATCAATTGTGCACAAAGGCAACATCATGAAATTCACCGAAGGTGGTTTCCGTGACTGGTCATACGATTTGGCCAAACGCGAATTTGGTGCCACTGAAATCAATGGTGGGCCGTGGTGCGAATTCAAAAATCCCAACACGGGCAAGACCATCATCATTAAAGATGTGATTGCCGACGCCTTTTTGCAACAAATCTTACTGCGTCCGGCTGAATATGATGTGATTGCCACGCTGAATTTAAATGGTGATTACATTTCAGACGCATTGGCAGCCCAAGTGGGCGGCATCGGTATTGCCCCTGGTGCCAATATTTCTGATGACTACGCTGTATTCGAAGCCACCCACGGCACCGCGCCCAAATACGCGGGGCAAGACAAAGTCAACCCAGGCTCATTGATTTTGTCTGCTGAAATGATGCTGCGTCATCTGGGCTGGAAAGAAGCTGCCGACTTGGTGATTACCGCCATGGAAAAAGCCATTGGCGACAAAGTGGTGACTTACGACTTCGCCCGCTTAATGGATGGTGCAAAAGAAGTTTCTTGCTCCGCCTTTGGCAAAGCCATGATTGAACGCATGTAATATGTGATTTAGCGTCACACAAGGCTGCCTGAACCCGTTTCAAGCAGCCTTAATATATTGCCTTTCAGTTAGGTAAATTTTCTGGTTATTCCAAAGTTGAGAGGCGATGTTCGGTCTTATAAACGGCAATTTATCGAATCCATTGAAACTGCTGATATTTAAATAGTTGTCTGTGGTTATTTAAAATCTTTCCATATTTCCTATTTTAGAAATGTGGATTAGATGAATAGCCATCTTTTGTTCATGCCCAAAACCGCAAACCATGATCCCCGCATTCGTTCAACCCGATCTAACACGATCAACCCGTGTGCCGCAATAGCAGTACATGCGCATTCATGACACATTAGGCCCATCAAATGCGCCATCGCCCACATGACAGCAGAACTTATATTGTTTGCCATCGGCGTTGGATACAGAAGAGTGAAACCAAGCACATAACTCAGACCAGCTACACAACCTATCTAGGGGCTTCAGGCAGCCGCATCGGCCAACTCATGTGACTGACGCAGCATTCAGCAACAATGGTACAATATCGACCTATTCGAGATATCAAGACGGCCAAATCCGTCTTGATTTTATTTTTCTTTTCGTTTCTTGCGTTGATTGATTTATGAGCCCCATAGCCGAAGAAGTGGCGCGTCGTCGCACTTTTGCCATTATTTCTCACCCCGATGCGGGTAAAACCACACTCACCGAAAAACTATTGCTGTTCTCGGGTGCCATTTTGTCTGCTGGTACAGTTAAAGGCAAAAAATCGGGCAAATTTGCCACTTCAGACTGGATGGAAATTGAAAAGCAGCGCGGTATTTCTGTGGCTTCATCCGTCATGCAGTTTGATTACCGCAATCATGTCGTCAACTTATTAGACACGCCAGGACACGAAGATTTTTCTGAAGACACGTATCGTGTACTCACAGCAGTAGACAGCGCATTGATGGTGATTGATGCCGCCAAGGGTGTAGAAGCGCAAACCATCAAACTCTTAAACGTCTGCCGCATGCGCACCACCCCTATTGTCACCTTCATGAACAAATATGACCGTGAAGTGCGCGATTCATTGGAATTGCTGGATGAAGTGGAAAGTGTGCTGAAAATCCGTTGTGCACCGGTCACTTGGCCCATCGGTATGGGCAAAAGTTTCAAAGGGGTGTACCACATACTCAATGATGAAGTGTATTTGTTTGATGCCGGTGGCGAAAAGCTGCCACATGAGTTCGATGTCATCCAAGGCATCGACAATCCACGCTTGGATGAATTATTTCCATTGGAAATGCAACAACTGCGCGGTGAAATTGAGCTGGTTCAGGCAGCCTCCAACGAATTTGACTTGTCTGCCTTTCTGGCAGGCCAGCTGACTCCAGTGTTTTTTGGTTCCGCCATCAATAATTTTGGCGTGCAGGAGATACTGAATGCGCTCATTGATTGGGCGCCCGCACCACAAGCTCGCCAAGCATTAGAACGCGTGGTAGCGCCAGATGAGGCGAAATTTTCGGGTTTTGTATTCAAAATTCAAGCCAACATGGATCCCAAGCACCGTGACCGCATTGCTTTTTTACGCGTCTGCTCTGGCCAATTCGAGCGTGGCATGAAGATGAAGCATCTGCGCCTCAACCGTGACATCGCGGCTTCCAGTGTGGTGACGTTCATGTCACACACCCGCGAGTTGGTTGAAGAAGCGTATGCAGGCGACATCATCGGTATCCCCAATCATGGCAACATCCAAATTGGCGACAGCTTTTCCGAAGGCGAAGCACTGACTTTTACCGGTATTCCGTTTTTTGCACCTGAGCTATTCCGCTCCGTTCGCATCAAAAACCCATTGAAAATGAAGCAATTGCATAAAGGTTTGCAACAACTGGGTGAAGAAGGCGCCGTGCAGGTTTTCCGCCCCCACAGTGGTGGCGACTTAATTTTAGGCGCAGTAGGCGTGTTGCAGTTTGAAGTGGTCACGGCACGTTTGGCGGCCGAGTATGGTGTAGATGCAGTATTTGAGTCGGCCAGCATTTGGTCTGCCCGTTGGGTATCTTGCCCAGACAAGAAAAAATTGGCTGAATTCGAAAAAGCCAACATTTTGCATTTAGCCACGGATGCGGGCGGCAATCTCACCTACCTTGCCCCCAATCGTGTCAACATGGGTCTTACTGAAGAACGCTGGCCTGACATCCGTTTCCACGAAACGCGTGAGTTAACCGCTCATTTAAACGAATAGCGTTCTCGCTTCTTGACTAAACAGGCTGCCTGAAGGTTTTCAGGCAGCTTTTTATTGGCTTAATAAAACAATCTCAAATATAGAATATGAACGCCTATCAGGACCGCCCGTGAGTGCTCGAATACAAGTAAATAATATCGGTATCTATGACCGCATCAAATGACCATCAACCAATTCAAGCTTGACTCATCTTGAGGGTACTGTTCAATAACCATTTCCGAAACTGCTGATTAATTTTCTGGCGCAAAGCCAGTGCATCATAAACCAAATAATACGCTAATGTCGCCGCAATCGGAGCTGGTAACGGCACAAGCAATTGTTGCCGGCTTAATTCTCGCACAACCAAGGCCTGACGAACCAACGCCACGCCACAACCAGCCAAAGCTGCTTGTATTACCCCATTGGAATTGGTAAATACAGGTCCGCTGCGAGCATGCTCAGTATCAACATTCATTGCTTTTAGCCACAACCTCCAGTCCTCGCGCTGCTCATCGTGCAGTAAGGGCAGCTGCAATAAATCTGCTGCGCAGTTCACGCCGTTGTTTGGCGCCAACAATTGGGGACTACAAACAGGGATGAGTGGGTCATCCATCAATAATTCAGTTTGCAGACCAGGGTAAATACCGCTGCCATGCCGAATGGCAAAGTCAAAGTTTTCTGTCAATAAATTAACCATACGGTTATCCGTATTCAGTTGAATATCAACATCAGGAAACTGCTGTTCAAACTCAGGCAAATGAGGTAACAGCCACTGTGTCGTAAATCCACTGGTAGTCGTGATGGCAATGCTGCTTTTCTGTGTACTGTCGGTTATTCTATTCGTGGCTTCAGCAATGTGTTGTATGGCATGGCGAACAGATTGTGCATACATATCCCCTTCTGGCGTTAAAACCAAGCGCCGAGGTTGACGATAAAACAGACAAATACCCAGAGCCTGCTCCAATTTTGCCAATTGTTGGCTCACTGCACTCGCGCTTAAATGCAGTTCTTTTGCCGCAGCCATCACGCTCATGTGCCGCGCGATCGCATCAAAAGCAATCAAAGCATTCATTGGAGGCAATTTCATATTAACCCAATCCATGATTAAGTTTTACTAAACTATAGCAAAAAAACCCGTTTGCCATCAGCCTCAATACTGGCCACACTCTTGTTCAGACTCAATGCATCTCATTGCCTTAATAAACAATGACGCTAAGCATTGCCTGAGGCGGTCTAGGGTCATCAACCCAACTCAATTAAAGGATATTGATCATGCGCATACAAGACTGGATACGGTTATTTTTATTAGGCGCTATTTGGGGTGCCAGTTTTTTGTTCATGCGCATAGCGGTCCCGCAATTAGGGGCCATTGGTACTGCATTTTGGCGAGTACTGCTGGCCAGTATCGGTTTGTCTGTTTTACTTTTGTTCCTGAAGGCGCCCATTCATTTTGAGGGGAAATGGCGGCCCATTCTACTAATTGGTGTCATCAATTCAGGTTTGCCATTTTTACTATATTGTTTTGCAGCACAATGGCTGCCCACGGGTTATTCTTCCATTCTGAATGCCACAACACCGTTGATGGGTATTCTTATTGGTTTTCTGTTTTTTCATGAGCAAACACACCGTTGGCAATGGACAGGTGTGCTCCTCGGTTTAATCAGCATCATCGTGATTTCTACCAGCAACGAAATCAAACAAGACCCACGCACCATTGTTGGCTGTTTAATGTGTTTAGGGGCCACGGCCTGTTATGGATTGGCTGGTTTCTTAACACGGCAATGGATTAATCAGGACCGCAACCTTGATCCTAAAACCGTGGCACTCGGTAGCCAAATAGGGGCAACCTTATTCCTACTGCCCTTTTTTGCTTACACCGTTATCGCACAAGATAAATTCACTTGGCCCTCTGCTACCGTAGGGTTATCGGTATTACTTTTGGGGCTGATATGCACCGCATGGGCATACATTATTTTTTTCAAATTACTGCGGGATATTGGGCCCCTCAATACACTCACAGTGACCTTTCTGATTCCACCATTCGGTATCATCTGGGGCTATTTATTCCTAAACGAAACCATTTCATTAACATTTTTCACGGGAGGTATTTTGATTTGCCTAGCAGTTTTTCTGGTGACGCGCCCCACGCAGAGAGCTTAATAAAAATTAATGTGCTTGACTCATAATCGAATCACCATAATACGTAAAAGCAGCCTGAATATTTTCAGGCAGCCTGTGATATTGCTTATCCATAGAAAAACATCAATTCTAAATATCTTTTCGCATGTGATTAAGAATAAACAGCTAATTTAATGAAAATGGATACAATTTTGACAATGCAACAAAACCATTTTGCCAAACCAACGCGGCAAATAGCACGATATTCACCAAGACAGTCCACCAGAAAAACCGCCGAAAAGGTTGTTTTTGTGATTTATGCCGCAATACCCGTTGCGCGATTAAAGCACCCATCCAACCACCCAGCAGGCTAAAAAAGTGTAACACATCCTCTGGTGTACGCTGCAGCCCCTGCCGCGCCGCTCGTTTATCCTTCCAATACAATGCGAATGTCCCAAGGCTCATCACACCATAAAATACCATCACAACAGTCGGTATTTGATGTAGCCACTGTAAAACCAGTAGAATGAAGATAAACAATACGGGCAAACCATATGCCATCAAATTTTGCCTGTGCTGCTGATGCTGATATTGCTGATCAGCTTTGGCTCTTTTTTGGTAATCAATCAAAAATTGCACAGCAACAGCTTGCTTTCTATTTTTACCATCATTACCGACCTTGAATACCACTCGATTACCCACTTGTGGGCGGCGGCCAGCACTTTTAATTTGGTTGATATGTATGAATATGCGCTCATTCGTCTCATCCACCAAAACAAAACCAAATCCTTTATTGTCATCCCATTGTTGAATCGTACCCAGCAGCATAATTACCTTCTTTTCAGTTCAATTCCACCCACAACAAAAACCAGTCAAGCTGCATATCGCTCAATACCTCAATTGATGTTTATGAGCGAAACGATGGCAGCGCCAGTAAGCAATTTCAATCGTCAACGCATTGCCATCCTCATTTATAATGTACATTGTGTTTGTTACGCCATGATAGTTGCATTATGTCCTATATTCTCGCGCTAGACCAAGGCACCACATCCTGCCGCAGCCTGCTGTTTGACACTCAACTGCAATTACAAACTTTGGCGCAACGATCTGTTGATGTGTGCACACCACATCCAGGTTGGGTGGAGCAAGATGCGCGTGCCATCTGGATTGCGCAAATGACTACCATTCAAGAAGCGCTGAGTCAGGCCAATATTTTGGCCACAGACGTAGCGGCCATTGGCGTCACCAACCAACGTGAAACCACCATCATTTGGCGCCGTGATAACGGCATGCCAATTGCCCCTGCCATTGTGTGGCAAGACCGACGCATGCACACTTGGTGTGAAACGCAAACCACTAATGGACTCAGTGAGACCGTACAAAACCGTACCGGTCTGCGCATCGATTCTTATTTTAGTGCCGGTAAGATCGTATGGCTATTGGCGCATATCGACGGTGCACGTGCCTTAGCCGATCAAGGCTTGCTGGCATTTGGCACCATTGACTCATGGCTAATTTGGCAACTCACCCGAGGCGAGCGGCATGTGATTGATGCCTCTAATGCTGCACGCACCATGCTGATGGATTTGGCTACCGTATCCTGGTCATCTGAATTGTGTGCGCAATGGCACATCCCTTGTTCTCTGCTGCCTGAAATCGTGCCTTCTGGTGGGCTAATAGGCACCACTGCTAAGGGTTTGTTGTCGGCGGAAATACCCATTTATGCCAGCATAGGAGACCAGCAATCGGCTTTATTTGGTCACGATTGCACGCTTCCCGGCATGGCCAAAAACACCTATGGTACCGGCTGCTTCATGCTGATGAATACGGGCCGCCATATTGTTCATTCACAACATGAGCTGCTCTCCACCCTCGCTTGGCAGCAGCACCAACAAACCGTTTTCGCATTGGAAGGCAGCGTATTTATGGCCGGCGCCATTGTGCAATGGTTACGCGATGGCTTGGGCATCATCAACCAAAGCCATGAAATAGAAGACTTGGCCGCCAGCGTAGTCAACAATGGCGGCGTCACTATGGTGCCCGCCTTTACCGGATTGGGGGCTCCCTACTGGCAGGCCGAAGCACGCGCCGCCATTCTGGGCATGAGTAGAGGCAGCAGCAAGGCCCACATCGCCCGCGCTGCTTTGGAATCGATTGCATTTCAGGTCGCTGACGTTTTTGAAGCCATGGGCGAAGATGCGCCCGCCCCATTGCGCGAATTGCGTGTAGATGGCGGCGCCTGTAGCAACAATTTGCTGATGCAGTTTCAGGCTGATTTATTGGGGGTGCCGGTGTTGCGGCCTAAATTAACCGAAATCACCGCACTGGGTGCCGCCAAAATGGCGGGATTGGCTGCTGGCTTGTTGCAACCCTGCGATTTAACTGGACTTTGGCAACTGGATCGCGCCTTTGAACCCGGAATCAGTGTTGATGAACGCATGGACAAATTAAACCATTGGCGCCGCGCCGTAAACCAAGTCTGCACCAACATTTAACCTGATTTCAGTCTCTTTCCTGACCACACCCTGCAAGAGGTTTCATAAAATAATAGTAAGCTGCCTGAAATCATCAAATATTCTATTTTCCTCTTGAATCCTGAACACTGCACTTCACTTGAAACGAGACACGCAATGAAAAATACCTCTGTTATTCTGCCCTCACGCTATCCTTTGATTCAAGCGCCGATGGCTGGCGCACAAGACAGCGCATTGGCCATTGCCGTATGTGAGTCAGGCGGACTGGGCTCTTTGCCTGCAGCCATGCTCTCGATAGAAGCGCTGGATGATGCCATAAAAAGCATTCAGGCAGCCACTTCTGCGCCATTTAATGTGAATTTTTTTGCGCACACGATGCCTGAGCATCAACCTAAGCAAATTGAGCGCTGGCACCACCTGTTACAGCCCTATTTTGACCAGTGGCAAATCAATGTCGATGCTCTGGCGCCCGGTATTTTGCGCTTGCCTTTTCATGCAGAACACATGGACGTGATTCAAACCCACCGCCCGGCGGTGGTCAGCTTTCATTTTGGCTTGCCAGAGGCCAAGTTTGTGCAGGCCATCAAAGCCGCAGGTGCATTAATTTTGTCATCGGCTACCACGCTTGCCGAAGGCGAATGGCTGGCGGCTCATGGCGTGGATATGGTCATTGCGCAAGGCAGTGAGGCCGGCGGCCATCGTGCGTCATTTCTACCCGGCGACATGGCATGGCAAATGGGTACATTTGCGCTGACTACACAACTGGCTGCCAAGCTGCCCGTACCAGTGGTAGCGGCTGGCGGCATCAGCAACACTAGAGGGATTCAGGCAGCCTTTGATTTGGGTGCACAAGCAGTTCAATTGGGCACGGCCTATTTATTGTGTTCCGAAAGCCGTATTTCACCGCTACACCGCGCTGCCATTGTGGCTGCCCAACAATCCGCCAATCATGCCCACACCGCCATCACCAATGTATTTTCTGGCAAACCAGCACGCGGCTTAGTAAACCGTTTGATGTGCGAACTGGGTTATTTGAATGAACACGTGGCGCCTTTTCCTTATGCGTCCGTCGAAATCAGTGCATTGCGACAGTCCGCAGAAACACAAGGCAACACCGATTTCACGCCACTTTGGTGTGGTCAAAACCCCCAAGGTGCACAAGCCATCGACGCCAAAAAATTGACCACACAACTCACCCAGATATGGTCTGATCCGGCACGCCAATAAATACAGGCTACCTGAAATCATCAAAAAAGCCCTGCTTGATGCAGGGCTTTTGATATTGAATCATTGGATAGATATTTATGGCTGAGCTGTGCTCGCGGCATTCGGCGCAGAGGCACTGTTGTCCCAATAATCGGGCTCAGGTTCATTAACAAATTTTTTGCCATTCAGCGTGAGCTGGTTGCGACTCAGCGTGACTTGCGATTGAACAACCCCTTTATTGACCCGAACATAGCCATCTTGCGCCATGGTGCGGATGGTACTGTCCACCATCAATCGAATGGTTTCGTCAATGTCGGCCAACGCTTCTGGGCCACCAACACTAGGATCCACCGTAAATAGGTTGCGTGCCTGACTAATGGCAAAACCTTCAAGTAACTTTTGTGGCACAGCAAATTCGAACTGTGCATCGGTTTTGGCCAGCATCGTATTCAATTGTTGCATATCTGCCGCCGTGAGCCCTTTGAATGCCATTTGCCCATGCACATCCACCAAGCCATCAGGCATTTGGAAACGGAACGTGTTCAATTTCAATACGGGATCATGGGTAAACAGCCCCAACCCCTCTGTCTTGGCTGCCTGAATAATGGCCGCTTGTAACGCATCATTGCTGAGCTTTTGGGTGGTCAGTTGGGTTAATTTATTTTTCAAGGCCAATAAACTCTTCGCCTGCAAATGCTCTGCCGACGCTTCAATACTGAGTGGCCCATAGGTCTCTTTGCCATAGATGAGTTTAGCAAAACCAAAATTACCACGGCTGTTAATCCATTCGCCTTGCTCTTGCATTTCGGTACCAAAAGACAAATCATGCAATACAATTTTGGATGGGGGTACACTGCCCGTCGGATTGATAAATGCACCAATTTGCAGATTGGTCACCAAATTAATCAAATCATTCAAGCGCACATCGTAGCTGAGCGCATCATTCCACTGCACTGAAAAACTTTTTAGGTTTAATTTACTGTTACCCAAAGCCAATTCAGTTTGGCCTTCTTGAGTATGCGTATCAATAGTCAGTCCTTCATACGCAATTTGGCCTTTGTCAGCCAACACCAGAGTCAGACCAGGATTGGTGGTATGGGTATCGTATTCATGGTATCCGGAAGCATAATCCACTTGCGTTTGTAAACCTTGCCACAACAATTTGATGCCAGAAAGTTCTTCATAATTGAATTTCGGCACCACCACATTGATTTGACCACTGCCGCTCAAGAAAATGGTGTTGTGCATGGACACTGGCTGTTGCTGACCAAAAAACCGCATCAGAATTTGTTGCACTTCTGGGGTAAAGCGAAACTCAGTATCCACTTGAGCACGCACTGGCCGCAGGCTGCCTGCAAACAAACCATGACGAACATGATTCACCAAGGTAATGGGTTGCTGTAACACTTTTTTCACATTGTCCGGCAATTGTTGCTGAACACTGGCCAAAAAGCTGGGGTTAAACTGCACCACCGTGGTTTCTGTGGAACTGAACCAGCCCCGCTCATAGGTGTGCTGTTTGACCGTTAAAAAAGACGTTTTGGCCAAAATCGATTGCTGATCCTGCAAACTCTGCTCCGCCTTATAACCCATGTAATAAGGCACGGCCAACACCACCACCAACACCACTGCCACTAAGGCAGCAATCACCATACCGACGCGTTTATTCATACCGGTGTGTCTATACAAAATTCAAAGAGCTTAAGGATAACACCAAACACTTTGCTTGTCCGCCTTGCTCAAGTTAAGGCAGGAAAAGGCACACAAACCTTATCTTCGTAAAATTAGAATAAAAACTCCATATTAAGCGGTAAGCGCCATATAATGTTTTCGATTTATACGCAGTCATATCTGTCGATACGGTAGTCAAGTAAGGAGTAATGGAGTAATGATGATGCTTTCATTTTTACAAAACGGATTATTGAATTTGTCTTGGTGGGGTATTTTGTGTACTGGTCTGATACTCACGCAAACCACCATTGCTGCTGTTACCTTATATCTACACCGCAGCCAAACACACCGCGGGGTCGATTTCCACCCCGTGGTGAATCATTTTTTCCGTTTTTGGTTATGGTTAACCACGGGTATGGTCACCAAAGAATGGGTCGCCATCCACCGCAAACACCATGCTCGGTGTGAAACCGAAAATGACCCCCATTCACCGAAAATGGTGGGTTTGGATACAGTCATGTGGCGGGGCGCCGAATTGTATCGTGATGCCGCCAAAGACCACGCTATGCTCAATCAATTTGGCAAAGGCACACCGGATGATTGGTTAGAACGCCATATTTACGCCGCGCATCCCGTTTGGGGCATTGCCATCATGTTGATGGTGGATGTATTGCTGTTTGGTGTGATTGGTTTGACGGTTTGGGCCATACAAATGGCGTGGATTCCGTTTTGGGCAGCTGGCGTCATCAATGGCATGGGTCACTATTTCGGCTACCGAAATTTTGAAAATGAAGATGCCTCCACCAACTTGGTGCCTTGGGGCTTTTGGATTGGTGGTGAGGAACTGCACAACAATCACCATACCTTTGGTACTGCCTGCAAATTTTCCTACCATTGGTATGAATTTGACATCGGATGGCTTTACATCCGCATCCTCAGTACATTAAAGCTGGCCACCGTCCGCAAAACACCACCCAAACTGGCCCTACAAGCACAACATCAAATAACGTTCGATACCTTGCAAGCAGTAATCAGCAATCGTTATTTTCTGGCGGTGCGGTATACCCAGCAGATGAAAGGCGTGTGGCAGCAAGAATTAAAGCATTTACAATCACAAGCAAGCAGCATATCCATACCCAAGGCAAAAATATTGAGCACATGGCTGCAAAAAGAACCAACGTTACTGATCACAACGGAGCAACAACAACTGAAGCAACTCCTCGACAATAGCCCAGCTCTCGCCAAAATATACCAAATGCGCCAAGAGTTAAGTGCGGTGTGGGGACGATCCAACCTCAGCAAAGATGAGTTGCTGCACAAGCTGCAAACATGGTGTGCACAAGCAGAAGCATCAAATATTGAGGCATTGGCGCATTTTGCACACACGCTGCGCCAAGCACGCTTAGCTGCCTGAAATACATTCAGGCAGCCCTTCGAAACACAGAATCTTTTCTTCGATACAAGATTAACCGCTATCTAGGCTTTAATAAAAAACTGCATGCTAAGCATGCAGTTTTTAGTATTCAAACAATAAAATTAGCGCAATGCACGCGCATCGCGCCAACCTTGATTGGTGAGTACCAAAGTGGCACTCTCACGCTGCGGTTCATCCAGAATTTTGGCACTTTCTTCATCGCCTGCTTTGAGTAATTTACTGGCCCATTTTTCCGGTACCAGCTTCGCTTCGTATACGACTTTAGAGACAGTGACCCCATTGGCGGGTGTAGGCTCAGTAAACAACTCTACTTTATCTACTTTAGGTGTGCCCAAACACAACAAGCTGCCATTGGGGCTTGCCACCATTTGCTTATCTCCAGCTTGGGTACGGTAAAATACCGCAACAGGTACCGTTTTATCGCCCTGACCACTGGCTATTTCGGCCTTCTCACCTTCTTCATACAACTTGGCATCAACCAGCACCGCCATTTGCTTTAAGGCAGATTGATTGATTTTGTCACCATCGGCATTTTGAGTGGGAATACGGATTTCTTTGTCTCCCAATAACCGGCGATCCACTGATGGAGCACCTTGATCATCATGGGTAGCCAAGCCCACCGGCAAACACACTTTCTGCTCACCAATAGCATCATTGATGGCTTTTTCAAAATTACTCTTACTGGCTTCTTGCTGGCTACCGCAGGCAGCCAATAAGCCAGTCAACCCCAGCAAGCTGAGCATCGTGATTTTCTTCATGCGGTGTTACTCCATCGCCATTGCGCACAAACGCGTTAAATTGTTAGTCTAGGATACTGCCCACAAGCAGCGATGGCAATGGTCAAATGTGTGTTTTGTTTTCGGCTTTAATCATCCTGGCGGCATCGTTATAATACCTATCCCAAAAGGATTCTCTATGACACATATTTATGGCATCGCCAATTGCAATACCGTCAAAAAAGCACGGACTTGGTTGGTCGAACACCACATTGAAGTCAAATTCATTGATTTCAAGAAAGAGCCGCCTTCAGCCGCTTTGTTGCATCGATGGCTAAAAGTGGTTCCTTGCTCGGTCCTAATTAACCGCAAGGGCACGACATGGCGCAAACTCAGTCCAGAAGAGCAACAACAAGCTACCAATGAGTCAGGCGCATTGGCATTGATGCAGGCGCATCCCAGTCTTATCAAACGCCCCGTTTTGGTAACCGACCAACACACCGAAGTGGGTTTTGATGAAACGCGCTATGCCCAAATTTTCCAACAACAATAAGCCGCTACCATGAACCCGCAAACCACATTATTCATTGCCGACCTCCATCTCTCAGAACAGACGCCAGAACTCAATCAATTATTTGCCCGCTGCCTAAATCAATGGCAAGGCCAAATTGATGCTTTATATATTTTAGGCGACTTTTTTGATGTATGGATCGGTGATGATGACGACAGCCCATTTATTCGCAGCATTAAACAGCAACTGCATGCATTTAGCCAACGCACCCCGATTTATTTTGTTCATGGCAATCGCGATTTTTTATTGGGCAACACCTTTGCTGCTGAGTCTGGTATGCAATTATTGAACGCCCCGCTGAAACTGACTCTATATGGACACGATTATGTGGTGGCGCATGGGGATGAGTTGTGTACCGATGACTTAGCCTACCAACAATTCCGAGCGCAATCACGCAACCCAATGTGGCAAGCAGCTGTTTTGGCCAAACCATTATCAGAACGCCGACTACTGGCAGGTCAAATCCGCCAGATGAGCGAAACACGCAAAACAGCCGAAGGCAAAAGTGAAATTTCCGATGCCACCGAAAATGGTGTTCAATATATGATGGCCGCTTTTTCAGGCAACCCCATGCCAACTTTGATTCACGGCCATACACATCGACCAGCCATGCACCAGCATCAGTTTAACAACCATCCCTTTAAGCGTTATGTGTTGCAAGACTGGCATGGTCAACATGGCGGCTATTTGGCCGTGGATGGTGAAGGTGTGCATATCCATGAATTGAACCTATAGGCGCAATGACATGCCGCAAAAAAACCCTGCTATTGAGCAGGGTTTTTTATCTATTTCAATGTCTTGAAGCATTATTGCAATGGCTTCATGCTCATGATTTCCATCAGAAAATTGGTGAATGCAGGATTGCTGGGTTTATTGCGCATGTTTGGCCAACGTTGTTGCCATCCGCGCAAAGCATTCTGGATAAAATACTTAGATTGCTCTGTGGTAATGGCGCCACGTTGACTGTCTACAGCCGAGCGCAAATAGATGGTGTACATATCGTCATCCACAGGATTGCGGCCCACCAATTGAGTACGGAATTTATCCAAATACTGGGCTGCCTGAACCTTGGTGATGCTACCTTGAGAAACCTGATAGCTCAACCGCGTGGCTTCATCTCGGATTTTAGCCACATCAGACCAATGGCTATTGGCCAAATGATAACTGGTGGTCGGCGCAGTCGACACCGAACCACTTTGCACTGGCAAAACGGGAACGCCACCATCAACAGGCACTTTGACCACTTTAGGGACATACACCGAAGAACAGCCGCCCAAAGCAGCTGCCAAAACAATTAAGCTTAAGGTCTGTTTCATCTTTCATTCACTCAGTGTCTGACAGAACAACGCAACCAGTAAGCGAGGCTTACCGGCTGCGCCAAGGTGAAAACATTCTACAACAGTTTATGCTTGATGGTCACTGTTTTGATGAATCACACTAAATCAGCAAATAAAGGCGTAGACAAATACCGCTCACCATAAGAAGGAATCAGTACCACAATCAATTTGTCTTTGTTTTCTGGTTTTGCGGCCAACTGCAAAGCAGCCCAAACTGCGGCACCAGAA
Source organism: Snodgrassella sp. CFCC 13594 (assembly GCF_001590725.1). Lineage (GTDB taxonomy): Bacteria > Pseudomonadota > Gammaproteobacteria > Burkholderiales > Neisseriaceae > Snodgrassella. The sequence continues at coordinate 145,287 of NZ_LQXR01000001.1, read as the reverse complement.
GAAATGCCCACTAAAATACCTTCTTTCGCAGCCATGGCACGAGCTGTTTCAAACGCATGATCACCTGAAACGGGAATCACACCATCATAAACATGGGTATTCAAAATTTTCGGCACAAACCCCGCGCCAATACCTTGAATCGGGTGTGGGCCTTTGGCACCACCAGATAATACAGGCGACGTTTCCGGTTCTACCGCATACACCTGCACACTGGGTTTCTTTTGTTTCAATACTTCACCCACACCGGTAATAGTGCCACCAGTACCCACACCCGCCACAAAAATATCCACTTTTTCATCGGTGTCGTGCCAAATTTCTTGCGCCGTGGTTTCGCGATGAATTTCTGGGTTAGCAGGATTTTCAAACTGTTGAGGGATGAAATATTGATCAGGATTGGCGTCCACCAATGACTGTGCACGAGCAATGGCACCCGGCATGCCTTCAGCACCCGGAGTCAAAATCAGTTCTGCACCAAATGCACGCATCAACATGCGGCGCTCTTTACTCATGGTTTCCGGCATGGTGATGATTAATTTATAACCGCGCGCCGCACACACCATTGCCAAACCGATACCAGTATTACCACTGGTAGGCTCCACAATAGTGGTGTCTTTGGTGATTTTTCCGGCCTTTTCGGCCGCTTCAATCATGGCCACTGCAATACGGTCTTTAACACTGTTACCAGGATTAAAAAATTCCAGCTTTGCCACCACTTTGCCCGGCAAACCTTCTGTCAAACGATTGAGCTGGACCAATGGGGTATTGCCAATCAAATCGGTAATACTGGATGCAATATTCATGTGATTTCCTTTACCTTTTTAGCTGTGGACTTTACTTCAATGGCACATATCTTAGTCGGTGACACATTTAAACCCAAATAATTTATGGCTACTTAGTTACAACCGACAGCTATATTGTTTTAGGCTGCCTGAAAAATGGTATCGCACCATGACTATATTGAAACAAAGAAAATCAACTCATCGTGAAACTAAGGTGATAAGCGCTCTTTATGCCACTGTCCCCCTATCCTGCGATATTGGATGCGGTCATGCAGCCGACTGGGCGCCCCTGCCAAAATTCCACACGTTCTGGCTCAATCACATAGCCACCCCAATGCGGCGGTCTTGGTACATGCAAGGGATATTTAGCACCAACCATTGCTGCCCGCGCTACCAACTCACTTTTACTGCCCAAAACTTCGCTTTGATGGCTGGCCCAAGCACCAATCCGACTGGTATAAGGGCGCGAATCGAAATATACGTCCGATTCTGCTGCCGGCAGTTTTTTTACAATACCTTCAACGCGAACCTGCCGCTCTAATTCTGGCCAGAAAAAGGTCAGGGCAGCAAAAGGATGGATATCCAGTGCACGCCCCTTGCGGCTATGGTAATTGGAAAAGAAAACAAACCCGTGTGGGTTTATTTCTTTCAGTAAAACCATGCGTGCATTTGGCCGTCCTTCTGCATCCACCGTTGCTACATTCATAGCAGTTGGCTCGTTCACTTGGGCTTTCATGGCTTCATCCAGCCACCGCTCAAATTGCACCAAAGGTGAGCCATCGCATTCTTTTTCACTCAAGGTTTGCTTGCTGTAATCCTTGCGAATACCATGCAGATCCAGTGTATCCATAATATATTGATTCTTATCATGATTAATCAGAAATAATCCAATACACGACAACGATTCAGGCATGGTCGTGCTGAATACTGCTGATTTTATGCCAAACAGACTGATGATTAAATATATCAACCATATTTACCGAATCATCCTACCACGGATACGACCCAACACGCACATTACCCATCTGTGGGGCACGCCCAATACAGCTACGCATGCCACACCACAGTCGACACCTCACCAAATAATACCCATTATGGATACACGGGCGTGAATGACCACAACATCACACCTTTTAAAATACTAACTTTAAAACTATCATTGGTTTTATTTATACGCCCTGCATGGTCAGGCCATTCGCAACGGCCAATGAAACCCAAAATAGTCGTTTTGATGTATCTATTTTCACTTCAATTAGCCGCTGTTCATACTCATCAATAAAAAGCGAGATATCACCAAATATTGACCTGGTTTTGTCACTCATCACACCACACCTATGGCGAAAGATTAAAGCAGCACCACACAAGGCTGGATTCTTGCTGCCCAAACCATCATTTTGACGTATAATTCCAGACAATTAGCAACTGAATTATGTATTTTATATTCTGGCATGCGCTTTCAATAACCATTGATTTACTGAATTAAATTCCATCCGTACTTCAGCCAAACTACCTGAGCATCATGTCTTTAACCGTTATTGGACTCAATCATCAAACAGCGCCATTGCGTGTACGCGAGCGTTTGGCCTTTCCGGCAGAAATGCTGGGCGATGCCGTGCGTACGCTGATTGACAGCCAAACAGCAACAGAAGCCATGATTTTATCCACCTGTAACCGCACAGAGCTTTATTGTGTGGGTGATGGTGATGAGGTCGTGCGGTGGCTGGCTTTGTATCACAATCTAGGTACTTCAGAAATCGCCCCTTATTTGTACCGATATACAGACAAACAAGCCGTGCAACATGCGTTTCGGGTTGCTTGCGGCTTAGATTCCATGGTGCTGGGTGAGCCGCAGATTCTGGGTCAGCTGAAAGAAGCTGTACACGTGGCACAGCAGCAATTGGCTTTACACAGTGAATTGAATGCGCTGTTTCAAAAAACCTTTGCCATGGCCAAAGATGTACGCACCCGCAGTGCCGTGGGGGAAAACTCGGTTTCTATGGCGGCAGCATCGGTCAAGATGGCCGAACAAATTTTTCCATCCATCGATAAATTAAATATTTTATTGGTGGGTGCGGGTGAAATGATCGAGCTGGTGGCCACCTATTTTGCAGCCAAATCACCCAAACGCATTACTGTACTCAATCGTACTCTGGCTCGAGCTCAAGAATTAAGCGCTCAGCTGGACGCACCCACTGCTGATGCAGGCCTACTCACGGCCTTGCCTGAAATGTTGCCTCAGTATGATGTGGTGGTGTCTTCTACTGCCAGTCCATTGCCGCTGATAGGTAAAGGTTTGGTTGAACGAGCGCTTAAATTGCGACGCGGTATGCCGATGTTTTTATTGGATCTAGCGGTACCCAGTGACATTGAAGTGGAAGTGGCCAATTTGGATGATGCCTATCTTTATACGGTAGATGACATGATGGGCATTGTACAAAGTGGCAAAGCTGCACGCGCCAAAGCCGCACAAGAAGCCGAAAGCATGGTGGATGAGAAAGTGGCCGAATTTTTGGATTGGCAAGAAGCGCGCCAGGCCGTACCCATGATTAGGGCCTTACGCGACGAAGGGGAAAAAGCCCGCCGCTACGTGCTCGAAAATGCCATGAAGCAATTGCATAAAGGCTTGCCACCCGAACAAGTATTGGAGCGATTGTCACACCAGCTCACCAATAAGCTACTGCATGCGCCTACTCGCACCCTCAATAAAGATAGTCAGCACAACCCCGATTTAGCAGATGCCATCAACCGCATCTATCACCTCGACGAACATACTGAACAACGTTAGCTGCTTATTCATAAAGGCTGCCTGAAAGCATCAGGCAGCCTGTTCCGCATTCCTTTTGGCCCACCCTATTACAGTGAATTTTGTTATGAAACCCTCTTTAATTGAAAAATTACAACAACTGAGCGAGCGTTTAGAAGAAGTCACACAATTATTGGGCGCACCCGAAGCCACCAACGATATGGACCAATACCGCAAACTCACTCGAGAACATGCGGAAATCACCCCTGTCGTAGAAACTTATCAGCAATACAGCCAAGCACAATCAGACTTAAGCGCCGCTGAAGACATGTTGCAGGACCCTGACATGAAAGATTTCGCCGCCGAAGAAATCGACAGCGCAAAAGCACGTATGGCCGATTTGGATGCGGCTCTACAAACTCAGCTTTTGCCAAAAGATGAGGATGATGATAAAAATATTTTCATTGAGGTACGCGCCGGTACCGGTGGTGACGAAGCCGCTCTGTTTGCCGGTGATTTATTGCGCATGTATACCCGCTTTGCCGAACGAATGCATTGGCAGGTAGAGATTGTATCGGCCAGTGAAAGTGATTTGGGCGGCTATAAAGAGGTTATTGCGCGCATAGCTGGTTTAGGCGCATATAGCCAGCTGAAATTTGAATCTGGCGGCCACCGCGTGCAACGCGTCCCCACCACCGAGAGTCAAGGGCGAATTCATACATCAGCCTGTACCGTGGCAGTGATGCCAGAAGCCGACGAGGTGAGCACTGTAGAACTAAACCCCAATGATTTACGCATTGACACATTCCGCGCCTCAGGCGCTGGTGGTCAACACATTAATAAAACCGACTCGGCAGTCCGCATTACCCACCTACCAACGGGTATGGTTGTGGAATGCCAAGATGGTCGCTCGCAGCACGCCAATAAGGCACAAGCTCTGCGTGTATTGGCTTCACGTATTCACGAGCAACAAAAACGCGCTGCCCATGAAAAAGAGGCTGCTGAGCGCAAAAGCTTAATTGGCAGCGGCGATCGCAGTGAACGCATACGCACCTATAACTATCCGCAAGGGCGCGTCACTGACCACCGAATTAATCTGACCTTGCACAAACTCGATTTCATCATGGATGGGGATTTAGTTGAATTGACACAAGCCCTCATTGCCGAAAATCAAGCACAGCTTTTGGCAGAGCTAAGTGCGTAATTGCCAATTTATTTAGAAGGTGAGCAAAAACTAGGTATCGTTAAAAAAGCAATCCGTGAAAATGCGGTCAAGTGGGCCGCTCAGACATCGAAAACACACCGATCCTGCTGGTTACCACCCATAAAAAATACAATTTAAGCAATTGCAGAAAACCACAAAGCCTGCTTAAAATAAGCAGGCTTTTTAATGTGGCGCGGCGGACGGGGCTCGAACCCGCGACCCCCGGCGTGACAGGCCGGTACTCTAACCAACTGAGCTACCACCGCGCATGTTTGAAACCAACAAGGCCTCAAACAAAAACTTGGTGGGTGATGACGGAGTCGAACCGCCGACATTCTGCTTGTAAGGCAGACGCTCTACCAACTGAGCTAATCACCCTTGTCTTTCCGAGCTGCGTATTAAACCACATCGCGCTTTTAACCACAAGGCCTAATCAGCAATATGCGCACTCATTTCGACTAAATCAATGTTTTTAATTTACAAATAAACAAGCGACCATTGACGCCTGCTCAGTTCACAAAATGACCCATCTTTGCCACTTTGGTTTGTAAGTAGCGCGCATTATCCTGATTTTGCCCCACATGCAAAGGCACACGCTCGACTACTTGAATACCAACGGCATTGAGCGTATCAACTTTTTGCGGATTATTCGTCATTAAGCGCAGAGCATGAATATGTAAGTAATCCAAAATATGCTTGGCCAACACAAAATCCCGCGCATCCACCGGCAAACCCAAAGCCACATTGGCCTCAACTGTATCCAAACCTTGATCTTGCAATTGATAAGCACGAATTTTATTGATCAAACCAATACCACGGCCTTCCTGGCGTAAATACACAATCACGCCACGACCGGCTGCCTGAACCGCTTTCATGGCCGCTTCCAATTGGGGCCCACAATCACAGCGCCGCGAAAATAAGGCATCACCAGTCAAACATTCGGAATGTACGCGTCCCAATACTGGCGCGCCATCATCAATATTGCCCATGGTTAACGCCACATGTTCTTGGCCGCTGCGAGTATCTTCGAAACCATGCATGGTGAATTCACCCCATTGCGTAGGTAGGCGGCAAGCCGCCACAAAGCGCAAAGGACTATTTAAAAGAGGATTGGTCATTGAATTTCTTCTTGTTGATTTAAATTGTCTGTGTGTGCATTATTATTGGGCAGCCATTCGCGCATGAAAGGACTCAGTGCCAACGCCAACCCTACCCATGGGATCATCGCTTCTGGATCACAAAATCGGCTTCGTTCATCAGCCACAAAAACCACACCCAATATCTGGCCTTCTTCATCGCTGATGGGCAGTGCCAATTGACTGATGCCGGGCTGCGGCCCAATTAAACTGCCATCAACCAACCAGTCAGCAACATCATCAATAGAAACCAGCCAGCCCGTCTGTGCCACCCGGCTGGGTAAAAACCGCAATGCAGAGTCACCACTAACCGAAATGACTGCCGGCATTGACTGCCCTTGTGCAGCCAGTCTCAATAATGAGGGCAATTGTACCAAAGGCAAGATTTGGGCATCGCCCAACCAATACACAGCAGCACTGGCCGCTGGACTGCGCTGCAAAGTGGCATCCAAAGCCAAAAAAACTTGGCGCAAAGCATGGCCTTGTTGGGCCGCCTCCGGCAACCATTCGCGCAAAACCACCTCATCTTCGGCATACCACAAAATACCGCCATCCACTTCACCTTGGCCTATGGCCAAAACCGTTTGCGCAGCCAACATGGCTACAGCCACATCATCTAAAGACAATTTCAGCCCTTGCGTTTGCAAATAATCTTTGATTACAGCCACATCTGCCATGGATACACATCCTCTGCGGGCATACGCCCATTCCATTAAAACCAAGCTGCTTTTTCAGGCAACCCGAGCATAGTCACTCCACGCGCACTACAAACGTTTGAACGCCATAGCAGGACGCCCCGCATCAGCCAGCAAGGCAGCAGCGGCCAATTGACCACTTTGCACCGCCCCTTCTAACGTACATGGATAGCGATCGTGCACATAGTCCCCAGCCAAATAAATATCATGCTGGCGCAGCCAAGCCTGAGGTATTGGCTGCCGATTCGCACAACAGCTTACGGTTGCGCGCTTTTCCGTAATCACACGCACAGCTACAGGATGGCTCAGCAAAGGACACAAGTTCAACAACTCTTGATGTGCCACTTGCGCCCAATCCACATCTCTATGAGCAGGTGCATCAGCAAGGGAAATCACAGCGGTCACCTCATTGTTGTCACCACCCAAGCGGCCTCGGCCAATAAACCATTGCACTTTTCCATGTGCCAAACCCGTTAAGGTCGCAGGCAAATCTACGTTTTGCTCATAGCGTAAATACACGGTGGTAATGGCATGATAGGCCAAGCTGGACAAGGCTGCGGAGACATCGCCCGGCACATTGCGTGGCAATAATTGGCTGGCGTGATAAGGCGCCACGGCCAACACCACCGCATCAAAATAATCATCATCCACCCATACCCCATGCCCCTCACCAGCATGGCTTAAAGCCGACACACGCCGCGCAGTTTCTACCACCACTTTTTTACGACGCAGCAAGCCTGCTACGGGTTCGACCCAACTCTGGCCCAAATCGGTTTTTGGCAACACCATGTCACTATTGGCGCGGGTTGACCATACGCCATCTTGCAGGACATTACCCAAGCGCAACAAACTGGCTTCACGCAAAGCCGTATTTAGTGCACCCCACACCAAGGGCTGCCAGAATTGCTGCTGCCATTTTTGGGCCACCTGCTCACTTTCCAGCCACTGCGCAACCGTCATGTCCTGACCATTTTCCACTGCGCCACGATGCCAAACCTGCAGTCGGCGCATGTGCTTAAGTAGCTGCCATTTTTCTCGGACCGTGGCACCACGCCCTTTGATGATGCCCACTAATAAATGCCAAGGACTACGCCAGCGAGCAGCCTGAAACCGAAAGCCATCTGCTTGGTACCAACTCATGCGTTCTCGATGCAACACCGCTTGCGCATCCACGCCCGCGCGCTGCAGCAGCCCCAAGCATTGATGATAGGCGCCCAACAACATATGCTGACCATTATCAATAAAAGAAAAGTCATGATGACTTTGACGCACAGCCCGAGCACGGCCACCCAAAACTTTCCCCGCTTCCAAGAGCACCACATCAGTTTTGCCTGCCAACGCTTCAGCTGCCGCCATGCCGGCCCAGCCGCCGCCAATCACCGCTACCTTGCGTCGATTCATGGGTGAAATCCCCAAAGCCAAGTTTTCAACGCGATACGCAATTTTCTGGGCCCTGGTATTGCCAACTTATATTGCAATACATGCCCAGCACCATCGCGGTCAATCTCCAACAATAACGCATAATAAATTGCCGCCAATATCAATCCTACTTTTTGTGCCTTGGCATCGGCTGGTGGCAACAAAGCCACAGCATCTCGATAACACTGTTGCGCTCGGGTCACTTCAAATCGCATCAGCGCATCAAATGTCGTGCCGCCAGTGGCTTGTAAAATCAAGCCTGCCGGCACGTCAAACTGCTGTAAATCGGTCATGGGTAAGTAAATACGACCGCGACGCGCATCTTCACCCACATCGCGAATAATGTTGGTAAGTTGCAAGGCCAAACCCAATTGGTCTGCGTAATCCAGCGTTTGCGGGTGCGTGAAACCCAAGATGCGTGCAGTCATACGTCCAACTGAGCCGGCCACACGCTGGCAATACACTTGCAAATCCGCATACGTGGCATACCGCGCCTGCGTCAAATCCATGCGCATGCCATCAATCACATCTTGCAATTCATTTTCAAGCAACCCAAACGAGCTAACCACTGCAGCCAAGGCCTGCATCACCGGATGTTCCGGCTGTACATTGGGCGCAAACACAGCCAACAGCTCTTGCTGCCACCAATTCAGTGTGGTCATGGCCACATTGGCATCGGAACAGTCATCCACCACATCATCCAGCTCGCGGCAATAGGCATACAACACCGTCAATGCATCGCGCTTTTGTTTGGGTAAAAAACGGAAGCCAGTTAAAAAACTTGAGCCGCTGGCGGCGGCTTTTTGCTGACAATATTCAAGTGCTTGCACAAAAACTTTCCACGCTGGGAAGACCATTGATAAGATGTGTGCATTCTACCGCAGAATGGCACAGACACCAAAAGCATCCGACCTAGGCAATGGCTACCTGTAAAACACCAACCGATTTCCAATAGGGGTTATGGGATGACCATCACGACTAAAGCAAGCCCACAGCTCAGATAAGCATAAGGCATAAAATAGGTTGGCACACCTCGTACCCCATACAGCCATGAGGTACTACAGCCCAAGCGGGCAATGTAGTCCATAAATTGCCTGAAACACAACGAGATAGTGCATGAATATAAGCTCAAACCCCGCTTTTATTGTTAGGTATTGACACCCATGGATTTAACTACCCTGATACACAAAAAAGTGCCATTTGCTGATTACGCCGACTTATTGGCGCGCCATGCCAATGCATTCAGTCCGGCTGAGGCAGCGCTACTGGCAGAGATTTTAAATGGCTTTCATTTTGATGCCATTCAAGCACAAGCTTTGGCGCAAGCGGTGTTACAACAAAGCCGTTTCGACCCCAACGCACAACATTTGATGCTCGATGACGATGAGGATATAACGGGAATTTGCCCCCATTGTTTGAATCCGCCGGTACCGCCACTGCGCGATTATTGGCAATGGCGCTTGCAAACAAGTCCACGTTAGCCACGTTATTCAGCAAGATAGGCATCACTCAGTTAAGGCAACCTTCTCGTTCAGACAGAATAAATGGCTTCATTGAATAAAGTATCAGCCCCAGCCACAGCAAGGAAAAAATGATGAGCGCATTGTGCAGCGTGATGGTGTTGTCAAAAGATGGCAACAGCCATTTGAAAAATCAAATGCAAGTTGCCGCCTCTATGATGGTGGTATTTGAAAATTACCGTTTTGATGAGTGGATGACTGGGCTGGAAGATGCACGCACACAAGCCGTGCTGCTTGATGGCAACAAACTCACACTCAAGCAATTACAAATGATTCAGGCAGCATACACACAAGGTCCTTGGCGTGCGGAAGTATCAATATATTTATGGCAGGCTGGCGGCAGCAAGGCCAACCACTGTCCTGATGCTATTCATTTGGATTACGACCACAAAGACAGTGCGGCAGTGTTGACGCACATTTGCGAAGACTTGCAACACAAGGCGCAAACGCCATTTTATTCAGCCTTAAAAACCTATGTGAACCGCCACACTGATTCATGGCACACACCTGGCCATTCCAATGGGGATTCTTTACGCCAAAGCGCTTGGGCCAGTGATTTTTACCACTTTGTGGGCCAACCCATGTGGCAAGCAGATTTATCCGTTTCGGTGCACAGCTTAGACTCGCTGCTGCATCCTCAAAGCGTGATTGCCGAAGCGCAACATCTAGCAGCTCAAGCATTTGGCGCTCGTCACACTTATTTCGCCACCAACGGTTCTTCTACAGCCAACAAAGTGATTTTACAAAGCCTACTCACTCCGGGCGACACCTTGCTGCTGGATCGCAACTGTCACAAATCCGTTCATCACGGGGTGATCCTTTCTGGTGCGCGCCCAGTGTATCTAGACAGCAGTGTCAACCAAGCTTTGGGACTCTTTGGTTTGGTGCCACAAAAAACCATCTTGCAAGCCATTGCCGAGCATCCGCATGCCAAAGCGCTCATCCTCACCAGCAGCACTTATGATGGCATGTGCTACGATCTTCAGCCCATCATTGCGGCTGCCCATGCCCATCATATTAAAGTCATCATTGATGAAGCATGGTACGGATTTGCCCGCTTCCACCCACAATTTCGGCCCACCGCATTGGAACTGGGCGCCGATTATGTTACCCAAAGCACACACAAAACCATGTCGGCGTTTTCACAAGCAGCATGGTGCACGTCAATGATACCGATCACGACGCCCATCTTCTGCGTGAAACCTTCAATATGCATGCGTCTACCAGTCCGCAATACAGCATTCTGGCGAGCTTAGATGTGGCACGCCAACAAATGGTGATGGAAGGCTATGGCCTACTCAACCATGCTTTGCGCTTCGCCAGCATGTTGCGCAATCAAATCAATACACTGCACCACTTTAAGGTATTGGATTTAACCGACCTGTTGCCTGAAGAAATCCGCCACGATCCCGTGAGCTTAGACCCCACCAAAATCACCATCGACACCCGCTGTAGTGGCTTTTCAGGCAACCAAATCCAGTATTTGCTGTTTGAGCGCTTCAATATTCAAGTCGAAAAAGCCACTTTTGCCACGGTCAGCGTATTGATTACCATCGGCACCACTGCGGAAAAAACCATGCGCTTAGTCCATGCCTTGACCACATTGGATGAAGAACAACCTCGCCGAAAAACCAAGCTGCGTCCACCCCGCTTAACTGTACCGCACTTCAGCCGCTTGGCTTGCCTACCAAGAGATGCGTTCTACCGCACAGGTGAGCGCTTGCCTCTATTGAGGCATCGCAAAGCCAATCCAGCCCTCATTGGGCGGGTATGCTGTGATCAAATTGTGCCCTATCCACCGGGCATTCCGGTATTGGTACCGGGTCAAATCATCACCGCTGAAATAGCCGCTTTTTTGGCCGATATGCTCAACGGCAACGATGACACAGAAATCCATGGTTTGGCCGCTGTGCCCGAAGGCGCAGCCATCCGCGTATTGCAGACTGATGAATATGCCGAGCTGTGTGGCTCATAAACCACCGATCTGGCCGATTAAGCGCAAATGTAATGAATCAGGCCACCAGGCAATCCCATAAGCGGTTGCCTGAAATCGGTTCATCAATCCAAAGGCATACCCAAAGCCGGTCAAACATGGTTTAATAAGCTTCTCTTATCGTTGACCTCTTCATCGGCACAAACATGCTTGCTGAAACACCCCGCCCCACCATTATTCAGTCTTTGCTGGACACCGATTTATATAAATTCACCATGCTGCAAGTGGTCTTGCACCAGTTTCCACAAGCACATGGGGTGTATGAATTTCGTTGCCGCAATAACGACCAAACCCTCTACCCATTAGCCGACATTCGCGAAGAATTGGAATGGGAGTTGGACCGGCTCTGCCAGATGCGTTTTAGCGAAGATGAGCTATTGTATTTGCGCAGCCTCCGTTTCATCAAAAGTGATTTTGTTGATTACTTGGAGCTATTCCAGCTCAAGCGTCGATTTATCCATGTCAGCACCGACGAACAGCAACGTTTGAATATCCGTGTGGAAGGGCCCATCATCCAGGCCATGTTCTTTGAAATATTTGTGTTGGCCATTGTCAATGAATTGTATTTCCGCCGCTTGGAAACGCCGCAAATTTTGGCCGAAGGAGAGCGCCGGCTACAACATAAAGCCGCCCTGCTACACCGCTACGAACATGACCAATTAACGGGTGAGCCACCATTCCTGATTTCAGACTTTGGCACCCGCCGTCGTTACCGTTTTTCTTGGCAAGAGCATGTATTGCATACTTTGTATACGGCCTCCCCCAGTATTTTTCGCGGCACCAGTAATGTCTATTTGGCCAAAAAAATGAACATTACCCCCATCGGCACCATGGCACACGAATTCATGCAAGCCTTTCAGGCGCTGGATGTTCGTTTGCGTGATTTTCAAAAAGCCGCGCTGGAATCTTGGGTACATGAATACCGCGGCGACTTGGGCATTGCCTTAACCGATGTGGTGGGCATGGATGCATTTTTGCGCGATTTCGATTTGTATTTTGCCAAGCTTTTTGATGGTTTGCGCCACGACAGCGGTGATCCTTATGTATGGGGCGATAAAGCGTATGCGCATTACCAAAAACTGAAAATCGACAGCCGCAGTAAAATGCTTACGTTCAGCGACAGCTTGGACCTAGAGCGCGCCTGGGCGTTGTATCAATATTTCAAAGACCGTTTCAAAACCAGCTTTGGCATCGGCACCAACCTCACCAATGACATGGGTATCACACCTTTAAATATTGTGCTGAAATTGGTTGAGTGCAATGGCCAGTCGGTGGCCAAAATCTCAGACACACCAGGCAAAACCATGACCGACAACGATACGTTCTTGGCGTATTTACGCCAAGTTTTTGAGATTCCCGAACCCCAAATTTGAGCTTCAGGCAACCCCCATACAGTGGAGCACACCGCAACAGGCATGAATCAACGAAATCAACACAATCAAAGCGCCATGCGTTTAGACAAATGGCTGTGGGCCGCCCGTTTTTTTAAAACCCGGGCTTTGGCACAAAGACACATCGAGCTGGGCCGTGTACATGTTAATGGCGCAAAAGTCAAAAACAGCAAAAATATTCAGGAAGGGGATATCATTGACCTGACCTTGAATGCATTACCGTATAAAATTACGGTTTTGCAACTCAACCACATGCGCCGCCCAGCAACAGAAGCGCGGTTGTTATACGAAGAAGATGCGGCCGTGGCCAAACAGCGAGAACAACAAAAAGCCTTAGACAAAGCCAGTCGCATTACCGCTGCTTATCCAGATGGCCGCCCCACCAAGCGGGATCGGCGGCAGCTGGAAAAAGTCAAACACGGCTGGGAAGAATAGTTTGTATTGGTTATTTTAGGGAGCCAGCCATGCGTTGGGACAATCAAAGAGAAAGTCAGAATGTAGAAGACCGCCGCGGCATGAGTGCCGGTAAAAAAGGCACTGGCATCATCGGCATTATTGTGCTATTGGTGGGCATGTACTATGGTGTGGACTTATCTGGTGTGGTCGGCACACCACAACTGGGTGGCACTCAAGCCAGCCAGCAATCCAGCCTTGATCAACAAGAAGAACAGCACCTGAATACATTATCACGCAAAGTACTGGCTTCAACCGAAGACAGCTGGTCAGCTTATTTCCAAAAAGTGGGCAAGCAATACACCGACCCAACATTGGTGCTGTACAACGGTGCCACACAAACCAGCTGCGGCACCGGCCAATCAGCCATGGGGCCCTTTTACTGCCCAGGCGACCAAAAAGTGTATCTGGATTTATCGTTTTATGAAGATTTGAAAACCAAGCTCGGTGCAGAAGGCGGCGATTCTGCTTTTGCCTACGTGATTGCCCATGAGATCGGCCATCATGTACAAAACCTTTTGGGTATTTTACCCAAAGTACATCAGGCACAAGCCAAAATGACGGAAGCACAAGGTAATCAATTATCGGTAAAAACCGAATTACAAGCAGATTGTTTTGCTGGCGTGTGGGCACACAACGCTGCTCAGCAAGGGATTTGGGAAGGCAATGACTCAGCACAAGCCATTGACGCTGCTGAAGCGGTTGGCGATGACCGCATCCAGAAACGCAGCCAAGGCTATGTGGTACCCGACAGCTTCACCCACGGCAGTGCTGAACAACGTAAAATGTGGTTTCAGCGCGGCTTCGAGAGCGGAGATCCCAACCAGTGCAATACTTTTGGCTGATTAGTCCATTTCTACTTTACTCATACTCATCATGTCAAAAAGGCTGCCTGAAATATTCAGACAGCCTTTTTTAAACCATGACTTGATGATTAAGCCATACCTTTGCTTTTCAACACATCCATCATGGTGCTGCCCAGTTCAGCCGGACTGCGGGTATAGGCAATACCGGCTTTTTCAAACGCCGCGAATTTTTCTTCCGCTGTACCTTTGCCACCCGAAATAATGGCGCCAGCATGACCCATGCGCTTGCCTTTAGGTGCAGTGACACCGGCAATGTAGCCCACCACTGGCTTGGTCACATTCGATTGAATGTATTCAGCAGCTTCTTCTTCCGCAGTGCCACCAATCTCGCCAATCATAATGATGGCCTCGGTTTTTGGGTCTTCTTGGAAGAGTTTCAAGCAATCGATCTGGTTCATGCCTGGAATCGGATCACCGCCAATACCAATACACGTAGATTGGCCCAAGCCCAATTTAGTGGTTTGCGCCACCGCTTCATAAGTCAAGGTGCCAGAGCGGGAAATAATGCCAATGCGTCCTGGTTGGTGAATGTGGCCCGGCATAATACCGATTTTACATTCTCCCGGCGTAATCACGCCTGGACAGTTTGGCCCCACCATTCGCGTACCATTGCCATTGGTTTCCAAATAACGTTTGGCCTTCAACATATCCAAGGTGGGCACGCCTTCGGTGATGACCACCACCAGCTTCACACCCGAATCCACGGCTTCAACAATTGAATCCAATACAAAAGGAGCCGGTACATAAATCACAGAGGCATCCGCACCCGTTTCTTTCACGGCTTCGGCCATGGTGTTGAATACAGGACGATCTAAATGGGTTTCACCACCCTTACCCGGTGTCACCCCACCCACAATTTGAGTGCCATAGGCAATGGCTTGTTCTGAATGGAACGTGCCGTTTTTACCGGTAAACCCTTGTACCAATACTTTGGTGTCTTTATTGATTAATACGCTCATGATGTCCTCCTTAGGCTTTAACGGCAGCAACGATTTTCTGAGCCGCATCGGCCAAACCGTCGGCAGGAAGCAGTTTCAAACCGGATTCTTGTAAAATTTTGGCACCCAGTTCGGCGTTATTGCCTTCCAAACGCACCACCACCGGCACCGTAACATTGACTTCTTTAACCGCTGCCACAATGGCTTCAGCAATCATGTCACAACGCACGATACCGCCAAAGATATTAATCAATACACCTTGTACCGATGGGTCTTCCAAAATCAGCTTAAATGCTTCCACCACACGTTCTTTGGTGGCACCACCGCCCACATCCAAGAAGTTAGCCGGTTGGCCGCCATACAATTTGATGATGTCCATAGTGGCCATGGCCAAACCAGCACCATTCACCATACAACCAATATTGCCTTCCAAAGCAACATAGTTCAGGTCGAATTCAGACGCTTTTAATTCACGCTCATTTTCTTGTGATTTATCACGTTGATCGGCCAATTTAGGCTGGCGATACAACGCATTGCTGTCGATGCCCACTTTGGCATCCACACAAGCCAAATCACCATTTTCGCGCACAGCCAAAGGATTCACTTCAAATAAAGCAAAATCATTTTCCACAAATGCTTTATAAGCGCCGGTGGCCAATTTCACAAAAGCATTGACTTGCTTGCCGCTCAAACCGAGCTTGAATGCCATGTCACGGGCTTGGTATGCCTGCATGCCCACCAAAGGATCGATGGTTTCTTTAAAGATTTTTTCGGGAGTTTCAGAAGCCACTTTTTCAATTTCCACGCCACCTTCAGTGGAGGCCATGAACGTGACGCGACGGCTTGAGCGGTCAACCACTGCACCCAAATACAATTCTGTTTGTACTGGATACATGTCTTCGCAAATCAATACACTGTTGACCGGCTGGCCATGTGCGTCAGTTTGATACGTCACCAAGCGAGTACCAATCAAACCCTCAGCCACTTCTTTCGCTTCTTCCCGGCTCTTCACCACTTTTACACCACCGGCTTTACCACGGCCACCGGCGTGCACTTGCGCCTTAACCACGGCAAATTTGCCGCCCAACTGGTCAAAGGCGGCCGCAGCTTCCTCACCATTGTGTGCCAAAATGCCTTCCTGCACGGGCAGGCCATAGCTTTTCAGCAATGCTTTTGCTTGATACTCATGTAGGTTCATCAGAGTTTCCTCTATTTTAAGTAAGTTGAAACAAACCGGACAAAACGGCCAGTATTCAATCAGCTGAGTTGAAGACAATCAACACCAGCCTTGTTTTCAGTCAGCCGTTAAAGTAACTAGGCTGCCTGAATCAACGCATTAACCGTGCAAAGCACGCGTATCAACAGCCAAAGCCGCCTCGTGGGTGACTTCCGATAAAGTGGGATGGGCGTGCACAATGCGGGCAATATCTTCGCTAGAAGCCTTAAATTCCATTGCCATTACTGCTTCGGCTATTAATTCAGAAGCCGCGGGCCCGATGATATGTACACCCAATACCCGATCAGTTTCAGCATCGGCTAAAATTTTCACAAAACCTTGGGCTTGCCCCATCCCCAACGCACGGCCATTGGCAGCAAAGCCTGATTGGCCTTTCTTGTACTTCACGCCTTCGGCTTTGAGCTGCTCTTCATTTTTGCCTACCCAAGCCATTTCTGGGTGGGTGTAAACCGCTGAAGGAATGGTGTTGAAATCCATGTGCGGTTGCTGGCCAGCAATACGTTCTGCCACGCACACGCCTTCTTCCGAAGCCTTATGCGCCAGCATAGGACCGCGAACCACGTCACCAATGGCCCACACCTGAGGTAAATTGGTGCGGCAAAGTTCATCAACTTTGATGAAGCCGCGTTCATCGACAGCCAAGCCCACACCTTCCACATTCAAGCCCTGCGTGTTGGGAATACGGCCAATGGCAATAATCAGCTTATCAAACGTGGCGGTTTGCTCCGCCCCATTGACTGCATATTTCACTGTTACATCGTTTTTGGTTTTAACAATTTCCTTGACGTCCACACCCAACTCGATTTTTAAGCCTTGTTCTTTAGTGAAAATCTTGAACGCTTCTTTGGCCAATTGCTGATCGGCCAAGGCTAAAAATGTGGGCATGGCTTCTAAAATGGTCACATCGGCACCCAAGCGATTCCATACCGAGCCCATTTCCAAACCAATCACGCCAGAGCCAATCATGCCCAGCTTGGCAGGAACCGCTTCCAAATTCAAAGCACCTTCATTATCAAGTACATTGATATTGTCAATCTCAGTCAGAGGCAATGGCCGCGGCACGGAACCCGTAGCCAAAATCACATGGCGCGCTTCGATCACTTTTTTATCGCCGTTGTTGTCCACTTCAATTTGCCATAAATCGCCGTTTTGGCCTTTTAAAGCGCCTTTACCAAAGATACTGTCTACTTTGTTTTTCTTGAATAAAAAGCCAATGCCGCCAGTCAATTTGGTAACAATACCGTCTTTGCGTTCAATCATTTTCTTGGCGTCAAAGCCTTTAACCGTCACATTGATGCCGTGCTCGGCAAATTCAGCTTGTGCAGCATGATAATTTTCGCTGGATTGCAACAAAGCCTTAGACGGGATACAACCCACATTCAGGCAAGTACCGCCCAAAGCCGGTGCATCACCCGCTTTATTCACACCCGCATCAATACACGCGGTTTTAAAACCCAATTGCGCTGCACGAATGGCGGCCACATAGCCACCAGGACCCGCGCCAATCACCACTACATCATATTGAGACATGATTTATTTCCTTTTGTATTCTATGAGTTCCGCTCGTCAATTTGGCTCTTGGTACAACAGGCTTTCTAAGTACTCCCACAACGCAGCAACCTGGTCTTCATTTAAAGCCTCGCCATTACGCTGCCAGCCTTTCAGGCTGCTGTCGCCCACCACCTCAATCGCGGCATTACCGTTGTCATACCAAAATGTTTGCGTTACCTGGTGCGCGGCATTACTGCCTTGCTCCATTTGTTTACGCCCTTTTGCATCAAAATAGCGCAGTTCACCCGTGGCCTCGCCGTTGGCGTACGCCTCACTACTGCGCAATCGCCCATGAGGATCATAAACATTTAACCAGCCAGTGGCTTTTCCTCGCTGAAATGCCTGCGTCTGCAACAACGAACCATCTGGTCGATACCACACCACCCAGCCATCCACCACGTCATTGTCAAAATTTCGCAGTCCTTCTGGATGTACGATCACAAATGGATCCGTTTGCTTGGTTTTGGTGGCCTGATAAAAATCCTGCGCCACCCAATTACCCGCCGCAGTTTTACCCAATACCTGTCGATAATAACCACCGGCAACTGGTGTATTACTGTATTGGCCATCAGCGGCAAAATACAAGGCTTCTTGCTGCACAGGTTGCGTGATTAGTGTCTGTACCGCAGCACGATTTTTAGCCATCGCTGCCGATGACAACTGATCTGATGGCTGATGGCTGTTCTGACAAGCAGTCAACCCCAGCAGCACAAATAAACCAACCGCTCTCCAATATCGTTTCATGGACTATCACCCCATCCGATGTTGTGGTACACACAAAATAGGCTGCCTAAATACATTCAGGCAGCCTGAGCCTCCATTAAATATTCAAAATCAAGCGTGCAGGATCTTCCAACGCATCTTTAATGGCCACCAAAGCCAATACAGCTTCACGGCCATCAATCAAACGATGATCATAAGAAAGGGCCAAATACATCATCGGACGAGCCACGATTTGACCATTTTCCACAACAGCTCGTTCTTTCGTGGCATGCATGCCCAAAATGGCGGATTGAGGCGGATTGATAATCGGGGTTGACATCATAGAGCCAAAAGTACCGCCGTTGGTGATGCTAAACGTACCACCAGTCAAGTCTTCCAACGCCAATTTGCCATCTTTGGCTTTGGCTGCATAATCGGCAATGGCCTGCTCGATTTCTGCAATACTCATTTGGTCAGCATTACGCAAAATCGGAACCACCAAACCGCGTGGGCTACCAATGGCGATACCAATATCAAAATAGCCGTGGTAAACAATATCATTGCCATCCACTGATGCATTCACCACTGGGTATTTTTTCAACGCAGCCACAGCAGCTTTCACAAAGAAAGACATAAAGCCCAATTTCACGCCATATTCTTTCTGAAATTGCTCTTTGTATTTGTTGCGTAAATCCATTACTGGTTTCATGTTGACTTCGTTAAACGTGGTCAAAATGGCATTTTCGGATTGTGACTGCAACAAGCGCTCGGCCACACGAGCACGTAAACGAGACATGGGTACACGTTGTTCGGCGCGATCACCCGCTACCGCTTGCGGTGCCGGCTTAGCAGACGCCTGTAATGTGGGTGCAGACGCCAATGCTGCGGCGGCTTTTTCCACATCTTCTTTTAACACTCGGCCATCGCGGCCAGATCCAGGAACCGCAGCCACATCAACGCCCTTTTCGGTAGCCAACTTGGCCGCAGCAGGCATGGCCACACCGGCTGCTGCTTGACTAGCTTGTGCCGCAGCAGGCGCTGCTGCTGGCACTTCCACAGCAGGCGCAGTTGTAGTCGCTGGCGCAGCATCAGCCGCTTTGGCTGAGGTATCAATTTTGGCCAGCAGTTGCCCTGCGGTGACAATCGCGCCATCGGCTTCCACAATCTCCACCAATTTGCCTGCTTGTTGCGCCGGCAATTCCAACACCACTTTATCGGTTTCTAAATCAATCAAGTTTTCGTCACGCGCGACAAAGTCACCTACTTTTTTATGCCATGTCATCAAAGTGGCTTCGGTCACGCTTTCAGGCAGCATGGGAACAGTTACATCAATAATCATCATTCTCTCCTAATGGGAGGCCACACCGAGGTGGCCTATAAAGTTGTCTCGGCGGGCTTATTTCAAATTCAATGCATCATCAACCAACTGATTGAGTTGCGCTACGTGTTTGCTCATGTACCCCACAGCAGGTGAAGCACTGGATGGGCGGCCAGCAAAAATAACTTTTTGCTTGGTGGTAGACAATTCTTCAATGCGGTGACGTAATTGATACCATGCTCCTTGGTTTTTCGGCTCTTCCTGTGCCACATGATTTCCGTGGCATTGGGATAACGACTCAACTCAGCAGCCACTTGCTCATAAGGAAAGGGATACAACTGCTCCACACGAACCAAAGCAATCTCTTTGCCCAAATCGCGTTCTTGCAAGGCTTTATGAATGTCGTAGTAGACTTGACCAGCACACAGCACCACACGTTTGACCGTGTCTTCATTGCCTCCTGTTTGATCACCGATAACAGGGCGGAACTCACTGCCTTCGGTGAAATCAGTCAACGGGCTCATAGCCTCTTTAAAGCGCAGCAAACGTTTAGACATGAAAATGGCCAACGGTTTGCGAAATGGACGCAGTACTTGGCGACGCAGCACATGGAACATTTGTGCCGCTTCAGAAGGCATCACCACTTGGATATTGTGCTCAGAACACAGTTGTAACCAACGTTCCAAACGGGCTGAAGAATGCTCTGGGCCTTGACCATCGTAGCCATGTGGCAAAATCACGGTGAGGCCACACAAACGACCCCATTTGGTTTCACCCGAAGTAATGAATTGATCAATGGCCACTTGTGCACCATTGGCAAAGTCACCAAATTGCGCTTCCCAAATCACCAGCTGATCGGGGGTGGTACACGCAAAACCGTACTCATACGCCAATACCGCTTCTTCGTTCAGAATGGAATCAATCACCATAAATGGGGCTTGGCCATCGCTCAAATTGCGTAAAGGTACGTATGCGCCAGCATCACTCTTTTCACGGTTTTGATCGTGTAAAACAGCATGACGGTGGGAGAATGTGCCGCGACCAGAATCCTCTCCTGACAAGCGCACACCAATGCCTTTGGTCACCAAACTGGCATACGCCAAGGTTTCTGCCATGCCCCAGTCAACATTCAATTCACCTGCAGCCATGGCTGTGCGATTGGCCAGCAGTTTCTTCACCGTATTGTGGGGTACGAACCCTTCAGGCAACTGTGTGAATTTTTCGGTGAGCCGCTGAATATCAGCGGCAGGCAAAGCTGTGTCTGTGGGTTGATTCCAGTGGTTACCCATATACGGCGTCCAATCAACCGCATGCTTGCGCTTGAAATCAGTGAGCGTGGTTTGCTCAACATGTTCGCCTTTGTCCAAAGCATCTCGATAGGCCTGAATAAAACCTTCCGCTTCTTCCAACGTTACCACCCCTTCGCTTACCAACCGATCTGCATACAATGATCGAGTGCCAGGGTGCTTGTGAATTTTTTTGTACATCATGGGCTGAGTCAACATCGGGTCATCACCTTCGTTGTGACCCAATTTACGGAAGCAAACAATATCCACTACCGCATCTTTGCCAAATTCCTTGCGGTAATCCATGGCCAAGCCCATCACATAACACACGGCTTCCGGATCATCCCCGTTAACGTGGAAAATCGGCGCATCAATCATTTTAGCAATGTCGGTGCAATAAACGGTTGAACGGGTATCGCGCAAATCGGATGTGGTAAAACCAATTTGGTTATTAATGACAATGTGAATGGTGCCACCCGTGGTATAACCTCGGGTTTGCGACAGGTTTAACGTAGCCTGATTCACTCCTAAACCGATGAATGCTGAATCACCATGAATCAGCACGGGCAGTACTGCTTCTCGACCATTTTCACCACGACGGCGCTGACGCGCTCGCACGGAACCTTGCACCACTGGATTCACAATTTCCAAATGCGAAGGATTAAAAGCCAAAGACACATGTATCGGGCCATTTTGGCTCACCACATCCGAACTGAAGCCCATATGGTATTTCACATCGCCACTGGGGAGCTTGGTGGTGGTTTTGCCTTCAAATTCACTGAATAAATCGCGAGGAGATTTCCCTAAAATATTCACCAATATGTTCAAACGACCACGGTGTGCCATGCCCACAATAATTTCTTCAGCACCTTGTCCACCACAATGTTGTACCAAGTAATCCATGGCCACAATGGCACTTTCACCGCCTTCCAATGAAAACCGCTTTTGGCCCACGTATTTAGTGTGCAAATAGCGTTCCATGGTTTCAGCCGCTGTTAATTGACGCAGAATGCGACGCTTCTCTTCAGCATTGTAGCGAGGAGTGGACAAATCCTGTTCCACTCGACGTTGAACCCAGCTTTTTTCTTCTGGCCGAGTGATGTGCATGTATTCCACGCCCACTGTACCGCAATAGGTTTGATCCAATTTGCTGATGATTTCAGAGAGTGGCAATTTTTGACTTTTAGAAAAATTGCTGTCGGCATAGAACTGCACCGCCATATCAGCGTCAGTCAGGTTGTGGTGTGCCGGATCCAGTTGCGCCAAATACTCTTTCGGCCGACGGTGCAACGGGTCGAGATTGGCATTGCGCGAACCCAAAATACGGTAAGCTGACATCAGTCGCAGCACCGACACCTGTTTTTGCATCAAATTAAAATCAACTTCGCCTTTGGCTGCTGCACCACCTTCGCCTTTTTCCTTGGCTAATTTAATAAAAGATTCTTGTATTGGTCGATGAGCAACATCTTTGGCGGTTTCTCCCGGCAAAGCACACACCTTCTCAAAAAAATTCTTCCAGTAGGCGTCGACCGAGTCTGGGTCTTTCAGGTAGCTCTCATACAATTCCTCAATATACGGGGCATTGGCACCGTATAAATAAGAAAGGCTGGTTTGTTCGTTCATCATGGCAAAAGCCTTTTACCTAAATATCAATGGTGGCGGGTACAGCAACACTACCCGTTGGCATGTGCATTTATCACGCGTGAATACTGAGTCATTTCTGAATCGCATGCCGATTCGGTATCACCACGCACCATCGATATGCATGGCGATACCGCATAAGCATAATTCAGGCAGCCGCACAGGCTGCCTGAATCCAGATTAACGCTTATCCAAAGACACATAATCGCGTCGTGCTTCGCCTGTGTACAACTGGCGGGGACGACCAATTTTTTGGTGTGGATCGGCAATCATTTCGTGCCAGTGTGAAATCCAACCCACGGTACGCGCCAACGCAAAAATCACTGTAAACATCGAAACCGGAATGCCCAGAGCGCTTAACACGATACCGGAATAGAAATCCACATTCGGATAAAGCTTACGTTCAATGAAATACGGGTCTTCCAAAGCAATTTTTTCTAAAGCCATGGCCAATTTGAATTTCGGGCTGTCAGTCAAACCCAACTCATCCAGCACTTCATCACAGGTTTGTTTCATAATTTTGGCGCGCGGGTCCATGTTTTTGTATACACGGTGTCCAAAGCCCATGAGACGGTAGCGTTTTTCTTTCACGCCTTGCATGAACTCTTCTACGCGTGAAACATCACCGATTTCATCCAACATTTTCAGCACAGCTTCATTGGCACCACCATGAGCCGGTCCCCACAAACAGGCGATACCGGCTGCCATACAGGCAAACGGGTTGGCGCCGGATGAGCCAGCCAAACGCACGGTTGATGTGGACGCATTTTGCTCGTGATCAGCATGCAAAATAAAAATGCGATCCAATGCACGAGCCAATACTGGATTCACCACATATTCTTCTGTGGGCTTGGCAAACATCATGTGCATGAAATTGGCGGTGTAAGATAGGTTATTGCGTGGGAAATTAAATGGCAGGCCTTTAGAATAGCGATAACACATGGCCGCAATCGTCGGAATTTTGGCAATCAACCGATACTCAGCAATACGACGATGTTCTGGATTACTGATGTCCAAACTGTCTTGATAAAATGCTGCCAACGCGCCCACCACACCCACCATCATTGCCATTGGGTGTGCATCGCGACGAAAACCGCGGAAAAACCAAGTTAATTGTTCGTGCACCATGTTGTGGCGCATCACACCGATCTCAAATTCAGCCCGCTGTTCTTTATTGGGTAGTTCACCATACAACAACAAATAGCAGGTTTCTAAATAATCACTTTCTTCGGCCAATTGCTCGATGGGGTAACCACGATAATACAATTGCCCTTTGTCACCATCAATAAAGGTGATTTTGGATTCACAAGAAGCGGTAGAAGTAAAACCCGGGTCAAAAGTAAATACATCCGCACCAGCATACAGCTTACGAATGTCGATCACATCCGGGCCTAAGGTACCTGATAATACCGGCAGTTCTAATGCGTCTTTACCCTCTATTTTCAATGTGGCATTTTGAGACATCTCTACTCCTTTTTTCTTTTCCAAAACAACAAACCAAGGCTGCCTGAACAGCAGTCCTTAAGCCTGTCTGATTTTATCCAACAAAGGAATCCACTTAGGATTGCTGGGTGGTTCTTTTTGATTCACCAAGGCCAAAAATTCCTGGTCAGGCAAATCGAGTAACGCCACAAAAGACGCCAGCCCATCATCGTCTAACTGCTCGAAGTCTTTGGCCATAAAGCGCTCTAACGCAATATCCAATTCCAACAAGCCGCGGCGGGTGAGCCAGCGAATACGGCGTTTGGCCGCGTCATCAAACTGCATTACACCGCCCGGCGCAGCATCAAATCCTTAATCTTGCCGATGGCTCGGGTAGGATTCAGGTGTTTCGGGCACACATCCACACAATTCATGATGGTATGGCAACGGAACAATCGATATGGATCATTCAGATTATCTAAGCGCTCATTGGTGCGGGTATCTCGGGTATCAGCAATAAAACGATAAGCATTCAATAAACCCGAAGGGCCAACGAATTTATCCGGATTCCACCAGAAAGAAGGACATGCAGTTGAGCAGCAAGCACACAGAATGCACTCATACAAGCCATCCAATTCCTTGCGCTCTTCCTGTGTTTGCAAGCGTTCACCTGTCGGTGCAGCATGATCATTCACCACATAGGGTTTAATCGAATGATACTGATTAAAGAATTGTGTCATGTCGACAATCAAGTCGCGAATAACCGGCAAACCTGGCAATGGACGCAAAACAATGGGTTGTTTTAAATCACGGATATTGGTTAAACAAGCCAAACCATTTTTGCCATTGATGTTCATACCATCGGAACCACAAATACCCTCGCGGCAAGAACGGCGAAACGACAAACTATCATCCTTGGATTTGAGCTTAATAATGGCGTCTAGCAATTTCACATCGGTGGGTTCAATGTCGAGCTCATAATCTTGCATGTACGGCTTGGCATCCACATCCGGATTGTAGCGGTACACTTGGAAGCGAATTTTTTCCATGGTCTGTGTTCCTTAGTAAACGCGTTTGGCCGGTTTAATGTATTCCACGCTTAGTGGCTTTGTGTGTACCGGTTTATATGTCAAACGACGATCAGCGGCATAATACAACGTGTGTTTCATCCAATTTTCATCATCACGATCTGGATGATCGTCAGAAGCATGTGCACCTCGTGATTCTTTGCGTGCTTCAGCGGACACCAAAGTAGCCTGTGCCACTTCAATCAAGTTATCCAGCTCTAATGCTTCCAATCGCGCCGTATTCCATACTTTGCTTTTATCATGAATTTGTGATTTAGCCACACGCGCACCAATCTCAGCAATTTTTTCCACGCCATCACGCAAAATTGCATCAGTGCGGAATACACCCGCATGGGATTGCACACAACGCTGCAATTCTTGCCTCAAATCAGAGACTTCTTCGCCTTGGGTTTGGGTTTCCAAACGATTCAATCGCGCCACCGTTTGTGCTTCCGCATCCGCTGGCAAATCTTTAAATTCACCATAATCTTTAATAAATTCGATCATGTGATCACCAGCTGATTTGCCAAACACCACCAGATCCAACAATGAATTGGTACCCAAGCGATTGGCGCCATGCACAGAAGCACAAGCACATTCGCCTGCCGCATAAAAACCGCGCACAGGTGCCTCCAATTCATCACCTTGGGGTATCACCACCTGACCGTGATAATTAGTAGGTATGCCACCCATCATGTAATGCGTGGTTGGTACAACAGGAATCGGGTCCTTAATTGGATCTACACCTGCAAACTGAATGGCAATTTCACGGATACCTGGCAATTTCTCCAGAATTTTTTCAGCACCCAAGTGATCCAGCTTCAACAACACATGATCTTTGTGTTTACCCACGCCACGGCCTTCGTGGATTTCCATGGCCATGGCCCGTGACACGACGTCTCGAGAAGCCAAGTCTTTCACTGTCGGTGCATACCGCTCCATAAACCGTTCGCCTTCCGAGTTCAGCAAAATGCCGCCTTCACCACGCACGCCTTCAGTAATCAATACCCCGGCACCAGCCACGCCCGTGGGATGAAATTGCCAGAACTCCATGTCTTCTAAAGGAATCCCTGCACGAGCAGCCATGCCCAAACCATCACCTGTATTCATATAAGCGTTAGTGGAAGACGCATAAATCCGCCCTGCACCACCCGTTGCAAACAACACGGCTTTGGCATGTAAAATGTAAACATCTCCAGTTTCCATTTCCATGGCAGTTACACCCACCACATCGCCATCGTCATCGCGTATCAAATCAAGTGCCATCCACTCGACAAAAAACTGAGTTTCTGCACGCACGTTTTGCTGATACAGGGTATGCAACATGGCATGGCCGGTGCGGTCAGCCACTGCGCAGGCACGTTCAACAGCCCGTTTGCCATGATCGGCAGTATGGCCACCAAATGGTCGCTGATAAATTTTTCCAGAAGGCACTCGGTCAAAAGGCATGCCCATGTGTTCCAGCTCAATCACTGCTTCAGGAGCACGACGCGTCATAAATTCAATGGCATCCTGGTCACCGAGCCAATCAGACCCTTTTACAGTGTCGTACATATGCCAATCCCAGCGATCTTCCTGCACATTCCCCAGTGATGCAGAAATCCCCCCTTGCGCTGCCACTGTATGTGAACGGGTTGGGAATACTTTTGACAGAACCACGGTATTCAAACCGGCTTTAGACAATTGCAAGGCCGCACGCAAACCTGCACCACCACCGCCCACAATCACGGCATCAAAACGACGAACAGGCAAACTCATGCTAACCCCCAAATGACTTTAACAGAATAAACCAAGCAGCCAACCAACCACAAAATGGTGGCCACATGCATAAATAAACGCAGGCCCAATGGTTTAATGTAATCCATCCATAGGTCACGAACCCCTACCCAAGCGTGCAACATCACAGCAATCACAGCAATTTGAGTAACCAAACGCACCCAAGTTTGCGCAAAGAATGACTGCCAATCAGCATATGTGTTAGGCAAGCAAATAATCGCCGCCAATAAGAACACGGTGTAAACCAACATCAGTACTGCCGTAATGCGCTGCATTACCCAATCGCGCAAGCCATAGTGTGCGCCAGTCAATTTGCGATCGATCATAATATGCACACTCCTGCAATAATGATGGTCAAGACAATGGCCGCAACAAACACCACTTTGGCTGTTATCCGCGCGGTCGGTAAATCCAAACCTTTATGTACATCCAAGAGCAAAAAGCGGATACCAGCCAAACTGTGGTGCAAATAAGCCCACAACAAACCGATGAGAATAATAATAACCAAAGGGTTGTGCACCCATTGCTGGTATGCATCAAATGCAGACTCTTGCGACAGCGTGCCCGAAAATAGCCACAGCACCAATGGCAGGCAGATAAATAGCCCTACGCCACTGACGCGGTGCAAGATAGAAACAATCCCAGGAATTGGCAGGCGTATGCTTGCCACATCCAGGAACTTCGGCCTTTCTTTTTGCATCACAATTCCTCTATTTCTGTAGATTCATTAAACTCAAAACCAGCGACCTTCTAGGGCCGCGCCAACCAATAATTTACAACCGATAACGCACTTCAAACAAGTAAATTCATGCAGGCAACATCATACCTCGGCATGCATTCCTTCCAATTGCAAAGCAATATGACCAAAACACAAAAACCGACGACGCCACTCCACCAATGCCCCATTTTCATTAGTGCTTAAACGTCCCCAGCACACGCAAGCCTCTGACTCACTATGCTTCAGCAATTTTTGCTGGTCTTTATTCAGATACTGCATCCATAGACATTGCTGCACCCCATTCAATACCATTTGGTATTGCTGCAACAAAAAGCCGTAAAAACTACCACGCCGATGGACAAAATGAATATTTAATTCAGGCAAGATCGCCATTGGCAAAAAAGCCTCATCCAAAGCCACTACTTGATAACCATTGCGCCAAAGAGCCACAATTTTCCAAACAGACTCTGCTAATCTCAACTGCAACTGCTGAGCGGTTTCCGCATCAGCGCTCTCGGCAGTTACACTTAGAATCTCCACCACTGGCCAATTGACCATCGGACTCAATTTTGACTGCGATGGCGATGGAACCAACGGATAATCCCCCCAGTCCCAGTTTTTATGTGTAACCAGGGTGCCAATACCTTGCTGGCGCTGCAACAAACCACGCAGTACCAGTTCATTTAGGCCCTTTCGAATGGTTCCTTGGCTAACCTGCCACTGCCGCGCCAAATCCCATTCACTGGGTAAATATTGACCCGGTTTTAGTTGCCCACTAGCCAATTGCTGCATAATCCGCTGCATCACTATCTGATACAGCGCCAAGCGATTCGGCAATGGCTTAGATTTCGCGCTATTGTACGTTTTTTGTGGCATGTGTAAATAAAGTCTTATATAAGATATAAGAATTATAACCTAAAATATACCTAAACATGGGAATTTGCGTACACCAGCTCGCTTTTCTATTGGCATGCACCTATTTTTTGGTATGATGTGGCGGTTTTGAAAGTGAACTCAAATATCAAAATTAAACACTTCATTTGGTGATGCACATTCACAGCCAGCCAACATGAATAATTTATAATTAGGAGATTCTGAATGAACGCACCTGTACGAGTAGCCGTTACCGGCGCAGCGGGACAAATAGGTTATGCCTTGTTGTTTCGCATTGCCAGTGGTGAAATGCTGGGTAAAGACACCCCGATTATTTTGCAACTATTGGATCTGCCTCAGGCACAAAATGCCGTTCACGGTGTGATGATGGAATTGCAAGACTGCGCTTTTCCATTATTAGCAGGCATGATCGCATCCGACGATCCAGAAGTAGCGTTTAAAGATGCAGATATTGCCATTCTAGTGGGTGCACGTCCGCGTAGCAAAGGCATGGAGCGTGCAGACTTACTTCAGGCCAATGCAGAAATTTTTACCGTACAAGGGGCTGCATTAAATAAAGTGGCTAGTCGTAATGTTAAGGTATTGGTGGTAGCAACCCAGCCAATACCAATGCTTACATTGCCATGAAATCTGCACCCGATTTACCAGCACAGAACTTTACTGCCATGCTGCGCCTAGACCACAACCGCGCACTAAGCCAAGTCGCTGAAAAAATTGGTAAGCCAGTTACCAGCATTGAAAAATTATGCGTTTGGGGCAATCACAGCCCAACCATGTATGCTGATTATCGTTTTGCCACCGCTGATGGCGCAAGTATCAAAGATGCCATCAACGACCAAGATTGGAATACAAATGTATTTTTACCCACGGTGGGTAAACGTGGTGCAGCAATTATTGAAGCCCGCGGCCTTTCTTCTGCGGCATCAGCAGCCAATGCTGCCATTGATCATATCCATGATTGGGTATTGGGTACACAAGGTAAATGGGTCACCATGGGTATTCCTTCTGATGGTTCTTATGGCATTCCCAAAGAAACCATATTCGGCTTCCCCGTTGTCTGTGAAAATGGAGTCTACAAAATCGTCGAAGGCTTACCGATTGATGCCTTCAGCCAAGAATACATCAATATTACCTTGAAAGAGCTGGAAGAAGAAAAAGCCGGCGTCGCCCACTTGATATAAAGAATACTACTTACTTCGCACGAGTGCCGTGAATCTAGGCCTTGGGTTTCGATTGAAACCCAAGGCCTTTCTGCTGTATGGATATACACCAATGCCCTATTGATATAAACCAGTTGTACTCACCCCAATTAATGCATCATTAATTCATTGATTCCGTCACCACATTCACAAATTCGCGCACATCAGCAATCTAAATTAATCTTAATTTTGTGTGCGTGGCATGCAGTATAGCCATATGCGCCCCATACTCGCATGGCGCTTACATACATCACAAAGCAGATTTAAGTAGATAAAAAAACCGCTGCTTCCGCAGCGGTTTTCAGGCAACCAATAATTTATTTTTTTAATTCTTTGGCCAAATACAACCATGTTTCAATGACAGTATCTGGATTCAAAGAAATGGTTTCGATGCCTTCTTCCACCAGCCATTTGGCAAAATCTGGATGATCAGAAGGACCTTGACCACAAATACCAACATATTTATTGAGCTTACGACAGGCTTGAATTGCCAAGTGGAACATGACCTTAACTGCCGGATCTCGCTCATCAAATGTACTGGCAATCGGGCCGCCGCTATCTCGATCGACACCCAAGGTCAATTGGGTCATATCGTTAGAGCCAATTGAAAAGCCATCAAAATATTTCAGAAATTGTTCGGCCAGAATGGCGTTGGTGGGGATTTCACACATCATAATCAAGCGCAAGCCATTTTTACCACGCTCCAAGCCATTTTCCTTCAATGCCTTCACAACCCCTTCCGCTTCTTTCAATGTGCGCACAAACGGAATCATGATTTCGACATTGGTCAAACCCATTTCATCACGAACGTATTTCAAAGCTTTGCATTCCAAAGCAAAACATGCTTGAAAATCTTCAGACACATAACGAGCAGCACCCCGGAAGCCCAGCATCGGGTTTTCTTCATGAGGTTCATACAAATTACCACCAATCAAGTTGGCATATTCATTCGATTTAAAATCAGACATGCGCACAATGACTTTTTTCGGATAAACCGATGCCGCCAAAGTAGCTACGCCTTCTGCAATTTTATCGACATAAAAGTCCACCGGAGAAGCATAGCCAGCAATGCGATCCGTAATAATGCCCTTGAGCTCCGGATCTTGTTGCTCAAATGCCAACAGCGCCTTGGGGTGAATACCAATTTGGCGGTTGATAATGAATTCCATGCGCGCCAAGCCAATCCCATAATTTGGCAATCCAGCAAAACTGAATGCCAACTCAGGATTACCCACATTCATCATAATTTTAGCAGGCGCTTCTGGCATGTTGTCCAATGCCACTTCAGTGACATCAACTTTCAGCAAGCCGTCGTACACATAACCAGTATCGCCTTCAGCACATGATACCGTGACTTCTTGGCCATCTTTCAAAATGGCAGTAGCATCACCACAACCGACTACGGCAGGAATACCTAATTCTCGAGCAATAATGGCTGCATGGCAGGTGCGACCGCCACGATTGGTCACAATGGCAGAAGCGCGTTTCATGACTGGTTCCCAATCGGGATCCGTCATATCCGTAACCAACACGTCCCCAGCCAATACGCTATCCATTTCAGATGCGCTTTTGACCAAACGAACCTTGCCTTGACCAACTTTCTGACCAATGGCTCGGCCTTCAGCCACAACCGTCGATTTATTGTCAATACGGTAACGGCGCAGTGTGCGGCTCTGATTTTCTTGAGACTTCACCGTTTCTGGACGCGCTTGCAATATATACAGCTTACCGTCGACACCATCACGACCCCACTCAATGTCCATCGGGCGACCATAATGCTCTTCGATAATCAACGCGTATTTAGCCAACTCAGTGACTTCATCCGCGTTAATGGAAAACTGCTTACGTTCAGCCTCATCCACATCCACTGTTTGAACAGATTTACCTGCCTGAGCCGCATCTGTAAACACCATTTTGATCAGTTTAGAGCCCATGGTTTTGCGCAAAATAGCTGGCTTATCAGCGCGCAAAGTCGGTTTATGAACATAGAACTCATCTGGATTGACAGCACCTTGCACCACGGTTTCACCCAATCCATAAGAAGCAGTCACAAACACCACTTGGTCAAACCCAGACTCAGTATCCATCGTGAACATAACACCAGCAGCGCCTTTATCGGAGCGTACCATGCGTTGTACACCAGCAGACAAAGCCACAATATCGTGTTCAAAACCTTTATGGACACGATAAGAAATCGCACGATCATTGTATAAAGAAGCAAACACCCAATGCATGGCTTCTTTCACGTTATCCAAGCCACTGATGTTCAAAAATGTTTCTTGCTGACCAGCAAACGAGGCATCCGGCAAATCTTCTGCGGTAGCAGAGGAGCGCACGGCTACACAGATATTTTCCGTACCGGCATCCGCTACCATTTTTTCCCAAGCAGTACGAATGTCCTCATCCAGTTCTGGCGGAAATGGTGTATCCATTACCCATTGGCGAATTTCTTTACCCACCCGGGCCAGCTCATTCACATCATCGACATTCAATTCGCTCAAAGCACTGCTGATGCGGTCGCTCAAGCCTTCGTAAGCTAAAAATTTGCGATATGCATCGGCAGTGGTAGCAAAACCACCAGGCACACGCACGCCTTTTTCAGTGAGCTGTGAAATCATTTCACCCAAAGAAGCATTTTTACCACCAACGCTGTCTACGTCGGTCATACGCAGATTTTCAAACCAAATTACGTTATTGCCAGCCATGTTGTCATCCAATGGAGGGAGAAGTTAAACAAAAGTGGCGATATTTTAACGATTCGCTTGCCCAATGTCATGTTTTTTTGCCGCGACAAATCATGACCACACACAGGAAATAGCGTCCAGAATCGTCCACAAAACAGACCTTTATTACCCAATCATGACCGTTCAATTAAGGATTTCATGAACTTAGTCAAAAAACAACCCAGAAAACCGTTACATCAAAACAAATTAAATGGCAAAATCATTGATATTCAGCAACAAAATGCGTCTGAACTACAACCGAATAAACAACAGTAGCATACCCATTCCAGTAAATATGCCAGTCCTTTACAATACGGCCATGCTGTTTCAGGCAGCCTTGACGTTGTAATCGATGCAGAAGGCTTGATACATGAATGCGGTATGCTTAATTCACTCTCTAACCAAAGGAAATTCATGAAACCCGTGCGCCAAGCTTTTTTCGTCTCCGATCGCACCGGCATTACTGCCGAAAGTATGGGCGGAGCTCTGCTCAACCAGTTTGATGAAGTCGAATTCAAAAGAGCCACTTATCCTTTTGTTGACACTGAAGAAAAGGCGCGTGAAACGGTGGCCATGATTAATGAAGTTGCGGCCCACACCGACCACCGCCCATTGGTTTTTTCCAGCATTGTTGATGAAAATATTCGCCAGATCATCAAAACCAGTGAAGGCTTACATTTGAGCTTTTACGATGCTTTTATTGGCACACTGGAAAATGAATTGGGCATCAGTGCCAACCACTCCATTGGGCGCACTCATGGTATCCACGATCCAGTGAAATACGATGCTCGCATGGAGGCTATCAACTTTTCACTCAATCACGATGATGGCATCAGTGATCGTGAGCTCAAAAAAGCAGATGTGATTCTGATGGGCGTCTCTCGCAGCGGGAAAACACCCACTTGCCTATATTTGGCGTTGCAATATGGTATTCGCGCAGCCAACTATCCCTTGATACCTGAAGACTTGCAAACAACAGAGCTACCGCGCATGCTCAAGCCCTTTCAGCATAAACTTTATGGCCTCACCATTGAACCAGAAAGATTGCACTACATCCGCTCTGAACGACGCCCTGATTCACAATATGCCAGCGAGGGCAATTGCCGCACTGAAGTGGGTAAAGCAGAAATGATGTTTCGGCAACACGCCATCCCCTATACCAACACCACGCATAAATCCATTGAAGAATTAGCCGCCAGCATCATGTTGGCCGCTAAATTACAACGTCGGTTCTAAGCAAAAGGCTGCCTGATATTTCAGGCAGCCTTTTGGCCATGCTGCTCACCCACCTGCTATTCAAGCCACTCGTGGGACACGCAGTGTGTATGTATCAAATTAGGCGCCCAAATAAGCTTCTTGAACACGTGGATCGCTGCGCAAAGCCTCAGCGTCACCCGTCATAATCATGTTGCCTGAGTCCATCACATAGCCTCGATCGGCTGCTTGCAAGGCCAAATTAGCATTTTGCTCCACCAAAATTACTGTAATGCCATCTTGTGAAACCTTGTCAATCACTTGGAAAATGGTTTCAGTCAATACGGGTGACAAACCCATAGATGGCTCATCCAAAATCAGTAACTTCGGTTGAGACATCAATGCTCGTCCCATGGCCAGCATTTGCTGCTCACCACCAGACATGGTGCCTGCCAATTGATGAGCGCGTTCCTTCAACCGTGGGAACGTGGTAAATACATAATCGACACCGCGATCAAATTCGGCTTTGTCATTGTGCAAAAAAGCACCCATTTGCAGATTTTCTACAATCGTCATTCGCGCAAAAACACCACGACCTTCAGGCACCATCACCAAGCCAGATTTCACCCGATCCCATGTATTCATGCCTTTCAGCGATTTGCCACGAAATAAGATGTCACCCTTTTTCGGGTTCAATAGACCCATGACGGCTTTTAAGGTGGTGGTTTTCCCTGCGCCATTGGCCCCAATCAGGGTTACCAGCTCTTTTTCATACACATCCATACTCACGCCTTTTACCGCGTGAATACCACCATAAGCTACCTGAAGATCTTGAATACTCAATAGTGGTTGTTGGGTTGTATCCTGCGTCATTAATGTGACCCTCCCAGATAAGCCTCAATTACTTTGGGATCATTGCGCACCACTTCCGGCGTACCTTGTGCCAAAATTTTGCCATAATCCAAAACCGTTAACTCATTACACAAACCCATCACCAACTTCACATCATGCTCAATAATCAGAATGGTGACACCATCATCACGAATCTTGCGCAAGAGCTCAGTGAGTTCCACCTTCTCAGTAGCATTCATGCCTGCAGCAGGCTCATCCAGCGCCAATAATTTAGGTTCTGTTGCAAGTGCACGGGCAATTTCCAAACGGCGTTGGTGACCATAAGAAAGATTACGTGAAACATAATCATGGTATTGGGCAATGCCAACGTATTCCAACAATTCCATGGCTTTCTCGCGAATCTGCTTTTCCTCCTGGCGCACTGATTTCAAACCCAAGATAGAGCCTACTACGCCCCCATGAGTGCGTACATGGCGACCCACCATCACGTTTTCTAAAGCCGTCATTTCGCCAAACAATCGAATATTTTGAAAAGTCCGCGCAATCCCTGCTTGGGTCACCTTGTGTACAGCGGTAGGTTCGTAAGCCTCGCCTTCCAATTTGAATTCACCACTGTCTGGCTCATAAAGCCCCGTAATCACGTTAAAAAACGTGGTTTTCCCTGCGCCATTGGGGCCAATGAGACCATAAACGGTATTGCGTTTCACCTGCAAACCCACATCATTAAGGCTTTTAAACCACCAAAACTTTTATTCACGCCGCTGATAGACAGCATAATGTCTGTATTATCACTCATGGAATACTCCCCTTAAACCACAGTTGTGGTTTTGCCAACCGGTTTGTTGTTGATGTCATCATCCTTTTTCTTAACGCTGCGTTCAGGCCGTGGCCACAAACCGCGCGGGCGGAAAATCATGATTAAGACCATACACAAACCCAATATCAGCTGGCGCAAAATTGCTGAGTCTATGATAATTTTGTCAAATACCATTTCTTGTAGCGGTTCCACCGTAAAACGTAAAAATTCAGGCAACACGCTGAGTAAAACCGCGCCCAGAATGACGCCGGGTATATGACCCATCCCACCCAAAACCACCATGGTCAGTACCACAATCGACTCCATGAATGAGAATGATTCTGGCGACACAAATCCCTGAAACGCCGCAAACATCGCACCAGAAACACCACCAAAAGTCGCGCCCAAAGCAAATGCCAACAATTTAACATTCCGCACATTAATGCCCATAGCCTTGGCCGCAATATCGTCTTCACGCAATGCCATCCATGCGCGCCCTAACCGAGAATTTTGTAAACGATAACAAATAAATATCGTCACAATAACTAGAGCGAGAAACAGGTAGTAATAGAGAAATTCTTTGGTTAAAGCAAAGTCACCAATCTTGATCGTCCGATCCAAGGGATGCCCTAAAATGCTCACTGAATCAATGCGATTGATCCCTCGAGGGCCATTGGTTAAGTTGAAATCATCCTTACCCCAGTTATTCATAAAGATACGAATGATTTCACCGAACCCCAAGGTTACTAACGCTAGATAGTCGCCGCGCAATTTTAAAACAGGCGTACCCAACATAATCCCCGCAATGGCCGCTAAAAAGGCACCAATGGGAATAATGACCCAATAAGGGACATGCACCCCATCAGGAAAATGCTGTTGGAAAATCACGAAGCTATCGGTCAAATGGCCAGAGGCAAGCAATGCGGCAGAATAAGCCCCCACCGCATAAAAAGCGATGTAACCTAAGTCAAGCAGGCCCGCGAAACCCACCACAATATTCAAACCCAGCGCCAACATAATGTACAGCAAAGCCATGTCGACAATGCGCACCCAAGTTGTGCCACCCAATTCTTTGGCGATAAAAGGCAAAATCAACAATAATACGGCACAAATCAATATGCCAATAATCGACTGCTTGGGATTCAATTTATTCAAAAACGGCATCATTCACACTCCTTGGGATTATGCACGGTCGGCCACACGCTGGCCCAGCAAACCGGAAGGTCGGAAAATCAGCACCAATACCAGCACCACAAAGGCAAATACATCTTCGTATTCGGCACTGACATACCCGGCACCCATAGCCTCAACAATACCCAACACCAGGCCGCCTACCAAAGCGCCCGGAATATTGCCAATGCCCCCCAAAACAGCCGCAATAAATGCTTTCATACCAGGAATAAATCCCATATAGAAATGCACTTTGCCGCCATAATTACTGGCAAACAAAACGCCCGCCACCGCCGCCAAAGCTGCACCAATCATAAAGGTTGCAGAAATCACTCGATTGGGATTGACCCCCATCAAAGCGGTAACATTAACATTCTCAGCGGTGGCACGCATGGCTCGACCCAGCTTGGTTTTATTCACCAAGATGAACAACCCGCCCATCATCACAAATGAAACCACAATGATGATGATTTCACGCATGGTTATGCCCACATGCCCAAATAAGTTGATGCGCTGGGATGGAAAAACCTCAGGGAAAGGAAAGTGCTCGCGCCCCCAGACCAGCATAGCAACGGCCTGTAACGTAAATGACATGCCAATGGCTGTAATCAGTGGCGCCAATTTCGGCGCATAACGCAATGGACGATAAGCCAAACGCTCGATCAAAAAGCTAACAATCATACAGGCCACCATGGCCACCAGAATGGCAATGACTAAAGCCAAAGGAGCAGAAAAGCCCAATTTCATCAATACTGTAGTGACCGTCATAGCCACCATGGCACCAATCATAAATACTTCGCCATGGGCAAAGTTAATAATCCCCAAAATGCCGTATACCATGGTGTACCCTAAGGCAATCATGGCATAAAGACTGCCTTTAATCAGCCCATTAATGAGCTGCTGTGTAAACAGGTCTAACGCACCCATAAATCACTCCGTCTGTGTGCTGCCTGAACCAAAGCATCAAACCAATGGCTCAGTCTAATTGGTACCAACTTGTGGCAAGCATAAAAAGAAAACGCCCCGACCCGCACAACCTCACTCAAGTCGAGGCATAACTTTCACCATTTCAATTACGGTTGTAAAGTTATTTCACCACTTCTACCACATTCAGTTTTTTGTCTTTTACTTCAAACAAAGAGATAGCCCCTTGTTTAATATCACCATTTTGGTCAAATTCAACACGGCCAGTCAAACCATCAAAGCTCACTTTGGGCATAGCCGCAGCGATCGCTTCACGATCAACCGAATTAGCAATCTTCATAGCTTCTACAATGGCATAGGTCGCATCATAAGCAAATGGAGAATAAATTTGTACTTTTTGACCTGGGAACGCCTTCTCATAAGCAGCGCTAAAATCAGCACCTTTAGGCATTTGTGCCAAAGGCATACCAGCTTGAGAACAAATCATTCCTTCACCATCATTACCCGCCAATTGAATGAACTTATCAGAACACGCGCCATCATCACTCACCAATTTGGCAGTGATGCCCAGCTCTTTCATTTGTTTCACCAATGTGGCAGCAGTGTCATCCATACCGCCCCAGAAAATGAAATCAGGGTTTTTGGCTTTAATTTCTGTCAGCACTGCCTTAAAATCAGTGGTTTTATCCGTTGCAGCATCACGACTAACGATGGTAACGCTGCTCCCTTTCAATGCTTTTTCAACCTGATCGGCCAAGCCTTTACCATATTGAGTGGCATCATCCAGCAATGCTACTTTTTTACCACCATTTTTAACAATGTATTGTGCCAAGGCAGGACCTTGTTTAGCATCAGTGGCCACCACACGATATGCACTTACATGCCCATCCGGGGTTTTGCTGCTTTTCAACGTATAGTCGGGATTTGTTGAAGAAGGAGAAACCTCTACCATGCCTGCATTGGCATATACAGTACTGGCAGGAATAGACACACCAGAGTTTAAATGGCCAACCACACCGACAACGCCCGCATCAACCAATTTCTGCGCAACAATCGGGCCTTGTTTTGGGTCTCCGGCATCATCCTCACCATCCATCACCAATTTGACTTTTTTACCATCAATGGTCAAATCCCCTTTGGCATTGATGTCTTGAATGGCTAGAGCCACACCATTTTCATTGTCTTTACCCAAGTGAGCAATGCCACCAGTTTTGGGTGCAGCACTACCAATTTTCACGCAAATTTCATTCTCAGCCAATTTACCGCAATCGGTTGAGGCGCTCGTATTAGAACTTCCAGTAGCACCTGAAGCACTTTTCTCACCTTGACCACCACAGGCTGCCAACATCAAAACTGCGGCAATCGGGGCTAATTTAAAAAGATTGTTCATCAACATTCCTCCAAAAAATCCACATTAATATGGACCAAGCAGTTTAAGAAGCAAAGTAAAACACCGTTAATCACCGATTCCGCCCACCGCAACAGTAGGGGTCACACATGAATTGGGCACTATCCTGCCGAAAAACAAAACGTGACGCAAGAAAAAAATTTAATTCATATCTAAATAAAATAATCATCTGTGATGTAATAATTCGTTCATAATGAAACGGAATTAAGACAAAGCTATATGTAAAGCTGAAACGAAACATCGTTTACACAACTTTTCTTTCCATGGCTTATATCACCACCCTGCCAAAATATTCTTTAAATCAATCAGAAACCAAAATAAAAGATATCAATAACAACCATAACATCCTTATTTCTCAATACATCACTTCACATTTTTTAAAGTAACG
The DNA here is from genome assembly GCF_001590725.1 of Snodgrassella sp. CFCC 13594. GTDB lineage: Bacteria > Pseudomonadota > Gammaproteobacteria > Burkholderiales > Neisseriaceae > Snodgrassella. Next base: position 105,884 of record NZ_LQXR01000001.1, on the reverse strand, counting down.
TAACAATATAATTTAAATAAACGGAGAAATTAAACCAAGACATTATTAGAGTTTATACTTTAATTTAAACTGATGCAGTTCCGGTACCGACATCCTAATTTAACGATATTGGCAATGACTTATCTCCCTTTCAGGCTACCTAAAGACCGAAGTAGCATCATCATCGCAGCCTCATGAGTCTTTTCGCCTTTACCGACGCTTTCGTTTAAAATAGGATTTTCGCGATTAACTTGAGATTCAGTCACCATGCTAGACATTCAACTCCTGCGGCAAAACATTGACGCTGTAGCCACGCAATTATCTGAACGCGGATTCGCTTTGAATACAGCCGCATTTAATCAGTTAGAACAAGAACGCAAGCACTTGCAAATGAAGACTGAAGAGCTGCAAGCTTTGCGCAACAGCACTTCCAAACAAATCGGCTTATTCAAAAGCCAAGGCAAACAAGCTGAGACCGAGGCTGCCATGGCAGAAGTCGCCCAAATTAAAATAGATTTAGAGCAAACCGAAGCGGCTTACCAAACCGCACAAAATCAAATCAACGATATTGTGCTCAGCATTCCCAATCTGCCTCACACAAGTGTGCCTATTGGTAAAAATGAGCAGGATAATGTAGAAATACGTCGTGTAGGCCAGCCTAGGCAGTTTGATTTTGACATCAAAGATCATGTTGATTTAGGTGAGCCATTGGGCTTGGACTTCAAAACCGCATCTGCATTTTCAGGAGCTCGTTTTTCTCTGATGCGCGGTCCCATTGCCCGCCTGCATCGCGCATTGGCGCAGTTTATGCTGGATACCCATACTCAACAGCACGGCTACACCGAACACTACACACCTTATATAGTGAATCCCGAAATTCTGTTTGGCACAGGCCAACTGCCGAAATTTGCTGAAGACATGTACCGCGTCACCTGCGGCGGCGAAGAAAACGCCCAAGAACAATATTTGATTTCAACCGCTGAAATTACCCTCACAAATACAGTGCGTGAGCGTGTGCTTAACGCTGATAACCTACCTTTAAAATTAACGGCGCACTCACCTTGTTTTCGATCTGAAGCAGGATCTTATGGCAAAGACACACGTGGCCTTATCCGACAGCACCAATTTGATAAAGTGGAAATGGTGCAAATCCGGCGCCCTGAAGAATCTTATGATGCACTGGAAGAAATGGTGGGGCATGCTGAAAAAATACTACAATTATTGGAATTACCTTACCGCGTGATTGTTTTATGCACCGGTGACATGGGCTTCAGCGCCGCCAAAACTTATGATTTGGAAGTGTGGGTACCCGCTCAAAATACATATCGCGAGATTTCGAGCTGTTCCAACTGTGAAGCATTCCAAGCACGACGCATGCAAGCACGCTTTAAAGATGAACATGGCAAAAACCACTATGTACACACCTTAAATGGGTCAGGCTTGGCCGTAGGCCGCACTTTAGTAGCCATACTGGAAAACCACCAAAATGCAGATGGCAGCATCCAGATACCCGCTGCATTACAACCTTATTTAGGTGGAATGACGGTATTACAAGCTTCCAGCACACCTGTTGCCTAACACAGGTTTAGGCTGCCTGAAAGCTCTTTTTGCCATTGCAGCTTTATTCAGACTGGCGTAGAATGCGCCACTCATTTGGGTCGTTAGCTCAGTTGGTAGAGCAGTGGACTCTTAATCCATTTGTCCAGGGTTCGATCCCCTGACGACCCACCAAAAATTAAAGCGTTTGTGATTGATTCACAGACGCTTTTTTCAATACCCATCGGCATGCATTGAATTTTCTTTGTTCTACATTAGCCCCTCTTTTCGACATTTGTTTCTTTTTCTCGTGATTTTGTAAATCGATATAGCTGCGCGATAGCCTTGTCGCAGATTTTCATTTTTATGTCACAGTATTGCTGCCGTAACTTGCACGCGATTTGTTACATGAAAATACCATTCATAATTTCTCTGTGATCCACTTCAAGATCGACAAATGCCTAACATTTCAACCACCCCTAACTTCTGCATGATTAACCTCATCCAGCTCTTTAATAAGCTTACCATCCGTAATCATTCTGATTCCCTCAACCATCAAGCTATCTATCTTTTGCATTACTGCATGCCAGTTAATTTAAGGACGGATCATGATCATTAGGGATATGACTAATAGATGAATAGTTATAAACAAAGGCAATAATATTATTTTTTTTCAGTAAATCAAGCTGCTAATATTTTCTTAATCCGAAAACATTCTAGGAGCTCGCTCATGTCAACCATTCTGCAATTAAAGCCACAATCTTTCTCAATAGATACCCTACCCAGTCTTGGTGAAGCCATTGATCCAGTTGGAGCATGGCAGTTAGTCCAACAAGGATTAGCAAAATTAGTAGACATACGCAGCCATGAAGAACGCACATTTGTGGGCTACATCCCTGAAATATCCCATGTACCTTGGGCCAATGGAACCAAACTTAACCGTAACCCACGTTTTGCCCGCGAGCTGGCTGCACAAGTCAATAAAAATGACGTAGTTCTGCTGATTTGCCGGAGTGGCAAACGTTCAGCATTAGCAGCGCAAGAAGCCATCAAACATGGCTTTAAGCATATTTATAGTGTTGCGGAGGGTTTCGAAGGAGATCTAGATGAATATGGTCATCGAGGTGGTTTCAACGGCTGGCGTTTCCATCATTTGCCATGGCAACAAGACTAAAAAAACCAGCACATCTAAAGGAACACCATTATGAGCACCATTAAAACATCTCTGCTTAGAGAAGATGAACAGCGTTCAGCAGCAACTCCGCCCACTCTGAATATCTTGTTGGATGAGACAGTTACAAGCTTACAAAATATACGCAAGCAATGGCGCAGTATTCAAGGTCGCAAGGAATTCATTAATTTAGCACTGCCATCACCCTCGTTATTACAGCAAATCATAATTCATTTAAAAACGGCTTTATTCCCACGCCGCTTAGGCCGAATTGATTTGGAAACACATGATGAAGACAATTTTGTGCGGCAGCACCTACTAAGCGGATTACTTGATTTGCAACAACAAATAAATTTGGAAATCCGTCACAAGGCCGCTTTAGCTGACGAATATTTTAATATAGCCGAGCTAAAAAACAAAGTTGACGCCATTCTAAAAGATTTATTAACACAGCTACCATCGATTCGAAGCATTTTGGAAGAAGATTTACTGGCCGCCTTGCGTGGAGACCCCGCATCCAAAAGTACCGATGAGATTTTGCTTAGCTACCCAGGCTGGAATGCCATCTTTCATTATCGCTTAGCACATTTTTTTTATGGGCACGGCTTAAATATAGTCGCAAGAGTCATCGCTGAACTGGCTCATGGAGACACGGGCATCGATATTCACCCTGGCGCGCAAATTGGTTCTGGTTTGTTTATTGATCATGGTACAGGCGTTGTCATTGGTGAGACCGCTATTATCGGTAAAAACGTGCGTATCTATCAGGCAGTTACCCTAGGGGCTAAACGGTTTACCGAAGATGAAAATGGTCATTTGCACAAAGGCCAAGCACGCCACCCCATTATTGAAAACGATGTGGTGATTTACGCCGGTGCCACTATTTTAGGCCGTGTCACCATAGGCAGAGGTTCAATCATTGGAGGCAATGTATGGCTCACTCACAGTGTGCCAGAAGGCAGCCAAATTTCTCAAGCAGTAACCCGCAATGCCAGTCCCGATGAGTTTTTCATCAATGGTGCTGGTATTTAACAACCCACTGTTTTTATTTAGGAAAATAACACCATGTCTGAAAATGCAAACCCACAACTAGCCTTAGGCGACAGTGCCGCAAGACAATTAGCAAATGCCACCAAAACAGCCCCCATTCTGGAAACCATTTCGCCACGCTGGTTAACTTTATTGCTGCAATGGATTCCCGTAGAGGCTGGCATTTACCGCCTAAATAAAGTCAGTAATACGGATGAATTGAAAGTAAAATGCGCCAAACGCGATCAATCGGATGAATTACCGACAATTTATGCAAATTATGATGAAGCACCGCGCGAATATTTTCTTAATTCAGTCAGCACCATTGTAGATATCCACACACGTGTCAGCGATTTATACAGCAGCCCATTTGATCAAATCAAAGAACAGCTGCGTGTTTCAATAGAAACCATCAAAGAGACTCAGGAATCCCAACTCATCAGTAATCCAGATTATGGTTTGCTGGCTAATGTTCATCCCGATCAGGTAGTGTACCCGTTATCCGGAGCGCCTACCCCAGATGATCTGGATGAACTACTCATCAAAGTATGGAAAGAACCGGCATTTTTCCTCACCCACCCATTAGCCATTGCGGCATTTGGTCGTGAATGCACCCGCCGTGGCGTACCACCTGCCACAGTTAGTTTATTTGGTTCTCAATTCATCACTTGGCGAGGTATCCCTCTGATTCCAAGTGACAAGGTGCCTGTGGCCGATGGCAAAACAAAAATCCTGCTATTGCGTGTTGGTGAAAAACGCCAAGGCGTAGTAGGCTTGTTTCAACCAGGGGTCCCTGGGGAGCAATCACCTGGCCTTTCCGTTCGATTTATGGGCATCGATCGCAACGCCATATCTTCTTATTTGATTTCTCTATATTGCTCTTTAGTGGTGCAGTCAAAAGATGCACTGGCGGTTTTAGAAGATGTTGAAATCGATAAATTTTATGACTACGAACAAAATTACAAATAATTTAGGAGGCCAGACATGACGATTGCTACAACGACTCTGCCAGGGTCGTCCTTGCCTGACGGCATTGTAAATAATGAATTAGAGGTAATTGCGGCAGCAGCCAATGCTTTATTTAAGGAAACCAAGGAAAGCCGACAATTAGATAATGATGATACCACTGCTATCAAAAATGAATTGGTTAAAGCCTGGCAACCACCCGAAGGATTTAAGCAACATGATGCCCACACTCCAAAGCGCCAATGGTTGCCCGCCAGCCCAGATGAAACCCTTCCTCATTGGCCTGAATTACAGACCACAACAGCCAGCCAAAATATTCAGGCCACGCCATTGGCTAGCTCTTCATCGCACATCACCAATGCACCAAAGGCAACGCCATCAAGCGTGGTTCATATTGACCAAAAAGAAGTGCCACATATCGATAGTCTGAACCAGCCTTGGCAAAATCAGAATGCTTTTGGCTTTCTCGACGATGCAGCAATCAACCATTTGGCACACTCCTCAGAAACCGCTTTACCTAAAAATCATACTTTAGGTCAGCGCAATAGCCAATTGAATCAATATAAACAACCGCAAACATCCCAACATAACCCGTTTTATTTTGTAACACCACAGCTAATCCCCACCAATAAAACACAACATAGTACTGTATTCCCTGTTGATCGCATTCGCTGTGACTTCCCCATTTTGAACGAACGTGTGAATGGTCAACCATTAGTTTGGTTTGATAATGCAGCCACCACGCAAAAACCTCAGGCGGTTATTGATCGGGTGGCCTATTTTTATGCCCACGAAAATTCCAATATCCACCGCGCTGCACATGAAATAGCCGCAAGAGCAACGGATGCATACGAACATGCTCGCGACACAGTCCGCCGCTTTATAGGAGCTGCATCCGCCGACGAGATTATTTTTGTGCGCGGTACCACGGAAGGCATCAATTTAATTGCCAACACATGGGGGCAAGAAAACATTGCAGCCGGTGATGAAATCATCGTATCTCACTTAGAGCACCATGCCAATATTGTTCCTTGGCAAATGCTGGCCACACGCACAGGAGCAATAATTAAAGTCATTCCTGTGGACGATGATGGGCAAATTATTCTGTCTGAATATCAAAAGCTATTGAGCAAACGCACCAAACTCGTAGCAGTAACCCAAGTATCCAATGCATTGGGTACGGTAACGCCGATGGCTCGCATCATTGCGTTAGCTCATCAAGCTGGCGCTTTAGCTTGGTTGACGCAGCACAATCTATCGCTCATATGACAACAAATGTGCAGGCGCTGGATGCAGATTTTCTGGTATTTTCGGGACACAAAATATTTGGTCCCACTGGCATTGGTGCCGTGTATGGCAAGAAACGTCTGTTACAGGAAACAGGCCCTTGGCAAGGTGGGGGCAATATGATCGAGGATGTGACATTTGAACAGACCCGCTACCATAAACCACCTACTCGTTTCGAAGCTGGCACTGGCAACATCGCTGACGCCGTTGGTTTGGCCAGCGCATTGGAATATGTGGAAAAAATTGGGATTGAGGCCATACATGATTACGAACATCAGCTATTGCAATATGCCAGCACAGGTTTACAAAACATACCTGGTTTGCGTTTGATTGGTACGGCACGAGAAAAAGCCAGCGTGTTGTCTTTTCTGCTCAAAGGATTTAGTCCAGATGAGGTGGGGCAATACCTTAATCGCCAAGGGATTGCCGTGCGGACAGGACACCACTGTGCTCAACCTATTTTACGTCGATTTGGCGTGGAACAAACGATTCGACCATCCTTGGCTTTTTACAATACTCATGATGAAATTGATTACTTGGTGCATCATTTAAAGAGACTAAGTAAACAACATTAATCTACTAACTTTTTTTGCTGGCCATCAACTTGTGCATTTAGAAGCTGCGTTAACATCATTTAAGGCAGCTTTTTTTTGATTTTTAATTGAAATATCTAAAAAACCAATAAGTTGAGATATTTATTCACGGACCAAACATACACAAGCTGCTGATCACATTGAAGCCAGCTTAGACACTCCCTCAATGTGCAACAATGAGCTTCAGATGATGCAAATTTTCATAGAGCGCCATCATACTGATCGCGATTGACGTGAAATTGAACAATCATATTGTTGACTATATTTACTTACAGTCAATGAAAAAAATTTATTAATGGCGCATTATGTAAACCTTTTGTGAAAGGCACATTCTGGAATCCTTTTCTCCAAAAATCATTCCATACATAATCAATCAACTAACTGATTTTAAATATACACACCTTAACCCTACTCCGAAAATTTTGTGATTTGAATCAATTTTCTATTCACTCTTTTCATGTTGATCGAAAAGAAAATAGATTATAAATATAAGAATAAGTACCCTGATTACATTGATGCTTTAAATCCATCTCAACTATATGACACTGACGCAATCCATGCACACATTATTTATATGATTACGGTTTATAAAAAACTGGATATTGGATATAGTCAGTACGGCAAAAACATGACCACAAAATTCAACTTAAGACAATAAGGCCCATTGTGAATCCCAACACCAACTGCGATATTGATCGACATTACATGGAAACGGCGCTCCATCTTGCTTGGCAAGGGCGATTTTCCACCAGCCCGAATCCACGCGTGGGCTGCGTCATTGTGCGGGGTGAAGAAATCGTGGGCCAGGGTTACCACATTATGGCTGGAGGCCCGCACGCCGAGATCCATGCCCTAAACCAAGCTGGCAATTTGGCCCGAAATGCAACAGCCTATGTCACCCTAGAGCCCTGCAGTCACACAGGCCGCACTGGGCCATGCGCATTGGCCTTGACGAAAGCTGGCATCAAACGGGTGGTGGTCGCCATGACTGACCCCAATCCATTGGTGGCTGGCCGTGGCGTGGCCTTACTTCAGGCAGCCGGTGTTGATGTTACGGTCGGATTGTGTGCGACCCAAGCGCGGGAATTGAACCGCGGTTTTTTATCACGAATGGAAAGACAGCAGCCATTTATTCGCTTAAAGACAGCAACCAGCGCAGATGGCAAAACCGCACTCAGTGATGGTCGTAGCCAATGGATTACAGGCGAGGCAGCACGTCAAGATGTACAGTATTTGCGTGCTGAAAGCTGCGCCGTATTGACCGGCAGCGGTACTGTTTTTACGGATAATCCGCGCTTAAATGTACGACTATTCAACGTTTTACGGCAGCCCACACGAATTATTTTGGATAGCCAATTGCGCACCCCGCTTCACAGTCATGTCATTCAAGACAGCGCCAGCCCAACCATCCTAGCCACCACTGTCACCAACGCTTTCAGCCATCAACCTTATTTAGACCATCCTCACGTAGATGTGCTTGTGGTTGATGCTAATGCACAAGGACATATTGATTTGAATCAATTGTGGCCGCTTTTGGCCCAACGCGGCATGGGTGAAATTTTGGTGGAAGCAGGCCATACATTGAATGGTGCACTGTTGCAAGGCGGATGGGTTGATGAAGTGGTGTTATACCAAGCACCTAAATGGCTTGGTAGCACAGCCCAAGAGGCATTTAGGTTACCTGAAAACGCGCAATCACTCACGCAAAATAGGTGGCACACAACCAGCGTCGACCAGATGGGAAATGACATCAAATGGACCTTACGCCACAACAGCTGAAATCTGGACGTCTAAAGGCAAAAGCGCTAAGATGAATCATCTTAACAATAATCAACAAAGGGCATAACCATGCGCATTTTATTAACCGGCTCAAAAGGTCAGGTTGGACAATGTTTAAAAGATCGGCTGCCAGAAGACTGGGAATTAATTGCCAGTGATTCCAAAACATTAGATATTACCGATGGGCACAATGTTTTAAGCATGGTTAAAACCTTTGAACCGGATGTCATTATCAATACCGCAGGCTATACCTTAGTTGACAAAGCCGAAGCCCATGCGCAACAAGCATTTGCAGTAAACGCCACTGGCACCTTAAATCTTGCTCTGGCCGCCAAAGCACAAGGTGCCCGCTTTATCCACTTATCTACGGATCAGGTTTTTGATGGTACACAGCACGCGCCTATTACAGAGTGTAGCGTACCCAACCCCATCAATACCTACGGCAAAAGCAAACTGGCCGGTGAATTACTGGCTCTTAATGCTCATGTGGACACCATCATTTTGCGCTCTTCTTGGATATACAGCGAATATGGTCATAATTTTGTGAAGTCAGTTTTGCGCTTGGGCTTAGAGAAATCAAATATTCCCATGGTGCAGGATCAAATCGGTTGCCCCACTTATGCTGGTGATTTAGCTGAAGCTTTAATTCAATTCGCCTCTATGAGCAAAGCCCCTCGTGGCATTTACCATTTCACAGGCCATCAACAAACCAATTGGTGCGAATTTGCGCGTACCATTTTAAATACCGCAGCCAGCATTGACCCACGGTATCAAAGCGTCAGCATCGAGCCCATCACCACAGCTGAGTTGGCTGCACCAGCCACTCGCCCACTTTACTGCGTACTCGACAATCAAGCCGTACAGAACCTGATAGGCAACCCCATTGCCGACACGCCACTGGTACGTGTGGTAAAGAAACTATTGGCACACTAAAACCACTCAAGCATTAGATCATCAAAAACCGACAGTTTTCTGTCGGTTTTTTTAGGCTGCCTGAATGCAATAATACGCAGGTTTTTCTGCTTGCTGATGTATCAATTGTGTATAGATGATGGGCTTGCTTGCATATTGTGGTGCTCAATTTCAAAACCAGCTTGGCGGTATGCTCGAAAACGCGCCCGTGCGGCCGCCAACTCATCCAAATCCGCACTCACCAACTCCAATACCCTTTGGGGCGGCTTGGGCGCTGTACACCAATACGCGTCAGCCAAATTCAACACCACTGTATCCGCAGTCAATGTAGGCAGGCCATCCCCAGCAGCCAAGAGTACGCCTTCGCTGACATCAGGCTGAGGCGCACGTTCAGGCAACCATATGCTATGGGGCACAAAACTGGTGGATTCAAAAGACCATAACAAGCCATCGAAGTAACCCAACGCAGTTTCATCATCCAACCACACCAACAGCCGCGCACCGCTACGCCATGCCTTAAGTGCTAAACGGCAGGCAAATGGCAAAGGATTTGCCACATGCGTATAAAATGTGGTTTTAGCCATGGACAACTATGCCGCTAAATTGCGTAAATACTGCAACAATAACGGTACCGGGCGACCTGTTGCCCCTTTTTCTTTACCAGATACCCAAGCGGTACCCGCAATATCCAAATGAGCCCATGCATATTTTTCGGCAAAATAAGACAAAAATGCTGCAGCAGTAATGGTGCCGGCGGGGCGGCCACCAATGTTTTGCAGATCGGCAAAATTGGATTTGAGCTGATCTTTGTATTCGTCAAACAAAGGCAATGGCCAAATTTTGTCATTGACCTGTTTGGAGGCTGCTTGCAAATCGTCAATCAAGCTTTGTTCATTCCCCAATACACCGCTGGCCACATGACCTAAAGCAATAATGCATGCCCCCGTTAGCGTGGCCACATCAATCACTGCTCTGGGATTAAACCGCTCAGCATAGGTAAGTGCATCGCATAAAATCAAACGCCCTTCAGCATCGGTATTCAAAATTTCGATGCTCAACCCTTTCATGGATTTCACCACATCACCGGGCTTATTGGCATTGCCCGATGGCATGTTTTCGCAAGTAGGCACCAAGGCCACCACATTCAAAGGCAATTCTAATTTGGCTGCCGCACATAAAGTGCCTATAACCGAAGCAGCACCACACATGTCAAATTTCATTTCATCCATGTTGGCACCGGGCTTAAGTGAAATGCCTCCAGAATCGAAAGTAATGCCCTTGCCCACCAACACCACCGGGGCTTCATCCGCAGTTGGGGCGCCGTTATATCGGAGTTCGATGAAATACGCACCGGCATCACTACCCTTCGCAACCGACCAGAATGACCCCATACCCATTTTTTGTATGGCCTCAGCATCCATAATGCGCGCTTCTGCACCAGCTGCTTGGGCTGCTTTCTGCGCTTGCTCAGCAAGGAATTTCGGGGTGCACACATTGCCCGGAGCATTACCCAAATCCTTGCATAGAGTCATGCCATAAGCCATGGCTTCACCCACTGACAAGGCGCTTTGAAGCAGCGACTTTTCTTCTGTATAAAAAACCATATCCTCTAGAACAACAGAATGAGTATCTTGTTTCAATGCGTCATATTGATATGCAGCATCGGCCAATGCCACCACAAAAGCTTCTACCCAAACCTGCGCTTGGGTTGTGTTCAGACAATTTAAATCCACAGCCACATGAGGTTGCTGAACCGCCCACTTAGCCACTTCGCGCGCCACTTTTTCAACAGCGCTATAATCAACATCCACCAACTTGGCAATGGCCGTATAAATCCACACGCCATGGTGCAAGTGGCGTGCAACCAAAAAGGATTTTTCTTCTGCACCAGCCTGCTGGTATAAAGCCGCGGGTAAACCACCCTCATTATCCTGATGTTGCGGTACCTCTTCGGCACACACCCACAAAGTTGCAGATGCCTGCGAAGGCTGCAATTGTTGTGCTTTTATGCTAAATTTCATGCTTTCTCTCCAGATGTGCTGGCGCTCATGCAAACGCGGTCAGTTACAAACCTTGATTGTAACGCAACTGACTGCCTGAACGAACGGCGCATGTGTATTTACCAAAGTCTTTTATGATTTATCAACGTCAATTCATCAAAGAACTCTCCGTCACTGCTGCCGGTGTGTTTGTGTTGCTGTTAGTGGTACTGGTGGCCACCCAAGCCATTAACTTGCTGGGCCGAGCCGCCAGCGGCAGTGTGGCCATTGATGCGGTGACTGCTTTGGTAGGCTTTTGGACCATCAGCCTCACCCCAGTTTTACTGATTCTCACCGCTTTCATCAGCTCGCTAACGGTACTGACTCGTTATTGGCGCAACAGCGAAATGGTGGTGTGGTTATCCAGCGGATTGGCGTTGCATCAGTGGATCAAACCCATTTTGCAGTGTGCTGTTCCGTTTGCGTTATTGGTGGCCGTGGTTTCCATGTGGATACAACCATGGGCTGAGCTGCGCAGCCGCGAATTTGCCGAGGTGCTCAAACAACAACAAGAATTATCGCTGATCGAACCTGGGGTATTCCGTGAAATTGGCAAGAGCCAACCGCGCGTGTATTTCGTGGAAAGTTTTGATGCAGATACAGGCGTAGCCAAGCGCTTGTTTGTCCGAGAAAAAGACGAAAAAAATCGCGAAAGTGTCGTATTTGCTGAAACAGGGCAATTTAAACAAGATGGTGGCAAGCGAACCCTAACATTACAAAACGGCTACCGATACAGCGGCATACCGGGTCAAGCAGATTATGACCGCGCTGCATTTAAACAGATGACTTTGGTAGTGAGCGTGAATACTGAAATTATTGACCCCAAGCAAAATCGACACACCTTGCCGACCCAAACTTTATTCGCCAATCCTGATCCTGAATACCGAGCTGAGTTAATGTGGCGCCTATCCCTGCCGATCAGCGTGATTATCTTGAGTTTATTGGCTTTGCCTTTGTCTTATTACAACCCTCGCAGTGGTCAAACCTACAATATTCTCTTCGCCATCGCGTTGTTTTTAATTTACCAAAATGGCTTAACTTTTTTACGTGATGGCATAGAATCGGGAAAAATTCCATTTTTGCTTGGCTTTTTGCCCATGCACATTGGGATGCTGGGTGTATTTTGGTTACTGCTCCGTTTGCGATCGCAACCAGCACAGACTTTCTGGCCTGCTTTAAAATCTGCCTTCTTTGGCACGAAGGAGCGATGATGCGCATACTCAATCGCTATGTGATTCGTCAAGCCAGCGTGGCTACGGTATACGCCTTGGTGGCACTGCTCAGCTTGTATCTGTTTTTTGACATTATGTCTGAGATCAGCGACGTGGGTGAAGGCGGCTATACAGCCACCAAAATGACCCAATATGTATTAATGCTGTTACCTGCACACGCTTATGAACTAATGCCTTTAGCAGTATTGGTTGGGGGGCTTATTGCCTTGAGCCAAATGGCAGCCAACAGCGAATTAACCGTCATCAAAACCAGTGGCATCAGTTTGGCTAGTATCATGACCATGTTACTGCAATTTGGTGCCATATTTGCGCTATTAACAGTGCTGCTGGGTGAATGGATTGTGCCCACAGTGGGACAACAAGCTGAGCGATTCAAGCTGAATGCCACCGAAAACAGCATCAGCGCTGGCGGTAACAGCGGAATTTGGATTAAGCAAGACAATGACATCATCAATGTGGCTGAGATGTTGCCTGATGGCAGTTTGCATGGCATCACCATCTATCGACATAATCCCGCATTCCAACTCACCAGCACCCTTCATGCCGCATCAGCCAAAGTGGATCCGCATGTAACGGCGGATGCTCCTGCCGTTTGGCATCTGCATAACGTGGTTGCCACCGAGCTGCACGCTCAAAATACGACGGTTCACCAAAAAGCGCAGCAAGACTGGCCAGTAGCCATCAATCAACAACTATTAAATGTACTGCTGGTAGAACCAGAACAAATGTCAGTATGGGCATTGCATACGTATGTCCAACACCTGAAGGAAAACCACCAGCAAACCACGCGTTATGAATTGGCATGGTGGCGCAAACTGGCCTACCCGTTGGCATGTCTGGTTATGGCGTTGGTGGCATTGGCGTTCACGCCACAACAAAGCCGTCATGGCAACATGGGCTTAAAACTATTTTTCGGTATTTGTTTGGGGCTGGCTTTCCATTTTGCTGGGCGCTTGTTTGGTTTTACCAGCCAGCTTTATGGCGTACCCACTTGGCTGTCGGCCTTTCTGCCGACACTGCTATTTTTGCTCTTGGCCATTTACCTGATTCGCAGACAAGAAAAACGCTGATCAGCAGCATTTTTGCGCGTGCATTAGTTACCTTGGCACAAACACACTAACGACATATATAAAAACGGCAGCTTAAGCTGCGTTTTTATATTATCGCTTTGCTCATCATCAAGCTGGCTCGTAATCCACCCGAATGATTTCCGGCTCAGAAGCCAAATAAGGCCCAATTTCGGCCAAAAATGTTTGGAAATGGGGCGTCTGATTGTGGAAATCCACTGCAGCTTGGTCACGCCAGTGTTCAATAATGGCGTATTCATGTTCACTGCCCAATTTTTTAAAATGGTCATAAGCCAAATTTCCTGATTCGGCACGTGAACCAGCCACCAATTGAGCAATAAAAGCCTCATATTCATGCTGCTTTTCAGGAATACACCGCAAAGCTACATTGATGATTTTCATGCTGTCCTCTCAAACATTGGTTATGAACCCTACTATTTTACGCAGGCTCTACCCAACTTACTAGGATAGTCAATTATTTTGGCTACATGCCCATCAAAAACGGCTTTTTTAATCAAAAAATAACCGCTTTTCAGGCAGCCTGTCTTACATTCAAGAGCGCAAGCTTGGTATGAATTGGATGACTAACTTTCAGCCTGTTCATATAATTTATCGTCCACCAATACGTTTTGCTGTTTGCACCAATCCAAATGATCTTTACTCAAGTGAAAGCTTTCGGCCTGAAAATTTTTCATGCTTTCTTGCTGTTCCATTTTGCGCTTATATGAACGAACAAATCGGCGCACTTGATTGCTGCTTTCCAAAATCAAACCGGGTACCGGCTTGGTTTTACCATCCTCGCCTTTGGCCACCATCGTAAAATAGCTGGAATTGCTGTGGCGAACTTCCCCTGTAATCAGGTTTTCGGCTTCTACCCGAATACCCACCATCATCGAAGTTTTGCCAACATAATTCACCCTCGCTTTGATGGTCACCAAATCCCCCACATAAATAGGGGTACGGAAATTTACCGTATTAATAGATGCTGTAACGGTAGAAGAGCGCGCATGCTTACAAGCGCAAGCATAGGCAGCCTGATCCATCAACGCCAAAATTTTGCCGCCGAAGATATTGCCTGCTGCATTGGTGTCTTCCGGATGCATCACCACAGATAAATGGACGTCGCTGTCTGTGGGTTTTTTGAATTCCAATTCGGCCATTTTTTCCTCTCATTTCAGCCACTCGCTTGCACTGCAAATCAGTAGCTCAATTCGATATCAATAATGAAATTTATTTTAGCATGTAATGACACCGATTATTGCAGTGCAACAAATTTTTGATGTCTTTTTATGTTAAAATCACACGCTTAATCGGCTGCCTGAAACCTGACTCGGGTGCTGCAGCCACTCTGTTGGGTGTCATGAACTGTCTGGAACCCTAACCATGCACATTCTGAGCTTTGCGTGTGCATCATTAGTGTTTTAGCAGACATGACTCCTTATGATTGTTTTTTAAGGAAAACCATGTTTAACAAGCACGTGAAAACCTTCCAATATGGCGACCAAACCGTCACTTTCGAAACAGGTGAAATTGCACGCCAAGCTGCCGGTGCGGTGAAAGTCTCCATGGGCGACACCGTGGTTTTGGTGGCCGTTACCGCTGCCAAGGATGTCAAACCCGGCCAAGACTTTTTCCCTTTGACTGTGGATTATTTGGAACGCACCTATGCCGCAGGGAAAATCCCGGGAGGCTTCTTCAAGCGCGAAGGCAAACAAAGCGAAAAAGAAATCCTCACCAGCCGCTTAATCGATCGCCCGATTCGTCCGCTGTTCCCAGAAGGTTTTTTCAACGACATTCAAATTGTGGCTATGGTGGTTTCTGTTGACCCAGAAATTGATTCTGATATTCCGGCGATGCTGGGTGCATCTGCGGCACTGGTGCTGTCTGGTGTCCCATTTGCGGGCCCCATTGGTGCCGCACGAGTGGGCTATGTAAATGACCAATACGTGCTGAACCCCACCAAAGCCCAATTAACTGAATCCCGTTTGGATTTGGTAGTGGCTGGTACCAACAAAGCGGTATTGATGGTGGAATCCGAAGCAGACGTGTTGCCTGAAGACGTGATGTTGGGCGCAGTGGTATTTGGCCACGATCAATTGCAAGCAGCCATCACCGCCATCAATGAGTTGGCCGATGAAGTAAATCCTGCGATTTGGGAATGGGCAGCACCCGAAACCAATAACGATTTGGTGAGCAAAGTACGTGCTTTGGCAGGCGAACACATTGACGCTGCATTTAAAATCAAACAAAAACAAGCGCGCACAGCGAAATTAGATGAGGCATGGTCTGCCGTAGCGGCTGAATTGATTAATGAAAGTACCGACACCATCACCGCCAACCAAATCAAAGGCATTTTCAAAGACTTGGAAAAAGAAGTGGTTCGTGGGCAAATCTTGGATGGTCAACCGCGTATTGATGGCCGCGACACCCGCACTGTCCGTCCGATTAATATCCAAACTGGCGTTTTGCCTCGCACACACGGTTCGGCCTTGTTCACCCGCGGTGAAACCCAATCTTTGGCTACGGCCACCTTGGGCACCCAGCGCGATGAGCAAATCATTGATGCTTTGAGCGGTGAATATACCGATCGCTTTATGTTGCATTACAACTTCCCTCCCTATTCTACTGGTGAAGTAGGCCGCATGGGCGCCCCCAAACGCCGTGAAATCGGTCATGGTCGCTTAGCCAAACGTGCACTGTTGGCTGTGTTACCAACACCTGAAGACTTCAGCTACACCATGCGTGTGGTGTCTGAAATCACCGAATCCAATGGCTCTTCATCCATGGCTTCTGTATGCGCAGGCTGCTTAAGTTTATTGAATGCTGGGGTACCGTTGAAAGCACACGTTGCTGGTATCGCCATGGGCTTGATTTTGGATGGGGGCAAATTCGCGGTCTTAACCGACATTTTAGGTGATGAAGACCACTTGGGTGACATGGACTTCAAAGTAGCTGGCACCACCACTGGTGTAACCGCTTTGCAGATGGACATTAAAATCCAAGGTATTACCAAAGAAATCATGCAAATTGCTTTGGCACAGGCCAAAGAAGCGCGCTTGCACATTTTGGGTCAAATGAAAGAAGCCGTGGAAGGGCCACAAGAGTTGTCGGCTCATGCGCCACGCCTGTATACCATGAAGATCAATCAGGACAAAATCCGTGATGTGATTGGCAAAGGTGGCGAAACCATTCGCAGCCTCACCGCCGAAACTGGTACAGAAATCAATATTGCGGAAGATGGCACCATCACCATTGCTGCCACGACCGCAGAAGCTGGCGAAGCAGCCAAACAACGTATTGAACAAATCACTGCCGAAGTAGAAGTGGGTAAAGTGTATGACGGCACTGTATTGAAAATTTTGGATAATAACGTGGGCGCCATTGTGTCAGTGATGCCTGGCAAAGATGGCTTAGTGCACATCAGCCAGATCGCGCATGAACGCGTGAAAAATGTCAGCGATTATCTCAAAATCGGCCAAGAAGTGAAGGTGAAAGCTCTAGAAGTAGATGATCGTGGCCGCGTGCGTTTGTCAATCAAAGCCTTATTGGAAAAACCAGCTGAAGAACATAAAGCTACTGAGGATCACGCCGAATAAGCCGCTTTTTTACTGAAATACTCACCACACCGCCTGTGTCCTGCACTGGCGGTGTTTTTTTGACCACTTCATATGCGCATAGCAACCATCGGCAAAAATTCCGATGTCTCCAGTCCCCCTGAGCAGAGTGGATGACTGATCAATGCACAGGCCCGTCTGCTTATTTTTCAGGCAACAGGAAATGGCCAGCTGAATTTGCTTTGGTATCAATATTTCTCAATTATCATCGCAAAAGGAGGCGCGTTTACACGATTAATAAATCCATAACGCAATACCGCGACTTGCTGCTGTGGCAAAGTGGCAGCCCAATCCACAATAGCAGCCGCTTCTCGTTGACCTTCTGGGTGTCCTGGATACAATACCGCGGCCATCATGCCGCCGGATTTGAGTAAAGACAGAGCGGTGCGTAATGCGATCAAACTGGTTTCTGCACGGGTGGTGGCTGTTTTCTCCCCACCGGGCCGGTATCCGAAGTTAAACAAAGCGGCTTGAATGGTCGTTGGTGCATAGGCAGCCAAGTGCTCATGGCCATCATGAATCAGTTGCACCTGTTTATCTAAACCATGGGCGAGCAAGCGTTCTGAAGTAGCCGCCAGAGCTACCGCTTGCACATCAAAAGCCAGCACCCGCCCCTCATCGCCAACGCATCGCGCCAAAAATACCGTGTCATGGCCATTCCCCGCCGTGCCATCCACCACGGTATCGCCTGACCCAATAGCATGACCCAGCACACTATGCACAAATGGAATGATGTTTTCCAACATTTACAGCCTCACTCAATACAATTAAGGAGTCACTAAAGACTCTATCGCTATACATGCCCCGATCAAATCATCATGACATTCACATCACAACATTTTATCAAACCAAATGACCCTATTCGTTTGAAATGTTTTTTTATTGACATGCCACAAAGCAATTATTCACTAAAAACATATATAATTTCGCATATGAAAAACCATTGCGCATGATTGGCTTTGCATGTTTTCATTTATGTGATATTAACGCATTCAACACAACACACATGGAGCCTATTATGCCTTCATCACCCACCCAAGCCGGTAAACTGAATGTGATTTTTGTGGTTTCTTGGCTTATTTGTTCGTTTTTCTATTTCATTCAATATGCTTTACGTTCAGCACCGAGCATCATGATGACCGATATTGGTCAAGCATTATCCCTGGATAACACCCAAGTGGCTTCTATTATCGGCGTTTATTTTTACAGCTACGCCATTTTTTCACTGGTTTCGGGCATCTTGCTGGATCGCATTGGCCCGCGCTTGGTGGCACCGCTGGGCATCATTCTGGTAGCAGTGGGCTGTTTGCTGTTTGGTTCTGGCTATGTTTTTGGTGCCTATGTTGGCCGTTTGCTGCAAGGAGCCGGCTCGGGCTTGGCGTTCACCAGTGCGGTTTTTTTGGCTACCCGAGGTTTTCCCAAGGAATGGCTAGCCTCCGCCGTGGGTGTAACTCAATGCTTTGGGATGATGGGCGGCTTCATGGGCCAAGCAGTAGTATCCCCTGTCATCAATCAGCAATGGCTTACATGGCAAACATTCTGGTTTGTATCTGCAGCCGGCTTGGCCTTGGTCTTCATGGCGGCTTTGGCAGTCACGCCGCGCACGCGCGAAGGCAAAGTGGATTGGTCTAATTTGACGGCGCCTTATGTGGTGGTCTTGAAAAATCCACAATCATATTTATGTGCCTTGATTGCGGCATTCATGTTCGCGCCCACCAATATCGGCGATTTTGTTTGGGGCACTCAATTTCTCGAACAAGGCTTAAACGTACCTCATGATCAAGTGGCCTTGCGCGTGGCCATGATCCCTTTAGGTTGGGTCATCGGTTGTCCTATTTTGGGTTATTTGTCTGATTTCATCGGCCGCCGCAAACCCATTATTTTCGCGGCGCTGGTGGTAATGATGGTGAGTGGCTATGCCATAACAGCAATGCAATTGAGCAATACCCAACATTATGTTTTGGGGCTGATCTTCGGCATGGCTTCTGGTGCTGCCATGATTCCTTATACCGTAATTAAAGAAGTCAATCCGGATTACGTAAAAGGTACTGCGACTGGCGTCATTAACTTCATTGTGTTTGTATTCAGCGCACTGATGACCAATGTCATGGGACTATTGATTCACCGCTTGGCTGGAGGAGCTGGATTGAGCTTGCCCGTATTCCAGCAAGCATGGGTGGTGTTTTTAGGAATATTAATTCTGGCTTTGGTGCTGACCTGCTTTGTGAAAGAAACGGGCAGTGGCCATACCCCAGTGGTACCATTGGAACAAGATTAATTCATGCCAACTGACTTATCCTAAAAACAGGCTGCCTGAACGCTTTCAGGCAGCCTGTTTTGTATCAATCATCACATGTTACTTCAAGAGTAATCATTCCCCAGACCTAATACGGGTTAACCGCAACCAAGGTCAGCACACGCATTAAAACATGGCCACCACCATCAAAACCCAGATCGGCCATTGTCTGCCAATTTGATTACAACCCCAGTTCTCGCAAGAAGCGAATATCGTCGGCCCAACCAGATTTAACTTTGACCCAAACTTTCAAAAATACTTTGGTACCAAATAACGCTTCCATATCTAGGCGTGCTTCTGTGGAAATTTTTTTCAATTTGTCGCCGCCTTTCCCAATCAGAATGCCTTTTTGACTATCTTTATCCACCAATACAGCAATGTAAATGCGATACAAGCCTTCTTCTTCTTCAAACTGTTCTACTTCCACATTCATCGCGTAAGGCAATTCCTCACCCAAATAGCGAAACAATTTTTCGCGCACGATTTCCATGGCCAAAAAGCGACTGGATTTATCGGTTACCATGTCTTCCGGATACAAAGGAATGCCTTCAGGCAACATGGGTTTGAGCAAATGAATCAGATTGGCAATACGCAAGCCATGCTTGGCACTCACGACCTCAACAGCCGCAAAACCGTATTCCTGCTGCACACCCTCAATAAAATGCTGCAAAACCACGGCATCTTTGGCCTTATCTTTGTCAATTTTATTCACCACCAACACCACCGGTACCCGCTTCGGCAATTGCTGCAACACCTCTCGATCGGCATCAGCAAAGCGCAGCGCCTCCACCACCATCACCACCACATCAACCCCAGCCACCGCTTCAGTGACGTTTTGGTTAAGGCGATCATTCAGCGCATTGCGATGATGCGTCTGGAAGCCCGGCGTATCCACAAACACCAACTGCGCCTCATCATCAGTATAGATGCCATTTACCTTGTGTCGAGTGGTTTGCGCCTTTTTGCTGGTAATGCTGATTTTCTGGCCGATTAAATGGTTCATCAACGTGGATTTCCCCACATTGGGCCGCCCCACTATGGCCACAAAGCCACAACGATAATCGGGTTTTGCCAATGACAAATCGGTCATTTCTTGCGTCCTTTATGCAAAGGATGGTGCTCATCCAACCACACCAAAGCGGTTTGTGCGGTTTGCTGTTCGGCCTCGCGGCGGCTATGCCCAGCGGCTTCGGTTTGAAAACCCAGCTCACCCAAATCACACTGCACCACAAATTGTTGCTCATGGATTTCACCAATCTGATCAATGATGCGGTACTTGGGCAAAGCCCAATGACGCGCCTGCAAGGCTTCCTGCAACCGTGTTTTGGCATCCTTGCCATTGTCTTTCGGGTTAATGTGCTGAATGCGCCCAGCATACAAATGACACACCACTTTTTCAGCAGTATTGAAATCGGCATCAAAGCTGATGGCCGCAAACATCGCTTCCATAGCATCCGCCATAATAGATGGACGGCGGTAGCCACCACTTTTAAGCTCCCCCGGCCCCAACAACAAAGCTTCACTCACGTGTAATTCTGTGGCAATCTCGGCCAAGGTATCTTGGTTGACCAAATTCGCCCGCAGTCTTGATAGTTCACCTTCTGTCAATGTAGGAAAAGCCACAAACAACATCTTGGCTACGCTGTAATTCAAAATTGAATCACCCACAAATTCAAAACGCTCATTATTTTCTGCCGAAAAGCTGCGGTGTGTTAAGGCTCGTACCAACAAAGTAGGCTGCTGAAACACATAATCAAACGCTTTTTGAATGCGCTCCATGGCTTGCTGATGCCGATTGTCTACGATAGTCATACTATTTCCTCTTCAGGCAGCCTGAAGACTTTTGGCGGCTTGAAATACAATCAAACCGCCAAAGGTGTTGAGGCTGAGTTAAAACCCACAGGAAGCAACCTGCAGGCACTTAAATAATCAATCTCTTTACTGAATATGAGTACCCACGCGATTCATTTGTCCCAAATTCAACCACACCAAAAAGGCCTTGCCTACCATCAGTTGATCGTCCACAAAACCCCAATAGCGACTGTCTTCGCTGTTATCGCGGTTATCACCCATCATAAAGTAGCGCCCAGTCGGTACTTTGCAGCTGAAGCCACTGCCATCTGGATAATATGTACACTGGTCACGATCTGGAAAATCAGGCGCACGCCTTGCACCAAAACCGCTGGTTGCTGAGGCATGACCAGAATATCAAACTTCTTTTGACCCAGTGTTTCGCTCAATTGTTGAGCTTCAATGTTCACTGGACCCATTTGTGGCACATTTTCTGTGTAGCTATACACTTTGTGATCATCTACATCGGTGATTTTTTGACCATTGATGCTGAGTACTTTGTCTTTATAAGTAACCGTGTCTCCCGGCAAACCCACCACGCGCTTGATGTAGTTCACTTTGGTATTTTCAGGATAATTGAATACCACCACATCACCACGTTCCACTTTTCCTGTGGGCACCAAAACCGTATTTACGATAGGCAAGCGAATACCGTAGGCAAACTTATTCACTAAAATAAAATCGCCCACAGCCAGCCCGGGGCGCATCGAACTCGATGGAATTTGAAACGGCTCTGCCACAAATGTACGCAACACAAAAACCACCAAGATAATGGGAAAAAAACCACTCATGTAATCGGTAAAGTGGTTGTCATCCAATTTTTCTTGCTTGCTCTTGAGCACGCGTTTGTGCCAAAACCACACTACCCCAGTGAATACCACAAAAATCAACAGCACTGCGGTAAAGCTCATGGCCATTGATAGTAAGCCGAAAATGCCTACCATCATCAGCAAATAACCCCATTGTAAGGTATTGCTCCATTCGCCATTTTCCTGACGGTGCTTGCTGCTCATCGCAAACAACACCGCACCCACTACCAAAGCCACCACCACGGCAGCAATAATTGTCATCGACATTATTTGTCTCCCACCTGCAAAATGGCCAGAAACGCAGATTGCGGAATTTCCACATTACCCACTTGTTTCATGCGGCGTTTGCCGGCTTTTTGTTTTTCCAAAAGTTTTTTCTTGCGCGTGATGTCGCCACCATAACACTTAGCCAACACATTTTTGCGCAAAGCCTTCACGTTTTCGCGCGCAATGATTTTTCCACCAATGGCTGCCTGAACGGCAATATCAAACATTTGCCGCGGGATCAGTTCGCGCATTTTAGCCACCAACTCGCGGCCACGGAAAATAGAATTAACCCGATGTACAATCAAGCTCAAGGCATCCACTTTTTCACCATTAACCATAATATCGAGCTTCACCAAATCGGCTGCCAAGAATTCCTTGAAATGATAATCCAACGAAGCATAGCCGCGAGAAGTAGATTTAAGCTTGTCAAAAAAATCCATCACCACTTCATTCATGGGCAAATCATAGGTCAACATCACTTGGCGACCCATGTATTGCATATTTTGCTGCATGCCGCGTTTTTGGTTGCACAAGGTCATCACCGCCCCCACGTATTCTTGAGGGACCAAAATAGTGGCGGTAATAATGGGTTCAAAGATGGTCTCAATGCTGGCAATTTCGGGCAATTTTGAGGGATTTTCCACCTCAATGCGCTCACCATTTTTGAGCAACACTTCATACACCACGGTAGGCGCGGTGGTAATGAGGTCCATGTCGAATTCGCGCTCTAAGCGTTCTTGCACAATTTCCAAATGCAATAAACCCAAAAAGCCACACCGGAAGCCGAAGCCCAAAGCCTGGGATACTTCAGGCTCATATTTTAATGCTGCGTCATTAAGCTGGAGCTTTTCTAAGGCATCGCGCAGGCCTTCATAATCATGGCTTTCCACCGGATACAAACCAGCAAATACCTGTGGCTGTACTTCTTTAAAACCAGGCAGCGGTTCAGTCGCAGCATCTTTTACCGTGGTGATGGTGTCGCCCACTTTGGCCGAACCCAATTCTTTAATGCCGGTAATCAAAAAGCCCACTTCTCCAGCTGACAAACAAGTTTTGCTAACTGACTTGGGTGTGAATATTCCCAGTTGCTCCACCAACGTTTCTGCCTTGGTGGCCATAAACCGCACTTTGTCTTTTAAATTCAAACGGCCATCTGTCACCCGCACCAGCATGACGACGCCCACATAATTATCAAACCACGAATCGATGATCAGCGCTTTCAAGGGCGCATCTTCATCACCCTTTGGGGCCGGTACTTTCTGTACAATGTCTTCCAGCACATCTTCAATACCCATTCCGCTTTTGGCCGAAGCGCGCACAGCATCAACAGCTTCGATACCGATAATGTCTTCAATTTCCTGCATTACCCGTTCTGGTTCTGCCGCTGGCAAATCAATTTTATTGAGTACTGGAATCACTTCAACACCCAAATCAATGGCGGTATAACAATTGGCCACCGTTTGCGCTTCCACACCTTGAGATGCATCCACCACCAAGAGCGCGCCTTCACATGCTGATAATGATCGCGAAACTTCATAAGAAAAATCGACGTGCCCCGGGGTATCAATCAAATTGAGCAAGTATGTTTGGCCATCACGGGCTTTGTAATGCAAAGCCGCGGTTTGAGCCTTAATGGTAATGCCACGCTCTTTTTCGATGTCCATCGAATCGAGTACTTGTGCACTCATTTCACGGTTATCCAAACCGCCACAAAACTGGATGAACCGATCAGCTAAGGTTGATTTGCCATGGTCAATGTGGGCAATAATGGAAAAATTGCGGATATTTTTCATGCAGTGAAATTCAATCTGTGTTTTTGTCTTTCAGGCAGCCTTAACAACAGCACCGCCTGCCAAAATAACCGCTTATTTTAACGGATAAGCCCATTTACTGGGATTTTATTTTTATGATTGATGGAAAACACCGGTGTAACAAATCCGCATCCAAAAACTTGCCATCACGCTTCAAATGCCAACCTTTACCAAATGTCCACATCAATAAAGGCCGCCTAGATTGTTCAGGCAGCCTGAGTTTGGTCATCATCAGCTATAAGGTATCGGATTTTTTATGGGGGTGAATCATGCCCATGCTTTGCCAAAACTGTAGTGACTGTTGCTGCAATTGCTGCTGCCACTCGGCAAACACGGGATTAACGCCCAAACCGAATGAATTAAGCCATGGCATATTGCCTTGCGCCTGATCTTGCATACGCTGCTGCCAGTTTTGGAACACTTGCATGTTTTGCTCAAGGAAAGGCACCAAAAAAGATTGCGACGCTTGGCCATACAAGCGAATGAATTGGCATATCATGTCATCACTGAACAAAGGCGCCCCACTGGCTTCTTCTTCCAGCAATATTTGCAACAAAATCTGCCGCGTTAAATTCTCTCCTGTTTTGGCATCAATGACCTCAATAGGCGTGCAATCCAATACCATTTGCTTCACGTCGGCAATCGTGATATAGCACTAATAGCCGTATCGTATAAACGGCGATTGGGGTATTTTTTAATCATGCGTTTTTCGGTTGTCATGCCTCTATTTTCCTTTGTTCATTATTGATAAAGTTAAATTGAATATTAACCTTAATTTGTGCATCGCAACATAAATAACTTATTCATGAACTGGTAGTTACGTGTTATTTTTGCGCATCGCACCATTATTGAACACAGTTTAGAGCAAGATTTCGAATTCTGCCACTATTCATAACAAGAAAGAGAAAGGCGATGCTGTTGTAGCTGACCATGTATTTCATCGATGATCGGTAAACCTCGCAGCGCTACTCGAAGACAGCACCCAGCAAAATGCCCGCCGAAGCGGGCACAAATCACCAGCATGAGCACCCATCAATCAGCAATACTTTCATAATTGCCTTTAAACTGAGTTTGTGGCACACGTACAATCAAATCATCCACCGGCCCAATCGCTTTGACGTTTTTGCCCGGATAATCCAATTGGTGCAGGAAATAACGAATACAATTCAAACGCGCCCGTTTTTTGTCATCCGATTTAATGATGGTCCACGGTGCGTCCCCAGTATGGGTGTGGAAAAACATATCATTCTTAGCAGCTGTATAATCATCCCAGCGGTCTAAAGATTGAATGTCCACCGGTGATAGTTTCCAATGTTTCAGGGGATCGTCACGGCGTGAAATAAACCGACGTAACTGCTCTTCTCTGCTCACCGAAAACCAAAATTTAAATAAATGAATGCCGCTATTCACCAGCATGCGTTCAAGTTCGGGTGTTTGACGCATAAATTGTAAATACTCATGCGGTTCGCAAAATCCCATTACCCGTTCTACACCTGCACGGTTATACCAAGAACGATCAAAAAATACCATTTCGCCTGCTGTAGGCAAACGTTCAATATACCGTTGAAAATACCATTGTCCACGTTCGGTTTCAGAAGGTTTTTCTAAAGCCACCACTCGCGAACCGCGCGGATTTAAATGTTCCATAAACCGTTTGATGGTACCGCCCTTACCTGCCGCATCACGCCCTTCAAACAATGAAACAATTTTTTGACCGCTTTCCTTCACCCAGCTTTGTACTTTTAAAAGTTCAATCTGCAGGTTCAATTTCTCTTTTTCATAAACATTTCGCCGCATGCGCGTCTTATAAGGGTAGCTCTCTGGCAAAGGTGCAGAAGAAGAATCCTCACCAGATTTGCTACCTTGGTGTTCCAGAACGCTTTTCTCAAACACCTTCAGTTTGCCTTCTTTGTCTTCTTCATCCACGTGAATGGGCTCATAAGGCTCAATCTGATGCTCGTTCATGTGCATCCTTTCTTATTGTTAAGATATTAAAAGTAAACAGCACCACACCCACGTCGGCATGCAGCAACCGCTCGATTGATTAATTTATAAGATGATTATTTTAACGCTTTTTGACTGTTTCAGCATGACAAATGACGATACATTCATGCACCGCATCTACTTGCATTCAACGGAGTCGAACTATTGGGGCATAATACCTGCCATGTTCACCACCCAACACCACAGCCATGCCCACTCACCCAATAGACCCAGGCAACTCTTATTTCGCATTATTGGATGATGCCAACGCCAGCCACGCCGTTTTGCTCACACAATGGCAATCCCAAAATACCCTATTGGCGCGACATATCGATGAATTGGATGCAACGTTGCATCAAGGCTGGCAACAAGGTTGGCATGCTTTATTGGTGTTGCCTTATGCCACTGGCCATGAGTGGCAAAAACTCTGCAATCAGAATACAAATGAAGGCGTCCTACACCTATATTGGTTTCAGGAAAAACAATTATTGTTGCCAGAAGCAGCACAAGATTGGCTACGCCAACAAGGGGATGGTCAACCAGCAGGCGTGGCCAACATCCGCAACAACATTGAGAAAAAGCAATACATCGAGGCCATTGAACGAATTCAGGCAGCCATTGCCTGTGGTGACACCTATCAAATCAACTACACCACCCGCTTACACTTTACTGCCTATGGCCATCCTTGCACCTTATATCAACGGCTGCGTCAACGCCAACCTGTGCCCTATGGCATGCTCTGCTGCTTACCACACTCAGCAGAGACGCAGTGGATTTTGTGCTTTTCACCCGAATTATTTCTCTGCCTAGATGGTCAAGGTGGTATCCATACCCAACCCATGAAAGGCACGGCCCCCATTGCAGTCGATGACGATAATGACGAACGCGCACAGACATTGCAAAACGATGCCAAGAACCGTGCAGAAAATGTGATGATTGTGGATTTATTGCGCAATGATCTGGGCAAAATCGCCAAAACTGGCTCAGTTGAAGTACCGGAGGCATTTGCTGTACGCGCACACGGTCAAGTGTGGCAAATGACCAGCACCATATCTGCACAATTACGTCCAAACACCACACTGGCAGCCATATTACGTGCTACCTTCCCCTGTGGCTCCATTACCGGTGCGCCCAAACGCATAAGCATGCAACTCATCGATGCGCTGGAAACCAGCCCACGCGGCTTATACACCGGCAGCATCGGCCACTTGATGCCGGCCAAAGGTGAACCCCGCTGCCAAGGCTGGCTTAATGTCGCCATCCGCACTTTACAATTAACGCCGCAGCAAGAAGGTTATGATGGTGAGATGGGCGTGGGCTCCGGCATAGTTGCCGATAGTCGCGCCGAAGAAGAATACACAGAATGCCAATGGAAGAGCCATTTTCTTACCAGTCTGCCCCCTGTCTTTGATCTGATTGAAACAATGCGGGTAGATAACGGCCACTGTGCTTTATTACCGGCACACATCCTGCGCCTCACACAATCGGCCCGTTCATTGGGCATCACAACCGACGCTGCTGCCATACACGATTATGTTCAAGCAGCCGTGTCATCGGTACCCAAAAAAGAATCGTACCGCCTGAAAATCATCTTAGATGCAAATGGTTGCTGGCAGCACGAATTTTCCCGCTTGACTGAGCTATCCAAAGAACAAACCGTATTACTTCACCCAGATAACTGTATTGAGGCTTCTTTTCTTGCCCGCCACAAAACCACCTCACGGCGACTCTATGATGCTGCATGGCATGGTGCACAGCAAGAGGATGCTTTCGATACGCTGTTGTTTGATCAGCAAGGCTATTTATTGGAAGGCGGACGCAGCAACGTATTCGTACTGCTCAACGGCGAATGGCACACCCCTTCGCTCCAGCACCCACTGCTCAATGGCGTGATGCGCCAAGCCGTGCTGGTCGATCCAAATAGATGGCTGTCAACCCCCCGTATCCACCAAACGGCTTTGCATTGGCGTGATCTTCAACTTGCTGAAGCTTGGCTACTCACCAATGCATTGCGCGGCATCATCCCTATCACCCGCACCAAACCGTTAATCATCAACCTGAATCAGGCTTGCCTGAAAAAATAAATTGACAATGCTTTCCGGTATGCGCTTGGGCCGCAGCGACTGTTTATCCAGCAGACACCATTCAGTTTGTGCCACCAAAACAGTTTTTCCATCGCCACTACGCGTGACGCGATAATCTCGAGAACACACCGCACCATGGCAACGGCTAACTTGGGTCTCCACCCACAAATCGTCCCCTAAGAAAGCCGGCACCAAATAATCCAACACATGGCGGCGTGCCACCCACACATACGCAGCCCGCAATGCAGGTGTGGTCACCGCTAACCAATGCGCCACAGCCACATCTTGTAACCGCTGCAAATAGCACACATTATTCACATGGTGCATGTCATCTAAATCTTCGCTGACTACAACCCACGGCTGTTGAAAGCGTTTGGGCATGCCAGCTTTGGCGGTCAATGGCAAAGATACGCTATTCATGTGAATCATTCCTTTATCATTTTATTGTTATTTACAATAATCTTATTTTAGTTAATTAATTTTTAAAATAATAAAAATAGAAAAATACAATTGATTGTTTATATTAATATTTTTTTAAATCTTTATAATGTTTTCAGGCAGCTAAATGAGAAATGACTGCTGTAATCATTATATCTTTGATTAATAAGGAGCAAACCATGAGCCAAACCCCGAAAACCTGTCCTGTTACCCACCTTACCACTGAAGCGGGCGCGCCAGTAGTCGACAACCAGAACAGCTTAACCGCTGGCCCTCGTGGCCCTTTACTGGCCCAAGACGTATGGCTCAATGAGAAGCTGGCCAACTTTGTACGTGAGGTCATCCCTGAGCGGCGCATGCATGCCAAAGGCTCTGGGGCTTTTGGTACCTTTACCGTTACCCACGACATAACCCGTTATACTCGAGCCAAAATATTCAGCCATGTTGGCAAAAAAACCGAAATGTTCGCACGATTCACCACTGTAGCTGGAGAGCGTGGCGCTGCCGATGCTGAACGCGACATTCGTGGTTTTGCATTGAAATTCTATACAGAAGAAGGTAATTGGGACATGGTGGGCAACAACACGCCTGTTTTTTTCATGCGTGACCCACGCAAGTTCCCAGACCTCAACAAAGCAGTCAAACGCGACCCGCGCACCAATATGCGCAGTGCCACCTATAATTGGGATTTCTGGACTCTGTTACCAGAAGCTTTGCATCAAGTCACTGTGGTCATGTCGGATCGCGGCATCCCAGCCAGCTATCGGCATATGCATGGCTTTGGTTCGCATACATACAGTTTCATCAATGCACAAAATGAGCGCTTTTGGGTTAAATTTCACTTTAAAACCCAGCAAGGCATTAAAAATCTTACCGATGCCGAAGCTGAATCACTCATTGGCCAAGATCGTGAAAGTCACCAGCGCGACTTATATGACGCCATTGAAAAAGGCGATTTCCCAAAATGGACCTTATTTATACAAATAATGCCGGAAACCGATGCAGAAAAAGTACCTTACCATCCCTTTGATTTGACCAAAGTATGGCCGCATGCCGATTACCCGATGATAGAAGTAGGTGAATTCGAGTTAAACCGTAACCCCGAAAATTTCTTCCGTGATGTTGAGCAATCGGCATTTGCACCCAGTAACTTGGTGCCAGGAATCAGCGTATCTCCCGATAAAATGTTGCAAGCTCGGTTGTTTAACTATGCTGACGCCCAACGCTACCGCTTAGGTGTCAATTTCCATCAGATCCCGGTGAATGCGGCTCGCTGCCCTGTACACAGTAATCATCGCGACGGCCAGGGCCGTGTTGATGACAATTATGGCAGCCTGCCCCATTATGAACCCAACAGCTTTGGTCAATGGCAACAACAACCAACCTACCAAGAACCTCCTTTAAAAATCACAGGTGATGCCGCTTTCTGGGATTTTCGTGCCGATGACGCTGATTACTTCAGCCAACCACGCGCTTTGTTTCAATTAATGGATGTCGCTCAGCAACAAGTTTTGTTTGACAACACCGCGCGTGCAATGGGCGATGCTCCAGACTTCATCAAATATCGGCACATTCGCAATTGTTTCGCTTGCGATCCAGCCTATGGTATTGGCGTGGCCAAAGCGCTAGGATTGTCCGTAGATGATGCGCAGGCTGCCCGCGCAACCGATCCAGCCCAAGCGACCGCCACATTGATTTAGTACGCCTTCAATTGGCCAATATTCAGGCAACCCTGGTGGGCTGCCTGAATACGAATTCATCATATTTGAATATTACTCACAAAAAACCAAGCCTTAAGGCTTGGTTTTTTGTTTTTTGTAACGACTCAAAACAGCGAATCCAATTGCGTGTTGTTAGCAGGCGTTTGTGCTTCCGTATCCGCTTCACCGCCCCCAGCATCACCACCATCAGGCGCATCATCATTGTTGCGCGCAGGACGATCCACAGGCCCATCTGCGCGATTATCCAAAGGCAAATCAGGATTGGTAGAGGTATATTCCTGCAAGAAATAATCACGACCGCGCTGAACCACGCCCTTTGGAGTAGGTACATTGACATTGGGCTTCCCTTTGAGTGCATATTTCATATAGTCCACCCAAATTGGCAATGCAATCGTTCCACCAAACGCAGCACGCCCCATACTGCGTGGCTTATCAAAACCAACATAGACTGCTGTCACCAAATTGGGATTAAACCCAACAAACCATGCATCAACGTTATCATTGGTGGTCCCTGTTTTACCTGCGATATCACTACGGCCGAGTGAGCGCGCGCGTGAAGCCGTACCTAAATTCACCACATCTTGCATCATGTGGTACATGATAAACGCATTTCGTGGGTCAATGACCTGCGGCGCGTTTTGATTGGCCACCAACGGCTGCATTTGCGCCCTGAGCGTACCGCGGCCATCATATATTTTATCAATCACATAGTTGGATACTTTATAACCACCATTGGCAAACACCGCATAACCTTCTGCCATTTGCATAGGCGAAACGGAGCCACTGCCCAGAGCCATGGATAGTGAGGCTGGAATCTGGTCGGCTTTAAAACCAAACCGCTGTATATAATCTTTGGCATAAGGCACGCCCATGGCCATTAAAATGCGAATGCTGACCATATTTTTCGACCACGTTAGCGCTTGGCGTAAACTCATGGGGCCTGAATAACGACCATCTGAATTTTTCGGCATCCAAACGCTGCCGTTGGCACCCATACCCGGTAAGGCGATCGGTGCGTCATTCACCACTGTAGCATCGTAAAGCCTTTTGCTATGCCTGCTGAATAAATAAATGGTTTGAAGGATGAACCAGGTTGTCGTTTAGCCTGTGTCGCTCGATTAAACGATTTACGGTAAAAATCATACCCACCAACCAATGCTCGGACAGCACCCGTTTGGGCATCCAAGGCTACTAGTGCACCTTGCAACTCCGGTTGTTGCACGATGCGGTAAGCCTGCCCTTGGCCTTGCACGTGAATCACCGCGCCTTCGCGCAATGCATCATCTCCCAACTTTTTGTTATTGACGGCGCCTTTAGCCCAAGAAAAACTACTACCACCAATGGTGACCTCACCCTGCCCAGCAATATATGCAACCAGACTATTGGCTTGTATCCGAACCACAACAGCTGGAACCATACCGTCTACAGGGGAAAGGCTCGACAAATACTGCTCGATGGCTTCATCTCGAACATCTTCTGGGAATTTGCTTAAATCAAAAAAACCTTCAGCCCCTCGATACCGAGCTCCTCGGTCAAAATTCGACAATGCTTGGCGTAATGCTTTGGTGGCCACCGCCTGGTCTTGAGAGTTAACCGTGGTATAAACCCTAAAGCCTTGGGTATAAGCTGCATCACCATACTTCTCATACATTTGTTGTCGCACCATTTCTGCTACATATAAAGCATCCTGGTTGATGGCCAATTGATAATGCTCATAATGCATGGGCTCTGCGTAAGCAGCATCGGCTTGTGCTTTGGTAATCACGCCCATTTCAACCATATTGTTTAAAATATAGTGCTGGCGCAACTTGGCTCGTTTGGGATTGACAATGGGGTTAAAAGTAGAAGGCGCTTTAGGCAAACCGGCCAAGATCGTCGATTCAGCCAAATCCAATTGCTGTACCGGCTTATTAAAATATACTTGCGCGGCAGCAGCAAAACCATAAGCACGCTGCCCCAAATAAATTTGGTTGAAGTAAAGCTCTAAAATTTGATCCTTGCTCAGATGCTGTTCAATCTTGTATGCCAATAAGGCTTCATTGAATTTGCGTGTGTAAGTACGTTCATTGGTAAGGTAAAAGTTACGAGCCACTTGCTGCGTAATCGTACTTGCGCCTGATTGGACTCCTCCAGTTAGATTAGAGACCAAGGCACGCGCAATACCGGTGAAATCAACACCGCCATGCTCATAAAACCTTTTGTCTTCGGCAGCAATCACGGCTTCTTTGAGTACTTTGGGAAAATCATCAATTTTGGTAAACGCTCGACGCTCTTCACCATACTGACCAAGAATTTTCTCATCAGAAGAATAAATAATTAAAGGCATTTTAGGCTGGTAGTGGGTAACCGCATCCAATGTGGGCAATTTTGGGTAAGTCACCATCACTGCAATGGCCAATAGCCCCACACCAAACAAACCTAAGCCAACAATTAAACCAATTACACTAGTCAGTATTTTTCTAATCATAATCAAATAAATTTTATCTAGAGCTGCTAAGAATGTTAAAAATCAAGTAAACTATTTGCCATGTTGTGTTAGGAATGTTCAGAAAATACCTAATCTGAATATCCTCATGTTCATCAAAACAAATGCAGGAAAATGGCCCCATGCATATTAAAAATGTCAAAACAAAGTTAAAGAATCCAAAGGTTTCTGTATCTGCTTCCGGGCAATCCGTCGGCATTGAAGTAACCCCTCGAACAATATGTATGGTGCAGCTGAATGCCCGCAGTTTAAATCAAATCCAGCTTGAGAAATACCTCATCTCCCCATTACCTAAAAATATTTTTAATGGGTCCAGCATTGAAGACTTTGATTTACTTGTTGCAAAATTACAACAAGCGTGGCAAACATTCCACACTTCTTGCAAAAACATCACGACTGCTATTCCCCAAAAACTTACTAATATTCAATTCCAACATTTGGAACTTACCAATGAGGCCAGTGTAGCTGAATCCATTGAGATGGAACTGAGCCAACATGGCGACATCGATGCCTTGAGCTATGACTATGCCGAACTCGATACTGCGGCAAGTGGCAAAGACGTTGTACTGGTGAGCAGCAATAGAGAAGATGTTGATTTACGCATAGACGCTTACAATGCAGCCGGTATCACGCCAGCACAAATGGATGTAGATGTAATTGCCGTAATCAATGCCATTCATACTTGGATTAATCAACAACACGCTGAGCTGGCAGAACAAACCATTGCGGTTTTCGATTTAGGCTATACCGATACCAAGGCACTAATTTTACGTAAAGGTCGCTTGTTGTATAAGCAAGAAATCAATTTAGGACAAGAGCAGTTGATGCAATTGATTCGACGCAATTATCAACTCACCGAAGAAGAAGCGTGGCAGTTGCTTTATAACCCTGAAAAACCAGAAGATTACTTGGTCAAAGTGGAGGGTGCTTTTCAAACTCAGTTGATTCAAGAGATTCAACGGGTATTGCAATTTTATTACACCACCATCAGTCAAGAAAACGATGCAGATGTACAAAGCATTTTAATTTCGGGTCATGGCGGTGCAGGCAGCCAAGGTTTGGCCGAAAAAATTCAAAATCAAATCCATATTTCTTCACAGCAAGTGAATCCGGTGACGCTGGCCCAACTCAGCAATCAGGTCGACGCCCAACAATTCACGCAAGACAGTAATGTATTAAATGTTGCTTTTGGCTTGGCCGTTAGGGGATTGTAAGATGCTACAAATCATTAAAATTAATCTGCTTCCATACCGCGAAGCATTGGTACAAAAACAAAAGCAGCAGTTTAAATATCTGATGTTGTTTGCGCTCTTGGCCGGCATTGGCTTAGCTATATTGGGCTATTTTGCGTTATCCGCTCGTGTTAGTGCCCAAGAATCACGCAATACAGTTTTGAAAAGTGGTATTGCCCAACTGGATACAGAAATCGTCCAAATCAAAAAACTGCAAGCCGAGCGAGACAATTTTCTAGCAAGAAAAGATCAGGTGGAAGTGCTGGAAAATAAACGCTTTGAAGCAGCTCGGATTCTGGATACCTTAAATACCTTGGTACCCGATGGCCTCTATCTGACCAGCATTACGCCCCAAGACAAAAATCCATCCACCTATGTTATCAATGGCAAAGCCATCAGTGACGGCAAGATTGCCGTGTTCATGCGCAATTTACCGACAACGGGCTTGTTTGGCACCCCAGAATTGCTCAATATCAAACGAGATAATGACGCCCAATCATTCAGCCTACAGGTGAATGTCAACATACCCAATAGCCAAAACACCCCTACAGCCGCATCCAGCGTGGCTCCACCACCGGCCAGTGCACCTGAGGTTAGCCAGTCTGAGGCAGAAAAGACAGCACCACCCACACCTGCTAGCGGCGTGGCTCAATAATGGCATTAATGGCAAAACCTTTCGCCAATTAGGAATTAAAACATGGCTAACAAAATTAAACTAAACGAAGTCAATATCAATAATCTATACCAACTCAATCAGCCAGCCAAAATGGTTTTGGCGGTAGTATTGACAATATTTATTGTGGTGTTGGCCTATTTTGCCTTATATCGAGATCAATTGAGCCAAATAGACCAATTGAGCCAAGAAGAAGAAACACTCAAGCAAACCTATACTCAAAAAAGCCTTCAGGCAGCCAATCTGGATGCTTTAAAAGCAGAATTAAAACAAATTAACAGTACTTATACGATTCTACTGAAGCAATTGCCCACTGAAGCAGAGATTCCTAACCTCATTCAAGAACTGCATCAGGCAGCCGCAAGCAACGGTTTGCGCATGGACAGCGTGACACCAAATCCTGTTGTTAATGACGGAGCCATTCAAAAACTGCCCTACAGTATTTCCTTGAGCGGCAGCTACAATCAAATTAGCCAATTCACTCGAGATGTGGGCAAATTGTCTCGTATCGTGACTCTAGATACCTTAAATCTACAAAAAAATGATAAGACGGCTGATTTAACTTTAGGGGCAATTGCCAATACCTATAAATCACTGCCTCCCGGCCAAGCCAATACAGAAAACGAAAAAAACAAAAATAATAGCCAAGGAAACCAGAATCCATAACATGACATGATGGCTGGTGAACAAACAATCCTATTTGATGAATTATCGTTTTGAGCGACTAAAAATGAACAAATATTTAATATTACTCTTGGGGATGCTTACTTTAGCGGGTTGCTCCTCGCCAGATGAAGACTTACAAGAATGGATGCAAAATACCCGCCAACAGGCCAAAGCCAAAATACAAAAGGCAGCGCCCCCATCTTTATCAGCGATGGCGACTTATACCCCTCCGGCAATGACTGGCCTCAATGATTTTGACCCCGCGCGCCTGAAGGTAGGGATGCAAGGTGCCAACTCACCGAATTTCAACCGACCCAAGCAAATTTTAGAAAATTTCAGCCTTGAAAGTTTGAAATATGTCGGCTCATTTCAAGCCAAGGGCAAGGCCCCTTCTGCTTTTGTGGTGGCCGATGGCCATGTCTACACAGTTGGCCTAGGCAACTACATGGGCCAAAACTATGGCCGTATCAGCGCGATCACGCCTGATTCACTGGTCATCACTGAATTGGTAGAAGACACATATGGCAATTGGACCAACCGTCGTATCACCAAGCCCCTCGAAGCCGATGATTCAGGCAACAATGGGCAACCGGGCGCAGGCTCTGCCTCCAACGCTAAAAATCAGTAAACCATTAGGGATTAAACGATGAAAATCAAAACCATTACAATCATGTCTGCTTTGGGCTTGGGCTTGCTGTGTCAAAACGTATGGGCAGGCAATATTACCGGAATCAACGTAAGCTCTTTGCCGAATAAACAAAAGGTCATCAAAATTAAATTTGATCATGGCGCAGTGTTGCCCAGTGGTTTCACCACAGACGCCCCTGCCCGAATTGCTTTGGACTTTGCCGATACGGGCGTATCCATGGCACAAAATGAATTAGAATACAGCGATGCACTGCTCAAACAAATCGAAGCGGTACAAAGCGCCGGCCGATCTCGTGTGGTTTTATCATTGAATAAAAGCGGCCAATACAACGCAGAAGTCAAAGGCCAAGAAGTATGGATTTATGTACAAGAATCCAAAACGGCCACTGCAGCACCTTTGACCTCAACGGTAACACCCCCTCCACTACCCATCGCCACCATCAATGAGCAAGTGATCACACAATCATCTGCTTCTACAGGTGCAGTAAGCACATCGGCAATTCCTACTGCCCCGATTAGTGTTGACTTCCGTAAAGGTCGCAACAACTCTGGCATCGTTTCTGTGAATGTTTCTTCACTGCAAGGCACACCTTCAGTAAAACGCCAAGGTGATCGTTTGATTTTTACTTATAAAAATAACCCACTGCCTACAGAACAACAGCGAAATTTAGATGTTGCTGACTTCAGTACCCCAGTACGCACTGTACAGCTACGCCGCCTTGGGAATGACACAGAACTTACTCTACGAATGCAAGGCAACTGGGCTTATACCCAACGCACCACGGGTGGCAATCAAATCATTGAAGTTTCTGCCAATACCGACGTGGCCGCCAGCGGGCTTAAAACGAACACGAAGTCCTTCAATGGGCGGCGCGTGTCTTTGGATTTCCAAGATGTGGATGTACGTACCATCTTACAGATATTGGCTAAAGAATCCGGCATGAACATTGTCGCTAGCGACAGCGTGCAAGGGAAGATGACGATCTCCCTCAAAGATGTTCCATGGGATCAAGCACTCGATTTGGTGATGCAATCCCGCAATTTAGACTCGCGTCGCGAGGGCAATATCATCAACGTGGCTCCACGTGACGAACTCTTAGCTCGAGATAAATCGGTTTTACAAGCGCAAAACGAAATTGACACATTGGGTCCTTTGCTGTCGCAAACTTTTCAGTTGAAATACAAGAATGTGGAAGAATTCCGCAAGATTTTGAAATTGGAAGATGGCAGCAGCAGTAGTAGCAATGGCAACAGCAACACCATATTATCAGCACGCGGTAGCGCATTGATTGATCCTGCGACCAATACCTTAATCATCACGGATATTGCTTCGGTGGTGAAAAAATTTGAACGCTTAATTGCACAATTGGATGTGCCTGCTCAGCAAGTAATGATTGAGGCCCGAATTGTTGAAGCCACAGACAGTTTTTCTAGGGAATTGGGTGTTAAATTCGGTTTTCATAAGAGTTCAGGCTCAAATCACTGGGGCTCTAACTGGAGTGACGCAATCAATAACTCAAATACGGCCAATAATGCCAGTAACTCCACAGGTTTATTCAATTTAAATCCTAATGTTAATTTACCTGCAAGCGCCGCCACCTCCTCCATTGCATTGGTTCATAGTTTTGCTTCTGGTGCATTGGGTCTGGAGTTGTCCGCCAGCCAAGCCGAAGGTAAAACCAAAATCATTTCCAGCCCGCGTGTATTAACCCAAGACCGCAAAGAAGCTTCGATTGAATCTGGTACGGAAATTCCATACCAAGAAGCTTCTTCCAGTGGCGCCACTTCCATTAGCTTCAAAAAAGCCGTGATGTCTTTGAAAGTGTTGCCGCAAATTACACCTGATGGCAACATCATTATGGATGTAAAAGTAAATAAAGATAGCCCTGATTATACCTGTACCGCTTCAGAGCCTTGTATTAACACTAAAAGTGTTGATACTCGAGCCATGGTCGAAAATGGTGGCACTTTAATTCTGGGTGGTATCTACCAAGAAGAAAATGCCAACAGCCAAGATAAAGTACCTTTATTAGGTGATATTCCTGTTATTGGCAACTTGTTTAAATACCAGAAAAAAAGTCAAACGCGTAATGAACTGTTGATTTTCATCACCCCGCGCATCATGAACACCACGGGCAGCGCTTTGCGTTACTAAAACCATTACAAGCGGGTGCGTAAGTGCTCGCCTTCGGTTAAAATGCCAGCCATGGACACCATGGCTGGCAATCTTTTTCTAATTGGTTTGATGGGGGCGGGTAAAACCACCTTGGGCAAACAATTGGCACTGCAACTGAGTCGCGCATTTTATGACAGCGACCAGGAAATATGCGTCCGCACCGGCGTCAGCATTCCCACCATTTTTGAACTGGAAGGGGAAGCCGGTTTTCGGGCCAGAGAAGCCGCAGTGATTGATGAAATTACCCAAAAAACCAATATTGTCTTGGCCACCGGCGGTGGCGCCATTTTGCAGCCCACCAATCGAGAGAAATTACGCTCTCGTGGCCAAGTAGTGTATCTACATGCGCAACCAGAATTGTTGTTGATGCGCACGCGTTATGACAAAAACCGTCCATTATTACAAGTGGCGGATCCATTGGCTAAGCTGCAAGATTTGTATGCTCAGCGCGATCCCATTTATCGTTCGGCGGCACACCACATCATTGACGTGAATGACCAATATGCCCAACAAACACTATCCAGAATCATCCATACGCTTTCTTTAGAGTCACATTCATGCATTCGTTAACCGTCCACACGTCTTCTCATGCCTATCCCATTTTCATTGATGGCGATTTATCCCAACACGCTGCCTCGCTTCTCATGCCTTATGTCGGCCAGAAAATCGCCATCGTGACAAATGAAACAGTTGCTCCGTTGTATTTAGAGCGCTGGCAACGGATATTTAGTGAATTAAACAGTGACTTTTTCAGCATCATTTTACCCGATGGCGAAGCCCACAAAAATTGGTCAACCCTCAACCTGATTTTTGATGGACTCATGCGGCACCATGCCGAGCGCAAAACCACCTTGGTTGCGCTGGGTGGCGGCGTGATTGGTGATATGGTTGGATTTGCTGCCGCTACCTACCAACGTGGTGCGCCTTTTATCCAAATTCCCACCACGCTACTAAGCCAAGTTGATTCTTCTGTTGGGGGTAAAACCGCCATTAACCATCCTTTGGGCAAAAATATGATCGGCGCGTTTTACCAACCGCAGGCCGTGATGGCAGATTTAGGCTGCCTGAAAACCCTCCCACCGCGCGAATTCTCGGCAGGTATGGCCGAAGTGGTCAAATATGCCCTTTTGGGCGACGCTTCTTTTTTGACGTGGCTGGAACAAAACAGTTCATCCATTACAGCACAAGACCCCCAAGCATTGGCACACATGATCGCCCATTGCTGCCAAA
This sequence comes from Snodgrassella sp. CFCC 13594, assembly GCF_001590725.1. Classification (GTDB taxonomy): domain Bacteria; phylum Pseudomonadota; class Gammaproteobacteria; order Burkholderiales; family Neisseriaceae; genus Snodgrassella. The sequence continues at coordinate 66,310 of NZ_LQXR01000001.1, read as the reverse complement.
TGAAAGCCGACATAGTAGCGCAAGATGAAAAGGAACAGGGCATCCGGGCATATTTAAACTTAGGCCATACGTTTGGTCACGCGATTGAAGCAGAAATGGGCTATGGCACTTGGCTGCACGGAGAAGCCGTAGCCGCTGGCATGGTCTTGGCTTGCCGCTTATCCGAAGAATTGGGTTATCTGAGTGCCCAAGATACCCAACGCGTAATCAGCCTCCTTCAGGCCTATGCTCTGCCAACGGAGCCACCACACATGTCGCTGGACGCTTGGATGCGCCATATGCAACACGATAAAAAAGTCCAAGATGGCCATCTGCGCTTTGTGGTACTGAATCAACTGGGACAGGCCAGCATGGCCGACCACATTACCCACACTCAATTACACGCAGCACTGGCGAATTACCTGCCTTCATCTACTCATTAATAGTGATCACCCATGCCTTCTTCGCACAATCAACCCGTCCACATGCCGGCTGAAGCATCAACGCCAGACACCGCTCATCCCCGCAGCATACGCAGCTTCGTATTGCGCCAAAGCCACATGACCGCAGCACAACAACGCGCTATTGATACTTTATGGCCACAATTTGGCCTGGATTACCAAGGCCAAACAGTCGATTTAGATCAATATTTTTCCCGTTCTGCACCTAAAATTCTGGAAATTGGCTTTGGTATGGGCACGGCCACAGCAGAGATTGCCTCCAGGCTGCCTGAAAATGATTTTTTGGCGATTGATGTACACGGCCCCGGCGTAGGCAATTTACTCAAGCTGATTGACGAACAACAACTCTCTAATCTGCGGGTGATGCGACATGACGCTGTTGAGGTGGTCGATAATATGTTGGCGGATAAAAGCCTAGATGGCATACACATCTTTTTCCCAGATCCTTGGCACAAAAAGCGCCACAATAAACGCCGCTTGATTCAGCCCCCTTTTGTCTCCAAGCTTTTACCCAAGCTCAAAAGCGGTGGCTATCTCCATCTGGCCACCGACTGGCAAGAATATGCTGAACAAATGCTGGCCGTACTGAATGCATTTCCCGAATTGAATAATACGGCTGATGCCTACGCACCCACACCTGATTACCGCCCAGAAACCAAATTTGAAGCGCGCGGAAAGCGCCTCGGGCACGGGGTATGGGATTTGGTATTTCGCAAGAAATAGGCGAGCAAGACAATCGCTTAACCAAAACAATCAGAGTACAATTTTAACTTCATTTTTAGGGCCTGCTTGAGCTCAGGCTGGCTGATGCAACAGTCTCCATAAGGAAAACCCCATGTTTCAACATGTCGAATTTTATCCTGGCGACCCCATTTTGGGGCTGATGGACAAATTTAAAGAAGACACCCGCAGCAACAAAGTCAACTTGGGTGTGGGCGTGTATTACGATGAAGCAGGACGCCTGCCGGTTTTGAATTGCGTCAAAGCCGTGGAAACACAAATGGCCAATCCGCCACAACCCCGCCCTTACTTACCCATGGATGGGCTGCCTGGTTACCGTTTGGCCTGCCAGCATTTACTTTTTGGTGCCGATAATGAAGCCGTGAAAGCACAGCGAATTGCCACTATCGCCAGCTTAGGCGGCTCAGGTGCTTTGCGCGTGGGGGCAGAATTTATTCGTCATTGGTTCCCAAAAGCCAAAGTCTATGTCAGCAATCCCACATGGGGAAATCACATCAGTATCTTTGAAGGAGCGGGTTTTGAAGTAGGCAAATATCCCTACTACGATCCGGCCACCATTGGTGTTAAATTCGCCGAGATGACTGATTTTTTGAAGGGTTTAAATGAAGGCGACGTGGTATTACTGCATCCTTGCTGCCACAACCCCACTGGGGTGGATTTGAGCCCTGCACAATGGGATGAAGTGCTGACCATCATTCAAGATAAAAAACTGATGCCTTTCATGGACATTGCCTACCAAGGTTTTGGCGAAGACATGGATGCAGACGCTTATGCCATTCGCCAAGCAGTGGCTAGAGGATTGAGCGTCTTTGTCAGCAATTCTTTCTCCAAAAATTTATCGATGTACGGTGAACGCGTCGGCGGCTTGTCTGTAGTATGCCCTTCTGCCGAAGAGGCCAAATTGGTTCAAGGCCAGCTCAAATTTACTGTACGTAAACTGTATTCCAGCCCACCTTCTCATGGTGGTCATGTGGTTGATCGCGTGATGAATGACGATGCACTGTTTACCCAGTGGGTGGGCGAGGTATATGAAATGCGTGACCGCATTCGTGCCATGCGCCAGAAATTACAAGACGCGTTGAGCGCCAAAGTACCTGGGCGTGATTTTTCCTATTTCACCAAACAGCGCGGCATGTTTAGCTTTACTGGATTGAATCCAGCTCAAGTGGAACGCCTGCAAACTGAATTTGGTGTGTATATGGTCAATAACGGGCGCATGTGCGTGGCCGGTTTAAATAATCAAAATATTGATTATGTCGCCAATGCCATGGCCGAAGTATTGAAATAAAACGCTATCACGCCAAAATAGGCTGCCTGAATTGTTCAGGCAGCCTATTTTATATTTGTGCTTCATGGGCCCTTAACTCAAACCCGCCTTACCTATGGTGATGCTCGTTCTACACCCCAAAACACATGACTTACAACCACGCCCATGCTCAATGTTCAATGCCTAGAAACAGGATTAACAACATTAAGCGGCCACTTCTCAAAACCAACCCAAACCCCATCTAAGCTTCCTGAATAGTCATCAAGGTTTCACACCAATTCTGCATCATCCTAATCAACATGACCTTGTTTATTTTGTGCAATGCAGCACCTTTTGAGATTGAATAAGCCTAGCAAAACCCGTATGGTGAGCATCAACAATGGCAAGCCAAAAATATCCCCGCACCCTGTTTACCGCTCTTTTATTATGTATGGCGTTGTCAATTGATTACCCGGCCGACTTCACGTAGCCAATTTTTTGTAACGACATCCCTTCAGGAAACCCCATGAGTGCCATAGACCAACTCATTCAAACACTGCAAGATGCCGCACAAGGCTACCCAGATAATTTTGCGTTATTTTTACAATACTATTATGAAGACGCCGACATGGGCGACTTACAAAACCACAGCCAACAACAGCTGCTGGCTGCCGCCTACTCGCACTACACCTTCGCACAACAACCCAGAGAGCCCAATGAAGCCTTGCTGCGTTACCAGCAGCATGATTCTGATGCCGCCTTTGCACCCGATGCCACCGTATTTGAAATGGTCACCAAAGACATGCCGTTTTTGATTGATTCATTATTCGTTAATCTCAATCAACACCATGCACAATTGCAGTGGCTGGTACACCCAGTCATCACCGCTCAACGCGACAGCAGCGGACACATCAAACAATGGATGCGCAGCAAAAATACCGATCAAAATAAAGAATCTCTGATTCAGGTGGCCATTCAGCGGCTACCTGAAAATGAAGCAACAGCGTTGGCTGAGGCACTGCATAGCATGCTGCGAGACTTGCACTCTGTGGTTGACAACGAACAAACGATGCGTGCTCAGTTGACCCACATTCGCGAAACCATAATTGAAGAAGGTCGTGCTGATCAAGCCGAAGTGGTGGCCTATTTGGATTGGCTGGCCAACAATCATTTCTTGTTTATGGGTTATTGCGAATACGCACTGGTGGCCGATGGTGAACAACACCAGCAACTACAAATGGTGGCTGACAGTCGGATGGGGGTACTCTCACAGAGCCAGCATGCCTATTCCTCTGGTTTTGCAGCCTTAAGTGAGGAGGACAAAAAAGCGTGGCTCAAAGGCGATCGCTTGATACTCAATAAATCCCAGCGCCGCGCCAATTTGCACCGCAATGCCTATTACGATTTAATCGGCATTCAAAAACGCAATGAATTGGGCCAAGTCATCGGCCAATGGCGTTTTATCGGCCTGTATACCGCCAAAGCTTACTTATCCAGCGTATGGGATATTCCCATATTGCGCCAGAAAGCCGATTACGTCGTCAATCAATGTGATTTTATTCACGATAGCTATAAAGACAAAACCCTGCATTTTGTGCTGCAAACATATCCACGCGATGAACTATTTGAAATCCATGCGGCCGATTTGGCCAACATTGCCAGTGGCATGGTGGCGCTCAATGAGCGGCCGCGGGTGCGCTTATTTACCCGCGTAGACGATTTCAAACGTTATGTGAGCGCCATTGTATACCTGCCTAGAGACCAATTTGATACGGACATGCGCATGCGCGTCCAACAATTCCTGGCCGATCAATTTGTTTCTGGTGAAACCGATTTTAATGTCCAACTGCTGGGAGATAGCCAGCTGGCCCGAGTGCATTTTGTCTTCCGCACACAGGCTGCCACCTTGCCCAACTTTGATCATCGTCAGTTAGAACAAGATATCCATACCTTGGTACGCGGTTGGCAAAGCGATTGGCAGCAAGCTGCTCTGGCAGCAGGATTTTCCGCCGAGACCTTGGCCGATTATGATCAAGCATTCAGCGCCGGCTATCGCGAGCATTTTCATCCCACCACTGCCGTCAGCGACATACAGGCCATTGCGCACCTAGATGAACAAAGCGGTGGCGATGCCCAAAAATTGGAATTGCGCTTTGGCAGCCAACCGGAAAACGACAATGCGCCGTGGTGGCTGAATATGTATTTTCCCAAGCGCAGCCCGAGCCTAACCCGTACCTTGCCCATCATCGAAAACATGGGTTTGAGCGTCTATGCGGAAGAACCGTTCCGCTTGAAACGGCGCCAAAACACCGTAGGGCTCAGCCACTTTAGTTTGGCCCTCGCCGAAGGCCTCAATAGCGCTTACTTGCAAGAATCGGCTACCCAGCAAGAGTGGTTGGCTTTGTTGCAGGCGGTTTGGGCCGGTAGCGTAGAAAATGATCGCTTCAATGCGCTCGTGGCGGCAACGGGCATTCACTGGCGCGACAGCGTGTTGCTGCGGGCACTGGCCAAATACTTAAAACAGGCGGGGTTGCCGTTTGGTCAAGACTACATTGCTCAGTGCCTGATGCGGCACGCCAAAATCGTGACTGGTTTGGTCGAGTTATTTTATGCTCGCTTGCATCCTGAGCATGCAGATGAGCAGCAGGCGAAATCGGTTCAGGCAGCCCTACAAGCGTTGCTGGCAGCCGTACCCAACTTAGATGAAGATCGCATGCTCAATGCCTTTCTCACCGTGATTTTGGCGATTGAGCGCACCAATTTTTGGCAGTCTGGAAACCATTCAGCGTATCCTGCTACCGTCAGTTTCAAGATTCGTTCCGGCACCATCCCCTTTCTACCGCAACCACGGCCTTTATTTGAAATTTGGGTGTATAGCCCACGCATGGAAGGTGTCCATTTGCGGGGCGCAAAAGTGGCCCGAGGCGGATTGCGCTGGTCTGATCGACAAGAAGATTTTCGCACCGAGGTGCTGGGCTTAGTGAAAGCGCAGATGGTTAAAAATGCGGTGATTATCCCACATGGCTCCAAAGGTGGATTTGTGTGCAAACAACTGCCGCCGCCCAGCGAACGGGAAGCTTATGCTGCCGAGGGTGTGGCTTGCTATCGCCTGTTTATCAGTGCACTTCTGGATTTGACCGATAATTGGGTACAAGGGCATATCGTTCCACCGCAACGCGTGCATCGGCGTGATGAGGATGATCCTTATCTGGTAGTGGCCGCCGACAAAGGCACCGCGCGCTTTTCCGATGTTGCCAACGACATTGCCCAAATGCATGGCTTTTGGCTTGATGACGCCTTTGCTTCCGGCGGTTCAGCTGGCTATGACCACAAAGGCATGGGCATCACTGCTCGAGGGGCATGGGAATCGATCAAACGGCATTTCCGCCATTTGGGCAAAGACATCCAAAGCGAAGATTTCACCGTTATCGGCATTGGCGACATGGCTGGCGATGTTTTTGGCAACGGCATGTTGCTCTCGCCACACATCCGCCTTCAGGCAGCCTTTAATCACCGCCATATTTTCCTTGACCCGTGCCCGGATGCGGCCAGCAGCTACACTGAACGCCAACGATTGTTTACAGCCGTAGCAGGCTGGGAACAATACGATACAACTTTGATTTCAGCCGGTGGCGGCGTGTTTGAACGCAGCCTAAAAACCATTCCGCTATCGGCAGAAGTGAAAGCATGGCTGCAACTGGATGTAGACAGCATCGCCCCCACCGCATTGATTCACGCGCTACTCAAGGCAGAAGTAGAGCTACTCTACAACGGCGGCATCGGCACCTACATTAAGGCCAGCAGTGAGAGCCATAGCCAAGCACAAGATCGTGCCAACGATGACGTCCGAGTGGATGGCAACGAATTGCGCGCCAAAGTATTGGGTGAAGGTGGTAATTTAGGTGCTACCCAATTAGGTCGCATTGAATTTTGGCAACACGGTGGCCGCTGCGCCACCGATGCCATTGATAATTCGGCAGGGGTGGATTGCTCCGACCATGAAGTCAACATCAAAATTTTGCTGGGCAGTGAAATTCAACATGGCCGCATGGATCTACAAGAACGCAACGAACTGCTGCGCGCCATGACCGATGATGTGGCGCAATTGGTACTGCGCAACAATTACCTGCAAACGCAAATATTGGCCATGAATCAACTCAATCCACATGCTTTTTTATCGGCACATGTGGCATTGATACAGTATTTAAAAACGCATGCGGCTTAAGCCGCAGTTTGGAATTCCTACCCAATGACGCCCAAATCAAAGAGCGCGATGCCAAACAGCAAGGCCTCACCAATCCAGAAGTAGCGGTATTGTTGGCCTACAGTAAAATCCACCTACAAAGCCAACTATTGGAAAGCGATGCACCCGATGACGCGCATTTCTTGCCGGTATTGACACATTATTTCCCGCCCGCTTTACAAAGCCGCTTTCAGGCAACCATGCAAACGCATTATCTCAAGCGCGAAATCATTGCCAATCAATTGGCCAATCGCGTGGTCAACCGAATGGGCCTAAGCTTTGTGCAGCGTTTGACCACAGAGATGAATTTACCCGCAGCAGATGTGGTTCGTGCCTATTGGGTGGCGAGCGAATTATTCGATGGTGAAACACGGTTTGCCCACCTAGAAGCCCTGGATAACCGCATTCACGCGGATACCCAAATGCAACTCATGGCCAGTGTGGCACGTTTACTCAACCGAGTGTCTCGGCAATTGCTGCGTCGACAATGGCCGTGCGATGACATGGGTTTGCTTATTCAACATTACCGCGCCCCCATCGCCACTTTGTTGAGCCAGCTGGCCACATGGCTCCCCAGCAGCGAACACGCCAACATCGCCGATGAAGAAACACGTTTGCAGTCTTTGGCTGTATTTGAGGAGCATGAAGTGGCCTTGTTGGCGCGGCTGCCTTTTGCCGAAAATTTATTGGCTATTGTGGATTTAGGCTCGACACAACAGTGTGCCATTGAAGCGGTGGCAGCGGCCTATTTCAGTTTGTCGAATACCTTGCAAATGGACTGGTTCTATCGAGCCATTGCGGCTTTACCACGTGCCAATCAGTGGCAAAACCAGGCCTGCTTGGCCGTGCGGGAAGATGTGCAACAATTGCATCTTTTGGCCACACAAAAATGGCTGGCCAGCGGCCAAGACGAAACAGCACGCGAGACGCTGACACAAGCTTTGGCCAATGCTGCCGAACAAATTCGGGACATGCAACATTTTGAGCAAACTGATTTGGCCATGCTCTCGGCATTATCGCGCAACCTATTGCGTCTTTTGGCCTAGTCCCTTGCTTTCAGGCAGCCCGTAGGCTGCGCTGAAAGCGCACTGTATTCATACCCAGCTGTTTTATTCATCGTCTTATGAGGAGTCGTCATCATGCCCGATTCAACGTTTACCCTCACCAGCACCGAATTCACAGAAGGCACCAAGCTGGATGCCTCATACCAAGCCGACCACGACAACCAATCTCCTGCATTGGCGTGGCAGCACCCACCCCAAGGCACACAAAGTTTTGCCATCGCCATGCACGATCCTGATGCCCCCACAGGTGGTGCGGGTTGGTGGCATTGGTTGGCCATCAACATTCCAGCGCACGCGACTGCCCTTGCGCGCAATGCAGGTGCCGCAGATGGCTGTGGCATGCCTGCTGGGGTGCGGCAATTGCGCAACGATGGGGGAAGTTTGGGTTACATGGGTTGCTACCCACCCATAGGTGACCCAGCACACCGCTATATATTTACCCTTTACGCACTTGACCTACCCAAGCTGGATTTGGCCGACAATGCCACCACCAGCATGGCTGGATTTATGGTCAACGCTCATTGTTTGGGCAAGGCCAGTTTAACCGCCTATTATGCTCGCTGAGGGTTTTCAGGCCGCTTTCGGGCTGCCTGAAATGGATGAAGCATGACAGCAACCTCAGCCTGCGGTAACATGCCCGCATCTTGATGATAGTCTGCTGATTCATACTCATGACCGCACCCGATATGCTTGCCACCGTCGATTTAGGCTCCAACAGTTTTCGCTTACAAATTTGCCGCCAGCTTAACGGCCAGCTTCAAGTGGTGGATTCCATCAAAGAAATGGTGCGCTTTGCGGCTGGATTAGATGATCAAAAAAACTTGGATGACGCATCGCAGCAGCGTGCTTTGGCCTGCCTTGCTCAATTTGGCCAACGCTTACGCGGCTTTTCCCCCAATCAAGTGCGCACCGTGGCCACCAACACCTTTCGCGTGGCCAAAAACATCACTCAATTCATGCCCAAAGCTGAAGCGGCGCTGGGTTTTCCCATTGAAATTATTGCAGGTCGCGAAGAAGCCCGTTTGATTTACACCGGCGTGGTACACAGCCTGCCGCCCAACGGCGACAAAATGTTGGTCATCGACATTGGCGGCGGTTCCACCGAGTTTGTGATTGGGCGAGATTTGCAACCCGCCATTACCGAAAGCTTGAATTTAGGTTGTGTCACCTATAGCTTGCGCTTTTTCCCCAAAGGCAAAGTCGATGCCAAAAGCTTTCAGGCAGCCGTGAATGCGGCGCGAGCAGAAATTCAGCGCATCAGCAAAGAGTTAAAAAACATCGGTTGGAATTTTGCCGTGGGCACTTCTGGTTCAGCCCGCTCCATCCGCGATGTCATCGAGATGGGTGAAGAGCCTCTAGATGGCATCAATGCGCAACAAATGAGTAAAATTGCCAACCGCATTATCACCGCAGGCAGTGTCAAAAAAGCCAAATTAGCAGGATTGAAGCCCGACCGCATGGAGGTCTTTATTGGCGGTTTAGCCGTCATGACAGCCGCTTTTGCCGAATTGGGTATCAAAGACATGATGGTCACCGATGCGGCTTTGCGCGATGGCGTATTGTACGACATGATAGGCCGTCAATTGGGTGATGACATGCGCAATCAAACTGTGGCTGATTTTCAACAGCGCTACCAAGTAGATGTTGCCCAAGCCACACGCGTGGCAGACTTGGCTGACCAAGCGCTATTGGAATTAACCCAGCACCAAACCATCAATGATATCGCCTTGTGGCGACAATATGTACGCTGGGCCGCAGACCTACATGAAATTGGCATCTCCATTGCCCACACCGGCTACCACAAGCATGCCGCCTACATTTTGGAACAAGCCGACATGCCTGGTTTTTCGCGCAAAGAGCAACATATTTTGGCCACACTGATTCTGGGCCACCGTGGCGACATGCGCAAATTGGCAGAATACATCAGCGAACCCACATTGTGGTTGGCCATGCTGGCCTTGCGTTTGGCTGCCTTGTTTTGTCGCGCCCGTCAGTCTGCACACCTGCCTGCTGGCGCCCATTTACAATACCATGCGAAGCAAAAACAATGTGTGCTGAGCATCAGCGCCCAATGGCTGGTAGACAACCCTTTAACCACCAGCGCCTTGTGGCAGGAATCGGCGCTATGGCACAAAATTGGCCTACAATTACGCATTGAAACCACTCAACCATGACCGCCACCGACACCAATCTCACTGCTGTCAACAACCTGCCTTCGATGGTGGGTCGCAGCAGCACCGAAGACATGCCCAAACAGTCATTGGACATCATGACCTTTAATGGCGATGGCGCCAATCGGCGCAGTTTTTCAGGTGCAGACATCGGCCCAAACAACATTCCTACTTTGCAGCCCGGTGAATTGGCTTGGCTGCATTTTGTGGGCATCGAAGACAATGCCAAGCTTCGCGAATTACTCAAGCCGTTTGGTATCCACGATTTGGTGATTGAGGACATACTGAGCCACAAGCAGCGCCCGAAAATTGAAGATTATGGCCATTATTTGTTTGTCGCCACACGTGTGTTTAGCTATAAAAAACTCAAGCTACAATACAATCAGGTATACCTGATTATCGGGCCGCAATTCGTACTCACCTTTCAAGCCGAACCGCTGGGTTTATTCAGCATCATCCGTAATTACATTCAACAAAACCGTTTCGACATCCGCCACAAGCCGATTGATTTCTTTGCCTATACCTTCATTGACCGCATAGTTGATGATTACTTCGTGGTTTTAGAGCAATTCAATAACCGCGTGGAAAGCCTAGACAAAGAATTGTTTATGGCGGACAACGACAACATTTTGGTACCCATACACCAGCTCAAACGCGATGCCATGCGCCTGCGCCGCGCCCTTTTACCACAGCGAGAAATGCTCCATCAACTGGTACGCGGTGATTTTGAATTTTTCACGGCTGCTACCCACGTGTATTTGCGTGACGTCTATGACCACAGCTTGCAATTAATGGAATCATTAGACGGCTCACGTGACATGGTAATGAGTATGATGGACATCCATTTATCGTATCAATCCAACCGTCTGAATAAACAAATGCGGGTACTCACCGTCATCACCATTTTGTTTATGCCGCTCACCGTGATTACCGGTATTTACGGCATGAATTTTGATTTCATGCCCGAGCTGCATTGGCATTATGGCTATTTCGCGGTTTTAGGCTGCATGGCATTGATTATTGCCAGTTTGTTATTATTTTTTGCCAAAAGACGCTGGCTTTAATAGAGCGCTGTATTTAGGCTGCCTGAAGATTTTTTTAATAACCCACACCCTATCTTTATCATGGAATCAACGCCTTATACCTATACCGATACAGCTCAACATGAACTATCCATGTCGGTGCTGATGACCCCAAATTTTGCCAACTTCAACGGCAACGTACATGGCGGCGATTTGCTGAGACTTTTGGATCAAGTGGCCTACGCGTGCGCCAGTCGTTATTCAGGAGAATACGTGGTGACCTTGTCCGTGGATCAAGTGATTTTTAAAGAAGCCATTCACGTGGGCGAATTGGTCACTTTTAAGGCCATGATCAACCACGTAGGTCGCACGTCTATGGAAGTGGGCATCCGTGTCGAAGCCCAAAACATTCAAAAAAGAACGGTACGCCATACCAACAGTTGCTATTTCAGCATGGTGGCCGTAGGTGCCCACGGTAAACCCGTGCCGGTACCGCCTTTGTGTATTGCCACCGAAGACCAACGCCGCCGTTTTGAAGAGGCCGAGGAACGCAAAGCCTTGCGTTTAAAATCCGTTAGACAAGGCAAATAAACAGCATCGATACTGGCCAAAACCACATCTAAAATTGCCCCAAATGAATGCACGCCATGGCAGTGCGCACTGCCGGTAATCTGACCGCAGATCAGCAATTCGCCAGCATTCACGCTTGAGCGGTATCTACACCAGATAAGGGTGATCCGCCCTTCCCAATTAACAGGCACCTATATCCCTATTTCATTCAAATTACCGTTTAAAACACCACATTTCTTGCACACAGTGCCTGTTATGGTATGTCTGATGTAGAATGACTGCTGAAAAGAAAATCGTTGCTCGGCGGCTGTGACGGTAGTGCCCACTGATGAATCGGTTTTAATGGTCAACGCCATTGGTGCTCAATCATTCGCCAAAACAGAGACCGTGCCAACGTGTTTTTTGCAACCCAACACCATTTTTCAGGAAACGCAGTTATGTTTACCGGCATCGTGCAAGGTTTGGGCACACTGACAGCCATCACCGACAAAACCCATTTTCGTACTCACCGCGTGCGCCTGCCCGCAGAGGCTTTAGCGCATCCACTGGCCGTGGGTGCATCCATTGCCAATAATGGCTGCTGCCTCACGGTAACCACGATTCATCAGGATGAAGTGGATTTCGACTTGATGGCCGAAACCCTCAACACAACCAATTTGGGACAACTGAAGGTGGGCGATGCCGTCAACATCGAACGAGCGGCACACTTTGGTGATGAAATCGGCGGTCACGTGATGAGCGGCCATATTTTCACCACCACCGAAATCACCCGCATAGAAGATAGTCCCAACAATCGCACCGTGTGGTTCAGGCTGCCTGAAAATACACGCCCTTATATCTTAACCAAAGGCTTTGCTGGCTTGAATGGCTGCAGCCTCACCATTGGCGAGGTCACCGATCATGAATTCAATGTGCATTTGATTCCAGAAACGCGCGCCCGAACCCTTTTTGGCCAATGCCAAGTAGGCGACATCATCAACCTAGAATTGGATCCGCAAACTCAGGCGGTGGTAGAGACTGTCATGCGCGTTTTGGCACAATCTAAATCGAAAACCCCATTTTAATATTGAATCATGGCAATGATTTAGCCTATGGTTTGGTAAATCACATCAACACCCAAGGCCTTGTGCTCAAGCAAACCTATGTCTTCGAGCAGGCATAGCTGCTTTAGGGACAAACGCGTACAATATCCACGTTAAAAATAATGAGGTGCGTTATTATGAGTATTGCCACTATTCCTGAAATCATTGCCGACATCAAAGCGGGCAAAATGGTTATCCTCACCGATGCCGAAGACCGAGAAAATGAAGGTGATGTGATTATGGCAGCGCAATTTGTTACCCCCGACGCCATCAACTTCATGATTAAGAATGCCCGTGGCTTGGTGTGTTTACCGATGGACGAACACATTGTTGATCGGCTAAATTTACCGTTAATGACACAGCACAACGGTGCTCAATACGGCACCAATTTTACCGTTTCCATTGAAGCGGCCAATGGCATCACCACCGGCATTTCTGCGGCAGACCGCGCGCTTACCATTCAAACTGCTGTATCCCCTACTGCCAAGGCAGAAGACATCGTACAACCGGGCCACATTTTCCCATTGCGTGCGCAAAAAGGCGGTGTGCTGGTACGCGCAGGCCACACAGAGGCCAGTGTGGATTTAGCCCAATTGGCGGGGCTGATTCCGGCAGCAGTGATATGCGAAATCATCAATGACGATGGGACGATGGCGCGTTTGCCTCAGCTGGAAGTCTTTGCGCAAGAACATGGCATCAAAATCGGTACCATTGCCGCATTGATTGAATACCGTAGCCGCAATGAGAGCCTAATTGAAGAAATGGGCGACACCACCATACACACAACTTGGGGTGATTTCAGGCAGCATGTTTACGTGGACAAACTTTCCGGCGAAACCCACTTAGCCTTGGTGAAAGGCGAACTAAGCCCAGATAAAGAAGTATTGGTGCGCGTTCATGAGCCATTCAGCGTCATGGATTTTTTGATGCCCAACCAACACCACACCTGGCCATTACCCGATGCGTTAAAACGCATTCAAGCAGCCGATGCAGGGGTAATTATTTTGATGCACCGCACCGAAACCGGCGCCACCATGCTGGATCGAACCCTACCCAAAGGCGCGCACCAAGCATGGCAATGGGACAGCAAAACGTATGGCATTGGTGCCCAAATTTTGGCTGGTCTACATGTCAAAAAAATGCGCGTATTGGGTAAACCATCAGCCTTTAATGGCTTGAACGGATTTGGTTTGGAAGTCACTGGCTTTGAAGAACCGGGTGCCTGATTTATACTGAGTATCCAATAATAATTTATCCATTTCCGGCCGCCTGTTTACGGCCGGTTTTGGTGTCTACACAGGATGGTTATCAATGCCGGTTATCACACAAAAATGGGCCGCGCCCGGTTTGGTTTTAGGCTGCGTGATCTTTGGCTTGGGCAGTCTCATCGTCAATTTTGTACCCGTGGGTGCTTTTGCCATTGCTTTCTGGCGTCTACTGATTGCGGGCTTGGTATTTTGGTGGCTCATGCGCCGCTATGGCCAACGCATGCCGCAAAACCGGAAAGCACGGCGCTTTGCTTTACTTTCCGGCGTATTCCTAGGCTTTGATTTGGCTTTTTGGCATGAGAGTATTTATGCGGTGGGCCAGGTATTTCCACTTTACTCAATAGCCTGCAAATTTTTTTTCTGGCCGCCATTGCTTGGTTTTTCTTTGGCGAGCGCCAAAACCGCCTGCAAATTCTGAGTTTGGTTTTGGCCATCGTGGGCGTGGCTTGATTGCCAGCCAGAGTTGCGCCACAACCTCAATGGCGGGTATGGCATTTTTATTGGCTTGGTCTCCGGCGCCATGCTCGCCTCGTCCATGGCCAGCATCCGTCAAGCACATGATGCCGAACCGATCGCTTTATTTCCGTTGATGTTTTTGGTGAGTGTGGGTGGGGCATCCGCACTGCTGGTACCATCCATTTTGGTAGACCATGCCCGCTTCTTCCCCACCACGTGGCAAGATGTGGGTTTGATCTTAATTTATGGCGCTGTGATGCAATGTTTGGCCTGGGGCCTGATTGCCTACGCCATTCCATTGTTATCACTCACCCTCACCGGCTTGTTGTTGCTGAGTGAGCCGGTGGCAGCTTTGCTGATTGATTATTTCTTTCTCGGCAAATCCATCAACCATTGGCAATGGGCAGGCACCGCCTTGACTTTGGCGGCGATTTATCTGGGCTCACTGAAACCATCAACGCGTCCATCTTGAGCATTCTAAAACGGCGCCAAATCAGGTAAAATCAAAACCTTGGCAAGATTCGGCTAGACATCGCTTTCAGGCAGCCTCAAGGCTGCCTGAAGCATCTGGTGCAGCGGGTATAACCCCTACAACACCATACAAGGACAACAACATGAATTTGATAGAACCCAATCACAATGGCAAAGGCTTGCGCATCGGCATCGTTCAGGCGCGATTTACCAATGGCATCGGCAGCCAGCTGTTGAATGCCTGCACCCAACGCTTGCAGGAATTGGGCGTCAAAGACAAACACATCACCGTCGCCACAGTGCCCGGCGCCTTGGAAGTTCCATTGGCACTGCAAAACATGGCTTTAAGCAATCGTTATGATGCGCTGGTGGCGCTGGGCGTGGTGATCCGTGGTGAAACCTACCATTTTGAATTGGTTTCCAATGAAGCTGGCGCTGGCGTATCACGTGTCGGGCTGGATTTTAACATCCCCATTGCCAACGCCATTCTCACTACCGAAGACGAAGCCCAAGCACTGGCGCGTATGCACGTCAAAGGCGCTGAAGCTGCTGTGGTCGCTGTGGAAATGGCGCATTTACTGAATACCGGCTTAACCGCCTGAATCGCTGTATAAGGACAATTCACCCATGATTACCCCACGCCGCCGCGCGCGCCAATTTGTGGTACAAGCGCTGTATCAGGCGCAACTCAATAAAGAAGAATCGGCCAATGCCATTGCCGCCAATATGCGCAGCAATGATTTGTTTGCCAAAGCCGATGATGCCTTATTTACCCAGATTTTTTTCGGCGCATTCAACAACCAACGTGAATACATGCAGCACATTCGCCCACTGCTGGATCGTCATGAAGACGAACTCAGTCCAGTGGAGCGCGCCGTGCTGCTGATGGCTTATTTTGAATTGGCGCAAATGCCAGAAACCCCTTACCCCGTGATCATCAACGAAGCGATTGAGATCACCAAAACCTATGGTGGTACCGACGGCTACAAATTTGTAAACGGCATTTTGGATAAACTGGCCAGCCAATTGCGCCCCAACGACCCCAAACATGCCGCCCAAGCTTAAATTGGGGTATTTAGCCATCACAGGTGACCCCGCTTTCATGTCACTCGGCTGCACGATGATTCAATACAGCAGCAAGGTTTCAGGCAACCTACCCACATGCATATTCAGGCAGCTTGAACACAAAACCGCAAGCGTTTAAAAAAGGAAACACACCATGCCGCAATACCGCTCCAAAACCTCAACCCATGGCCGCAATATGGCCGGCGCACGCGCACTGTGGCGCGCCACCGGTGTACAGGACGGCGATTTTGGCAAACCAATCATCGCCATTGCCAATTCTTTCACTCAATTTGTGCCTGGCCATGTGCATTTGCATGATTTGGGTCAAATGGTGGCACGTGAAATCGAAAAAGCAGGTGGCATTGCCAAAGAATTCAACACCATTGCCGTAGACGATGGCATTGCCATGGGCCATGAAGGCATGCTTTATAGCCTCCCTTCTCGTGATTTAATCGCCGACAGCGTTGAATACATGGTCAATGCCCATTGCGCTGATGCCTTAGTGTGTATTTCCAATTGCGACAAAATCACCCCGGGCATGCTGATGGCCGCTATGCGCTTAAACATCCCCACTATTTTTGTTTCTGGTGGTCCGATGGAAGCCGGAAAAATCATGGGATTGAAAGACGCCTCCGGTCACATCCGTAAGCTCGATTTGATTGATGCCATGATTGAAGCAGGCAATGACAAAGTCAGCGATGAAGAGGTTGCCCAAGTTGAGCGCTCTGCTTGTCCCACTTGCGGTTCCTGCTCAGGAATGTTTACCGCCAATTCCATGAATTGCCTAACCGAAGCTTTAGGCCTATCTTTGCCCGGTAATGGCTCGCTCTTGGCTACCCATGCGCAGCGTAAAGCGTTGTTTTTGGAAGCAGGTCGGCGCATTGTGGATTTGGCACACCGCTATTACGAACAAGACGACGAGCGCGTGTTGCCGCGCAATATTGCCACCAAGCCAGCCTTTATGAACGCCATGAGCCTCGACATTGCCATGGGTGGTTCTACCAATACGGTTTTACATTTATTGGCCGCCGCCACAGAAGCTGGTGTTGATTTCAAAATGGCCGACATTGACCAATTGAGCCGCCATGTCCCTTGTTTGTGTAAAGTGGCCCCAGCAACGCAGAAATACCACATGGAAGATGTCCACCGCGCGGGCGGCGTGATGGGCATTTTGGGTGAGTTAAACCGTGCGGGATTACTGCATACCGACATTCCTACCGTGCATGAAACCACCTTGGCAGAGGCGATTGCCAAGTGGGACATCACCGACCCCGCCAATACCGAGGCACTACATCGCTATCGCGCGGCACCAGGCGGCGTGCGTACCACCGAAGCATTTTCACAAGATAACTATTGGGACAGTCTGGATCTGGATCGTCAGACCGGTTGTATCCGCAATCAAGCCCACGCATATTCTCAGGACGGCGGGTTGGCCGTGCTGTTTGGCAACATCGCTGAGCGCGGTTGTGTCGTCAAAACGGCGGGTGTAGATGACAGCATTCTGACATTTAGCGGTCGCGCTCGTGTATTTGAAAGCCAAGACGCGGCAGTAGAAGCCATTTTGGGTGATCGCATTGTGGCAGGTGATGTGGTGGTGATTCGTTATGAAGGCCCCAAAGGGGGCCCGGGTATGCAAGAAATGCTTTACCCCACCAGCTACCTGAAATCCAAAGGTTTGGGTAAAGCATGTGCCTTGTTAACGGATGGCCGTTTTTCCGGTGGCACATCCGGCTTGTCCATTGGTCACGTTTCTCCCGAAGCAGCCGAGGGCGGCACCATCGGTTTGGTCAATGAAGGCGATACGATTACCATCGATATTCCCAAACGGCGCATTGAATTAAATGTTGACGTTGCCGAATTGGCACGCCGCCGCGAGGAAATGGAAAGTCGTGGCGCCAAAGCATGGAAACCACTTAACCGCAGCCGCCATGTATCGGCTGCGCTGCGTGCCTATGCAGCCATGACCACCAGCGCCGACACCGGCGCCGTTCGAGACGTTAGCCAAGTGGAACGCCACGATTAAAAAGGTGTTCTCTACCTGAAACACCAAATAGGCTGCCTGAAAGATTTCAGGCAGCCTTATCTTTGGCTAAAACCCGATTTTAGGATCAATGTCAATCACTCATCAGCGGCAACAACCTTTGTGATGACTCAATTGCAAAGACTTTTTATAAAGGTCCATACTCGAGAATTGATGCTGGAATCGCTTTAACGTTAACCATGTTAATATCATCCTATTGATATCAACCACACTCCTCACTGATTTGTCATGACCATGCCTACGCTTCGACAGCTCGCACGCCCAACGAACATATTGTGGTTTGCATGGATGCTCTTATTGTGCCGAATCGCCATGGCCGCAGATGTTGATCAAGGCTTTATCTGGCAAATCAACCAACCTGGCCATGAACCCTCCTATCTCATTGGCACCATCCATACCGGCAAAATTGGGCAAACGCTTTCGCCTGTACAACGACACGTGTTGCATGAATCCAAGACATTAATGACCGAAGTTTCGCTTGATGAGCGTCCCAATCTGCGTCATTTATATCATCGCTGGCGCATTCTCTCCGCCATACGCGCGCAACAAAATGTACGCCAAAGTCTGGGTATACACCGGCTCAACCAAATCAATGCCTATTTTTTACACAAAAAAAGCCCAAATCTGCTGTATCCCAATCAAAAAATCACCCCTTGGGCCGTCGCCATGATCGTGATGACCGACTACCATTATCCAGGCTATTCCGCAAAAAACGGCATTGATTACCTGCTCGCCCAAGCTGCACAAGCCAGCAATATCCCCAATTTGGCTCTGGAACACGATGAATGGCTTGCGCCATTCCAACAATTGGATCATGACCGTGCTATCCGTGTCATTGATGCTTATCTGACCCATCGAACCCAGATTCAACAACAAACACCCAAACTAATACAAAAATACCACCAACAAGACAGTGCGTATCTGTATCAAGCCGCATTGAATTGGTCTGATGCCCGATTCTTTACCAAGACAGATCAAGCATTCATGAAAAATTGGATGCACCAAGCTTTATTGGTCAATCGAACCCGACAATGGCTCATCAAAATCCAGCGACAAATCAATCGTGAACCCACTCTCATCGCAGTGGGTGCGGCGCATCTGTATGGCTCCGATGGTTTGATTGCCCTACTGCGTGCGCAAGGCTATGAGGTTCGCCCTTTTGTTTCTCAGCAACAACAATGCCGACCAACCCAAAAACAGCAGGCCACCTGAATACATTCAGGCAGCCTGCGGCGACACCCACAACATCACATCATGGCTGTATCCAAACCCGCTTGCTGAACAAAAAAAGAAGCACCAGCTGGTTTCTGCGGTAATTTCAGGCGATTGGGCGTCATCCGCACCAAACCACTTTCCACCCCAAAGACCAATTGGTTTTCATGCTGGCTGGGCAACGGGTTTTCACACAGCGCCTGAGCATCCTCAGCTTTATAAACGGTGATGAACATATTGCGCGGCAAGGTGGTGGTATTGGGGCCAGAGGCATGCAAAAGCCGAGTATGCATAAAGCACACCGATCCCGCCCGACCCGTGCAAGACATGGGTGCACCACAATATTGTGCAATCACCTCTTCCTCCACCTGGCCTGTAAATCGGCCTTGCTGCCAGTGTGAAAAAAGTGTGCCTCTATGACTGCCGGGTATCACCATCAACGGCCCATTCTCAGTGGAAACATCCGTCAACATCAGTAATGCTGTCACTAGGTCATCATTGGTATGGGGCGTAAAGGGAAAATCTTGATGCCACTTCACTTGCGTGGCCGTATGCGGCAACTTGGCATTGAGCTTACTGTGGTGAAAGCGCATCCCCTTCCCCCCTATCAACTCACCCGCCATTTCGGTCATGCGTGAGTGCATGGCAACCTGAAAATAATGGCCAGAAATCTCGGTAGGAGAACTGATGCGGCGCAAAGAAGGATGGGTGGCACTGTGATCGGATTCGATGTCAAACCGCGCTCGGCCATCTTGGGTTTGGCCCCAAGCCTGCGCGTGGCCTCGGCTTTCCTCAACCCAAGCAGCCAAATCTTCAGTCATCCCAGCCAATTCTTGTGCCGAAACCACATTGGGCACCACCAATACACCTTGTTCATGAAAATCTTGAATCTGTTGTTGTGACAGCATAATTGAGTCCTTAATGATGCCTATACTTATGTTTAATGGGTGTATTGAAATGCTTTATTTCATCACAGCATCAATGTCAGCTTGCGTGGGGATGCTCAAACCATATTGGTCCAATAAAGCTTTGTATTCGCCAGAAGCC
Source organism: Snodgrassella sp. CFCC 13594 (assembly GCF_001590725.1). Lineage (GTDB taxonomy): Bacteria > Pseudomonadota > Gammaproteobacteria > Burkholderiales > Neisseriaceae > Snodgrassella. The sequence goes on along the minus strand of NZ_LQXR01000001.1, from coordinate 46,171 downwards.
TCTGCTTTTTTCAAACCATCCTCCAATTTTTGCCGCATATCGCTGTCACCTTTCCGAATGGCAATGCCGCCCACCACTGGGAAAAATGATTCGGTTGAGGTGATTTTGACTTTATCACCTAATTTTTTAACCGCAGCTTTCATTACCGCTGCATCATCGTATTGCACCTCAACAGCCTTGGCCAAAACAGCTTGGGTGACCTGCGGCGAAGTTTCATATTCGCGAATGGTAATGGCCCCTTTGCCCGCAGCCACGCATGTTTCTTTAGACACCGTTTGCAATTGGGTTACGAAGGCTGTGCCTTTCATGGTTCCCACGGTATGGCCACACAAATCACCGGGACCTTTGGGTGCAAATGTGGCATCCGCTGTAACCAATAAAGATTCATCGGTTTTGTAATAGGGAATCATGTCCACTTTTTGCAAACGCTCTTTGGTGATATACATGGAAGAAAACAAGACATCAAACTTCTTACCATCCAACCCTGGAATCAAATTGGCCCAGCGCGTGTCTTCCCATTTAACGCTGTAACCAATATTTTTGGCTATAGCATTCATGAGTTCAATATCCACGCCTTTGGGTTCATTGTTTTCCATGTATTCATAAGGAGGAAATGTCATGTCAGAACCCACCGTCAACACCTTGCCTGAAGCGGCTTCAGCTTTACTGGCCTCGCTGGCCGGGGTCGATGCAGAAGTTGCTGAATGATTTTGCCCGCAGGCAGCCAATAAAACAGAAACACAGGCAAAACCCATGCCTTGCTTCCATAATGCCATTCCTGATGTGCTCATTGTTGTTCCCTATTGTTTTAGCCTAGATAGATGGTTCACCACCCCCAAAACCCGAGTTCAATGTAGCCCAATTCCAATACTTTGATAATTTTGAAATCATGATGATCCGATAAGGAAAATTTGAAGATAAAGCGAGATAAGTCTGCAATATCGATATGCAATATAAGTATTGATGACCGGCCTGTAAAAGCCATAAAATCATCATAAAAAAAAGAACCCTAATCGGGTTCTTTTTGGCATGTCATAGCTGAATTTGGATATCAAAATGGAATGTCGTCATCAATATCATCAATGGGTGCTGGACTGGGCTTAGGTGCTTGTCGGCGCGGCGCAGCCGGTGGTGCGGCTTGTACAGCAGGAGCAGAAGGAGCTTGGTAACCGCCACTGTTTTGGCTGCCTTGACCATAGTCACCACCTTGCTCATAACCGCTTTGCGCACCATCGCCACGACTGCCTAACATCTTCATTTCACTGCCAATGATGTCTACTGCCGTGCGTTCAACACCATCTTTACCGGTGTATTTTCGGCTCTGAATACGCCCTTCCACAAACACTTGACTGCCTTTTTTCAGGTATTGACCTGCTATTTCGCCGAGCTTGCCAAACAGCGTGATGTTGTGCCATTCGGTGCGTGACTGGCGCTCACCATTGCGGTCTTTCCATTGTTCATCAGTGGCAATAGAAAAATTGCACACGGCATCACCGCTGGGCAAATAGCGCGTTTCCGGATCCCGGCCCAAACGGCCGACCAATATCACTTTATTTACAGACATAATGGCTTTCCAAAAAGAAGCAGGCTGCCTGAACGCAGTCTGTGGAGGAAATTTTAAAATGGGTCAACTTTAACGTGTTCACCCGCTTACCGCAAGCGCCATTAAGCCCAACGCCAACGCCGTTGCCATGCCCCAATCACCGCATCGGAATACACCGAACGGCCCAAGCTGCCGTTGTATCGGGCCAAAGCCCGCGTCATGTTACCGCGTTCAATATTGCGATAATGGCGCAAAATGGTGCAACCATAGCGTAAATTGGTGCGGATATCGAAAAGGTTGTGATTGGGCCGACCAATTTGGCGTACCCAAAATGGCATCACTTGCATCAGGCCACGCGCGCCTACACCGGAAATGGCATATTGGCGGAATCGGCTTTCCACTTCAATCAAACCCAAAATCAACTGTGGGTCCAAACCAGCACGCATCGCTTCGTATTGAATATTGGTGAGCAACCGGGTGCGACCATAACCATCGGGCACGAAGTTGGTCATGCGTGCCGACATGGCATTGAGCCAGCGCTGTGCTTCCGCTTGAGAATTAAACACCAACCGTGGCGGATTCACATTGCCTACGGCATTACGCATCACCGATGCCACATCGTCAGACAACGTTTCTTCTCGCTGTGCACCAGCCATTGCCTGATGTGGCCATAACAAACCCACACCCGCTGCCACACCCATATGCTGTAAAAACACCCTGCGTTTCATTATTTTCTCTGTCCCAAGCTGCTTGTGTCGCACGCGACCATATTCAGGCAGCCTTTATTCACAAACCGAACAACCTGCTTGCTGCATGCAATCATGCATATGCTACTGACCACGCCACCGTTTCCCCCGCGCGCAAGGGGATTAACCGCTCCTCACCATAATCAAAATAAGCTGGAATGGTTTGTGGCTTTTTAACCAATGTTAGGGTATCGCTGTTTTGCGGCAACCCATAAAAACGCGCGCCATTTTGCGAAGCAAATGCTTCTAATTTATCCAATGCGCCAGCACGTTCAAATACTTCAGCATACAATTCAATCGCAGCATGGGCACTGAATACCCCTGCGCAACCGCAGGCACATTCTTTTGCGCCTTGCGTATGGGGGGCGCTGTCAGTACCCAAAAAGAATTTATGCGATTGAGCCCCCGTGACTGCTGCTACCAGAGCTTGTCGATGGCGTTCGCGCTTCAATACCGGCAAACAATAATAGTGTGGTCGGATCCCACCTACCAATAAATCATTGCGATTAAACAGCAAATGCTGCGGCGTCACGGTGGCTGCCACATTATCCCCGGCTGTCATTACCAATTGTGCGGCATCAGCCGTGGTGATGTGTTCAAACACCACCCGTAAATTGGGCACCTGAACCAACACTGGCTGCAACACACGTTCAATAAATACCGCTTCGCGGTCGAAAATGTCCACATCGGGATCGGTGACTTCACCATGCACCAACAGCAGCATATTTTCTTCAGCCATGCATGCAAGCACCGGCAACAACTGAAATAAATCCGTGACTCCCGAATCTGAATTGGTGGTGGCGCCTGCCGGATAAAGTTTAAATGCCACTATTCCTGCTGCTTTGGCTTCGCGCACCAAAGCGGGCGTGGTGCGGTCAGTTAAATACAAAGTCATCAAAGGCTGGAAATGAGTGTCAGCCGGCAAAGCCGCCATAATACGCTCTCGATAGGCCAAAGCATCCGCCACACTCACCACAGGTGGTTTCAGGTTGGGCATAATAAGCGCACGCCCCATTTGTTTGGCTGCCATCGGTATCACCGCGCGCAAGGCAGCACCATCGCGAACATGCAGATGGAAATCATCGGGGCGAATAAGAGTGAGTGTTTGCATGGCAATCCTGTTGATGAATGAAGATCAAGGCCCAATTGAGGGAAATGGCTGCCTGAACTATTTATGTTTGACCACAATCTCAAATACGGCATCATCACTGATTGTTGAAGACAGCAGCTCATGACCAGTTTGGCGACAAAACGCGGCAAAATCATCGGGCGCGCCACCATCAGTGGCCAATACAGTGAGTACATCACCCGTTTGCAATTGCGCCAAGGCTTTTTTGGCTTTCAAAATTGGCATCGGGCATTTCAACCCCACCACATCAAGTGTGTGTTGTACAGCAGTCATGGCATCATCCAACCACAGTCAAAACGGTTTATATTATACGACGCCCACCAAGCGCACGCCAAACCACGCTTCAAGTAGCCTTAAACCATCGAGCGCCAAATACCTGCACCACCAAAGCGGCCATCACCACCGTCACACCCAACCATTGCCAGGCATTAAGCGACTCTCGCAAAAATACCTGCGCCACCAACAACGCCACCACGGGTACCAACAGCGAGAGCGGGGCAATTTTCCCGGCTGGGTATCGCGACAACAAGCTTCCCCACGCGCCATAACCACCCAAAGTCGCCATATAAGCCAAATACACTAGCGCCACCCACCCGGCCACATCAATGTGCGTCAGTTGGCTCGCCACATTGTGCACACCACTTTGCAAAAGCGCACACACAGCAAAAGGCACGATGCAACGGCATTGCCCCACACCACCAGCGCCAAAGGGTTCACACGGCCAATGCGCTTCACCACCAAATTGCCACAAGCCCAAGACAAAGCCGCTGCCAACACCAACACCAAACCGAATAACGGCACATTGCCGCTGTGTTGACCAATACCAATCATCGCTAACCCTACTGCGGCCACCACCAGCGCCAACCAATGATTGGGCTTAACCGGCTCTCGCCAAATCAATGCTGCCATCAATACCGTAAAAAAAGCCTGTGCCTGCAACACCAGTGCCGTCAAACCCGTGGGCATGCCCACTGCAATGGCGGTAAACATCAGGCTAAATTGCCCAAAACTGATGACCAGCCCATACAACATCAACCAGCGCCATGGCACATCTGGTTTTCGAATCAACAAGATCGCCGGAAACACCACCAACATGAATCGCAACATCCCTAACACCATCGGCGTCATCTCAGTAAGACCTAGGCGAATAAAGAAAAAATTCACGCCCCACAGCAATACCACTGCCAAGGCAATCAAGCTGTCTTTGATGCTCATGATGCTCCTTTGGTCAACCTCGAAAACCTGTGCAGGCTGCCTGAAATGGCTTCAGGCAGCCTGCAATCAACCATGTCCCCGCCATCAAAAATGAAAACCAGAAGTCGATTAGGCTTGCTGCGCTAAGGCCAGCAATTCAGCCGCATGCTCTCGTGTGGTTTCGGTAATGGTTTCACCGCCAAGCATACGCGCAATCTCTGCTACCCGATCCGCACCTTGCAATACTTGAATGTGACTCACTGTACGCCCTTGTTCATCGCCTTTACGCACTTGCCAATGCTGTTCACCACAGACCGCTACTTGCGGCAAATGCGTCACCGCCAACACCTGCCGATTGCGGCCCAATGAACGCAGCGCATGCCCCACCACATCGGCAATAGCGCCACCAATACCACTATCAACCTCATCAAAAATCAGCGTGGGCACAGCATTGTATTGGCTGGTCACCATTTGTAAAGCCAAGCTGATGCGCGCCAATTCACCACCTGAAGCTACTTTACTCAAAGGTCGCAGCACCGAACCTTTATTGGCCGCCACTTGGTATTGCACTTGCTCCAAACCATGTACGGATGGCGAGGCACTTAATAAAGCAATGTGGAATCGAGCACCGGCCATAGCCAAATGCTGCATGTGCTCCGTGGTTTCGGCCGCCAGCCGCTGCGCCGCTTGATGACGCTTGGCTGATAATTGTTGTGCCACAGTCATATATTGGTTTTCACGCGCGGCTACCCGTTCGCATAACGCCGCCAAATCAGCCGCAGCCGCCAGTTCATTCAAGCCTGTTTCAATTTCCGTTAACTTGGCGGGCAAATCCGCAGGTTCTACCCGGTATTTGCGCGCCATATTCATGATTTCCTGTAAACGCGCGGCTTGTTGTGCCAGCAAGGTTTCATCCATTTCCACACGCGCGGCAGTGTCGCGCATATTGGCGCTTACTTCTGCCAATTCAGCTTCCACCGCATCCAACAACCCAATGCTTTCATGAAATTGTGGAGCCACGCCGATCAACTGCTGGAGAATTTGGCGACAATGGTACACACGGCTTTGAACCCCCGATTCGCCATCCAAGCTTTCCCCTACGGTTTCGGCTGCCTGAAGCAAATCGGCAGCGTGTGCCAAAGTGTCATGGCTTTGGCTCAAGGTTGCCCATTCATTGGGCAGTAGAGCCAACCCACTGAGTTCATCGAATTGCCACTGCAACCGCTCTCGCTCAATGGCTAACGTTTCTGACTGGGTTTGCGCTTGATTCCAATCGCGCAGGGCCTGCTGCCAAGCATGATATGCCTCACGCACTCGATTCACGGTATCTTGTTCTTGTGCGAATGCATCCAACAAATCGCGCTGGGCCGATTCACTATTGAGGGCGTGATGGGCGTTTTGGCCGTGGATATCAATCAGCAACTCACCCACTTGCTTCAACTGCGCCAGCGTAGCCACTTGATGGTTAATGAAGCTGCGGCTGCGCCCCTTGGCATCGATGACGCGACGAATGCTCAACTCAGTTTCATCTTCATGCAACAAGCTTTGCTCGCGCAACAGAGTCAGCGCCGCTGGTGCATCATTCAAATCAAACAGCGCCGACAATTGCGCGTCTTTGGCGCCTTGACGAATTTGTCCATAATCGGCTTTGTCGCCCAGTAATAAGCCCAACGCATCCAAAGTAATGGATTTACCCGCACCCGTTTCACCCGTGAGCACAGTGAAACCACTTTGAAAACTCAGATTGAGTTCATCCACAATCACAAAATCACGCAAGGACAAGGCCAACAGCATGGTTTAAGGCTCCCTGAAAAACAGCCACGGCAGTAATCGCGCCATAAAACGCTCAACATATTCATCATTAAAGCAACAACAAAGCGACATGGGCATGCCCATCTTGATATTCAAATCAGCTACACCAACTGCTCGCCCCAATGCAATTTTTGACGCAATGTTTTGTAGTATTGGTATTCAATCGGGTGCAGCACCCGCAAAGTGTTGCGGTATCGGTGAATTTGAATGCGATCAAGGTTTTGAATATCAAAAAAAGACTGGCCATCAAAATGCACCCGCGCATCACCACATTTGGTGATGAGCACTTCAATTTCGCTCGTGTCACTCACAGCAATCGGACGATTGGTCATTGATTGCGGGCAAATCGGTACCAAGCTCAAGGCCCGCAAAGTCGATTGCAAAATCGGCCCGCCTGCGGCTAAAGCATAAGCAGTGGAACCTGTGGGGGTAGATACAATTAAGCCATCAGATCGCTGGGTATACACGAATTCTTGATTAATGAATACTTCAAATTCAATCATCTGCCCCATGCCACCACGGCTCAGCACCACATCATTGAGGGCCAGCGAACGCTTCACTTCCTGCCCTTCACGGCCAATGCTGCATTCCAGCAAAATCCGTTCTTCAGGCAAGTAGCGGCCCGTGAGCATACCCGCCAAATCCTTGACCATGTTTTCGCGTGGCACTTGCGTCAGAAAGCCAGATGACCTTGATGTATGCCGATCAAAGGGACGCGATAGGGTGCCAGTTTACGTGCTACGGACAACAAAGTACCATCTCCACCCAGCACAATCACCAAGTCACAGCGCCGCCCCATCTCATCTTTATTGATGATTTCACACCAATCCAAATGCGCATCGCCCACCAATTCTTCCGCTGCTGCATCCGCATCAACATAGATCTGCAAACCTTCTTCATGCAGAAAATCAATCAAGGTATCCAAGGTTTCGCGAATATGCGCGGTTTGCGGGCGAGTGACCACGCCGATATGATTGAATTGACTGTTCATGGCAATAAAATTTTCCGACCCCATAGTCATGGTTTGAACCATCAGTCGGTGTGCACATTCAATGCATCGTCACCGCCAGTCGATTCTGTGGGCAAATGAGCGGACATTATAAAACCATTCGCACCGTTTGGCCCACTGCACTTGAGACTGATGTGCTTTTATCCACTAAGCATCCGTTGATCATACTCAAACTGATACAATACGGCCTTGCGTATTATTTTTAAACCAATCTTGTCGATGAAATTATTCTATTTTTGTGCCGCCACACTGAGTTTACTCTGGACGATATCTTGCCCCGCATACGCGCAACCAACACCCAAACAGACCAATCCCAACTCAGACACCGTGATACAGTGGCAACAAGCCTGCGCCAACAACGAACCAACAGCCTGTACCCAACTGGGTCTGCATTATTTTCCCAATCAGCCCAAACGCGCCTTCGGCTATTGGCAACATGCATGCCATTTAAATGATGCATGGGGCTGCTACCAAATGGGCGAACAATATCGTCATGGCATTGGCGCACCTACCGATCCCAAATTGGCATTACAGTGGATACGCAAAGCCTGTTTGCTGAAACAAAATCAAGCCAGCGCCATCGCTTGCAACGATGCGGGTTATTTATATGAACAAGACAACAACAGTGCCGCCGCTTTGCCGCTATACGACAGCGCCTGTCAGATGGGCGATCAAACCGCCTGTATGAATCTGGTGAAATACCACAGCAAACGCTACCAGCAAGACCCCAGTAACGACAATGCAATCCCTGTACAACGTTATTTTGATCTGGCCTGTGCCACGCAAAAACAAACACAAATTTGTGCCGCTGCCACTGCCATCAAACAACCAGGTGGCATGACGCTGATCATGCGGCAGCAATTCCGTATCTGAATACCCATTTTCACCTTCGAATGTCATTGGATATGAATACACACCCACCCAAAGCCCTAGCCATTTTGGGCCCCACTGCTTCAGGGAAAACCGGCTTGGCTTTGGCATTGGCACAACGGCTGCCCGTAGAAATCATCAGTTTGGATTCAGCATTGGTGTATCGTGGCATGGACATTGGCACAGCCAAACCCACCGCAGCCGAATTGGCAGCAGTACCCCACCATCTGATCAACATTATTTCTCCATTAGCGGCCTACAGCGCCGCTGATTTTGTGGCCGATTGTGTGCAATTGGTTCAGGCTATTCATCATCGTGGCCATTTGCCACTGATTGTGGGCGGTACCATGATGTATTACCACGCGCTCACCCATGGACTCAATTCATTGCCGCCAGCCAACGCTGATATTCGCGCCAAATTAGCGACAGAAAAGCAAGAATACGGTTTGGCCTATCTGTATGAGCAATTGCAACAAGTTGATCCAATGACCGCTGAACGCTTGGCTCCAGGTGACAGCCAACGTATAGAACGCGCTTTAGAAGTGTGGCGATTAACTGGCCGATCTCTAAGCCAACACTTTGCCGAGCAGCAGGCATCGCAAGCTGCCATAACCCTCCATTCGGCAGCCTTGATTCCTGAAAACCGCAGCCAACTGCACACTAATATTGCCACGCGATTTGAGCACATGCTGGCACACGGATTTATTGAAGAAGTACAAACACTACGCCAGCAATACCCAACATTGACGCCCAACATGCCGTCTATGCGCTGCGTGGCTACCGCCAGGCATGGGCTTACCTGGATGGCAGTGTAAATCAAACTCAACTCACTGAACTGGGCATTGTGGCCACGCGCCAATTGGCCAAACGCCAGCTAACATGGCTCAGAAAATTGGCTACCGACACCATCTGGGATCCTTTCCAATCTACCCCAAAACTACTACAGGCTGCTACCGATACGGCCCAACGCTTCTTTGATTATTGAGTAGCAAGCCAGCTTGTCGCTTTGCTGCAATCGGGGTATCTTTGCCCATCATCAATCGTTTGTTGTGCTTAATATATAACACAACAGGCTGCCTGAAATCTGCTGGAGACACCATGAACGCTGTTGTTGACACCATCACTCGCCACCGCACATATCGCCAGTTCAAAACCAATGTGGTTTTACCCCCAGATCACATTCAAGCCATTGCCGATGCTGCACGCCGCGCCCCTTCATGGATGAACGGCCAGCATTACAGCATCGTGCGCATCACCAATACAGCGCTGCGCCAAAAAATCGTTGCGGTACAACCAGGCAATCCACAAATTGGCCAGTGCAGCGAATTTTGGGTATTCGTGGCCGATGCCCATCGCGCGAAATTGTGCTCCGACGCCTACCAAGGCAGCTTCGCTGCCGTGGGCACTCCCGATACATTACTCACGCTGAGCGTGGACACGGCCATGGCGGCCCAAAATGCCATTATTGCGGCCGAAAGCTTGGGCTATGCCACCTGTCCAGTGGGCGGTCTGCGCTTGGTAGCAGGCCAATTAATTGAATGGTTGGGGTTGCCTGAATACACCTTCCCGCTCTTTGGCTTGTGTATTGGTGTGCCTGATGTCGATATGCGCATCAAGCCCAGGCTGCCTGAAAAGGCGGTGATATTCGAAAACCACTACCCCAGCGATGGGGAGCTCAACCATGACTTACAGGAATACGAAAGCACCATGACGGCGTTTGGCGAAAAACGAGAACGCCTGCCGTTTCGCCAAAAATTTGCCCATTACTATAGCAAAACCTATGCGCCGAAAAACATTGCACTGCTGAAACAACAAGGTTTTCTCACCCACCCCAATGGATTGCCTGAAGACCAAGCCAGTTAGCATCCTGCGCAAAATACGCGATTTATGAATGTGCTTCATCATCATGGTGCAGCGAATTCAGCCACGAACTGGCCGCTATCGGTTACAATAGCGGCCAGTTTTTTGTGTGCAACCCTCAGCGGCTTGCACATCCAATCTGCCCCACCACAAGGAAACCCTGCCCATGTTCTCCAGAAGTGTCACCATTGAAAAATTTGACCCAGAATTGGCTGCGGCCATTGCCGACGAAGACAACCGCCAACAAGACCATGTTGAGCTGATTGCTTCGGAAAACTACGTTAGCTGCGCGGTGATGGAAGCCCAAGGTAGCCAATTAACCAACAAATATGCCGAAGGTTATCCCGGCAAACGATATTATGGCGGCTGCGAATACGTGGATGTGGCCGAACAATTGGCGATTGACCGACTGAAAGAATTGTTTAAAGCCGAATATGTGAACGTACAACCGCATTCTGGCTCACAAGCCAATCAGGCCGTGTATGCCAGCGTATTAAAACCGGGCGACACCATTTTGGGTATGTCTTTGGCACACGGCGGCCACTTGACGCATGGTGCCAGCGTGAATATTTCTGGCAAATTGTACAATGCCATCACTTATGGCTTGGATGAAAATGAAGTTTTGGATTACGCTCAGGTTGAAAAACTGGCGTTAGAACACCAACCTAAAATGATTGTGGCCGGCGCATCAGCTTATGCCTTGGAAATTGACTGGGCCCGTTTCCGTGAAATTGCAGATAAAGTAGGCGCTTATTTATTTGTGGACATGGCGCATTATGCAGGTTTGATTGCGGGTGGCGAATACCCAAGCCCAGTACCGTTTGCAGACTTTGTCACCACCACCACCCACAAGACCTTGCGTGGCCCACGTGGTGGCGCCATTATTTGTCGTACCGACGAGCATGCCAAAGCCTTGAATTCTGCCATTTTCCCAAGCTTGCAAGGTGGGCCATTGATGCACGTGATTGCAGCCAAAGCCATTGCATTTAAGGAAGCTTTGCAACCGGAATTCAAGACCTATGCCAAGCAAGTGAAAGCCAATGCCAAGGTTTTAGCGGAAACATTAAAAGGCCGCGGCTTGCGCATCGTTTCTGGCCGCACTGAAAGCCATGTATTCTTGGTTGACCTACAACCGAAAAAAATCACCGGCAAAGATGCTGAAGCCGTGTTGGGTAAAGCCCACATCACTGTGAATAAAAACGCCATCCCCAATGACCCAGAAAAACCATTTGTGACTTCCGGCATTCGCTTGGGTACGGCCGCCATCACCACTCGCGGCTTCAATGAAGACGACACCCGCGAATTGGGCAATTTGATTGCGGACGTGTTGGATGCGCCCAGCGATGAAGCGGTGGTGTTTGGCGTGGCACAAAAAATCCAAGCCTTATGTGCCCGTTTACCCGTATATGGTGCCTAAACGATCAATAAAACCATAACAATAGATGATCAAAGCATAATCAAGGCTGCCTGAAACCGTTTCAGGCAGCCTTTTTTGCATCGGCATTCTTTTGAGTCAAACAAATTCAAGTTGCCCTGCTGGTATGGTTCCATCAGCCATTTAACGGTAGCACATGCCAACCTCGCGCAACATTGACCATCCACTCAATCCTATTCAACTCAGCGATGGCTAATCAGTCCAATCAAAGCACGTTGCCAAAATCAACAATGGCCATTATTGCTGGTTTTCCGAAACCAATGCTGCCGAGCCAGGCACAAACAGCGGCTGACACGCTGCTATTTTGCCCTCTTCCTGACTAAATACCTGAATGATTGGGTGGCTATGGCATTGCGTGGCCTCAGTAAACAAATTCTGATAACGCCGTAAACACTGCTGCGCATCAGCCTGAGCTTTCTGCATCCACGCCATGCTTTCCCCTGCTTGCTGAATTTGCTGTAAAACCTGTTGGTATTCTGCCAGCAAAGCCAGCAAATCTTCTTGGGGGCACATCTGCGCCAATACATCCTCTTTGAATACACCTGAATCGGCCAAGGCTTGTTTATTTAGCCAAACACGAAGCGCAGGTGCTGTCTTCGCTGTGCTCAGCGCAAGCGTTGCCAGCGACAGCCCGTATTTTTGCACATGATTTTGCAGTGCCGTGGCCATACGAAAAGCACGGTGGTCGATTTCATATTGCTTAAACGGCTTTTCCAACTGGGTGAATATCGATTCAGCCAGCACCGGCTTCCAAATGGCGGTCAACCGTTCTTTGTACAATCGGGTACCGAATAACACATTCAATACCCTCTGCTGCAATCGACACATTTGCTGGCGAGTCTGCTGTACCGAAGAAGTAACAGCACAGTCTGCCGTCCATGAGGCCGCCGTATTCGCCCAATCTTCAAAATTCATCATCATGATGCGGTATTGCGCATCCCATGCCACGGCTGCCTGAAGATAGGCCCGTGCATGATGAATGTGGGCAAAAGCTTCGGCTGAAATGGGTATTTGATGTAAATAATCGGCGTCGGGTAATCCAATAAAATACTGCTTCATTTGCCTTCACCCCAAACTCAGGACAATTTTTCTACTTTGTTTAACCCTTTTTGGCGCAGAATTTTTATGGTGCCATCAATGCCATGTTGCTTAATTAAATCAGCAAATTGATTGCGGTACACCGTCACCAAACTGGTGCCTTCCACGCGGAAGTTATAAACCTTATACACACCGCCGACCAAATACATTTGATAAGCCACTTCATACTGTTTACCGCTTTTACTGGTTACGGTCGTAAATGTGTCTACTCGATTTGACCCTTGATTGACCAATTTAGGCAATACCACCACACGAGCATCAGCAGCCCCCACCAAAGCCGCATGGGCATACAAGCGAATCATCATGGTTTTAAACGCCGCAATAAAATCCTGCTTTTGTTGGGGGCTGAATTGACGCCAAGGCAAACCAACGGCCAGTGCAGCGATCCGTTCATAATCCAAATAGCGATCGGCATAACGCTCAATCTGTGTAATTTTTTGGGTTTCAGACAGTTGTTTGTTGCGCGCCACCGACAACACCGAATCCACATTCTGTTGTAATTGCTGTTGCGCAGGGTGTGTGGGCGCACTGGCAGCCTGAGCCCACCCCACCCACAACAAACACACACTGACACACCATATTTTTATCCATGCTTTCATCGTTTACTCCATTAGCATAATGATCTTTGCCGCCCATTAAAAAGCGGTTTGCGCCAACATCACACAAACCGCTTATTTCGTCAAACTGCGTCTAGCAGTTTTAACTGGATTTACGCCAATTGGCTTGCCAGCCACCCAGCAACGCCATTGAGCGCGGCCGGTAATTGAGCAACATCAGTGCCACCAGCCTGAGCCAAATCAGGCCGACCACCGCCTTTGCCGCCCACTTGCTCGGCCACGGTTTTCACCAAATCGCCCGCCTTTACGGATTTGCTCAAAGCCTTAGACACCCCCGCCACCAAAGCAATTTTGCCTTCCTGAACTGTCGCCAACAGCACCACCAAGTTATCACCTTGGCCAGTTAAATCGGTGACAATGTCACGCAAAGCATTGCCATCAACACCGTCCAGCTGTTGCACCACCAATCGTGCCGTGCCAACCAATTCGGCATCGTTTAACAAAGCAGCACCAGCATGCTTGGCCAGTTCACCTTTGGCCTGTTCCAGCGCTTTTTCCAATTGTTTGGCATGCGCTTGGGTAGCCTGAATTTTTGGCAATAAATCCGCAGCGGACTGGGCTTTGAGTTCCGCTACAGCATCTTTAATCAGCGCTTCCTGTTGCTGCACAAAATGTAAGGCATTCAGACCTGTCACTGCCTCTATTCGGCGCACGCCAGCCGCAATACCACTTTCGGATACGATTTTAAACAAACCGATGTCACCTGTGCGATTCACATGCGTGCCACCACACAGTTCAGTTGAGAAATCACCCATTTTCAACACGCGAACATGGTCACCATATTTTTCACCAAACAAAGCCATGGCACCATCTTTAATGGCCTCATCAAAAGCCTTAACTTCGGCACTGACGGGCACATTGGCCAGAATGGCTTCGTTCACAAGCTGTTCGACTTCAGTGATTTGCGCTGGGGTGACTGGCTGCGGATGAGCAAAGTCAAAACGCGTACGCTCTGCGGTTACCAAAGAGCCTTTTTGTTCAACATGGCTACCCAACACATCGCGCAAAGCACGGTGCATCAAATGTGTAGCACTGTGGTTGCGCATATTGGCATTGCGTATGGCATCATCTACTTTGGCGCTGACCGCATCCCCTACCTTCAGGTTGCCTGAAACCATGACTCCAAACTGGCCAAATACTTTGGCTTTGATTTTTTGGGTATCGCGCACTTCGAAACGATTTTCGCCGGCAAAGATATACCCCACGTCCCCCACTTGACCACCCGATTCGGCATAAAACGGCGTGAAATCTATCACCACGGCACCCGTCTCGCCCTCTGCCAATGCCGTTACTGCTTCACCATCACGATACAACGCCAGTACTTTGGCTTCGGTTTGGCGATCGCTATATCCTTTAAATTCAGTATCCGCGCCGCTGTATGTCAGATGTGCATCGGCTTTGAAGTTCTGTGCGGCACGAGCGCGCGCGCGCTGCGCATCCATTTCACGCTCAAAACCAGCTTCATCCAACTCAATATTGCGCTCACGGGCAATGTCTGCGGTTAAGTCGTAGGGGAAACCATAGGTATCATACAATTTGAAAATCACTGCGCCCGAAAGAGTCTTACCGCCATCTTTGAGTGCATCTTCTAAGAGCGCCAAGCCGGTTTCCAACGTTTGTGCGAAACGCGTTTCTTCCAGTTTCAACACTTCGGTAATTTGCGCCTGTTTGGCTTTCAATTCAGGATAGGCATTGCCCATCTCCTTAACCACATCGGCCACCAGCAAGTGAAAGAAGGGTTGTTTGTGGCCCAGCTTGTAGCCGTGGCGCACAGCACGGCGAATAATGCGGCGCAATACATAACCACGACCCTCATTACTCGGCAACACGCCATCAGCCACCAGAAACGAGCACGAGCGTATGTGGTCAGCAATCACCTTTAAGCTCGGCACATCTTGGCTATAGGTAGCCCCAGTGACGCGGGCCACGGCACGCAATAAATTCACAAACAAATCAATTTCATAATTGCTATGAACATGCTGCATGACCGCTGAAATACGCTCCAAACCCATGCCAGTATCGACAGAAGGCTTAGGCAGTTTGTGCATAACACCGGCTTCATCACGGTTAAACTGCATAAACACACAGTTCCAAATTTCAGTGAAGCGATCACCATCTTCTTCGGCACTGCCCGGAGGACCACCCCAGATTTGCTCACCATGGTCGTAAAAAATTTCGGAACACGGGCCACAGGGGCCAGTATCCCCCATTTGCCAAAAATTATCGGATGCGTATTTCGCACCTTTATTGTCGCCAATGCGGATGATGCGATCGGCGGGCAAGCCAATTTCATTCAACCAAATGTTGTAGGCTTCATCGTCTTCGGCATACACGGTGGCCAATAATTTTTCTTTGGGCAAATTAAGCCATTCTTTGCCTGTGAGAAATTCCCAAGCAAAATGCAAAGCGTCGTGCTTGAAATAATCGCCAAAACTGAAATTACCCAGCATTTCGAAAAAAGTATGGTGACGCGCGGTATAGCCAACGTTTTCCAAATCATTGTGTTTGCCGCCCGCACGCACGCATTTTTGGGCGGTGGTGGCACGGCTATATGGGCGTTTGTCGAAACCCAAAAACACATCTTTAAATTGGTTCATGCCCGCATTGGTAAACAACAAAGTCTTGTCATCCTGCGGTGGAACCAATGAAGAAGAAGACACAATCTGGTGCCCCTTGCTTTCGAAGAAATGAAGGAATTTCGAGCGTAATTCTGCGGTTTTCATAAGTGGTTTCTGTGGTTTGTTTCATTGGCTTGAATGAGACATTCAAGCAGCTTTTATTCAACTTTACTGTGAAGGCTGCCTGAAAAGCGCGCAGTAAAAAGCCTGTTGCCGACTCTCATGCCAATTCATAAAATAACTCGAATTTTACCGCAGTTTTGCGTGCACGCATACTCATGGCTCAGCAATGAAAACAAGAGGGTAATATTATCAACACAGTGCCACAAACCATCATGATCCAACCGCCTCTCTCTGCTCCTAGGGGGCAAAGTATGCCAATACAAAACAAGCCGATGATGACATTGAATACTTCAATCCAAGAAAGGACGTTCCATGAATACCCATACCAGAGTATTGGTCCTATCCATAGCATTTATATGTACGGGCTGTGCTTCACCCATCAGCAAAATGTCTGGCATTAACGGCATCGGCATGGGTACCCACTACGATACGGCCAAACAAGCATTACTAGAGCAACACTTTACCATCACTCAAGACGCAGACATGGGTACTGGTTATTGGCGTTTGCAGGCAGAAGGACCCGCAGCCAATGGAAATTGGGGAAAACTCACTGGCCACAGCTGCCAGCAAGTGGGTTTTCTGTTTCCCAATCCTAATCACGTCCAACCGCATCGTTTAAAGATTGATGTCTTCCAGCAAGGACCATGCGCCAAAGACCGAAAAAAACAACCTTAAAACCGCCACCTATTTAAACATATCCAAAACCGCCTACATCGGTTAGATTAGCCACTATCGTGTTTATACGCATAACAAAGGAAAAACATGAGCAAACTGACTTTGTCCTTGGGTACGAGCTTGGCTTTGAGCCTGTTAGCAGCGTGTGGCGGTGAGCCTACTGCTCAGGCCACACAAGCCAGCGCCACGGCCAACACGGCTGCTTCTAATACCCATACTCTGCCGCCAACCAAAGAATTGAAGATCTACAATTGGTCGGATTATGTGGATCCGCAAACCGTTGCTGAATTTGAAAAAACACAAGGGATAAAAGTTACCTACAATTATTACGACAGTGATGAAGCACTGGAAAGCAAGATGCTCACCGGCAAATCAGGCTATGACATTGCCGGGCCTTCCAATGCATTTGTGGGCAGACAAATCAAAGCCGGCGCTTATTTAAAATTAGACAAATCGCTGATTCCCAATTGGCACAATATCAATCCCAAGCTTCTAGCCATGCTGCAAGGCGTAGACCCCGGTAATCAATATGCCGTACCAAATTATTGGGGCATGAACACCTTTGCCATCAATACAGATAAAGTTAAGGCAGCACTGGGCAACACCCCTATGCCCGATAATGCTTGGGATTTGGTATTCAATCCAGCTTACACCAGCAAATTAAAATCTTGTGGCATCAGCTATTTAGACAGTCCGGCCGAGATGTTCCCCTTGGCTTTGCACTATGCAGGCAAAAATCCCAATAGTCAGGAAAAAACCGATGTAGATGCCGCCGCCGCCATTCTGAAAAATAATAGTGGCTATGTATTGCGTTACTCATCTTCCGGTTATATTGATGACTTAGCCCGTGGCGATATTTGCGTGGCCGTGGCTTTGGCGGCGATTTAAACATCGCCAAGCGCCGCCGCGCCGAAGCGACCGGCAAGCCAGACATTGCCGTCATGGTTCCAAAAGAAGGCGTGGGGTTGTGGGTAGACACCTTGACCATTCCCAAAGACGCAGCCAATGTACTTAATGCCCACCGCTATCTCAACTGGATTTTGGATCCGAAAGTAGCGGCTAAAAATGGCGACTATGTCACTTATGCGCCATCAAGCATGCCAGCCAAAACTTTGATGAGCAAAGAATACAGTGAAGACCCAAGTATTTTCCCATCAGATGCCGTGTTGGCCAACAGCTACATCATGCTGCCAACCAAGCCAGATATTCTAAAATACGAAGTGCGCTTATGGCAAAACATCAAAGCCAATAAGTAAGTTTCACACGCAAGGGAAACAATATGCAAAAGGCTGCCTGAATGTTTCAGGCAGCCTTGTTCAATCTACTTGGAATAGGGGCAATCAACACTTGCCACCTAGTGAAGGTTCTGCCTCAGGCGGCCGCTGTTGTGTTTCGCCGTTGCTGGTTCACCCAAGCCGCTTGTTTCGCCAAGGCCGCTATCGCATCATCCACTTCACGTACCCCCAGTAAAAACAAAGCGGTTTTCAAGACATGTGCATCCGCATCCGGCAACAACACTTGCCCTGCCACGAGCGGGAAGCCAGACGCTGTGTACCACGCTTTTTGAGAAGGGCTGTATTGACACAAACAGCGTGGTGATTGATCGGCAAAACACACCCAAAACCGAACTGCTTCAGCGCCAGGTTGAGTTTGTATAGAAAATTCAAGATGTTGGATAGAAAAAATGGTCTGCATCATGCGTCCTTTTAGCAATTATGGGGTTGCAATTTGGTGTAAATCCCCCGTTGATCATCATTGATATCCCACAAAAAAACCTCCGCACAATGCGAAGGTGGTGCTTAGCCTTGATTGCGCTGAAAACCGCCGCATCTGTCGCCATCAGCGACAAACCACCTTACCGGCTCAGGCAGGTTGGCAGGATTACTCCTATCGGGATACAGGTCAGATAGTAGGCAGTTGCACGGCGCTTGTCAAATGCTACATGTGCTCAGTCAAGCTGGCCACACTACACCATCAAGGCTGATGATATTGTTGCTGAATATAAGCCGCCACTGCTTTCAGCATATCGGTTTGCGCCGCCCAATGCCCCATACCGGCCTCAGCGTTGATGTATTCGATGCGTTCATGCGCGGCCCGCACCGATAACGAACCATCATCTACCACGGTGGCGGCATTTTGCAACACCACGTTAAACCCGCGTGCTGCCAAAAATGCATAGGTTTTTGCCGACGTGACATAGAAAAAATCATCAGCATCCGCAATAGGATTAATGTTGACTTCGGCAACATTGGCAGCCAAAGAGCCGCCCACAGCGTAATTGTGTATATTCAGACCACCAATACGGTTATTGTGAACCGCTACGATAAGCTTGGCCTGAGCCAGATAGCGCTGAAAAAAATCATCGGCGGCCATCGCCACTTGATTGCGTATCTGCATCGCATCGCCATGGAAAACAACGATATTGTGCTGCCGCCCCGATGCAGTAAACATGCGGTTGGGATCAAACTGATAACGTTCACCACCACGGTTCACCACCACATTCCGGCTACCGCCATGCTGTAATCCATAAAGGCAGCCTGTAGGGTGTGCCGCCAACACCTGCTGCGCAACCTGCCAAGCCGTGGTTTCATTTTCATGCACATGCACCCACACCACCGCGCTGCCTTGGGCGACAGGGCAAATCGTGGCTATGCCAAATAAGGGGGGTACCAGCGCTTTATTACCCGACGTAACTGATCCACGCACCGGCCCCGCAACAGACTTCGTTAGCCAAGTGCCATCATTTCGGTGCTGCGCTGTGGGTGCTGCACACGCACTCAGCAAAGCCAACGCCATGCCGGCCAGCGCATAATACCGCCCTATTTTCAGGCAACCAGATGAAGGCGCCAGATTCCATAGACAGTCATCATTGGCTTGAGGATGGATGGGTTTATTCGTGTTTAGATTCATAGCATCAGCATAGCACATGCTTAACACGTTAACGCCGCTTGGCGTCAATAAATGAAATAGAGTTAGATGACCAGTTGTTGCATCATATATTCATACTCGCTCACGCTGAATCCTTACGCTTTTTCTTATATTTTAAACCACTTATATATAACAAAAATTTGATTGATAAAATTCAATGATGAGAGGTGCAGGAATCGATTACAGAAGGCGCTACATCATCGCCCAATACAAAAAAGGTTGCCTGAAACCATTCAGGCAACCTTGGGCGTTTCACCCTTTCATTCACCGGTTATTTATTCATAATCTTCTATGGGTGGGCAGGTGCAAATCACGTGGCGATCACCATACACATCATCAATGCGGTTAACACTGGGCCAGAATTTGGCATCATGCAGATATGCCAAAGGATATACCGCTTCTTCACGATCATATGGGTGCGTCCATTCGCCAGCAATGTTGGCCGCCGTATGGGGCGCATTCACCAATGGGTTATCGTCTTGGGGCCAATCACCGCGACCCACTTTCAGAGCCTCTTGTTTGATGCTTTTCAATGCAGCAATAAAGCGATCCAATTCGGCTTTGCTTTCTGATTCTGTGGGCTCGATCATCAGCGTGCCTGCCACAGGAAACGACATGGTGGGTGCATGAAAACCATAATCCATCAGGCGTTTGGCAATATCCACTTCAGTGATCCCGGTCTCGGCTTTCAAGGGGCGTAAGTCCACGATGCATTCATGCGCCACGCGGTTATTTTTACCGGTATAGAGAATGGGATAATCTTCACTCAGCGCCTGGGCCACATAATTGGCGTTGAGCAAAGCAGCTTCGGTGGCTTGGCGCAAGCCATCTGCCCCCATCAGCCTAATGTACATCCACGAAATCGGCAATATACTGGCCGAACCATAAGGCGCAGCAGAAACAGCGCCCACACCCATGGTTTTACCCTCAACGGGCATCACTGTATGGCTGGAGGCAAACGGCGCCAAATGGGCTTTCAAGCCAATGGGGCCCATACCGGGGCCACCACCACCATGAGGGATACAAAAGGTTTTGTGTAAATTCATGTGCAACACATCAGCGCCCACATCAGCGGGCCGCATCAAGCCCACTTGAGCATTCATGTTGGCGCCATCCATGTACACTTGACCACCATTGTGGTGAATGATGTCACAAATGTCGCGAATGCCCTCTTCAAAAACACCATGGGTTGATGGATAGGTAATCATCAACGCGCTCAATTCATCGCGATATTGCTCAGCCTTGGCGCGCAAGTCATTGATGTTGACATTGCCGCGATCGTCGGTATCCACCACCACCACTTTCATACCCGCCATCTGCGCACTGGCGGGATTGGTGCCATGAGCAGAGCGCGGAATCAAGCACACATGACGTGCCCCTTCATCGTGGGCTGCCTGAAAACGGCGGATGGCCAAAAGGCCGGCATATTCACCCGACGCGCCGGAATTGGGCTGCATGGAAATGGCATCAAAGCCTGTAATCGCCAATAAGGCCTCTTCCAATCCCTGTATCATTTTCAGATAGCCTTGCACTTGATCGCGCGGGGCAAACGGATGGATATGGGCAAATTTGGCCCACGTAATCGGAATCATTTCCGCAGTGGCATTGAGTTTCATGGTGCAACTGCCCAATGAAATCATGCTGCGGTTCATGGCCAAGTCGCGCTCTTCCAATTTTTTCAAATAACGCAGCATTTCGTGTTCGGTATGATATCGGTTAAACACGGGATGCTGCAAAATGGCTTCATCGCGCTGTAAATTGGTTGGAATGCGATTGTGCGCAACGTCAGGCAAAGAAGCGGGTTTACCCGTAAAAATCACGGCCAAATCGGCAAAATCAATGGCATCACTTTCTTCATGAAAGGCCACCGATAAAATGCCACCACCCGCACGATATAAGTTGTAACCCATCTCCAACGCACGCTGGTAAATCACCTCAGCTTCTTCGCCACACGCCACCGATACCGTATCAAAAAAGGGTCGGTTCACGACGTTTAGGGTGGCTTGGGTCTCGATCACATCGGCAAAAGCACACGCCAGCGCATGAATGCGTTGCGCAATGCGCCCCACCCCTTCTGGCCCGTGATACACGGCATACATGCCTGCCAAATTAGCCAGTAAAACCTGAGATGTACAAATATTGGAATTGGCTTTTTCGCGGCGAATGTGCTGCTCTCGAGTTTGTAAAGCCATGCGCAAAGCGGGCTTACCCGAAGCATCTTTGGATACGCCAATGATGCGGCCTGGTGCAGAGCGTTTGTATTCATCTTTAAAGGCAAAATAGGCAGCATGCGGGCCGCCAAAGCCCATAGGCACGCCAAAGCGCTGGGTGCTGCCCAGAGCCACATCTGCGCCCAATTTGGCAGGGGCTTTCAACAAGACCAAACTCATGATGTCGGCAGCCACCGCCACCACTGCGCCCTTGGCTTTCAAAGCTGCAATGGGTGCGGTTAAATCGGCAACATCGCCATCTTTGCCAACGTATTGCAATAAGGCTCCAAAATAGTCACCTTCCCCTGCTTCGCTGATGTCGCCCACCACCAATTTAAAACCGAAATACTCGGCGCGGGTGTTCATCACATCTAAGGTTTGTGGGTACACACGCGCATCCACAAAAAACTGCTCGGTTTTGTTTTTGCTCACTCGCTTGGCCATGGCCATGGCCTCAGCGGCGGCAGTGGCTTCATCCAATAAAGAGGCTCCAGCCATGTCCAAACCAGTTAAATCAATGCACATCTGCTGAAAATTCAACAAAGCTTCCAAGCGACCTTGCGCCACTTCAGCCTGATAAGGCGTATAAGCGGTATACCAGCCTGGGTTTTCCAACACATTGCGCACGATCACATTGGGCAAGCGCGTCGGTGCATAGCCTTGGCCAATATAACTTTTATTGATGATGTTTTCATCGGCCAAGGCGCGAATGTGTGCCAAGGCATCAGCTTCTGTGGTGGCTTCTGGCAAATCCAATCGGCGGCCAAAGCGCACACTTTCAGGCAACACACTGTCTATAAAAGACGCCATGTCTTCTGCATTCAGCGTTTGCAACATGGCTACTTGGTCTATTTTATTGATGCCAATGTGCCGGCCCACAAACTCATCGCGGTGAAACAACTCGTTAAAATTCATATTATTCCTCGCAGAAACATCCATTTATAATGGGAATTAATGGTGCTGATTGGCAGTGGGATACTGCTCTTTGGGTTTTTTCGCCATCAATACGCCACCGATGACCATAGCAATGACTTGCACCGCCACCAAAGTACTGGTGGTCGACACCCAACCGCCTTGTTCAAATGCGTGACCACATAACCATGCACCCACGAAACCGCCACTGTAATAAGCCATGTAATACAAACCGGACGCCAGAGAGCGGCCTTCGGATACATGATGTGCAATGTAATTGATGGTGGCCGATTGGGTAATAAACACACCACTGCTCATCAACACCAAACCGAGCACAATGCCCCATAATGGCGGCAACAAGGTTAACAGCACGCCAAACACCGATAACGCCACCGCCAGCAACACCGTTCGATTGGCGCCCAAAGCCACAATCAGGCGCGCGGAAATGGGCGTAATCACCATACCAATCAAATACACGGCAAAAATATCCGCCAGCTGCGCGCTGGACAATTGATAAGGTGGCTGATCCAAATACAAATTAATATAGGTAAAACAGCCCACCAGCGAAAACAACACGCAGAAACCCAACGCACAGGCCGCTAAGACATGGCGGTTTTTGACATGATGCCAAAGCGTGGTCAATGCCGTTGACACCCGCGGCTCAGGCACAAATTGTCGAGATGCTGGCAATTGACGCCACACCAAGATGGCACCGGCAATACTCAACAAACCCATCAGCAAAAAAGCATGGCGCCAACCAATAAATTCGGTCAAATAACCCATGAGGAAACGGCCTAAAAAGCCACCCAATACCGTGCCTGACACATAGAAAGTCATCAGCCGTACACGCACCGTGCCCATGAATTCTTCACCAATGTACGCCAGTAACACCACGGTAATACCGGGCACCGCTAAGCCTTGCAAGAACCGCAACCACCACATTTGGCCGATGTCTTGCACAAAATACATGGCAATCGTGGGCAAACTCAGGAAAAATACTGAGCCCACAATAAAACGCTTGCGCCCCAAAGCATCGGAAATCATCCCCATAAACGGTGACATGATTGCCACCGCTAATACTGTTGCGCCAACGGTGGATCCAGCTGCGGGGGCATCGGCATGAAACTCCTGCATCAATACCGGCAAAATTGATTGAATAGAATACACCTGTAAAAATGCCAGTGCGCCGGTCACCAAAATGGTGAAAATCAAACCCAATGTAAGCCTTGGGCCTGCATGGTTAATCACATTTGCTTCCATCGACTGCTTGTTTCCATTGTGTGTATGGGTTGCCTGAAACATTTCTTCAGCAACGCCGCCATTCAAAGCCAAAACACCTCAGGCGGATGGTGCTAAGGCCTTTTATGATTTGTCTATGCTTTCAGCACATTGGGGCGACCCACTCGTGCAAAACTCAGCTGGACAAGCCAGTTCAACGTGTTGCTCATTTTGACCACCAAGGTGGCCGAGCAGAGATTACCCGAGCATACACTGGGCAATCTGGTGTGTGCGCGCCGGGCAAGTAGCCTGTACTCATCAAAAATTCATGCACAATTTCGCCGCCCACAAATTTGAATTGGCTACGAAACAACTTCACCCAAGCAGCTAATTCCAGCGGGTGGTGTGCATCCAACCACTGTTTAAACGAGCCATATTCGGCTTGTAAACACAGAATTTTCTGGGCATTGTATACAGCGGCTTGCACTTTTAAACGGTTGCGCACAATGCCTGCATCTGCCAATAAACGCGCGATGTCTTGATCACCGAAAGCAGCCACACGCGCCACATCAAAGTCAGCATAGGCTGCTTGAAAAGCCGCTTGTTTTTTCAGCATCAAGGTCCAACTTAATCCCGCCTGATTGATTTCCAACACCAGCCGTTCAAACAACTCATTATCGTTGGCAATGGGAAATCCATAACTATGATCATGGTAGTGACGATTGGGATTATCGCTGTCATCGGCCAATTGGGCTACCCAGCTGCAATAACTCATGCTCAATGCTCAACACCTCATTATCTGGTCACTCGGTTGGCCATGATTGCCATCAGCTAGCAACCGCATCCACCTACAACACATAGACGCTTATGCCGCGACCCATCGCTGGCGTCCGCAACAAGGCAACTGCTCATCGGCACAAAACAAGCTAGGCGCAAACGCCGGCCACCACCATCACACTCAGAAGCACAGTGCAATTAGTCTACTTCTGCGGCATATTCGTCGGCAGTGAGCATTTTTTCTAAGTCGGCCAAATTATCTGGCTTAATTTTGAAAAACCAGCCAGCCTCATAGGGGTCGGTATTGGCAGTTTCTGGGGCATCCACCAAAGCCTGATTAATGGCAGTGACTTCACCAGCCAAAGGCGCATACACATCTGAGGCCGCTTTCACTGATTCCACCACACCCGCTTGGTCATCGGCAGCCAAATGGGTGCCCACTTCTGGCAATTCCACAAACACAATGTCACCCAATAATTCTTGGGCATGATCGGTAATGCCTACAGTAACGGTGCCATCAGTCTCGGTGCGCAACCATTCGTGGCTGGTAACGTATTTTAAATCAGCAGGAATATTGCTCATGTTTTTCTCCGCAAAGGATTGTTAATGGATAAACATAAAATGAGCCACTCAGGGCCGTATTCATAAAAGGCTGCCTGAATGTTTTCAGGCAGCCCATACAACATCAATCAAATTGTTTTTGTCCTTGACGCACAAATGGCAGCTTCAACACGCGCACATCCGTGAGCACGCCGCGAATCACCACTTGTGCTTGCGTGCCAATGTCTTTGGGCACACGGGCGATGGCAATGGACTGTTTCAGCGTAGGTGAAAAAGTGCCGCTGGTAATAACCCCCGTGCCCACATCGGCCACCACTACCTCCATGCCTTCACGCAATACGCCGCGATCTTCCAAAAGAAGACCCACTTGCTTCACCGCCAGACCTTCGGCTTTTTGTTTTTCCAATGCAGCACGACCCACAAAATCACGATCGTCCTTCATCGCCACTGTCCACGCCATACCCGCCTCCAGGGGGGTAATGTCATCGTCCATATCGTGACCATATAAATTCATACCCGCTTCCATGCGCAAGGTATCCCGTGCACCCAGACCACAGGGCACAACACCTGCCTCTTTCAGCTGATTGAAAAAAGCGTCAGCTTGCGTGGCCGGCAAAATCACTTCCACACCATCTTCACCGGTATAGCCAGTTCTGGCCACAAACCAGTCATCACCCAAATCATGGCCTTGAAATACCTGCAAATTTTTAACCACATCTGCCCATTGTGGTTTCACCTGCAATAATTTGGTGATGGCTTGTGGGCCTTGAACGGCAATCATGGCCAAATCATAACGGGGCGTGATGTGCACGCCAAAGGGCTCACCGATTTTTTTAAATTGAGCCAAGTCTTTGTCGCGCGTTGCGGCATTCGACACAATGCGGTATCGGGTTTCGGCTTCATCCAAACGGTAAACAATCAAATCATCCATGACTCCGCCCTGCTCATTGAGCATCGGCGAATACAAGGCTTTACCCACAAACCCAAGCTTGGCCACGTCATTGGCCAATAATTTTTGCAACCAAGCTTTGGCTGATTGCCCCTCAATATCGGTTACCAACATATGAGAGACATCAAACATACCAGCGTCATTGCGCACGGCTTCATGTTCTTTAATTTGCGAACCATAATGAATGGGCAAATGCCAGCCCGCGAAGTCCACCATTTTGCCGCCGGCAACCACATGGGCAGAGTGAAAAGGGGTATGTCTGGGTTCAGTCATGAGGGGTTTCTCCAAAGATAGCACTGTGCTTTGGTTGCACCAAAACACCCAAGCCCTATCTGTCCTGAAACCTGAGATTTTCGGCAAAATGTACTTGCCTTCTCCCCTTCGGTGGGTGCTTTTGCACCACTCTCCAGATGAATGACTGCCTCATAAATTAAGGCAGATTTTGCAGTCCATTGACCTGAGCGATTTAAGGGTTTCTGCGCCTTCGGTGGTGTATTAACGAGAACACACGCTCTCCTGCAAATGAAGCTGGATTATCGCCGAGATTGGACAAAAACAGCAAGCGCGAAGTGCAGGTATATGGTCATTCAAAACAGCATAAACGCCACAACTTCCGCAAAAAAGCACTTTACATCTGGCAAAATAAATTGATTTATGTCAAAATAAACGATGTTTTTAGCAACAAAGTGCGTCTGCATCGATATCGCTGCGTATTACAACCATTCTAGGCTGTCTATCATCAACTCAACACTTGAAACATCGGCACAACAAAAATAATAGGGAACCACCATGACAATCAATTTTTTGGACAAAACCGATTTAAAAATATTGCAAGTACTGCAAGAGAATGGTCGCCTGACCAATGTAGAATTGTCTGAACGGGTAGCGCTATCGCCCTCACCCTGCTTGCGCCGTCTCAAACAATTGGAAGATGCGGGCATCATTCGCCGTTATGCCGCACTGTTGGAGCCTGCTAATGTGGGGTTGGGGTTGCAAGCCTTTATTCGTGTTTCGGTGGACAAAAGCCCGAGTTCACGTGATGAATTTACCCATGCTTTACAACATTGGTCTCAGGTACTGAGTTGCTTTGCCCTCACTGGTGAGTCTGATTACATCCTGCATGCGTTTTTTACCGACATGAATGCTTTTTCACATTTTGTGCTGGATACCTTATTGGCCACGCCGGGGGTGCAAGATGCCAAATCCAGCTTTGTGCTGAAAGAAATCAAAAACACCACCGCTTTGCCATTGGATCATCTATTAGCCGAATAATCTTGTTGTATATCATGATTTAACCAGGCTGCCTGAAACGGCGGCTTTATTTTCAAGTAATATTAGCCAACTTCTTGAATGCCATCGGCAAACGTATTTCCATGATCACCGACACCGACCAAACCATCCTCGACAACACGCGCCATTGGCTGGAACAAGCAGTCATCGGCTTGAATTTGTGCCCATTCGCCAAAGCACCCTATCGTAAGGACTTGGTGCGCATGGTCGTTAGCCACGCTTGTCATATCGATGCATTTTTGGAACGGCTCGACCTCGAATTACAAATCTTGCTTGACATGCCCGCCGAAACCGTGGAAACCACTTTATTGATAGAATCGAGCCTTTTCGGCGATTTTATGACATTCAATGACATGCTGGATCTGGCCGATCAAGCGCTCATCGACAACCACGCCGAAGGCATAGTACAAATAGCCTCTTTTCACCCACATTTTTGTTTTGCTGATGCAGCAGACAACGACATCACCAATTACACCAACCGCAGCCCATATCCCACTTTACATTTAATACGCGAAACCAGCATAGACAAAGCCGTGGCGGCCATACCCAATGCCGCCGATATTTTTGAACGCAACAAAACCCTACTGCACACCATGGGTATAGAAGGCTGGCAAGCGTTGGGCATCACCTATCCACCATCATCGGATACACACTCATGATGTGGCGGCCACTGCTGTGGTTGGCGGGCTTGTTGTTTTTGATACTGGGCATTGTGGGCATTTTCCTGCCGGTATTACCCACTACCCCATTCGTTTTGCTCACCGCCGCTTGCTGGGCCAAAGCCTCACCGCGTTTTCATATGTGGCTGCTGCACCATCACCGTTTTGGCCCAATGGTGCAACAATGGGAAGAACACCGTGCCATTCCCCGCAATGCCAAAATACTCTCCAGTAGTATGATGGCCATTTCAGTTGCTATCGTTTATTGGCGCCTACCTCAACACACCGAGCTGGTCTTGGCCATTGCTGCCATATGCATAGTGGTTTCAGTGTGGAT
The DNA here is from genome assembly GCF_001590725.1 of Snodgrassella sp. CFCC 13594. Taxonomy (GTDB): domain Bacteria; phylum Pseudomonadota; class Gammaproteobacteria; order Burkholderiales; family Neisseriaceae; genus Snodgrassella. The sequence goes on along the minus strand of NZ_LQXR01000001.1, from coordinate 17,601 downwards.
TTGGCGCCGCCCTGATGTCTAGCCACCACGCCGACCAAGGTGCCCATACCGAAAACACCTGTTGGCCTTCAATTATTTGCGTCTCGCTTAGCTTGTCATATTAGGATTATTGTGTTGATTTCGTTTTCTACGCTCCTTTCAAAAATTCATCATCTGGCCATACTGAGCATTGGTATGGTGGCGCCATTACCACTTCAGGCCGCCACATTGAATGGTTCTGAATTGAGTCTATGGTGGGGATTGCCTTTTGCATTCATTTTGCTGTCCATTGCCTTATGCCCTCTATTGATGTCCTCAATTTGGCATCATCATTTTGGCAAAATAACCGCTGGGTGGACATTGCTGTTTTTATTGCCGTTTTCAATCCACTATGGATGGTCTGCCAGCATTCACACCGTGGTTCATGCACTACTGGCTGAATATGTACCCTTTATTTTGTTGCTATTGGCGCTTTACACCATTTCCGGCGGAATTGACATCCAGGGCCACTTCAAAGGCACGCCCGCTACCAACACTGCCATCATCGCCATGGGTACGCTACTGGCTTCTTTGATGGGCACCACTGGTGCCGCCATGCTGCTTATCCGGCCTTTACTCAAAGCCAATCAACACCGCCAACATCGTGTGCACGTGGTGGTATTTTTCATTTTTTTGGTCGCCAATATCGGAGGTGGACTCACACCACTAGGTGATCCGCCATTATTCTTGGGCTTTTTAAAAGGCGTTTCTTTCTTGTGGACAGTCGAACACATGCTGTTGCCGGTGCTGATTAGCAGCACCTTCCTGCTGGTGTTGTTTTATGGCATTGATCGCTACTTTGCAGCGCAAGAACAACCGCGCTCAGCAGCACCCGACCCAACCAAATTGAACATATGCATTAAAGGTAAACGCAATATTTTGTTGTTGCTGGGTGCAGTGGGCGCAGTCTTGCTTTCAGGGTTGTGGCAAAGTACAGTGCAATTCCACATTTTGGATAATCACATCGGTCTGCCAGCATTAACCCGAGATGTTTTGCTGTTGGCATTCACGCTGCTGTCTTTATGGATAACCCCATCGGCCATTCGCCAAAGCAATGCATTCAATTGGGCGCCCATACAGGAAGTAGGCAAATTATTTTTGGGTATTTTCATCACCATAAGTCCTGTAATCGCCATGCTACAAGCTGGCGAAAACGGTCATTTTCATGCTCTGATTGAATCAGTACACAACCCAGATGGCAGCCCCATCAACGCGTTGTACTTTTGGATGAGCGGCCTATTATCGGCTTTTTTGGACAACGCCCCCACTTATTTGGTGTTTTTCAATTTAGCAGGCGGCGATGCCAATATATTAATGGAAGAAATACCCCAAACTTTATTGGCCATTTCCATGGGCTCGGTATTTATGGGGGCACTGAGCTACATTGGTAACGCGCCCAATTTCATGGTGAAGTCCATCGCAGAACAGCAAGATGTTGCCATGCCCAGTTTTTTCGCCTATATGCTGTGGTCGTTTGGCCTGCTGGCACCCCTATTTTTGGTACACACCCTAATTTTCTTTATTTGGTAAAATCTTTTTATTTAACGTGCTCCAGGCAACCCTATCCGTTATTTATCCCTGATCTCAACGGCTGATTCCTGAGCAAACTATTTATTTTACGATGCAATTACTCAAATACCTGCAAGCCCAAGGCTTTGGCAGCCGCAAGCAATGCCAAACACTGATTGACCATGAGCGCGTTACCATCAATGGCTGCCTGAAAACACAAGCCAAAGAAGACATCGATGGCATGCACGTGCACAGCCTGATGATTGACGACCAACCGTTCACCCCTGTGCCCATGCCGTATTTCTACATCTGCTTACACAAACCGGCAGATTACGAAACCTCGCACAAACCCCAACAATACCCAAGCGTATTCAGCCTGTTTCCAGAGCCCATGCGGCATATTGACATGCAAGCCGTAGGCCGTTTAGATGCCGATACCACAGGCGTGCTCATCATCACCAATGATGGCCAATTTAATCACCGCACCACCGCACCCAAGCACAAATTGGCCAAAATCTACCGCGTAAGCCTCAAACATCCAGCGGATGAATCTTTTTGCAATACCCTAAAGCGCGGTGTATTGCTGCATGATGACCATGAAACCGTTCAGGCAGCCGAGGCCGAATTAAGCGATGCGCATACTTTGATGTTAACCATCACCACAGGCAAATACCACCAAGTTAAACGCATGGTGGCGGCCGCAGGAAACCGCGTAGAGGCATTACACCGCACCCAGTTTGGATCATGGTCAGCTGAAGACATGGCACCCGGCGAATGGCGATTTTTCAGCCCAATGCAACCGCAAACGATACGGCACTCAGTGATGAATCCTGCGGCGAAACAGATTGATTTCTCGCTAGATATATACGTCGTACACAACCAATTTAACCTACGATTAACACACCCCATTGATTCCATTATCAATTACCCCCCATATTAACAACCTAATCTCGATGGCACTTCATGACCAGTACTGACATCATCAGCATCATCGGCACCGCTGCTTTCGCCATTTCTGGCTATCTGGTGGGCTTTCGCAAGCGCTTGGATATACTCGGCGTGGTCATCGTCGCCCTGCTTACTGCCGTGGGCGGCGGAATGATTCGTGATGTACTGGTGGGGCACATCCCGCGCGTATTTCGCGAAAACACGGCGCTGATTGTGATTTTTGTCACACTTTTCCTATCCTGGCTGTTTAATTTGCAACATCAACATCGCCGCGCTTTAGCCACTTGGTTTATCGTAGCCGATGCTATTGGCTTAGCCGCATTCAGCATTACGGGCGCACAAGTGGGTCTGGCTTTAAACCTGAATTTATTTGGGGTCATTACTTTAGGCTTTGTGACAGCAGTGGGTGGCGGCATCGTGCGTGACATGCTGGTCAATGATGTGCCGATTATTTTGCGGCGAGATGTGTACGGCAGTATTGCTATTTTAATGAGTGCTTTATTGTATGGTTTGACACTGCTCAACTGGGTCAATGCCTACAGCATCAATATTTTATTTGCGGCAGGCTTATTGTGCCGCTTGTGGGTGCACCGCTATGGCATTGGCCTGCCCGGTTTCCAGCAAAAATATTGATTTACGTAATTTAATAATTATTAATAAACCTTCACGATAAAACCGTGTCTTTACTACACTTGTTTCCTCCAAAAGCAAGTGATGTAGTGAGTAAGACGTTTTCCCCGTAATGTGTTTACCATCTATGCCTTTCCCCTTGGTATAGATGGTTTTTTTTGTTTCTCATTCTGGAGAATCAAACTCAAGCCATAGCCACATTCTGGTTATTGTTTGATTTCAATCATTCGCCCATCTTTTATGTGCTTGATGACCCACACAGAATCATGCACCGCAACATCCAGAATTTGTTTTATTTTCGCGATAGTTTCACTGCAAAATTTGATTGACAGTTTTCGAGACTCTGCTCTACATTTCGCCAAGCAGGATGCCTGAAAAGCACCGCGAAATACCCATAAGAACAATATGTAATGGAGAAATAGATGAACCAACCTTCTGCAGGCTGGCGCTTCCGCCAAGCCGTCCAATCGGAACACCCACTTGCTGTCGTTGGCTGTGTGAATGCCTATTTTGCCCGTTTGGCCACCGCCAGCGGCTTCAAAGCCATTTACTTGTCGGGCGGCGGCGTGGCAGCATGCTCTTGTGCTTTGCCAGATTTAGGCATCACCACTTTGGAAGATGTATTGATCGACGCCCGCCGCATTACAGATGCTGTCGACACCCCATTATTGGTGGATATCGACACGGGTTTTGGTGGCGCGTTCAATATCGCCCGCACCATTAAAGCCATGGAAAAGGCGGGTGTAGCTGCAGTGCACATCGAAGATCAAGTGGCGCAAAAGCGCTGCGGTCATCGCCCCAATAAAGAAATTGTGTCTCAAACTGAAATGGTTGACCGCATCCGCGCGGCAGTCGATGCACGCACAGACGATCAATTTGTCATCATGGCCAGAACAGATGCACTACAAAAAGAAGGCTTGCATGCCGCCATTGACCGCTCATTAGCCTGTGTTGAAGCTGGTGCAGACATGATTTTCCCAGAAGCCATGACCGATTTGGATCAATACCGTCAGTTTGTTGACGCGGTTAAGGTGCCGGTTTTGGCCAACATCACTGAATTTGGTGCCACACCACTCTACACACAATCACAACTGGCTGAGGTGGGTGTGGATTTGGTGCTTTATCCCTTGTCCACATTCCGCGCCGCCAGCAAGGCTGCATTGAATGTGTATCAACACATCAAAAACGATGGCACACAAGAAAACGTTCTGGATACCATGCAATCGCGCATGGAACTGTATGATTTCTTGGGCTATCACGATTATGAGCAAAAATTGGATGCGCTTTTTCAAGAGCCACACTCCAGCCGCTGACCCTCGTCGCAATCAGACGCTGAAACGATTTGTGCGATTTTGCCATCCAAATGAATAGATGGGCAATTGGTGCCCATCGCCAAACCCGGGCGTGTTTACTGGATGCGTGTGATCATGGTACCAAGGTAGATTAAATCAAAGCGGGTGTTGTGCTCTTTAAGGGCTAGCCGTTGAAAAATTGAATTATCCCCAACGGCAACTGCATCCATAAAACCTTATTGCATAAGGCCATGCAGTCGATATAACGTGACCAAGACTCATCACAATGCGCAAATCAGGGGATGGCTTATGGCCAGCTGCTTGGTCATGGAAATGCCAACCCACGCCAAGCGTTAACGGTTTTTGGCGCATTCCAGCGCATCGTCATCGCAATCGGGAAGCGACACCAAGCATTCAGGCAGCCCCATAGCCAGCAGCCATACAGCAATGCCCATAACAATACAAAATACAGGAGAAATAGCATGACCTCAGCCCCAATCACTGAAGCCGTAGAAAGCATCACTGCGGTACCCAAACCCAAAAAATCCGTGGCGCTCTCTGGCGTAGCGGCAGGCAATACCGCTTTGTGCACCGTAGGCAAACACGGTAATGATTTAAGCTATCGCGGCTATGACATCATCGATTTAGCCAAAAATTGTGATTTTGAAGAAGTGGCCCATCTATTGGTGCATGGTTATTTACCCAACCGCCACCAGTTGGCCGCCTACAAAACCAAACTACAAGCCATGCGATACTTGCCGGCCAATGTCTTAGCCATTTTGGAAAATATTCCCGCTCAGGCGCACCCCATGGACGTCATGCGCACAGGGGTATCTGCATTGGGCTGCACCCTGCCCGAGCGCGAAAGCCAGCCCATCAGTGAGGCGCGGGATTTAGCCGATAAATTGATGGCCTCTTTGGGCAGTATGCTTCTGTATTGGTATCACTACAGCCACAATGGCAAAATCATCAGCCTAGAAAGTGAAGAAGACAGCATCGGCGGCCATTTCCTACACCTTTTACATGGCAAACGCCAGATGCCGAGCAAGTTCGCGCCATGCACACATCGCTAATTCTTTATGCAGAACACGAATTTAATGCATCTACCTTCACTTCGCGTGTCATCACTGGCACAGGCTCCGATTTATATTCCGCCATTGCTGGCGCCATTGGTGCATTGAAAGGCCCCAAACATGGCGGTGCCAACGAAGTGGCTTTCGACATCCAAAGCCGCTATCGCAACGCCGATGAGGCCGAAGCAGATATCTTGGTCCGATTGGCCAAAAAAGAAGTCATCATCGGGTTTGGTCATCCGGTTTACACCGTTTCCGACCCGCGCAATGTGGTGATTAAGGATGTGGCGCGTACCTTGTCGATGGAAAGTGGCGATATGACGTTATTCGACATTGCCGCACGCCTAGAAACCGTGATGGGGCAACAGAAAAAAATGTTTCCCAATTTAGATTGGTTCTCTGCTGTGTCCTACCACAAAATGGGCGTACCCACCGATATGTTCACACCCTTGTTTGTGATGGCGCGTACCAGTGGCTGGTCAGCCATGTATTGGAACAACGCCAAGATGGCAAAATTATCCGCCCATCGGCACATTACACTGGCCCAGATGAGCAAAAATTTGTGCCCATCGATGAGCGTTAATGCCACACAAGCTGCCTGAAAGGATTTTCAGGCAGCCGCACCCTGATCCAAACCCATAAGAAGAATACGGAATACACCTCATGACCAGCCCCTACCGCAAGCCCTTAGCGCATACCCCTTATTATTATTACGATGCCCGCGCGGCTGTTGATGCAATCAGCCCCAATGCCTATGCACAGCTGCCCTACACTTCCCGCATCTTGGCAGAAAATTTGATTAACCGCGCCGACGACAAACACATCGACGCCGCTACCTTAACCCTTTGGCTGAAGCAACTCATTGACCGCAAGCAAGAAGTCGATTTCCCCTGGTATCCGGCGCGCGTGGTCTGCCACGACATTTTGGGGCAGACGGCATTGGTGGACTTGGCTGGACTGCGCGATGCCATCGCCGACAAAGGTGGAGACCCCAGCAAGGTAAACCCAGTGGTGCAAACCCAGCTCATTGTGGATCACTCGTTGGCCGTGGAGTGCGGTGGCGATGATCCGGCGGCATTTGACAAAAATCGTGCCATTGAAGATCGGCGCAATGAAGACCGTTTCCATTTCATTAACTGGACCAAAACGGCATTTGAAAACGTGGACGTGATTCCTGCCGGCAATGGCATCATGCACCAAATCAATTTGGAAAAAATGTCCCCGGTGGTGCAGTTGCGTACCGAAACCGATGGTAGCCAAACGGCTTTTCCCGATACGTGTGTGGGTACCGATAGCCACACCCCACATGTCGATGCCTTGGGCGTGATTTCAGTGGGTGTCGGCGGCTTAGAAGCAGAAACAGTCATGCTGGGCCGCGCTTCCATGATGCGGCTACCTGATATTGTTGGCGTGGCGCTAACGGGCAAACGACAAAGCGGCATCACCGCCACCGATGTGGTGCTGGCACTCACTGAATTTTTGCGCCAACAACGCGTTGTGGGTGCTTATGTCGAATTTTTCGGAGACGGTGCCGCAAGCCTCACCATCGGCGACCGCGCCACCATTGCCAACATGACCCCAGAATATGGCGCAACTGCAGCGTTGTTTTACATCGACCAACAAACCATCGATTATTTAACACTCACAGGCCGCGATGACGCACAAGTAAAATTGGTGGCCACTTATGCCAAAGCGGCCGGCTTATGGGCAGATGAGCTCCAACAGGCAAAATACCCGCGACTGCTGCACTTTGATTTATCCAGTGTTACCCGCAGCATGGCTGGGCCATCCAATCCTCATGCCCGCGTGGCCACTGCCGATTTGACCACAAAAGGTATTGCAGCGCCTTATACCGAGCCCACCAACGGCTGATGCCCGATGGAGCTGTCATCATTTCGGCCATTACCTCGTGCACCAATACCAGCAATCCACGCAATGTGGTGGCTGCCGCGCTGTTGGCGCGCAACGCCAACCGCTTGGGATTGACGCGTAAACCTTGGGTTAAATCCTCTTTCGCACCGGGATCCAAAGTAGCTGAACTCTATTTACGCGAATCTGGCTTGTTGCCTGAAATGGAAAAATTGGGCTTTGGCATTGTGGGATTTGCCTGTACCACCTGCAATGGCATGTCTGGCGCATTGGATCCGGTCATCCAACAACAAATCATCGACCGCGATCTCTACACCACCGCCGTCCTTTCAGGCAACCGCAATTTTGATGGGCGCATCCACCCCTATGCCAAACAGGCTTTTCTGGCATCGCCACCATTGGTCGTGGCCTATGCCTTAGCTGGCAGCATTCGCTTCGATATTGAAAACGATGTTTTGGGCGTGGTGGATGGGCGCGAAATTCGCCTTAAAGACATCTGGCCCAGCGACGCTGAAATCGATGATGTGGTTACCCACTATGTCCAACCCGAGCAATTCCGCCGCGTATATGTGCCCATGTTTGATCACGGTGCAGCTTCAAAGGCCGACAGTCCTTTATATGCTTGGCGCACCCAATCAACCTACATCCGCCGCCCACCTTATTGGGAAGGCGCATTGGCTGGAGAACGGCATCTTCTCGGCATGCGCCCTTTGGCGATTTTGCCCGACAACATCACCACTGACCACCTCTCTCCATCCAATGCCATCTTACCCAGCAGCGCGGCCGGTGAATATTTAGCCAAGATGGGGCTGCCTGAAGAAGATTTTAATTCCTACGCTACCCATCGCGGTGACCATTTAACGGCTCAGCGTGCCACACTGGCGAATCCCAAACTATTCAATGAAATGGTCAAAAATGACGATGGCACTACCAGACAAGGCTCATGGGCACGCGTGGAACCAGAAGGCCAAGTGATGCGCATGTGGGAAGCCATCGAAACCTACATGAATCGACGCCAGCCATTAATCATCATCGCGGGTGCCGATTATGGCCAAGGCTCCAGCCGCGACTGGGCAGCAAAAGGGGTACGCCTAGCAGGAGTGGAAGCCATTGTGGCCGAGGGTTTTGAGCGCATTCATCGTACTAACCTCATCGGCATGGGCGTACTGCCGCTGCAATTCACACCTGGTGTCACCCGCCAGACCTTGGCACTAAACGGCACCGAAACATATGATGTCATCGGTGATCGCATACCGCGCACCGAGATCACATTGGTCATTCACCGCGCGGATGGGGAGACCGTACATGTGCCCGTCATCTGTCGTTTGGATACGGCAGAAGAAATGAGTATTTATGAAGCAGGCGGGGTACTACAGCGTTTTGCCCAAGATTTTCTCGCCAGCCATGCAGCTTAATGCAAACGCAATATCCAAGTTAGCGGCGGTATCAATTTCAGGTGGCGGCTTGGGGCTGCCTGAAACGCAAATTTTGCCATTTTTACCTTACTGGACTAAGCTTTCGATTTATTTATTTTGCAATAATGGCCATGTTAAACACCATTCAGCACGTCTACATCATCGGCTTAGGCGCCATAGGCGCCTTGTATGCCGCGAAACTGCACGATTATCGGCCTGAAAGCGTACATATTTTGGCGGATGAGGCCCGCTGCCACCGCTATCGCGCCCAAGGCTTTTGGGTCAACGATGCACGTTACGATTTCGATTATGTCACCCCACAAGAAGCCCTTACGGGCCCCAAAGCCGATGTAATTTTGGTATGCGTTAAGGCAAGCCAACTTCTAGCAGCTGCCCAACTTTGCCGCGGCGTCTTGGCCCAACATACGCGCATTCTTTCCCTACTCAATGGCATCTCCAGCGAAGTCATACTGGGCGAAGCATTGGGTGCTGAACACCTGCTTTTGGCTTATGGGGTGCAAATGGATGCGCTGCGCGAAGGCCATGCTGTGCATTACAGCCAACCTGGTTTTTTGGTGTTTGGTGAGTCAAACAATCATCACATCAGTCCGGATGTAGCACGTATACAAAGTTGGCTCAGCGCCGCTCAAATACCCCATCAAACCCCAACCGATATGCGCCGTGCGCAATGGCATAAATTCATGCTGAATGTGGCAGTGAACCAAGTGAGCGCAGTCCTGCGGCTGTCTTATGGGCAAATCAAACACAATCTGCCCGCACAGCGGTTAATGCATGATGCCGCTCAAGAAGTCCTGGCCATTTCAAAACACTTGAACATTGGTTTAACTGAAGCAGATGTAGACACCATTTTGCAACCAGTGATGGTGTTGTCTGACAATGGCTACACCTCCATGGCGCAAGACGTATTGGCCAAACGCCCAACAGAAATCGCCATTTTTGGTGAAACTGTGTGCCACCTGGGCCAGCAATATGGGGTACCTACTCCCATCAACGCAGTGCTCACCACACAAATTCATGCACTAGAGCAAAGCTTTCAGGCAGCCCGATCGTTGCCTGAATAGGCTAATGCCTTTGTATTGCACGGGTCCAATTCATTGAGCTCCCCTCTATTTCCGATCAAGAGCCTTATGGCCATCTGGTTTAGCCTAACACCGGGCTTTGAAGCCAGAAGCCGGTGATTCACTGCTCGAGCCGTAGCCAATCCACCTAACTCAAATACATCCTTGCTTTGGTATTGATGGGTGTCAGACACCTGACCAAGCTCTGCCCCATTACCCTGCTCACTATTCTCGCAGCTCAAAATCGCCATGATTATCTGTAGCAAGCCATAAATGCCTAACAAACCAAAGAGACTGCTGGCCATTCATTTTTACTCGGCGCCATGTGGTTCTTCTGGCTTGGGTGATACATCAAGCAAGCCACCGCGAATAAGGCCCGATGCCCACTCATAAACTCATGGTTAGGTTAAATGTCTGCAAAAACACTTGAAATTTGACATTTTTACGCTATGTTATGCACTCTAATCCGATCCACTCTGGAATACCTTTTATGCAGATGAATAAACGCGGCGCCATCGTGACCGCTGTAATGTTGAGCTTGATGTTGGCACCGTTGGCCGAGGCCAAGCGCATGGGTGGCGGTAAAAGCCGCGGCATGAACCGAGCCATCCCTAGCCAAACTTATCAGCAACCCAATAATCAATACCGTAACCAACCTCAAGCGCAACCGCAAGCCCAGCAAAAAAGCGGCAGCAATGTGGGGCGCATGGTGGGTGCGGGTGTCGCCGGTGCTGCCATCGGTGCCATGGCTGGACACGCCATGGCCAATAACAATGAGGCTACGGCAGCGTCACAAGCAGGCGCAGCAGAGAAAAAAGGAGGCATTAATTGGGTATGGCTGATTCTACTGGCATTGGGCGGTTTTTATTTCTACCGTCGTTTTGCCGCCAAAAAGGCACAACAGCAAACACCTTCTGCTGGTTTTAACGGCACGACCACCAAGAAAACCGATTTCACCCAAACCGCTTCAGCAAATCCCGTATCGGCACCAGCGTTGAATACCCAGAGCAGCAACACCAATGTTTTTGGTGAGCAATTGGGCCAAACCCAAGCACCGCTTTCTGGCAGTGCCAACTTGATTGATGGCAGCTCAACGGAAGCATTTCTGCGTTTTGCCCGACAACGTTTTAACCACGTACAAGCAATGAATAGCGCCAGCAATATTGAAGAAATCCGCCGCTATTTCACGCCCGCCATGTTTGCCGATATCCAACAAGACATTCGCACCAATGACGATGTAGCCGAATTCAGCCAACTAACCGCAACGGTGGTCGGCCAAGCACAGGAAAGCGGTGAAGATATTGTGAGCGTACGCTTTTCTGGCCAAGTAAGCGAACAACTGGGCAGTGCACCCATGCCATTTAGTGAAGTGTGGCATTTTAGCAAGCTTTCAGGCAGCCACAGCGACTGGTTAATTGCAGGGATACAGCAGGATTAATTTACGGTCATGTTTTGCCGCGAAAATACCCCATCATTGGGGTATTTTTTGCAGGTGCATCTTGACGCAATCATGGCTACCAACCATGACAAGCCACGCATCAGCGGCAAAGCGGCCACAAAAAAGCCCGCCAAATGAGCGGGCTGTAAAACCAAAGCTGAAAATGTTTTATTCAGCATCGGCCTTTTGTTCGTGTTGCAGACTAACGGCACGAGCAGGAACAATGGTAGAAATGGCGTGTTTGTACACCATTTGCGTTACAGAGGTATTGCGTAACAGCACCACATATTGATCAAAAGACTCTACTTGACCTTGTAATTTGATGCCGTTGACTAAATAAATGGACACAGGTACATGCTCTTTGCGTAGTGCGTTCAGAAAAGGATCTTGTAACATTTGTCCTTTAGCGGTCATTTGCATACTCCGTTCTTTCTTATCTTAATGATTCGTGCGAGGGTGTCAGGATTGACAATTCGTCTAAAATGTTAACAGTAACAATCCTAACACATTAGCGTGCGTTTGTTTTCTTCGCGCTCACTTTATTCTTGCGTTTTACCTGCTTTTTCGCTTCTTTATGCTCTTCACGTTTGGCAATGCGGTTGCTCAGCTTCACCCGCCGCAATGGTTGTTTGGGCTTGGCTTCCGTTTCTTCATAAGGATTGCTGCCCACGTTGTATTGAATGCGCAAAGGCGTACCTTGCAAATGAAATGCTTTGCGAAATGTTTGCGTTAAGTAGCGCGTATACGCAGGAGAAATGTGCTGCAATGCATTGCCATGAATCACAATGACGGGCGGATTCATGCCACCTTGGTGCGCATAGCGCATTTTTGGACGGATTAAACCTGCCCGAGCTGGCTGCTGCCGTTCGACCGCACTTTGCAATACCCGTGTGATTTTCGGCGTGGGCATTTTAATCATGGCGGCATCATAGGCTGCCTGAATCGAGTCAAACAGTCCATCTATGCCTTTCTCTTTCAAGGCTGAGATGAAATGAAATTTGGCAAATTCTAAGAAATACAATTTGCGATTGATGTCGCGTTTGAGCTGCTCTTTGCGCTCATCGCTCAGACCATCCCACTTATTCACCGCCACCACCAAAGCACGCCCTGCCTCCAAAGCAAAGCCGGCAATGGTGGCATCTTGATCGGCAATGTCTTGCTGCGCATCCAGCACCAACACAGCCACATTCGCCGCCTCAATGGCTTGCATGGCTTTAATCACGGAGAATTTTTCAATTGCCTCATCCACTTTTCCGCGCCGGCGCACGCCTGCAGTATCAATGATGGTAAACGGCTTGCCACCACGCTCAAAATCAATATGAATGGAATCACGGGTGGTACCGGCCATATCAAATGCAATCACTCGCTCTTCACCCAGAATGGCATTCACCAAAGTCGATTTACCCACATTGGGCCGACCAATGATGGCGAATACAGGGTGGCGGGCCGATTGCCCTTCCTCTTCCTCAACTTCAGGAAACTCTGCCAATACGGTTTCAATCAGATCATATACGCCATCACCATGCGCACCCGAAATCACTTGAGGCTCACCCAAACCCAATTCAAAGAATTCAGCCGCCAATACCGCACGATTGGCCCCTTCTCCTTTATTGACTGCCAAAATGACCGGGCGTGGGCTTTGACGCAGGCGATTGGCAATGATTTGATCTTGTGGCGTGAGCCCATTGCGACCGTCCACCAAAAATACCACGGCATCAGCTTCATCCACTGCCTGCAAAGTGTGCTTGGCCATTTCATACAAAATACCACTGTCCACCACAGGTTCAAAACCGCCGGTATCCACCACCAAATAAGGTTTACTGCCCAAACGGCCGTGACCATAGTGACGATCACGGGTAAGGCCAGGCACATCCGCCACCAAAGCATCTTTGCTGCGCGTTAAACGGTTAAACAAGGTTGACTTGCCCACATTGGGGCGGCCCACCAAAGCAATCGTCGGTTTCATAACTTTCTTTCAGGCAGCCGCAAAGCCACCAATAAAAACACCAATGGCTTGCCTGTGATCACACACCACACGCAAGCCGAATCAAATACCGACCAAACAAAGCCGGGGAATCATGTTTAGCGCAATGAATCTGCTTTCATCTGCACCACTTGTCGCTGTGGTGCTTCTTTGGGCAATAATTTTAATGTGCCATCATAGGCGGCCACTGCTTCTTTATTTTTTTGCTGCGCCACCAAAATATCACCGCGCGTTTCCAGTAATGTTGGTTTAAATGGATCGGCCACTTTAACATCCAGTGCCGCCAGTGCTTGGTCGTATTTTTGCTGCTGCAAATACACTACCGCCAAACGCTGCGCCACCAACGCTTGTATAAAATCACTTTTTTGCTTATTGCCCACCCATTGTAAATGCTTGATGGCGTCATCGTATTTGCCTTGATCAAAAGCCACGCCTGCCATCATTAATGTTGCCTGAGCAGCAGGGATGGTTTTGGGGTAATCCTGCTGCAATTGCAACAACGCTTTTTTGGCCCCTGCATCATTATTGGCTTGGTATTGCGTCGCAAACGTTTCAAAAACCCCCGCCGCTTTTTCGCCATTTCCTCGTTCATGGCTTTGGTACAACACATAAGCCAAATAAGCCAATGCCGCTACCAACAATAAGGCAAACACCCATTTACCCCAACGCTGCCAAAAATACTTGAAATTGGCAATTTCTTGTTCGTCTTGCAAATGCACAGCCATTATTTTTTCCATTCCTGCAATAAGGTGATTACGTCGGTGGCGGCAACGGTTTGTTGTCCGTGCTCGCCCTGCATATCTTTCAGTGTCACCGTGCCATTGGCCACTTCATCTTGTGCCACAATCAGTGCAAAGCGGGCGCCACTGGCATCGGCTTTTTTCATTTGTGCCTTCAAACTCTGGCCGCCGCAGTGCATATACACATCAATACCGGCATGGCGCAGCTGTTCTGCCACGGTCAGCACCGCCAACACACTGCCCTCACCTTGATGCATGGCATAAACATCCGGAGCCCCATCTGCTTTCAGGCAACCATACTCCTGTACCAACAACAATAGCCGTTCCACGCCCATGGCAAAACCGATGGCAGGAGTGGGCTTCCCGCCCAATTCCTCAATCAAGCCATTATAACGGCCCCCGCCACATACCGTCGATTGCGCCCCTAATTTATCAGTGGTCCATTCAAACACGGTTAAATTATAATAATCCAAACCGCGCACCAAGCGAGGGTTTTCCACATAAGCAATGCCCAAACCATCCAACATGGTTTTCAATGATTGGTAGTGCGCCCGCGACTCGGCGCCCAAGAAATCCACCAAGCGCGGCGCCGCATTGGCCATCACCTGCAAAGTCGGATTTTTGGTGTCGAGCACACGCAACGGGTTGGTGTGCAAGCGGCGTAGACTGTCTTCATCCAAAAGGGCTTCATGCTGCTGCAAATAAGCCACCAGCGCCTCTCGATGAGCGGAGCGCTCAGCCATATTGCCCAAGCTATTGAGTTCCAGTGTCAGGTGCTGCCGTATACCCAACTCATTCCACAGGTCGGCACACATGGTAATCATTTCGGCATCAATATCAGGGCCATCAAACCCCAATGCCTCGACACCCACTTGGTGAAACTGGCGGTAACGACCCTTCTGCGGGCGTTCACGCCGGAACATCGGGCCGCTGTACCACAACTTCTGCGGATTATTGTAGAGTAAATTATGCTCCACCACCGCACGCAAGCACGACGCTGTACCTTCGGGGCGCAAACTCAAATTCAACTTATCATTAGAATCGGCAAAGGTATACATTTCCTTGCCCACCACATCGGTTTCTTCACCAATGGAACGCACAAATAAACCCGTTTGTTCCACAATCGGCGTGCGAATTTGCTGGTAACCAAAGCGCCGAGTCCACGCTGCAATGGTATTTTCAAATGCTTGCCAGAAGGCAGAAGTCAGCTTGAAATCTTTTTGTGCCACTGGCAGTAAATCATTCATGCCTTTTACGGCTTGGATTTTTTGTCCCATTTTTAGGTATTTCTTTATTTTGTCATTCAATCAACTGGCCTGACGCTATTCAGGCAGCCTGTATTTTCATCGCCGGTTTGGCAAAAAACCAGCCAATAAGCGTTCTTGAGCAACCGGCCACTCTGCGCGTGTCATGCTGTACATCACCGTATCACGAACAGTGCCATCACGGCGCAATGCATGCCCACGTATCGTGCCATCATAATGTGCACCCAAGCGCACAATCGCTGCTTGTGAGCGAACATTCAATCCATCGGTACGCCAGCCCACAGTCAAGGCGCCTAATGTTTCAAAGGCATGCCGCAACAACATCCATTTACAAACGGAATTCAAGCCGGTGCGCCAGTGACTTTGCCGATACCACGTGTAGCCAATTTCCAAACGTTTTACCGCAGGTAATATATCGTGATAACTCGTTGAGCCCAAAATTTGCCCTGATGCCTCTTCAATCACGACCCATGCTTGGCGATCTGGTGTCTTTTGGGCTTGTTGAATATAAGCCAATTCTTGACCAGGCTCGGGCACTGAGGTCACCACAAGCTGCCACAATGCACCATCCTGCGCCGCTGCCGCCAACCCATCGGCATGTTCTGCTTGCAATGGATGTAAGCAGATACCATGCGCCGACAGAACCACTGGAGGCACCCACAATAAAGCGTCACTCACCCCTTGGCATTCTGAATCGGGATAATTTTGGCTGGTGCTCTTTTTTTACCACCTTGGCCATAATTTTCATGCACATAGCTTTCTACAATCTGCAAAAACTCCGCCGCCATGTTGTCGCCTTTCAGCGTCACTTGACGCTCTCCATCTACATAGACTGGGGCTACCGGTGTTTCCCCTGTACCCGGAAGAGAAATGCCAATATCGGCCAATTTACTTTCGCCCGGCCCATTGACCACACACCCCATCACGGCCACATTCAAACGCTCCACACCAGGGTACTGCAGTCGCCATATCGACATTTTTTCGCGTAAATACACTTGAATATCACGTGCCAATTCCTGAAACACAGTACTGGTGGTGCGCCCGCAGCCGGGACAAGCGGTAACTAACGGTGTAAACGAACGCAAACCCATGGTCTGTAATATTTCTTGCGCCACCACCACTTCTTGCGTACGGGCACTGCCTGGTTCTGGCGTCAGCGAAATACGAATGGTGTCACCGATACCCTCTTGCAACAACACCGCCAATGCCGCCGTTGAGGCCACGATTCCTTTACTGCCCATGCCCGCTTCAGTTAAGCCCAAATGCAAAGGATAGGCGCAACGCTGCGATAATGCGCGGTAGACCTCAATCAAATCCTGCACATGCGATACTTTGCACGATAAAATAATTTTATTTTCAGGCAGCCCCAAATCCACCGCTTTTTGCGCCGATTGCAATGCTGACACAATTAAAGCTTCCTTCATCACCGCATCTGCGGGTTTGGGTTCAGACAATGCCAAATTAGCATCCATCATGCGCTTGGCCAGCGCTTGGTCGAGTGAGCCCCAATTCACACCAATGCGTACTGCTTTGTCATATTCAGCAGCAGTGCGGATCATATAAGCGAATTTCTCATCGCCTTTCACACCCTTGCCCACATTACCTGGGTTGATGCGGTATTTGGACAATGCGCGTGCGCAATCTGGATAATCTTTGAGCAAGCGCTCACCATTGAAATGGAAATCACCTACGAGCGGCGCATGACAGCCCATATCATCCAAGCGGTTGCGGATTTCCGCCACTTTACTTGCCGCATCTGGGCTATTAACGGTGATGCGCACCATCTCAGAGCCGGTGTCTGCCAATGCCTTAACTTGCTCAGCCGTGGCCACCGCATCTGCTGTGTCCGTATTGGTCATAGACTGCACCACCACCGGCGCATCAGAACCTACAATCACGTGATCAATGTGTACCTGATGCGTGGGACGACGCCCAACAACATGTGTCATATTAATTACCACCCACCGTCAGCGAAGCGGTTGTTTTTTTGGATTGGGGAATGGCCACATCTTGGCCCGCAAACTGAATGCGTGCACCCAATGCATAGCCTAATACCACTTTGTAGGGAGCGCTGCCACTGAATTGTTTCACCGCACCCGCCGGTACCACTTCACTGATCAAAACTTTTCCCTGCGCGTCGGTGACGCTCATCCATGTGCGATTTTGCACGGTAACCACCAAATTTTCTGCACCATTACTGGCTGGAGTGCTCGTCACAGGAGCGCTAGCCACAGCCGATCCACTGCTGGTCTCACTCATGGGAACCACTTTCACATTACTGGCCGCTAAGCTGGCGGCACTGCTGCCTTGTGCCGCAACTTCTTGGCTGGCTGTAGCAGTC